>NZ_FQVK01000006.1 GCF_900129345.1 Ruegeria intermedia | reverse complement strand
ATCCGTGAGAAAGCTACCGAAATCAAATATCAGGGGGGTCAAATTTGGACGCCGATTACCCCAATACCGGGGTCAATTTTGCATGCCGGTTCACAGCTCGATGCCGAGGTCTTGCTGTCTGAGCTGGTTGATCAGGCCCGCAAAGGCCCTGAGCAGGCGCTCTTCCATGTTGGTCCGCAACCTGCGAAGGCGCTGCGGATGGGTTTGATACTCTTCGTAAATGGCCGCGATGTCGAAAGCGCCCTGGACCGATAAAGAAAACGACCTGATCGTCGCAGATTATTTCGCGATGCTGGCCGATGATTTGGTCGGGCGGCCCTATAACAAGGCCGAACATCGGCGCAGGGTCCTGCTGCTCTTGTGTGGCCGGTCCGAGGGATCGGTCGATTTCAAGCATCAGAACATCAGCGCGGTGCTGAAGGGCCTCGGCGAGTACTGGACCCCCGGCTACAAGCCCGCGTTCAATTTCCAGACATCCCTGATCGATGTGGTGGCGCGTTGGTTGGCGCTGAACCCTGCCTGGCTGGGGCGGATGCCGAAAACCGCCGCCGGATCGCGCGAGGCCGCGCCGCTCTGGGTCGGTTCGGCTCCGACGCTCTCGAACCATCCGCCGCCGAAGGAACTGGGGCAAGGCCGACGCGCTGAGGCAGATGGCCCATGTCTCGACAGGGGCGAACGATTGCGCGCGCCTGATGTCGCAGGCGCAGGCGCTGGCGCTGGAAGGCAAGGTGACGCCGGCCCGGCTGATCCCGCCGGCCCCACCCCGAAGCGATCGCCGCGGCACCGCCGACTTTCGTCGACTACTTCCGCGTGCGCATCGACCCCGAGAAGAACGGCGACACGGACGGCTTCCCGCGGTTCGACTTCTCCGACGGCGGCAGCGCGGGCTTGCTCATCCTCCGCGCGGTGGCCGAGTTCGTCGCCGACCTGGACGGGCGTTGTCGCAAGCCGGACGTCACGCTGGCCATGCCGGGCGAGGCTTGGGCGAAACTCTATGTCAGCCAGGCCACGGTGGATGACCTGATCGCCGCCGGCGCGCGCAGGGTCACCGGAGATCCGGTCGTGGCGGCGCGATCGGTCGACATGTTCGACCGCTACGCGCCAGAACGCGCGGACGTGGTCCCACCCTATGCCTTTTCGCCGCAGCGATAGACAATGTCCGCAAGTCCAGGGGCAGCGTCAGAGTGAACGCAGCCGAACAAGATCCGGACCAAGATTGCCACAAGGCGCTCTCGGCATGTTGATGCAGCGCCGAAGCAACGCGCTGCCGGCGCAGCAGCGCATGAATACCATGATCGGAAGGCCGGCGAACCGTTCTTGCCACCAAGCGCTGATCGCGGATGACGGGGCGGCGGGCGAGACTGTGAACGCTGGACGTGCGGCGGGTAATGACGGTATGGGCTTGTCCGTGCGCGATCTAGAGGAAGGGAACACCAGTGCATACGCCTGACGGCCCGGTGGCCGACTGCATCTATTACATCAACCTTGATCGCGTGCCGGAACGGCGTGCCTTCATGGAGGCCGAGTTCGCGCGGGTCGGGTTGGCCGGGGCGCACCGTCTCAGCGCGATCGATGCCAGCCAGCCGGGGGCGCTGGACGGCGCGCGCTATGTGCCGGGCAGCGGCAGCCGGTGGGGGCTTTTGCCCAGCGAAGTCGGGTGTTTCGAAAGCCATCGGAGGGTCTGGGAAATCGGGGTGGAAAGAGGACTGCCGGCCGTGGTTGCGTTCGAGGACGATGTCGAGCTGTCCGGCGCGGCGGCCGATGTCATTCAAACCCTGGTCCGGAACGCCGACAAGTTCGACTACGTCAAGCTCGACTATTGGCCGCGTGTGCGCCGTTTCGGCCCCAGCAGGGAAATTGGTGGCGTGGAGGTGCGCGAGATATTGGAGATGGTTGCCAGTGCAGCGGCATATGTCGTGTCACAGCGAGGATGCCGCAAACTGCTGGAATGGTCCGAGGAATACTCGGACCATCTGGATGACTTTCTGACCATTCCGCGCCCGGATTGGGCCATGTATCAGTGTTTCCCGGCCGTGTGTGCCCAGGCGATTGTGTCTCAGCCGGATGCTCAGACCGTCATCAAGACCAGTGAACGAGAGCAGGACGTGCGCATCAACAGCGGGCTGGACAAAGGTCCGACCTGGTTCCGGGTTGCGCGCGAACTGAAGGCCGCGGGGCGCAAGCTGTACTGGCGGGCAGGGGGGCAGTCCCGGCTTTTGAGGCGGGGCGGCTATGTCGGTCTGGTTCCCTGCGCCGACGATCTTGAGGTCTGAACTCTTAAGACCGGTCCGGGTCGTACCCCTGCAAATTCGCCGGTTTTGCGTGCGCAAAAACGGCAGCTTGCTCAAAACAATTCGCAATACTCTCGGGATGAGATTACACTGCGAGAATGTTTGAGTTGGTATGAGGTCTCGCCGTGGTTCAGACGATTTATGAAAAATACGGCGGATTCAAAACGATAAGCCGGATCGTGATGTCGTTTTATGAAATGGCATTGGAGTCCGACGAGATCGGCGACTATTTCGAAGACATCGACATGCCGCGCCTGATCGACCACCAGACCAAGTTCGTGTCCTCGTTGGTCGGAGGCCCGGCCTCGTTCAGCGATGACCGGATCGAGGCGGTTCACCGCCACCTGGGTATCAGTCATTCGGATTTCGACGCGATGGCCGCCTTGTTCGGGCAGGCCCTGACGATGCATGGCATGTCGGATGAAGACGTGGAGGCCGCCCTTGCCGCCATCGAGGGCAAGCGGGGGATCATCGTCGCCCGCAACGTGGCATGAGCATCCAGGCCATCAACGAACAATTGCTGCGGGCCATCGGAACCGGCGTTGCGGTATTGCGGGCTTCGGATCTGACTTTCATCTTCCACAACGGACCCTTTGCCGAATGGTTCGGAACGCCGGCCGCCGGCCAGACCCTGCCGGACCTTCTGCCCGATCTGGACAGGCGCGAACTGGACGACGTCAAACAGTCAGGGCTGCGCTATTCGGCCGAGCTGAAAATCAAGCCCAAACGCCGGACGCTGGTTTTCGCCGTCTCGGTGTCGCTGGCCAACGGGGCGGGCGAGCAGATCCTGGTGGTCGAATGCCAGAACATCACCCGGATCCGCGAACTGGAAAGCATGATCGACAGCTACTCGACCATGGTCGAGCGCAACACGCGCGAGTTGGAGCGCGAAAAGGAGCGGGTCGAGCGCTTGCTGCTGAACCTGATGCCGCGATCCGTGTACGAGGAGTTCAAGACCTTCGGCGTGGTGACACCGCAGCTGTTCGATCAGGTGTCGGTGGTGATGCTGGACTTTGTCGGGTTCACAGATTTTGCGGCCCGGACCGACCCCACGGTCACGTTGAGCGAGCTGAACGACATCTTCACCGCCTTCGACCGGATCGTCGAGCAATTCGGCTGCGAGCGGATCAAGACGATCGGCGATGCCTACCTGGCGGTGTCGGGAATGCCGGATGCAACGCCCGATCACGCGACGGCGGTGGCGCATTGCGCGGTGCGGTTTCTGCGATATCTCGACCGGCGCAATGAAAGCCACCCGCACAAATGGCAGGCGCGCATAGGCCTGGGCATCGGCCCGGCGGTCGGGTCGGTCGTGGGGGTTCAGAAATACGTCTATGATGTCTTCGGGCCGGCGGTGAACATCGCATCGCGGCTTCAGGTTTTTGCCAATCCCATGAACATCGTCGCGCCGGAAGAGATGAAATACGCCCTGATCGACGAGTTTCAGATCGCCGATCTCGGGGCGGTCGATATCAAGGGCATGGGTCGGATGGATCTGATCAATGTCAGTTCGCGGCTGAACGTATCCCGGTCCAGCCGGATGCCGTGATCATTCGTCCGGTGGCACCAGTCCCAGACCGCGCAGATAGATGCCAATTCCGGTTTCCAGAAGGTCCTCGGGCGGAAAGGGCGAGGACGCACCCGTGTTGCGGGCATAGAGTTCGACCACGCCGTGGCTCATGGCCCAGATATGCGCGCTGAACATCGAGGCGGGCGGGCGTTTCTCGGGCGGGATGTGTTGTGACAGGTCGGCGGCTGCCTGTTCAAGCACGGATTTCGCACGGTTTGCGGCCATCGCCAGCTCGGGCGTGCGGTTCAGGGAAATGCCGCTTTCGAACATCGCGATGTAGTGACCGGGATGCTTGCGGGCAAAGGCCAGATAGGCCCGGCCGGTCGCTTCGAACGCAGCCAGAGCCGACGGCTGCCCCTTGTCATAGGCGTGTTGCATCAGGTCGGCGAACATCTCGAAGCCCTGGCGCGCGGCCTCGGCGATCAGGTCATCGCGCCCGTGATAGTGGCGATAGACAGCGGCGGGCGTCACCCCGGCAGTCTTGGCGGCCTCGGACAGGGTAAAGCCGGTCGGGCCCTTTTCCTCGATCAGGGACAGGGCCGCCTCGATCAGCGCCTGCTTGAGGTTGCCGTGGTGATAGCCGCGCTTGGTCATACCGGCCTCGAATGCCTGTGTTTCTTTTTTCTTTTGTCCAATGGGTATATGGTGTCGGTCGGCAGAAATCCACCGCAGTGGCTTGGTTGAACAGGGGTGTCACGCATCCCAGATGTCCGGGCCTCCGCAGATCCGGGGATCGGGGGTGCCAACGGCATCGTGGTCCTTTTCGTCATAGTCCAGCGCCGCCAGAACCGTTCGGATCGCAGCCAGCCGGGCCCGTTTCTTGTCATCCGAACGGATGACGGTCCAAGGGCACCGGTCGAAATGCGATCTGGTCAGAGTCTCGTGGATGGATCGGGAGTAGTCCTCCCACTTGCCAAGGCCGGCGACGTCGATGGGGCTGAGCTTCCAGTATTTCAGCGGGTCGTTTTCGCGGTCCAGAAAGCGCTTCAGCTGTTCGGCCCGGCCCACGTTCAGCCAGAACTTGAACAGGCGGATGCCGTCATTGACCAGCCCGTCCTCCAGCCCCGGAAGCTGTCGGAAGAAACGCTCGCGCTCGTCCGGGGTGCAAAAGCCAAAGACGTTTTCGACCACGCCGCGGTTGTACCAGCTGCGGTCGAAGAACACGAGCTCGCCGGCCGAGGGCAGGTGCGGAATGTAGCGCTGGAAATACCACTGGCTGCGTTCGGCATCCGACGGTTTGCTGAGCGCCACGACCCTTGCGCCGCGCGGATTGAGGTTTTCGCGGAACCGTTTGATGGTTCCGCCCTTGCCTGCGGCATCGCGCCCTTCGAAGATGATGGCGATACGTTGACCGGTTTCCTTGACCCAGGCCTGCAGCTTGACCAGTTCGATCTGCAGCGCGTCCATCTGCCGGTCATAATCCTTGCGCTTCATCTTCTGTCGGTAGGGGTAGGTCGCAGACAGAATTTCGCCGCGGCGGGCGTTTTCGATCGCCTTGCGGACATCCTTGGGTGCGGACTTGCGGTAATAGTCGTTGATTGCCCCTTTCTGGGTTCCGGTCATGAAGCGCCTCGTAACACTGTTCACCGGCCACTATGGCCTGCTGGCCGGGCTAACGCAAACCGGCACGGTGTGCCGCCCGCGCGATGGCTGCGGCCACCTCGGGCGCGGCGACGACCTGTGGCATGTGGCCGATGCCCTGCAGTTCGACCAACTCGGCGCCCGGTATCCGATCGCGCAGGCGCCTCGAGTGCCAGTCCAGCCCCACGGTGGTGTCCGCAGTGCCGTGGACGATCTCGGTCGGGACTGAAATCTCAGGATAGCGCGGCTCGAGTTCCGTGACTTCATCCAGCAGGTTTGCACGTTGTTTGGCATTTGCGTGCATGGACGCGCGGCGCAAAGTCAGACCGGGACCGAAATGCCGGGCATAGCCTTCGGGCGCCTTTTGCGGGGCGAATACGGTATCCAGCGCTTTTTCAACATACCAGTCCGGAACGAAAGCGGTGATCAATGGCAAGAGCACTGCGCTGCCCCACGCCGTCGATGAGACTCGGTTGAACGAATCCAGCGGCGTTTCCCATGGCACTGCCGCGGGTGCGATCAGGGCCAGCGCCGAAATATCTTCCGGTCGCGTCACCGCCCAGGCTAGGGCGACCGAACCGCCATAGCTTTGCCCCGCGACGATGGGCTTGTCGGCGCCCAATTGGGCTGCGGCCCTTTGCAGGATGTCCGCCTGTTCGACGATGGTTTCGCCGTCAGCATTGAAGCTTTGCGAATATCCAAGGCCGGGGCGGTCGAACACGATGACCCGAAAGGACTTGGCCAGCAGCGGTGCCAGCGCAAAGGTCATGTCGCGGGTGTTGCCGCTGGAGCCATGGATCAGCACGACGTCAGGCCCCTGACCCATGACCACCGCATGGACGGCGATACCGTCGATGTCCAGGATTTGCCCCTCGGGCGGAAAGTCGGCCTGGGCTCGGGATTCCCGCTGGGCCGCAAGCCAGAGGGTCACGACCGCCAGCATTGCCGCGGCCGCCGAGAACAGTATCAGCGCCTTAGCGGCCAATTTCGTTCATGTCGAACGGGGTGGTCTGGTAGATCTCGTTGATCCAGTTCCCGTACAGAAGATGCGCGTGGCTGCGCCAGCGGTTCTGCGGGGTCTGGCTGGGATCGTCGTCGGGGTAATAGTTGATCGGAACGTTGATCGGCGTGCCGTTGGCAACGTCGCGGTCATATTCCTGTTTCAGCGTGTCGCTGTCGTATTCGAAATGGTTGAAGATATACAGCGCCCTGTGGGCGCGATCCTCGACCAGGCAGGGGCCGACCTCGTCGCTGCCCAACAGGGTGGTCAGGCCGGGGGCGGCGTCGATCTCGTCCTGGCGGACCTCGGTCCAGCGGCTGACGGGGATCACGCAGTCATCCGAAAAGCCGCGCAGAAACGGCGAGGCCGGCGCAAGGTTGCGATGCCGGAAACAGCCGAAAGCCTTGGCCGGAAGCATATGCTTTCGCACCCCGTGGAAATGGTAGATCATCGCCATCCCGCCCCAGCAGACGCCAAAGGTGGAATGCACGTTGGTCTGGGTCCAGTCGAACACCTCGGTCAGTTCGTCCCAATAGGTCACGTCGGTGAAATCCAGATGCTCGATCGGGGCACCGGTGATGATCAGACCGTCGAATTTCTGGTCCTTGACCTCCTGGAAGGGGCGATAGAACTCTTCCATGTGCTCGGCGGCGGTGTTCTTGGTCTGATGCTCGGTCATCCGGATCAGCGACAGTTCGATCTGAAGCGGGGTTGCCCCGATCAGCCGCGCGAACTGGTTTTCCGTCTGGATCTTCTTGGGCATCAGGTTCAGCAGCCCGATCTTCAGCGGCCGGATGTCCTGCCGCATGGCCTGATCCTCGGCCATGACCATGACGCCTTCCTTGGTCAGGACGTCAAAGGCGGGCAGGTCTGAGGGGATCTTGATGGGCATGGCTCAAACTTCTGGTTGGTCCGGTGAAAGGCTCTAGTTAGGACGCGGCGCGGCGGGCCTCAAGGGTGCGTTCGATCAACTCGTCGAAATCTCCGGCATCGCGTACCTGTCCGATCTGGTCGGCGGTGACGGTCACGCCCCAGTTCTCGGCCATTGCCCGATACCGCGGCTGGCGATGCGCAAGCGCTTGGGCATAGGTCCAGCGGATGAAGTCATCGGGGTTTACGTCGGCCTCGGCGCAGCCGTGCCGATCCAGATAGTCCTTCCAGACTCGGGTCAGAAATTCGGCCTGGTAGGACATGGGCTTGGGGGCCTTGTCAAAGCGGCGGATCAACTCGGCGGTGTGTGCGTCGTCGCCCTTGATCCAGATCATCAGGGTATGCCGCGACAGTTCCGACAGCACCCGGTCGGCCGGGTCATCGGGATCGACCCATTCACAGATCGACCCGCCGGTATCGCAGATGAAATGCGGGTACCCGTACAACCGTTGCGCGCGGTCGATGAAGTACTCGGTGTCCAGCAGAGCGTGGATCTCGGCCAGCCGGAACTGTTCCTGCCGGCGCCGGTATTCGGGCATGGGCAGGCCGCCCAGGTCCGGGTTTCCGGGCTTGCCCAGATAGGCGGACACGGGGGTCAGGTTCTCGAACGAGATATTCGAGCCGATATAGATGGAATCGGTCAGCAGCAGATCGCGCAGAAACGGCACCTTCATCGCCTCGGCCTTGGCGTTGTCGGTGATGTATTCGCCCATGTAGCGTGTGCCGATCCGGTAATCGATCGAGTAATGAAACCAATCGCCGGATTCGCGCAGGATATTCGAGACATAGGTTTTGCCCAGCCCCGACATCCCGAAAAACAGCACCTTTTTTCGTGCAGCCTCGCGCCATTCCCGTGCCGAGCCGTAGATCATGTTCCGCCGTCCCTTGTTTTGCTCTAGCTAGAACGCAGGGCGGGCGGCGTCAATCGCGCCGCCCGGATCGGCTGAGGATCGTCAGGCCAACGGCAAGAATGCCGAAGCCCAGATAGGCGTTGGGCGGAAGGGCCTCGTTTCGGACAAGGGCGCCAAGCGTGATCGCCACCGGAGGGATGATCAGGGTCACCAGCAGCAGATTGCCGCTGCCCGCCGCCGCAAGGACGCGGTAGTACAGCAGATAGGCGCCGGCCGTCGCCGCCACGGCGAAATAGCCGATGGCCAGCCAAGTCTCGGCGGGCAGGAGCAGGGCGGGAGGACCGTCGACCACCAGCATGACCGGCAGCATGAAAATCGTGGATCCGGTCAACATGCCGGCGGCCGAGACTTGCGGCGGCAGCCCGGACAGGTGAAGCCGCGCCCAGACCGCCGCCATCGCATAGGATACGGTGCCGGCCAGAATCGCCAGTTGCCCCATGCTCTGCAGGTCAAAGCGCAGCAGACTGCCGATGCCGATCGTGATGGAGACGCCGGCGAATCCGAGTATCACTCCGGTCAGGCGGGTCGCCGAGAGCCTTTCGTCGGGAAAGACCGTCGCGGCGGCCAGAACTCCGAAAATGGCCGTGGCGGCGTTCAGGATCGAAGTCAGGCCGGTATCCACATGAAGCTGGCCCCAGGCCATCAGCGTGAAGGGCAGGGCATTGTTCAGCAGCCCCATGACCAGGAAGGCGCGCCAGACCCGCCAACTGGTCGGCACGGGCAGCCGCTGGATCAGGACCACGGCCCAAAGAGCCAGCGCCGCCCAGAAAACCCTGTGAAACACGGTGGTGATCACCGGAACCGAATCCAGCGCGATTCGGATTGCAAGGAAGGACCCGCCCCAGATCAGTCCCAGCAGCAAGAGCTCGGCCCCGGAGCGGGGTGAGAGTGTTTTTTGTCGTGTCATACCGGCATTTTCCACACCCCAGCAGGGCAATCGACCCGGATCATGCGAAAAACCCCGCCACTTGGGCGGGGTTCATGTTTTCAACCGTTTGACGGTCTTCAGTTCAGCGCATAGGTGATCTGGAAGCCGACGCTCCAGGCGCTGTTGCCTTCGAAGGTGGCGCGTGCACCGGGGCCAGCGCCGTCGGCGATCGCGTCACCCAGATCGGTATAGCGAACCCCGGCCGAGATCTTGGCCTTTTCCAACGAGTAGGTGCCACCGAGGCCGATGCTCCAGAACCCGTCGGTGGGGCCGAGGTTGGACACGGGCTCGTCGGTGGAGGCTTCATACCCAAGCGTCACGGCGCCCGAGAATTGCTCGTTGAACTGATAGCCGAGGCCCAGCGAATAGGTCCAGGTCGGATCGTCATAGTCGACCAGCGGGTTCGCCGGCGGGTAGTTCGGCGGGTCATAGACGGTCTGGGGCCAGTCCACCCAGCGAACCGAACCAAACAGCAGGGTCTTGGGGGCCACACCGGTCTGGAAGTCCAGGTTGACGGATTGCGGCGAAACCACCTCGCTGTTGGTGTCGAAGCTGGCCACGAAGCCGCCCGGAGCCGGCGGCGGCGGGTTCAGCGACTCGGTCTGCGACAGATCGTGCGAGATCTTCGAGTTGTAGGTCAGTGCAACACGCGCGGCGATTTCGGGTTTCTCCCACGCCACGCCGACCACGTAACCCAGCGCGGTATCTGCGTCCGCGTCGACTTCGTACCCGGCTGCGGCCGGAACCGCGACATTGGCGCTGAGCCGTTGAATTCGCAGGCCACCGATTGCACTGAATCCGCCGTCGAACTTGTAGCGCAACAGGGCAGTGATCGCATCGGTATCCGCCTTTGCCCGCAGCACGTCAGTCCGGCCACCCGGGATCGGGTTCTGCGACAGCGGATAGCCGGCGCCATACGAGACGTCCGCGGCAAACGGTTCGTCGTAGATCAACGCGAAGTCCAACTTTTCGTTGATCGCACGTTTGTATGCCAGATGGGGCGTGAAGAAGTTGTTGGCCACCTCGCCCGAGTCCACCCCGAGCATGGTTCCGGTCACACTGGGCGATGTGTAACCCAGACGGAATTGGACAACCGAACCCTCTTCGAAGATGACATTGATGCCTTGACCACTCCGGTCGATACCGCCTGCATGTACGGCGGATGCCCCAACACACAGAGCGCACGCTTGCAGCAGCGCCTTTTTCATTTAATCCTCCCTTTTTCTCAACACTGACGCGCCGCTTTCTTGTTTGGTGAGTGACGACGACAGTTCATTTCACGTATGGATAATCGCGCGTTGTTTAAAAAACCGTCAACATGTGACCGAACGTTAGCTGTCGCGCATACTTTGCGGCCGTGTTGCATAATTGTTACGGCTTTCGGCGCGGACGTTCAGAAATATCCCTGCAAATATCACGGCGGCCCCAAGCAGGGTCCAGTGGTCGAGCGGTTCGTGATAGATGACCATTCCCACGACCGCGATCGTCGGCAGGCGCGCAAAGTCAAAGGGAATCACGACCGTCGCGGGCGCGATGGCCAGCGCGTTGGTGATACAGAAATGTGCCAACAGCCCCGCCAGCCCGACCAACAGAAGGAACGGCGCTGTTTGCAGGGTCGGCGCGGTGATCTGCCCGTCGATGCCCGATGCAGCCATCCCCATGACGGCCTGCATGCTGGTCAACCAGAAGACGATGCAGCCGATGCTGGCAAACTGCGTCAGCTTCTTTGTGGAAATCGTTGTCAACGCGAAGAAAATCGCCGAAGCCGTCGCAGCCGCCACCCCCGGAGAAATCGGGGTGGCACCGGGGCGGGTCACGATCAGAACGCCGACAAACCCGATCACCGCCGACAGCGCGCGGGTCGAGGTCAGGCGCTCGCCCAGCAACAGCGGCGACAGCAGGATGACCCAGATCGGTTGCGTGAATTCCAGCGCGAAGACCTGTGCCAGAGGTATGACGCTGACCGCGTAGAACCACAGGTTCTGGCCCGCGAAATGTACCGAGTTCCGAACAAGATGCAGCCCGAACCGCCGGGTCGAGACCTGATGCCATTTGCCGGTCAGTGTCAGAATGGTGGCGACCACGACCACACCGACGATGCTGCGATACATCATGATTTCGAACGTATCGTGGACGGTGCTCAGC
Source organism: Ruegeria intermedia (assembly GCF_900129345.1). Taxonomy (GTDB): domain Bacteria; phylum Pseudomonadota; class Alphaproteobacteria; order Rhodobacterales; family Rhodobacteraceae; genus Ruegeria; species Ruegeria intermedia. Next base: position 159,181 of record NZ_FQVK01000006.1, on the reverse strand, counting down.
TCGCGCCCCGCAACGGCCATCGAGGAAAACGACGCAATCGCGCCCGTCATCCACAGCGCCGTTCTGAGCATCGTCCTTGCGTTCTCGTTCATGTCGAATCCCTGCGCTGTCGCCGGTGCAGCGAACCAGACGCAGGCGGTTGGAACAACAATAAAAAAGCCGGGTCAAAGCCCGGCTTTTCGTGTCATTCCCACTCGATCGTGCCCGGAGGCTTGGAGGTGATGTCATAGGTGCAGCGGTTGATGCCCTTGACCTCGTTGATGATCCGGGTGGCGGTTTCGCCCAGGAATTCGTGGGTGAACGGGTAGTAATCCGCCGTCATCCCATCGACGGATGTCACTGCCCGCAAGGCACAGGCATAGTCATAGGTGCGCCCGTCGCCCATCACGCCGACCGTGCGCACCGGAAGGATCGCGACGAAGGCCTGCCAGATCTCGTCATACAGGCCGTGCTTGCGGATCTGGTCGATATAAATCGCGTCGGCCTCGCGCAGGATTTCCAGCTTTTCGCGGGTGATCTCGCCCGGGCAGCGGATCGCCAGGCCCGGTCCGGGGAAGGGGTGGCGGCCGATGAAGCTGGGTGGCAGGCCCAGTTCGCGGCCCAGCGCGCGAACCTCGTCCTTGAACAGTTCGCGCAGCGGCTCGACCAGTTTCAGGCCCATCTTTTCGGGCAGGCCGCCCACGTTGTGATGCGATTTGATCGTGACCGACGGGCCGCCGGAAAACGACACCGATTCAATGACATCGGGGTAGAGCGTGCCCTGGGCCAGGAACTCGGCACCCTCGATCGTGTCGGCGTGTTTCTGGAACACGTCGATGAACAGCCTGCCGATGATCTTGCGCTTGGTCTCGGGGTCCGAGACGCCCTCGAGCTCGCCCAGGAACAGCTCGCTTTCATCCGCGTGGATCAGTTGGATGTTGTAGTTGTCGCGGAACATCGAGACGACTTCCTGCGCCTCGTTCTTGCGCAGCAGGCCGTGATCGACGAAGACGCAGGTCAGCTGGTCGCCGATCGCCTCGTGGATCAAAATCGCCGCGACCGAGCTGTCGACACCGCCCGACAGTCCGCAGATCACCTTTTTGTCGCCGACCTGTTCGCGGATCTTGCGGATCATCTCATCGCGATAGGCGCCCATGGTCCAGTCGCCCTTGAACCCGGCCAGTTTCACGAAATTCTCGTACAGTTTTGCGCCCTTGGGGGTGTGGTGCACCTCGGGGTGGAACTGAACGGCATAGAAATGGCGGCTGGTATCGGCCGTGATCGCGAAAGGCGCGTTGGGCGAGGTGCCGAACACCTCGAACCCCGGCGCGATTTGGCTGACATGGTCGCCGTGGCTCATCCAGACCTGTTCGTCGCCATCGGTGAACCAGCCCTCGAGCAGGTCGAGCTTGCCGCGCGGCGTCACGAAGGCCCGCCCGAACTCGGCGGTGCCATGGCCGCTTTCGACCTTGCCGCCCAGCTGATGCATCATCACCTGCTGGCCGTAGCAGATGCCCAGGATCGGAACGCCATATTCGAAGATCTCTTGCGGAACGCGCGGCGAACCTTCGCGGGTCACGCTGTCCGGTCCGCCGGAAAAGATGATGGCGCGCGGGGCCATGTTCCGCACGAAGTCCATCGTGACGTTCTGGTAGGGGTGGATTTCGCAATAGACGTTCAACTCGCGCAGGCGGCGGGCGATCAGCTGCGTTACCTGGCTGCCGAAGTCGATGATCAGAAGGCGGTCATGGGATGTCTCGGTCATACCCGGCCTTTAGGTCGGAAGCCTTGCATGTGCAAGCGCCTTGACGTCATTTGGCGGAAAAGAGTGACGCGGAGTGCATCGAATGACCGAAATCACGCTCAGGCCGGCGGTCTTGGGGGACGCGGACGCCATTCGCGCATGTATCCGGGCCGCCTATGCGGACCCGGCGGCGCGGATTCCCGATCTGCCGGATGTCGCGGCGGGACTCGAAGACGACATAGTGCAGCATGTGGCCATCTTGGCAGAGATGCAGGGCGAGACTTCGGGTGTCGTCATCTTCGGGCCCGTGGGGCGGGCGATGATGGTGTTCAACCTGGCGGTTTCGCCGGCTGCACAGGGGCAGGGGTTAGCTCGCAAGCTATTGGCGCAGGCGGAAGCCCAGGCCAGCAGGTCAGGGTGCGACCGGTTGAAGCTGACGACCCACCGCTTGATGCAGGATACCCGCGCGATGTACCGACATCTGGGCTGGAACGAGGTCGCCGCGCAGGGCAACAAGGTCTTCTTTGAGAAACCCCTGTGATCCCCGAACGCACCGGACTTGAGGGGTTGACCTGACGCGCCATGTCGCTTTTCCCCCCAATGCGCCGGAAATCACATCTGATGGCGCGTCAGATTCCAGTAACACACATACCAACCTAAACAGTCACACGGGGTCATCTGATGGCAGAGGCAAACACCCGACGCAGAGCGCGCGGTGGCGGCGGCGCCGCCCGCCGGGCCGAACGCACCGCGGTTCGGATCGAAACGGCGAAATACATCGAGCGCAACATTCCGAACTTTGAGGTTCTGAACGACGAGGCGCTGGAGATCATCGAAACCAACGCCGAGACCGTGCTGGAAGAAGTCGGCGTCAACTTCGTCGACAACCCGGCGGCGCTGGAGCGCTGGCGCAATGCCGGCGCCGATGTCGACGGGGAACGGGTGCGCCTTCCGCGGGGCCTTGCGCGCGAGTTGATCAAGACCGCGCCCAGCCAGTTCACGCAGCACGCCCGCAACCCCGAGAAATCGGTGGTGATCGGCGGGCGTAGCCTGGTGCTGGCCCCGGTCTATGGGCCGCCCTTCGTGCGCGATGCCAAAGGCGGGCGCCGCTATGCCACGATGGACGATTTCAACAAATTCGTGAAACTGGCCTACATGTCCAAGTGGCTGCACCATTCGGGCGGCACCGTCTGTGAACCCACCGACGTTCCGGTGAACAAGCGGCACCTGGACATGCTGATGGCGCACATGACGCTGTCGGACAAACCCTTCATGGGTTCGGTGACCGATCCCAGCCGGGCGCAGGATTCGGTCGAAATGTGCGAGATTCTGTTCGGCAAGGAGTTCGTGCAGGAAAACACGGTGATGACCTCGCTGACCAACATCAACTCGCCGATGACCTTCGACGACGTGATGATGGGGTCGCTGGAAGTCTATGCGCGCAACAATCAGGCCTGCATCATCTCGCCCTTCATCGTGGGCGGCGCGATGGCGCCGGTTTCGGTGGCGGGGACGCTGACGCAGGTTCTGGCAGAGGTGCTGGCCGGTGTGGCCTACAGCCAGATCATCCGACCGGGCGCGCCTGCCATTTTCGGCGCGTTCGTGTCTTCGATCGACATGAATTCGGGCGCACCTACGTTCGGAACGCCGGAAGCCGCGCACATCACCTATGGCGCAGGTCAGTTGGCACGGCGGCTGGGCCTGCCCTATCGGTCGGCCGGATCGTTCTGCGGGTCGAAGCTGCCGGATGCGCAGGCAGCGTATGAGACCGCGAATTCGTTGAACATGGGCTTGCTGTCGGGCGTGAATTTCATGCTGCATGCCTGCGGTTGGCTGGAAGGCGGCCTGGTCGCGGATTTCGAGAAATTCGTGATGGATGCCGACCAGTTGGGCGTCCTGCATGGGTTGGCCAAGGGGGTCGCCTATGACGAAAACGCGCAGGCAATGGATGCGATCCGCGAGGTGGGGCCGGGCGGCCACTATCTGGGCTGCGCCCATACCCAGGCCAACTTCAAGGACGCGTTCTGGAAGACCGAACTTCTGGACTACAAGCCCTTTGAGACCTGGGAAGAAGAGGGCGCGCGCGACACGCGAACTCTGGCCTCGGCGCGGGTCGAGCATCTGTTGGCTCACTACCAGCAACCGCATCTCGACCCCGACAAACTGGCCGCGCTGACCGCCTATGTCGAGGAAAAGAAAGCGTCGATGCCCGACGCCTTCTCCTGATCAGTGACAGGCCGAGGCGCGGCTGGCCTGATACAGTTGCGCCTCGCCCGCCAGTGCGATCAATAGGTCCAGGTGACGGACCAGGGAATAGGCCGGATCGTTGATGCGCCGCCGGTCCTCCATCTCGCGCTCCAACTCCATCAGTCGCATCAGCGCCGCCCCCGATCCGGGCAGGGCGCCAAAACCCAGCACACGCTGCAAATGCCTGTTGCGGTCGTAATCCCGTGCCCCCAGTTTGGCCGCCCGAGCCAACAGGCGGGGACGGCGAAGGGATGTGATCATCGAGGTCAGGTCCTGCATCGGGCAATCCTTTGTTCTGTGTTGGATGCCTCACTGTTGCACAACCTAGGCGGGTGTTGCCTTGTTGGGGCTCCCTCCGAACGATGGTTTCACCACTGTTTATGATTTTGAATCAATTCTGGTTGGCGCCGTTGGTGGTTAACGAACGAGTAACGAAACCAACCCTAGTTAGATTTGGTTAACACTTTATCCAACGGCGGATACTGGCAGTTTGGTTTGTCGACGAGGGCGTACACCAATGGACAACATCATGGCTTCCACCGTTCCAACCTGGGTCCCCGAGGGCGCGCAGCGCTATCTGGCCCATACCGAAGCGGGGCGGTCGATCCGGGATCTGGCGCGATCGGCCGGATGCCACGCGTCAACCGTTCTCAGGCAGATCCGGCGCATCGAAATGCGGCGCGACGATCCGCTGGTCGATGCGGCCTTGCAATCGCTGGCGGAAACTCACTTCGCCGATCAGAGCCGGCGGCAAGAGGAAGATGACGAACCCAAGCCGTCCGAACCGGCGGCCAAAGACGAAGAGTTCGACCGCGAGGCCCTGCGGGTGCTGCGCCGCCTGTGTGAAACCGGCGCGGTTCTGGCCGTTGCCGAGGACATGGACAAGGCTGTCGTGGTGCGCGACAGCGGAGCAGCCGGCGCGACCCGGACCGCCGTTGTCGATTGCAAGATCGCGCAGGCCCTGGCGTTGAAAGACTGGATCTCGTGCGACAATCCCGGGCGGATCAGCCGCTATCGGATCACGCCGACAGGGCGAACGGCGCTGGGTCAGTTGATCGCCGATGCGGAAAACCGGGCCAGGGCCAGGGCGGAATACGGCATGGCCGAGGCGCCGGCCGCGTTTCAGCATCGCGACGCGACACGACCGAGCTCCGCCCCACGCGCGCGTCGGATCCGCTATACCGCCGCCGAAAGCCCTCTGGTCGCCCTTGCGCGTCGGCGAGACCGGGACGGCAAGCCGTTTCTGGATGAAAGCCTGGTGCGCGCCGGCGAACGGCTGCGGGAAGATTTCGAACTGGCTCAGCTGGGGCCTCAGGTCACGCAGAACTGGGACAGGTTCCTGACCGGCGGCGGGCGCGTCGGGTTCGAGGGCGATGCGCCGGTTGCGCGGGGGTCTTCCGAGGCACGCGACCGCGTGGCCCGCGCGTTGTCGGACCTGGGGTCGGGGCTGAGCGATGTGGCCCTGCGCTGCTGCTGCTATCTGGAAGGGTTGGAGCTGGCCGAAAAACGCATGGGCTGGTCGGCGCGCTCGGGCAAGATCGTTCTGCGCATCGCGCTCCAGCGGCTCAAGCGGCATTATGAAATGCAGGCCGAGAGCGACCGGCGGATCGGGTGATCCGCCGCGCCCTTCATTGGTTTGACTTGCGAAAAATGCGGCGCGTGATAGTCAGGGGTTATGAATTTTACCCTCAGACAGCTGCAATACTTCCGCGCGGTGGCCGAGCAGCGCAACTTTGGCCGGGCGGCGCAGGCGTGTCATGTATCCCAACCGGCGCTGTCGGTGCAGATTCGGGCGTTGGAAGACATCATGGGCGGGCCGCTGTTCGAGCGGCGCGCCCGGGACATTCTGCTGACTCCGTTGGGCCGCGACGCGCTGGACCATGCGCGGCGAATTTTGGGCGCGGCCGAGCGGTTGGACCGGTTCGCGCGCGATCATTCCAGCGGGCACCGCAGCCTATCGGTTGGCCTGATCCCGACCGTCGCGCCTTACCTGCTGCCCGGTGTTCTGGCCGGGTTGCGGTCGGCGGATCTGTCCCTGCGTGTGCAGGTGCGCGAAGCGCGCACCGAACGGTTGCTGTCGATGCTGAAAGCGGGCGAGATCGACGCCGCCGTGCTGGCCCTGCCGGTGGGCGCGCGCGGCCTGGCCGAGGTACCCCTCTTCGAAGATCGCTTTCTGCTGGCTGGCAGCGAGACTCGTCTGAACAGCCTGACCGTCAGCCCAGACGCTCTGCGCCCGATCGACCTGAACGCGGCCCAGCTGATGCTGCTGGAAGACGGGCATTGCCTGACGGATCAGGCCCTTGAAGTGTGCGGGCAGGATCGGACCAGCGCCCATATCAACATGGGCGCGTCGTCCTTGGCCACGCTGTCGCGATTGGTGGCCGAGGGGTTCGGCCTGACCTTGATTCCCGAGTTGGCGGCGCGATCCGAGGCCGATGCCGTGCCGGGGCTGAAACTGCTGCGGTTCGGCGCCCCGGAGCCCGCACGGCAGATCGGCCTCGTACGACGCGACTCGTCAGACGGGGCGGAGTGGTTCGGTCAACTGGCCGAGGTGATCCGGCAGGTCGGTGAAAACATCGTGTCGGAAACCCGAAACTGAAAAGGGCCCGCGCGCGGCGAGCCCTTCGCATGGAGGCTGGGTGAAGGCTCAGGCCATTTCGGGCTGCTGCGCTTCCTCCAGGTGCTTCATCAGGTTCTCGGGCGACGAAACGCCATAGGGGTCCTCGGGGCAGTTGTCCATCAGGCCGGGCTCTTGGAACCACGCCTCGATCACGCCATCGTTGATGATGGCGGCATAGCGCCACGACCGCATGCCAAAGCCCAGATTGGCCTTGTCGACCAGCATGCCCATCTTGCGGGTGAACTCGCCCGACCCGTCGGGAATGACCTTGACGTTCTTCAGCCCCTGATCCTGCGCCCATTTGTTCATGACGAAGCTGTCATTGACCGACATGCAGTAGATCTCGTCGATGCCCTTGGCCTTGAACGCCTCGTAGTTGTTCTCGAACCCCGGCAGCTGGTAGGTCGAGCAGGTGGGCGTGAACGCACCGGGCAGCGAGAACAGGATGACCCGCTTGCCTGCAAAATAGTCGGCCGTGGTCTTGTCTTCCCAGCGGAACGGGTTGGGCCCGTCGATCGAGTCGTCGCGCACGCGGGTGTGGAATGTCACGTCGGGCAGCTTGGCTCCGGTTTTCATGGGGCATCTCCTGTGATTCACATTTGTTCGGCCCGTGGGTTAAAACGATTCCAAACCGGCTTCAACACGGGATGTGCTGCGTTTGCGAATATCCTCTTGTCCGCGGAAATCATGTCGAAATTTGCGTTGATCCCCTAGGAAGTTGCGCTCCTATTCTGCATCTGCGAAACGCCGACGCATGGCAGCTATGCATGGCTGGCGTAATACATCCGACCGGTTTATGTTATGCACCAACCAAATTGACTCAAAGTCAGGAAACCGGCCCCGTGCGCGATCTGAAAATCCCTGAACAACGTCACCCGGAAAAGGCGCATAAGCCCGACAATGCGCAGCCGAAAAAGCCCAACTGGATCCGGGTGAAAGCGCCCGGTGGCAAGGGCTATGCCGACACGCGCCGGATCATGCGCGACAACAACCTGGTCACCGTCTGCGAAGAGGCCGGCTGCCCGAACGTGGGCGAATGCTGGAGCCAGGGCCACGCGACCATGATGATCATGGGCGAGATCTGCACCCGCGGCTGCACCTTCTGCAACATTGCCACCGGGCGCCCCGATGCGCTGGACGCGTTCGAACCGGGCCGGGTGGCACATGCGGTGGAAAAGCTGGGCCTGAACCACGTCGTCATCACCTCGGTCGACCGCGACGACCTGGCCGATGGCGGGGCCGAGCATTTCGCACAGACCATCCGCGCGGTGCGTCACCGCTCGCCCAAGACCACGATCGAGATCCTGACCCCGGATTTCCTGAAATGCGATCCGTCGGTTCTGGAAATCGTGGTTGCGGCCAAGCCGGATGTGTTCAACCACAACCTTGAAACCGTGCCGGGCCTGTACCCCGAGGTGCGCCCGGGCGCGCGCTATTTCCACTCCCTGCGTCTGCTGCAGAGGGTCAAGGAACTGGACCCGTCGATCTTCACCAAGTCGGGCATCATGGTTGGTTTGGGCGAGAACGAACAGCAGGTGCGCCAGGTCATGGACGACATGCGCGCCGCCGATATCGATTTCCTGACCATCGGCCAGTATCTGCAGCCCACGCCGAAACATCACCGCGTGGACCGCTTTGTCACGCCCGAAGAGTTCGCGGCTTATGAAAAAGCCGCCTATGGCAAAGGGTTCCTGATGGTTTCGGCCACGCCGCTGACCCGCTCGTCGTACCATGCGGGCGATGATTTCGCGCGCCTGCGGGCAGCGCGGCAGAAAAAACTGGGGCAGGCGTGACGCCGGAAAAGCTGGCGCAACTGACCGAGTTGCGCCACGCATTGCACCAACGCCCCGAGGTGTCAGGTGAAGAGGCTGAAACCGCCGCCTTCATCGCCGAGCAATTGCGCGGTTTGGCCAGCAGGGTCCTGACCGGGATCGGTGGGCACGGGGTCGGGGCCGTGTTCGACTCGGGCCAGCCGGGGCCGACAGTCGGTATCCGCTGTGAACTGGACGCACTTCCGATTTTGGAAATGCCGGGCAAACCCTGGTGCTCGCAGGTTCTGGGCAAGGGTCATCTGTGCGGGCATGACGGCCACATGACGATGGTGTTGGGCGTGGCGCAGGACCTGGCGCAAACGCCCGTGCCACGCGGTCGGGTCGTGCTGATCTTCCAGCCCGCCGAAGAGACTGGACAGGGCGCGCGCGACTTTCGGAACGACCCGCAATACGCTGAAATACAGCCGGATTTCCTGTTCTCCCTGCACAACCTGCCGGGGCTGGAGCTGGGCGCGGTCGAGCTGTGCTCTGGCCCGGCCAATTGCGCCTCGCGCGGGATGCGGGTGCGGCTGACGGGCAAGACCTCGCACGCGGCGGCCCCGCAGGACGGGCTGTCGCCGGCCTCGGCCATGGCGCTGTTGATACCGACCCTGGCTGCCTTGGGGCCGGGCGGCGAACTGACTGAGGATTACGCGCTGACCACCGTCACCCACGCCCAACTGGGGGCCCCGACATTCGGCGTTGCGCCGGGTGAGGCCGAGATATGGGTCACGCTGCGCACCGTCTCGGACGCACGTATGGAGCAACTGGTCGATCAGGCCGAGGCGCTGGTCCGCAAGGCCGCCGCCGATGAGGGGCTGGGTGTTGAGATCACCTATGACGACGTGTTTGAGGCCTGCGTCAACCACCCCGAGACCGTGCAGATCCTGGCTCAAGCCTGCGCGCAGGCCGGGGTGCAACCGCGCCTGACCACCGTGCCGCAGAGGTTCTCGGAGGATTTCGGGCAGTTCGCCAAGGGGTCGAAAACCGCCATGTTCTGGCTGGGGTCCGGGGTTGACCATCCGCAACTGCACAACCCCGACTATGATTTCCCCGATGCGCTGATCCCTGTCGGCGCGGGTATCTTTCTGGCGGCAATCCGTCAGGTTCTGGACGCGCCGGTCACGGCCTGAGCTTGCGCGGCTGGCTGGTTGCCCATTCGGGCCACCAGCCCATGTATTCAACGCCGGCAATCACCAGGCACAGCACGATCAGGCCCAGCACCAGCTTGACCCGCTGGTCCGAGGGCGGATTGCGCGCCCATCGGGACATTCGCAGAAGGTGGCGCAGGATCATGGGGCCTCGAATCCGCGGCGGGATCAGTCTTGGGTAAAGCGGACCTTGCCGATGAAGGGCAGGTTGCGGTTGCGTTGGGCATAGTCGATGCCATAGCCCACGACGAATTCGTCCGGGATTTCAAAGCCGATCCAATCGGCGCGGAAATCGACCTCGCGGCGGCTGGGTTTGTCCAGCAGAGCAATCGACTTGAGCCGTTTCGGCTGGCGACTGCGCAGCAGGTTGGTGACGTGGTTCAGCGTGTGCCCCGTGTCGACGATATCTTCGACCACCAGCACGTCGCGCCCTTCAATTGCGCCGCGCAAGTCCTTGAGAATGCGAACTTCCCGGCTGCTTTCCATTGAATCGCCATACGAAGACGCCTCGAGAAAATCGACCTCGATCGGCAGGTCCAGTTCGCGCACCAGATCGGCGATGAACACGAAGCTGCCGCGCAGCAGGCCCACGACCACCAACTTGTCGGTATCGCCGAATTCGCGGGTGATTTCGCGGCACAATTCCTCGATCCGTGCCGCGATGGCCTTGGCCGAGATCATCTCATCTATCACATATGCGCGCTGGCTCATGGCTGCCCCCTTGATCTTTGGCGCGCAACATACGACATGACGCGCCATTGTCACGTTCCAAAATGTCCAGGTTGCCATGCCCACTCATTCGGAAACCCGTCACCTGCCATACACCGCGCAGCAGATGTACGATCTGGTTGCGGATGTGGCGAAATACCCCGAGTTTCTGCCCTGGTGTTCGGCCGCGCGGATCCGACGGACCTATGCGGCGGGCGAGGCGCAGGTGATGGAGGCCGATCTGGTGATCTCGTTCAAGGTGTTCCGCGAACGGTTCGGCAGCCGGGTGACGCTGTACCCCGAGCAGAAGAAGATCGACACCGAATACCTGGACGGCCCGTTCAAATACATGAAATCCGACTGGCATTTCGAGGACGCCCCCGAGGGCGGCTGCAACGTGTCCTTCCACGTGGATTTCGAGTTCAAGAACGCCGTGTTGCAGGGCATCATCGGCGTGGTCTTCAATGAGGCGATGCACCGGATCGTGCGCGCCTTCGAACAGCGCGCGGCCAGCCTCTACGGCTGAGGCTTTACCCGGCGCGCTCGCACGTTAGACTGCGCCGCATGACTGAATTTACACGCGCTCTTTCCGAATTCGCCGCCGGCCCGGTCAAGACAACCGCGCAGGCGCGGATCGTGACGTCTCTGTCCGCGCTGGACTGGCTGGCGGTTGGGCGCGCAGGGGTCAACGAGCCGGTCTCGCGCATCCTGCGAGGGACGGTGCTGGACGAAGGCGGGGCCGGACAGGCCACCCTGTTCGGCGGCGGGGCCGCGCAGATGCGCGCGGCGGCTTTGGTCAACGGCACGGTGTCGCATGCGCTGGACTATGATGACACGCATTTCGCCCATATCGGCCACCCCTCGGTGGCGGTCTTTCCCGCCGCGCTGGCCGTGGCCGAATGGCAGGACCAGCCCATCGTCGATTTGCTCGAGGCGGCCTTGGTGGGGATGGAACTGTCCATCCGCATTGGCCTGTGGCTGGGGCGCGGGCATTATCAGATCGGGTTTCACCAGACCGCGACGGCGGGCGCGTTCGGAGCGGCCGTGGCAGCCGCCCGCCTGCTGGGATGCGATGCAGCGGCCATGCGCCGGGTTCTGGGGCTGACCGCGACGCGGGCGGCGGGCCTCAAGGCGCAGTTTGGCACCATGGGCAAGCCCTACAATGCGGGGCAGGCGGCTTCGGTCGGGGTCGAGTCCGCGCTGCTGGTGCAGCGGGGGTTCGTTCCCAATCCCGATGCCCTGACCGGCCCGTTCGGGTTTGGCGCGACCCATCACGGTGCCGATGATACAGCCACGGCTCTGTCGGGACTTGGGGATGAGTGGCTGTTCGAAAGCGTCAGCCACAAGTTCCACGCCTGCTGCCACGGGCTGCACGCCGCGCTCGAGGCGGCGAGGGATCTCGACATCGCCGAACCCGAGGTGGCCGAGATCAAGATCCGCACCCATCCCCGATGGATGAGCGTCTGCAATCAGACCGCGCCGACGACCGGGCTGGGTGCCAAGTTTTCCTATCGGACTGTGATCGCGATGCAGGCGTTGGGATACGATACCGCCCTGCCTGAAAGCTACACGGAAAAGGTCTGCGCCGATCCGCGCCTGCAATCCCTGCGCGACCGGATCACGGTCGAAGCGGATGAAACGCTGTCCGAGACCGAGGCCCGCTTGGCGCTGCTGCGGCGGGACGGGGCGCGGCGCGAGGCAACCCACGATCTGGCTGCGCCGATGGCCTTGTCCGACCGCGAGGACCGGGTCCGTGACAAGGCCGCCAAACTGATCGGCGCGGACGAGGCCGATGCGATCTGGTCGATGCTGCGCACCGGCGGGCGCGCAGCGGATCTGGCGAAACGATTGGTTGACTAGACCACGCGCCAGTGCAGCGGGAAGCCGGGGTCGAACACGGTGACCGGGCCATCGCGTGTTTCGATCTTGTCGGGGTAGGTGACCGGATCGCCCTTCTGCAAGGTGATGGTCTGATCGTTGACGGGCAGCCGGTAGAACCTTGGCCCGTTGACCGAGGTGAACCCTTCCAGCTTGTCCAGCGCACCCGCGCGGTCAAAGACCTCGGCCACCAGAGACATGGTATTCGTGGCGGTGAAACATCCCGCGCAGCCGCAGGACGTCTCTTTGTTGGCGTCCGTATGCGGGGCGCTGTCAGTCCCCAGAAAGAACCGTTCGTCGCCCGAGGTCGCTGCATCGACCAGAGCCTTGCGGTGCTCTTCGCGTTTGGCGACGGGCAGGCAGTAATAGTGCGGCTTGATCCCGCCCACAAGGATGTGGTTGCGGTTGATGATCAGGTGATGCGCGGTGATCGTGGCGCCCAGATCGGTTTCGTTGGCGCGCACATACTCCACGCCGTCACGTGTGGTGATATGCTCCATCACCACACGCAGGCCCGGCGTGGCCTTGCGGATCGGGTCCAGAACGCGGTCGATGAACACCGTCTCGCGGTCGAAGATGTCGATCTCGGCATCGGTAACCTCGCCATGCACGCAGAGCGGCAGGCCGATCTCGGCCATCCGGTCCAGCACGGGGCGCACCTTGTCGAAATCCCGCACGCCCGAGGCCGAGTTGGTCGTGGCCCCTGCCGGGTACAGCTTGACCGCCTTGACCAGACCGCTGGTATGGGCCGCGGCCATGTCGTCGGGGTCGGTATCCTCGGTCAGATACAAGGTCATCAACGGCTCAAAGCTCATGCCTTCGGGCAGGGCGGCCAGGATACGGTCGCGATAGGACGCGGCCTGAGCGCCGGTGACCACCGGGGGCACAAGGTTGGGCATGATGATGGCCCGAGCGAAATGGCGGGCGGTTTCGGGCAGGACGGCCTGCAGCATGGCGCCATCGCGCAGATGCAGGTGCCAGTCATCGGGGCGGCGGAGCGTCAGAGTATCGGTCATGGCGCCGGGCTAGCACAGGCAGGCCGCACGGGAAAGTGACAACAAACCTTGCCAAGCGACCAGATTGCCGCAAGTCCCGGAAAGATCACGGTCTTGACGCGCAGCGGCAGCCATGACCTGTTGTGCCAAGGGAGATTGAGACACATGAGCCAGCCAGATTCCATCGATGCCGTTCAGAAGATGCTGGGCGAGCAGGGCTATGTCTGTGGCCGTGCGTTGGCCACTGTGGTGTTCCTGTCGCTGAGACTGGGCCGGCCGCTGTTTCTGGAAGGTGAAGCGGGCGTCGGCAAGACCGAGATCGCCAAGGCCCTGGCCTCTGGACTTGGCCGCCGCCTGATCCGGCTTCAATGCTATGAGGGGCTCGATGCGTCCTCGGCCGTCTATGAATGGAACTTTCCCGCCCAGATGGTGGCCATCCGCACCGCCGAGGCGGTCGGCGGATCCGACCGGAAGGGCCTGCAGGAGGAGTTGTTCAGCGGCGACTACCTGATCCGCCGCCCATTGCTTGAAGCGATGGAGCCCGACCCGGCTGGCCCGCCGGTGCTGCTGATCGACGAACTGGACCGCACCGACGAACCGTTCGAGGCCTTCCTGCTGGAGGCGCTGAGCGATTTCCAGGTGACAATCCCCGAGATCGGCACGATCAAGGCGCCCGAACCGCCCATCGTCATCGTCACGTCGAACCGCACGCGCGAGGTGCATGACGCGCTCAAGCGCCGCTGCCTGTACCACTGGGTCGACTACCCCGATTTCGACCGCGAGTTGGAGATCCTGCATGCCCGCGCGCCCGAGGCCGCCGAGGCGCTGAGCCGCGAGGTGGTGGCCTTTGTCCAGCATCTGCGCACCGAGGATCTGTTCAAGAAACCCGGCGTGGCCGAGACCATCGACTGGGCGAAATGCCTGCTGGCGCTGGACGTGATCAACCTCAGCCCCGAGGTGATCGGCGACACGCTGGGCGCGATCCTGAAATACCAGGACGACATCCAGAAACTGCAGGGCTCCGAGGCCAAGCGCATTCTGGATCAGGCCAAAGCCACGCTCGAACCGGTCTGATGACGTCGCGGCGCCAAAACACTCCGGGGGCCTAGCGATGGCCGAACAGCTTCCGCTGGAAATTCCGGCCGATCCGAAACTGGCGCAGAATATCACCCATTTCGCGCGCGCCTTGCGCAAGGCGGGACTGCCGATCGGCCCCGGCCGCGTGGTCGACGCCATCCGCGCGGTGCAGGCGGCGGGCTTCACCCGCAAGCAGGATTTCTATTGGACCCTGCACGCCTGTTTCGTGAACCGGCCCGAGCATCGCACGGTATTCGCCCAGATCTTCCGTCTGTACTGGCGCGATCCGCGGTATCTTGAGCACATGATGTCGATGATGCTGCCGGCCATTCGCGGCGTTCAGGAGGAACGCATGGCCGAGGCGGGCGAAAAACGCGCGGCCGAGGCCCTTCTGGACGGGGTCGAGCGGGACGAACCAAAAGGCGCCGAGCAAGAAGGCGAAAGCGAAATCGAGATTGACGCCACGCAGACCGCCTCGTCCGAGGAACGGCTGCGGTCGCTGGATTTCGAACAGATGAGCACCGCGGAAACCGCGCAGGCCAAGCGCATTCTGGCGCGGTTGCAACTGCCTGTGGACCCGATCGCCTCGCGCCGGGGTCAGGCCAGCCATCTGGGCCAGCGGATCGACCGGGCGCGCACCTTGCGTGCGGCCATGCGTCAGGGCGGCGAAATGCGACAGATCGCGCTGGTCAAACCGAAGCCGCGCTGGCCCAACCTGATCGCGCTGTGTGACATCTCGGGGTCGATGAGCCAGTACAGCCGGATCATCCTGCACTTCCTGCACACGGTCTCGAACGCCAAGGGGGCCGGCTGGGCCAAGGTGCATGCGTTCACCTTCGGCACGCGGCTGACGAACATCACGCGGCACCTGCATCAGCGCGACGTCGATGCCGCGCTGGCCGCCGCCGGGGCCGAGGCGCAGGATTGGGAGGGCGGCACGCGCATCGGCGAATGCCTGCACCAGTTCAACCGGGACTGGTCGCGCCGGGTGATGGGGCAGGGGGCCGTGGTGCTGCTGATCACCGACGGGCTGGAGCGGGGCGACCCCGATCTGCTGGAAAAAGAGATCGAACGCCTGCACCTGTCGGCCCGCCGGCTGATCTGGTTGAACCCGCTGCTGCGCTGGGACGGGTTCGCGCCCAAGGCCCAAGGCGTCGCCACCATGCTGCCGCATGTGGACAGCTTTCGCGCCGGGCATTCGATTGCATCGCTCGAGGATCTGGCCGCCGTGATTTCACGACCCGACGATCACGGAGAGAAAGCGCGCCTGATGGCGGCTTTGTCACAGTAGCTACTGCATCAGTTTCTCATTGCATTCGCGCGCCATTTCCATGGCCTTGTAGGTGCCGGTCAGATCGACGGTGAAGCCAAAGGACTTCTCGGGGAACACGATCATCACCTTCTGGCGCGCCAGATCATCGGCGAATTGCGGATCGTCCGACAGGACGTAGCCGCCCGAATAGCCCTTGGTGATGTTGCCCTTCATGCCGGTCGCCTCGCCGACATACAGGTTGTCGCCCAGCAGGATCGCGACGCCTTCCTTCTCGCCGCGTTTGATGTCGGTTTCGGCCTTGGTGAAGACACCGACATATCCCACGCCGCGATCTTCGGTCAGGCCCATCTGAACTACGTTCTCGGCGTCGTCCACGGCCTCGATCAGGCAGGATTTCTTGTCGTTGTCGATGAAGACCTTCCAGCCCTCGACCTCGCCGTATTTTTCGAATGTGTCTGCCCAGACGGGGGCTGCCGCGGCAAGCGCCGCGAAAAATGATGCGGAAATGTATTTCAACATGATCGTCTCCAAATCTCGAAAATCAGGGGTGCCGCATTGCGGCGTCGCGAGGGTAGAGCGGCGGCCCGCGTGAATCAACCGAAGGTTCCCCGGCCATTTGATCCAAATCATGCGGGAAATGGAATATTTAAGATATGAGGGAAATGGAATGTGAGAATCCTTAGGAGAAAATGCCATGCCAATGACCTGGAAAACGGGCGGAGTTCTGCTCGGCCTTGTGTTCTTTTTGGCGATCTTGCTGGTCAAGCCGATCGGCGTGTCAACGCAGTTCGTCATTCTGGACGGCATCATCGCCGATGCCGTCAACCCGGATCTCGTGACCGCAACCGATGACGGTTTTACCTCGACCAACGCCTATCTGGCGAAATCCGGGGGCAAATACGCCAAATCGGTCGGGAACCCGCTGAATTATTCCTTTGTCTTCGTCCTTGCGATGATGCTGGGCGGGTTTATTTCCGCCATGGCCCGGGGCGGCATCGACGCCCGGGACCACAAGGTCCCCGCATTGTGGCGGGCCAATTACGGTGACGACCCCGTGAAACGCTATCTGGTCGCCTTTCTGGGCGGGTTCATCGTGTTGTATGGCGCACGACTGGCCGGAGGCTGCACGTCCGGGCACATGATGTCGGGCATGATGCAGACGGCCGTCAGCGGGTACATCTTCGCCGCCGGCGCCTTTGCCGCCGCGATCACCGTTTCGATCCTGATGTTCAAGAAGGAGGCCTGAGCCATGATGTCGATCATACTTGCAATTGCCATCGGGGCCGCCTTCGGCGCGGTTCTTGATCGGATCGGCGCGTCGAACCCGACCGTCATCAACAAGATGCTGAACCTGACGGATCTGCGACTGGCCAAGGCGATCATGCTGGCCATCGGGCTTGGGTCGGTTCTGATGTTCACCGGTCAGATGATCGGGCTGGTCGATGTGGGGCACATGTCGGTCAAGGCGGCCTATGCCGGCGTCTTCCTGGGCGGGCTGCTGCTGGGGGGCGGCTGGGCCATGGCGGGCTATTGCCCCGGTACGGGCGTGGTGGCAGCGGCCTCGGGGCGCAAGGACGCGCTGTTCTTCGTGGCCGGCGGTCTGCTGGGCGCCGCGGCCTACATGGTGACCTATCCGATGTGGAAGGCCAGCGGTCTGCTCGACCCGATCTGGGGCGGAAAGGTGACGCTGGGCGTCGTTCCCGGTTCGGGCTATGACGGGGTTACCAACCTTCCGGGAGACATCCTGGGCATCGTCCTGGGGCTGGCGTTCATCGCCATTGCCTTTGCGCTGCCGGAACGGTTGCTGGGCCAACCCTCGGGGCAGGCGCATCCGGCCGAGTGACGGCCCTCTGCCCACATCCCTGACAACCCGGCGCACGGTGAAGCGCCGGGTTGCTTTTCATCCCGCAAAACCTGCTTATGTAGAAGCGGATCAGGCGGGAGGCTTCGATGGACAGATTTGACAACAGCCCGGAAACGGCTCTGGCGTGGTTCCGCAAGGGGCGTGGCGCCGCGTTGGCCACCGTCGTCGAAACCTGGGGCAGCGCGCCGCGGCGGGTGGGGGCCCAGCTGGTCATCGGCGGCGACGGCCGGATCGAAGGCTCGGTCTCGGGCGGCTGTGTCGAAGGCGCGGTGATCGTCGAGGCGCTTGAGGCCATGCAGGAGGGCGAAGCGCGCCTGTTGGAATTCGGCGTCAGCGACGAGGATGCCTTTGCCGTCGGGCTGGCCTGCGGCGGCACGATCCGGGTTCTGGTCGAGCCGGTGGGCTCGGTCCTGCCCGAACCGATGCTGGCCGAACTGGTGGCGGCGCGGGCGCGGCGCGAGGCGCTGGCCTATGAGGTCAATGTCGAGACGGGACACCGGGCGCTGCGGCGCAACGCCTATGCGGACCGGCTGCGCATGGATCGATCAGGGTTCGAGGAAGACGGCCAGACCTTCGTGGCCGTACACAACCCGCCCTTGCGGCTGATCGTGGTGGGCGCGGTCCATATCGCGCAGGCGCTGGTGCCGATGGCGCGGATTGCAGGCTATGACCCGATCATCATCGACCCGCGCGAGGCGTTTGCGTCCAAATCCCGTTTTCCCGGTGAAAAGCTGCTGACCGACTGGCCGGACGAGGCCGTGGCCAGCATCGGACTGGATGCGCGTACGGCGGTGGTTCTGCTGACCCACGACCCCAAGCTGGATGATCCGGCCCTGCAGGCCGCGCTGAATTCAGACGTGTTCTATATCGGCGCTCTGGGGTCGTCGCGTACCCATGCCAAACGGGTGCAGCGGATGACCGAGGCGGGTTTTTCGGCAACGCAGTTGCAGCGCATCCACGGGCCGATCGGTCTGGATATCGGCGCGGCCGGACCGGCCGAGATTGCCGTTGCGATCATCGCGCAGATGACGGCGGTGCTGCGGGGCAAGGCATGAAATTCGGCCCTGTACCGGTTGCGGACGCGAAGGGCGCGATCCTTGCGCATTCGGTCATGGCAGGCACCAAAAAGCTGCGCAAGGGATTGGTGCTGGACGACACGCATGTCGCCCTGTTGGCCGAGGCGGGCGTGTCCGAGGTGGTGGTCGCGCGGCTGGAACCCGGCGACTGTCACGAGGACGAAGCCGCGCGCCAGTTGGCTGCGGCACTGGCCCCGGATCCGAAAGGGGCCAACCTGTGCGTGACCGAGCCGTTCACGGGGCGCGTCAACCTGATTGCGGATCAAGCTGGCGTAGCCGTTCTGGACGTTGAGGCTCTGCTGGCGTTCAATCAGGTCAACCCGATGATCACGGTGGCCACCGTTCCTCAGCATCAGCAGATGGGTGCGGGTGGCATGGTGGCAACGATCAAGGTCATTTCCTACGCTGTGCCGCTGGCGGACGTTCAGCAAGCGGCAAAGCTGGCAAAGGGGGCCATTCGCCTGGCGCCGCCGATATTTGGCAGCGCCGGGTTGGTGGTGACCGACATTCCCGGCGGGCCGCCGAACGACAAGGGCATCGCCGCGATGCGCGGCCGGGTCGAGGCCCTGGGGCTGAGCCTGGACGACGTGCAGATCGTTCCGCACGCGGTCGACGCTCTGGCGCAGGCATTGTCCCGGATGAACGTCGATATCGTCATGGTCCTGACCGGCTCGGCAACGTCCGATGTCGCGGACGTGGCGCCGCAGGCCGTTCTACGCGCGGGAGGGCAGGTGGATCGTTTCGGCATGCCGGTTGATCCGGGCAACCTGCTGTTTCTCGGGGCTTTGGGCAAACGGCCGGTCATCGGGTTGCCGGGATGCGCACGTTCGCCCGCCTTGAACGGGGCCGACTGGGTGCTGTCGCGGGTCGCCTGCGGTATTCCGACGACCGGTGCCGATATCGCGGCGATGGGCGTCGGTGGTCTGCTCAAGGAAATCCCGACCCGTCCGCAACCCCGCGCGAAACGCAAAGTGACGTAACGGCAGTTTCGCCCCGCTGGCGACTAGCAATAGATGTTGGCGATTTGCCCCCGAGGGACGGGTTGGAAACGGCCAAGATTTTTGTTCTCAAACGACTTTCCCCGTGTTTAACTCGGGCCAAGGATAAATACGAAAATGGGAGGAACTTATGACACAGGTCTCAATGACCGTGAACGGAAAGACCGTGAGCGGTGATGTCGAGGGCCGAACGCTGCTGTCCAGCTTTCTGCGCGATCACCTGTCGCTGACCGGTACCCATGTGGGCTGTGACACGGCCCAATGCGGCGCCTGCGTGGTTCATGTGAACGGCGAGGCGGTGAAGTCCTGCAACATGCTGGCGCTCGAGGCGGACGGGGCCGAGGTCGGCACCATCGAAGGACAGGCCAACCCGGACGGATCGCTGAACGTGATCCAGCAGGCGTTTCAGGATCATCACGGCCTGCAATGCGGTTTCTGCACGCCCGGCATGGTGATGTCGGCGGCGGCTCTGCTGAAGGAGAACCCGCGCCCGACCGAGGCCGAAATCCGCAAATACCTGGAAGGCAACCTGTGCCGCTGCACCGGGTACCACAACATCGTCAAGGCGATCATGGCCGCGTCCGGCCAGGACGTCAGCCACATCGCCGCCGAGTGATGCCGCTGCGGGCGCAGGAGGAGGCGCCCGCGGGTTGACAGGGATGCGCCCAGGCATCCGTTTATGGGAGGAGAACAAGCAATGCCCAAAGACAGTGGCATCGGAGCCAGTTCCAAGCGCCGTGAGGACGTGCGCTTTTTGACCGGAGCGGGCAATTACACCGACGACATCAACATCCGCGGTCAGGCCTATGTGTATTTTCTGCGATCCGACATCGCGCATGGCCGGATCAAAAGCATCGACACATCCGCCGCCGAGGCCATGCCTGGCGTTGTCAGGGTGTTCACCGGCAAGGATTTCGAAGGCGTGAGCGGCATGCCCTGCGGCTGGGAGGTGACCGACAAGCACGGCGCGCCCATGCAGGAACCGCCGCACCCGATCCTGGCGCAAGGCAAGGTGCGCCATGTGGGCGACCCGATCGCGGCCGTCGTGGCCGACAGTCTTGAGCAGGCCCGCGACGCGGCCGAGGCGATCGACGTGGATATCGAGGAACTGCCCGCCGTTCTGGACATGAAAGCCGCCGCCGAAGAGGGCGCGCCGCTGGTCCATGACGATCTGAAGAACAACATCTGCTATGACTGGCAGTTGGGCGAGGCCGACGATGACAAGGTGAACGAGGTGTTCGCCAATGCGGCGCATGTTACCACCTTGGAACTGGTGAACAACCGTCTGGTCGCCAACCCGATGGAGCCGCGCGTGGCCGTGGCGGAATACAGCCGGGGCACGGATGAATACACGCTTTATACCACCTCGCAGAACCCGCATGTGATCCGGCTGCTGATGTGCGCCTTCGTGCTGGGCCTGCCCGAGCACAAGGTCCGCGTCGTGGCGCCGGACGTGGGTGGCGGTTTCGGCACCAAGATCTTCCACTATGCGGAAGAGGCGTTCTGCACCTTCGCCGCCAAGGCCTGCAACCGCCCGGTCAAGTGGACGGCCAGCCGGTCCGAGGCGTTCATGTCGGATGCACAGGGCCGCGACCATGTCAGCAAGATCGAGCTGGCGCTGGATGCCGACAACAATTTCGTCGGGCTGCGGACCCACACCTATGCCAATCTGGGGGCCTATCTGTCGACGTTTTCCAGCTCGGTGCCGACCTGGCTGCACGGGACGCTGATGGCGGGCAACTACAAGACGCCGGTGATTCAGGTGAACGTGCGGGCGATGTTCACCAACACCGTGCCGGTGGATGCCTATCGCGGCGCAGGCCGCCCCGAGGCGACCTATCAGCTGGAGCGCGTGATCGACAAAGCCGCGCGCGAGCTGGGCGTTGACCCGGTGGCGCTGCGCCGGCAGAATTTCATCACGCAGTTCCCCTATGACACGCCTGTGGCGCTGACCTATGACACGGGCGACTACAACGGCACCATGGACAAGCTGGAGCAGGCCGCCGATTTCGCCGGCTTCCCGGCACGTCGCGCCGAGAGCGAGGCGCGGGGCAAGCTGCGCGGCCTGGGTGTGAACTGCTATATCGAGGCCTGCGGCATCGCGCCTTCGAACATCGTGGGCATGCTGGGGGCGCGTGCGGGCCTGTATGACGCGGCAACCGTGCGGGTGAACGCCACCGGCTCGATCAGCGTCATGGTCGGGGCGCACAGCCACGGGCAGGGGCACGAGACCGCCTTTCCGCAGGTCGTGGCCGACATGATTGGCATCGACGAGTCGATGGTCGAGATCGTGCACGGCGATACCTCGAAGATCCCATTCGGCATGGGCACTTATGGGTCGCGCTCGCTGGCGGTCTGCGGATCGGCCATGGTCAAGGCGACCGAGAAGGTGATCGAAAAGGCCAAGAAGATCGCGGCGCATCTGCTGGAGGCGTCCGAGGCCGATATCGAGTTGAAGGATGGCCAGTTCACCGTGGCCGGCACCGACAAGTCTGTGGCCTGGGGCGATGTGACCCTGACGGCCTATGTGCCGCACAACTTCCCGCTGGAGGTCGAACCGGGGCTGGAGGAGACCGCGTTCTATGATCCGGCCAACTTTACCTTCCCGGCCGGCGCCTATGCCTGCGAGGTCGAGGTTGACCCCGAGACCGGGCAGGTGACCATCGAACGGTTCACCGCGGCCGATGATTTCGGCAACATCATCAACCCGATGATCGTTGACGGCCAGGTGCATGGCGGCATCGGGCAGGGCATCGGTCAGGCCCTGCTGGAGAACTGCGTTTATGACGAGAACGGTCAGCTGCTGAGCGCGTCCTTCATGGACTATGCCATGCCGCGGGCCGATGACGTGCCGTTCTATACCGTGGATCATTCCAGCCAGACGCCATGCACGCACAACCCGTTGGGCGTGAAGGGCTGCGGCGAGGCCGGGGCGATCGGGTCTCCGCCTGCGGTGGTCAATGCCGTGATCGATGCGCTGCAATCGGGCGGCAAGGCGGTGGACCACATCGACATGCCGGTCAGCCCGTCGCGCGTTTGGGCGGCGATGAACAGCTGAGTGGAGAGGTTGGGGTGCGAGGGGCCAGCCCCTCGCGCTCCCCGGAATATTTTTTGCCAGATGAAGGGCGGTTCCGCGCCTTTCGGAAAGGAAGAGCGAAATGTACAATTTCGAGTTCAAGAGCCCCTCGACCATTGCCGACGCGGTTGCGGCATTGGCAGGGGAGGATGCGCAGGCGTTGGGGGGCGGGCAGACCCTGATCCCAACGATGAAGCAGCGCTTGGCGGCGCCCGCGACATTGGTGAGACTGGGCGGCATTCCCGAATTGAAGGGGGTGTGTGTCGAGGATGACGGATCTATTGCCATCGGTGCAGCCACGACCCATGCGACCGTGGCGCGAGAGGTTGCCGACAAGTATCCGGCGCTGGCGGATCTTGCCGGACATATCGGAGACCCGGCCGTGCGCAATCGGGGGACGATTGGTGGATCGCTTGCCAACAACGACCCCGCGGCGTGTTACCCGGCGGCGGTGTTGGGATCGGGTGCCATGGTCGTGACCAATTCCCGTCAGATCGCTGCCGATGACTTCTTTCAGGGCATGTTCACGACGGCACTGGACGAAGGGGAGATCATCACTTCGGTTCGGTTCCCGGTTCCGCAGGCTGCGAGCTATCAGAAATTCCTGCAGCCGGCCTCGCGCTTTGCGTTGGTCGGCGTGTTCCTCGCGCGCTTTGCCGATGGGGTGAGGGTGGCCGTGACCGGCGCCAGCGAGGAAGGCGTTTTCCGCTGGGCCGAAGCCGAGCAGGCGCTGAACAAGGAGTTCCGGCCCGATGCCCTGATGGATCTGCGCGTCAACCCGATGAACATGATCGGAGATCTGCACGGCAGCAAAGAATACCGCGCCCACCTGGTGGGTGTGATGACACGACGGGCCGTGCAGGCCTGTATCTGACGTCGCGATCAAGGAAAGTCCCGGTGATGGGGCTTTTCACTTGGTGCGCAGGCGCGGAAGCCTGGCGGGTTGCCAGTAAGCGCCTGCGTCTTCGCGGGCTTGCTGGTACCGGTGGACTCGTTCTGCGGCGGCGTCTCCGCTCTGCTCGAAGAGATGGCCCAGAAGCGCTTCGATTGCGGCCATGGCACCGGAAAAGCTTGAGAACAGATGCCTCGACCGTGTGCTGACCGTCAGGGTCACGTCCGCGTCGATGCCCGGCGCGATCACGTCACTGTCGGCCAGCAGGATCAGCCGAAGCCCCCGGTTGCGGGCAAATCGCATGGCCTGGATCGTATCGGCGGAGTAGGGGTGCACCGTCATGGCAAACAGGCAGTCACCGTGATCGGCCTCGAGAAGATCGTCGATGGCTGATCCCATGTGGCGCGGGATAAGGTGAAGGCCGGGATGCGCCATCCGTCCTGCATAGTGGAAATAATAGGCCAGCGCATAGCTGGCGCGCGTGGCCGTCACGAAGCACCTGCGCGCCGAAGTCATGAGTGTCACCGCGCGCTGCACCTTGGCCGGGTCCAGCAGGCGCAATGACCTCGACACCACGTTCAGCTCATTCCGGGCGAATCCGGCCTGGGCCGCGCCGAACTCGCCACTCTCGGCCATGCGCGACAGCCAGCTTTGGTTGAGGCGGTCTTCCCGGTCGGTCGTCAGGTCGTGGCGGAACGGACTTCGAAAGTCCTCGAAACGTTCATAGCCCATGTACCGTGCCAGCCGGATGACCGCGTTCGTGCTGACGCCGATCTTGTCCGCCGTGGTGCGGATCGGATCCAGCGCGAAATCGGCCGGGTGGTCGATGATATATTTGGCGGCGGCCTGAAGCTGGGCCGGCATGCGGTCGATTTCGTGGCGCAGCCGGTCGATCAGTTGGGGGGTCGAGCTTTGCATGGGAGAAGAAAAACAAATGTTATGAAAATTTCAATCAGAAAACAGCGAGCCGAGATATACATCTTGGGCAGATTGAACGGATGAGACCATGAGCGAAACTCGACAACCAAAAGCGCGGCCCTATGTACTGGTCGCTCCGAACGGGGCGCGCCGGCAATATTCGGACCACCCGGCGATCCCCTTGACGATCGGCGAGATCGCGGCGACCGCACGGGCCTGCCATGCGGTCGGTGCGGATGGTCTGCACCTGCATGTGCGTGAAGATGACGGGACGCACTCGCTGGATGCGGGGCGATACATCGAGACACTGGCCGAATTGCGCCGCACCGTTCCCGCGCTGGACATCCAGATCACCACCGAGGCTGCGGGCATCTTTGATGTTGCGGCGCAGTACGACTGCTTGCGTCTGGTTCAGCCCGCATGGGCGTCGATCGCGGTGCGAGAGATGGCCCGCGCGCCCGAGTTGGCAGAGCGGGTCTATGCGCTGTGTGTCGATCAAGGTACGCGGGTTCAGCATATCCTGTACGATGCGGCCGATGCGGAGCTGTTGCAGGACTGGCAGGCGCGCGGCGTGGTTCGGGCGGGGCAGGAAGACCGCCTGCTTGTTCTGGGGCGCTATGCGACGGGCCAGGAATCCCGGCCCGCGGATCTGGACGCCTTTCCCGAAACCCACGCGCCATGGATGGTGTGTGCGTTTGGTCGGCGTGAACATGACTGTCTGCTGGCGGCGGCGCGTCGTGGCGCCGACGTGCGGGTCGGGTTCGAGAACAGCCTGACGGATGCCGATGGAAATATCTGGCCGGACAATGCCGCCTCGGTCGCGGCGCTAGTGGCCCGTTTGAAAGGACTTTGACATGAGCCATGTTTTTCCCCGCCACACCAAGGCCCAGTTGCCGACGGCGGCCAAGGGCGACGGGTGCTATCTGATCGACACGCAGGGCAAACGGTACCTGGATTGCGGGGATGCGGCGGTCTCGTGTCTGGGGCATTCCGACCCGCACGTGATCCGCGCGGTGCAGGAGCAGGTTGAAAAGGTCGCCTTTGCCCATTCTGGGTTCATGACGTCGGAACCGGCCGAGGCGCTGGCGGATCTGCTGATCGCGCAGGCGCCGGGCGAGCTTGAGCGGGTCTATTTCGTCTCGGGCGGGTCCGAGGCGACCGAGGCGGCGATCAAGCTGGCGCGTCAGTATTTCCTGGAAGTCGGGCAGCCCGAGCGCTCGCGGGTCATCGCGCGCCGCCAGAGCTATCATGGCAACACGCTGGGGGCGCTGTCGGCCGGTGGCAATGCGTGGCGCCGGGCGCAGTTCGCGCCGATGCTGATCGAGATGAGCCATATCGCGCCCTGCTATGAATATGCCGAGAAGCGGGACGGCGAGACCAGCTTGGGCTATGGCCAGCGCGTCGCGGATGAGCTTGAGGCCGAAATCCTGCGGCTGGGGCCGGAAACCGTGATGGCTTTCATGGCCGAACCGGTCGTCGGGGCCACGCTGGGGGCGGTGCCGGCCGTCGAGGGCTATTTCAAGCGGATCCGCGAAATCTGTGACCGGTACGGCGTTCTGTTGATTCTGGACGAGGTCATGTGTGGCATGGGCCGCACCGGG
Source organism: Ruegeria intermedia (assembly GCF_900129345.1). Classification (GTDB taxonomy): domain Bacteria; phylum Pseudomonadota; class Alphaproteobacteria; order Rhodobacterales; family Rhodobacteraceae; genus Ruegeria; species Ruegeria intermedia. The sequence continues at coordinate 133,273 of NZ_FQVK01000006.1, read as the reverse complement.
CATCTTTACGCCTGCGACCATGAGGGGATCGCGCCGGATATCCTGTGCATTGCCAAGGGTTTGGGGGCCGGGTACCAGCCCATCGGCGCGACCCTGTGTACCGCGGCAATCTACGAGGCGATCCGCGACGGGTCGGGCTTTTTCCAGCACGGGCATACCTATGTCGGTCATCCGGTCGCGACCGCGGCGGCGCTGGCCGTGTTGCAGAAGCTGACCGATCGCAACCTGCCCGAGCGGGCGCGGGCGATGGGCGATGCCCTGCACGAAAGGCTGCAGGCTGCCTTCGGCCAGCACCCCAATGTCGGCGACCTGCGCGGGCGCGGACTGTTTCGCGGGATCGAGCTGGTGGCCGATCGCGACACGCGCGCGCCGTTCGATCCGGGCCTGGGCGTGGCTGCGAAAATCAAGAAGGCAGCGTTTGACGAAGGGCTGATCTGCTATCCCATGTCCGGCACCCGCGATGGCCGGAACGGTGATCACATCCTGCTGGCGCCGCCTTTCATCATCGAACACACGCAGCTGGACGAACTGGTCGAAAAGCTGGGTCGCGCGATGGCGCGGGTGATCTGAACCGGTCAACGAAAAAGGCTCCCTCGGGTCGAGGGAGCCTTGATGCCCTGTACGGGTGCCGTGTTACTTCTGCGGCAGCGGCCCGATCATCATGATCATCTGGCGGCCTTCCATCTTCGGCATGTTCTCGATCTTGCCGATTTCCTTCACGTCCTCGGCCACGCGCTCCAACAGTTCGCGCCCCAGATTCTGGTGCGCCATCTCGCGGCCGCGGAAGCGCAGGGTCACCTTGACCTTGTCGCCCTTTTCCAGAAACTTGACCACGTTCCGCATCTTCACTTCGTAGTCATGGGTGTCGGTGTTGGGCCGGAACTTGACCTCCTTCACCTCGATGACTTTCTGTTTCTTGCGGGCTTCGCTTTCGCGCTTCTGCTGTTCGTACTTGTACTTGCCAAAGTCCATGATCTTGCAGACCGGCGGATTCGCGTTGGGCGAAATCTCGACCAGGTCCAGGCCGGCGTCGGCGGCGAGTTGCATGGCTTTGGCGGGATGAACCACCCCGACATTTTCACCATCGGCGCCGATCAGGCGGATTTCGGGGGCACGGATCTTGTCATTGACGCGCGGGCCGGTGTCGCGTTGCGGCGGCGCGTTGTGAGGTCTGCGAGCTATGGGTTCATTCCTTTGATAATTGCAGAATTTCGAACCCGGAATTTAAACTGAGACCCGGCGTCTTTCAAGCAGGATAACGCGGGCCGGACACGAAAATCGTTGCCCCTGCCGCACGAAAGACGGCGGCCGGCGCATGTGGCGCCGGCCAGGTCCGATCTCAGCCGACAAAGGCCTTTTCGATCACGAATTCCTTGGGGTCCGAGTTCGCGCCTTCGCGCAGGCCGAACTCTTCGAGAATGGCCTTGATGTCGTGGTTGAAGGCCAGGCTGCCGCAGACCATGGCGCGGTCGGTCTCGGGCTTGATGCCGCCCTCGATACCCAGATCCTTGAAGACGGTGCCGTCCTTCAGCAGGTCGGTGATCCGGCCCATCTTGGGGCTCTGTTCGCGGGTGGTTGTCGGGTAATAGCGAATCTTGTCGGCGAAACCTTCGCCGATCAGTTCCTCCAGCATCTCGTCCTTTCGGATGTTTTCGATCAACTGGCGGCCATATTCCAGCTCGGCCACTTCGCGGCAGGTGTGGGTGATGATGACCTCGTCATAGTCCTCATAGGTCTGCGGCTCGCGCAGCAGCGAGGCGAAGGGCGCAAAGCCGGTGCCGGTGGCAAAGAACCAGATCCGTTTGCCCGGCAGCAGCGCGTCATGCACCAGCGTGCCCACCGGCTTGGGCCGCAGGATGATCTGGTCGCCCGGCTTGATGTGCTGCAGCTTCGAGGTCAGCGGGCCGTCCTGCACCTTGATCGAGTAGAACTCGAGCACGTCGTCCCAGGACGGCGAGGCGATGGAATAGGCGCGCAGGATCGGCTTTCCGTTGTCGCCCAGCAGGCCGATCATCACGAATTCGCCCGAACGGAACCGCAGCGATTGCGGACGCGTCACCTTGAAGGAAAACAGGCGGTCGGACCAGTGTTTCACTTCCAGAACGGTCTGGGCGTCCGGCAGGACGGGGGCCTTCACGGCGGTTGCTTCGGTCACGGGCTTCATCTCGGTCATCGTTTCACCTGCCGGTCTGCTAAACCGGCATCTCCGTTTAATCTTTGATCCATGTCAGGAAAAGGGGGCAGATTGCCCCGTTCGTTGCGTCACCCGCGCATGCGAGCCTGATAGTCGTGGTCCTGCCAGTTGGCGCGGGCCAACCACTGGTCCTCGGGCTGGCGGGCGGCAAGCTCGGCGTCGATCTCGACCTCGTCGAAACCGCTGCGTCGGGCCATTGCGTATTGATCGGCCAGAACGTGCCCCTTGGCGCGCAGGCGGCCGGTATAGCCCTTCAGGCGCAGGATGCGCGCGATGGTGAAACCGCGCCCGTCGGCGAAAGAGGGGAAATCCACCCGCACCATCCGTGCATTGCCCAGCCTGTCGAACAACTCGTCGGGGTCGGTGTCCGACGTCACGTCCAACGCGATCACGTCGTTTGCAGCATCGTCCAGCGAGACGAAGCCGTCGGTCCAGTCATCGGGGGCAAAGCCCCCGTCGGTCACGATTACAGTCATGTTTTCTCTCCGCTGCGCACCATCTTGCCGTTCACGAAATGGATGCCGCATTCTTCCTTGTTCAGATCGCGCCAGCGCCCGGCGCGGGGGTCTTCGCCTTCTTTCACCGGCGAGGTGCAGGGCGCACAGCCGATCGAAGGGTAGCCTTTGGCCACCAACGGGTGCCGCGGCAGCCGGTTTTCTTCCATATAGGCCCGCACGTCCCCGGGCGCCCAATGGGCCAGAGGGTTGACCTTGATCCGGCCGGTGCCGTCCTCGACCTCGAAGAACTCGAGCGCGGCGCGGGTGCCCGACTGGAACCGTTTGCGCCCGGTGATCCAGCCGTCAAAGCCCGCCAGCGCCCGCTGCAAGGGGATCGTCTTGCGCAGCGTGCAGCAGGCATCGGGGTCGCGCAGGCGCAGCGCGCCATAGGGGTCGTCCCGCTCGATATCCTCTTCGTCGGCGCGGATTACCCGCACGTTCTTCAGGCCCAGCCGCTCGCTGACCTCCTGCTGATAGATCAACGTCTCGGTGAACAGCATCTGGGTGTCCACGAACAGCACCGGGGTGTTCTTGTCGATCACCGCCGCCATGTGCAGCAACACCACCGATTCAGCGCCAAAGCTGGAAACCAGGGCGATCTTGCCGGCATTCTCCAGCGCCCCATGCATCACGTCATGGGCGCTGTGATGCCGGTAGCGGGCGTTGAGCGCCTCGACCTTCTCGGTCAGCGTCTGGCGCTCCTTGCCCAGCTCGGTCTGGATTTCGTCAAGCGGCATTGGCGCGCGCCTCGGGGTACAGGGCCGCCTTGAACGGCGCCATGCCGACACGGCGATAGGTCTGCAAAAAGGTCTCCTCGGGGCTCTCGCGCTGGTCCAGATAGGTTTCGATGATCCGCTCGATGGCCGGAACGATCTCGTCATAGGCAAAGCCCGGGCCGGTGCGGTCGCCGATGGCGGCCGTTTCGGTGGCGTCGCCACCCAGCGTGATCTGGTAGTTCTCGACGCCCGCGCGATCCAGGCCCAGGATGCCGATGTGACCCACGTGGTGATGCCCGCAGGCGTTGATGCAGCCCGAGATCTTGATCTTCAGGTGGCCGATGTCATGCTCCAGCTTCAGCTCGTCGAACCGGGTCGCAATCTGCTGCGCCACCGGGATCGAGCGGGCCGTTGCCAGTGCGCAATAGTCCATGCCGGGGCAGGCGATGATGTCGCTAATCAGACCGATATTCGCGGTGGCCAGGCCGTGCTCTTTCAGCCTGGCGTGGATCGCGGGCAGGTCCGATTTGTGGACATGCGGCAGGATCACGTTCTGTTCGTGGCTGATGCGCAGTTCGTCATAGGCGTATTGCTCGGCCAGATCGGCTATCACGCGCATCTGTTCGGCGGTCGCGTCGCCCGGCGTCTGGCCGTGTGCCTTGAGCGAGATCGTGACGATCGCGTGATCGGCCTGCTTGTGCGGCGCGATGTTGGTATCGACCCACGACCGGAACACCGGATCGTTGGAAAAGGCGCTTTCAAACGACGCAACCGAACCTTCGCGGAAGGCGGGCGGGTCGAAATGCGCCTTGATCTGTTCCAGCAGCGCCATGTCGGCGCCCTTGAATTGCGGGCGGACCTGCAGGAAGCGTTCGTTCACCTTGGCGCGGATCGCGTCGATGCCGTGTTCATGCACGGTGATCTTGATGCGCGCCTTGTACTTGTTGTCGCGCCGGCCGATCTGGTTCCATACGGAAACGGTGGCCTCGAGATAGGCCAGAAGGTCGTCGAAGGCGACGAAGTCAGACAGTTCCTTGCCGATCATGGGCGTGCGGCCCAAGCCGCCGCCGACCAGAACGCGAGCGCCCAGAACGCCGTCGCGCTCGACCAGTTGCAGACCGATGTCATGGGCCTTGATCACGGCGCGGTCATGCTCGGACCCGGTGATGGCGATCTTGAACTTGCGCGGCATGAACTGAAACTCGGGGTGGTCGGTGGACCACTGGCGCAGCAGTTCGGCATAGGGGCGCGGATCGGCGATTTCATCCGCTGCGGCACCGGCGAAATGGTCGGCGGTCACGTTGCGGATGGTGTTGCCGCTGGTCTGGATCGCGTGCAGGCCGACCTCGGCCAGCGCGTCCAGCATGTCGGGCACGTCGCGCAGCTTGGGCCAGTTGTACTGGATGTTCTGGCGCGTGGTGAAATGGCCGTAACCCTTGTCCCACTTCTCGGCCAGCAGGGCCAGCTGCCGCATCTGGGCGCTGTTGAGCGTGCCATAGGGGATGGCCACCCGCAGCATGTAGGCGTGCAGTTGCAGATACAGGCCGTTCATCAGGCGCAGGGGCTTGAACTCGTCCTCGGTCAATGATCCGTCGATGCGGCGTTCGACCTGGGCGCGGAACTGTGCGTTGCGCTCGGCCAGGAATGCTTTGTCAAACTCGGAGTAGCGATACATGGTCTGGCTGTCCTTTTTGCAGCCCCGGAGCCCGGGGCCTTTTTACGGGGAGAGAGGGGCCTGAGGTCAGGCCCGGGGCTGCGGGGAAGTTTCCTGTTTGCCGTGGGCATAGTTGGACGGGCCGGTGCGGCGGAAATCTTCCCGGAAATGAGTGGGTTCGGGGCCGTTTTCCCCGGCGACGGCATCGGCCAGATAGGCGCCGACGATCTTGTCCACCTGACGCTGCGCGTCCAGCAGACGCAGCTGCGCGTGGGCTTCGTCGGTGATCAACTCGGCCTCGCGCAGATCGCGCGACCAGCGGTCATCGGCGGTCAGATAGATCACGTCACCCTCCAGCAGATCGTTGGCGGTGACGACTTTGGGGGCAAAAGCGCGGGCCATCAGGCGTGCTCCTTCTTCAATTCGGTTGCGGCCCGGACCGCGGCGCGCGGGGCAAGGCCGTAGAACATCAGCGCAGGGCCGGTCATGTCGGCCTGCGACAGGTCGGACGCCAACCGGTCCAGCGTGGTTTCCAAAATCCGCTGGTCGGGGCGCGAGGCGTTTTCGATCAGGGTGACCGGCGTGGCCCGGTCGGCGCCGTGCATGAGCAGGCGACCCTGGATGAAACGGGCGGATTTCTTGCCCATGTAGATCGCGGCCACCGAACCCGGACGCGCCAGCGCGGTCCAGTCGTGGTCGGCAAAACCCTGCATGTCGTGCCCGGTCAGGAACCGGACCGACGAATTGCGGCCCCGGCGCGTCAGGCTCTGCCCGATGCTGGCGGCCGCGGCCGAGGCGGCGGTGATTCCGGGAATGATGGCCCAGGAAATGCCCGCCGCGTCCAGCGCTTCGATTTCCTCGTCCAGCCGCCCAAAGACGGTGGCGTCCCCGGATTTCAGGCGCACCACGCGCTGCCCTTCCACGGCCAGCCGTACCAGCAGTGCGTCAATGTCCTCTTGCCGCCACGAGGGGCCGAATCCGGCCTTGCCCACGTCGATCAGCCGGGCCGAGCGACCGGCGATCTGCAGAATGGCGTCGCTGATCAACCGGTCGTGCAGCACCACGTCGGCCCGGTCGAACGCGGCCACGGCCTTGACCGTCAGCAGGTCCGGATCACCGGGACCGGCGCCGACGAAATCGACATGGCCGGTCTTGGGGGCTGTGTGCGTCTGTTGCATCTGGGCGGTCCGCCGGTTGTTTGACTTGACCCTGAATATAGGAAATATTCCCTGATGAGTGCCAGATTGCGCGACAAATAAGGACAAATGTTCCCAAAGGCTCGCCATTCGGGACGTGGGTTTGGAAACGAAAGGAAAATTGGAATGTCGGTGCGCATCGACGACATGGATCGGAAAATTCTGGCCGAGCTGCAGCGCGATGCCAGCCAGTCGCTGGACGAAATCGCGGCTCGCGTCGGCAGCTCGAAGACGCCGGTCTGGAATCGCATCCGCAAGATGAAGGGCGCCGGGATCATCGGGCAGCAGACCGTTCTGCTGGATGCCGAGGCGCTGGGGTTCGAGGCCACGTTCTTCGTGCTGATCCGCACCTCGGAACACGAGGCCGACTGGCAGCGCAAGTTCCTCAAGGCCCTGCGGGACCGTCCCGAAGTGCAGGAGGCGCACCGGCTGGCGGGCGATATCGATTACATCCTGAAGGTGCGGGTCAGGAACGCACGCGCGTATGATGCGTTCTATCAGGCGCTGATTTCCGAGGTGCGGGTCTACAACGTGACCGCCCTGCTGTCGATGGAAGAGATCAAGTCGACCACGATGCTGCCGCTGAACGCGCTGGCCGAGGCCTGATCAGACCCGCACCATCAGCCGTTGCAACCCGTGGAAGTGGTAGCTGTTGGAATAGATTGGCTGATCGGTCAGGTGCAGGCCGGGGCAGCGGTCGAACAGGATGGGCAGGGCGATGCGCATTTCCAGCCGCGCCAACGGCGCGCCGACGCAGAAATGCAGGCCGCCGCCAAAGCTGGTGTTGGTCTGGACCTGACGCGTCGGGTCGAACCGGTCGGGATCGGACCAGACCGACGGGTCGCGATTGGCCGCCCCCAGCAGCAGCGCCACCTGGTCGCCGCGGGCAAAGCGGTGACCGAACAGTTCGACCTCCTCGTAGGCGTACCGGGTGAACATGTGCAGAGGCGGGTCATAGCGCAGGATCTCTTCGACCGTCGCGTCGATGCGGTCGGGTGTCAGCGCCTCGGCCCCGGTTCCCGTCTCTAGCAGGGTTTTCACGCCATTGCCCAGCGAATGCACCGTCGCCTCGTGACCGGCATTCAGCAGCAGGATGCAGGTGGCGATCAGTTCATCGCGCGAGAGTTTCTCGCCATCCTCCTCGGCCGCGATCAGCCGGGTGATCAGGTCGTCCCGCGGGTCCAGGCGGCGCCGATCCACGTAGTCGTTCAGAAACGCGGTGAATGCGGCGGATGCGCGGGCGGCATCGTCCTCGGTCTGGCGCGTGCGGCTGGCCTGATACATGGCCACCATCGCGTGCGACCAGTCCAGCAGTTGCGGCGCCATGGATTCGGGCACGCCCAGCAGGCGGCAGATCGTGATCACCGGAACCTGGGTGCAATAGGCATCCAGCAGGTCGAAGGGCGCGTCCGGGAAGGCGTCGATCAGGTCATGGCACAGCCGTTCGATATCAGGTGCCAGCGCGGTGATCGCCCGCGACGTGAAGGCGCGCAGCACCAATGACCGCAGGCGGGTGTGGCGGGGCGGCTCGGCCTCGAGCAGCGAATGCGCCTCGACCGAGAGCCAGGGCGCCAGGTGATCTGGGCCGGCGGTCGCCTGCTCGGGCGGCACCTCGCGCCCGAACCGCCGATCGCGCAGCAAGGCCTGCACGGCGGCCAGCGACACCGCGGCGGGCATGTCATATTCGGGCCAGTACACCAGATCGCCGTGCTGTCGCGCGGAGTGATAGAACGCATAGGGGTTCTGCACGAAGGTCGGGTCGGTGGGGGCTTGCGACAGGATGATCATGGCAGACAGACTTGCCATGAGCCTTCGTGAATGCAAGACCCTGTAACATGCAAAGGCTTCTTGTTCCGGTCGGGTTTCTGTTGGCGGTCGCGCTGTTGGCGGCCGGGGTGTGGTCCTACGGCTATCGGCAGGCCCTGTTTCAGCTGAGCGAAAAGGCGCAGGCAGATCTGGAATTGGCCTCGGACCGTCTGAGCTCGCAGTTGCAGGTGTATCAGGAACTGGCGGTTCTGATGGCCGAGCATCCGGCGCTGCGCAACCTGGAAACCGAGGCCGACCGGGCCGCCGCGCGGGCGCTGCTGCTGGAGGTTGCCGACAAGTCCTCGGCGGTGGATGTGATCTTTGCGGATACCTCGGGTCGCGTGCTGGCGGCGGCGCAGGACGTAGTCGGGGGCAGCGTGGCCGAATACCCGGCGTTTCGGCGCGCGATGCAGGGCGCCCTGGGCAGCGCGCATGGCGTATTGGGCGAGACCGGGAACCGGATCTATTCCTACGCCGCGCCGTCCTTTGCGCCCGACGGACGGGTCAGCGGTGTGTTGATGGTGATTGCCGATGTCGAAGATGTCGAACGCACCTGGCGCGGCAGCACCGAGGCGGTGTTCTTCGTCGACCGGTCGGGGCAGGTTTTCATCACCAACCGGTCCGAGCTGCTGTTCTGGTCCCGACCACCGGGCGAGGTGGGACTGCGGCCCCCCGGTCAGCCGGCGGGGGACTTCCGGTCCACCCGGATCGGTCCGCATGAAGTGTGGACCATCGGGTGGGGGCCGTATCTGCCCCGGCGGGCCTTGCACCTGACCCGGGATCTTCCGGTGATCGGCATGACGGGCGAGGTGCTGATGGATGTCGCGCCCGCCCGCCGGCTTGCCGCCTTGCAGGCAGCGGCGGTGGCGGCGATCTGCCTTGCTTTCGGGGCCTTGCTGTTTCTGGCTACCGAACGTCGGCGCACCCTGGCGCAGGCCAACGCGGTTCTGGAAAGCCGCGTGGCTCAGCGCACCCGCGCGCTGACGGCCGCGAACGCCGCCCTGCGTCGCGAAGTGGCCGAACGGCAGGAGGCCGAAGCCGCGCTGAAACGCGCGCAGGCCGATCTGGTCCAGGCCGGCAAGCTCAGCGCGCTTGGCAAGATGTCGGCCGGCATCAGCCACGAATTGAACCAGCCGCTGATGGCGATCCGCCAGTTCGCCGACAACGGCGCCGCCTTTCTGGCCCGGGGCAACTCCGAAAAGGCGCGGGAAAACCTGGGCCGGATCGCGGACATGGCCGCGCGAATGGCGCGAATCATCAAGAACTTACGGGCCTTTGCGCGCAATGAAAGCGAGCCGATGGGCAAGGTCGATCTGGTGCAGGTGTTGAACACCGCCGTCGAGATGACCGAAAGCCGCCTGAAATCCGACGGTATCGCCGTCAAGTGGCGCCCGCCCAATGCCCCCGTTCCGGCCTGGGGCGGCGAGGTGCGGCTGGTGCAGGTTTTCGTGAATCTCATCAACAATGCCGCTGACGCCATGGAGGGCCGCGACCGGCGGCAGCTGACCATCACCCTTGACCGGGCCGAGCGCATCCGGGTGGGCATCCGCGACACCGGCCCCGGCATCGCCGACCCCGACCGCGTGTTCGAGCCGTTCTATACGACCAAGACGGTCGGCTCGTCCGAGGGGATGGGGTTGGGCCTGTCCATCTCGTACGGTCTGGTGCAAAGCTTCGGCGGCGAGATTCGCGGCGCCAACACCGAGGATGGTGCCGAATTCACCGTCGAACTGGAGCCGTACGAAAAGGAAGCCGCCGCATGATCCGCTCGGTCCTGCTGGTCGATGATGACGCCGCCGTGCGCGAGGCCCTGGCCCAGACGCTGGAACTGGCCGAACTGACGGTCATTCCGGCGGGGTCGTTCGTGGCCGCCAAGGATCATATCCAAGCCGGCTTTCCCGGCGTGATCCTGTCCGACATCCGCATGCCGGGGCGCGACGGGTTTCACCTGCTGGCGCATGCCCGGTCGGTCGATCCCGACCTGCCGGTGATCCTGCTGACGGGCGAGGGCGACATACCCATGGCGGTGCAGGCCATGGGGCAGGGGGCGTTTGACTTTCTGGAAAAACCCTGCGCGGCCGCGGATCTGTTGGCGGTGCTGGATCGGGCCTTTGCCAAGCGGGCCGAGGTGCTGGCCGAACGCCGGGCCAAACGCGAGCTGGAAAAGGGCGACCCGGCCGCGCGGCTGCTGTTCGGACACTCGCCCCAGGCCGAAGACCTGCGTGCCCGCGTGCGCAGCGTGGCCCCGACCCAGGCCGAGGTTCTGGTGACCGGTCCGCCGGGAAGCGGGATTTCCAAGGTTGCCGAGGTTGTCCACCTGATGTCGCCGCGCGCGCAGGGGCCGTTCGTCAAGCGCCCGGCGGCCGGGCTGACGGCGCAGGACCTGCGACAGGTGGCAGGGGATGCGGCCGGCGGCTCTCTGTTTCTCGATGAGGTGTCGGCCATGCCCGAGGCCACTCAATACGCCACGCTCGACCTGATCGAAGCGGGCGCCGGGGTGCGCATCATCGCCGGCACGACCGCGGATCTTGCCGCGCTGGTGGCCGAGGGCCAGTTCAACGCCGATCTGTTCTATCGGCTGGACGTGATGCGGGTTCGGGTGCCGTCCTTGGCGGAACGCCCCGAGGATATCCCGGTGATCTTTCGTCACTATGTGGCCCAGGCGGCCGAACAGGCCGGGATCGCCGCGCCCGACGTCACGCCCGAACACCTGGCCAGCCTGATGGCGCGCGACTGGCCGGGCAACGCCCGGTCGCTGATGTCGGCTGCCATGCGTTTTGTCCTGGGCATGCCCGAGGAGGTGGCGGCGGCGGCCGATCTGGGATTGGCCGAGCAGATGGCCCGGGTCGAGCGGTCGCTTTTGATCGCGGCGCTGGGGCGGCACAACGGCAAGGCCTCGGAGGCTGCGCGGTCGCTGAAGCTTCCGCGCAAGACCTTCTATGACAAGCTGGCGCGTTACGGCATCCGCCCCGAGGACTATCGCCGCTAGGCCGATGTCGATTCGCGGTCGATTCGACGGGTGTGCGGTTTTTCGCACGGGCGCGCACCTTGCTGTGCGGATTTTCGCACAGCACTCTCCGGGCGGCCATTCAGGTATGTTGGATACGCTTTTTAAGACACAGAAAATAAAGAAAAAAAATCAAAATCCCCGCAGGCTCGCCGAAACGTTGATCGGCTGCGTCCGATTCGCTTCACTTCTGCGCATCTGGCGCCTTGGAGGGCGCCAACGGAGGTTTCAAAACGTCTGGGAGGACATCAACATGAAATTCCTTGCAACAGCTGCAACCGCTCTGGCCCTGTCCGTGACCGCGACGGCCGGCTTCGCCCAATGCGACGACGGTGAGATCGTCGTCAAATTCGCGCATGTGACCAACACCGACAAGCACCCCAAGGGGATCGCCGCCTCGCTGCTGGAAAAGCGCGTGAACGAGGAAATGGACGGCAAGATGTGCATGGAGGTCTATCCGAACTCCACGCTCTACAATGACGACAAGGTGCTTGAGGCGATGCTGCAGGGCGACGTGCAACTGGCCGCGCCCTCGCTGTCGAAATTCGAGAAGTTCACCAAGCAGTTCCGCCTGTTCGACCTGCCGTTCATGTTCAAGAACATCGACGCGGTGGATGCCTTCCAGGCGTCCGAGGCCGGCCAGGAGATGAAGGACAGCATGCAACGCCGTGGCCTGCAGGGGCTGGCCTTCTGGCACAACGGCATGAAGCAGATGTCGGCCAACAAGCCGCTGCTTCTGCCCAGCGACGCCGAGGGGCTCAAGTTCCGCGTGCAGTCCTCGGACGTGCTGGTCGCGCAGATGGAAGCCATCGGCGGCAGCCCGCAGAAAATGGCCTTTTCGGAGGTTTACGGTGCCCTGCAGCAGGGCGTTGTGGACGGGCAGGAGAACACCTGGTCGAACATCTACGGCAAGAAGTTCTTCGAGGTGCAGGACGGCATCACCGAAACCAACCACGGCATCATCGACTATCTGGTCGTGACCTCGGTGGACTGGCTGGACAGCCTGGATCCGGACGTGCGTGACCAGTTCCTGACCATCCTCGCCGAGGTGACCGAGCAGCGCAACAAAGAGGCGTTTGCCGTGAACGAGCAGGCCAAGCAGGCGATCATCGACGCCGGCGGCACCATCCGCCAACTGACGCCGGAACAGCGTCAGGCTTGGGTCGATGCGATGAAGCCGGTCTGGGAAAAGTTCGCCGGTGACGTCGGTCAGGACAAGATCGACGCGGCGCAGGCCATCAACGCCGGATTCTGATCCGGCCGCGCCCGACCCCTTGGCAACCTGCGAGTTGCCGAGGGGCGGGCAGGGCGGGCCCGACGGCCCGCCGCCAATTCTCTCAATGAAAAACGTGGGAACAGAAAGATGTCTGGTGCGAAATCCGGCCCGACGGGGCTGGTCGACCATATCGAGGAAACCCTGATCGCGCTGCTGCTGGGGCTGATGACGGCGGTGACCTTCGCCAACGTGATCGCGCGCTTCGTCTTCAATTCCAACATCCTGTGGGCGCTGGAACTGACCGTGTTCGCCTTTGGATGGCTGGTGCTGCTGGGCGCATCCTACGCGGTCAAGAAGCACGCCCATCTGGGCGTGGACGCGATCCTGAACATGCTGGCCCCCGGGCCGCGCCGGGTCATGGCGTTGGTATCCGTGGGCTTCTGTTTGATTTTCTCGCTGCTGATGCTGAAAGGGGCCTATGACTATTGGGCCGTGTTTGCCGATCTGCCGCCGACTTCGGGGCGCTGGTTCCCCACGGGGTTCGACTTTTCGGCCCGCAGCCAGAGTTTCTATGAGGTGGACGACATTCCCATGGTCGCGCCGCTACGCTTTCTGGAAGACCTCATAAACTATGGCGATCACTACGAAAAACTGCCCAAGGTCGTGCCTTATCTGGTGCTGCCGGTTTCCATGCTGCTGTTGGTGATCCGCTTCGCCCAGGTGGGCGTGCAGATCTGGCGCGGTGAAACCGACCGTCTTGTGGCCAGTCACGAGGTCGAGGACGAAATCGAAGAGGTCCGGGCCCAGCAGGGAGAGCATGACTGATGGACGTTGTTCTTCTTTTCTCGATGGTCGTGGGGCTGCTGCTGATCGGCGTTCCGATTGCGGTGGCGCTTGGCCTCAGCTCGACTCTGTTCCTGCTGATCTATTCCGACAGCTCGCTGGCCTCGGTCGCCGCCACTTTGTTCGAAGCCTTCGAGGGCCACTTCACCCTGCTGGCGATCCCGTTCTTCATCCTGGCCTCGTCCTTCATGACGACCGGCGGGGTGGCGCGGCGGATCATCCGGTTCTCGATCGCCTGCGTGGGGCACCTGCCGGGCGGTCTGGCAATCGCGGGCGTGTTCGCCTGCATGCTGTTCGCGGCCCTGTCGGGCTCGAGCCCCGCGACGGTGGTCGCCATCGGCTCGATCGTGATTGCCGGGATGCGGCAGGTGGGCTATTCCAAGGAATTCGCCGCCGGCGTGATCTGCAACGCGGGCACGCTGGGCATCCTGATCCCGCCGTCGATCGTGATGGTCGTCTATGCCGCCGCCGTCGAGGTCTCGGTGGGCCGGATGTTCCTGGCGGGCGTCATTCCGGGCCTGTTGGCGGGGCTGATGCTGATGGTCACGATCTACGTCATGGCCAAGGTCAAGAACCTGCCCAAGGGCGACTGGCTGGGCTGGGGCGAGATCTTTGAATCGGCGCGCGAGGCGGCCTGGGGCCTGTTCCTGATCGTCATCATCCTGGGCGGCATCTATGGCGGGATCTTCACCCCGACCGAGGCCGCGGCGGTGGCGGCCGTCTATGCCTTCTTCATCGCCAGCTTCGTCTACAAGGACATGGGGCCGTTGCGCACGGCCGATGGCGAACAGAACATGTCGCTGCTGAAAAAGCCCCATGCGCTGATTACCGCCTTCTTCCACGCTGACACGAAGCACACCTTGTTCGAGGCCGGCAAGTTGACGGTGACGCTGCTGTTCGTGATCGCCAACGCGCTGATCCTCAAGCATGTTCTGACCGACGAGCAGGTGCCGCAGCATATCGCCAACGCGATGTTGTCGGCAGGGCTGGGGCCGGTGGCGTTCCTGATCGTGGTGAACGTGATCCTGCTGATCGGTGGTCAGTTCATGGAGCCCTCGGGCCTGCTGGTCATCGTGGCGCCGCTGGTCTTCCCGATCGCCATCGAGCTGGGCATCGACCCGATTCACCTGGGCATCATCATGGTGGTCAACATGGAGATCGGGATGATCACGCCGCCCGTGGGTTTGAACCTGTTCGTCACCTCGGGCGTCGCAGGCATGCCGATGATGAGCGTGGTCCGCGCCGCGCTGCCCTTCCTGGCGGTGCTGTTCGTGTTCCTGATCATGGTCACCTACATCCCGTGGATCTCGACGGTGCTGCCGAACACCTTCATGGGCCCCGAGATCATAACGAACTAGCGGGAAGGATCCGATCCGAACCGGTGCGCCGGTTCGGATCCCTCAGGCCGGGTCGCCGTATTTCGCCAGATAGTCCGCGACCCACCGGATGCCTCCGTAGGCCCGCCGCCGCCGCGCACCCCAGGATCCGATGTCGTCGTTGACAAGTTCGTCGGGATTGGGCCGGCCGTTGAAGATCACGATCTTGGGACGCCGGGGCAGGTTCCGATAGGGTTTGTAGATCAGGCCGAACGGCCAGTAGGGCACCAGGTGGATCAGGCCGATGCACCAGTTCTTGGGGAAGCACCGACGCCTGTAGGCCAGGGCCGAAATATAGTTCTGGTCGTTTTCGTATTTCGGCAGATGGGTGTCGCCGTCAAACTCGTCGAACAGGTGATATTGCTGGGACGGGACAAAGCCCACCACGGATGAATTGCCACGGGTGACCTTGTTCATCAGCCACGGCACGAGATCCCAGAAACCGGCCGGAATCATCCGCCAGACGAAGCCGCGGAACTTGGGCATCAGATACAGCCCGCCCTTGTCCAGCGTGATCTGGAACAGCGGGTCGAGATCGCCGGTGATCAGCAGGTCGAGGTCCAGGAACAGCGCCGCATCGTACTGGCCGACGATCCGGCGGTCGAACATCTGAAGCTTGGGCCATTTTCCATGCGTCCAAAGCGGGCGGTCCAACTGGGGAAAGGCAAAGGGCTGCCGTTTGATGCCGGGCTCGAGTCCCGTGAAATCATCGGAGATGCAGATGAAATCGTGCTCGATCGACAGGTTGTCCTGAACCGCCCGGTACAGCAGGTTGACGTATTCGGGGCCGTAGAGATTGCCCCATTTCATGCAGATGACACAGACTTTCATGGTTCCGGCCCCGGGTTTGAGGTGATCGCACGGCCAAGCCGGCATTCGATTGGCGGCAGACGGGTCAGGCCTGTTCGAGCGCCGAGATGATGCCCGAGAAATCGCCGGCCTTCAGGCTGGCCCCGCCGACCAGCGCACCATCCACGTTCGACACGCCGAAGATCTCGGCCGCATTGGCGGGTTTTACCGAGCCTCCGTACAGCAACCGCACCGACCGCCCCACACCCTCGCCGAACCGACGTTCAAGCCGGGCGCGGATGAAGTCGTGAACCTCGCCGATCTCGTCCAGCGTCGGGACCTTGCCGGTGCCGATGGCCCAGATCGGCTCGTAGGCAATCACCAGGTTTTCGCCGGTCGACTGGTCGGGCACCGACCCCGACAGTTGCCCGCCGATGATGTCCAGCGTGTTGGCGGCTTCGCGCTGCTCGAGGCTTTCGCCGACGCAGATGATGGCGACCAGGCCGGCATCCATGGCCGCACGGGCCTTGGCACGCACGTCCTCGTCCTGTTCGCCGTGGTCCTCGCGCCGTTCGGAATGGCCCAGAATCACATGGGTCGCACCCGCGTCCTTCAGCATCTCGGCGCTGATGTCGCCCGTATGCGCGCCAGAGCGTTCGGCATGGCAATCCTGACCGCCGATGGCGATGCTGTCCCCGACCGTTTGCGCCGCGCGGTGGATCAGGGTGGCCGGCGGACAGATCAGAATATCGACCGTGGGCGCGGGGTGGCTTTGCTCCAGCGTTTGCAGCTCGGACAGCGCGGCCCCGGTTCCGTTCATCTTCCAGTTGCCTGCCGCCAGCTTGCGTCGCATGTCGGGTCCTCCGCGGTCGTTGATGCGTTTATGGTTGTACTCCAGTTAGCACCGCTGCCCGGGCGTGACAATTCCGGTTGCGAGGCGCCGGTTTCGCCGCCACTCTGCGGGGGCCAATTGGACCTGTATGCCGATGATCGACGACCTGGATCTTGCAAAACTGGACCGCCGCGCGCCCGAAGATCTGGCGCGCCTTGCCGATGCAGCGCAACGGGTCGGGTTTCTGACGGTCTCAAATACCGGATTGACCGCAGATCGCGTGCGTTCCGTCATCGAAACCTACCGCGCGTTCTTCCACCTGCCGCGCGCCGACAAGCGGGCGGTGGACATGGCGCGGACGGGCGCGAACCGCGGCTGGGGCGCGCCCGGGTCCGAGCAGGTCGACCCGGATGCCAACCCCGACTACAAGGGAGTATTCGATTGCGGGTACGAATTGCCGCCGGGAAACCCGTATCAGGGCCGGGGGCTGAGCGTCTATGCGCCGAACTTGTGGCCCGCGCAGCCGCCCGAGTTTCGCGCCGTCATCCAAGCCTATTACGCGGATGCCTGTGCGGTGGCGATGCGGATCCTGCGGGCCATCGCCTGCGCCCTGGGGCAGGACGCCAACAGTTTCGACCGGGCATTCGACACGCCGATGGCCTTGCTGCGCGGCAACTACTATCCCCGGCGCCCGGACTGGGCAGGCGCAAAGGATTTCGGCATCGCCGCGCATACCGACTATGGCTGTCTGACTCTTCTGGCCACCGACGGTCAGCCCGGGCTCGAAGTTCAAATGCCCGGAGGCGAATGGCAACCGGTGCAGGCTGACCCTGGCACTTTCATCATCAATTTCGGGGAAATGCTGGAATTCTGGACCGCGGGGCGCGTCAAGGCCACCATGCACCGCGTCAGGGGCGGTCGGGACGAGCGGATCTCGGTTCCGCTGTTCTTCAACCCGTCCTACGACACCAATGTCGCGCCGCCCGGTTCAGGCCGGACGATCAGCGCCGGGGACCATCTGACCCGGCGCTTTCAGGAAACCTATCTGCACCTGAAACAGAACCCTTAACCCTGCTGGGCCAGCGACTCGTCGAACTTGATCGATTCGCCGCAGCCGCAGGCATCGACCACGTTGGGGTTCTTGAATTTGAACCCCGATTCCAGCAGCGAGGTTTCATAGTCGATTTCCGTGCCGAACAGGAACATCTGGGCCATGGGCGCAATCATCACCCGGGCGCCGTCCTGTTCGACGACCTCGTCATTCGGGTCGGCCTGATCGACATATTCCATCGTGTATTCCATGCCGGCGCATCCGCCCTTCTTGACGCCGATGCGCAGGCCGGCATGGCCGCCCGACTTCATCAGCCGAACGATCTGCTCGGCCGCCTTCGGGGTCATCGTCACGGCCTGCTTGCCGGGAATGCCAAACATCATGCTCTCCGTATTCGCGCGTTATTCATAATCTAGGGCGGCCGGGGCAAAGGCTCAAGCCAGCCCGGTGGTTTCGTGTCTTTTTCTGCCGGGCGCGCCTGGCCCATGGCCGAGATTGCCCGTGGCGTTCATCTCTCTATGCTAAAGGTGGGGCGGTGTGATCGCGCCGCCGCTTTGGGACAGGAGGCCCCGAAATGACACGATCCCTTTTCGCCCCGATCTTGTGCAGCGTTTTCGCGGCCTTGACTGCCTTTCCGGCCGTGGCTGATCCGGCCCGGCATCCGGTCAATTGCGCCACCGCCGAGGGCGATCTGAGAGCCATTGCCGCCGAAAGGAAGCACGCCCAGGCGCAGCAGGCCGAAAGCATCCTGGCCATCACGCCGGCCGGCGCCTTGCTGGGGCTGGTCGCGGGGACCGAGCAGAAAAGGCTGAAGATGCTGTCGGGCGACTATGTCGAGCAACTGGACGCCCGCGCCGCCGAGATCAAGGCAACCTGTGGCCTGAAATGAGCGCAGGCAAAGAAAGATCGCGATGCCGGGTCCCCCGGACGTGCGGCGTTACATGAAGCCCAATTCCAGGCGGGCCTCGTCCGACATCATTTCCATGCCCCAGGGCGGTTCCCAGGTCAATTCGACGTCGACCTCTTTGACCCCGGCCACCGGCTCGATCGCCTCGACCACCCAGCCCGGCATGTCGCCCGCCACGGGGCACCCCGGCGCGGTCAGCGTCATGATGACCTTGACCGCGTTGTCGTCGCTGATCTCGATCGTGTAGATCAGACCCAGATCATAGATGTTCACGGGAATTTCAGGGTCAAAGACGGTCCGGCAGGCCTCGACCACGGACTCGTACAGAGGATGCTCGACGGTAGAAGGCGCGATCAACGGGGTGCCTTCCAACTGTTCGCTTGGGTGGGTCATGGATGCCTCGGCTTGTTACCTGAGCGATTATATAGGGAAAGCCGCCGCCAGCGTCCAGAGGCGGATGGCGCCCAAGGGCCGGGCGCCATCGTGGTCATTCGTTGATGTCACGGTCAAAGGTCTTTACCTGACCGTGCGGCAGGGCGAACATGCGCCGCAGGATCAGCCAGGCGATCAGGGACAGGGCCGCAAAGATCAGCAGCAGCACGGCCAGGCCCGGCGCAATGCCGGGGATTGCCAGAAGCAGCCCGGTGATGGCGGCGCCGATCGCGAAGCCCAGGAAGATGAAGCCGGGCAGGGCGACTTCGAGGATGCCCAGCACCAGTGCCGCCGCCAGCCACAGCCACCAGGTCAGCCAGAACGGATCAGCCATCATTTGCCCCCTTTCAGCATGTTGAAGGCATTGCCGAAGGCCTCGAGCGCGTTGGCGGGCACCACGATCGTCTGGCTGCCATTGCCTTGCCCCAGGGCGTTCAGCGCTTCGACCTGTTTCAGGGCGACCTGATACTGGGCCGCTTCCAGACCGTTGTCCTGGATTGCCTTGGCCACGACCTGGGTCGCATAGGCTTCGGCGTCGGCCTGGATGCGGCGGGCCTTGGCGGTCTGTTCGGCGGCATAAAGTTCGGCATCGGCCTGCAGCTCGACGGCGCGCTTCTGGCCCTCGGCCTCGGTCACCTGGGCGCGGCGGGCGCGTTCGGCGTTCAACTGCTGAAGCATCGCGTCGCGGGTGGCCTGGTCCAGGTTCACGTCCAGAATCTCGGCCCGGGTCACCTCGATGCCCCAGTCGTCGACGGCGGTTTCAACGCTTTCCTGAATGCGCTCGATCAGCTGTGCGCGGTTCGACTGAACCTCGTCCAGATCCATCTTGCCGATCTCGGCGCGCACGATGCCTGCCACGGTGGTGGCGATGGCGCCATCGACGTCACGGATGCGATACACGGTCTTTTCGGGTTCCAGAATGCGGTAGAAGACGGATGTGTCGATCTGCACCAAAACGTTGTCCTTGGTGATGGCGTCCTGCGTGGCGTTGGGCAACTGGCGTTCCAGAATCGAGATCTTGTGGCGCGCAACGTCCAGAAACGGCACGATGAAGTTGATTCCGGGGCCCAGCACCGAATGCAGGCGTCCGAACCGTTCGACCACGTATTTCTCGGATTGCGGTACGATCTTGATGCCCTTCAGGATGACGACGACCATCAGGACGGCCGCCAGAAGGAAAATGATGTTGGATGAAAGCAATCCGATGATCTGGTCTTCGGTCATGTCTGTCCTCTTTTGTTGTGTACGACTGTATACATTTGGGGAGTGAGTCGCGTAATTTCAACTCTGGTATGACGGGAACGGTTTTTGAATCCCACGACGGATTGCTGCATCGCGCTGCCGAAATTCCGGTCTGTGACCGCTTTGCATCCTTGGCTGGTTGCGCTATCGGGGCGGGATGAAACTGATCATCGACACCGATCCGGGCATCGACGACGCGATGGCCATCGCCTATGCCGCCGCTGCGCCGGAATTCGACCTGGTGGGGCTGACCACCGTATTCGGCAACACGCATGTGGAACAATCCAGCCGCAACGCCCGTTATCTGGCGCACCGGCTGGGTCTGGACGTTCCGGTTGCCTCGGGGGCGGGCGTCGCACGAGGCGCGGACGGTCATATGCCCTCGCGGCACGTTCACGGCGACGAGGGGTTTGGCGACCTGACCGAGATCCCCGAGATCGGGCAGAACCACGATCTGCCGGCGGCGGAATTCCTGGTGGAGATGGCGCGCCGGCACGGCAAGGACCTGACAGTCTGCGCGGTGGGGCCGTTGACCAACATCGCAGACGCGATGCGGCTGGACCCGGATTTTGCGCGCAACATCGGGCAATTGGTCATCATGGGCGGGGCGGTGTTCTGCCCCGGCAACATCAATGCTCATGCCGAGGCCAACATCTTTCACGATCCCGTTGCGGCGGACGAGGTGTTCTCGACCGCAGCGCCGACGGTTCTGGTGGGGCTGGATGTCACGCTGAAAACGCTGTACCGCGCCGATGATTTCGAGTCACTGGCCAAAAACGCCCCCGAAACGGGCGGGTTCCTGCGTGACATTTCCCGGTTCTACCTGAACTTCTACCGCGAGGTGGCGGGGCTGGACGGTTGCGGCCTGCACGACTCGACCGCCGTCATCGCCTGTTCGCACCGGTCGATGTTCGGCCTGCACGAAACCGGCTTGCGGGTCGTCCAGGATGGCGAGGCGCGGGGCGCGACCCGACCCGATCCGTCGCGCCCGCCGGTACTGGTGTGCACCGACGTGAACGGAGATCAAGTCGTGGATCTGTTCACGCAGCGGGTTGCGACATTGCCCTGACGGGTTGCATTGCGCGCGTCGATCGGGCAAAGCCTGCCCGGTTCAGCGACCCGAGGCGATGACATGACCCAGCGTTTTTCATTCGAACTGAAGGCCACCGACGGCAAGGCCCGCACCGGCGTGATCCACACGCCGCGGGGCGAGGTGCGCACGCCGGCCTTCATGCCCGTGGGCACGGCCGCCACGGTCAAGGCGATGATGCCCGAAAGCGTGCGGGCCACCGGCGCCGACATCCTGCTGGGCAACACTTATCACCTGATGCTGCGGCCCACGGCCGAACGGATCGACCGCTTGGGCGGGCTGCACAAGTTCATGAACTGGGAACGCCCGATCCTGACCGACTCGGGCGGGTTTCAGGTGATGTCCTTGGCGGGCCTGCGCAAGCTGACCGAGAAGGGCGTGACCTTCAAATCGCATATCGACGGTTCCAAACACGAGCTGACACCCGAGCGGTCGATGGAGATCCAGCGCCTGCTGGGGTCGGACATCGTGATGTGCTTTGACGAATGTCCCGCCTTGCCCGCCGACCGCGACCGGATCGCCGAGTCGATGCGCCTGTCGATGCGATGGGCCGAACGGTCGCGCGAGGCTTTTGGTGACCGGCCCGGCCATGCTCTGTTCGGGATCATGCAGGGCGGGTTGGAGCGCGACCTGCGCGAAGAAAGCGCCGAGGCGCTGAAGGCCATCGGTTTCGACGGCTATGCCGTTGGCGGCCTTGCCGTGGGCGAGGGGCAGGAGGCCATGTTCGACTGTCTGGACTATGCGCCCGATTTCCTGCCCACCGACAAGCCGCGCTATCTGATGGGCGTGGGCAAGCCCGATGACATCGTGGGCGCCGTGGCGCGCGGGATCGACATGATGGATTGCGTGCTGCCGTCGCGTTCTGGGCGGACGGGGCAGGTGTTCACCCGCCGCGGTGTCGTGAACATCAAGAACGCGCGCCATGCCGACGATCCGCGCCCTTTGGACGAACAGTGCAGTTGTCCGGCCTGCTCGAATTACTCGCGTGCCTATCTGCACCATGTGTTCCGCGCCAACGAAATGATCTCGGGCATGCTGCTGACCTGGCACAACCTGCACTATTTCCAGGAAATCATGCAGGGCATGCGGGACGCCATCGCCGCCGGTACCTTCGAAGCCTGGCAGGCGGAGTTCCACGCGCAGCGGGCGCAGGGCGATATCGAGCCCCTGTAACCTGTCCGTTCCGGTGACAATCGCGGGGTTTTCCGGTATTCTGAAACAGCTTTGCTCAGAGTTGTTTTTGTGACCCGGAGTACTTTTGATGTTCCGCTTTTTCCTCGGCGCAGTCATTTTTTGCGCATCCCCCGCCATTGCAGACGTCTGGACCTTTGAAACTCCATCCGAAAACATTCAGTGTTCGGTGGGCGAAAGCGCCGAGTCCTCGGACATTCGGTGTACGATCATAGAAAGGCACGGCCCACCGGCGTTGCCGCGCCCCGCGAACTGTCAATCTGACTGGGGGCATGACTTTCAGATGTTCGACACCGGTCCCGTGCAAATGCTGTGCCAGCCACTGAATCGGAACCGGGACGGATTTGACCGTGCGGAATACGGTGTCACCGGCCGGTTCGGAGGATTTACCTGCAGTTCATCCACCAAAGGTCTGGAATGCCGCAACCTGGATGGCCACGGCTTTTTTCTGTCTCGGGCCGTGCAGCAGGTGTTCTGATCCCGAAACCGCGAAGTGAATAAGGATGTCTTGTTCATTTCGGTGGATATGTTGTCGTGATGCCTTGCAGTCGGGGGAACCTCGGGCCATTCTGACCGGCACAGGTTAGGCGACGAGGTTGAAACCGGGCGATCCGCGCCCCACCTTTATCGTCGAATGAAGGAGATGGCCAAGGGCTGCCTGCGACAGGGGTCAGCGCCATCTTGCCAATGATAAGGATAGAGCATGCAAGAGCCTCTTAATTCCTCATACCCCGTCCTGCCGCTGCGCGACATCGTTGTGTTTCCGCACATGATCGTGCCGCTGTTCGTGGGCCGTGAAAAATCGGTGCGCGCGCTGGAAGAGGTGATGCAGGACGACAAGCAGATTCTGCTGTCCAGCCAGATCGACCCGGCGGTCGACGATCCGGATACGGACGGCATCTATCGCACCGGCGTGCTGGCCAATGTGCTGCAACTGCTGAAGCTGCCCGACGGGACCGTGAAGGTTCTGGTCGAAGGTCAGGCGCGCGTACGGATCACCGAATTCGTCGACAACGCCGAGTTCTTCGAGGCCCGCGCCGAGTATCTCAATGAAATCCCCGGCGACGTGACCACGACACAGGCGCTGGTGCGCACGGTTGCGGATGAATTCGAGCGTTACGCCAAGGTGCGCAAGAACATCCCCGAAGAGGCGTTGACCGCGGTCAGCGACACCACCGATCCGGCCAAGCTGGCCGATCTGGTCGCGGGGCATCTGGGCATCGAGGTCGAACAGAAGCAGGACCTGCTGGAGACGCTCAGCGTCAGCGAGCGGCTGGAAAAGGTCTATGGCCTGATGCAGGGCGAGATGTCGGTTCTTCAGGTCGAGAAGAAGATCAAGACCCGCGTCAAGTCGCAGATGGAGAAGACCCAGCGCGAATACTACCTGAATGAGCAGATGAAGGCCATTCAGAAGGAGTTGGGCGACGGCGAGGACGGCGCGAACGAGATCGCCGAACTGGAAGCCAAGATCGCCGAGACCAAGCTGTCGAAGGAAGCCCGCGAAAAGGCCGAGGCCGAGCTGAAGAAGCTGCGCAACATGAGCCCGATGTCAGCCGAAGCGACGGTGGTGCGGAACTATCTCGACTGGTTGCTGTCGCTGCCGTGGGGCACCAAGTCGCGGGTCAAGAAAGACCTCGGCCGCGCGCAGGAGATCCTGGACGCCGATCACTATGGCCTGGAAAAGGTCAAGGAGCGGATCGTCGAGTATCTGGCCGTGCAGCAGCGCTCGAAAAAGCTGAAAGGCCCGATCATGTGCCTTGTCGGCCCGCCGGGCGTGGGCAAGACCTCGCTGGGCAAATCGGTCGCCAAGGCCACGGGGCGCGAGTTCATCCGCATCTCGCTGGGCGGCGTGCGCGATGAATCCGAGATCAGGGGCCACCGCCGGACCTATATCGGCTCGATGCCCGGCAAGATCATCCAGGCGCTGAAAAAGGCGAAAACCACGAACCCGCTCATCCTGCTCGATGAAATCGACAAGATGGGGCAGGACTTCCGTGGTGATCCGGCCTCGGCCATGCTCGAGGTGCTGGACCCGGAACAGAACAGCACGTTCATGGACCACTACCTTGAGGTGGAATACGACCTGTCGAACGTGATGTTCCTGACCACGTCGAACAGCTACAACATGCCCGGGCCGCTGCTGGACCGGATGGAGATCATTCCGCTGGCCGGCTATACCGAGGACGAAAAGCGCGAGATCGCCAAGCGGCACCTGATCCCCAAGCAGGTCAAGAACCACGGCCTGAAGGCCAAGGAGTTCGAACTGACCGACGAGGCGCTGACCGCGATCATCCGGTTCTATACCCGCGAGGCGGGCGTGCGGAACCTGGAGCGCGAAATCGCCAAGGTGGCGCGCAAGGCGCTGACCCGGATCATCAAGAAGGAATCCGAGTCGGTGACCGTGACCGCCGAGAACCTGCACGAATTCCTGGGCGTGCCCAAGTACCGCTATGGTCTGGCCGAACAGGACGATCAGGTGGGCGTGGTGACCGGTCTGGCCTGGACCTCGGTCGGCGGCGATCTGCTGCATATCGAGGCGCTGAAGCTGCCGGGCAAGGGCCGCATGAAGACCACGGGCAAGCTGGGCGATGTAATGAAGGAATCCATCGACGCCGCTTCGTCCTATGTCCGTTCGATCGCGCCCGAGATCGGTGTGAAGCCGCCGCAGTTCGACAAGATCGACATCCATGTGCACGTGCCTGACGGCGCGACGCCCAAGGATGGCCCCAGCGCCGGCTTGGCGATGGTGACCTCGATCGTGTCGGTCCTGACCGGTATCCCGGTCCGCAAGGACATCGCCATGACGGGCGAGGTTTCCCTGCGCGGCAACGCCATGCTGATCGGCGGGTTGAAGGAGAAACTGCTCGCGGCTCTGCGGGGTGGCATCAAGACGGTGCTGATTCCGGAAGAGAACGAGAAGGACCTGGCCGACATCCCGGACAACGTGAAGGAAGGGTTGGAGATCATCCCGGTCAAGCACGTGTCCGAGGTTCTGGAGCGCGCGCTGGTGCGCAAACCCGAGCCGATCGAATGGGACGAGGCCGCCGAGGAGGCCGCTGCAGCCGCAGCCAAGGCCGCCGAGGGCGGCAATCCGGTCGCCACGGCGCACTGACCGAACAGCACAAGCAATCGTGAAAGGGCGGGTTTCATCCCGCCCTTTTTTCATGCCGCTCACCAGCGGCAGTGCCGACCCATTGTGGTGCATGCCGGCCGGAAGCGCTCGGGCAGATGGTCGCACAAAAAGAGAGAGAATGGTGGGTGATAAGAGATTCGAACTCCTGACATCTTCGATGTGAACGAAGCGCTCTACCACTGAGCTAATCACCCGTCAGCCGGGCTATTACAGTGGTTCTGCGCGGTCTGCAAGGGGTGTCCCGGCAAAAATGAAGGGGCGGGTGAATTTTCGATTCTGTCGTGGCTCGGGCCGGGATCTGGAGCGCTTGCAAGGTCCAAGTCTGTGCGCCGATTTCGGTCAGCTTTCAGGCGCCGGGGTGCCGGAACTGTCGGCCGGGCTGCCGCCAGAACCCGAGTCGCGCCTGGGTTGCCGACGCCCCGGAGCCGTCTCGGAAGGCGTTGCGTCTGTCTCAAGGTCGGGCGTGCAGCGCCTGGTGGCAGCAAAGGTCGCCGTTGGCGTCACCCCGAGCCTGCAGGCGCGGAAGGAGACCGTGGCACAAGGGGTAAAACGGCCATTCGGCGGGGGTGGTTCGAGCCGCGTCACAAAAAATCTCGCGATCTTCGAAAAAACTTCAAAACCCCGCTTGACGATGCCGAGGCAGGGCCATAATACACCCCAACGTTCAGCAATGAACGGGCAGCGGGCGGTTGTAGCTCAGTTGGTTAGAGTACCGGCCTGTCACGCCGGGGGTCGCGGGTTCGAGCCCCGTCAACCGCGCCATCGCTGCCAGCCTTTGATCCGGGCAAAGGGATCGACATAGACCCTAATGCGCGGTTGTAGCTCAGTTGGTTAGAGTACCGGCCTGTCACGCCGGGGGTCGCGGGTTCGAGCCCCGTCAACCGCGCCATTTCCTCAAGTGCAGCCACAGGTCTTTGTTCAAAAGCGCAAGCGGTTGTGCGGTTTGTCCTTATGGTATTGCTGCGGATGTCGGAGAAAAGTCGCGCGTTCACACTTTGTTCTAATTTTTCAGTTGGAGACTCGGCGTCGCTCGCCTATCTCTAGGGCACTTGTGTGTTGGGGGCCTGAATGGCTGAGCTGAAGAATATCGAGGTGCGCGGCGCGCGCGAGCACAACCTGAAAAACATCGACGTGGACATTCCGCGCGATCAGCTGGTTGTCATCACGGGGCTGTCGGGGTCGGGCAAGTCTTCCTTGGCGTTCGACACGATCTATGCCGAAGGCCAGCGCCGCTATGTCGAAAGCCTGTCGGCCTATGCGCGCCAGTTCCTGGACATGATGGAAAAGCCCGATGTTGATCACATCAGCGGGCTGTCCCCGGCGATCTCGATCGAGCAGAAGACCACGTCGAAGAACCCGCGCTCGACCGTGGGAACGGTGACCGAGATCTATGATTATCTGCGCCTGTTATTTGCACGGGCTGGAACGCCCTACAGCCCCGCCACCGGGTTGCCGATCGAGGCCCAGCAGGTGCAGGACATGGTCGACCGGATCATGGCGATGGAGGAGGGCACCCGCGGCTATCTTCTGGCGCCCATCGTTCGCGACCGAAAGGGTGAGTACAAGAAAGAGTTTCTGGAACTGCGCAAGCAGGGGTTCCAGCGCGTCAAGGTCGATGGCCAGTTCCATGAACTGGACGAGCCGCCGACTCTGGACAAGAAGTTCCGCCATGACATCGACGTGGTCGTTGACCGGATCGTCGTGCGCGAGGGGATGGAGACCCGTCTGGCCGACAGCTTGCGCACCGCGCTGGACCTGGCCGACGGCATCGCGATTCTGGAGACCGCCCCGCGCGAGGGCGAGCCCGAGCGCATCACGTTCTCCGAGAACTTTGCCTGTCCGGTCAGCGGGTTCACCATCCCCGAGATCGAACCGCGCCTGTTTTCGTTCAACGCGCCCTTCGGGGCCTGCCCGGATTGCGACGGGCTGGGCGTCGAGCTGTTTTTCGATGAACGGCTTGTGGTGCCCGATCAGACGCTGAAACTGTATGACGGCGCACTGGCCCCGTGGCGCAAGGGCAAGTCGCCCTATTTCCTGCAGACGATCGAGGCGATCGCGCGCCACTATGAGTTCGACAAGAATACGCCGTGGAAAGACCTTCCGGCGCATGTGCAGCAAGTGTTTCTGTACGGCTCGGGCGATGATGAAATCCAGTTCCGCTATGACGAGGGCGGGCGGGTCTATCAGGTGACCCGCAGCTTTGAGGGCGTGATCCCGAACATGGAGCGCCGCTATCGCGAAACCGACAGCGCGTGGATCCGCGAGGAATTCGAGCGCTATCAAAACAACCGTCCCTGCAACACCTGCGAGGGCTATCGCCTGCGCCCCGAGGCGCTGGCCGTCAAGATCGCAGGGCTGCATGTTGGCCAGGTGGTCGAAATGTCGATCAAAGAGGCTCTGGCCTGGGTCGAGGACGCGCCGAACCATCTGAGTGCCCAGAAAAACGAGATTGCCCGCGCGATTCTGAAAGAGATCCGCGAGCGGCTGGGATTCTTGAATAACGTTGGTTTGGAATATCTTACGCTGTCTCGTTCAAGTGGCACCCTGTCCGGCGGCGAAAGCCAGCGCATCCGGCTGGCCAGCCAGATCGGCTCGGGCCTGACCGGGGTGCTTTACGTGCTGGACGAACCCTCGATCGGGTTGCATCAGCGCGACAATGACCGCCTTTTGGGCACGCTGAAGAACCTGCGCGATCAGGGCAATACCGTGATCGTCGTCGAGCATGACGAGGAAGCCATCCGCGAAGCGGACTATGTGTTCGACATCGGGCCTGGTGCCGGTGTGCATGGCGGGCAGGTGGTCAGCCACGGCACGCCCGAGCAGATCGCGGCGGATGCGGCCTCGATCACCGGGCAGTATCTGTCGGGGGTGCGGGAAATTCCGGTGCCCGCCGAGCGGCGCAAGGGGAACAAGAAAAAGGTAACGGTCGTAAAGGCTTCGGGCAACAACCTCAAAGACGTGACGGCCGAGTTTCCGCTGGGCAAGTTCGTCTGCGTGACCGGGGTGTCGGGCGGCGGCAAGTCAACCCTGACGATCGAGACGCTGTTCAAAACCGCGTCGATGCGTCTGAACGGCGCGCGTCAGACGCCTGCGCCCTGCGAAACGATCAAGGGGCTCGAACATCTGGACAAGGTGATCGACATCGACCAGCGGCCCATCGGGCGCACGCCGCGGTCGAACCCGGCCACCTATACCGGCGCCTTCACCCCGATCCGCGACTGGTTCGCCGGTCTGCCCGAGGCCAAGGCGCGGGGCTACAAGCCCGGGCGGTTCAGCTTCAACGTTAAGGGCGGGCGCTGCGAGGCCTGCCAGGGCGACGGGGTCATCAAGATCGAGATGCACTTCCTGCCCGACGTCTATGTCACTTGCGAGACCTGCAAGGGCGCGCGCTACAACCGCGAGACGCTCGAGATCAAGTTCAAGGGCAAGTCCATCGCCGACGTGCTGGACATGACGGTCGAAGACGCGCAGGAGTTCTTCAAGGCCGTGCCCTCGATCCGCGACAAGATGGATGCGCTGGCCCGGGTCGGGCTGGGCTATATCAAGGTCGGCCAGCAGGCCACGACCCTGTCAGGCGGCGAGGCGCAGCGGGTCAAGCTGTCGAAAGAATTGGCAAAACGTTCGACCGGCCGGACCCTGTACATCCTGGACGAGCCCACAACCGGCCTGCATTTTGAAGACGTGCGCAAGCTGTTGGAAGTTCTGCATGAACTGGTCGATCAGGGCAATACTGTCGTCGTGATCGAACACAATCTGGACGTTGTGAAAACCGCCGACTGGATCATCGACATCGGCCCGGAGGGTGGCGATGGCGGCGGCGAGATCGTGGCCGTGGGAACCCCGGAAGAGGTCGCCGAATGCGAGCGCAGCCACACCGGGCGATACCTCAAACCGATGTTGAACCCCGAACGCGTGGCGGCCGAATAGGCTGGCTGCGCGTCAGTACAGAATATCCGCCACCGCGCCGATCAGGTTCAGCACTTTGCGCGTATCGGAGTCGATGCTGTAGACGTAGTCGCCCGCGCGAACGTAGTTGCCGCCGCGTTTCAGACCATAGCGATACGGATCGTCGATCCAGACATAGTCGCGGTTGATCCGGTCACCGACCTTGTACCAGTTCTTGACCTGGCCGGGCGGGACGCAGGGCACGGCCTTCTTGGCCTACCCGGGCGGGCAATTGGCAACGGATTTTGCGCCCTTCTGCGGGGCCACGCGCTCGACCGAGAACGTGCTCTTGGTCTTTCCCTTGCCTTTGCCGATGTCAGCCAGCGTCGCGACCGGGGTCAGTGACAGGCCGGCAAGCAGTGCAATATGCAACAGTGTCTTCATGGGCGGTTCCCCTCGGTTCGTCGCGCCGTCATGCCGCGTTTCCCGATATTTTGGAATGCCCGCCAGACGTGCAAGCCCTGGGCGGCGAAATGCCGCCCAAGCTCAGCTGCGGCCGCGCTTTTCGAAACGGGGCAGCATGGCCGAGAAATCCATGCCCTTGCCGTCTTCGGCTTCGACGAACTGTTCGTACAGCGCAGTGGCGATCTGGCCCATCGGCGTGTCGGCGTCGGCGCTTTCGGCGGCCTGCTGGCTGAGCCGCAGGTCCTTGAGCATCAGCTCGGCGGCGAAACCGGGCTTGTAGCCGTTGTCGGCGGGCGACTGCGGTCCGACACCGGGGGCGGGGCAATAGGCGTTCATGCTCCAGCTGTAGCCCGACGAGGTGCTGACCACGTCGAACATCTTCTGCCTGTCCAGGCCCAGCTTGTCGGCCAGGGCAAAGGCCTCGCAGGTGGCGATCATGGTGACGCCCAGGATCATGTTGTTGCAGATCTTGGCGGCCTGACCGGCGCCCGCCGCACCGCAATGCACCGCCTTCTGGCCCATGATGTCAAACAGCGGGGCCGCCTCGGCAAAGGCCGCGTCCGAGCCGCCGGCCATGAAGGTCAGCGTGCCGGCGGCCGCGCCACCTATTCCGCCCGAAACGGGCGCGTCCACGGCCAGAAGCCCGGCCTGCTCGGCCTGATCGGCCATGGCGCGGGCGCTGTCCACATCGACGGTCGAGCAGTCGATGAATACCGCGCCTTTCTCCATGTGCGGAATGATCTGATCGGCCACCGCGCGCAGGATGTCGCCATTGGGCAGCATGGTGATGACCGCCTCGGCCCCACCGACCGCATCAGTGGCCGTTTCGGCCTTGGTCACGCCCTCGACCGACACGCCCGCGGTGTCAAACCCGGTCACGTCGTGACCGGCCTTGGCCAGATTGGCCGCCATCGGCGCGCCCATGTTGCCCAGGCCAATGAATCCGATCTTCATGTTTCACTCCTCCTCGAATGTCAGCGTGTCCGCACCTAGCGGCATCAGCATCCTTGATACCGCGGTGGCCGGCACGTTCATGTCCGCAAACTGCCATTTCGGGTTGCGGTCCTTGTCGATGATCTGCGCCCGGATACCTTCCAGAAAATCGCCGTGCTCCATCGACCGGAAGGTAAAGCGGTATTCCAGCTCCAGCGCCTTGCGCATGGTTAGGGCGGGGCCGCGCAGGCGGTGCAGCATCTCGATCGTGCAGGCCATGGACAGCGGCGAATTGCGGCCCATCGCCTCGAGCGCGCCGCGGGTGAATTCGGTGTCTCCATTGCGCAGGTCGGTCAGCACGTCGCCCAGGGTTTCACCACCGAAGAAACGGTCGATGTCGTCCTGCGGCAAGGTGCGGTCCGGGGCAGGGGCGGCATGTTCGGCCAGCAGGTCGGCCTGGCCCGAGGCCTCGAGCATCTCGATCATGTCGGGCCATTGGTCCTGCGGGATGAAGTGGTCGGCGAACCCGGCATAGATCGCGTCGCCCGGACCCATGCGCGCGCCGGTGACGCCCAGATATTCGCCCAGCCGCCCCGGCGCCAGCGCCAGCAGCAGCGACCCACCCACATCCGGCACCAGCCCGATCGAGCATTCGGGCATTGCGATCTTCGAGCTTTCGCCGACGATCCGGTGTGTGCCGTGGCAGCCGATGCCTACGCCGCCGCCCATGGTAAAGCCCTGCAGGAAGCTGACCACGGGCTTGGGATACTCGAAGATCATCGCGTTCAGGCGGTATTCATCGCGCCAGAACTTCTGCCCATAGGCATAGTCGCCCTTGGTGCCCGTTGTGTACAACTCGGCGATGTCTCCGCCCGCGCAAAAGGCCTTTTCGCCCTCGGCGTCCAGGATGACCAGATCGACCTCGTCATCCTCGCGCCAATTGCGCAGCGCGGTGTCGATGGCGATGCACATCTCGTAGCTCAGCGCATTCAGGGCCTTGGGCCGGGTCAGGGTGATCCGGCCGGCGCGGCCCGTGGTGCGGATGTCGATATCGGACATGGAATCCTCAGCGATGGGCGAGCAGTTGGCGGGCGACGATCACGCGCATGATCTCGTTCGTGCCTTCCAGAATTTGATGCACCCGCAGATCGCGCACAAGCTTTTCGATGCCGTAATCGGCCAGATAGCCGTAACCGCCATGCAGCTGCAGGCACTGATCGACCACTTTCGATCCGGTCTCGGTCACGAATTTCTTGGCCATCGCGCAGAATTTGGTGGCGTCGGGCGCGCCCTGATCCAGCTTCCAAGCCGCCTGACGCAGGAAGGTGCGGGCGGCCTGCAACTCGATCTCCATGTCGGCCAGCCGGAACTGCAGGGCCTGGAACTGGTCGATGGTCTGGCCGAAAGCCTTGCGCTCGGACATGTACTGCAGCGTCATGTCCAGCCCCGCCTGTGCCGCGCCCAGCGAGCACGAGGCGATGTTCAGGCGCCCGCCGTCCAAGCCCATCATCGCGTATTTGAACCCGTCGCCCTCGGTCCCGACAAGGTTTTCTGCCGGGATCTTGCAGTCGTCGAACTGGACCTGCGCGGTGGGCTGGCTTTTCCAGCCCATCTTCTGTTCCAGCGCCCCGAAGCTGAGGCCCGGCGTGCCGTCCTCGACATAGACGGTCGAGATCCCCTTGGGTCCGTCGCCGCCGGTGCGGACCATGCAGACATAGGCATCGGAATAGCCGCCGCCCGAAATGAAGGCCTTGGTGCCGTTCAGCGTGTAGCCGTCGTTGGTGCGCTCGGCCCGCGTCTTGAGCGCCGCTGCGTCCGACCCCGAACCCGGTTCGGTCAGACAATAGCTGAGTACCGTGTTCAGGCTCAGAACGTCGGGCATGATGCGCGATTTCAGTTCGTCGCTGGCGAAGCTGTCCAGCATCTTGGCGCACATGTTGTGGATCGACAGAAAAGCCGCGACCGAGGGGCAGGCCATCGACAGCGCCTCGAACACCAGCGTGGCGTCCAGACGGGTCAGGCCCGAGCCGCCGCTTTCTTCGGACACGTAGAGCCCGCCAAAGCCCAGTTCGCCGACTTTGGGCCACAGATCCTTGGGGATGGTGCCCTCGGCCTCCCACTGGCGGGCAAAAGGTGCGATCTGTTCTTGCCCGAACGCGTAGGCCATATCGAAAATGGCCGTCTGTTCCTCGGTCAGCGCGAAATCCATGGCCGGTCTCCCCCTTTGTGGCGACGTGAATTGAACGACTGTTTATTTATTGCGCAATCCTTACAGAAATTTTTCACGCGGGGCAAACCCCGTGACGCGTCCGGGCGCCGATTTGGGCCAAACGCCGAGGGCTGGTATGATGGGGTCTTTCATTCAGGAATTGATCGGAGCGTATTATGCCGAACTACAAGATGGCCGTCGTCGTCATTCACGGCATGGGCAGCCAGTACCGCAAGCCGCATCCACCGTCCTCGGTGCCGACCTTTTCGAAGGACCTGCACCGTCGGGTGGCGCGGCGGGTCGGCGCGGACATGAACAAGGTGGCCTGGCACGAGGTGGTCTGGGCCCAGATCCTGCAGGAGCGACAGAAAGAGTATCTGCGCAAGATCAAGCGCAGCACCGGCTATGATCAACTGCGCGAGTTCGTGGTGTGCAACCTGTCGGACGCGGCCTCGTACCGGCAGACGCCGGATGCCAGCGACAAAACCTATGACGAGATCCACAAGAAGGTGGAACTGGTGATGCGGGTTCTGCGCCACCAGATCAGCGACCGGGCGCCGGTTCTGATCCTGGCGCATTCGCTGGGCGGTCACATCATGTCGAACTACATTTATGACGCGCAGCGGTACCTGCGCAGTGGCGGGCCGCCCAAACATGCGACCCCGATCGAAAACATGGAAACCGTGGCCGGGTTGATCACTTTCGGCTGCAGCATTCCGATCTTTCTGTTCGCCTATCCCGAGGCGGGCATTTTCCCGATCCAGCCGCCCAATCGGGCCCTGCCTGCCGCGCTGCGTTTCCGTACCTGGTGGCACAATTATTTCGACAAGCACGATGTTCTCGGGTTTCCGCTGGGCAAGATCGCGCCCAGCTATGCCCAGCTGGTGCAGTCCGAGGCCATACGCGACCTGCCGATCAACGCGGGCAAGATCTTCACCTCGTGGAACCCGCTGTCGCACAACGGCTATTGGAAAGATCGCGATCTGTACGAGCCGGTCGCCGCCCGCATCCAGAAGGTTCTGGCGGCGGTCTGACGGTCAGAGATCGGCGTGGAATTCCTCGATCAGGTGACGCACGACCGCCTGGCCAGGATCATCGCCCCTGGCCTGCGCTTCGGCGTGTACGCGCCGTTGACGCGTGGCGGACGTGCCCGTTTCGGCAATCTGGCGCAACTGCGCCAACTCGGCCATCGTTCCGAGGGCCTCGGCGTCTTCGGCCAGCATGCCCATCAGCTCGCCCATCAGCTCGGGCATCGGCTTGATCGACCGGTCGCCGAAATCGATCAGACCTTCGCCCACGCCGTAGCGCTGCGCACGCCATCGGTTCTCGCCGATCAGGAACCGGTCATAGACCCGCCAGCGCAGGTTGCGGTCCTTCAGTCGGCACAGCATCCGGGTCAGCGCCTGCACCAGCGCCGCAAGTGACAGGGCGTGTTCCAACCGCGGCTGCACGTCCATGATCCGCGTTTCCAGAGTCGGATAGCTGTGCGAAGGGCGCAGGTCCCACCAGATTTTCGAGGTGTCCTCGATCACCCCCAGCTCGACCAGCACCCCGGTGGTGCGTTCATATTCGGCCCAACTGCCGAACACGGGCGGCAGGCCGGTGCGGGGCAGGTTGTCGAACACCGTCAACCGGTACGAGGACAGCCCGGTGTCGCGCCCGCTCCAATAGGGGGACGAGGCGGACAGGGCCAGCAAGTGCGGCAGGAAATAGCTGAGCTGCGGCATCAGGTCGGCCCGCTGCGCCTTGTCCTCGACGCCCACATGCACATGCATGCCGCAAATCAGCATCCGTCGTGCCACGCCGCCCAGGGCGTGTTGCAGGTTGTCATAGCGTTCCTTGCGCGTGTGGTGCTGATCCTTCCAATCCGCGAACGGGTGGCAGGATACGGCGATCGGCGCCATGTTGTGTTCGGCGGCGCGCCGGGCCACGCAGGACCGCAGGCGTTTCAGATCCTCGCGCGCCGATTTGATCGTGGCATGGGGGCGGGTGCCGACCTCGATCTGGCATTGCAGGAATTCCGGGCTGACCTGGCCTTCGAAATCGGCCTGACAGGCCTCCATCAGCGCGGCGGGTGCCTCGGTCAGTTGCAGGCTGTCGCGGTCGACCAGCAGGTATTCCTCTTCGATGCCGACGGTGAAATCCTGCTGCATGCGGGGCCTCCCTGTTCCCATTCGGGATCAGTGAATACGAAATTTCCCAATTTGCCAAGGGTTTGAGGCGATCCGCCTTGCACTGACACCGCGTGCGGCGGTAAGCAACCTGCAGCCAATTGCCAAGCCGGAGTCGCCACCGTGAAACCCAGAAAATTTCCCAAGTTGAACTCCATTCTGGACCGTTTTGGCGTCAAGCTGATCGACAAGGCGCCGGAACGCGATGAGCGCGCGCGGCTTGAGGCTTTTGAGCAAGCCGGCGGGCTGGAGCGTCCGGCTTATGCCCTGTCGCCGGGGATGCAGGATTTCGACATAAGCACCTTGGTTGCCGAATACGCCGCGCACAAGGATGCGCTGGCGGCCCTGAAGGACCCGGCCCGCAACCAGACCGGATACCGCATCGGCAACGGATACTATGACAGCCCGGACGCCGAGGCGCTGTACCTTATGATCCGGCGGTTTCGCCCCAAGCGGGTGATCGAGGTCGGTTGTGGCAACTCGACCCGCGTGACCCGGCAGGCGATCATCGATGGTGGGCTGGCCACGACACTCACGGCCATCGACCCCTATCCCCGCGCCGACATCGCCCATGTTGTCGACCGGTTCGAGCAGAAGCGGCTGGAGGAGGTGGACCCGGCGCTGTTCGCCGAGTTGAATGCGGGCGATGTGTTGTTCATCGACTCCAGCCATGTCGTGCGGATGAGCAACGACGTGGCGCACCTGTTCTGCCGGATCATTCCGGCCCTCAAACCGGGGGTGGTGATCCATGTGCACGATGTTTTTCTGCCCTACGAATATCCCAAGCGGTTCTTCTATGACTGCCCCGGATGGGGCGAGCAGTACATGCTGCACGCGCTGCTGCAATCGGGTGCGTTTTCAATGCTTTGGCCCGGGTATTACCTTCAACGCGCCCGCCCCGACGCGGTCGAGGCGCTTCCGTTTCTGAAAGGCGGCAGGGCGCAGAGTATCTGGGTGCAACGGGCCGGGGCCTGAATTTTTTCGTGATCCGGTTTCGCGACCGCGCCGTACCCCTTTCCACAACACGCTGGAGAGGAGAGATCAGCCATGTTCCGTCGCACTTTCATGGGCGCAGCCGCCGCCATCGCCCTGGCCATGCCGATCAATGCCAAGGCCGCAGACATCGTGGATACCGCCGTGTCTGCGGGATCGTTCACCACGCTGGTCGCCGCCGTTCAGGCCGCAGGTCTGGTTGACACATTGAAAGGCAAGGGCCCGTTCACCGTCTTCGCGCCGACGGACGAGGCGTTCGCAGCGCTGCCCGAGGGAACGGTCGAAAGCTTGCTGCAACCCGAGAACAAGGATCAGTTGGTTGCGATCCTGACCTATCACGTCGTCCCCGCCAAGGTGATGTCCGGGGACATCGCCGGCAAGCGCGCGCAGGTGCTGACCGTTCAGGGCGACCGCCTGAGCGTGAACGCAAAGAACGGAGTCAAGGTTGACGGCGCAAATGTTGTGCAGGCCGACATCGAGGCCAGCAACGGCGTGATCCACGTGGTCGACAAGGTTCTGCTGCCGGAATAACGCTACCACTCACCAACGCAGACAAGCCCCGGTGCCTGCGCGGCCCGGGGCTTTTTCAGTTCACAAAAGCCGAACCTGCGTACCGATCTGGACCAGCGGATACAGTTCCTCGACATGCTGGTTGTACAAGCCGATGCAGCCCGACGAGCTTTGTCGCCCGATCTTGCGCGTATCATGCGTGCCGTGAACCAGATAGGCGGGCCATGACAGATACATGGCACGGGTGCCCAGCGGGTTGCCCGGGTCGCCGCCCTCGATGCGCTGCGGCAGGGTCGGGTCGCGCTCGCGCATGGACGGCGTCGGGGTCCAGCTGGGATTTTCCGCCTTGCGCACCACCTCGGCATAGCCGCGCTTGGTCAGTTCCTCGCTCATGGGGACCGAGCTGGGATACAGCTTGTAGGTCCCGTCCGGCCCCCAATAGTGCACGGCGCGGCTGGTGATGTCGGCCAGCAGGCAGCCGACGCCGATTTCGTCGAAATGGTCCTGCCAGTTCTGCTGCGAAAAGGACGAGATGTTCCGGCGCACGGGCGGCTGCACGCTGATCGCGTCCTCGGACTGCGGAAACGCATCCTGACTTTGGGCGCGCAACACCGATGGGGCGGTCAGGGCAGACACGACGCCCAAAAGGGCTGAGCGGCGGGTGATCTTGCTGGTCAACGGAGCCTCCTGACGAATGACTGCTTTTTTGTTTTGCCCGGAGTTTATGACTTTGGAAGGTGCCCGGCCAGAGGGGAAGGCTGAATTTTTCGTGACTGTCGCGGGTGCCGGCGAACCATTGCCCAAGGGAGGCTCCCAAACAAAAAAGGCCGCCCGATTGTGGCGGCCTTTTGGTGTTTTCTGAAAGGGTTAGTCCATTGCCTTGAAGTTGAACTCGCCACCTTCCTTGATGCCTGACGGCCAGCGCGACGTCACGGTTTTGGTGCGCGTGTAGAACTTGAAACTGTCAGGGCCGTGCTGGTTCAGGTCGCCGAACATGGATTTCTTCCAGCCGCCGAAGGTGTGATAGGCCAGCGGGACCGGGATCGGGACGTTGATGCCGACCATGCCGATATTGACCCGGTGGGCGAAATCACGGGCGGTGTCGCCGTCGCGGGTGAAGATCGCGGTGCCGTTGCCGTATTCATGGTCCATCGCCAGCTTCAGCGCCTCTTCGTAGGATCCGGCGCGGACGGTGGACAGAACGGGGCCGAAGATCTCCTGTTTGTAGATGTCCATGTCGGGGGTGACATGGTCGAACAGGTGCGGGCCGACGAAAAAGCCGTTCTCATAGCCCTGCAGCTTGAAGTCGCGGTTGTCGACCACCAGCTTCGCACCCTGTTCCACGCCCGAGTTGATCAGGCCCAGGATGCGTTCTTTGGCAGCGGCTGTCACGACCGGCCCCATGTCGACGTCGTCGCCCGCGGTATAGGGGCCGACCTTCAGCTTTTCGATGCGCGGCACCAGCTTTTCAATCAGCGCGTCGGCGGTTTCCTCGCCCACGGGAACGGCCACCGAAACGGCCATGCAGCGTTCGCCGGCAGCGCCGAAACCGGCGCCCACCAGCGCGTCGGCGGCCTGATCCAGGTCGGCGTCGGGCATGACGATCATGTGGTTTTTGGCCCCGCCAAAGCACTGGGCGCGTTTGCCGTTCGCCGTGGCGCGGGCATAAATGTACTGCGCGATCGGGGTCGATCCGACGAAGGACACACCCTGGATGATCTCGCTGTCCAGCAGGGTATCCACGGCTTCCTTGTCGCCGTTGACCACCTGGAACACGCCTTTGGGCAGACCGGCCTCGACGAACAGTTCGGCCAGCATCAGCGGGACCGATGGGTCACGTTCCGAGGGTTTCAGCACCACCGCGTTGCCGCAGGCCAGCGCCGGGCCGACATGCCACAGGGGCATCATGGCCGGGAAGTTGAACGGCATGATCGCGGCGACAACGCCCAGCGGCTGGCGCATGGAATACATGTCGATGCCGGGGCCGGCGCTGTCTGTGAACTCACCCTTCAGCATCTGCGGGGCGCCGATGCAATATTCGATCACCTCTAGCCCGCGCTGCAGATCACCCTTGGCGTCGGGCAGGGTCTTGCCATGCTCGCGGCTCAGCACTTCGGCCAGCTTGTCCATGTCGCGGTTCATCAACTGAACCATCTTCATCATCACCCGGGCGCGCTTTTGCGGGTTGGTCGCACCCCAGGCGGGCTGGGCGGCGGCGGCGTGTTCGATGGCGGCCGTGGTTTCGGCGGCGCTGGCCATCGGGCATCTGTACTGAACTTCGCCGGTGGCGGGGTTGTAGACGTCGTCGAACCGGCCCGAGGTGCCGGGGGCGTATTCGCCGTTGATGAAATGGGTCAGGTCTTGCATTGCAAACTCCTCCGCAGAATTTGGGCGCAGCATAGGCTTGCATAAATCGCCTGAACAGGGGCAATGTCTCAAAAGAGTTTTGCAAAAATGCAAAGGTGAGGGATGACCCCCAATTGGGACGACATGCGCGTGTTTCTGGCCGTCGCGCGCGAGGAAAGCCTGTCGTCGGCGGGGCGGCGGCTGAAGATCGATCCGGCCACGGTGGGACGCAGGATCGCGCGGCTGGAGACGGCGCTCAAGGCGCCGCTGTTCACCAAATCGCCCCAAGGCTATCTGTTGACCTCGGCCGGAGAGCGCCTGTTCGAACACGCCCAATCCGCCGAAGAGGCGATGCGCGCGGCGGCCGGAGCGATGGACGGGTCCACCAAGGCGCTGAGCGG
Source organism: Ruegeria intermedia (assembly GCF_900129345.1). Classification (GTDB taxonomy): domain Bacteria; phylum Pseudomonadota; class Alphaproteobacteria; order Rhodobacterales; family Rhodobacteraceae; genus Ruegeria; species Ruegeria intermedia. The sequence continues at coordinate 94,188 of NZ_FQVK01000006.1, read as the reverse complement.
GCAGATCCGCATCGGCGCGCCCGATGGCAGCGCGAACTATCTGCTGCCGCAGGTCTGTGCCCGCATCAGCGACGCGAACCCGGACCTTGACATTCAGATTCTTGCCCTGCCGCGCATCATCAACCTGTCGCGGCGCGAGGCCGACATGGCGCTGACCGTCAGCGCGCCCACCGCCGGCAAGTTGCTGGTGCAGAAGGTCAGCGACTATCGCCTGCATATGGTCGCGACCGAAGGCTACCTGGCACGCCATGCCCCGATCCGCACGCTCGCGGATCTGCGGGGGCATCGCATGATCGGCTACATCCCCGACATGATCTTCGATCGCGAGCTGGACTACCTCAACGACATCGGCATTGACCGTGTCGCGCTTGCATCGAATTCGGTCTCGGTCCAGTTGCGGCAGGCATCGCTGGGCACCGGGGTCTGCGTGGCCCATGACTTTACGCTGCCGTTCCATCCCGGGCTGCGGAAAATCCTGACGGATCAAGTCAGTCTGACCCGCAGCTTCTACCTGGTGCGCCATCAGGGCGATCAGCGCAATGAACGTCTCAATCGTTTTGCCGAGGCGCTGAGTCGCGGCATCCGCGACGAGGTTGCGCGGCTGGAAGCTCAAGCCCAAGCTTGACAGGGGTGCCTATTCCGGCAACGCTTTGGAATACAGGAAGATTATTATCGGAGGTATTGCCCATGCTTGTTCAGGCCATTCTGAGTTCGAAGGCAACGGACGAGGTCGTGACGGTGGCGCCTTCGACGACCGTTTCCGACGCCGCCAGGATCCTGGCCGAAAAGCGCATCGGTACCGTCGTGGTGTCGGAGGACGGGGGCAAGACCGCCATGGGCATTCTGTCGGAACGCGACATCGTGCGCGAACTGGCCGCCAGCGGCAGCGGGTGCCTGACCGAGCCGGTCAGCGCCTACATGACCAAAAAGCTGGTTACCGCCAGCAAGCAGGACAAGGTGCAGGACGTTCTGGCCCGCATGACCGAAGGCCGGTTTCGCCACATGCCGATCGTCGAGGATGGCCAGCTGGTCGGAATCGTGACGCTGGGTGACGCGGTCAAGGCGCAATTGTCGGAACTGGCGATGGAAAAGGATGCCTTGCAGGGCATGATCATGGGCCATTAGCCCCGCGCCACTGAAGCGGCCTCTTGCAGCTGCGGAAAACTTGTGTTTGCTTGCGCAGAAATTTTCTTGCTCAGGAGGCCCAGATGCGGGTTGGATTGTATCCCGGAACCTTTGATCCGATCACCTTGGGTCACATCGACATCATCCGGCGTGCGGCGATGCTGGTCGACAAGCTGGTGATCGGCGTTGCAATCAACCGCGACAAGGGGCCCTTGTTTTCCTTGGAAGAACGGGTGGCCATGATCGAGGCCGAATGCGCCCATCTGACCGCGCAGACCGGCACCGAGATCGTCGCGCATCCGTTCGAGAACCTGCTGATCGACTGCGCCCGGGACGTAGGCGCCCAGATCATCGTGCGTGGCCTGCGCGCGGTGGCGGATTTCGAGTATGAATTCCAGATGGTGGGGATGAACCGGGCGATGGACGATTCCATCGAAACCGTGTTCCTGATGGCCGAGGCCCGCCACCAGGCGATCGCATCGAAACTGGTCAAGGAAATCGCCCGGTTGGGAGGGGACGTGTCGAAATTCGTCACGCCCCGGGTCAATACTGCGCTGAAAGAGCGGTTAGGCTAGGGCGCCCATCGCGGCGGCCGTATCCAGCATCCGGTTCGAGAAGCCCCACTCGTTGTCATACCAGGCCAGAACGCGGACCAGCGTGCCGTCGGTCACCTTGGTTTCGGCCAGCGACACGGTCGAGCTATGGGAATCGTGGTTGAAGTCGATCGAGATCAACGGGCGGGTTTCCGCGGCCAGAACCGTCGGGATCTTTGCCGCGGCCTCGGTGAACAGGGCGTTGACCTCGTCTTCGGTGGTGGGGCGCGATACCTCGACCACCAGATCGACGACCGAGACGTTCGGAGTGGGAACCCGGATCGCCTGACCGGTCAGTTTGCCCTGCAGTTGCGGCAGAACCAGCCCCACGGCCGAAGCCGCGCCGGTGGTGGTCGGGATCATCGACAGGGCAGCCGCGCGCGACAGGTACGGGTCCTTGCCGGCGGTGTCATGCACCGGCTGGCTGGCGGTATAGGCGTGCACCGTGGTCATGTTGCCGTGCACGATACCCAGGCCCGCGTCCAGCGCGGCCGCGACCGGCGACAGGCAGTTGGTGGTGCAGGATGCGTTGGAAACCACGGTGTCGGCGGCGGTCAGTTCGTGGTCGTTCACGCCGAACACCACGGTCTTCACTTCGCCATCGCCGCGCGCCGGCGCCGAGATCAGAACCTTTTTCGCGCCGTTCCTGAAATGGCGCGACGCGGCTTCGCGCGTGCGGAATACGCCGGTGCATTCCAGAACCACGTCCACGTCCGACCAATCCAGCGCCTCGGGGTCGCGCTCGCTGGTCAGGCGGATCGGGCCGGCGCCCACGTCCAGCCCGGCCTCGGTCAGGGTGACCGGCTTGGCGTAGCGGCCATGCACGCTGTCGAACTCGAACAGATGCGCGTTCATTTCCGGCTTGGCCAGGTCGTTGATCGCCACGATCTGCACATCCGTGCGACCGCTCTCCATCAGGGCGCGCAGAACGCCGCGCCCGATCCGTCCAAATCCGTTGATTGCAAGTTTGAGTGTCATGTCGCGCTCCGTCTGAATGGCCGTTGGCCGCGATTGAAATCAGTTAGCGCTAACAAGGGCAGTCAGACGAAAATGTCAAGAAAAACCTCGGTCAGCGCCAGAAGGCGACCCAATCGAGAAGGTCGTAGAATTTCTTTCCTAGGAACAGGAGATGCTCGGTTCCGACAAGGGCATAGTCCAGCATCACGCCACCCAGAATGAGCACTCCAAGCCAGATCGCGATTTGGTTTGTCATTGCCGCTCCGAACGCAAACGCCCGCCCAGATAACCTGAGCGGGCGTTTCTGCGCAAGCGAACTTGGTGATGTCAGTTAAGGCGCCCCATGGCGACGGCCACATCGGCCATGCGCACCGAGAAGCCCCATTCGTTGTCGTACCAGGCAAGCACGCGGACCATCCGGCCATCGACGACACGGGTCTGGTCGGGCGCGAAGATCGAGCTTTCCTCGGTGTGGTTGAAATCGGTCGACACCAGCGGCGCCGGTTCATAGCCCAGAACGCGCTGCATCGGCCCCTTGGCGGCCTCGGCGACGATGGCGTTGACCTCGTCGACGGTAACCTCGCGCGCGGCGCGGAAGGTCAGATCCACGGCCGACACGTTCGGCGTGGGCACGCGAATGGCCGAGCCGTCCAGACGCCCCTTGAGGTTCGGCAGAACCTCGCCCAGGGCCTTGGCGGCGCCGGTGCTGGTGGGAATCATCGACATGGCGGCGGCGCGGGCGCGGTACAGGTCATTGTGGCGGCGGTCCAGCGTGGGCTGGTCGCCGGTATAGGCGTGGATCGTGGTCATGATGCCGTTTTCGATGCCGATGCCTTCGTCCAGAACCTTGGCAAGCGGGGCAAGGCAGTTCGTGGTGCACGAGCCATTCGACACCATCTTGTCATTGGCGGTCAGGCTGTTGTGGTTGACGCCGAACACGATCGTCTTGTCCACGTTCTTGCCCGGGGCCGACAGCAGAACCTTCTGCGCGCCTCGTTCAAGGTGCGTTTTGGCCTTCAGCCCGTCGTTGAACTTGCCGGTGCATTCCAGAACGACGTCGCAGCCTTCCCAGTCCAGTTCGTTCATGTCGTAGGTCGAGAACATCTGCATCGGCCCGCGGCCCAGGTCCATCGTGTTGCCGCTGATCGAGATCTCGCGCGGAAAGCGGCCGTGGATGCTGTCGTATTTCAGCAGATGCGCCGAGGTTTCAAGCGGTCCGGTGGCGTTGACCTTGATCACTTCGATGTCGTTGCGGCCTGACGCGGCGATGTGCGACAGGGTACAGCGGCCGATGCGGCCAAAACCATTGATGCCGACCTTGATGTTCATGTGACGTCTCCAAATCCGCTTGCGTTTCGGGCGATATAGCGGTCATGGGGCAATCAAAAAAGAGAGAAAATGCCATAGTTGCAATGTGTTAGCGCAAACTTGGCGTGGTTGCGCTAACGCTTGCGCTAGCTGTCGGATCGGTTAGGGTCCGAAGGGCGACGGATGAACGGAAAGGATGCGGCATGAGCGGTTTGCTGGCCCTGTTGGACGATGTGGCAGGAATCGCCAAAGTGGCGGCGGCCTCGGTCGACGATGTTGCGGCGGCCGCCGGCAAGGCGGGGGCCAAGACCGCCGGCGTGATCATCGATGACGCGGCCGTTACGCCGAAATACGTCCAAGGGTTTGCTCCGGCGCGCGAGTTGCCGATCATCTGGCGCATCGCGCGCGGGTCGATGTTCAACAAGGTCATACTGCTGTTGCCGGTTGCGTTGTTGCTGGCGAACTTCGCGCCGTGGCTGATAACGCCCTTGCTGATGGTCGGTGGCTCATACCTGTGCTTCGAAGGGGCCGAGAAGATTTTTCACGTATTGTTCCCACATGGAAGTCACGTGATCGAAGAGGACATGAGCGTGCGCGATCCGGGTCATCTGGAAGAGCAGAAGATCAAGGGCGCGATCAAGACCGATTTCATCCTGTCGGCCGAAATCATGACCATCGCGCTTTCTGCCATCGAGGCGCCGAATGTCTGGATGCAGGCGGCGACGCTGGCGGTTGTGGGGGTTGGTGTGACTGTGGCCGTCTATGGCTCGGTCGCGTTGATCGTAAAAATGGATGATGTCGGGCTTTATCTTGCCAAGAACGCGCCGACACCGATTGGCCGCGGTGTGGGCCGCGGGCTGGTCAAGGCGATGCCAAAGGTCATGAAGACACTGTCGGTCGTGGGCACGGCGGCGATGCTGTGGGTTGGCGGCTCGATCATGATCCATGGGCTCGAGGTGCTGGGCTTTGGCTGGCTGGGGCACCATATCCACGATTGGGCTTATGCGGCCGGTCATGCCGTGTCCGATCAATGGGCCGGCGCGGTGGAGTGGATCAGCAAGGCAGCGATGGACGGCGTGTTCGGGCTGGCCTGGGGGTTCGTTCTGATCCCGTTGGCGACCAAGGTGATCGCGCCGCTGCGGCCCAAAAAGGCAGAGCAGACAGCGGACCATTGAGGTCCAAAAGAAAAGGGCGGCTCGATGGCCGCCCCTTGATTGCTCGGATCGGCTGGATCAGCCCAGCAATTCCTTGACCTTGGCAACCGTCGCCTCGGCGGTGATGCCGAAATGCTTGTACAGTTCACCGGCCGGAGCGGACGCGCCAAAGCCCGACATGCCGATGAAGCCGGCCTTGGCCTCGCGGCCACGCTCGCCCAGCAGCCAGCGGTCCCAGCCGCCGGCACGGACGGCGGCCTCGATGCCGACGCGGACGGGGCCGGCGGGCAGGACCTTCTTGCGATAGGCTTCGTCCCGCTCGGCGAACAGCTCCATGCAGGGCATCGAAACGACGCGGGTGCCGATCCCTTCGGCCTCGAGCATCGCTTTGGCTTCCATGGCCAGCGACACCTCGGACCCGGTCGCGATCAGGATCGCCTGTCGCTTGCCCTCGGCCTCGGCCAGAACATAGGCGCCCTGGGCGGTCAGGTTCTTGGCCTTGTGCTGGGTGCGCACGGTCGGCACGCCCTGGCGGGTCAGCGACAGAACCGAGGGGCTGTCCTTGAAGGTCAGCGCCAGTTCCCAGGCCTCGGCGGTCTCGACGGTGTCGGCAGGGCGGAACACATAGGTGTTCGGCGTCGCGCGCGAGATCGCCAGGTGTTCCACCGGCTGGTGCGTCGGGCCGTCTTCGCCCAGACCGATCGAGTCATGGGTCATCACGAAAACGCTGGGGATTTTCATCAGCGCGGCCAGGCGCATCGACGGGCGCGCATAGTCGGTGAAGGCCATGAAGGTGCCGCCATAGGGACGGATGCCACCATGCAGCGCCATGCCGTTCATCGCCGCGGCCATGCCGTGTTCACGGATGCCGTAGTGGATATAGCGGCCCTTGCGGTTTTCAGGCAGGAACACGCCCATATCGGCCGATTTGGTGTTGTTCGATCCGGTCAGGTCCGCCGAACCGCCGACCGTCTCGGTCATGATCGGGTTCACGACGTTCAGCACCTTTTCCGACGAGGCGCGGGTGGCCAGCTTGGGCTGGTCTTCCGAGATCTGCTTTTTCAGCGCGCGGATTGCGCCGGCCAGCTTTTTCGGCACCTCGAACGCGTAGGCGCGGTTGAACTCGGCCTGCTTGCGTTCAGACAGTTGCGCGAAACGCTCTTCCCAAGCCGCGCGGTCCGCAGCGCCGCGAGCACCGATCGCTTCCCAGGCCGCCTTGACCTCGGCAGGGATTTCGAACGGGCCGTAGGGCCAGCCATAGGCCTCTTTCGCGGCTTTCAGCTGTTCGGCATCGGTCAGCGCGCCATGGCCTTTCGAGGTGTCCTGCGCGGCATGGCCCAGGGCGATATGGGTTTTGCAGGCAATCATCGACGGCTTTTTCGACGCTTTGGCCTGCACAATCGCGGCATCGATGGCTTTGGGGTCGTGGCCGTCGATCTCGATCACGTGCCAGCCCGAGGCGGTGAACCGGCGCACCTGGTCGGTCCGGTCGGCGATGTCCACGGTGCCGTCGATGGTGATGTTGTTGTTGTCCCAGAACACGATCAACTTGCTCAGCTCGTGCCGGCCGGCCAGAGTGATCGCCTCCTGGCTGACGCCCTCCATCAGACAGCCGTCACCGGCGATCACATAGGTATAGTGATCGACGACCTTTTTGCCGTAATGCGCGCGCTGGATCTCTTCGGCCATGGCAAAGCCCACGGCGTTGGCGATCCCTTGCCCAAGCGGGCCGGTGGTGGTTTCAACGCCGTCCAGCAGGAAGTTTTCCGGGTGGCCGGCCGTCTTGGCGCCCAGTTGGCGGAAATTCTTGATCTCGTCCAGCGTGACTTGTTCGTAGCCCGTCAGGTACAGCAGCGAATAGATCAGCATCGAGCCGTGCCCGGCCGACAGGATGAACCGGTCGCGGTCGGGCCATTTGGGGGCGGATGCGTCGAATTTCAGATGCTTTTCAAACAGAACGGTCGCGACATCGGCCATGCCCATGGGCATTCCCGAATGGCCGGAATTGGCGGCCGCGACGGCATCGAGGGTCAGGGTGCGGATGGCCGCAGCCTTGGCCCAGTGTTCAGGGTTGGCATTGCGCAGCGCTGTCAGGTCCACGGATGTTTTCCTTTGGGTTACGGGCAGATTGCGCGCTGAATACCATCCGCCCCTCAAAGTGCAAGCGGAACCGGCCGTGGCGCCTGGCGTGCGGTTGAACTGTGCTGTCCAAGTGGTTGAAAGCAAACACTGGGTATTTTGGCGCACATTCCGCTAGACTATGAAAGAGATTGGGCGGGCTTGATTCGGCCAGCCGAAGAACAGAGCGAACCTTGGCAAAAGGGCAACAGGGGCAATGAGTCAGATCGAAGACCTTCACAGACGCATCACCGCCGCGATGGACCGGATCGGTGCCGGGATCGAGGCGATGCAGGCCGGAGGGAGCGGCGACGACGGCAAATTGCGGGTCGCGCTGGACGAAGAGCGTCTGGCCAACGCGCAATTGGAGGAACGCCTGAAATCCGTCAAGGAGCGCTATGAGCAGGAAATCGACACCCTGCGCGGGCAATTGGGCGAGGCCAAGTCCCAGCTTGCCGCGGTCGAAGCCGCGCGGGCCGAACTGGCCGAGGCCAAGGCGGCGCTGGAAAACCAGGATGAACTGGCGGCGTTGAAATCCGAGATCGAGAGCCTGCGCGCCCGACCGGATGACAGCGAGGAACTGGCCCAACTGCGCGCCGAGCTCGAGCGCCTGAAGCCATCCGAAGAACAGGTCGAGGTGATGCGGAGCGAGATCGCGCGCCTCAAGGCGGAACTGGCCGATGGCGAACGTGTGGCCGAACTGAACGCCGAGCTCGAGATGCTGCGCGCCGAGCGGGTGAGCCACGGCGCGGCGATGTCGCGCCTCGATGACGATCTTCAGCGTCTGCGCAAGGCCAACGCCCAGTTGCAGGAAACCGTGGAAGAGCTGCGCAAGGCCGTCGCGGACGGGTTGCCCGATGCCGAGTTGCTGAACCGCGCGACCGAGGCCGAGCTTGAGGCAATCCGTGCTGCGCGGGCCTCCGACGCGGCCGAGGCCCACGCGGTTCTGGCCCGGCTCGAGCCGCTGCTGACCCATGCCAACCTGGCCGAAGGAGAGGTGGAGTAATGCCGGAAGTGACCATTCATATCGGCGGGCGCGGTTTCGAAGTGTCGTGCCAGGACGGGGAAGAGCCGTTCCTGCATGCCGCTGCCAAGCTGCTGGACGACGAAGCGCAGGTTCTGACCGATCAGATCGGGCGCATGCCGGAATCTCGCATGCTGTTGATGGCGGGGCTGATGCTGGCCGACAAGGCCGCGGCGACCGATGACAGGATCAGGGCTCTGGAGGCGCAACTGGCCGAGGCGCAGGCGGAACTGGACAATCTGCGCAACGCGCCGCCACCCGAGCCCGAGCGGGTCGAAGTGGCCGTGGTGCCGCCCTCGGTGACGGACACGCTGGCTGAACTGGCCGCGCGCGCCGAGGCATTGGCGGAAATGGTAGGGGAGAAATCAGGGCAATGAAATCGATCCGATTGACGTATCTGGTCGGTCTGACGGCGCTGTGTGCATCCGCGGCGCAGGCTCAGATCGACATCCTGCCCGTCACCTTCACCTGTACCGGCGGGGTCCGGCTTCCCGTCACGTATTTCAACCCGGCCGAAGGCGACGGGGCTGCGGCCATGGTGGTGGACGGTCAGTTGATTGCCCTGCGGCAGGTTCCCAGCGGATCGGGTATCCGCTACGAGTCGGTCGGCGGGCAGGGGACCTATGTTCTGCGGTCCAAGGGCTGGGATGCGGTGGTCAGTTTCGCCGCGGCCGGGGGTGGCGGCGAAACCGATGTTCTGACGGGCTGCACAAGCCGCTGAGCCGCAGGCTCAGGCGTTGGCTTCGCGGATCTTGTCGGCGGCTTCCTTGTTGTAGGCCACGCCGTTTTCATCGAACAGGGTGTCCAACTCGCCCGACAGGGTCATCTCGGTGACGATGTCACAGCCGCCGACGAATTCGCCTTTGACATACAGTTGCGGAACGGTCGGCCAGTCTGAATAGTCCTTTATGCCCTGGCGAATGTTCTCGTCGGCCAGAACGTTCACATCGACGTAATCCACGCCCATGTAGTTCAGAACGCCTGCCACGCGCGAGGAGAACCCGCATTGCGGCATCTCCTTGGTGCCCTTCATGTACAGCACCACGTCGTTGTTCTTGACGGTTTCGTCGATCTGGGTCTTCACGTCGGTCATTTCGCGTTTCCTCGGCTGGGCCCGCCGTGGCGGCGGGCGGTCATTTCCGCCGGTGGGCGATCCATCGGCTTTTCGATTGTCGGTTCTGGTTCAGGACCCGGTCCGGGTCATTGACTTTGGTCACCCCGTCCGCCTCCCACGGGCGTTTTCTGAGGGTGTCGGCATCGGGTCGCATATCGACCAGCCGACGGGATTTGTGGCGCTTGGTCCAGGCTTCGATCAGGGCGGCGACCACGATCAGGATCACGATCGCCTTGCCGGCCCAGATCAACAGCTCCCAGGCCACGGCAGGGGCTACTCGGGCGCGCGGGTGGTCAAGGCCAGCGCGTGCAGCTCTCCGTCCGGGCCATCCATCTTGCCCTTGAGCGCCGCATAGACGGCGCGCTGCTGCTGGACCCGGTTCTTGCCGCGAAAGCTCTCGTCCACGACCATCGCGGACATGTGCACGCCGTCACTTCCCCCGACCTTGATGTCGGCGTTCGGAAAGGCCTCGCGCAGCAGGGTTTCGATTTCATGAGCGCTCATCGGCATGTAGGTTCTCCTGAAGGTCTTTTCCAAGATGTAGAGCGATGCCAAAGCCCGTGCAAGGGGGCGCGGGCAAAGGCGAAACACGCACGCTGCGCCGGTTCGGCAGGCGCAGGGTGCAGGGCATGAAGGGTGTTGCCGAGACTCAGGCGACGGCCTCGGCAAAGCTGGTGCGATAGATCGTCGACAATTCGGCCAGAGGGGCCTCGGACGCGCCGATGCGCACGGTGTCCCCGGCAAAGCGGCCGACGCTGGTGATCGGTACACCGGCCTGGCCCGCGGCGATCATCAGGGCCTCGGCCTGATCGAAATTGCAGGCCACGAGGTACCGGCCCTGATCCTCTCCGAACAAGAATTCGGTCGAGGCGTCATCAAGATGCACGCCCACGCCCGAGGCTTCGGCCAGTTCGAAGGCCGCAAGCGCCAGCCCGCCATCGCTGAGGTCGGTGCAGGCCTTGATCAGGTCACGGTTGGCGCGGATGAAATCGCCGTTGCGTTTCTCGGCGTCCAGATCCACATGCGGGGCGTCGCCGTCTTCGCGGTTGAAGACCTCGGCCAGCAGGGCGGATTGGCCCAGATGCCCGTCGGTTTCACCGATCACCAGTGCCACATGCCCTTCGCGAACTTCGGTGCCGATGATTTCGTCGGCGTGCTGCAAAAGGCCGACCGCACCGATGGTCGGTGTGGGCAGGATCGCCTGGCCATCGGTTTCGTTGTACAGCGACACGTTGCCCGAAACGATCGGCATGTCCAGCGCGGCCACGGCGGCGCCGATGCCTCGAATCGCACCGACGAACTGGCCCATGATCTCGGGCTTTTCGGGGTTGCCGAAATTCAGGTTGTCGGTGGTGGCCAGCGGCTTGGCCCCCACGGCGGTCAGATTGCGATAGGCTTCGGCCACGGCCTGCTTGCCGCCTTCCTCGGGGTTGGCGCGCACGTATCGCGGGGTCACGTCCGAAGTGAAGGCCAGCAGCTTGTCGGTGCCATGGACGCGCACCATGCCTGCACCCAGGCCCGGCGTGCGCGCCGTATCGGCCATGACCATGGTGTCGTATTGCTCATAGACCCACTGCTTGCTGGCGTAGTTGGGCGACGAGATCAGCGCCCGCAGCCCGTCGATCGGGTCGATCTGCGGCACCTCGCCCAGATCTTCGGCCGTCGGGGTGGGAACCCAGGGGCGGTCGTATTCCGGTGCCGTCGAGGCCAGTTTCGACAGCGGCAGGTCGGCCTTGATTTCGCCGTTGTGCATGATCAGGAACCGGTCTTCGGCGATGGTTTCGCCGACGATGGCGAAATCTAGATCCCATTTCTCGAACACGGCGCGGGCTTCGGCCTCAAGCTCGGGCTTCAGCACCATCAGCATGCGTTCCTGGGACTCGGACAGCATCATCTCGTAGGCCGTCATGTTCTCTTCGCGCTGTGGCACGTTTTCCAGGTCAAGGCGCACTCCCAGCCCGCCCTTGTCGCCCATCTCGACGGCCGAGCAGGTCAGGCCCGCTGCGCCCATGTCCTGAATCGAGATCACGGCACCGGTCTGCATCAGTTCCAGCGTCGCCTCCATCAGGCGTTTTTCGGTGAAGGGGTCACCGACCTGCACGGTTGGGCGCTTTTCCTCGATCGTATCGTCGAATTCGGCCGAGGCCATGGTGGCGCCGCCCACGCCGTCGCGGCCGGTCTTGGCGCCCAGATAGACAACGGGCATGCCCACGCCCGACGCGGCCGAATAGAAGATCTTGTCGGCGTCAGCCAGCCCGGCGGCGAAGGCGTTCACGAGGCAGTTGCCGTTGTAGGCCGGGTGGAAGCGCACCTCTCCGCCCACGGTCGGCACGCCGAAACAGTTGCCGTAGCCACCGATGCCTTCGACCACGCCGTTGACCAACTGGCGGGTCTTGGGGTGGTCGGGTTCGCCGAAGGACAGCGCGTTCATTGCCGCGATGGGCCGCGCGCCCATGGTGAACACGTCGCGCAGGATGCCGCCCACGCCGGTTGCCGCGCCTTGATAGGGTTCGATGTACGAAGGGTGGTTGTGGCTTTCCATCTTGAAGACCACGGCCTGCCCGTCGCCGATATCGACCACACCGGCGTTTTCACCCGGGCCGCAGATCACCTGAGGTCCCGAGGTGGGCAGGGTGCGCAGCCATTTCTTCGAGGATTTGTAGGAACAGTGCTCGTTCCACATGGCCGAGAAGATGCCGAGTTCGGTAAAGGTCGGCTCGCGCCCGATAATCTCGAGGATCATGTCGTATTCTTCGGGTTTCAACCCGTGTGCGGCAATCAGATCCGGTGTGATGGCGGGCTCTTGCATCGTGTGTCCTGTTTCCAAGGTGGCCGGGATTGCGGGCCTTTTAGGGCAACCGGACGATTTGGGAAAGGGTCAAGAGCGCGCAGCGGACGGGAGCCGGCCTTTTGCTGGCTGAATGCAGCGGTCTGCGACCGGGAAAATGCCCGTCGCATCACCGGTTTGACGGGGACAGCAGCGTGTGTGCCGCTGTCCCGCCGCGCTTATTGAGGCGGCTCTTCTTTCTTGTTCACGGCGTCGGCCGCTGCCGCGCCGATCGCCGCTTTCTGCTGTTCGGTCAGGTTTTCGGCCTCTTCCAAACCCGGGATGGCGACGCGCACCTCGCGGCGGGCAAAGTCGATCCCGTTCTCCTTGAAGGCGGCCTTGACCCGGTTGAAGATTTCCTTGCGCAGGGTGAACTGCTTGCCCGGCTTGGCCATGAATTTGCCGCGGATGATCATGCCGACATCGTCGAAATCGAACACGCCCTGCGACTTGAACGGCTGCAGGAAGCCATCCTTGTGGACCGGGTCCTCCATCATCTCGGCGCCGATCTTCTTGAAGATCTTCTTGACCTTGTTCGGATCGGTGTCGAAGGGCACGGTGAATTTCAGCTTCATGATGACCCAGTCGCGGCTGTAGTTGGTCAGCTTCTGGATCTCGCCATAAGGAATGGTGTGCACCGGGCCGCGATGGTGGCGCAGCTGCATCGAGCGGATCGAGATCTTTTCCACCGTGCCTGTGGTGCCGCCCACATCGACGTATTCGCCGACGCGGAACGCGTCGTCGATCAGGAAGAAGATGCCGCCCACGATGTCCGAGACCAGTTTCTGCGCACCAAAGCCGATGGCCAGACCCAGGATACCGGCACCGGCCAGAAGCGGCGTGATGTCCAGGCCCAGCGCGCCCAGCGCCAGCAGGGCGAAGATCACCGAGATCGCGACCTGAGCGGTCACGCGCAGCAAAGGCAGAACCGTGGCCAGGCGCGAGCCGCCGGCACCGCCGCCTTCGCCGGCTTCCTCGTCGGGGCTCTGCTCCGAAGCTGTCTGCTCTTTGGCCAGCCGGCGGTTGATCCAGAGCGAGACGACCTCGTTCAGGATGTAGCCCACCGCGATGATGATGAAGAACTGAACCAGCTTGCTGCCCGCTTCAGAGTCTCCGCCCGCGATTTCCTGCAAGTCCAGATCCCATGCGTTGGCGATCATCAGCACGACCAGAACACCAGCCAGAACCCGCCCGATGCGGATATAGCTGCGCTTGGTTGCCTTGTAGGCGCGTTCGGCGACCGGCCCGTCGCCGATCATCGGCGGCAACAGATGGCGGGTCAGTCCGCGGATCAGGGTATCGAGCGCCGGCGCGATCAGCAGCCAGAACATGGTGACGTAGTGCGCCCCCCCCGCCAGCAGGGCGAAAACCCGAGGATCGCGTTGCGCGGCCAGGAATTCGACCAGCAGCCAGGTGCCGATGGAGACAGCAATGGCGAAAAAGGGATAGTAGCGCGCCACCTCTTCATCGAACTGCGTGCGGTCGGGATCCGAGCCGCGCATCATGTCGGTCAGCCCCGCGCGGGCCGTCCAGGCCATCACGGCGATGTAGATGTGGATCGAGCTGTTCAGCCAGAACCCCAGCCGCGACTCGCCTGGCTGAACGCCGTTCATCATGTTGAAATCCAGGATGAACATGGTGAAGCCGATCAGCAGAAACAGACCGATCAGGTTGCGATGCAGGTACTTGGCCCATTTGTCGTCGATGCTGACCAGCCGCAGCCGGGGCTGCTGTGGGGCAAGGATGAACCGCGAGATCGCCGCCCCCAGCCGCGGGAACCAGATCAGGTAGAACACGAAAGGCGCCGCCTGTTCGATCTGCGCATCGTCCAGCAGCCGCCGACCGACGATTACCAGGGTGTAGTAAAAGACCAGCAGGCCCAGAAACTCGCCGCAGAAGCGTTTGAACAGGTATAGCACCGCGCCCTTGAGGTCCGAGGACGCGTCTTCGGGGATCAGCCGAATCCAGCGGCGGGTCCACAGGCCGAACAGTTTTTCGGCCGCGTACCCGATCGCAAGCGCCAGAAAGGTGAACCCGAACAGGGTCATCAGGCCGTTTGCACCGAACTTGTTGCCGAAATTGGAAAAGGCCTCGACCTGGGCCGATATCAGAACCGGGACCTTGCGGATCACGTCCATCCATGATGCGGCCATCTGGCTGGCTGAATCCGAAATGGTCTGAATCAGGCCGCGCTTTGCGCCTTGCTGTTCGGCCTGCTGCCTTGCGACCGCGTCCAACCGTTCCAGGAGGATGGCGCGCACCTGATCGTCGGACATGCGCGCGACCAAATCGTCGACTTGTTCGGGCGTCAGATCTTCGGGAATCGACACCGGGGCGGCGGAACTGCCGGCCTCTTGGGCCGCTGCGGGCAGGGTCAGCATGAGGGCCGAAACCACCGCCATCAGAATACGCATGAAATGTGTTGCCATCGTTCCCTCGATCACAAAATGATTGTTTTTTTGCGATCATAGGCAGCGCAGAGCGCATTTTACAAACAAAACGCGACCGGATGCGGCGGTGAGGCAAAAAAAAGGCCGAGCACTAAGCTCGGCCGTAGTCCAACAGGGAGGTATGAAGATGATGAGCGTTTCAGCATCATCGCCTTCGAGTGGTCATTTAGGGATCAGTTTGTGAACGATCAAGAATTTTTAACGAAAGAATTCTCATGCCCGCTATGCAGCAGGCGCATGGCTATAGTTTTCCAAGTTGCTTCAGCTGTTTGCGGTGGGCGATGATCTCGTCCTGGACAAAGTCCCGGAAGGCCGCGACGCGTTTGGAATGGCGCAGTTCCTCGGGATAGGCGAGGTAGACCGGAACATCGGCGGTTTCGATATCCGACAGAACGGGCACCAGGTCGGGAAAATCCTCGGTGACATAGTCGGGAAGGACGCCCAGGCCAAGATTGTTCAGAACCGCCTGAAGAACGCCGAAATAGTTGTTCACCGTCAGCAGCGAACTGGGCTCATAGGCCATCAGATGGTTGACCATCCGGGCGCCCACGCCCACCTGCGGCGCCGCCGGGGTCTGGCAGATCAGCCGGTGTTTCGAGATGTCTTCCAGATTCTGCGGCGCGCCGCCGTGGCTGTCCAGATAGGTTTTGGTGGCATAAAGGATCATGCGCACCGTCATCAGGCGTTTGCGCACCAGATCGGCCTGGCTGGGTTCCTTCATGCGGATCGCGACATCGGCCTCGCGCATGGGCAGGTCAAGCACGCGCTCTTCCAGCATCAGGTCGATGTTGAGGTCGGGGTATTTTTCGTACAGTTTCGGCAGGCGCGGAGCCAGCCACAGGGTGCCGAAACCGAAGGTGGTGGTGACGCGCAGGACTCCGAACACCTCTTCCTCGCTGTCGCGGATGCGGGCGGCGGCCGTTTCCAGCCGCTTGGACATGGCGGTGGTGGCGTCGAACAGAAGCTCGCCCTGTTCGGTCAGAATCAGGCCGCGCGCATGGCGATGGAACAGGGTGGCGCCCAGCGCCTCTTCCAGCGCGCGGATCTGCCGGCTGACGGCGGATTGGGACAGATTCAGCTTGTCTCCGGCATGCGTCAGGCTGCCGGCATCCGCCACAGCGTGAAAGATTCTGAGCTTGTCCCAATTCATCGTCGCAACTTTCGTTATCCTTCCGCAGCCCTATATGAAAGAGGTAACAAATTCCACATTCAAACGCGGAAATCGTTACGCTGCAGGGGGAAAATTGTATACAGGTCAGAAATTATGACCTAAAATGACGTCAAATACAGCACACTATTCCGACGTGGGGAGGCGTCTGATGAGTCAGCCAAAGATTTCGCTCAACGACCGTTTCGATCTGACCAAAAGCCCGGTTCTTCTGAACGGCACGCAGGCGCTGGTGCGCCTGATGCTGATGCAAAAGGAACGCGACCGGGCGGCGGGTCTGAACACTGCCGGTTTGGTCACTGGATACCGGGGTTCGCCGCTGGGGGCGGTCGACCTGCAGATGTCGCGTGCGCAGAAGCAGCTGGCCGAAAACGACGTAGTGTTCCAGTACGGCCTGAACGAGGACCTGGCCGCCACGGCGCTGTGGGGTAGCCAGCAGGCGGGTCTGCGCGGGGACGGCAAATATGACGGCGTGTTCGGCCTGTGGTACGGCAAGGGGCCGGGTGTGGACCGCTCGGGCGACGTGATGCGCCACGCCAACATGGCCGGCAGCGCCAAGCATGGCGGCGTTCTGATGGCGATGGGCGATGATCACACGGGCGAAAGCTCGACCGTGCTGCACCAGTCGGAATGGTCGATGGTCGACATGTACATGCCCGTCGTCAGTCCGGCCGGGGTGCAGGAAATCCTCGACTATGGAATCTACGGCTTTGCGCTCAGCCGGTTTGCCGGGGTCTGGGTCGGGCTCAAGACGATGAAGGACACGATCGAGGTGACCTCGGTCGTGGATGGCCGGCCCGACCGGATGCAGCTGGTGACGCCGGAATTCGACATGCCCGAGGGTGGGCTGAACATCCGGCTGGGCGACACGCCGCACCTGCAGGAGGCGCGGATCATCGACTACAAGCGGTTCGCGGCCGAGGTGTTTTCACACGCCAACCGGATGGACCGGCGGGTCTGGGGCAAGCCGGGCGCCAAGATCGGCATCGCCGCGGCGGGCAAGAACTGGCTGGATCTGGTCCACGCCATGTCGCTGCTGAACATCGACGAGGCCGAGGCCGAACGGCTGGGGATCACCACCTACAAGATCGGTCAGACCTTCCCGCTGGACATGAAGGGGTTCCATGACTGGGCCGAGGGGCTGGACCTGATCATCATCGTCGAAGAAAAGCGCAAGCTGATCGAAGTGCAGGTCAAAGAGGCGATCTTTGACGACCGTCGCGGACGTCGCGTGTACGGCTGGTACAAGGGCGGGGCAGGCACGCTGCACCGCGAAGAGCTGTTCCCGACCCGTGGCGCGCTTGATCCGATCATGATCGCCGAGAAGCTGGGCGAGATCTTCATCGAGGAAGGTCGCGAAACCGACGGAATCCGCGCCGGACTGGCCAGCCTGCAAGAGGCGCGCCGCAACGACAACGCGCAGGAGATCGCGACGCGGCTGCCGTATTTCTGCTCGGGCTGTCCGCACAATACGTCCACCAAGGTGCCCGAAGGCAGCCGGGCCTATGCAGGGATCGGCTGTCACTACATGGTGCAGTGGATGGATCGGAACACGACCGGCTTTACCCAGATGGGCGGCGAAGGCGCCAACTGGATCGGTGAGGCGCCGTTCTCGACCACGAAACACGTGTTCCAGAACCTGGGCGACGGTACCTACAACCACTCGGGTGTTCAGGCGATCCGGGCGGCGCTGGCGGCCGGAACCAACATCACCTTCAAGATCCTGTTCAACGACGCGGTCGCCATGACTGGCGGGCAGGAGAACGAGGGCCATCTGACCGCCGAGCGCATCGTGCGCGAGGTCAAGGCCATGGGTGTCCAGCATGTGGCCGTCGTCTATGACGAGAAGGAAGACGTGAACTTCAAGGCGCTGCCCGGCGACGTGGAAACCCACGAACGGGCCGAGCTGATGGCGGTTCAGAACAAGTTCCGCGAGATCGAAGGCGTGTCGGTCATCGTCTACGTCCAGACCTGCGCCGCCGAGAAACGCCGCCGCCGCAAGCGCGGCACCTTCCCGGACCCGGACAAGCGCGTGTTCATCAACTCGGACATCTGCGAGGGCTGCGGCGATTGCGGGGTGCAGTCGAACTGTGTCTCGATCGTGCCGAAGGAAACCGAGCTGGGCCGCAAGCGGGCGATCGACCAGTCCAGCTGCAACAAGGATTTCTCGTGCCTCAACGGGTTCTGCCCGTCCTTCGTCACGCTGGAAGGCGCCAGGATCCGCAAGGAAGCCACCACCGAGATCGACATCCCCCATCTGCCGCAGCCTGTTCTGCCGCAGATCGAGGGCACGCACAACGTGGTCATCACCGGCGTCGGCGGCACCGGCGTCGTGACCATCGGGGCGGTTCTGGCGCAGGCCGCGCAGATCGACGGCAAGGGCGCGGGCATGATGGAAATGGCCGGGCTGGCGCAGAAGGGGGGCGCGGTGCATATCCACTGTCGCCTGGCCAACAAGCCTGAAGACATCAGCGCCATCCGCGTGGCCACCGGCGAGGCGCATGCGCTGATCGGCGGCGATCTGGTCGTGTCGGCCGGGGCCAAGACGCTGGGCCTGACGCGCACCGGTCAGACCGGCGCGGTGGTCAACAGCCACGAGATCATCACCGGCGATTTCACCCGCAACACCGAGTTCCACATTCCGGTCGACCGGCTGGAACTGGCGCTGGAGGCGCGGTTGAAGGATGGGCTAGCCCTGTTCGACGCGACCGAGCTGGCACGCGCGGTGATGGGCGATTCGATCTATTCCAACATGATGGTGTTCGGGGCGGCCTGGCAGCGCGGTCTGCTGCCTGTCAGCCACGAGGCGATCATGACCGCAATCGAGCTGAACGGCGCTGCGGTCGAGCGCAACAAGCGCGCCTTCGAGGTCGGCCGCTGGGCGGTTTTGCACCCCGAGGACGTGGCGCGCATCGTGACCCCCACGGTGACCGAATTGCCAAAGACGCCCGAGCAGGCCATCACCTTCCGGGCCGATCATCTGGTGGCCTATCAGGGCAAACGGTTGTCCAAGCGCTATCTCAAGCTGGTCGAGTCGATCGAAGACCCAAAGGTCCGGGATGCCGTCGCGCGTGGGTATCACAAGCTGTTGTCCTACAAGGACGAATACGAGGTGGCCCGCCTGCTGCTGGACAGCCGCGACAAGGCCGCCGCCGAATTCGACGGCGACTTCAAGATGACCTTCCACCTCGCTCCGCCGATCCTCGGGGGCAAAGGGCCGGACGGGCGTCCACGCAAACGGCAATTCGGCGAATGGCTGCTGGGGCCGATGAAGGTTCTGGCCAAGCTGAAGGGGCTGCGCGGCACGCCGCTGGACATCTTCGGTTATACCGCCGAGCGGCGGATGGAGCGGGCCTTGATCCGTCAATACGAGAAGGACATGAAAGAGGTCCTGCCCAAGCTGGATGACAACACCGGCGATGCGATCGTCGCGCTGGCGCGGTTGCCGCTGGACATCCGCGGCTTCGGTCCGGTATTGGCCGCCAACGAAGCCAAGGCCGCCAAGCGGCGCGAGGAACTTCTGGCCGTGATCCGGCGGGGAGGGACCGAGACGCGGGCCGCGGCCGAGTAACGTCATATCGGTGTCACGGAGGCGCGATAGAGTTCCGGTCCGCGCCGTCCCGTGACGGCCACGTCGGAGACCCGTGATGAAATCACGCCGCCAAATCGCTCGGGACATTTCCTACGCCCATTCCGCCGAAACGCGGGCTGGGCGCATGGTCATCAAGCTGATCGAGAACACGACCGGCCGGCTGCGCCTGATCCGGCGTGCCGAAGGCTACGAGCGCGAGGTCGCCAATGGCCGCGATTTCTGGTCCGTCATGGTCGAACGTTACGGTCTGAGCCTGAACGTGGTGGGCGGGGCGCTGTCGAACATCCCCAGGGACGGCCCGCTGATCC
Source organism: Ruegeria intermedia (assembly GCF_900129345.1). Taxonomy (GTDB): domain Bacteria; phylum Pseudomonadota; class Alphaproteobacteria; order Rhodobacterales; family Rhodobacteraceae; genus Ruegeria; species Ruegeria intermedia. The sequence continues at coordinate 74,450 of NZ_FQVK01000006.1, read as the reverse complement.
TGATCGCCAACCACCCCTACGGGATTCTGGATGGGTTGATGATGGGGCATGTGCTGTCCCAGACCCGCGGAGATTTCCGGATTCTGGCCAATCATGTGTTCCACAAGGCCGAGGATCTGAACCGCATCATCTTGCCGATCTCCTTCGATCACACCAAAGAGGCGATGCGGCTGAACCTTCAGACCCGAAAAACCGCCCTGGATTATCTGGGGCAGGGTGGCGCAATCGGGATTTTTCCCGGCGGTACGGTCAGCACGGCGGCCCGGCCGTTCACGCACCCGATGGACCCGGGCTGGCGCGGTTTCACCGCGCGGATGGTGGCCAAGTCAAACGCCACCGTGGTGCCTTTGTTCTTTGATGGGCACACCTCGCGCCTGTTCCAGATCGCCAGCCATCTGCATGTGACGCTGCGCATGGGGCTGCTGATCAAAGAGTTCAAAAAGCGCGTCGATACCCCGGTTGATGTGGTCGTGGGGCAGCCCATCGGCCGCGACGTTCTGGACCCATTGGCCGGCGATACGCGCAAGATGATGGATTTCTTGCGCAAAGCCACGTATGAGCTGTCTCCGAAGCCGCTGAAGTCGTATGACTATGGCTATGAATTCGAGGAACGGCATCGCGCCTGAAGGGGCAAATGGCAGTAGGCATCTTTGATTCCGGATTGGGCGGGCTGACCGTCCTGAACGCCGCGCAGACACGTCTGCCGGATGTGGATTTCCTGTATTACGCGGACAGCGCGCACGCGCCTTATGGCGTGCGTGACGCCGAGGATATCTACAACCTGACCCGAAACGCGGTACAGGACCTGTGGTCGCGCGGCTGTGATCTGGTGATTCTGGCCTGCAACACGGCCAGCGCCGCGGCGCTGCGGCGGATGCAGGAAGAGGGCGTGCCCCAGGGCAAGCGCGTTCTGGGGGTGTTCGTCCCGCTGATCGAAGCACTGACCGAGCGCCGGTGGGGCGACAACAGCCCTCCGCGCGAAGTGGCGGTCAAGCATGTGGCCCTGTTTGCCACACCGGCGACCGTGGCCAGCCGCGCGTTCCAGCGTGAACTGGCGTTCCGCGCCATCGGCGTCGATGTCGAGGCGCAGGCCTGCGGTGGCGTGGTCGATGCCATCGAGGATGGCGACATGATCCTGGCCGAGGCCCTTGTGCGCAGCCATGTGGACGCGCTGAAGCGCAAGATGCCCCATCCGCAGGCTGCGATTTTGGGCTGCACGCACTATCCGCTGATGGCCGAAGCCTTTCAGGCGGCGTTGGGACCGGATGTGCAGGTGTTCAGCCAGGGCGACCTGGTGGCCGAAAGCCTTGCGGATTATCTCCAGCGGCACCCCGACATGCTGGGCACCGGTGAGGCCGGGTTCCTGACCACGGGCGATTCCAAGAAGGTCAGTGACCGGGCAACGCAGTTTCTGCGACGACAAATCACCTTTCAGGCCGCCTGACTTCGGTCAAGGACCGGGCCGGCGCGCGGATTTATCCGGGAACCGTTCATGAGATGGTTGCCAGTCGTGACACATCAAGAAACGAGGTCTGACATGACCCACAAAATCGCAATCCTGGGCGCTTCGGGTTATACCGGTGCCGAACTGGTGCGGCTGATCGCCGGGCACCGGAACATGGAAATTACCGCCCTGGCGGCCGAGCGCAAGGCCGGCCAGACCATGGCCGCGGTATTTCCGCATCTGCGCCATCTGGATTTGCCGCGTCTGTGCAAGATCTCGGAAATAGACTTTGACCAGATCGACCTGTGCTTTTGCGCGCTGCCGCACAAGACCAGCCAGGAAGTGATCCGCGAATTGCCCTCCGACCTGAAAATCGTTGATTTGTCAGCGGATTTCCGGCTGAGCGATCCGGCGGAATACGAGAAATGGTATGGCAACCCGCATGTCGCTTTGGCCCGGCAGGCCGAGGCCGTCTATGGCCTGACGGAGTTCTACCGCGACGAGATCCGCGCCGCCCGGCTGGTGGCGGGCACCGGGTGCAACGCGGCGACGGGGCAATATGTGCTACGGCCGCTGATCTCGGCCGGGGTGATCGACCTGGACGACATCATTCTTGATCTGAAATGCGCCGTTTCGGGGGCAGGACGGGCGCTGAAAGAGAATCTGCTGCACGCCGAGCTGAGCGAAGGCACCAACGCCTATGCCGTCGGCGGCACCCACCGGCATCTGGGCGAGTTCGATCAGGAGTTCTCGAAACTGGCGGGTCGCGCGGTTCACATCCAGTTCACGCCGCATCTGATCCCCGCGAACCGGGGCATTCTGGCGACCTCGTATGTCAAGGGCGACCCGCAGAGCGTGTATGAAACGCTGTGCGCGACTTACGCGGACGAGCCCTTCATCCACATGCTGCCTTTTGGCGAGACGCCCTCGACCCATCATGTGCGGGGGTCGAATTTCTGCCATATCGGGGTGGTCGGCGACCGGATCGAACGCCGTGCCATCGTGATCGCCGCGCTGGACAACCTGACGAAAGGTAGCAGCGGGCAGGCCTTGCAGAACGCAAACCTGATGTTAGGTGAACCTGAAACGACGGGGCTGACGATGGCCCCTCTGTTCCCATGAGGCTGACATGAAAACGCTGAAGAAACGCCGCCGCATTCAGGTCATATTGCTGGCTTTCGTGGCCTTGGCTCTGGCGACGGGGCTGATCGGCTATGCGATGCGGGACGGGATCAACTATTTCCGCTCGCCCAGCCAGGTGATCGCCGAACCGCCGGCGCCGAACGAGGTGTTCCGCATCGGCGGACTGGTCGAAGAAGGCTCGATCGTGCGCGGGCAGGGCGAGACGGTGCGCTTTGTCGTGACCGATGGCGGTGAAAGCGTTCCGGTGTCGTTCACCGGCGTGTTGCCTGACCTGTTCTCCGAGGGCCAGGGCATGGTCGGCACCGGCAGCTATGTCGACGGCGTGTTCCAGGCCACCGAGATCCTGGCAAAACACGACGAGACCTACATGCCCAAAGAGGTCATGGACGCTCTGAAAGAGCAGGGCGTCTACAAGGAGGCCGGCGAGAGCTGATCCTGGCTCTGCCGCAGGGTGGTTGATTTGGGCGGGCGTTGCGCGGATGGGCCGGGCAGCGCCCGCTGTCGTTTCAAGGCCTTAAATCTTTTGGCCGAGCTTTGGCTGCACGAGAACACAGAGGTGCAGCATGCAGTCGGTTCGGCAGATCGCATGGGAGATCGTGGCCCGCGAAGGTGGCTTCGTCGATGACCCGGATGACCCGGGCGGGGCGACGAAATACGGCGTCACCATCCACACGATGCGCCGCCTCGGGGTCGACCTGACGGATGATGGCGTGGTTGACCGGCGCGACGTGATGGCGCTGAGCCGGGAACAGGCGGTCGAGATATTCATCGCGCATTATTTCCGCAAACCCCGGCTTGGGCTTGCCCCCGAGGCGCTGCAGCCGTCGCTGTTCGACATGTATGTCAACGCAGGGTCTCAGGCCGTGCGCATCCTGCAGCGCCTGCTGGTGCAGATGGGTTTTGCGGTGATCGTTGACGGGGTGATGGGTCCGCAGACTGCTGCGGCTTGCGCCCAGGCCGCCATGCCCGATCCGATGGCGCTGCGCGATGCTTATGGGGTGGCGCGGCGGAACTATTATTTCCGTTTGGCCGACCGGCGACCGGCCTCGCGCAAATATGTGCGCAGCCGGACTGGCGGCAAGGGCGGATGGATCCGTCGGGCCGAGGCGTTTCTGTCTCCGTCCTACCATCTGAGTGAGGCGGAGTTTCACGAAAGGGTCGCAGCATGGGGTTGATTGCGGGAATTTTCGATCTGCTGTTCGGGGGCGGACGCAACGTGGTGCGCGAAACAGCCGAGGTTTTCCGCGAGAATGCCGAGGCTGGCGCCGTGCGCGACGTCGAGATGCGCGGGCAGGCCATGAGCCAGTTCGGCGCCGAATTCGCGGTGCCGCGCAAAGGCGGATTCGATCGGTTCATGGACGGGCTGAACCGGCTTCCGCGTCCGGCGCTGGCCCTGGGCACGCTGGGGCTGTTCGTTGCGGCGATGGTCGATCCGCTGTGGTTTGCGGCGCGGATGCAGGGCATCGCGCTGGTGCCCGAACCGCTGTGGTGGCTGTTGGGCGTGATCGTGTCCTTCTATTTCGGGGCGCGGCATCAGGCCAAGGTGCAGGATCTGCAACGCGATATCTCGGTCACGATGATGCGCGCGCCGCAGGTGATGGCCAACCTTCAGACGCTGCGCCAGATGCGGGCGGACAGCCCCGGCGCGGCCGACCCGGGGACGGATGCGGAACTGACGGCCCAACTGACCGCCCCGGATCCCAACCCGGCGCTGGAGGACTGGCGGCGCCTGCGGGCCTGAGGCGCGACACTATGTGCGCGCAAGGGCGGCGAAAGTGATTGGCGCTTGGCGCGGGGCGAGGGTATACCGGGCCCATGATTACCGAGCTTGGACATTTCGCCCTTATCCTGGCCTTTCTGGTGGCCATCGCGCAAAGCGTCGTGCCGTTGATCGGCGCGGCAAAACGCTGGCCTTCGTGGATGTTTTTCGCCGAACCGGCCGCCGTGTCGCAGTTTCTGCTGACCGGCTTCGCCTTCGGAGCGCTGGTCTGGGCCTTCGCGACGTCGGACTTTTCGCTGCGGATCGTGGTCGAGAACAGCCATTCGGCCAAACCGATGCTGTACAAACTCAGCGGCACCTGGGGCAATCACGAGGGCTCGATGCTGTTGTGGGTGCTGATCGTCGCGATCTTTGGCGCCATGGCGGCCTTTTTCGGCGCCGGCCTGCCGCCCACGCTGAAGGCGCGGGTGCTGGCGGTGCAGGGGGCCATCGGCGTGGCGTTCTATGCCTTCATCCTGTTCACCTCGAACCCGTTCGACCGGCTGCCGGTGGCCCCGTTTGACGGGCGCGACCTGAACCCTCTGCTGCAGGATCCCGGGTTGGCGTTTCACCCGCCATTTCTGTACCTGGGCTATGTGGGGCTGAGCATGGCGTTCAGCTTTGCGGTCGCGGCCCTGATCGAGGGGCGCATCGACGCCGCATGGGGCCGCTGGGTGCGGCCGTGGACGCTGGCGGCGTGGATCTTTCTGACCATCGGCATCGCGCTGGGGTCCTGGTGGGCCTATTACGAGCTGGGCTGGGGCGGTTTCTGGTTCTGGGACCCGGTCGAGAATGCCTCGTTCATGCCCTGGCTGCTGGCCGCCGCGCTGCTGCATTCGGCCATCGTGGTCGAAAAGCGCGAGGCGCTGAAAAGCTGGACCATCCTGCTGGCCATCATCGCCTTCGGCTTCTCGTTGATCGGAACCTTCATCGTGCGCTCGGGCCTTCTGACCTCGGTCCATGCCTTCGCCAACGATCCCGAGCGCGGGGTGTTCATCCTGTTCATCCTGGTGGACTTCATCGGCGGCGCGCTGACCCTGTTCGCCGCGCGGGCGCAGGCGATGGAGGCCAAGGGGGTGTTCGGCATGGTCAGCCGCGAAAGCGCGCTGGTGCTGAACAACATCCTGCTGGCCGTCAGCAGCTTTGTCGTGTTCGTCGGCACCATGTGGCCGATGCTGGCCGAGATGATGTTCGACCGGAAATTGTCGGTGGGCGCGCCGTTCTTCAACGCCGCGTTCACGCCGTTCATGGTGGTTTTGGGGATCGTGCTGCCCCTGGGCGCAATGCTGCCGTGGAAGCGGGGCAAGCTGGGCCGCGTTGCGTGGCAGTTGCGCTATGCCTTCGTTTTGGCCGTGTCGCTGGCGATCCTGGTCTGGGCGATGCAGACGGGGCGCAGCGCGCTGGGGCCCGTGGGGCTGTTCCTGGGCGCCTGGATCACCTTTGGCGCCATCGTCGATCTGTGGAGCCGAACGGGCCGCAAGGGCAGCGTGGCGCGCCTGATGCGTCTGCCGGGGGCTGATTGGGGCAAGGCGGTGGCCCATACCGGGCTGGGCGTCACGATGTTCGCCATCGCCGGCCTGACCGCCTGGGAGGTCGAAGACATCCGCGTCGCCCGCGTGGGCGAAACATTCGAGGTTGCGGGGTTCGACTTTACCCTGCATGGGGTGCGCGAGGTCGAGGGGCCGAACTATTTTTCGACCATGGCGGATGTCCTGGTGGAAAAAGATGGCCGAACCGTCGCGACCCTGAATCCCGAAAAGCGTACCTACCCGGTGGCAGCGATGCCCACCACCGAGGCGGCGATCGACTATCGTTTTCTGCGTGACGTTTATGTTGTGATCGGCGACCAGCAGGATGACGGCGGCTGGGTCATGAGGACCTATATCAAGCCTCTGGCGAACTGGATCTGGGGGGGGTGTATCCTGATGGCCTTGGGCGGGTTGCTCAGCCTGTCCGACCGGCGCTTCCGCGTGGCGGCGGGGGCGCGCAAGAACACGCCCGCAGGAGTCGCAGCAGAATGAAACGTCTGATCCTTGTTTTGATGTTGCTGGCGTCTCCGTTGATGGCGGTACAGCCGGACGAAGTGCTGGACGACCCGGTTCTGGAACAGCGTGCGCGTGAGATCAGCGCCGGGCTGCGGTGTCTGGTCTGCCGCAACGAAAGCATCGACGAAAGCAATGCCGAACTGGCGCGCGACCTGCGCCTGCTGGTTCGGGAGCGGTTGGTGGCCGGCGATACGGACGAAGAGGCGGTTGCCTTCATCGTGGACCGCTATGGCGAATATGTTCTTCTCAGGCCCAAGACCACGGGGGCGAACCTGCTGCTGTGGCTGGCCGGACCGATCATGTTGCTGATCGCGGCGATCATGGGCTGGAGTTTTCTGCGCGGCCGCGCCCGCAGCGCCGAAACCGCCGAAACCGACGCTCTGAGCGAGGAAGAACAGGAGCGGCTGCGCCGTATTCTGGAAGACTGACGCGTGGTTTGACTTTCCCTTGCCGGGCAATTGCGTCAGGGTTCGGGAAAATCTGTGCCAGGTGAGGACTTCATGGAATACGAAACGGTGCTTTTGAACATCACGGACGGTCTGGCGGTGCTGACGCTGAACCGGCCCGACAAGATGAACGCGCTGACCACCCAGATGCGGGCCGAGATCACCCACGCGATGAAGCAGGCCGCCCATGACGCGCGGGCCGTGGTCGTGACCGGGGCAGGGCCGGCCTTCTGCTCGGGGCAGGATCTGGGTGATGCGTCCAGCACCGGCAAGATCGACCTGGAAGGCACGCTGCGCGACGAATACGAGCCGATGCTGAAGGCGATCTGGGATTGCCCTGTGCCGACCATCGCCGCCGTCAACGGTCCGGCCGCCGGGGCGGGCGCCAGCCTGGCGCTGTGTGCCGATGTGACGATCGCGACCGAAAGCGCCTATTTTCTGCAGGCATTCGCCAAGATCGGACTGTTGCCCGATGCCGGCGGCACCTGGTTCATGCCGCGCCAGATGGGGATGGCCAAGGCGATGGGGGCGGCCCTGTTCGCCGACAAGATCAGCGCCCGACAGGCCGATGACTGGGGCCTGATCTACGAAGCCGTGCCCGACGACGCGTTCGAGGCCCATTGGCGCAAGCGCGCCGCGTATCTGGCCAACGGTCCGACCGCAGGATTCGGGGCGATCAAGAAGGCGATCCGCGGCACGTGGGAAAACTCGCTGGAACAGCAGCTGCAGGTCGAGGCCCATCTGCAGGGTGAATGCGGACGCACCCGTGACTTCGCCGAAGGCGTGGTGGCTTTTCTGGAAAAACGCGCCCCCAGGTTCGAGGGGCGCTGACCCTCAGGCCCGGCGGCGCCGGCGCGCGCGCCGTTCGGGCTGATTGCCTTCGCCAGAGGTGCCATCATTCGCCGACGAGAACGGCCCCAGTGCCTCGGTGATCTGGTCCAGCGTCGGACGCGCGCCGCGCGGCGTGGTGTCCAGCGCCTTGCGCATTTCGCGCAGGTGTTCGGGCATGGTGCCGCAGCAGCCGCCGATGATGGTGGCCCCGGCATCGCGCGCCATGGCGGCGTAACGGCCCATCAGCTCGGGCGTGCCGTCATAGTGGATATGGCCATCGACGTATTTCGGAATGCCCGCATTGCCCTTGGAGATCAGGGGGCGTTCGGTCCCCTGAGCGACAAAGCCCAGTACCGTGCGCAGGATGTCGGATGCGCCGGTGCCGCAGTTGGCGCCAAAGGCGATCGGCGGGTTGGGCAAAGTTTCGACCAGCTGCGCCAGATCGGCCGAGGTGACGCCCATCATGGTGCGCCCGGCGGTGTCAAAACTCATGGTGCCGCACCAGGGCATGTCGGCCAGGGCAAAGGCCTCGGCCGCGGCGCGGAATTCCTCGGGGGCGCTGATGGTCTCCAGCCACAGCACGTCGACGCCTCCGGCTTTCAGCGCTTCGGCCTGTTCGTGGAACATCTCGACCGCCTCGGCATGGGTCAGGCTGCCCACGGGTTCCAGGATTTCCCCGGTCGGGCCGACCGACCCGGCAACCACCAGCGGACGCCCTGCGGCATCCGCCACCTCGCGCGCCAGTTCGGCGCCCACGCGGTTCAACTCGGCCACGCGGGTATGCGCATCATGCAGTTTCAAACGTGCGGCGGTGCCGCCGAATGTGTTGGTCAGGAACAGGTCGCTGCCCGCATCCACAGACCCCCGATACAGGGCGCGGATCTTGTCGGGCTGGTCGGTGTTCCACAGCTCGGGCGCGTCGCCCGATTGCAGCCCCATGTTGAACAGGTTCGTTCCGGTGGCGCCATCGGCAAGAATGGCGTCCTTCGTTTCCAGCAGTCTGGTCAGCGCGTTGGTCATTGGAGATGTCCGGAGTTGTGGCCCCGAGGGCCAATAAATTCAGACGCCCCGTGTCGCATGACCGGGACGTCGAATCAAATTCATAATACTCATGAAGATCATGAGGTGGGTGGATGCCTCAGTCGGCTTCGCTCATCACCTGGGCTTTGGCCTCGGGCAGCAGTTCCGCCATCTTGGCGCGGATTTCCTCGGGGCTGGACAGATCGCCCAGATCCGCGGCGACCTTGCGCACCACGTCCTCGTGGCCGGCTTCTTCGAAATCGGCGATCACCACGGATTTGGCGTACTCGGCGGCCTCGTCACCGCTTTTGCCCAGTTTTTCCGCAGCCCACAGGCCCAGCAGCTTGTTGCAACGGGCTTGCGCCTTGAACTGCATTTCTTCGTCATGGGCGAATTTTGCTTCAAAGGCGTTTTCGCGTTCGTCGAACGTGGTCATGGGTGTTGGGCCTCTTCAAGTAAAAACATGTTTCCTGATGATATGACCATAGGCGCGGCCGGGTGCAAGGTATTTGCGCTGCGTCAAAGCCTCTCGGGCGCATGAACTTGCGGGAAAGGGGGGCTTGCACTATGAGAGCGCCAGAGCGCAGGGACTCATTCCCTCGCCCCACGCTGGAAAGGTCGCACATGGCGCGTCGCAAGAAGATTTACGAAGGCAAGGCCAAGATCCTGTATGAAGGCCCCGAACCGGGCACGATCGTGCAGTACTTCAAGGATGACGCCACCGCGTTCAACGCGGAAAAGAAAGACGTGATCGACGGCAAGGGTGTTCTGAACAACCGCCTGAGCGAATTCTTCATGACCGGTCTGAACCAGATCGGCGTGCCGACCCACTTCATCCGACGCCTGAACATGCGCGAACAGCTGGTCCGCAGCTGCGAGATCATCCCGCTGGAGGTGATCGTCCGCAACTATGCCGCCGGATCGCTGTCGAAACGGCTGGGCATCGCCGAGGGCACGCAGCTGCCGCGTCCGATCGTGGAGTATTGCTACAAGGACGACTCGCTGGGTGATCCGCTGGTGACCGAGGAGCACATCGCCGCCTTCGGCTGGGCCAGTCAGCAGGATATGGACGACATCCTCAGCCTGGCCTTGCGCGTGAATGATTTCATGAGCGGCGTGATGCTGGCCGTGGGTATCCGTCTGATCGATTTCAAGATCGAGATCGGCCGTGTCTACGAGGGCGATTTCCAGCGCCTGATCGTCGCGGATGAGATCAGCCCCGACAGCTGCCGTCTGTGGGACATCGAGACAGGGCAAAAGCTGGACAAGGACGTGTTCCGCCGCGATCTGGGCAGCCTGACCGACGCCTATTCCGAAGTGGCGCGGCGGCTGGGCGTGCTGCCCAAAAGCAACGTGACGAAACCCACGCTGATCAACTGACGCCGAGGCCCAGCCCCGGGCCGAAGCACCAAGGATTTGGAAATGGCGAGACCCCACGGTTTCGCAAGTGAACCAGAGGACGACCTGAGATGAAGGCACGAGTGCACGTTATGCTGAAGAACGGGGTTCTGGACCCGCAGGGCGAGGCCGTGCGCCATGCCCTGGGCGCCCTGGGGTTCGACAAGGTCGAAGGCGTGCGTCAGGGCAAGGTGATCGACCTGGAACTGGCCGAGGGCGCGACCGAGGCCGACGTGGCCGAGATGTGCGAGAAGCTGTTGGCCAACACGGTCATCGAACGTTACGAGATCGAACTGGTCTGAGTTTTCCGGCCGTTTCCCCAAGGAGGGTTTGCCATGCGCGCTGCCGTCGTCGTGTTTCCCGGATCCAACTGCGACCGGGATCTTGCCGTTGCCTTCGAGCAGGCCGGGTTCCAGGTCGACATGGTCTGGCACAAGGATGCCCAACTGCCGCAGGGCGTGGACATCGTGGGCGTTCCGGGCGGGTTTTCCTATGGCGACTACCTGCGTTGCGGCGCGATCGCCGCGCAGTCGCCGATCTGCAAGGCCGTGGTCGAACATACCGAACGCGGCGGCTATGCCATCGGCACCTGCAACGGGTTCCAGATCCTGACCGAGACCGGCATTCTGCCGGGCGCTCTGCTGCGGAATGCCGGGTTGAAATACATCTGCCGCACGGTGGAATTGAAGGTCGAGACCGCCGACAGCGCCTTTACCCGGGGCTATGACTCCGGCGACGTGATCCGCATTCCGATCGCACATCACGACGGCAACTATTTCGCCGATGACGATACCATCAGCCGCCTGCGAGACGAGGACCGAATCGCGTTTACCTATGTCGACAATCCGAACGGTTCGAGCGGGAATATTGCCGGCATCCTGTCGCACAACCGGCGCGTGCTGGGGATGATGCCCCATCCCGAACGGGCGGCGGATCCTGCGCATGGCGGCACCGACGGGGTGGCGCTCTTCCGCGCATTGGCGGGGGTGCTGACACCTGCGTGACTTGAGGTCAGGGGCGTGGGCGCGTAGCTTCGCCCCATGATACCAAACGCGCAAAAGGGCTGGAAATCGATCTTCGGCAGCGTCGCCCCGCTGGGGTGGCGGTTGCGGTTGGCGGTGTTCGTCCTGTTGCTGGCCGCGGTGGCGACCGTGTGGGTCACCAACAGCCTGCTGACCGACCGGTTCACCGAATCCACCCACAATCGGGCCGAGCTGCGCCTGGCTTTGTATTCCGGGAATTTGCTGAGCGAACTGCGCCGCAACGCCATCGTGCCGCAGTTGCTGGCGCGGGACCCGACGTTGATCTCGGCCTTGCAGTCGGGCGATTTCTCGTTGTCGACGCAACGCCTGCTGTCCTTTGTCGAGGAAATCGGCGCGGCGTCGCTGATGCTGCTGGACCGCGACGGCCGGGCGGTCGCCGCGACCGACCGCAACCGGTTGGGCGAAGGGCACCGCAGCGCGGCCTATTTCGTCGAGGCGATCCGGTCCAATGCAACGATCTTCTCGGTCATCCCGCGCGAGGCCGGCGGCTATCGTTTCGTCTATTCGCGGCGGCTTGAATCCGGGGCCGAGATTCTGGGCGTGATCGTCGTCGAGGTGGACCTGCAGAAATTCGAAAGCGCCTGGGCCGGAATTTCGGATGCCGTGATGGTGACCGACAGCACCGGAACGATCATCCTGTCGACCGAACCGCAGTGGCGTGGGTTGAACGAGCAGGAGGCGCTGTTGCGGCAGCACCCGCAGGGGGCCATCGAGCGCGCCATACGGGCCACCGCGGACTGGACGGCTCTGCCGCCCGATGCCTATCTGCAGGGCGAGGCGGTCATGCGGATGGAGACGCGGATTCCGTTTCGGGGTTGGAAGATGACCTCGTTCACGACCTATTCCTCGATCCGTGAAAAGGTGAACAGCGTTCTGGCGCTCGAGATCATGGGTTTCGCGATTCTGCTGGCGCTGGCCTTTTATGCGCTCAGCCGCAGGGCCACGTTCCGCATGGCGCTGTTTCAGCGCGAGTCGGCGGAGCTTCGCGCATTGAATGCCCGTCTGCAGCGTGAAATCGCCGAGCGCGAAAGGGTCGAAAAGACGCTGGAAGTGGCGGAACAGACGCTGGCGCAAAGCTCGAAACTGGCCGCTCTGGGCGAGATGTCGGCGGCCGTGAGCCACGAGCTGAATCAGCCGTTGGCGGCGATGAAGACCTATCTGGCGGGCGCGCGGCTGCTGCTGCGCCGCAACCGCCCCGAAGAGGCGCTGGCCAGCTTTGGCCGTATCGATGGCCTGATCGAGCGGATGGGCGCGATCACGCGGCAGCTCAAGTCCTATGCGCGCAAGGGGGCGGATGCGTTTTCGCCCGTGAATCTTGGCGAGGCGCTGGCCTCGTCCCTGTCGATGATGGAACCGCAACTGCGTCAGCGCCATGTCAAGATCAGCCAGATCCTGCCCGAGGACCCGGTGATCGTGATGGGCGATCGGATGCGGCTGGAGCAGGTCATGGTGAACCTCTTGCGCAATGCGCTGGACGCCACCAAATCAGTGGCGGAGCCCGAAGTGGAGATCATACTGGCCGCGGGCGAAACCGCCGTGCTGGCGGTGCGTGACAACGGCCATGGGATCGAGAATATCGAGAACCTGTTCGAGCCCTTCTACACCACGAAGCGCGCCGGTGACGGGGTCGGCTTGGGGCTTGCCATCTCGTCGGGTATCGTGAACGACCATGGCGGACGGCTGACCGCGCGCAACGGCCAGAACGGCGGCGCGGTATTCGAGATGCAACTGCCCATTCTGGGGCAAGACGGCCTGGAGGCCGCAGAATGACGAGGATCTAGCTATGGCACAGGCCATGAAGATTGCCATCGTGGATGATGAACAGGACATGCGCCAGTCGATCAGCCAGTGGTTGGCGCTGTCCGGTTACGACACCGAGACTTTCGCCAGCGCGGAAGATGCGTTGAAGGTTCTGGGGCCCGATTATCCGGGGATCGTGATCTCGGACATCAAGATGCCCGGCATGGATGGCATTCAGCTTTTGAAAAAGCTGATGGGCGCCGACAGCACCTTGCCGGTGATCATGATTACCGGTCACGGCGACGTGCCGATGGCGGTCGAGGCGATGCGGGTGGGGGCGTTCGATTTTCTAGAAAAGCCGTTCAACCCCGATCGGATGTCGGAGCTGGCCAAACGCGCCAGCAACGCGCGGCGGCTGACGCTGGACAACCGGGCGCTGCGGCGCGAGCTGTCGGGCGGCACCCAGATCATGAACAAGCTGATCGGCGCCAGCCCGGTGATGGAGCGGTTGCGCGAGGATATTCTGGACCTGGGTCAGGCTGACGGGCACGTGCTGATCGACGGCGAAACTGGCACCGGCAAGACCCTGGTGGCGCACGCGCTGCATGCAGTGGGAAGCCGGGCGGGCAAGAAATTCGTTCTGGTTTCCTGCGCCGCGCTGGAAGAAGAGGCGCTGGCCAAGAGACTGTTCGGTCCGATGATGCCCGAGGACACGCAGCTGCCCGCCATCGAGGAAGCCCGCGGCGGCACTTTGGTGCTGGAGGACATCGAGGCGCTGAGCGACACGCTGCAGGCGCGGCTGCTGAGCGTGATGAACGAGCAGGGAACGCCGGCCGAGACCCGGATCGTTGCGATCTCGAACCTGCAGGAAGCGGGCAAGACCAGCGAGGATGTGCTGCGGCCCGATCTGTTCTATCGTCTGGCGGCGCTGCGCATCACCATGCCGCCGCTGCGGCAGCGGGGCGAGGATATCCTGACCCTGTTCACGCGGTTGAGCGAGCAGTTTGCCGAGGAATATGGCTGCGAGGCGCCGCAAGTCAGCGCCCAGGAGGCCGCGCAGCTGTTGCAGGCCCCATGGCCGGGCAACGTGCGCCAGTTGATCAACATCGCCGAACGCGCGGTTCTGCAATCGCGGCGCGGTTCGGGCACCATCGCGTCGCTGTTGATGTCGGATCACGAGGAAATGCAGCCGGTGATGACCACCGAGGGCAAGCCGCTGAAGGAATACGTTGAGGCGTTCGAACGGATGCTGATCGACAACACCATGCGGCGGCACAAGGGGTCGATCGCTTCGGTGATGGAGGAATTGTGCCTGCCGCGCCGGACGCTGAACGAGAAGATGGCCAAATACGGGCTGCAACGGGCCGACTATTTGTGAGGGAGGGGGCCAGCCCCCTCTTGGCCCTTCAGGCCAATTCACCCCCGGGATATTTGGGGCCAGATGAAGGTCGGGCGACAATAGAACGGCGGTCCGTGCAGTTTGCCCATTGTGTTTTCCACAGGACTGCTTTTATTGTGGCAGGACGGACCCGGCCCGAAATGGGGCCGATGTGTGCCGGATCATTGAGTTTCGCTGCTTGGCCGCGGATGGTGACCCATCTCTCCGGGCGAAGCATGCAGATTGTGCCCAGCAATGGGCAGTAGAGCACCTGAGCCCCTACTTCGGGCAAAAGGAATAATGGGCAGGCAGCGGCATGGTCGCGTCTGTCGGAGAAGAACCGCGATGACGCGCGCGCAACGATTGAGTGTACGAGCAGGGGGGCGAGATGCCGATCCCTGCCGCGCGCCGTCCGAAATCGCCCAGACAAGACACCACCCCAGATGCGCCTGTCCGCCCGGACAGGTCAGGACAGCGCGTTTGGTGCGGTGCATCAAGGACACATGGCAAAGAAAATGCTTATCGATGCCACCCACGCGGAAGAGACCCGCGTCGTGGTGGTGGACGGAAACAAGGTCGAGGAATTCGATTTTGAGTCCGAGAACAAACGCCAGCTTGCCGGCAATATCTATCTAGCTAAAGTCACGCGCGTCGAGCCTTCGCTGCAGGCGGCTTTCGTCGATTATGGGGGAAACCGCCACGGCTTTCTGGCGTTTTCCGAGATCCATCCGGACTACTACCAGATCCCTGTCGCCGACCGCGAAGCGCTGATGGAAGAGGAGCGGGCCTATGTCGAGGCGCTGAAAGCGCGTGACGAGGCCGAGGAAAACGCTCCGAAGAAGCGCCGTTCGCGGTCGCGGACCAAGGCGGCGTCGGCCAAGTCGGATGACGCAGTGGAAACGCTTGAAGTTTCGTCCGAACCGACCGGCATGGAAACCATTGACCTCGACGCGAATGGGAACGGTGCGGACCTGCCGGTGCCCGAGGGCACCTCGCCGATGGAGACGGTGGCCGAAACACCGGTCGAGGAGCCGGACGAGCAGGCAACGGATGAACCCGTCGCGATCGGTGAGACGGAATCCGAGACTGACGCGCCTGAGGCTCAAGTGGAGCCTGACGATGGTGAGAACGGGGGGGATGACGAAGCGCCCGCAAAGCCTGACGCAGCCGCCAAGGACGAGTCGATCGAGTCGGTTGCCGATGACGACGACAGCGAGGATATACGGCCGCCGCGCAAGCCGCGTCCGCGTCGCTACAAGATCCAGGAAGTCATCAAGGTGCGCCAGATCCTGCTGGTGCAGGTCGTCAAGGAAGAGCGCGGCAACAAGGGCGCGGCGCTGACGACCTATCTGTCGCTGGCGGGCCGCTATTGCGTTCTGATGCCCAACACTGCCCGTGGCGGCGGCATCAGTCGCAAGATCACCAACGCTGCGGATCGCAAGAAGCTGAAGGAGATCGCGTCGGAGATCGACGTGCCCAGCGGCGCGGGCCTGATCATCCGGACCGCGGGCGCCAAACGCACCAAATCCGAGATCAAGCGCGACTATGAGTACCTGCAGCGGTTGTGGGAACAGATCCGCGAGTTGACGCTCAAGTCGATCGCGCCGGCGAAGATCTATGAGGAAGGCGACCTGATCAAGCGGTCGATCCGGGATCTGTACAACCGCGAGATCGACGAGGTTCTGGTTGAAGGCGAGGCCGGGTACCGCATCGCCAAGGACTTCATGAAGATGATCATGCCGTCGCACGCCAAGAACGTGAAACGGTACGAGGACCAGCTGCCGCTGTTCGCCCGCTATCAGGTGGAGAGTTACCTGAGCTCGATGTTCAACCCGACGGTTCAATTGAAGTCGGGCGGCTACATCGTGATCGGCGTGACCGAGGCGCTTGTGGCGATCGACGTGAACTCGGGCCGGGCCACCAAAGAAGGCTCGATCGAGGAAACCGCGCTCAAGACCAACCTCGAGGCCGCTGAGGAAGTGGCGCGGCAACTGCGCCTGCGCGACCTGGCCGGTCTGATCGTCATCGATTTCATCGACATGGACGAGCGCAAGAACAACCTGGCGGTTGAAAAGCGCCTGAAGGACAAGCTGAAGACAGATCGTGCGCGCATCCAGGTGGGGCGGATTTCGGGCTTTGGTCTGCTCGAGATGAGCCGCCAGCGCCTGCGCCCCGGCATGCTGGAGGCGACGACGCAGCCTTGCCCGTCCTGCCACGGCACCGGGCTGATCCGGTCGGACGACAACATGGCGCTGGCCATCCTGCGCCAGATCGAGGAAGAAGGCACCCGCCGCCGCTCGCGCGAGGTTCTGGTGCGCTGCCCGGTCAGCATCGCCAACTACCTGATGAACCAGAAACGCGAGCACATCGCCCAGATCGAGGCCCGCTATGGCCTTTCGGTCCGGGTCGAGGGCGACGTTCATCTGGTTAGCCCCGATTTCTCGATGGAGAAGTTCAAGACCGCGACACGGGCCGTGCCCGAGGTTTCGGCGCCGGTGGTTTCGGCCTCGGCGTCGTTGATGGATCTGGTCGACTCCGAGGAGGAGGCCGTGGACGATTCCGACGCCCAGGAGACGTCCGAGGAGGAGGCAAAGCCCAAGCGCAAGCGTCGTCGTCGGCGTCGCAAGAAGAACGGTGGAAATGCCGAGCAGTCCGAGGGTATTCAGGCCGAGGACAAATCCGATGCCGTGAACGAAGATTCGGCGGTGGAAGAGTCGGAAGACGCGATGACCGCCTCTGAGGACGAAACAGAAGACGAGACAGACTCGGCCGCGCAGGCCGCCGAGGAGGCGAAGGCCACGGAGGAAAAATCCGCCAAGCCGAAACGGCGCCGGGCGCCGCGGAAGAAGAAGACCGCCGAGGCCGAGGTGGCAGCCGCAGAGCCGACCGATGAGAGTGATGCGGAAGAGAATGCTCCGGCAGCGCGAGAGGCTCTGTCCGAACCGGCTGTAGCCGATGAGGGGGCGTCAAACGAGACGCCGACTGCTGAGGTTCAGGACGAGACCGATACCGCAGTAGCGGAGGCACCGAGTGAGCCCGTCGCTTCGGAGGAAAGCCGCGCCGAGGCTGTCGAACCCGTCGCCGTGTCGCCTGCCGAAACGGATGCATCACCTGCAGAGCATGGCGTTGACACGACCGAAACGCCCGCCGAACCCGCAGAGGAGGCACACAACGGCGCGGTCCTTGAAGTGGCTGCGGAACAACCCGCGCCCACCCCGGCCAAGCCCAAAAAACGCGGGTGGTGGTCGCTGGGAAGCTGAACGAAATGGCGGGCCACTCGGCCCGCCATTTTTTTCACGGCATCACGCGGATTTTCGGATCAGATAGACTTGGTGATCGGACATGTCCTGTTGCGCCACAAGCTCGTGACCGGATTCCGCGCAGAAATGCGGAACATCGACGACGGCGGCCGGGTCGTCGGCCAGAAGGCGCAGAACAGACCCCGCCGGCATGGATTTCAGCCTTTTGCGGGCTTTCAGAACGGGCAGGGGGCACAGCAGGCCCAGCGCATCCAGGGTTTCGGTTTCTTGTGTCATGGGCCTCAGATATTTGGCGCAGTGCGCGCTGTCCAGCATGCAACCACGAGGATGTGACCGAATGGCCCCGTGACGCGGCCATTCGGATACCCTATCTGCAGTGTCATGTTCGGAATCGATATCATCGACGCGGGGCTGCTGCCCGCCATGTTCATCGCGCTGGTCGGCGGGTTGATCAGCTTTCTGTCGCCTTGCGTGTTGCCAATCGTGCCGCCCTATCTGGCCTATATGAGCGGCGTCACCATCCACGAGATGCAGGATCAGGTGCAGGCCCGGCGCAAGGCGACTCTGTCGGCGCTGTTCTTCGTTCTGGGGCTGTCGACGGTGTTTCTGCTGCTGGGCTTCACGGCCTCGGCCTTTGGCGCATTCGTGCTGCAGAACCAGGAACTGTTCGCCAAGGCCTCGGGTCTGGTGGTGATCGTCTTCGGCCTGCATTTCCTGAACGTGTTCCGCATTCCGATCCTGGACCGTGAGGCGCGGGTCGAGACTGGGGACGCAGGCGGATCGGTTTTCGGGGCATACATCCTGGGGTTGGCCTTTGCATTCGGCTGGACCCCGTGCATCGGCCCTCAGCTGGGCGCGATCCTGTCGCTGGCCGCGTCCGAGGCCTCGGTGGCGCGGGGCACGCTGTTGCTGGGCGTCTATGCTGCGGGTCTGGGTATCCCGTTCCTGCTGGCTGCGATGTTCCTGAACCGGTCGATGGCGGTG
This sequence comes from Ruegeria intermedia, assembly GCF_900129345.1. Classification (GTDB taxonomy): domain Bacteria; phylum Pseudomonadota; class Alphaproteobacteria; order Rhodobacterales; family Rhodobacteraceae; genus Ruegeria; species Ruegeria intermedia. The sequence goes on along the minus strand of NZ_FQVK01000006.1, from coordinate 55,959 downwards.
ATGAACAGGCTGAAACCGCATATGGGCACGATCGAAAAGGTCATGGGCGGCTTGTTGCTGGTCGTCGGCATCATGCTGGTGACGGGCCTGTTCAGCCAGTTCAGTTGGTGGCTGCTTGAGACATTCCCGGCACTGGCCACTCTGGGCTGACGCGGCGCCTGGCCGCGATGATCGGGCCTTACCTTGGCCACAACGCTGCGCTAACCTGCCCGCAACAAGGGCAAAGGCATGAGCAGTCAGGTTCCGCAATCTGGGGTACAACGACGCCGGGTGTTCTATATCCCCGGCTATGATCCCATCCATCCCCGCCGCTATCGCGAACTCTACCGGAAAGAGGGGCGCGCGCAGGCAGCGATTTCCGGGTATCGGTTGGAGGTTTCGGCCAAGACGGGCGATGGCCCCTATGGCTGGCACGTCCGGTCGGAGCAGGACGGGGCCGAAGTACATACGGATGTCGAGGTTCTGGTCTGGTCCGACATCGTGCGCGACAGCATGGACAGCTCGATCCCGGCGACCTATTGGCAGTTGCTGCGCACGGCGTGGATCTACATCTCGACCGGCACTTTGTGGCGGCTGATGCGCCTGCGCAAGGGGCCGGTGATCGCGGCCCTTTATCCGGTGGCGATGCTGCTGGGGCAGCTGGCGGCGGCGGTGGCGCTGGGTTGGGGCCTCGTCGCGCTGCTGTTTCCCTGGGCCGGAGCGTTGGCGGTGTTGCCCGCAGTGGCGGTGTCGGTGGCCGCGATGCTTTGGTTCCGCAGGATCGACAACCGCCTGTTCGCCTATTACTTGATGCACGATTATGCCTATTCGGCGCGGCTGCGGGGCGAAACGCCGCCCGAGTTGCAGGCCCGGTTGGACGAATTCCGCGCCTTGATCGCGGCGGCCCTGCGGTCGCCGGTCGATGAAGTTCTGGTGGTGGGCCACAGTTCCGGCGCCCATCTCGGGGTCTCGGTTCTGGCGGACCTGCTGCGGCGGGGCGAGGTGCCGCCGGATGGCCCGGTCCTGTCGTTCCTGACATTGGGGCAGGTGGTGCCGATGGTGTCATTCCTGCCGCGGGCCGGCCGGTTGCGGGCCGACCTGCAACTGCTGTCGCAGACCGAGCAGTTGGCATGGGTCGATGTCTCGGCACCCGGGGATGGCTGCGCCTTTGCGCTATGCGATCCGGTTGGTGTCAGCGGAGTTGCCGGTCCCGGCAAACGCTGGCCCCTGGTTCTTTCGGCCGCTTTCACGCAAACCCTGTCGCCCGAACGCTGGGCCGCGCTGCGCTGGCGGTTCTTCCGTCTGCATTTTCAGTATCTTTGCGCGTTCGACCGGCCTAGCGACTATGACTATTTCCGCATCACTGCCGGGTCGCTGACATTGGGCGCTCGGTTCGCCGGGCGGGCGCCGTCGAAATCGCGGATCGAGCGGGCGGTGTCCAAATACCGTACGGTGCGCGCATGATCCCGCCCAAGCCACCCGCCAGACCGGACAACGTATCGCTGTGGCAATACCTGCGCCTGTTCCGGCGCGATATCCTGTCGGCTCAGCCGCAACGCCTGTACCGCGCCTGGATGGCCGAGTTCCGCACCCCGTTCTTCCGGTCCTACCTGATCAACCAGCCCGAGCTGATCGACCGGGTACTGAAACACCGCCCCGAGGATTTCCCGAAATCCGGCCGGATCAGCGAAGGCCTGCGGCCCCTGCTGGGCCAATCGGTATTCCTGACCAATGGCGAAGCCTGGAGGCGCCAGCGCCGCATCATCGACCCGGCCTTCGAGGGCGGACGGCTGAAACAGACCTTCTCCGCGATGCTGGCCTCGGCCGAGGCTTGCGCCGATCGCCTGCGAGACAGGACGGGCGTGCCGGTCGAAATCGAGGAGGTCACCAGCCATGCCGCCGCCGACGTGATCTTTCGCACCTTGTTCTCGGTGCCGATCGAGCACGAAATCGCCGCACGGGTGTTCGAGAAATTCCGCGCCTATCAGCGGCAGCAACCACTGCTGAACCTGGCGGCTTTCGTGCCGCTGCCCGGCTGGGTGCCCCGGTTCCACGCGCGCAAGACCCGCCGTGCGGCGGCCGAAATCCGCGCCTTGATCGCCCGCCTGACCCGCGAGCGGGCCGCGCAAATCGCCGCCGGCACCGCGCCCGACGATCTGGCCACCAAGATCATGACCACGCCCGACCCCCTGACCGGGCAGTGTTTCAACACCGATGAGATGATTGACCAGGTCGCCATCTTTTTTCTGGCCGGGCACGAAACCAGCGCCTCGGCCCTGGCCTGGACGCTGTACCTGATGGCCGCCTATCCCAACTGGCAGGACCGCGTGGCCGAGGAGGCCCGCGCGCAGGACGAATTAAGCTTTGCCACAATGTCCAGACTGCGCATCAGCCGCGATGTGTTCCGCGAGGCGCTGCGCCTCTATCCCCCGGTCCCGATGATGGTGCGCGAGGCCACATGCCCCGAACGCTTCCGCGACCGCGACGCGCCCAAGGGCGCGCAGATCGTGATCAGCCCATGGCACCTGCACCGGCATGAACGGCTGTGGGAGGACCCGGACAGCTTTGACCCGGCCCGCTGGGCGACCGAAAACGGCAAGGCCTGCCAGCGGGCGGCCTTCATTCCGTTTTCGGCCGGGCCGCGCGTCTGCACCGGGGCGGGGTTTGCGATGGTCGAGGGACCGTTGATCCTGTCGACCCTGCTGCGGCGGTACCGGTTCGAACCTGTCGAGGGCCGCACCCCGGTTCCGGTGGCGCATCTGACGGTGCGGTCGCGCCATGGAATCTGGCTGCGCGTGGTTGAGCGCTAACAAACTATCATCGCCCCGCGCCATGCTGTATGCGATTGGAAAAGCGGAATCATTACTGAACGGGAAAGTGTTATGTCCAAGGCTGAACAGCGCGAACAGATGATCAACGGTGCGGGCTTCATCGCGGCTCTGGATCAGAGCGGCGGCTCGACGCCCAAGGCGCTGGCGCTGTACGGGGTGCAGCCGTCCGACTATGGCTCGGACGAGGAAATGTTTGCCGAGATCCAGAAGATGCGCGCCCGGATCATCCTGGCCGACGACTTCACCCGCGACAAGGTGATCGGCGCGATCCTGTTCGAACGCACGCTGGGCGAGGAAATCGAGGGGCGCAAGGTTGCTGATTACCTGTGGTCGGTCAAAGGCATCGTGCCGTTCCTCAAGATCGACAAGGGGCTGGAGGACACCGCCAACGGCGTGCAACTGATGAAGCCCATCCCGGGCCTGGCCGAGACGCTGGCCAAGGCCGAAGGCGTGTTCGGCACCAAGGAACGCTCGGTCATCCACGAGGCCAATGCCGAGGGCATCGCCGCCGTGGTCGCGCAGCAATTCGACGTGGCCCGCGAGGTGATCGCGGCCGGCATGGTTCCGATCATCGAGCCCGAGGTGAACATCAAGTCGGACACCAAGGCCGAAGCGGAAGAGATCCTGAAAGCCGAAATCCTCAAAAACCTCGACGAGTTGGGCGAGGGGCAGGACGTCATGCTGAAGCTGACCCTGCCCAGCAAGGCCAATCTGTATGACGAGGCCGCCGATCATCCGCGTGTTCTGCGCGTTGTGGCGCTGTCGGGCGGTTATTCGACCGACGAGGCCTGTGATCTGCTGGCGCAGAACGGCAAGATGATCGCATCTTTCTCGCGTGCGCTGACCGAGGGGCTGTCGAAGCAGCAGTCGGATGCCGAGTTCAACGCGGCCCTGGGCAGCAATATCGACAAGATCTACCGCGCCTCGGTCTGAGGTCAGACCGGTTTGATGAACGAGCGGCGCATTTGCGCCGCTTTTTCGCGCATGGCGCAGCCTGTGGCGTGGTCATTCACCAGCCCCATCGCCTGCATGAAGGCAAACACCGTGGTGGGGCCGACAAATTTCCACCCGCGCTTTTTCAGGTCCTTGGACATGGCGACCGACTCGGGCGAAGTCGAGGCCGTCTGCGGCGCAGGAGGGGTCTCGGGCTCGAACCGCCAGACATAGGCCGCCAGCGAGCCGGTTTCGGCCACCAGCTCCTGTGCGCGGCGGGCGTTGTTGATCACCGCCTCGATCTTGCCGCGATGGCGGATGATGCCGGCATCCTGCAGCAGGCGTTCGACGTCGGCATCAGTAAATTCGGCCATCACGTTGCAATCAAAGCCGGAAAAGGCTTTGCGGAAATTCTCGCGCTTGGCCAGAATGGTGCGCCAACTGAGGCCGGATTGAAAGCTTTCAAGGCAGAGTTTCTCGAACAGGCGCTGGTCGTCACCTACCGGATAGCCCCATTCATTGTCGTGATAGTCGAAAAACTCCGGCGCGGCCTGACACCAGCCGCATCGCGGTTGGCCATCCGGCCCGGTCACGAGTTCGCGCATCCAATGTACCCTTTTTGTTCGCCGTCAGCCTAGACGCCGACGGATATCAGATCAAGGGTTGCGATCGGGGGACCGGTACCAGTTCAGAACAAAGACGCGAATGGCCGAGGCCAAGCCGGTCCCGGGGTCGCGCGCGACATCAATTTCCGAGGCCAAGACATTGATAGGCAGCCCTTTTTCCTTGGCGATGTCCCGAAACGCCTGCCAGAATTCATCCTCGAGCGAAACCGAGGTTCTATGTCCCTTGAGGGTCAGCGAGCGTTTGACCGGTGGGCTGCTCATTCGTCCAGCTCGTGATTGTCCAGATCGCGGCGGGCCTTGTCGGCACGGGCCTTGTCCAGCTGCTTTTCCGCCTTGCTGCGCCCGAACGCCGCCGCGTTCCGGTCGGCGCGGGCCTTTTTCTCGGCCCGCGCCTTTTCCTTGCGATACCGGTTCAGATTGACCGGCTTGCCCATCAGTCCCTGGGCCCGATCATCTGTTCGGGGCGCACGACGGCGTCAAAGGTTGCCTCGTCGACGAAGCCCAGCTTGATGGCCTCTTCCTTCAGCGTGGTGCCGTTCTTGTGCGCGGTCTTGGCGACCGTGGTGGCGTTGTCATAGCCGATGGTGGGCGCCAGGGCGGTCACCAGCATCAGCGATTCCTTCATCAGCTTGTCGATGCGCGCCTCGTTGGCCTTGATGCCCAGCAGCATGCGCTCGGTAAAGCTGTCGGTCGCGTCACCCAACAGCTGGATCGACTGCAGCAGGTTGTAGGCCATCATCGGGTTGTAGACGTTCAACTCGAAATGGCCTTGGCTGCCGGCGAACTTGATCGCGGCGTCGTTGCCCATGACATGGGCCGCGACTTGGGTCAGCGCCTCGGCCTGGGTCGGATTGACCTTGCCGGGCATGATCGATGAGCCGGGTTCGTTCTCCGGCAGGATCAGCTCGCCCAGCCCCGACCGCGGACCCGAGCCGAGGAAGCGGATGTCGTTGGCGATCTTGTAGCAGCTGCCCGCGACCGTGGCCAAGGCGCCCGACAGGAACACCATCGCGTCATGGGCGGCCAGCGCCTCGAACTTGTTGGGCGCGGTGACGAAGGGCAGGCCGGTGATGTCGGCCATGTTGGCGGCAACGGCCTCGGCCCAGCCTTTCTGGGTGTTCAGCCCTGTGCCGACGGCGGTGCCGCCCTGCGCCAACTCGTAGATGCCGGGCATGGCGGCGTTCACGCGGGCGATGCCCTGGCGGATCTGATGGGCATAGCCGCTGAACTCCTGGCCCAGGGTCAGCGGAGTCGCGTCTTGGGTGTGGGTGCGGCCGATCTTGATGATGTCCTTGAATTCCGCCGACTTCTGCTCCAGCCCGGCGGCCAGCTTCTCGAGCCCCGGCAGCAGCACGTCACGCACGCTCATCGCGGTGGCGATATGCATGGCGGTGGGGAAGGTGTCGTTCGACGACTGCCCCATGTTCACATGGTCGTTCGGGTGTACAGGATCCTTCGAGCCGATCACCCCGCCCAGGATCTCGATCGCGCGGTTGGCGATCACCTCGTTGGCGTTCATGTTCGACTGGGTGCCCGAGCCGGTCTGCCAGACGACCAGAGGGAAGTTGTCGTCGAACTTGCCTTCGATCACCTCGCCGGCGGCCTGGATGATGGCGTCGGCGATGCGCGCGTCCAGCTTGCCGGTTGCCTTGTTCTGCATGGCGCAGGCTTTCTTGACCACGCCCAGCGCCCGCACGATGGCGACGGGCTGCTTCTCCCATCCGATGGGGAAGTTCATGATCGAGCGCTGCGTCTGCGCCCCCCAGTACTTGTCGGCCGGAACCTCGAGCGGGCCAAAACTGTCGGATTCGGTGCGGGTCTGAGACATCTGTCACTCCGTCTGGTATGCAGTCGCATGCCGTTTAGCCGCAGCCACGCCGCGGCGCAATCGGCCAGTTGCGCGCACCTTAATCCGATGGGCAAAAAAGGTATAGCCGGGCGGGTGCGTCATTTTTCTTCTCTCGGTCGGTCCATCTGCCATTGTGCCGGTGGCCCGCGTGTCTAGAATGCGAAGGGAGGGAAACGGAGAGATCGGGATGTTTCGTTCGGGGCTGAAAAAAACACGATTTGCGCAGATCCGGATTTGGGCGGCGGTCGTGGCGATGCTGATCGGGGTTCAGGCCAACGCGGCGGATATCGCGCCCTTTGTCGGAGCCTATGTCGGGTCGGCCCAGGTCGTGGATGCGGACGGAACCGCGACCCCGCGCGACATGAGCGTGCGCATTTCCGAAACCGACGAAGGGTTCAATGTCAGTTGGAAAACAGTGACATACAAGGCGGATGGCCGGGTGAAAGAACAGTCGTTCTCGGTTGATTTCCGGCCATCGGACCGGCCCCACATCTATTCGGCGGCCATGAAGCGCAACGTGTTCGGCCACGAGGTGCCGTTGGACCCGATGAAGGGTGAGCCCTTCGTGTGGGGCCGCATCGTCGGCGATACGCTGACCGTGTTTTCCCTGTTCATCGACCACGAGGGCGATTATGAGTTGCAGCAATACGACCGGACGCTGACCGAAGGCGGGCTGAAGTTGTCATTTTCGCGATTCAGCGACGGGCGCGAGGCGCGGTCGGTGGAGACCTTCCTGCGCAGGAAATAACCTTTCAGCCCTGCAATCGGCCGATCGGGGTTATTTGCGGAAACTGTCCAGCGATACGATGTCGGCGTCATGGTGCGGCTTGTCCTCGGGCTCGACTTCGATCGAGTCCTCTTCGGTCACCGCGATTTCCTCTTCGCCTTCTTCCGGGCCTTCGAAGCGCAGCCCGAATTCGACCGACGGGTCCACGAAGGTCTGGATCGCCGCGAAGGGGATGTACAGCGGTTCGGGCGAATCTCCGAAATTCAGCGTGATGGCAAAGCCGTCGTCATCGACGCTCAGGTTTTCGAACCAATGCTGCACCACGATCGTCATTTCATCCGGGTAGCGCTGGCGCAACCAGTCGGCAAGTTCGACACCGGGTGTGCGGGTGTCGAATGTGATGAAGAAATGATGCGCGCCGGGCAGCCCCGAGTCCGAGACCCGTTGCAGAACGGTCTTGATCAGGCCGCGCATGGCGGTGTGCATTAGGTTGCCGTAGTCGATGCCTTGCGACATGTCTTGTCCTCGAAAGTGGTTGCCCCAAGCATAAGGGATTCGGGCGGAAACGAAAGGCCCGGCAGCGCCGGATTGTTCAAAGAAAATGCAGGGCCAAACCTGCCGCGGCCATGGCGGCCAACGCGACCCCGAAACCAGATTTCAGCCGGAATATCAACAGCCCGGCGACAATTGCCAGAGCAAGCGCCTGAAAATTCAGGCTGGATGGAACGGGTATCGGGATCGAGACGGGGCCAAGGCCGTACCGGGCCACGTCCGCGAAAACCACGTTCAGCGCGAACCACACCGACAGGTTGAGAATCACTCCGACGACAGCCGCCGAGATTGCGCTCAAGGCGCCGGACAGGCGCGGATTCCGGGCGATGTGATCCAGATACGGGGCCGACAGGAAGATCCAAAGAAAGCAGGGAACGAAAGTCGCCCAAAGAGCGACCGCCCCTGCGATCAGGGCCAAACCGGGGCCGCCGGCGATCTGACCGGTCAGCATGGCCACGAATTGGGTCACCAGGATCAAGGGCCCCGGAGTTGTCTCGGCCAGGCCCAGCGCGTCGATCATCTGGTCGGCCGAGATCCAGCCATGCTGCGCCACCACCGTCTGGGTCATGTAGGTCAGCACCGCGTAGGCGCCGCCAAAGCTGACGACCGCGAGTTTGGCAAAGAACCAGCCCAGATCGGCCAGCAGCGTCTGACCCGACGCCGTCAGCACAGCCAGCGGCAAAAGCCAAAGCGTCATCCAGAACAAGGCGGTGCGCATCGCATGTCTTTCGGCTGGGAGCCCATCCGGATCGGACTGCGGACGTGTCGTTCGGGCGGCCGCGTACCCCCAGGAACCGGCCGCCAGGACGATCAATGGAAAGGGCAGATTCAGGGCAAAAATGGCCAGAAAAGCCAGCCCTGCGATAACGCGAGACTGCAGCCCAGACAGGGCCTTGCCCGACAGGTTGATCAGGGCCTGCAGCACGATTGCGATGACGGTCGCCTTGACGCCCAGAAAAGCCGCCTGGACAGGCGGCAGATCGCCATAGGCTGCATAGAGCAGTACCAGCGCAGCGATCACGATTGCGCCGGGCAGAACGAAAAGCGTGCCGGCGATCAGCCCGCCGGGCACGCCCCGCAGGCGCCAGCCGGCATATGTGGCCAGTTGCATCGCCTCGGGGCCGGGCAGCAGCATGCACAGCGACAGGGCGCGCAGAAACGTCTGTTCCTCCAGCCAGGCGCGGCGGTCCACCAGTTCCCGGTGCATCAACGAGATCTGGGCGGCCGGCCCACCAAAGGACAGCAATCCGATACGGCCGAACACCCGGACAAGATCCGCGACCGAGGGGCTCATCGGCAGTCCACGACCAGGATGGCCGGAGTGCCGGGGGTCGGCGCGTGTAGGCGAGCGAGCCAAGGCCAAGGCCGCATGCCTGACGGGTGTACTCGCACCCGCTGCGGAAAGTGACCCTCAACCACCGGCCCTGCCATGGCACACGCCCTTTCGCATTTCGGTATCTGGCAGCCCACGCCCTGCCTTGGCGGGCGCGTTGCCGGTCTCGGTCCTTGCTATGCGGGCTTTGCCTGTGCGGTCAAGAACCGGTCAGGCCCAATCCAACCGCTGCCCGGTCATGCAGACGGGCAATGTGTCCTGCGGAAACTGGCCGAGCTGTTCGAACAGCGACACGAAATCGAACTGATTGTAGGCTTCGACCATCTTGTCACCCTTGAATCGCGCCATGACCTGCCCCGTGACCTCAAGCGGCGCACCATTGTCGGCACGCGATGTGCGCACATGCAGGACCGCCGAGGCCCAGTCGCCGCTTTCGATGATTTTCGGCAGGTCCACCTGAATGTCGCCCAGCACATGGCGGAAGGCCATCACCAAGTCACGGAAATCATCGGCGCCGACCTGCATTTCCGGTATCAGCCCTTCGGCCATCGTTTCGGGCGCGAAATATTCGTCGATCGCATCGACATTGCCTTTTTCCCAAACCTCCGAGTACCAGGCCCGAAGAATCTCTGCATGAGTCATCGCAACTCTCCTGTCTAGCTGAGGAGAGATTTGCGCATAGAGGTGAAGAAACCCTGAACATTGTCAGGATCCAGTCAAAAAACGCAGACAATTGGATGGGAAAGTGCAGGTTTCTGTTGCCAGGTACCTGCGGACCCCGCCTTACGCGGCTAGGCGCAAGGACTTAGGTTTCGGTCTGGTTACTGCTTACGCAGCAACGGCAACCGGAGCACGATTGTCATTTGCAATTGTACTGTTTTCGCCGGTAACGGTGGCAGACAGCCGGGACAAAGCTAACCCCTTTAGACGTTCGTCGATCCTGTTTCGGCCCCATGATCCCCAAATGAAGGATATATGGTGGAGCCGCCGGGTACCGCCCCCGGGTCCGATCCGCTTATTACGAGCGCGTTTATGTCCATAGTCCCGAAGGACAGCATTTATATAGGTGAGGATATTTGCGGATGCAAACCCCCAATGCGCGGAATCGTGGCGATTTTTTCAACCGATCACGCGGGCTTCGCCAGGTTGGCGGCGATCAGCCAGATTGCCAGAACCAGTTCGATTCCGCCGAAGGTCAGCGCCTTGGCCAAGGGCGGCTCGTCCAGTAGAACCGACACGAACCGACCCAGCGCCGCGCCCGCATAGACGACGCCCAGCATCGCGTAGGCCATCGGGTGGTTCAGCCACATTACCGCGATGCCGGTCACGACGAACAGCCCGCCGACCGAGGCCCGCATCTCGCTGAGGCCCATCGTGCTGTTGGTGGGCGCAAGATCCAGCGCGGCCGCCGTCCAGGCCGGGGCCAGAAAGCCGAAAAGGCCAAAGCCGATGGTCAGAAGGGCTGCGATGATGTTGAGTGTTCCGGTCATTGGGGCCTCGCGTGTCAAATGCTTGCCCAATGAACCTAATCTGTTTCGGGGCAGGGGGAAGACCTCAGATTGCGGCCCAGAGGCCGAGCGCACCCACAAGGATCAGGCTGAGCGCCCAGACCATTTCCAGGTTGAACCAGCTGCGCGACAGAAACTGCAGGCCTAGCCAGCGATAGACCGCGAAGGCCAGCGCGCCGCCGCCCAGCATCATCGCGCCTGTATGGACCGCGGCCACAGCCAAGACCAGCAGGCCATTGGTGCCCATGATCTCGGGCACGGCTCTGTGGCCGGTATCCAGCTCGTCCAGCCCGCACAGGCCCAGATAGATCGGGACCAGCATCAGCGCCGCACCATGCGCCAGCGCCACCAGAAATGACCACAGCGCCAGCCGACTGGGCGGCACGCGCGCCAGGAACCTTGGGTGGCGACGGGTGATCGCGATGTAGAGGCCCATGGCGATCACGATCAGGGCCGCTCCGATCCGGATTTCGCGCTGAAAGTCCACAAGGATGGTCATCAGCGCAAAGGGCAGCAGCACGCCCATCATGGCCACGAAATGCCCGCCCGCCAGCGCTACCAGCGCATGCCAGAGGGCGTGTTGGCGCTGCTCCATCAATGCCGCCGACACGGCCAGCGGCCAGCCCATGCCGGGGTTCAACCCGTGATAGGCGCCGCTCAGAACAACGGCCAGCCAGAGGCCGGCCGTCGATGTCATCAAGACGTCCAATTCAGACCGAAGGATAGCAGAAACTGTCGGTGGAGCAGTCTCCGCCCTCAAGCCGGATCTGATGGGCGCGATAGCCTTCGGGGAATTCGACCCAGAAGTTCCTGTCGAGCTTCAGGCCGCCTTTCTTGCCGACATCCGCCTTGACCATCGCCGCGCCGCGCTCGCCGGGATAGAAATGGTCATCCCACGTGGAATAAAGCGAATTGGTCCAGTAGACGCGTTTGCCGTCACGGCTGATCTCGACCATCTGCGGGCCATAGCCAAAGTCCTTGCCGTTGGGGTGCTTGGTCTTTTTGACGATTCCGCCGATCTCGACCTTGCCGGCCAGCTTGGGTTTCATCGGGTCCGAGACATCGTATTGGTGCATTTCACCGGTGCCCCAGCACGCGACGTACAGGTATTTGTCGTCGAGGCTCAGGTCGATGTCGGTGACCAGCGGCGGCACCGCCGAGAACCCTTTCAGCAGTTCGGGAAGATCAGCAGGATCAGCGGGTTGCGGGTCGATCGTGATGGTCTTTTTGGCGTGGAACTTGCCTTTCTTGTCGCGCCACCAAGTAAAGATTGCGCCCTGCAGGTTGGTGGTGTCGACCACCACGCCGCAGAACCCGTATTCCTTGACCGGATCGTGCGCGGGCCGGATTTCCAGCGCCATCTGGTGGTTCTTGCCCAGGTCGATGGTCTGGATGTTCGTGCGGTCGCGCAGGTTCCAGAAATGGATCCGGTGGCCATATTTGTTCGAAAGCAGATCTTTGGCCACGATCCCGTTTTCGAATTGCGGCGGCAGGCCCCATTCGGAACTGACCATGTAGTCGCGCGGCAGATTCCACCAGAAATCATAGTGCTTGTCCTGCACGCCGCGCTCGATCTCGTAACGCCCGATGATGTCGAAGGTTTCGCAGTCCATGATGAAAATGCCCGGAGGCCCATCGGTGCCATCTGGTCCGCCGCCACCCAAGGTGCTGACATAGATGCCCTCGGGGCCGCAGTGGATCGTGTGCGGGCGGGAATATCCCGTTTTTGCAAAGACTTCCTCGGGTTCGATGATCTTGTGGATATAGGCCTGAAGCGGGTCCTTTACGTCGATGACGTAGATCCGGCTGGAACGGATTCCGGGGATGATCAGGTATCGGCGCTCAAGGAAGGCGTGGCCGGTCAGCGGCGACAGGGCCGAGGAACAGGCGTTCCAGCCGAAATGGTGAAACTCGTCGCCCTTGTTGGGCATCATCACCTTGTGAACGATCTTTCCGTAATCACTCGAAGTTGGGTCGACATTCACAACCGCCAGGCCATCGGGCTGCGAGAAATCGGGGCTGAGCATCAGCGTGAAGGCCAGGGTCTCGGGCAGGGCCTCCATGGCCAGTTTGGCGGATGGATAGAATGTCGGATCCGGTCTTTTGTTCATAACGTCCTCCCTTAAGTCATTGAAAATCAATTTTATTGAGAGTGCCGGTCTTCCCGCCGGATAATGATCTGCCTGCCCGAGTGTCCTTTCCGTTGATGTGATGCGTCAAGAATTATTCCAGCGGCGCTCAGGCCGGTTTCCGCCGACGTTCGGCCACGTCATGGGCCAGGCGGCGCGTGTAGGTTTCCAGCTCGACCAGCGCGGCGTCGACGGTCTCGGCGTCGCGCGCCTCCAACGCGTCGGCGATCTTGCTGTGCAGGCGGATGATCTCTTCGCGCGAGCGGGCGGTGAAGGTGATCATGTTCATCAGGGGCTGCATCGCCTCGACCGCGCCGGCCAGTTGATAGGACAAAACAGGGTTTTCCGCACCATCGACCAGTGCCCGGTGGAAGGCCACGTCCGAGGCGCAGAAGGCCTCATCCGTCAAACCGGGCTGCGCCTGGCGGAAGATTTCCGCGCGCATGGTGGCCAGGTGATCCGCACTGCGCCGTTGGGCTGACAGGGGCGCGCAGGCCCGTTCCAACGCATAGCGGGCCTCGCAGGCCGTATCGAAGCTGACCTCGTTCATCGACAGCAGCAGCGTCGAAGTGGTGATCTGCTGGGAATAGGCGTCCTGGAAGCTCAGCCGGTTGACGAAGGCACCCCCGGTCGCGCCGCGCTGGGTGCGGATCAGCGATTGCGCCGCCAGCCGTTTCAGCGCCTCGCGCACGGTGGGGCGCGACACCTGGAACTGGTCCGCCAGCTCGGCTTCCGAGGGCAGGCGCTCGTCCACGATCAGCTCTCCGGATACGATAGCATCGCGGATGGCCTGGGCGATCTGGGCGGACAGGTCGGTGCTTTTCTGCGGGTCGATTTTCATCTTCTGGGGGTCACCGTGAAAAATTTATTTGTCTGACATTTAAAAGTCTGACATTTGAAAAGCAAGGAGTGAGTCGCAGGGAGGGCCGTGACCGTGGATCGGATAAGAGCCATGACAGCACCGCATTGGCTGGGCCTGTTCGCCGCGATCCTGTTGGCCTGGGGGGCGCTGTACCTGATGGCGGTGCCGGCCGAGATGCGCGCCCTTGGTGCGGTATACGGCGAGGATTTCTGGCGCAGCCTGTGCACGGTAACCCCTGATGCGGCGGGGCTGCTGAAGATGGTGGCCATGTGGGCGTTGATGTCGGCGGCGATGATGGCGCCGACGGCTTTGCCGGCCTTTGCCACCTATGACGACCTGTCCCACGCCGCGCAGGGCACAAGGTTCGGGCATTTGCTGGCGGGGTATCTGACGGTCTGGCTGGGCTTTTCCGTTCTGGCCGCGCTGGCGCAGATGGCGCTGTACCGGGCGGGCGCGGTGAACGGGCTGGGCGAAAGCGTCTCGGGGCTGCTGTCCGCAGGCCTTCTGGCCGTCGCCGGCCTGTACCAGTTTTCGGCCATCAAAGAGGCCTGCCTGAGCAAGTGCCGCCATCCGCTGACCTTCTTCATCCAGCATTGGGAGGAAGGCCCCTGGCGCAACGGTCTGCGGTTGGGGCTGGTCTGTCTGGGCTGCTGCTGGGCGCTGATGCTGCTGGCCTTCGTGGGCGGCGTGATGAACCTGGCCTTCATGGGGCTGGCGACGCTGCTGATGGTTTTCGAAAAATTGCCCGACCTGGGCCGACTGGTGACCCGTCCGCTGGGCGTGGCGTTGCTGGTCGGGGCCGCCTGGGTCGCGTTCACGACAGTCTGACAAGAGGAGAGACAGACATGGCTTTGGATACGGTGGGCACGGTGCCCTGGACCATCAAGGGCGAGTTGATCCTGAACTGCAACTGCACGGTGTTCTGCCCCTGCGTGGTCAGCCTTGGAAAGCATCCGCCGACCGAGGGCTACTGCCAGGCCTGGGCGGGTATCCGCATCGACGAGGGCCAATATGGCGACGAGGACCTGTCGGGTCTGAACGTCGGCCTGTTCCTGGAAATTCCGGGCAACATGGGGCGCGGCAACTGGAAGGCCGCAGCCTTCATCGACGACCGCGCTTCCGAGGCGGCCTATGAGGGGCTGGTGAACATCTTCTCGGGCGCGGCGCGGGGTACGACCGGGCTGTTCTCGGTTCTGGTCAGCGAGTTCCTGGGGGCCGAGCGGTCGCCGGTGCATTTCGAGACCGAAGGAAAGGAACGCCGCCTGATGGTCGGCAAGAAGATCCAGGGCGCGGTTGTTCCGGTCGAGGGCAAGGACGGCAAGGAGATCGTCGTCACGAATACCGAATACTGGATGGGGCCCGACATCACCGTGGCCACCGCGACCAAGGGCAAGGTGCGTGCCTTTGGCCGGGTCTGGGATTTCGACGGCCGTTCGGCCGAGATCTGTCAGATCGACTGGCACGGACCCCGGTAATGATCACCGGCGCCTATGCCCGGCGGATGGCCCGCTATAACCGCTGGCAGAACAGCCAGTTGGCGGACTTTCTTCAAGAGCTTTCGCCCGAGGAATTGACACGGGAACGTGGCGCATTCTTCGGGTCGATCCTGGGCACGGCGAACCATCTGCTGTGGGGCGACTGGAGCTGGATGCCGCGGTTCGACGCGGGTCCGGGCCCGGATAGCCCCCCCGACAGCAAAGGCGGCGGTATCCATGAGAGCGTCCATCTGTGCCCCGATCTGGATCACTGGCTGCCGTTGCGCGAAACGATCGACGCGCGGATTGGCGCCTGGGCGGATACCTTGGGAGATGATCCGATCACTGGGGCGCTCACGTGGTATTCCGAAGGGAAGGAGAAAAATATTTCAATGCCTTACGCAGAGTGTGTGATCGGTTTCTTCAACCATCAGACGCATCACCGGGGACAAATCCACAAAATGCTGACCGAGGCCGGTTCCGAGGCGCCGGTCAGCGATCTCGTTTTCATGCCGCAGGAGGTCTAGGTGCCACAGATTTCTTTGTCGCGCCGGTTGCGGCGCACGCCGTTTTCCGATGGGGTCGAGGCGGCCGGTGTCAAAGGCTATACCGTCTACAACCGGATGTTGTTGCCGACGGTGTTTGAAAGCGTCGAGGCCGACTATCGGCATCTCAAGACCCATGTGCAGGTCTGGGATGTGGCCTGCGAGCGGCAGGTCGAACTGCGCGGCCCCGATGCGGCGCGGCTGATGCAGATGCTGACACCGCGCGACCTGCGCGGCATGTTGCCGGGCCAGTGCTACTATGTACCGATCGTGGACGAAACCGGGGGTATGCTGAACGATCCCGTGGCGGTGAAACTGGCGGATGACCGCTGGTGGATTTCGATCGCAGACAGCGATTTGCTGTTGTGGGTCAAAGGCTTGGCGAACGGGTATCGACTGGATGTTCTGGTGGACGAGCCGGACGTGTCGCCCTTGGCGGTGCAGGGTCCCAAGGCGGATGACCTGATGGCGCGGGTCTTTGGCGACCGGGTGCGCGATATCCGCTTCTTCAAGTTTGACATGTTCCAGTTCGAGGGGCGTGATCTGGCGATTGCGCGGTCGGGGTATTCCAAACAGGGCGGGTTCGAGATCTATGTCGAAGGCGGCGACATCGGCATGCCCTTGTGGAATGCGCTGTTTGCCGCCGGAGAGGACCTGCAGGTGCGGGCGGGCTGCCCCAACCTGATCGAGCGGATCGAGGGCGGGTTGCTGTCTTACGGCAACGACATGACCGACGACAACACGCCCCATGAGTGTGGGTTGGGCAAGTTCTGCAACACGCATACGGCCATTGGCTGCATCGGGCGGGATGCTCTGCTGCGGGTGGCCAAAGAGGGGCCGGTTCAACAAATCCGTCCGATCGCGATCGAGGGAGACGCGGTGCCCCCCTGTGATCGGCCGTGGCCGGTTTATGGCGATGGCAAGCGTGTGGGTCAGGTGACCTCGGCCACCTGGTCGCCGGATTTTCAAACCAACGTGTCGATCGGTATGCTGCGGCTGAGCCATTGGGATCCGGGGACACGGATTGAGGTCGAGACACCGGACGGCATGCGGAGCGCAGTCGTGCAGGCGAAGTTCTGGATTTGAGCCGGGAAGGGGGCTCTGCCCCCGTCGCTGTGCGACTCCCCCGGGATATTTGGGGCCAGATGAAAGAACCGTCTGGCCGAGAGGAAGGAAGGGAATGTGAGCATGTTCAACGCTTTGGTGATGGAGAAGGACGAAGAAAGCGGGCTGGCAAGTCCGGTGATCAAGCAGATTTCGGAAGACGATCTGCCGCATGGGGATGTGCGGGTGGCCGTGGAGTACTCGACCGTCAACTACAAGGATGGATTGTGCATGTCGCCCAAAGGCGGCGGTCTGGTCCGCAACTATCCGCATGTGCCCGGGATCGACTATGCGGGAACGGTGGAGGAGTCTTCGGATGCCCGCTACAAGCCCGGCGACAAGGTGGTTTTGACCGGGTGGCGCGTGGGTGAGGCGCATTGGGGCGGATATGCCCAGAAGGCCAGCGCGCTGGCCGACTGGCTGGTGCCACTGCCCGAGGGGTTGAGCACGCGCCAGGCCATGGCGGTGGGGACCGCAGGCTTTACGGCGATGTTGGCGGTCATGGCGCTGGAAGATCATGGTCTGACGCCGGATCGTGGGCCGGTTCTGGTGACCGGTGCCGCCGGTGGCGTGGGCTCGGTCGCGACCGCGATTCTGGCGAATCTGGGCTACGAAGTCGCAGCCGTGACCGGGCGACCGGAGGCTGGGGAGTACCTGAAATCTCTGGGGGCTGCGACCATCGTGCCGCGCGAGGAGTTGAATGAGACCACCAAGCGCCCACTCGAGAGCGAGACATGGGCAGGCTGCGTCGACGCGGTGGGCGGTGCGATGCTGGCGCGTGTGCTGGGTCAGATGAAGTATGGCTGCTCGGTCGCTGCCGTCGGGTTGGCGGGGGGCGCGGCTTTGCCGGCAACGGTGATTCCGTTCCTGCTGCGGGGGGTGAACCTGCTGGGCATCGACAGCGTGATGCAGCCCTATGAAAATCGCGTACGCGCGTGGAAACGGATCGCGACGGACCTGCCGATGGACAAGCTGGAGTCGATGATCCAGCCGGCAACCCTGAAGGATCTGCCCAAACTGGGCGAAGACATTCTGAAGGGCCGGGTCAAGGGCCGCGTCGTGGTTGACGTGAACGCCTGACCTTCGGATTGTCGTCAAAACGAAACCGGCCTCGTCGGGGCCGGTTTTTTGTTCACGTATTGACGTGCCTGGGGCAAAAGGAGTCGGGCTGTTGAAGCATTTGGCGATCATCATTGCTATACATCCCATTTGCGATGGCTTATGACCCTAGCAAACAGGACCTGAATACGGGGAGTGAGCAGCATGTCTGATGACTTCGAACTGGACACCGACGATCTGAAGCGCCGCATGGAGGGCGCCATGGCCAATCTGCGCACTGAGTTTGCGTCGCTGCGCACGGGGCGGGCCTCGGCTTCGATGCTGGATCCGATCATGGTGGACGCCTATGGGTCGATGACGCCGATCAATCAGGTGGGCACCGTGAACGTCCCCGAGCCGCGCATGGTGACCATCAACGTGTGGGACAAGTCTCTGGTCGGCAAGGTGGAAAAGGCCATCCGCGAGAGCGGTCTTGGCATCAACCCGCAACTGAACGGCACCATCATCATGCTGCCGATCCCCGAACTGAACGAGGAGCGTCGGCGCGAATTGGGCAAGGTGGCCGGGCAGTACGCTGAACATGCCCGTGTCGCCATTCGCAATGTGCGCCGAGACGGAATGGACCAGATCAAGAAGGCCAAGGCCGACGGTCTGTCCGAGGATGACCAGAAATTCTGGGAGAACGAGGTGCAGGAACTGACGGATCAGATGATCAAGGCCGTCGACGCCGCGCTTGAGGCGAAACAGGCGGAAATCATGCAGGTCTGAGACGCGGAGATGCCCAAGGATCCCCTGAACGGCGAGTTGTGCGGGCCGCGCCATGTGGCCATCATCATGGATGGCAACGGGCGCTGGGCCCAGGCGCGCGGCCGTCCGCGTCTGTTCGGGCATCATGCCGGGGCGCGGCGCGTGCGCGAAGTGGTCGAGGCCTGCCCGGGACTGGGGATCAAATATCTGACGATCTTTGCCTTTTCGACCGAGAACTGGAAGCGGACCCAGGTTGAAGTTGCGGGTTTGATGAGCCTGTTCAAGCGGTACATCATAAAGGAAACCCGGACGTTTGCCGAAAACGGCGTCAGGGTCCGGTTCATCGGAGACCGGGTCCGCCTGGATGCCAAGCTGATCGAGCTGATGGACCAGCTGGAACGGGAAACCGCCGACAACGACCTGGTGCATCTGACGGTGGCGCTGAACTATGGCGGCCGGGACGAGGTGGCGCGCGCGACCAAGCGGCTCGCCAAGGATGTCGCCGAAGGCAAGCTGCGCCCCGAGGATGTGGACGAAGAGACGCTGCCGAAATACCTGGATACGCGGGTGCTGCCCGATCCTGATCTGGTGATCCGGACCAGTGGCGAGGCGCGGATCTCGAATTTTCTGCTGTGGCAGTCGGCCTATTCGGAATACGAGTTCATCGACACGCTGTGGCCGGATTTCACGGCCTCGGAGCTTGAGCGACTGTGCAAAAGCTACGGATCGCGTGAACGCCGGTTCGGAGCCGTCCCCACATGAGCGACGGGCGTTGGTCCGATCTGACCGCCCGCGTTCTGTCGGCGGTGGTCCTGGTGGCAATCGGCGCGGTCGAGGTCTGGCTGGGCGGGCTGTGGTTCGAAACCTTCATCGCCGCCGCCTGCGGGATCATGATCTGGGAACTGGTCCGCATGGTTGACCCGCAGCGGTCCGGCGTCGCGGTGCAATTGTCCGTGCTGACCGGCGTTGCGGTTCTTTTGGCCAACTATCTGCCACCTGTGGCCACTTTGCCGGTTCTGATCGCGCCGGCGCTGGTCGGGGCCGGGCAGGTGGCGCGCGCACGCGGAACCTATGCCCTGTTTGCGATCTGGATCGCGGTGGCGGGTTTCGGATTCATCTCGATCCGCGAAAACATGGGCTTTGGCTGGATGGTCTGGCTGATCGCGGTCGTCGTCGCCACCGACGTGGCGGGCTATTTCGCGGGCAAGACCATCGGCGGTCCGAAATTCTGGCCCAAGGTCAGCCCCAAGAAAACCTGGTCGGGCACGGCGGGCGGCTGGGTTGCCGCCGCCGTGGTGGGCGCCGCCTTCGCGGTTTATGCAAGCCTCGGGGTCGGTCTGGTTCTGATCTCGGTTCTGGCCTCGATGGCCAGCCAGGCCGGAGACATCGTGGAAAGCGCGACCAAGCGGAAATTCGGCGTCAAGGACAGTTCGGACCTGATTCCGGGCCACGGCGGGTTCCTGGACCGGTTCGACGGCATGATGGGGGCATCGCTGCTGGTTCTGATCGCAAGTCTGTTCTACGCCCCCGGAGAGATGTGATGCGCAAGGTTTCGATCTTTGGCGCCACCGGTTCGATCGGGCAGAACACCATCGACCTGATCGCGCGGGATCCGACTGCCTATCACGTGGTGGCCGTGACCGGTGGCGCGAATATCCGGCAACTGGCCGAGGACGCCCGGCGCCTGCGTGCGCAGATCGCCGTGACTGCGTACGACGACAGGTTGGAAGACCTGCGCGCCGCGCTGGCGGGCAGTGGAATCGAAGCGGCGGCCGGCTCAACCGCGCTGGTCGAGGCCGCGGCGCGTCCGGCCGACTGGGTGATGTCGGCCATCGTCGGCGCGGCGGGTCTGGCGCCCGGGCTGGCGGCACTGGAGCAGGGGGCGACTCTGGCGCTGGCCAACAAGGAAACGCTGGTCTGTGCCGGGTCTTTGGTGCTCGAGACCGCAAGGCGGCATGGCGCGCGCCTGCTGCCGGTGGACAGCGAGCATTCCGCCGTGTTCCAGGCCCTGGTGGGCGAGGACATGGCCGCGGTCGAGCGTATCATCATTACCGCCAGCGGCGGGGCCTTTCGCGACTGGCCGGTCGAGCGGCTGGCGCAGGCGACGGTCGAGCAGGCGTCGAGCCATCCGAACTGGAACATGGGCCAGCGGATCACGATCGACAGCGCGTCGATGTTCAACAAGGCGCTCGAGGTCATTGAAACCAGGGAATTCTTCGGGATCGCGCCCGACCGGATCGAGGTCGTCGTCCATCCCGAATCGATCGTTCACGCGCTGGTCGGGTTTCGCGACGGGGCGGTGATGGCGCATCTGGGCGCGCCCGACATGCGCCACGCGATCGGCTATGCGCTGCACTGGCCCGAGCGACGCGAGTTGCCGGTGCCCCGGCTAGATCTGGCCCGTCTGGGACAATTGCGGTTCCGTGACCCCGACCCCGAGCGCTATCCGGCGCTGCGGCTGGCGCGCGAGGTCATGGCGCGCGGAGGTCTGTCCGGCGCGGTGTTCAACGCGGCCAAGGAACGCGCGCTGGATCACTTCATCGGCCAGCGCATCGGATTTCTGGACATGTCCGACGCGGTGGCGGCGGTTCTGGACCGGTTCGAGGACGCAGGCGACCTCATTGATGCCCCGATGACCCTTGATAACGTGTTGAAAACGGACCATCTGGCACGTCAATGGGTGGATGACGCCGTACTGAGAAGAGCAGGATAGACTTTTGGACATACTCTCGCTGATCCCGCAATTTGGTGGATTGATCTACACGATCGCTGCCTTCGTCGTGGCCCTGTCGGTGATCGTTGCCGTGCATGAATATGGCCACTACATCGTCGGGCGCTGGTCGGGGATCCATGCCGAGGTGTTCTCGATCGGGTTTGGCCCGGTGTTGTGGAGCCGCGTGGACAAGCGCGGCACGCGCTGGCAGATCGCGGCGCTGCCGTTCGGGGGCTATGTCAAGTTCCTGGGCGATTCCAACGCCGCGTCGGGCAAGGATGCGGAGGCGATGGACGAGATCGCCAGCAAAAGCCCCGAAGACCTGCGGCAAACGATGCACGGTGCGCCGCTGTGGGCGCGCACGGCGACGGTGGCTGCCGGGCCGGTGTTCAACTTTGTCATGTCGATTCTGGTATTCGCGGCGATCTTCTGGTCGCAGGGAGTGACCCGCGAACCGTTGACCGTGGGCACGCTGAAACCGCTGCCGGGAACCGTGCAGGAACTGCGCGAAGGAGACGAGATCTTGGCGATCGAGGGCATCCCGGTGCCGGATTTCGACGCCGAGGGCGCCTGGTCCGATTTCACCGATGCTCTGCCCGAAAAGCCGGTGCTGACCTATACCGTCCGGCGTGACGGCCAGACCATGGATGTCGAGGCGCCGTACCTGTTTCCGCCGCTGGTCGGGCGGGTCGCACCGCGCAGCGCGGCGATGGACATCCAACTTGCGCCCGGCGACGTGATCACCGCGGTGGACGGAGAGCCGATCTTTGCCTTCGATCAGTTGAAGGAAAAGGTCGAAAGCTCGAACGGCAAGGTGCTGTTGCTGGATGTCTGGCGTGATGGGGCCGAGCTTGAATTCGCGTTGGCCCCGCGCCGGACCGACGAACCGCAGCCCGATGGCGGTTTCAAGACCCATTGGCGGATCGGGATCGTCGGCGGGCTGATGCTGGAGCCGGCCACCGAACCGGCAGGGCTGTTCGAGGCCGCGGGCGCCGGCCTGCAACAGACCTGGCGCATCATCGAGGGGTCGCTTTCGGGCATCTGGCACATGATCACCGGGGCTATCAGCACCTGCAACATGTCGGGGCCGATCGGCATTGCCGAAACGTCGGGCGACATGGCCAGCCAGGGCGCGCAGAATTTCCTGTCGTTCATCGCGGTACTGTCCACCGCCGTGGGCCTGTTGAACCTGTTCCCGATTCCCGCGCTGGATGGGGGCCACCTGATGTTCTACGCCTACGAGGCGATTTCGGGCAAGCCGCCCAGCGAGCGGGTGTTCCAGATCATGATGGGCATCGGCGTGACACTGATCCTGACCCTGATGATTTTCTCGCTTGGCAACGATCTGTTCTGCTGATTGGGGCGGCTGCGCCTTTTGGATGCCGCAAATTTGCCTCAATTGCGGCGTAGGTGATGGCTGTTCCAACGAAGTGGGCTGAGGATCATGACGGGTACGTTGCGGAAATCATATCGTGGGATCAACTTCCTGTTCGTCCTGAATTGGGATCTTCTGCTCAGTTTTGGCATCACCGCGCTGGCCTTGGCGGGCGGGGCGGTTTTGGCCTCTTTGTGATTCTGTTCCAACACCGGTTCTTGCTGCGCGGCCCCTGACGGTCGCGCTTTGCGTTTGGGCTTTTGACAATATGAGCCTTTAAAGGTACTCAAATTCAAAGTCCCAGAACCAGGCAGAGAAAAACATGGCATACAGGGAAGACGCGGGCATATCCTGCGGTGCAGTCGGGCCGGAAAACAAGATTTTGTGGCGGCTTCTAACGGTTTTTTTCCTCGTTTCAGCGCTTTGGCTTGCGGTATTGTCGCAGTCCGCATGGGCGCAGACATACACGTTCAACTCGTTCGACGTCGAAGGCAACCGGCGGATCGAAACCTCGACGATCATCAACCGGACGGGAATCACGCCCGGTCAGACCGTCACGGCGGGCCAGTTGAATGACGCGTATCAGCGTTTGCTTGACAGTGGTGTTTTTGAAACAGTCGAACTGATCCCGCGCGGCAGCACGCTTGCGATCAAGGTCCAGGAATACCCGACGATCAACCGCATCAGCATCGAGGGCAACCGGCGGGTCAAGGATGACGTCCTGCTGGATGCGATTTCGTCGCAGCCGCGCCGGGTGTTCACCCCGCAGGTGGCCGAGGCCGATGCCGACGTGATCGCCGAGATCTATTCGGCCCAAGGCAGGGTGTCGGCCACGGTCATTCCGCGCATCATCCGTCGCAGCGACAACCGCGTCGACCTGGTGTTCGAGGTCGCCGAAGGCACCACGATCGAGATTGAGCGCGTCAGCTTCGTGGGCAACCGCGCCTATTCCGACCGCCGTCTTCGGCGCGTGCTGGAGACCAAGCAGGCCAACATCCTGCGGACCTTCCTGCGCGGCGATACGTTCATCGCCGACCGAATCGAGTTCGACAAGCAGGTCCTGCGTGATTTCTACCTGTCGCGCGGCTACATCGATTTCCGCGTCAACAGCGCCAATGTCGAATTCACCCGCGAACGGGATGCGTTCTATCTGGTGATGAACATCACCGAAGGGCAGAAATTCGCGTTCGGCAAGGTGACGACCGTCAGCGAGATTCCTGGCGTCGATCCGGCGCCTTATCAAGCCGCGTTGAGGATCAAGCCGGGCGTGACCTATTCGCCCACGCTGATCGAGAACTCGATCACCCGGCAGGAGCGGCTGGGCCTGAAGAACGGTGTCGATTTCCTGCGGGTCGAGCCGCGGGTGACCCGCAACAACCGCGACCTGACGCTGGATGTCGAATTCGTCCTGACCAAGGGGCCGCGCATCTTCGTCGAACGCATCGACATCGAGGGCAACACCACCACGCTGGACCGGGTGATCCGTCGCCAGTTCGACACGGTCGAGGGTGATCCGTTCAACCCGCGCGAAATCCGCCAGAGCGCCGAGCGCATTCGTGCCCTGGGCTTCTTTGCGGTCGCCGATGTGGACACGCGCGAAGGGTCCAGCCCCAGCCAGGTCATCGTGGATGTCGATGTCGAAGAGCAACCCACCGGCTCGCTGAGCCTGGGCGGCAGCTATTCGGTTTCGGACGGGTTCGGCATCGCGATCGGACTGGAAGAGCGGAACTTCCTGGGCCGAGGCCAGGCTTTGGGCGTGACGTTGTCCACGGCACAGGATTCCGAACAGTACATCCTGAATTTCACCGAACCCTACCTTCTGGGCCGCAAGCTGCGCTTCGATCTGGGGCTGGGTCTGTCCTCCACGAACTCGAGCTTTGCCAGCTATGACACGAAGACAGCGTTCTTCAACCCGCAACTGAGCTATGCGATCGGAGAGCTGTCGTCGCTGAAGCTGCGCTACAATTGGAGCGACAGCGAAATGACGCAACAGGATGGCGAGACCAACGGCGCGGTGATCGCCTCGGAAATCGCCCAGGGCAAGCGGTCGACCAGCTCGCTGGGCCTGTCCTATGTCTATGACAGCCGGATCGGCGGGTTGAACCCCAATGCGGGTGCGTTGTTCGAAGTCGGCGTGGATGCGGCCGGATTGGGGGGCGACAACAAGTATCTCAAGACCTCCGCCCGCGCCATCGCCCAGACCAAGGTGCTGAACGAGGAAATGACCCTGCGCGCCTCGTTCGAGGCCGGCGCCCTGCATTGGCAGGGGGATGACTTCAGCCGGACCGTCGACCGCTATGTACTGGGGCCCAACATCTTCCGCGGGTTCGAGCCCGCAGGTCTGGGGCCACGGGACCTGTCGAACGGCCAGGACGACGCGATCGGCGGCAACCTGTACTGGGTCGCGCGCTTTGAATCCGATTTCCCGCTGGGCCTGCCCGAGGAACTGGGTCTGCGCGGTGGTGTCTTCTATGACGTCGGCAACCTGTGGGACATCGACAATGTCGACACGACCGGGGCCAATATCGTCGGCGCCGACGGGTCGCTCCGCCATGTCATCGGCGTGTCGCTGCTGTGGGATACGCCGTTTGGCCCCTTGCGCTTCAACTTCTCGAAAGCGTTGGTCAAGGAAGACTTCGACAAAGAACAGAACTTTGACTTCACCATTCAGGCGCGGTTCTGACGTCCATGCTGAAACACATTTCCAGAACAGTGCGGGGCCCTCTTTGGGCCCTGTGCATTTTGACCTTCGCCTTGGCGGCAGGCCTCGCGTCGGCTCAGCAGTTGGGCATTCCGCAATCGGGGGTGCTGACCATATCCAGTGACCGGATGTTCGCCGAGTCCGCCTTCGGCAAACGGGTTCGGGCCGAGGTCGAGGCCGAAAGCCGTGCGTTGGCCGAGGAGAACGAACGCATCGTGGCCGAGCTGAGCCGCGAGGAAAAGGAGCTGACCGACAAACGCGGCGTCCTGACCCCGGACGAGTTTCAACCGTTGGCCGAGGCGTTCGACAGGAAGGTCCAGTCGCACCGCGAAAACCAGCGTGCCAAGCTGGATGCGCTGTCGCGACGCAGCGAAGAGGCGCGGGTCAGGTTCCTCGAACTGTCTCGCCCGGTTCTGATCGATCTGCTGCGCGACACGGGGGCGTCGATCATCATCGAACGCGCGAACGTCTTTCTCAGCTCGGATGCGTCGGATATCACCGATGCGGCCATCCGGCGGATCGACGCCGCCATCGGCGACGGGGCCGGGCTGGAAGAGCGTGACGAACCCTAGCGCGGCTTGCTCTCGCACGGCGGTATTGCTAACCACGCGGAAACCAGACCTCGAAAACAGGACATCCGGAACATGACCACGGACACCAAGAGCGCCGACATCCAGCTGATCCAACGGATCCTGCCGCATCGTTATCCGTTCCTGCTGGTTGACAAGGTTGTCGAAATCGACGGCTATCAGTCGGCGGTCGGCATCAAGAACGTCACCATGAACGAGCCGCATTTCCAGGGTCATTTCCCCGGAACGCCGATCATGCCCGGCGTGACCATCGTCGAGGCGATGGCCCAGACGGCTGGCGTGATGCTGGGCGTCGGCATGGACGTGATCGACAGCGAGCTGCTGATCTATTTCATGAACATCGACAAGTGCAAATTCCGCCGCAAGGTGGTGCCGGGCGACGTGCTGAAGATGCATGTGGAAACCGTGCGCGGCAAGAAAGGCGGCAAGATCTTCAAGTTCAGCGGCCGCGCGACCGTGGACGGTGAAGTGGCGGCCGAGGCCGAATTCTCGGCCTATGTCGACTGGGACATGGAAAAGACAGCATGAGCCGCATTCATCCCAGTGCCATCATCGAAGACGGTGCGCAGATCGGTCAGGACTGCGTGATCGGCCCGTTCTGCCATGTCGGCCCCAAGGTCCGGCTGGGCGACCGGGTCGAGCTGAAATCGCATGTGGTCGTGACCGGCGACACCTCGATCGGGGACGACTGCGTGATCTTCAACTTCGCCGTGATCGGTGAAATCCCGCAGGATCTTAAGTTCGGCGGCGAGGACACCCGGCTGGAGATCGGCAAGCGCAACCGCATCCGCGAGCATGTGACGATCAACACCGGCACCGAGGGTGGCGGCGGCGTGACCCGCATCGGTGACGACTGCCTGCTGATGGCCGGGGTCCATGTGGCCCATGACGTGCAGATCGGCAACCGGGTGATCATGGTGAACCATTCCGGCGCCGCCGGTCACTGCATCATCGAGGATGACGTGATCATCGGCGGCATTTCCGGCCTGCATCAGTGGGTGCGCGTGGGCCGCGGCGCCATCATCGGCGCGCTGACCATGGTGCCCAACGATGTCATCCCCTATGGCCTGGTTCAGGCTCCGCGGGGCGAGTTGGAAGGTCTCAATCTTGTGGGACTTAAGCGGCGCGGCGTGTCGCGGGCCGACATCTCGGCCCTGCGTGCTGCCTTCCGCGAGATGGCGCAAGGCGACGGGACCTTCATGGACCGCGTCAAGCGGCTGGGGGACGATACCGACAGCGACTATGTCCGCCGGATCGTGGAATTCGTGACCGGCGAGTCCGACCGGTCGTTCCTGACGCCGAGGAAATGAGCCGATGCTGGCCTTGATCGCGGGAACGGGCGTTTTGCCGGATGAACTGGTCTCGCACCTGGCCGAACGTCCGCTGATCTGCGCGCTTGAGGGGTTCGAGCCCGACAGGCTGCGCCCCGACATCACCTTTCCGCTGGAACAGCTCGGCAGCTTCATCGCCGAGCTGAAGGCGCGCGGCGTGACCCGTATCTGTATGGCCGGTGCGGTGCGCCGCCCGAAAATCGACCCCAGCCGCATCGACGCGCTGACCGCGCCGCTGGTTCCGATCATCCAGCAGGCGCTGGTGTCGGGCGACGATGGCGCGTTGCGGGCGGTGATCGGCGTTCTTGAAAATGCCGGTCTGCAGGTGCAGGCCGCGCACCAGATCGCGCCCGACCTGCTGCCCCCTCTGGGATGCCTGACTCAGGCGCACCCGACCGAGGCCGAGCTGGCCGATGCCAACCGGGCCGTCGGCGTGTTGCGGGCGATGGGGGCCGCCGATATCGGGCAGGCCTGCGTGGTGCATCAAGGGCAGGTTCTGGCGGTCGAGGGCGCCTTCGGCACGGCCTGGATGCTGCAATCGCTTGCTGCGCGACCCGATGCCGGTGGCGGCATTCTGTTCAAGGGGCCCAAACCCGGTCAGGACCGGCGCGCCGATCTGCCCGCCATCGGGCCGGACACGGTGACCGGCGCGGTTGCGGCGGGATTGTCGGGAATCGTCGTCGAAAAGGGCGGGGTGATCGTGTTGGACCGGCCCCAAGTGATCGCGGAATGTGACCGCCTGGGCCTGTTCCTGCATGTGCACGAGCGGGCGGTCTGATGCGTGTCTTTCTGGTCGCCGGTGAGCCGTCGGGCGACCGTCTGGGCGGTGCGCTGATGGAGGGGTTGAAGACCCTTGTTCCGGACATCGAATTCGACGGGGTCGGCGGGCCGCTGATGCAGGCCCAGGGTCTGGTCAGCCGCTTTCCGATGTCCGAACTCAGCGTGATGGGCCTGGTCGAGGTTCTGCCCAAGTTCTTTCACCTCAAGAGCCGCATCGCCGAAACCGCGCAGGCCGTTCTGGACACCCAGCCCGACGTTCTGATCACCATCGACAGCCCAGATTTTTCTCTGCGCGTGGCCAAGCAGGTCAAGGCGCGCAGCAATATACGGACCGTGCACTACGTCGCGCCCAGCGTCTGGGCCTGGCGCCCCAAGAGGGCCGACAAGATGGCCAAGGTCATCGACCATGTTCTGGCCCTGCTGCCGTTCGAGCCGCCCTATATGGAAAACGCCGGAATGGAATGCGACTTCGTCGGCCACCCGGTGGCAAGCGAGCCGGTCGCAACCGATGCGCAGATTGCACAGTTCCGCGCCGATCACGGCCTGGGCGACGCGCCGATCCTGCTGGCCTTGCCCGGATCGCGCCGGGGCGAGGTCGATCGGCTGGCGCCCGTATTCGGCGCGGCGCTTGACCTGTACCTGAAAGACCGCCCCGACATGCGGGTGGTGGTTCCGGCGGTCGCGCATGTGGCCGATACCGTGGCTGCCCATGTCCGGTCCTGGAAGGGGCAGCCGGTCGTGGTGGACCCGCGCAACATCGACACGGATCAGGCGGTGGCCAGCAAGCGTGCGGCCTTTGCGGCCGCCGAGATCGCCCTGGCCGCGTCCGGCACGGTTTCGCTGGAACTGGCGGCGCAGTCCACGCCGATGGTGATTGCCTATAAACTGACCTGGCTGACCCAGAAGATCGCCGAGCGCATGGTCAAGCTGGATACGGTCACGCTGGTCAACCTGGTGTCCGAGACCCGGACAGTGCCGGAATGCCTGCTGGATGATTGCACGCCCGAAACCATCGCCGCCGCGCTTGCCTCCGTGTCTGCCGCGCCGGGCGCGCAGGAACAGGCCATGGCCGTCACGATGGAGCGTCTCGGTCGCGGTGGCGAAGCGCCCGGCCTTCGGGCTGCGCGCGCGGTGTTGGAGCGGATGACGCCGTGATGCTGGGCCAGGTGGTCTTTGCAGCGTCGGCCTTCATGGCGCAGGTGCTGACCAATCTTGACAACCTCATGGCGCTGGTCGCCCTGATGATCGTCACCGGTCCGCAACGCGCGGTTCTGGGGTTTTTGCTCGCACAGGGACTGGTGATCGGCGCGGCTTTCCTGCTGGCGCTGGGGGTCGAGGATGTGGTGCCGCACTGGGCCGGCTACCTCGGCGCCATCCCTCTGGCCTTGGGGCTTTCCGGGGCCGTGCGACAACTTCGCGGAGCAAATTCCCAAGATGCACCCGCTGTGCCGGGCAGCGCCTCGGCGCTGGTGATCATGCTGTTGTTCACAAGTCTTTCGATGGACACGTTTTCGGTCCTCGCGCCATTGCTGGCCGACTCAACCCCCAATTTCCGACTGGCAGGTGCGCTGGGGGCCGGTCTGGCTGCGCTCTCGCTTGCGATCGTGGGGCTGATCGGAGGGCGCGCCCGGATCATGACGGGACGCGTGGCGCAGCGGCTTGAATACCTTGTGCCTTACGTCATGATCTGCGCCGGGCTTTATGTCCTCAGCAATTCGTGGACCGACGCGGTTCAGTAACCGCGCCAGATCCAGCCGCCGCCGAAGATGCGGCTGCCCCCGGTTTCATAGAACACGCAGGCCTGCCCGGGCGAGACACCTTCTTCGGGCGTCAGCAATTCGACCTCGGCCGTGGTGTCGGTCAGCGGACGGATGATCGCCTCGCGCGGGGGGCGTGTCGAGCGGACCTTGACCGAGACGTGCCATTCCTTTTGGGAGGTAAAGGGCGCATCGCCCAGCCAGTTGATCTCGCGCACGGGGATGGTGCGGGTGGCCAGCATTTCCTTGGGGCCGACGACGACCTGTTTGCGGTCCACGTCCAGCTTGACGACATAGAGCGGCTCGCTGAGGCCACCGATGCCAAGACCGCGCCGCTGGCCGATCGTGTAGTGGATCACGCCGTCGTGCTGGCCCAGAACGCGACCGTCGGCGTGAACGATCTCGCCGGGTTCGGCCGCGCCGGGGCGCAGTTTCTCGATCACGCTGGCATAGTTGCCGTTGGGCACGAAACAGATGTCCTGGCTGTCGGGCTTGTCGGCCACGCTCAGCCCGTATTGCGCGGCCATCTGGCGGGTCGCGTCCTTGGACGGCAGATGCCCCAGCGGGAAGCGCAGGAACTCCAACTGCTCGGGCGTGGTTGAGAACAGGAAATAGGACTGGTCGCGGTTGGCGTCTTCGGCGCAGTGCAGTTCAGGGCCATTGGGGCCCATTTTGCGCTGGATGTAGTGGCCGGTCGCCATGCAGTCGGCTTCCAGATCCTTGGCGGTTTCCAACAGATCTTTGAACTTGACGCGCTCGTTGCAGCGGATGCAGGGCACCGGAGTCGCGCCAGCCAGATAGCTGTCGGCGAACTCGTCGATCACGGCGTCCTTGAAGATGTTCTCATAATCCAGAACGTAGTGCGGAAAACCGCGTTCCTCGGCCACGCGGCGGGCGTCGTGGATGTCGATCCCGGCACAGCACGCGCCCTTCTTGGCCAGCGTCGCCCCGTGGTCGTACAGCTGCAGCGTGACCCCGACAACGTCATAGCCCTGATCCGCCAGATACGCCGCCACGACCGAGCTGTCGACGCCGCCCGACATGGCGACGACCACCCGCGTTTCCGACGGGGGTTTGGCAAAACCAAGCGAGTTGAGCGGAGTCTCGGTGTCGAGGGCCATGGGCTGTTCCAGTCCGGGTTAAGAAAGACCGGCAGAATATAAGAAAATTCTACGCACTCTCAAGGGGCGGTTTCACGCCACATTAAGTAGACTGGCGGCAGCTTTGTGACACAAGAAAAAGGGTCGCAGGATGTATTTGCACAAAGTCGAGGGACCAAGGTCGATAACCCTGCCGGATGGAACGGTTCTGTCACGCGCCGATCTGCCGCCGCCCGATACCAGCCGCTGGGTCGCCTCCAGGAAGGCCACGGTGGTGCGCGGCGTGCTGTATGGCCTGATCACCTTGTCGGACGCCAAGAAACGCTATGGGCTGAGCGACGAGGAGTTCAACAGCTGGGTTGCGGCGGTGGCCGAACACGGAATCGATGCACTGAAGGTGACGGCGATAAAAAAATATAGACAACCTAAAGGAGAAAGCGAATAAATGAATCAACGGTAACGTCAGATTAACCATTTATGGTCAGGCTCGGATCGAACCGGAATGAACTGACCTGAACTGGAGCAGCAGAATGCGCATACTTCTTGTCGAGGATGATCCCACAACGTCGAAAAGCATCGAACTGATGCTGACACATGCCAACCTGAACGTCTATGCGACGGATCTGGGCGAGGAAGGGATCGATCTGGCGAAACTGTATGACTATGATCTGATCCTTCTGGATCTGAATCTGCCGGACATGAACGGTCATGAAGTGCTTCGCCAGCTGCGCATAGCACGGGTCGAAACGCCGATCCTGATCCTGTCGGGGGCGGATGATACCGAAAGCAAGATCAAGGGCTTCGGGTTCGGGGCTGACGACTATCTGACGAAACCATTCCACCGCGAAGAACTGGTGGCCAGGATCCACGCAATCATCCGACGGTCGAAGGGGCATTCGCAATCGATCATCCGCACCGGCAAGATCGCGGTGAACCTGGATGCCAAGACCGTCGAGGTGGACGGGCAGGCCGTGCATCTGACCGGAAAGGAATACCAGATGCTGGAACTGCTCAGCCTGCGCAAGGGCACGACCCTGACCAAGGAGATGTTCCTCAACCACCTCTATGGCGGGATGGACGAGCCGGAACTGAAGATCATCGACGTCTTCATCTGCAAGCTGCGCAAGAAGCTGAGCAATGCCACCGGCGGCGACAATTATATTGAGACGGTCTGGGGGCGGGGATACGTGCTGCGCGACCCCCAGAAGGACGGCATCGAAGAAAACCGCCTGGCCGTCGGCGCCTGATCGGCCTCGAACACGCCGCCGGAGGTCCAGGGCGGCAATTCCACTCACGGCTCGGCACGTCTGGACCTGGCCATGGCCTCGCCCTATCACTGGTGCCAACCAGACATGACAGGGCGAGGCCATGAGCAATCCGATTCCCGTGCAAGACCTGACCGAAGACCAGGCCAAGGAAGAGCTGGCGCGACTGGCGTCCGAGCTGACGCGTGCCAACGAGTTGTATCATGGTCAGGACGCGCCCGAGATTTCCGACGCGGAATATGATGCGCTGAAGCGCCGAAACCAGGAAATCGAGGCGCGGTTTCCGCATCTGAAACGACCGGACAGCCCGAGCGAACAGGTCGGCGCCCGCCCGTCGGACGGGTTCGAAAAGGTACGTCACGCGGTTCGAATGATGTCGTTGGGCAACGC
The DNA here is from genome assembly GCF_900129345.1 of Ruegeria intermedia. Taxonomy (GTDB): domain Bacteria; phylum Pseudomonadota; class Alphaproteobacteria; order Rhodobacterales; family Rhodobacteraceae; genus Ruegeria; species Ruegeria intermedia. The sequence goes on along the minus strand of NZ_FQVK01000006.1, from coordinate 23,698 downwards.
GTTTGACGATGCGGATGTGCGGGATTTCGTTCGCTCGGTCCAGAAATACCTTGGGCTTCCAGAAGACAACGTGCCTGAATTCACTGCCGAGCCGAAGATTGACGGGTTGTCCCTGTCCCTGCGTTATGAAGACGGCACGTTGGTTCAGGCCGCGACCCGCGGCGACGGCGAGGTTGGCGAGAACGTCACCGCCAACGCCATGACTGTCCGCGACATTCCGAAAACTCTCACCGGCGCGCCCGAGATCCTTGAGGTCCGAGGCGAGGTCTACATGTCGCACGAGGATTTTGCCCTGCTGAATCAAAGGCAAGCCGAAACCGGGGGCAAGCTGTTTGCCAACCCCCGAAACGCGGCGGCGGGTTCGCTGCGCCAGTTGGACCCGGAAGTCACCCGGTCGCGCCCGCTGCGGTTCTTCGCCTATGCCTGGGGCGAGCTGTCCGAACCCTTGGGCCGCACCCAGGTCGATGGCCTGTCCCGGCTGGCCGCCTTGGGGTTTGCCACCAACGAATTGACGCAACTGTGTCGCACGGTCGATGAGATGCTGGCCCACTACAGCGCGATCGAAGAACAGCGCGCGACACTGGGCTATGACATCGATGGCGTCGTCTACAAGGTGAACGACCTGGCGCTGCAGGCGCGGTTGGGCTTTCGCTCGACAACGCCGCGTTGGGCGATCGCGCACAAGTTTCCCGCCGAAACGGCCTGGACCCGGCTCGAGGCGATCGACATTCAGGTCGGCCGAACCGGCGCGCTCAGCCCGGTTGCGCGCCTGCACCCGGTGACCGTGGGGGGCGTGGTCGTATCGAATGCCACGCTGCACAATGAAGACTATATCGCCGGACGTGACGCCAAGGGCAATGTGATCCGCGATGGCAAGGATATCCGCGTCGGCGACTGGGTGCAGGTCTATCGTGCCGGCGACGTGATTCCAAAGATCGCCGATGTCGATCTGAGCAAACGCCCCGACTGGGCCGCGCCGTTCGAGTTTCCGACCAAGTGCCCCGAATGCGGCAGCGACGCCATCCGAGAGGAGGGCGACGCAGTGCGCCGCTGTACGGGTGGGGTCATCTGCCCGGCGCAGGCCGTTGAAAAGCTGAAACATTTCGTGTCGCGCAAGGCTTTCGACATCGAAGGCTTGGGCGCCAAGCAGATCGAGATGTTCTATGACGACCCCGACCTGCCGGTGAAAACTCCGGTGGATATCTTCACGCTGCAGCAACGTGACGCGAAGAACCTGAACAAACTGGCCAACCGCAAGGGCTGGGGCCGGCAGAGCGTCGCCAAATTGTGGGCCGCGATCGACGAAAAGCGCACCGTTCCGCTGGCTCGGCTGTTGTTCGCGCTGGGAACACGCCATGTGGGCGAGGCGGCGTCGAACCTTCTGGCCAACCACTATGGCTCGTGGGAGGCGTTTGAGAATGCGATGACCGCCGCAGGCGATTTTGAAGGCCCCGAATGGCAGGAACTGCTGAATATCGACGGCGTGGGTGAGGTGATGGCCCGCACCCTGGTGTCGACATTCGCGCAAGAGGCCGAGCGGAAAACCATCGACGACCTGGTGGCGCAGTTGAACGTGCTGGATGCAGTCCGGCCCGATACCAGCAACAGCCCGGTGGCGGGAAAGACCATCGTGTTTACCGGGACGCTCGAGAAGATGACCCGGGCCGAGGCCAAGGCCCGGGCCGAGGCATTGGGGGCCAAGGTGTCCGGCTCGGTCAGCAAGAAAACCGATATCGTGGTCGCCGGTCCGGGGGCCGGATCCAAGGCTAAAAAGGCGGCCGAATTGGGGATCAAGGTCCTGGACGAAGATGAATGGCTGCACCTGATCGGGGACGCATGAGCGGGCGTCCGGAACAGCTGTACCCCCTGTTTGCGGGGCTCGAGACGCTGGATGGCGTCGGCCCCAAGACGGCCCGTCTGCTGGGCCAGATGGGGCTCGAGACGCCGCGCGACCTGCTGTTCGCCTTGCCTTACGCGGTGATCGACCGGCGCAGACGCGACACGATCCGCGGCGTTGACCTGCCGGCGACCCTGACCGTCGAAGTGACCGTGGGTGCCCATAGGCCTCCTCGCAACCGGGGCGGCGCCTATCGGGTGTTCGTGCAGGACAGCCAGTGCGATTTCCAGCTTGTGTTCTTTCATGCGCGCGGCGACTACCTGAAGAAAATCCTGCCGGAAGGGTCGCGGCGGGTGATTTCGGGCAAGCTGGAACTGTTCGACGGTACGGCCCAGATGGTTCACCCCGATCATGTGGTCCCGGTTGATCAGGCCGGGTCGATCCCGGAATTCGAGCCGGTCTATCACCTGACCCAGGGGGTGACGCAGAAAACGGCCTTCAAGGCGGCGCAAAGCGCGCTGGCCCGGGTGCCGGATCTGGCGGAATGGTCGGATCCGGCGCTGGTTCAGCGGCAGGGGTGGCCGTCCTGGCCTGACGCGATCCGCGCCGCTCACAGACCGCGCGGTGCCGATGACGTCGCCCCATTCGCGCCTGCGCGCGAGCGTCTGGCCTATGATGAACTGTTCGCGCATCAACTGACCCTGGCGCTGGCCCGACAGCGCGAGCGCAAGTCGCGCGGGATCGTAAGCGTCGGCACCGGCGCTTTGCAGTCCAAGGTGTTGAAAAAACTTCCCTATCAACCGACGCAGGCACAACAGCGCGCAATCCGCGAGATCGCCGCCGACATGGGCTCGGACGCGCGGATGAACCGGTTGCTTCAGGGCGATGTCGGCGCGGGCAAGACGTTGGTGGCTTTCATGGCCTTGTTGATCGCGGTTGAGGCTGGCGGTCAGGGCGTGATGATGGCGCCGACCGAGATCCTGGCCCGTCAGCACCTGGAAGGGCTGCGCCCGCTGGCCGAAGATGCCGGTGTGGTGCTGGAAATCCTGACCGGGCGCGACAAAGGCGCCGAGCGGCGCGCGAAACTGGCGGCCTTGCAGGCCGGGGAGATCCAGATTCTGGTCGGAACACACGCGGTGTTCCAAAGCGATGTCGCGTTCAAGGATCTGCGGCTGGCCATCGTGGACGAACAGCACCGGTTCGGGGTGCGCCAGCGGATGGAGCTGGCGGAAAAGGGCAGGGGCGCCGACGTTCTGGTGATGACCGCCACGCCGATCCCCCGCAGCCTGGCGCTGGCGCAATATGGCGACATGGACGTGTCGGTGCTTGATGAAAAGCCGCCCGGGCGCAAACCGGTCAAGACCGCGATCGTCAGCACGCAGCGCATGAACGAGGTGGTGGACCATCTGCGGCGTGCGATCGGCGAGGGGCGGCAATGCTATTGGGTCTGTCCCCTGGTGGATGAATCCGAGGTTTCGGATCTGACAGCCGCCGAGGAGCGGTTCAAACATCTGCGGGCGCAATTGGGCGAAGGCGTGGTCGGGTTGGTGCATGGCCAGATGCCTCCGTCCGAGAAAGACGCGGCCATGGCGGCCTTTCAGGCGGGGCAGACCAAAGTTCTGGTTGCCACGACGGTGATCGAAGTCGGCGTGAACGTGCCCAATGCCACGATCATGGTCATCGAACGCGCCGAGATTTTTGGCCTGGCGCAGCTGCATCAATTGCGCGGGCGGGTCGGGCGCGGCGAGGGGGCCTCGACATGCCTGTTGATGTATCAACCCCCGCTGAGCGAGGGCGGGCGCAGGCGGCTGGAAGTGCTGCGCGAAACCGAGGACGGATTCCGCATCGCGCAGACCGATCTTGAAATGCGCGGAGCGGGCGACCTGATCGGGACGGCGCAGTCCGGCTTGCCGCGGTTCCAGATCGCCGACCTAGAGAGGCAGGCCGGATTGATGGAGATCGCGCAAACGGATGCGCGTGCGTTGCTGTCCGCCGACCCCAAGCTGACCTCCGAGCGCGGCAAGGCGGCGCGCGTTCTTCTGTGGCTGATGAAACGGGATCAGGCGATCCGTTTGATTTCAGTAGGTTAGGCAAAATCCCCCAGTAAGTTCACAAATGTTCTCAAAAAGTTCTTTACCGACTCGGGGAAATATGAGAACAAAAGGTCAACAAAAGATTAAGGCCCGACCGGAGGAGACGCCATGCTGAGCCAGATCAAGACCGCAATCAGCCGTTCGCAGAGCACGCTGCTGCAGGATGCAGCCGGCGCGGCGTCCTTGATCGTGATGCTGATGGTGGCGCTGCATCTGCCTGTCGGGTTCTGACCCTTTCTGCCTGCGATCTCGTGCCGATAGCGCCGCGCTGTCATCCCCATCTCAGTCAAGGGTGACCTGCCTGTCCCAAACCCCTTGAAGGGGCCGTGCCTCGGCCCCGCGCGGAAACCGGACCCCACACGAGACACGCATGACTGCCGCCGCCCTTTCGCCCGGAAGGAGCGGCGGTTTTTTTTTACAATTGTCCCGTCTTGATGATTTCCAGCAGCGCCGACAGAACCGAGTTGGCCGCGACCGAGGCCAGGATCATGCCCATCACGCGGCTGATGATGGCCGCGCCCGAATGGCCGATCAGGCGGATGATCGGCTCGGCCAGCAGCATCAGCACAAAGGCGGCGGCCAGCACCGCCAGCATGACCAGCGCGGTGATGCCCTGATCGACCAGGCTGTAGCGGTGGTTGTCGGTGAGGATGACGATGGCAAGCATCGCTCCGGGCGAGGCCAGAGACGGAACTGCCAGCGGGAAGATGGCGGGGTTGTGCTGGTGCATCTGGTCCTGCCGGTCTTCCTCGGCCACGCGTTGGTCAAGCTCGGGCTTGCTTTCGCCAAAGATCATCGACAGGGCGAACAGAAACAGGATGATCCCGCCGGCCACCTGGAATGAGTGCAGGCCGATATCCAGCGCCTCGATCAGCAATTGCCCGAACACCAGAAAGAAAAGCAGCACGCCCGCGCTGACAAGTATCGCTTGCAGGGCGGTCCGTCTGCGGGCGGCAGCCTCGATGCCGGCGGTCACGGCGATGAAAACCGGAATGGTGCCGATCGGGTCGATGACGACCCACAACGTCACGAAATGTTCGAGCAGACTATTCATTGAAATCTCCGGCAAATATGCTCGGAGGTTACATGCAACGTGCTGAAAACTCCATGTTCAGGCGCAATTGGCCTGTTCGGCCTGCGCCATGGCCTCGGCCGTGGCGTCCAGCGCCAGCATGATCGAGGCGTGGCGGTTCTTGTAGTCGCGCGCGGGCATCAGCACCTCGAGCCCGTCGAAAGGCGCGTCGGGGGCGGGGCCGTTCTGCTTGAGCATGGCCGCAAGCTGGTCGCGTGCCTGCTCGATCTGATCGCGCGTCGCACCGATCACGGCGCCTCCGACCACCGAGGCCGCGGCCTGCCCAAGCGCACAGGCTTTCACATCCTGACCGAACTCGGAAATCCGGCCGTCCTTCACCTTGACGTCCACCGCAATGGTCGACCCGCAGAGCGGTGAGCGTTTCTTGACGGTCGCATCCGGGCTTTTCAGGCGCTGCAGATGCGGGATGTCGGCGGCCAGTTCGAGAATCCGGCCGGAATAAAGCTTGATCAGATCGGTTTCGCCGGACATGGGTTCCCCTCGCAGCCTGTTCCCCATACATAGTGGCCATGTTCTGGGATGCAAAAGGTTTTTGCCATGTCGCGCGCCGTCTCGTTTGACCCGTCAACGCTGAAATTCAACGAAGCGGGGCTGATCCCCGCCATCGCCCAGCAGCACGACACCGGAGAGGTGCTGATGATGGCGTGGATGAATGCCGAGGCCGTGCGCAAGACGCTGGACACCGGGCGCGTGACCTATTGGTCGCGCTCGCGCCAGGCGTTCTGGATCAAGGGCGAAAGCTCGGGCCATGTGCAAAAGCTGGTCGATCTGCGGGTGGATTGCGACCGCGACTGCCTGCTGGTTCTGGTCGATCAGACCGGCCCGGCCTGTCACACAAATCGGCGCAGCTGCTTCTACACCGCCGTCCGCGATGGCGATGAGGTCGAATTGATGTCGCCGTTGGCCTGACGGCCGCGCCTCACAACCCGACCATTTCGCGGATGTCCTGCGGTGAGGCGCCTTCTTCGCGATATTTCGCGATTGCGCGGGCGTCGTCGCGTTTGGCCAGCCGCTTGCCCGCGTCATCGCGGATCAGGCGGTGATGGTGATAGATCGGCGTCGGCAGTTCCAGCAGACGTTGCAGCACCACGTGGATGCAGGTGGCCTCGAACAGATCCTGCCCGCGCACCACATGGGTGATCTGCTGCGCGGCATCGTCCAGAACCACCGACAGGTGATACGAGGTGCCCATTCCGCGCCGGGACAGAACCACGTCACCGACGCCACGGCGCAGATGGTCGGCCGAGATGGTTATCGTTCCGGTCTCTCCAGCGGGGCCGTGGCCGTCCTCGATGAAGGCCAGCGGTAAATCGGTTTTGTTGACAGACGGTTGAGGGGCGGAATTGATCTGATGTAGCGCCTCGGACATGTTCAGGCGCAAGGGCAGGTCGGTGGGTCGCGGCTGGCGCGCGGACTTGGGGGTCCAGCCTGCGCGGCATGTTCCGGGATAGACGATCCCGTCCGGGCCCAGCATCGGCTGGCCTTCCTGCGGCGCGCTGGCGGCTGCGGCGATGTCACGGCGGTTGCAGGTGCAGGGATACAGCAGTCCACGCGCCCACAACGCGTCCAACGCGCGTTGATACACGTCCAAACGGTCCGATTGACGCATGACCGGTTCGGGCCAGCTGACGCCCAGCCAGGTCAGATCGTCCTTCAGTTGCGCCTCCCAATGCGGACGGGCGCGGCTCTGGTCGATGTCCTCGACCCTCAGCAGGAATGTCCCGGCCCGGGCGCGGGCCATGTCATGCGCCAGCAGCGCGGAATAGGCGTGCCCCAGATGCAGCGGGCCGGTTGGAGATGGGGCGAAACGGGTGATGAATGTCACAGTATTTCAACGATATAAACGTCGGACTTCAGGTCTAGTCCCGGCAGATGAGGCCCGTGTTCGCGAAACAGCAGCCGCGCGGCGCCGATGTCCAGCCATTCGCTCAGGCGCGCGGTATAGGCGGGATCCTGCAGGGTGTGGTCATTGAACGAAAAGGCCAGCAGTCCCCCTTTGGGCAAAGCCTTCATCAACATGTCGAAGGTATCGGGCGGCTCGGCGCCGGCACCGATCACACCGATTGCGGTGATGGCGCGGTAGGCGCCGGGGTGCACAGGGCTGGGGTCGGTGATCTCGAAGGGGGTCAGGCTGCGATACACGCCTTTGGCCTCGGCACCCTCCAACATGCGCGGGGTCGGGTCCATACCGTCGATCACGCGAAATCCGGCCTTGTGCAGCGCCACGCCCGACAGACCCGTGCCGCAGCCGTAATCCAGAATGGGTTCCTGCGGGTGTGGGAACCTGTCCCACAGCGCCTCGGCCACGCGGCCCGGCGTGGCATAGCCGTGTTCGGCCACTTCATCCTCGTAGGACGCGGCCCATTTCTGATAATGCGCCTGCGTTTCCTGGGGCGAGTTAAGGCCATAGGTCTTGTCGAGATATTTCTTGCTCATGCGCTCAGTCTAGGCGGGCGCGGCGTCCTGCGTCCAGTCGGCCTGGGCCAGCCACGCCTGCCATGCGGCCTTGGCGCGGTCGGTATAGGCCTTGTAGCGGTCCTTGCGGCCGCGCCGTCCGCCTTTCAACCCGTCGACCGGCCGGAACAGGCCGAAATTGACGTTCATCGGCTGAAAGGTCTTGGCCTCGGCCCCGCCGGTGATGTGATGGATCAGCGCGCCCATGGCGCTGTCCTGCGGGACCGGGGGCAGGGGGTGGCCCAGAATCTCGGCCGCCGCCAGACGTCCGGCCAGCAACCCCATCGCGGCGCTTTCGACATAGCCCTCGACCCCTGTGATCTGTCCGGCGAACCGGATGTTGGGCCTGGATTTCAGCCGCATCTGCGCGTCCAGCAAGGTGGGCGAGTTGATGAAGGTGTTGCGGTGGATGCCGCCCAGCCGAGCAAAGCTGGCATTCTCGAGCCCCGGAATCATCCGGAACACCTCGGTCTGCGCGCCGTATTTCATCTTGGTCTGGAAGCCGACGATGTTGAACAGCGTGCCCAGGGCGTTGTCGCGGCGCAGTTGAACCACCGCATAGGGTTTGACGTCCGGCTGGTGCGGATTGGTCAGGCCAACCGGTTTCATCGGCCCGTGGCGCAGGGTCTCGCGGCCCCGTTCGGCCATCACCTCGATCGGCAGGCAGCCGTCGAAATAGCCGGCGGTTTCACCTTCGTGGAACTCGGTCTTGTCGGCGGCCAGCAGCGCGTCGATGAAGGCCTCGTACTGGTCGCGGTCCATCGGGCAGTTCAGATAGGCGGTGCGTTCTTCCTCGGTCTCGCCCTTGTCATAGCGCGACTGCATCCACGCCTTGCTCATGTCGATCGTGTCGGCATAGACGATCGGGGCGATCGCGTCGAAAAAGGCCAGCGCCTCGGCGCCGGTCTCGCGCTGGATTGCCTGACCCAGGGCGGGCGAGGTCAGAGGGCCGGTGGCAAAGATCCAGTGGCCCTGGTCCGGCAGTTCGGTCACCTCTTCATGGCTGACGCTGACCCTGGGGTGCGCTTTCAGGCGCGCGGTGACGGTTTCGGCAAAGGGCTCGCGGTCGACGGCCAGGGCGCCGCCGGCGGGCAGGCGGTGGGCATCGGCGCTGGCCATGATCAGCCCGTTGGCCGCGCGCATCTCCCAATGCAGCAGGCCGACGGCGTTCTGCTCGTCATCGTCCGACCGGAACGAGTTCGAACACACCATCTCGGCCAGGTTGCCGGTCTGATGCGCAAAGGTGCCGGTTTGCGGGCGCATTTCGTGGATCACGACGTCCACGCCCATCTCGGCGGCCTGCCACGCGGCCTCGGATCCGGCCATGCCGCCGCCCACGATATGCAATTTCTGTGTCATGCGCGTTCACATAAGCCACGCAGGCCGGTTGCGCAACGGTCAGCCGCAGACACACGCACAGCGGCGTCAAGCTATTGAAGGTAAGGGTAAATCTTGGGGTCGCCGCTGCGGGAATCTTAGCGCCAGTGAGAGAGACCGGCTGGAGGGACCTTCCGCCCACGGCGACCCAAAAGAATGTCAGAGCCTCGGCTCTGACTCAGCTTAGCCACAGAGTTGCCCTTTTGGGAAGTGCAAAAATGCGAACAGTCGAGAATTTTGCTGATCACCTTTGCGTCATTGCGTCCAATTGGGCGGACGTTTTTCGATGAAGGCGGAAATTCCTTCCTCGGTGTCGCGGTGCATCATATTCTGTGCCATTACCTCTCCGGTATAGGCATAGGCCTGTTCCAGCGGCATCTGGATCTGCTCATAGAACGCCTGTTTGCCGATCTTGACGGCAGCCCCCAGTTTCGAGGCCAGCTTTTCCGCCAGCGCCCATGTTTCCTGTCGCAGATCGGTTTCGGGGACGGCGCGATTGATCAGGCCCAGCTCGGCGGCGCGGTGGGCCGGGATGAAGTCGCCGGTGGTGAGCATTTCAAAGGCCTGCTTGCGCGGGATGTTGCGGCTGAGCGCGACCATCGGCGTCGAGCAGAACAGGCCGATATTCACGCCGTTCACGCCGAACCGGGTGCTGTCCGCCGCGATGGCCAGATCGCAGGTTGCCACCAGCTGGCATCCTGCTGCGGTGGCGATCCCGTGGACCTGCGCGATCACCGGCTGGGGCAGCGACTGGATCGACATCATCATCCGCGCGCAACGGTTGAACAGGTCGGTGAAATAGGCTTTGCCGCCGTCCTCGGCCTGACGGCCCGCCGTCATCTGTTTCAGGTCGTGGCCGGCGCAGAACGCCTTGCCCGCGCCCGACAGGATCACCGCGCGGATGGACCGGTCATCGCGCAGGGCGTCCAGTTCGGTCTGCAGCGCGGCCAGCATCTCGTCGCTCAGGGCGTTCAGCCGCTCGGGCGCGTTCAGTGTCAGATGAGCGATCGCCCCGGTGTCGTTACGTTCCAAAATTGCCATCTTGCCCTCCCGCTGGCTGTCGGGCCAACTCTAGGTCGGCAAATCGAGGAGGGGAAGCATGTCATTGGCCTTGAACAAGGAAGAACTGTCGCAGTATCTGGCGCAGGTCTTTCCGCAGGTGCATCAGGATTTCGTGGTCGAAGACCTGACCGAGGACACGATCACCATGCGCCTGGTCGTCGAGGACCGGCACCTGCGCCCGGGCGGCACGGTCTCAGGGCCTTCGATGTTCGCCCTGGCCGATGTGTGCGTCTATTCGATGGTGCTGGCGCGAAAGGGCCGGCAATCGCTGGCGGTGACCACCAACAGTTCGATGGATTTCCTGCGCAAGCCCGAAGGTGGCACCGATCTGATCGCGCATTGCCGGTTGCTCAAGCTGGGGCGGTCGCTGGCCGTGGGGGACGTGCTGATGTATTCGGACGGGGCCGAGGCCCCCTGCGCCCGGGCCAGCATGACCTACTCGCTGCCCCCCGAAGGCTCGGCTGCGGCGGCGTTTGGATGAAAAAAGGCCGGGGACTGACCCCGGCCCAGGAAGAGGTCCCGCGAACGGGACTGGGGATGCGTCATCCGATCCAGAAATGGCGCCGGCTTTCGCGGTCCGCCTCGCGGCGGGTCAGCCCGACATCGCGCAGCAGGCGATCATCCAGCTTGCCCAGATTGATGCGGCTGCGGCGCCGGCGTTCCCATGTGGTGACAGTCGCCGCAAACCGTACGGCCAATGCGGCGACCAACGGCAGCCGCGGGCTGTCGTTCAGCAGCAGAAGGGCGGAGGTGTGCATTGCGCGTGTCATCTGGGTATCCTTTCAAAATTGTATTGACACAAAACTTTAATGCTCGGTACATTGACGTGGTACACTTGGGATTGCGATGAAGGCAAAGGAAGAATTGTAATGGATACAATTTGGCCGCAGGCGTTGCCGAAGTCTAAGGGGCCCAAATATACGCTTGTGGCGGACACGATCCGAAGAGCCATAGAAAACAACACGCTAAAGGTCGGAGCGAAACTGCCTCCGGTGCGCGAACTGGCCTATCGGCTGAAGATCACCCCTGGTACGGTGGCGCGGGCCTATTCGATCCTGACCGAGGAAGGGTTGCTGAGCGCCGAGGTTGGACGTGGTACATTCGTGGCGCCGCCCAGGACACCTCTGCTGGATGACGTATGGTCGCGGCAGTTGCATTTGCGCGATGACAAATACGACGCCAATGTCAGCCTGTTCAGCCCCCGTCTGCCGGATGTGGGGCAGGTGGCGCTGATCCGGTCCTGTCTGGCCCGGGTGGCGCAGAGCGATCCGGCCCTGTTCATGAACTATCCCACCCGCGACGCCTACCAGGGCGTGCGGCAGGCGGTGGTCGACTGGCTTTCCGATCTGCCGCTTGGTGCTTTGAACGCCGACGACGTCGTGTTGACCCATGGCGGCCAAAGCGGGTTGTGCGTTGTGTTTCAGACCGTATTGCGCGGGCCGAAACCCGTGGTTCTGGTCGAGGACCTGTCCTATGCCGGGTTCCGCCGCGCCGGCGAGCTGATGCGGGCGGAAGTCATCGGGGTGAAGATGGATGAATGGGGCATCGACCCCGATGCGCTGGATCATGTCCTGCGCCAGACTCCGGCGCAGGCGATCTGCGTCTCGCCCGAGGTGCAGAACCCGACCGGCGGGCACACGCCGCTGGAGCGGCGTCAGGAAGTGGTCGAGATCGCCCGACGGCACGACCTGCAGATCATCGAGGACGATTGCTATCGCATGGGCGAGGCGCGCGCGCCCAGCTATCGGGCGCTGGCTCCCGAGCGGGGCTGGCATGTCTCGTCCATTTCCAAGACCCTGACGCCGGCCCTGCGTGTGGGTTTCGCCATCGCTCCGCGGGACCGCAGCAGTGATCTGCGCCGGTCGGCGGAATACGGCTATTTCGGCCTTGCCCAGCCTTTGGCCGAACTGACCCGTCTGCTGCTGACCGATCCCGCGGCCCGTCGGCTGGCGCGGGATGTGCGGGAGAAGATGGGAGAGTATGTGCGCGTCGCAGTGAATGCCTTGGGCGGGTTCGATTTGAACTGGGATCCGGAAATTCCCTTTGTCTGGCTGTACCTTCCCTCAGGCTGGCGCGCCGCTGCTTTCAGTCGCGCGGCCGAACGCGAGGGAATTCAGATTCGATCCGCCGACGAATTCGCCCTGCGGGACGGGCGCGCCCCCAACGCGGTACGCATCGCGATGAACGGACACGTCTCTCTGCGGAAATTCGAAGAAGCCATGTTGCGCCTGCGCACACTGCTGGACAATCCGCCCGAGCAGATCAGCGTCTGAAAATGGGGTAAAATGCTACCTATTTCGTAACGGTATGAAAACAAACATGAAAAACTGTGTGGCGTCGCTTGACCTGAAGTTTCCTTGCGTCTAGATACCCATCCATCGAATTCGGGCCGCCTCGGCAGGGGCGGACTTTCACATCAAACAGGATTGTCCTGACATGAAAACCTTCTCTGCAACTCCTGCAGACATCGACAAGAAGTGGATCCTGATCGACGCCGAGGGCGTTGTTTTGGGCCGTCTTGCCTCGATCGTCGCCATGCGTCTGCGTGGCAAGCACAAGCCGTCGTTCACTCCGAACATGGACATGGGCGACAACGTCATCGTCATCAACGCCGACAAGGTGCAGATGACCGGCAAGAAGCGTGACGAAAAGTTCTATTGGCACACCGGCCATCCGGGTGGCATTAAGTCGCGCACCAAGCAGCAGATCCTGGAAGGCGCGCACCCCGAGCGCGTGGTCTATCAGGCCGTCAAGCGCATGCTGCCGGGCAACCGTCTGTCGCGCAAGCAGATGACCAACCTGCGCATCTACGCCGGTGCCGAGCACCCGCACGAAGCCCAGGCCCCCGAAGTTCTGGATGTCAAATCCATGAACAAGAAAAACACCCGGAGCTAATGACCGATGGCTGATCAGATCAATACTCTCGAAGAGCTGAGCGCCGTCGCAGGCGTTGAAACCGTGGCCGAAGAAACCGTCGTGCGCGAGCCCGTGCGTGACGAACTGGGTCGCTCTTATGCAACCGGCAAGCGTAAAGACGCTGTTGCCCGCGTCTGGATCAAGCCGGGTTCCGGCAAGGTCACCGTGAATGGCAAAGACCAGGACGTGTATTTTGCACGCCCCGTTCTGCAGCTGATCCTGCGCCAGCCGTTCCAGGTTGCCGGTGTCGAAGGTGAATTCGACGTTGTGGCAACCGTCAAGGGCGGTGGCCTGACCGGTCAGGCCGGTGCGGTCAAGCACGGCATCTCGAAAGCGCTGCAGCTGTACGATCCCAGCCTGCGCGGAGCGCTGAAGGCCGCCGGCTTCCTGACCCGCGACAGCCGCGTCGTGGAACGCAAGAAATACGGCAAGCGCAAAGCCCGCCGTTCGTTCCAGTTCTCGAAGCGTTAATCGCGGCCGAGGGCACAAAATGCAAAGGGCTCGCATCCGCGAGCCCTTTTTTCTTGGTCGGAAGTTCGTGTTATTCCTCGTGCACTTTCTTCCACGCCCCGTTTTCCACCACGCTGACATAGACGGTATCGGCGCCCTGATGGTCATCGGGGCCAAAGGTCATGTGGTTGCCCACCAGATCATCCTGATAGTCCAGTGACTCCATCGCCGCGATAAAGCTTTCATGGGTCAGGTCGGGGCCGGCGGCCTCCAGCGCCTTGACCATCATTTCGGCGGCGGCATAGCCCAGCATCGAAAAGCCCACCGGGTCTTCGCCGGTGGCCGCCTTGTATTCCTCGATGAAGGCCTTGGGGGCGGGTTCATCCGCGCGGGCCCACAGGTCCTGCCACGAGGCGGCGGCGTAGAAACCGTCGGTCACGCCACCCGGCACCTGTGCCACCACGGTCAGGAAACTGGCCGAGGTGCCCAGGAACTTCATGTCGGTCAGGCCCATCTTTTTGGCGGTGCCGACCACGGTGATGGCCTGCCGTACGCCCAGGGCGATGGTGACGATGTCGCAGCCTTCTTCCTTCAGTTTGCTCAACGAGCCTACGAAATCTGTTTCGTCAGGTTTGTGAGTGGTTTCCGCGGCAAAGGTAATGCCGGCTTCCTTGGCGCCTTCCTGGCTGCCTTCCAGGATTTCCTTGCCGAAATCGGTGGGCAGATACATCGTGCAGACCTTGTCGCCACCGAATTCCTGCGCCAAGTATTTCACGCCCACGCGCGCCTGGTCAAAGTAGCTGGAAAACGAAGTGAACTTGTTCTTCATCGGTTCCTGCAGCATCTGCCGCGCGGCCGACAGGGGGGCGACGTTGGGAATGCCCTTCGGGTCCAGCAACTTGAACCCGGCCAGATTCATCGGCGTGCCCAGCGATTGCAACATCGCAAACACTTTGTCGCGGTTCAGCAGCTTGTTGTAGCCCTGCATCGCGCGCGGCATCTGGTAACCGTTGTCCTCGACCACATAGCGGATCTTGCGGCCATGCACGCCGCCATTGGCGTTGACCCGGTCGAACACCACGTTCGCGCCCTTGGTGGCCGGAACCCCGACGGCGGCAAAAATGCCGCTGAGGTCATTGACCGAGCCGATGACGATTTCGTCATCGGTCACGCCTTGCGTATCGGCCCAGCCCACCGAGGCCATTGCGGACAGGGCGGTTGCTGCCGCCAGCCGTCTGATTGCTTTGGTCATGTGTCTTCCTCCCTTGGGATTGATCCCTGTTCTATTTGTACATGTCTTCAATGAGATGCGCGTGTTTCTTTTCCACCAGGCCGCGTTTCAGTTTCATCGTCGCGGTCAGTTCGTCATCTTCGGCGGTCAAAAGCACGTCGATCAGACGGAAATCCTTGATCTGCTCGACGCGCGCGAATTCCTTGTTCACGGCCGCAACCTCGGCACCGATCAGTTCGCGCACCTCGGCTGCAGCGCAGAGCGAGGCGAAGTTCGAGAACGGCACCTTGCGGTCCTGCGCGAACTTCTCGACGTTTTCCTGATCGATCATGATCAGCGCGGTCAGATACTTGCGGCGGTCGCCGATGATCACCGCGTCCGAGATGTAGTGCGAGAACTTCAACCGGCTTTCGATTTCGGCCGGGGTGATGTTCTTGCCGCCGGCGGTGATGATGATGTCCTTGAGGCGGCCGGTGATGGTGACATAGCCGTCCTCGTCCACATGCCCCATGTCGCCGGTGCGCAGCCAGCCATCGGCGGTGAAGGTCTCGGCGGTCTTGGCATTGTTGCGCCAATAGCCCTGGAACACGTTCAGGCCGCGAATCTGGATTTCGCCCTCGTCCGAGATGCGCAGGTCGATCCCCGGTGCGGGCTTGCCGATGGTGCCGATGCGGTTGGCCTCGGGCGTGTTCAGCGTGGCGATGCCCGAGGTCTCGGTCATGCCGAAGCCCTCGACCAGCGGCACGCCGATGGCCCAGTACCATTTCAGCAGCTCGGGCGAGATCGGGGCCGCACCGGACCCGCCGCGCCGCAGCCGGTCCATGCCCAGCATCCGGCGCAGGTTGCGCAGCACCAGCCGGTCCCACAGCCAGAAATTCGCGGCCACCGCCGGTGGCACCGGTTTGCCCTGCAGACTGTATTCGGCCCGTTTCATCCCGGCCTTCAGCGCCATGCCAAAGGCGGCGCGCCCGGCCGGGGTGGCCTCTTGCGCCATGATCAGCACTTGCGAATAGATCTTCTCCCACACGCGCGGGACGGCGGTGAAGGTCGAGGGCGACACTTCCTGCAGGTTGGCAAAGACCGTCTCGGGGCTTTCGGCGAAGTTCACCGTGCATTTCGAGGCCAGCGGGAAATAGATCGACACGTCGCGTTCAAGGATATGACACAGCGGCAGAAAGCAAAGCTGCTCATCCGTCTCCAGCGCGGGCAGGCAGCGTGCGCCGCATTCGATCGCGGCCATGATGTTTTCGTTGCTCAGCATCGCGCCCTTGGGCATGCCGGTGGTGCCCGAGGTATAGATCAGCAGCGCCGTGTCCTGCGGCGTGGTCAGCGCGATTTCCGCCTCGAAGCGGCCCGGTTCTTCGCGCTCGGCCTCCCGGCCGAGGGCGTAAAGATCCTCGATCATCATGCAGCGGGGATGGGCCAGGTCGTGCAGGCCTTCGTCCTCGAGGATGATGACCTTCAACAGGCCGGGCACCTCGTCTTCGATGTCCAGGAATTTGTCCAGCTGCTCTTCGTCCTCGACGATCAGAAAGCGGCTGTCGCTGTCATTGACCAGATACTTCAACTGGCTGGCGGAATCGGTGGTGTAGACGCCCGAGGCGATGCCGCCGACGCATTGGATACCCAGATCGAACCACGCCCATTCCTTGCGGTCCTCGGACAGGATCGAGACGACCTCGCCGCGCTGCAGCCCCAGCTTGCGCAGCGCCAGCCCGATCCACTTGGCGTGCTGCCAATAGTCGGCCCAGGAATAGGATTTCCAGATGCCCAGATCCTTTTCCCGATGCGCGGTGCGGTCGCCCAAGGCGGCACAGCGTTTCTGGAACAGCTCGGGGATGGTGACGCAGCCATCGACCCGCACGGGGCGCTGGCCGGGGGTTGCGTTGAACTGGACGCCGTTGATGGTGGTCTGCGGGGGCAGGGTGGTCATGTTCATCCGGCTCACCTCCACGTCTTCTTGCGTTTCCAGCGGCGGTTTTCCCGCGCGCCTTCCTCCTGCACGCCCAGATAGAAGTTCTGGATGTCCTCGGACCGCATCAGCACGTCGGCGGGGCCGTCCATCACGATGCGCCCGACCTCCATGACATAACCATGATCGGCCAGTTCCAGCGCGGCGTTGGCGTTCTGCTCGACCAGAATCATGGTCATTTTCTGTTCGTCGTTCAAACGTCTGAGGATGCCAAAGATCTCTTGCACCAGCAGCGGCGACAGGCCCAGAGAGGGTTCGTCCAGCAGCATGATGCGCGGATTGGCCATCAGGCCGCGGCCGATGGCCAGCATCTGCTGCTGCCCGCCCGACAGGGTGCCGGCCTCTTGATTGCGGCGTTCCTTCAGGACCGGGAAGTAGGAAAACACCATCTCGCGGTCGCGCTCGATCTGGGCCTTGTCATGCAGGGTATAGGCCCCCAGGCTGAGGTTCTCGTTCACCGTCAGCAGCGGGAAAACTTCGCGCCCCTCGGGCACATGCACGATGCCCTTCTGGACGATCTTGTGCGGCTCCAGCCCCTGAATTTCCTCGCCGTCGAAGGTGATCGTTCCCTTTTCCGGGTCCATCACGCCCGAGACGGTCTTCATCAGCGTCGTCTTGCCCGCCCCGTTGGCGCCCAGGATCGAGACGATCTGGCCCGGATGCACGTCCAGCGACACGCCGCGGATCGCCATGATCGGGCCATAGAAGCTTTCGATGTTGCGGATGCTCAGGATCGGTGCGCTCATGAGGCTTTCCCCAGATAGGCTTCGACGACGGCAGGGTGCGATTGCACCTGCGCAGGTGTCCCAAGGGCCAGTTTCGCCCCATCGGCCATGGCCAGCACCCGGTCGGACACGCCCGAGACCAGCCCCATGTCATGTTCGACCATCAGCACCGTGATCCCCATCTGCCGCCGGATGTCGTCGATCCACCAGCGCATGTCGGTTGTTTCCTCGACCGACAGCCCCGAGGCCGGTTCATCCAGCAGCAGCAGCTTGGGGTCGGTGGCCAGCGCACGCGCAACCTCGACCACCTTGCGCACGCCATAGGGCAGGCCGGCGATCATCTTGTCGCGATAGGCCTGCAGATCGAGGAAATCGATGATCTCTTCGACCTTCTCGCGGTTCTCCAGCTCTTGCCGGCGGGCCGAGGGGGTAAAGAACACCTCGGACAGCAGATTGGTCCGCCGGTGGCGGTGCCGCCCGACCAGCAGGTTCTGCAACACGGTGGCATGTTCGAACAGCTCGATGTTCTGGAAGGTGCGCGCGACACCATAGGCGGCCACGCCCGAGGGCTTGACCTGCAGCAGATCGTGCCCGTCGAACCGGATCT
Organism: Ruegeria intermedia; assembly: GCF_900129345.1. Lineage (GTDB taxonomy): Bacteria > Pseudomonadota > Alphaproteobacteria > Rhodobacterales > Rhodobacteraceae > Ruegeria > Ruegeria intermedia. The sequence goes on along the minus strand of NZ_FQVK01000006.1, from coordinate 5,881 downwards.
GGCCCGCGTATGGGTCGTAGAAACGCGAGATCAGGTTGAACACCGTGGATTTGCCGGCCCCGTTCGGGCCGACGATGGCAAATACCTCGCCTTCCTCGACCGAAAAGGACAGATCGTTCACCGCCGTCAGGCCACCGAATTTCAGGGTGACGTTCTCGAATTCCAGCAGGCTCATCTCAGGCGCTCCGTCTTGAGATAGGATTTCTGCCGCTTGAACATGTCCTTGCGGTAGAAGGGGAACAGCTCGAACCAGGTGCGGATTTTCAGCCAGCGGCCATAGATGCCCATCGGCTCGAACAGGATGAAGCCGATCAGGATCATGCCGAAGATGCCGAACTCCAGCCCCGGAATGGCGACGGTTCCGCCACCGAAAAGGGCGCCCGCGTATTCCTTGGCGATCGACAGGAACTGCGGCAGAAACCCGATGACGATGGCGCCCAGAAACGCGCCGTGGATCGAGCCCAGCCCGCCGATCACGATCATCATCAGCAGCTGGATCGAGATCACCACGCTGAAGGTTTCGTTGTTGAAGGCCCCGGCATAAAGGCCCATCAGCGCCCCCGCCCATCCGGTCACGGCGCAGGACAGGGCAAAGGACACGGTCTTGGTGCGCGCGATGTCGATGCCCATCGCCTGCGCGGACACTTCCGAGTCGCGCACCGCGATGAAGCTGCGCCCCAGCGGCGTGCGCAGAAGGTTGATGTAGCCCAGCGTGACCAGAACCGTGACGGCCAGCACCAGCCAGTAGAACTGCTCGGGCGTGCCCCAGCGATCGACCAGATGGCCGAAAATCTCGACTCCGCCCATGTACTTGCCCGCCACGCCGCCGGTGATCGGCTCGGCCAGAACGATGAGGTCATCCATCAGGATCGACAGGGCCAGGGTGAAGATCGCCAGATAGATGCCGTGCAGCCGCAGGGCAGGGATGGCGACCGTGACCCCGGCGATGCCGGTCAGAATGCCGGCCAGCGGAAAGGCCACCAGAAACGGCACGCCGGACTCGATCAGGATCACGTTGGCATAGCAGCCAAAGGCCAGAAACGCCGCGTGGCCCAGGCTGGCCTGGCCGGTATGCCCGGTCAGGATCATCAGGCCCAGCCCGGCGATGGCCCAGATCAGAACGTTCGTCAGCTCACCCAGATAGAACGCGTCCAGCCACCACGGCGCGGCAAAGACCACCGCCAGCAGGATCAGGTAGAGCGACAATTGGTATCCGTCCTTCCAGGGGCGGATGTCCTGCATGTAGTCGGTTTTGAAAACGATCCTCATGCGCTCAGACCTTCTTGACCCGGACCTGGCTGAACAGGCCGTGCGGACGGAAGATCAGCACCGCCAGCAACAGCGCATAAGGCGCGATCTGGCTGTAGCCCGCCGCGATGTAGCGGCTGGCGAAGGGTTCGATCACACCAACGATCAGACCGCCCGCCAGGGCTCCGGGCAGGCTGCCGAACCCGCCGATGACCGCGGCCGCAAAGGCCTTGATCCCCAGCAGCCCGGTGGTCGGGTCGACCGAGCCCTTGGCGGCGAACAGGATGCCAGCGATCCCGGCCACGACACCCGCCAGACCCCAGATGAACCCCTGCACGCGCTTGACCGGGATGCCCATGTAATAGGCCGCCAGCTGGTTCTGCGAGGCGCCCTGCATCGCCAGCCCCAGCTTGGTCTTGCTGAAGAACACATAGAGCCCCCAGGTCAGCAGCACGGTCACGACGATGACCGCCACGTCCTCCATCCCCAGGACCAGCCCGCCAAAGCGGACCTCCTTGCCGGCCAGCGGGTTTTCCAGCGTCTGCGGCTCGTGCCCCCAGATCAGCCCGGCGACAAAGCGGATCACGAAGCCCAGGGCGATGGTCAGGATGACCACGGCGGTCTGGCTTTCCCCGAACAGGCGGCGGATGATCAGCCGGTCCAGCAGATACCCCAGCGCGCCCATGATCCCCAGCGAGATGGGCAGGGCCAGCCAGAAGGGCAGGCCCATATATTCGGTATTGGTCAGCCCGATGGTGACGAAAGCGCCCAGCATCATGAAATCGCCCTGGGCGAAGTTCACGGCCTCGGTCGCCTTGTAGATCAGCACGAAGCCAAGCGCGATCAGGCCGTAGACACAGCCATTCGCCAGCCCGCTGATCAGCAGCTGTGCGTTGTCCAAATTCTCCTCCCAATCGCCGGTTGGCCCGGCAACTTTTGTGTGTGCCCCGGATCTCCTCCAATCTCCGGGGCGCGTATTCTACTATGGCGTGATGATGACCTTTCCGTCACTCTTTTTCAGCGCATCGGCCAGACCGGATACGATATTTCGCAGCGGCAGGTGCGTGGACACGTCGGTTTTCCAGCGCCCGTCGGCAAACCGGGCCTGCACCTCGGCCACCACGCGCATCTGGTCTTCGGGCGGCGTGGACATCATCCATTGCGTCAGCCAGAAGCCTTCGATCCGTTTGCTCATGAAGATCAACTGCCCCATCTGGGTCAGACGCGGGGCCTCGGTGCTCAGCTTGCCGTAGCTGACCCAGCGCGCGCCGTTGGGCATGGCGCAGAAGATCTGCTCGGACAGCTGGTCGCAGACCGCATCCAGAAACACACGCGGCTTCAGCGTGGCGCTGGCCTGTGCGAATTGCTCTACGACATCGCCGTCGGTGGTCACAAGAACCTCGGCCGCGCCGTGGGATTTCAGCAATTCGACCGCCTCGGCCCGGCGCACCATGGCGATGGGCTTCAGCCCCAGATCGCGCCCCAGCCCGCACATCAACTTGCCCAACTGACTGGTCGCCGCCGAGACGACGAAGGATTCTCCGGCCGATTTGGCGATATCGACCATCGCCATCGCGGTCAGCGGGTTCACGATCTGGGCGGCCCCGTCATCATCCGAGATCTCGGGGCGCAGGGGGATGCACATCTGTGCCTGGGTCAGCGCATATTCGGCCCAGGCGCCCGAACCCGAGGCGACGAAGGCCACACGCTGGCCCATCAGGGCCTCGGCCCCTGTTCCGGTGGCGACCACGTCGCCGCAGCCCTCGAACCCGGCCGGGGCGCCCTTGATGCGCGGCTGACCGTATTCGCCCTTGATGAAGTGAATGTCGGACGGGTTCACCGACGCCGCGCGCAGACGGATCAGAACCTGGTCGGGGCCGGGAACGGGCACCGGGATTTCGACCTCTTCCAGCCAGTCCGAGGCTTGTTCGATCACGGGACCGGTGGCGGTTTTGGCGTATCCGTCGAATTTCTGCACGACGGCGAACATGGTTTTGGGCAGCTCGGTCACTTTGCTCTTCCTCTTGGGTCGTTCCCTGATCCAACGCGGCCCCTCACAGGCGGGTGGATTGCCCGCCCGCTCGGATCAACCAGGGCCACAGCCGTTCAAGGCAGCCTGTAAGGGCCAAGCCAAACAAATGCGGTCATGTCCGTCAATCGACCCGTTCCATTACGTTACGGAAGCCGCTCGGGTGGGTTGGGCATCCCGGGCCAAGCTGCCGGATGGCCCGGGAAAGCCTCATTGGGTCAGAAGGTTGCGCAATTCCTGCAGTTTCAGGGCAGCGGTTTCCGGGGCGGCCTTGATCTCGTCCAGAATGGCGATGACCTTGGTCTGGATGTCCTGGCTCAGTTGGCTGTTGCGCACCTCGTCTACCATCTTGTCATAGTCGAACTGATCCGCGGTCAGCATGCCCTCCTGAACCCAGGTGTTGATCAGCTCGGTCCCCTGGGTTGCCAGAGCGGCCACCTGATCGCTGGCCTGATCGGCAAGATCAGTGGCGGCCTGCCCCGCCTGCTCGGCGGTTTCCGAGGCCTGATCGACGACCGAGGACGCCGCTTCGCTGGCTTGATCCCCGGCTTCCGAAAGGGCTTGCTCTGCGGCTTCGGTCACGGCGGTCGCGGCGTCGCCGATGGCCTCTCCGGCCTGCTGCGCGGCCGATTCAAGTTTCTCGGCCGGAGTGGGTTCGGGTTGATTCAAATACATGTAGGCGCCGACGCCAAGAACGGCGATGACGGCAACAAGGATAAGGCGGGACATCACGGGTCTCCTTTTGGGATGCAGGGTATCGAGATGCGCCCAAACTAGTTGGGTTCAAAGGGGAAAACCCGTGTTTTTCTTCCCCGATCCGCGTTTGAGCCGCCGGGCGCTGATCGGTGCGGATGGGTCGGCAAGATCATGCCGCCGCGGGAATAGGGCACGATGGATTCATCCATGCCGCGTACTGCAATGCGATTTCGGGGCGATGATGGCGGAGAGACAGGCAGCCATGAGGTGATCCTGTGTGATCCGCGTGAAGCCTATAAGGCTAATATAATAAACAATAACTTTCCGGGTTAGCCTCCGAAATGGTCTTGTGAGTTCCGGTGGTTTCCAGCATCAAATGGGGGATAAACTGATGGACCAGAAAGTGGACCTCGCAGACTCATGGCAGCAGGCAAACCCCTGACGGCAACCTTTGTAAAGAACGTAACCAAGCCTGGGAAATACTTCGACAACAGCCGCTACGGCCTGTTTCTGAGAATAGACAAGGATGGCCGCAAATACTGGATTCAGCGGATCGTGATTTCCGGCAAGCGCCGCGAGATCGGCCTTGGCGGCTATCCCCTCGTCACATTGTCGATGGCGCGGGAACAGGCGGCTGAAAACAAGCGCAAGGCGTATCTTGGGGGCGATCCTCTGGCAGAGAAACGCAAAGCCAGGATCGCCACGGACTTTGCCAGCGTCGTGGAAAAGTACCTAGAGGCCAAGCTTGCGGAATTTCGGAGCGAGAAACACAAGAAGCAGTGGCGCGCGACCCTGGACACCTACGCCATTCCGGTGATCGGGCATATGCCGGTGGAAACCATCGACGTCACGGATGTTGTCTCGGTTCTCAAGCCGATCTGGGAAGAGAAGACCGAAACCGCCAGTCGCTTGCGTGGACGCATTGAGAAGGTGTTGTCCTGGGCAACCCTGAACGAGTTGCGCACCGGCGACAATCCGGCGCGCTGGAAGGGCAACTTGTCGGAGGTTTTGCCCAAACCCAGCAAGGTCGCAACCGTGAAGCATCACCCTGCGCTGGCGCAGAGTGACACCGGGCGCCGGTGGGCCGATCTTGCGAGTCGGGACGGCATGTCGATCAAGGCGCTTCAATTTGCGGCGCTCACGGCCTCGCGCTCAGGTGAGATACGCGGCATGACCCGGGATGAAGTGGACTTTGAGGCGGGTCATTGGACCATTCCAGCCGCGCGCATGAAGGCGCGGCGGCAGCATCGCGTTCCGCTGACCCCGACCATGATTGCTTTGCTGAAGGAACTTCCCCGGCTTGAGGGCTCGCCTTATGTGTTTTTTGGAGCCAAGGGCGGCATGCTGTCTGACATGGCCTTGTCGTCCGTCATGCGGAAGATGCATCAGGCCGATCTGGCAAAAGGCGGCCCCGGCTATGTTGACGCCAAGAGCGGCGCGCCCGCTGTCCCGCATGGGCTGCGCTCAACCTTCCGCGATTGGGCCGCAGAAGAAGGCTGTGACCACCACATGGCGGAACTCGCGCTGGCCCATAACGTCGACAGCATAGTCGTGCGCGCCAACCGCCGGACCGATGCCCTGGAGCGCCGCCGCAAGATGATGGTTGCCTGGGAAAAATTCCTGAAAAAAGAATAGTTGAAAAACAGACGCTTAGCATTTCCGTCCCCAAAAAGCGCAATTCATATGAATTCCCGTACCTAAACCCCCAATCCAACAGCCAACCCATTGGGAAATTTACGTTTTGCCCTGCCATCGGGAGCCCGTTGGCAGGTGTTTTTTCCTGTGCTTATTCGAACTTGTCCGTCGTCAGAGTTTTTCGGACAGCGCAAGCAGTTTCGTAACGGAGGCTCTGGTTCGGTTTCTGTCTGAGTTTAGGCGGCAGCGGCTTGATGTTGCAACCGGCGTTTT
>NZ_FQVK01000005.1 GCF_900129345.1 Ruegeria intermedia | reverse complement strand
GCGCCCTGCGCGCTTGCCCAAACCGAAACCGAAGACTATCAAACCCAAACCCGCAGACTCTCGTTATGAACGAGGGACCAGCGGGGGGCAGGTCACGCTCGCTGCCCGAGGGCCGTGGCCTTGGCTGCAGCCTGTCTCATCGACAGAGCGGTCGGGTGGTGCAGGCGGCAAGAGCGGTGGCAGTCCGGTGTGTGGCATGGCAACGCGCGCGTGGGCACCTGGGCACTTTCGGATTTTGTGACCGTGGCGGCCACGACCTCGTTAACCAGCCGTTCGCTGATGGACTTTCCAAGCTGCACGCCGGCGAAGTAGGTGTTGCGCCACATGATCCGCCCCCGCAGCCGACGCCCGCAAAAAAACAGGTCGATTTCATCCCTTTCGGCGCCCTCGGCAGGCGCCTCGACCCGCATGCCGCTGTCGCTGATGTCGACGATGTAGGTTTTGGTGCAACGATTCCGGCTCTGCATGATTGCGGGTGTGTGGCAGATGTGGCGGACCGCCCGCCGCTGTTCCTGCGAGCGACGCAGAAAGGCAAGCAACACCAGCGACAGGAATACCAAAGAAGCATTGTAGACCAGGGGTCGATGCTCACCCTCTGGTGTTTCTGGGGCGAGCGGTGGCCCGGCCTTTGCTGTCTCGGGCTTGGCAGCCTCGGAGTCGCCGCCGCTGGTCTGCACCACCACTGTATCACAATCGAAGCTGGCCCGGATCGCCTCAAAAAAGGCGCGGTGGTCGAGCAGAACTTGCGTCACCTGCTGGGCGAACAACGGGTCGTCGCCTTCTCGCCCTTGCGCAACCAGACCCTTGAGGCTGTTTCTTGCGGAAATGGCCGACGGTAGCGTGGTGAGATCCGTGGTCTCCTGTAGTTTTCCGTGCAGATCGGCGAGTTTCGCCGCCGTGGTCGCGGGGTCCGATGGGCGGCCGGCGGCTTCGGCTTGGTCCGCCAGGACTTCGAGTTCTGAAACTTGGGCGCAAATGGCTGATGGTCCATGATCTGCCTGCGCCCACCCCGCGACAAGGTGACCAATCAGAAAGACGCCGGGAGCAGTGCGAATCCGTGCCATGAAACCTCCCTGATTCTCAGCGGAACACATGAGAGCTAATGATTGGTTACCCGCAGTTTCATTGGAGAAGCCCCAAGGGAACATGGAGAAAGGAAGGCGGCACTTGACATGGTTTGGCTGCTCCCTTAATTGGGCGCATCCGCATGGCCCCGGATTCGTCCGGGGCCATGCCTTTTGTTCGTGTGAACACTTTAACCGGGGACCTTCGGGGCCCTATAACCTGGGCACCTACGGGGGCCTCTCACATAGCGGGGATTGATCCTCGCGCTTGCTAAACGGAAGACAGAAAGCATGGCACTCAAGTCGTACAAACCGACGACGCCGGGCCAGCGCGGGCTGGTGCTGATCGACCGTTCGGAGCTTTGGAAAGGACGTCCGGTCAAGTCTCTCACCGAGGGTTTGACCAAATCGGGCGGCCGGAACAACACCGGACGGATCACTTCACGCCGCCGCGGCGGTGGCGCAAAGCGTCTCTACCGGATCGTTGACTTCAAACGGAACAAATTTGATGTGGCGGCAACCGTCGAGCGGATCGAATACGACCCGAACCGGACCGCGTTCATCGCACTGATCAAATATGACGACGGCGAGCAGGCCTATATCCTGGCGCCGCAGCGTCTGGCGGTTGGCGACAAGGTCATCGCTTCGGCCAAGGCCGACATCAAGCCCGGCAACGCGATGCCGTTCTCGGGCATGCCGATCGGTACCATCGTGCACAACATCGAGATGAAGCCCGGCAAGGGCGGTCAGATCGCGCGTGCCGCGGGCACCTACGCCCAGTTCGTCGGTCGCGATGGCGGCTATGCCCAGATCCGTCTGAGCTCGGGCGAGCTGCGCATGGTGCGCCAGGAATGCATGGCCACCGTCGGTGCCGTGTCGAACCCCGACAACAGCAACCAGAACCTCGGCAAAGCCGGTCGTATGCGCCACAAGGGCGTGCGTCCGTCGGTCCGTGGTGTTGCCATGAACCCGATCGACCACCCCCACGGTGGTGGTGAAGGCCGGACCTCGGGTGGCCGTACGCCGGTTACGCCTTGGGGCAAGGACACCAAGGGTAAGCGTACCCGCAACAAGAACAAAGCGTCCCAGAAGCTGATCATCCGCTCGCGGCACGCCAAGAAGAAGGGGCGTTAAGACATGTCTCGCTCTGTTTGGAAGGGTCCTTTCGTCGACGCTTACGTGCTGAAAAAAGCCGAGGCTGCGCGCGAGTCGGGCCGCAACGAAGTCATCAAGATCTGGTCGCGTCGTTCCACCATCCTGCCCCAGTTCGTGGGCCTGACCTTTGGTGTGTACAACGGCCAGAAACATATCCCGGTAAACGTCACGGAAGACATGATCGGTCAGAAGTTCGGTGAGTACTCGCCGACCCGGACCTATTACGGTCATGCCGCGGACAAGAAAGCGAAGCGGAAGTAAGTCATGGGCAAGGCAAAGAACCCCCGCCGCGTGGCTGAAAACGAAGCAATGGCCAAGACCCGTATGCTTCGCACCAGCCCGCAGAAACTGAACCTGGTTGCAGCGATGATCCGCGGCAAGAAAGTCGAGAAGGCTCTGACCGACCTGACTTTCTCGAACAAGCGTGTCGCGCAGGACGTGAAGAAATGCCTTCAGTCGGCCATCGCCAACGCCGAGAACAACCACAACTTGGACGTCGACGAGCTGATCGTCGCCGAGGCCTGGGTTGGCAAGAATCTGGTCATGAAGCGCGGTCGTCCGCGTGCCCGCGGCCGGTTCGGCAAGATCATGAAGCCGTTCTCGGAGATCACCATCAAGGTGCGTCAAGTTGAGGAGCAAGCCTAATGGGACATAAAGTCAATCCGATCGGCATGCGCCTTCAGGTCAACCGCACCTGGGACAGCCGTTGGTACGCAGATACCAAGGACTACGGTGATCTTCTGCTGGAAGACCTCAAGATCCGTGAGTTCATCAAGAAAGAGTGCAAGCAGGCCGGCGTGGCCCGTGTGATCATCGAGCGTCCGCACAAGAAGTGCCGCGTCACGATCCACACCGCACGTCCGGGTGTCATCATCGGCAAGAAAGGCGCGGACATCGAAGTTCTGCGCAAGAAGCTGGCCGCGATGACCGACAGCGAACTGCACCTGAACATCGTCGAAGTGCGCAAGCCGGAACTCGACGCGCAATTGGTTGCCGAGTCGATCGCTCAGCAGCTCGAGCGCCGCGTTTCGTTCCGCCGCGCGATGAAGCGGTCGGTTCAGAACGCCATGCGCATGGGCGCCCTGGGTATCCGGGTGAACGTCGCTGGCCGTCTGGGCGGCGCCGAAATCGCACGGACCGAATGGTACCGCGAAGGCCGCGTGCCGCTGCACACCCTGCGTGCCGACATCGATTACGCACATGCCGAAGCGATGACCCCCTACGGGATCATCGGGATCAAGGTCTGGATCTTCAAAGGTGAGATCATGGAGCACGATCCGCAGGCACGTGACCGTAAAGCACAGGAACTCCAGGATGGTCCGGCACCTCGCGGTGCTGGCGGCCGTCGCTAAGGAGGATTTGAGATGCTTCAACCAAAGCGTACGAAATTCCGCAAGATGCACAAAGGCCGGATCAAGGGCGAAGCCAAGGGTGGCTCTGATCTGAACTTTGGCACCTACGGTCTGAAAGCCCTGCAGCCCGAGCGCGTCACCGCACGTCAGATCGAAGCTGCACGTCGTGCCATGACCCGTCACATGAAGCGTCAAGGTCGCGTCTGGATCCGGATCTTCCCGGATACCCCCGTGACCTCGAAGCCGACCGAAGTCCGTATGGGTAAAGGTAAAGGCTCGGTCGACTATTGGGCAGCCAAAGTGAAGCCCGGTCGGGTGATGTTCGAGATCGATGGCGTCAACGACGAAATCGCCCGCGAGGCTCTGCGCCTGGCCGCGATGAAGCTGCCGATCAAGACCCGCGTGGTGGTCCGCGAGGACTGGTAAGAGAATGGGGTAACCCCGTCACGGCTATACTACCCCCGCTGGGAAACTGGCGGGGGTATGGCTATTTTGAGGGGGCGCTGCCCCCACCGCGGCAAGCCGCGGCTCCCCCGGGATATTTTTTGCCAGATGAATGAGTGCGCCCCGGCTTCATCTGGCCGCAAATATCCCGGAGCGCGAGGCGGAGCCTCGCAACACTTCCATGGCCTTCGGCACGACGCAGCATTAGGACGAGATCATGCCACATATTGAATCGCTCTTCGTCACCCGCCTTTACCGCGCCGCTCTTTCCGAATTCGAACCTAGGATCGACCCGGAGGAACTGGAGAACTCCTGCCTGATCATCGCCCAGGACGACGAGGCCGGTCAGGAATGGTGCGAAGAAAACGGCTATCCGGGCTATACCAGCTATGCCTCGCTGACTGATCTGCCTTGGCGGTTTCCGATCTTTGCGGATCTGGTCAAGGTGCTGGACCAACATGTGGCCGCCTTTGCCGAAGACCTGGAATTCGATCTCGACGGGCGCGAATTGAAGCTGGAGGATCTTTGGATCAACATCCTGCCCGAAGGCGGAATGCATGCCAGCCATATTCATCCTCACAGCGTGATTTCGGGAACGACCTATGTTTCGATGCCGGAGGGCGCCAGCGCGTTGAAGCTGGAGGACCCGCGATCTGCTCGGATGATGGCCGCGCCGGTGCGCCGCAAGGGCGCACGGCGTGAGTTGCACCCCTTTGTTTACATGAAGCCGAAGGTCGGCGACGTTCTGCTGTGGGAAAGCTGGCTGCGCCACGAGGTGCCGATGAACATGGCCGAGGAAGAACGGATTTCGGTGAGCTTCAATTATAAGTGGGAGTGAGCCTCGAAGGGCGTATTCAGCTGCCCGCATTGCGCCGGATTGATCTGCGCCCATAGGCGATGACTGTAGTCGTCCTGCGAGCCGAAATCGATGCGTGGCCGAAAGCCCCGTTCCGCAGCCGCTCTCTGGCCCCGGCCGGTTCAAGATGCCTATACCTTCCCTGCGAAAAGAAAGGCAGGTCCAGCGCAAGCCCTCTTTTGACCAGTTCGGCGCCGATGTCCCGCCCATCGGGTAGATAACCAATTCCAACGAACCGATCATAGGATGTTTCGCCGTTCAGCTTGACCGTAATTTCCTGGCCTTTGCAGATTTCGACCATTGCCCACTTTGCCTTTTGACCCCATGGCATATCCAACTCGGGCGCATCAATCCCGGCAAGACGAATCTTTGTTCCACGGACAATGATTGTGTCACCATCGATCACATAAGCGCGCCCCGTCAGAATGCGGTCGGAAGGCGCAACACGAGGATGTTGTCTGCGGGTCGCGCGGTTCCGTGCTGAAGCTTGTGGAGATTTTTGAAGGCCTGTGCGACGGGTGACAGAGCGCGGCTTTCCTGATGTGAAAACAACCAGAAGTGCCGCTACCCCGATTAGGACAACCAGTTCCATGTCTTCCACCGTTCCTTAGCCAGCGGGACAAAGATACTTCGGGGTTTTCACGTGTCTTTTGAGTTTCGGCCAAACCCGTTTTCGCAAAAGACAACGCGCAAGTGGTCAGGTTACGGCGTGACCCGATATTTGCCCGGTCCCGGCTGCAAAACTTTCCCTTGCCACCCACCCCCCAAACCCTTATACGGCGGCATCCTGCGATCTCCCGACTGCGTCGGGCGATTCGCACGTCTGTCATTCATCCACCAGGTCAAAGGTGACCCGCGAAGGGGCCTTCTGGTGTTTTGAGCAAAGGAAAAGGCGATGAACGCCCAGGAACTGCGTAACAAGACCCCGGACCAGCTCCGGGAGGACCTGGTCAACCTGAAGAAGGAAGCTTTCAATCTGCGCTTCCAGCAGGCGACCGGCCAACTCGAGAACACCGCCCGGATCAAGAGCGTGCGCCGCGACGTCGCCCGCATCCAGACCGTGCTGAACGAAAAAGCTGCTGAAGCTGCGAACTGAGGAGCCTGAGAGATGCCCAAACGTATTCTGCAAGGCACCGTGACCAGCGACGCCAACGAACAGACCGTCACCGTGCTGGTGGAGCGCCGCTTCACGCACCCGGTTCTGAAGAAGACCATCCGTAAGTCCAAGAAATACCGGGCTCACGATGAAAAGAACGCCTTCAAGGTCGGCGACACCGTACGCATCATCGAATGCGCGCCGAAATCGAAGACGAAACGCTGGGAGGTTCTGGAGGCGTAAGCCCCCAGGCCTTTCCATTTGTCGAAACCCTGGGGGATTTAACAAGACCAGCCCCCACAGGTCGGGAGAAACCACATGATCCAGATGCAGACCAATCTGGATGTCGCTGACAACTCCGGCGCACGCCGAGTTCAGTGCATCAAGGTCCTGGGTGGTTCCAAGCGTAAATACGCCTCCGTCGGCGACATCATCGTCGTCTCGGTGAAGGAAGCCATCCCGCGCGGCCGCGTGAAGAAAGGTGACGTCCGCAAGGCCGTCGTCGTGCGCACCGCCAAGGAAGTCCGTCGCGAAGACGGCACCGCGATCCGCTTCGATCGCAACGCCGCGGTCATCCTGAACAACAACAACGAGCCCATCGGTACCCGTATCTTCGGCCCCGTCGTTCGTGAACTGCGCGCGAAGAACTTCATGAAGATCATCTCGCTGGCTCCGGAGGTGCTGTAACCATGGCTGCTAAACTCCGCAAAGGCGACAAGGTCGTCGTGCTGGCCGGCAAGGACAAGGGTAAAGAGGGCGTGATCACCTCGGTCGACCCGAAGGCCGGCAAAGCCGTGGTCGATGGCATCAACATCGCCATCCGCCACACCCGCCAGTCGCAGACCTCGCAAGGTGGCCGCCTGCCCAAGGCGATGCCGATCGACCTGTCGAACCTGGCGCTGCTGGACAAGAACGGCAAGGCAACCCGCGTCGGCTTCCGCATGGAAGGTGACAAGAAGGTTCGTTACGCCAAGACCACGGGGGACGTGATCGATGCTTGATGCTGCAACCTACACCCCGCGTCTGAAGACTCAGTACGCCGACAAGATCCGCGCCGCTCTGAAAGAAGAGTTCGGCTACAAGAACGATATGCAGATCCCCAAGCTGGACAAGATCGTTCTGAACATCGGCTGCGGTGCCGAGGCGGTGAAGGACTCGAAGAAGGCGAAGGCTGCCGTCGAGGATCTGACCGCGATTGCTGGCCAGAAAGCCGTGGCGACCAAGGCGAAGAAGTCGATCGCGGGCTTCCGCGTCCGTGAAGACATGCCGCTGGGCGCCAAGGTGACCCTGCGCGGCGACCGGATGTACGAATTCCTGGACCGTCTGATCACCATCGCGCTGCCGCGCGTGCGTGACTTCCGCGGTGTGAAACCGGCTTTCGACGGCCGTGGCAACTTTGCCATGGGCATGAAAGAGCACATCGTGTTCCCGGAAATCGATTTCGACAAGGTCGACGAGGTCTGGGGCCTGGACATCGTAATTGCCACCACAGCGAAAACCGACGCTGAAGCAAAGGCACTGTTGAAGCACTTTAACATGCCGTTCAACGCGTAAGCGCCGGGAGGAAAGAGACATGGCTAAAAAAGCAATGATCGAGCGCGAAAAGAAGCGCGAGCGCCTGGTGGCCAAATACGCCGCAAAACGCGCCGAGCTGAAAGAAATCGCGAATGACGAGAGCCGCCCGATGGAAGAGCGCTTCAAGGCGCGTCTGAAGCTGGCGAAACTGCCGCGCAACAGCTCGGCAACCCGTCTGCACAACCGCTGCCAGCTGACCGGCCGTCCGCACGCTTACTATCGTAAGCTGAAGATCAGCCGTATCGCGCTGCGCGAGCTGGGCTCTGCTGGTCAGATCCCCGGCATGGTGAAATCGAGCTGGTAAGGGAGAGAGTGATATGAACGATCCTATCGGCGATATGCTCACCCGTATCCGCAACGCGCAGATGCGCGGCAAGTCCACCGTGATCACCCCGGCGTCGAAGCTGCGCGCTTGGGTTCTGGACGTGCTGGCGGACGAAGGCTACATCCGCGGCTATGAAAAAGTGACCGGTGCCAATGGCCACCCGGCGCTTGAGATCAGCCTGAAATACTATGAAGGCACCCCTGTCATTCGCGAGCTGAAGCGGGTTTCGAAGCCCGGTCGTCGCGTCTACATGGGCGTCAATGACATTCCTCAGGTCCGTCAGGGTCTGGGCGTGTCGATTGTCAGCACGCCCAAGGGCGTGATGTCGGACGCGAACGCTCGCTCCAACAATGTTGGCGGCGAAGTGCTCTGCACCGTCTTCTAAGGAGGTCTGGAATGTCTCGTATTGGTAAAAAACCGGTCGAGCTGCCCAGCGGCGTTTCCGCTGCTGTGTCCGGCCAGACCATCGAAGTGAAGGGTCCGAAAGGCACCCGCAGCTTCACCGCAACCGACGATGTCACCCTGTCGGTCGAAGACAACGTGGTCAAGATCACTCCGCGCGGCACCTCGAAGCGTGCACGCCAGCAGTGGGGCATGAGCCGCACCATGGTCGCCAACCTGATCGAAGGCGTGACCAACGGCTTCAAGAAGGAGCTGGAGATCCAGGGTGTGGGTTACCGCGCTCAGATGCAGGGCAACACCCTGAAGCTGAACCTGGGCTACAGCCACGATGTCGATTTCGTTGCTCCGGAAGGTGTCACCATCACCGCGCCGAAGCAGACCGAGATCGTCGTGGAAGGCATCGACCAGCAGCTGGTGGGCGAAGTGGCGGCCAAGATCCGCGACTGGCGCCGCCCCGAGCCGTACAAAGGCAAGGGCATCCGCTACAAGGGCGAGTTCATCTTCCGCAAGGAAGGCAAGAAGAAGTAAGGACGAACACAATGGCAAACAGCAAAAGAACCCTGTTTCTGAAGCGCCGCCTGCGCGTTCGGAACAAGCTTCGCAAGGTCAACGCCGGGCGTCCTCGCCTGTCGGTGCACCGCTCGAACAAGAACATCTCGGTCCAGCTGATCGACGATGTGCGCGGCGTGACCCTGGCCTCGGCCTCGACCCTGGAAAAGGATCTGGGCGTCGTCGGCAAGAACAACATCGAAGCGGCCACCAAGGTGGGCGCGGCCATCGCCGAGCGGGCCAAGAAGGCCGGCGTCGAAGAGGCCTATTTCGATCGTGGCGGCTTCCTGTTCCACGGCAAGGTGAAGGCGGTTGCCGACGCTGCGCGTGAAGGCGGGCTGAAGATCTAAAACCTGTGGGTGGCCCCTGCGGCCACCCCGATGATCCGGGAGCCTCGGCGCTGTGCCGGGGCTCACCTGGATTGAAGCAACGGCGCGGACGCGCCATCAGAGAAAGGGATGCCGAAATGGCAGAACGTGAAAACCGCCGGGGCAACCGTCGCGACCGCGAGGAAGCACCGGAATTCGCAGATCGCCTGGTTGCGATCAACCGCGTGTCGAAAACTGTAAAGGGTGGTAAGCGCTTCGGCTTCGCCGCTCTGGTGGTTGTCGGCGATCAGAAAGGCCGCGTGGGCTTTGGCAAGGGCAAGGCGAAAGAAGTGCCCGAGGCCATCCGCAAGGCCACCGAGCAGGCCAAGCGCAACATGATCCGCGTGCAGCTGCGCGAAGGCCGCACTCTGCACCACGACATCGAAGGCCGCCACGGCGCCGGCAAGGTCGTCATGCGCACCGCGCCGGAAGGTACCGGTATCATCGCCGGTGGTCCGATGCGTGCCGTGTTCGAGATGCTGGGCGTCAAGGACGTGGTGTCCAAGTCGCTGGGCTCGCAGAACCCCTACAACATGATCCGCGCCACCATCGACGGCCTGAAGAAAGAACAGAGCCCGCGTTCGGTTGCCGCACGTCGTGGCAAGAAGGTTGCTGACATCCTGCCCAAGCGGGAAGACGCACCGGCCGCATCGGCGCAAGTCGCCGAAGAAGCGTAAGGAGACGTCATCATGGCAAAAACCATCGTCGTCAAGCAGATCGGCTCGCCGATCCGCCGCCCCGCCGACCAGCGCGCAACCCTGATCGGCCTGGGCCTGAACAAGATGCACAAGACCCGCGAGCTGGAGGATACCCCCTCGATCCGCGGCATGGTCAACAAGATCCCGCATCTGGTCGAGATCATCGAAGAACGCGACTGATCGCGTCTCGGATCCAACATGAAAACGCCCCCGACCGGTTCGGGGGTGTTTTTCTTTGCGTCCTCTGCATGGCTTGCCATGCGAATAGTGCATGACGGGTAGACCGAGACTCGGATTGTTTGCGGTAACATCTGGGCCTATCTGTGGGGTGTCCAAAAGGAACGACACTCACAGCGCCAGGGAATACGCCCGGCAAGAAAGGAGCCCAGATATGGCACACGCACTGAACATCACCCATGGCGGCCTGAACCTGACCGCCCGTATCCGCGACCTGATCGACTGCATCAAGCGTGCCAACGCCCGTGCGCGGGAATACAGCAAGACCTATTCCGAACTGCAGCGGTTGAGCGACCGCGAGCTGAACGACATCGGCATCCGCCGCTGCGACATCGCCGATATCGCGCGCGAGCACGCCTATTGCTCGTAAGTGGCAAGGGCCTTGATCGCGATGCAGGTGGGGCGCCGCATGGGCGCCCTTTTCCTTTTTGGGGCGTCTGTCCCATGAAGAATTTCCAAGGGGCGCCAACTGCACCGTTGCATGGGGCCGGGAATTGCGCCACTTCCTGAACAACGCGGAAATGCTGAGTGAAAGGGCAGGGCATGGCGACGGACTACCAGATCGGAATGCTGTGGGTGGAGGGGCCGCTCAGTTTCCTCGAGCTGCTTTGCATCCAGTCCTATCTGGACATGGGCCACAGCGTGCGCCTTTACACCTACGACAACGTGACCAACATCCCCGACGGGGTGGAGCGGCGGGATGCTCGCGAGATCCTGCCCGATTCCGAATTCATCACCCATGACCGAACCCAAAGCCCGGCGCCGCATTCCGACAAGTTTCGATACCGGATGCTGGCACAAGAGCCCGACCTGATCTGGGCCGACACCGATGCCTATTGCCTGAAACCCTATGCGCCGTTGAACGGCCACTATTACGGGTACCTCGAAGGCGAAGTCGCCATAGGCGTGTTGGGGTTGCCACAAGACAGCGAAACGCTGGGCAAGCTGATCGAATTCACCAATGACCCCTACCTGATCCCGCCCTGGCTGCCCCCTCGCCACCGCCGCCCGCTGGAAGAGGCGCGGGACGCCGGGGCCCCGACCAACGTGCCGGAAACCTTGTGGGGGGTATGGGGGCCCAAGGCGTTCACCTGGGCGTTGCAACAGACCGGCGAGATCAAACATGCGCTGCCCAAGCATGTGTTCTATCCGATCAACTTCTCACGCCGCCGCGCCATGGCACGGCCGAATACGAATCTCGACCGGTTTTTCCACGAAGATACCGTCTCGATCCATCTCTACGGGCGCCGGATGCGCGCGATCATGCGCAAACATGGCGGCGTTCCGCACCCCGACAGCCTGGTCGGGAAACTGGTGGCCAAACATGGCATCATTCCACAGGACGCGCCGATTCCCGATCCCGTGGGCTGACTCGTCGCGATCGGACAAACAAAACTTGCAACCGGGGGCCTGAGGCTGTATCGCGCTTCGGTGGCTTGATCGCCACGAGAATCAAAATCAAGAAATGCCGTGTTTGGCCCATCACGCTTCGGGGTCATATCCGGCTTAGGAGAAGCGACATGAAACTGCATGAACTGCGCGACAATCCCGGCGCCTCACCGAAACGGACCCGCGTGGGCCGTGGTCCCGGCTCGGGCAAGGGTAAGATGGGTGGCCGTGGTATCAAAGGCCAGAAATCCCGTTCGGGTGTGGCCATCAACGGCTATGAAGGCGGCCAGATGCCGCTGTATCAGCGCCTGCCCAAGCGCGGCTTCAACAAGCCGAACCGCAAGGAATACGCCGTCGTCAACCTGGGCCTGATCCAGAAATTCGTCGACGCCGGCAAGCTGGACGCCAAGGCAGCGATCA
Organism: Ruegeria intermedia; assembly: GCF_900129345.1. GTDB lineage: Bacteria > Pseudomonadota > Alphaproteobacteria > Rhodobacterales > Rhodobacteraceae > Ruegeria > Ruegeria intermedia. The sequence goes on along the minus strand of NZ_FQVK01000005.1, from coordinate 162,649 downwards.
CCGAGGACGCTCTGGTCGCCTCGGGTCTGGTCCGCCGCAAGCTGGACGGTGTCCGCGTTCTGGCCAAGGGCGAAATCAGCGCCAAGGTGAACCTGGAAGTGACCGGTGCCTCGAAGGCGGCGATCGAAGCCGTCGAGAAAGCGGGCGGTTCACTGAAGGTCACAAAAGCCGCTGCGGCAGAGTAAGCGCTTGTGAGCGGGCGCCGACCCGCTTACATAGACCTCAGAGTTTTCCAAGACGCCGCCCGAGCCGGAAAACGGTTCCGGGCGGCGTTTTCATAAGAGAGACCGATTTATGGTATCAGCAGCAGAACAAATGGCAGCCAACACAAGCTGGGCTGCCCTGGGCAAAGCCACCGATCTGCGCAACCGCATCCTGTTCACGCTGGGTTTGCTGATCGTCTATCGTCTGGGCACTTTCATTCCGGTGCCGGGGATCGACGGTCAGGCGCTGCGCGAGTTCATGGAACAGGCGGGGCAGGGCATCGGTGGGATGGTTTCGATGTTCACCGGCGGGGCGCTGGGGCGGATGGGTATCTTCGCTCTCGGCATCATGCCCTATATCTCGGCATCGATCATCGTACAGCTGCTGACCTCGATGGTGCCCGCGCTCGAACAGCTCAAGAAAGAGGGCGAGCAGGGCCGCAAGAAGATCAACCAGTACACCCGTTTCGGCACCGTGGCGCTGGCCACCGTGCAGGCCTATGGCCTGGCGGTTTCGCTGGAATCGGGCGATTTGGCCACCGATCCGGGCCTGTATTTCCGCCTGTCCACGATGATCACGCTGGTCGGCGGCACCATGTTCCTGATGTGGCTGGGTGAGCAGATCACCGCGCGCGGCATCGGCAACGGCATCTCGCTGATCATCTTCGTCGGCATCATCGCCGAGGTTCCGGCCGCCCTGGCGCAGTTCTTCGCCTCGGGCCGTTCCGGTGCGATCAGCCCGGCCGTGATCGTCGGCGTGATCGTGATGGTGATCGCCGTGATCACCTTCGTGGTGTTCATGGAGCGCGCGCTGCGCAAGATCCACATCCAGTACCCGCGCCGCAATGTCGGCATGAAAGTCTATGAGGGCGGCTCGAGCCACCTGCCGGTCAAGGTCAACCCGGCGGGCGTGATTCCGGCGATCTTCGCCAGCTCGCTGCTGCTGTTGCCGGTCACGATCTCGACCTTCTCGTCGGGCGCGGCGAACGGCCCGATCATGTCGTGGCTGCTGGCCAATTTCGGGCCGGGACAACCGCTGTACCTGCTGTTCTTCGCGTCGATGATCGTGTTCTTTGCCTATTTCTACACGTTCAACGTGTCGTTCAAACCGGATGATGTGGCGGACAATCTGAAAAAGCAGAACGGTTTCGTGCCCGGCATTCGCCCCGGCAAGAAGACCGCCGAATATCTGGAATACGTGGTCAACCGCGTGCTGGTGCTGGGCTCGGCCTATCTGGCGGCGGTCTGCCTGCTGCCCGAAATCCTGCGCGGCCAGTTCGCCATCCCGTTCTATTTCGGCGGCACTTCGGTTCTGATCATCGTCTCTGTGACCATGGACACGATCCAACAGGTTCAGAGCCACCTGCTGGCGCATCAATATGAAGGGCTGATCGAAAAGTCCCAGCTGCGCGGCAAAGGCAAGAAACGCGGCAGGAAGGGACCCGCTCGTCGATGAATATCATTCTTCTGGGCCCCCCGGGGGCAGGCAAGGGTACGCAGGCACGTCACCTGGTTGAAACGCGGGGCATGATCCAGCTCAGCACCGGTGACATGCTGCGCGAGGCCCGAAACTCGGGTACCGAGATGGGCAAGAAGGTGGCCGCGATCATGGACGCGGGCAAGCTTGTCACCGACGAGATCGTGATCGGCCTGATCGAAGAGAAGCTGACCACCGAAAAGGGTGCGGGCTTCATCTTCGACGGCTTCCCGCGCACCTTGGCGCAGGCGGATGCGTTGGGTGCATTGCTGGCCAAGCTGGGCCAGTCGTTGCACACGGTGATCGAGATGCGTGTGGATGACGAGGCGCTGGTCAAGCGGATCACCGGCCGTTTCACCTGTGGCGATTGCGGCGAGGTCTATCACGACGAAACCAAGCCCACCGCCGAGGCCGGCAAGTGTGACAACTGCGGCGGCACCAACATGGTGCGTCGGGCCGACGACAACGAAGACAGCCTGCGGACCCGGTTGATGGAGTACTACAAGAAGACGTCTCCGTTGATCGGTTACTACTATGCCAAGGGCGATCTGCGTCCGGTGAACGGGCTGGCGGACATCAAGGAAGTCCGGGCCTCGATCGCGGCCATTCTGGGCTGATGCAGCAAGGGGCTTGACGCCAGGCGCAAAAGCCCATATCGACCCCCATCCCCTTGGGGAATCAACCCTGCGTGCGGGATTCGTTCCGCCTGCGAAGACTACCTCGTACAAATGCTGGACCCTCTGGCGCCACTGCCACGGTCAAGTGTTGTGAAAAAAGGTTCTGGAATTACGGAACCGCAACGAAAGGAAAGTGACACGTGGCACGTATTGCCGGCGTAAACATCCCGACTGCCAAGCGGGTACCTATCGCCCTTACCTATATCACCGGAATCGGCAACACCTCGGCCAAGGCGATCTGCGAAGCCGTGGGTATCGACGAAAGCCGCCGGGTGAACGAACTGTCGGATGCCGAAGTTCTGGCCATCCGCGAGCACATCGACGCCAACTACACCGTCGAAGGTGACCTGCGTCGTGAAGTGCAGATGAACATCAAGCGCCTGATGGACCTGGGCTGCTATCGCGGTCTGCGTCACCGCCGCAACCTGCCGGTTCGCGGTCAGCGCACCCACACCAACGCTCGCACCCGCAAAGGCCCCGCAAAGCCGATCGCGGGCAAGAAGAAGTAAGGAGGGTCTGACCGATGGCACGTGACAAGACACGCGTAAAACGCAAAGAGCGCAAGAACATCGCATCGGGCGTCGCCCATGTGAACTCGACCTTCAACAACACCAAGATCCTGATCTCGGACGTGCAGGGCAACGCCATTTCGTGGTCGTCGGCCGGCACCATGGGCTTCAAGGGTTCGCGGAAGTCGACCCCCTACGCGGCGCAGATGGCCGCCGAAGACGCCGGCCGCAAGGCGCAGGAACATGGCGTCAAGACGCTGGAAGTCGAAGTTCAGGGCCCCGGTTCGGGCCGTGAATCGGCACTGCGCGCACTGGCTGCCGTGGGCTTCAACATCACGTCGATCCGTGACGTGACCCCGATCGCCCACAACGGCTGCCGCCCGCCGAAGCGCCGCCGCGTCTAAGCAATTTGGAATCTGGCTGGGGCTGTGTTTTCGCACGGCCCCAGCACGTCATTTTGAACCTCGGGCGTCTGCACCTTGTTGGTCATGGGGCGCAGACAGGAATGGAGGGATTACATGATCCACAAGAATTGGGCCGAATTGATCAAGCCGACCCAGCTTGACGGCAAGCCGGGCAACGACCCCGCGCGTCAGGCCACCATCGTCGCCGAACCGCTGGAGCGCGGCTTTGGTCTGACCCTGGGCAACGCGCTGCGCCGCGTTCTGATGAGCTCGCTGCAAGGTGCGGCCATCACCAGCGTCCAGATCGACAACGTCCTGCACGAGTTCAGCTCGGTCGCAGGTGTGCGTGAAGACGTCACCGACATCATCCTGAACCTCAAGCAGGTCGCCCTGCGCATGGAAGTCGAAGGCCCCAAGCGCCTGTCGATCAATGCCAAAGGCCCCGCAGTCGTCACCGCCGGCGACATCAGCGAAAGCGCCGGCATCGAGGTTCTGAACCGCGATCACGTCATCTGCCATCTGGACGATGGCGCCGACCTGTTCATGGAACTGACCGTCAACACCGGCAAGGGCTACGTCTCGGCCGAGAAGAACAAGCCCGAAGACGCGCCCATCGGCCTGATCCCGATCGACGCGATCTATTCGCCGGTCAAGAAGGTGGCCTATGACGTTCAGCCGACCCGTGAAGGTCAGGTTCTGGACTATGACAAGCTGACCATGAAGATCGAAACCGACGGCTCGATCACGCCCGAGGACGCGCTGGCCTTCGCCGCCCGCATCCTGCAGGATCAGCTGTCGATCTTCGTGAACTTCGACGAGCCGGAATCGGCCGGCCGCCAGGACGAGGACGATGGTCTGGAATTCAACCCACTGCTGCTGAAGAAAGTGGACGAGCTGGAACTGTCGGTCCGTTCGGCAAACTGCCTGAAGAACGACAACATCGTCTATATCGGCGACCTGATCCAGAAGACCGAAGCCGAGATGCTGCGCACCCCGAACTTCGGCCGCAAGTCGCTGAACGAGATCAAGGAAGTGCTGTCCGGCATGGGTCTGCACCTCGGCATGGATGTCGAGGACTGGCCGCCCGACAACATCGAAGATCTGGCCAAGAAATTCGAAGACGCATTTTGATTTCACGAGAACGAGCCCTTAGGGGCTCGTTCTTCGTTCAACGACCTGGACACTGGGGAAATACCCTTTGGCGACTGGTACAACACGCGGGCAAGAACCGGTTGTTTGGCTGCATATCGGCCATGGTAAAACCGGTACTACGGCGTTGCAGAAATACTTCGTGGCCCGGGCGGCTCAAGATCCGGCCTTTCACTATCCTGCTGTTGGTCAAGTGGCGTCAGGTGCACATCACGCCCTGTTTCCGTTGGAGACCCAAAGTCACTTCATCAAAGACGCACCTGCGCTTTTGAACAGAGTTCGGCAAGTTGTCTTGGAACTGCCATCGGAAGCTTTGACCATGCTGTCTTCGGAGCACATGTGTTATTTTCGACCGTGGCAAGTCGCGCAAGTGCGGCAGGCGCTAAAAGGTTTCGACGTGCGCATACTTTATTTTGCGCGTCGTCAGGACGACTTGATCGAGAGCACGTTCAAGTGGAAGCTCGTTGGCGAAGGGAAACGGATGCATGATGTAGATGCATTCGTAGACGCCAATTTTCGTGGGTTTGATTTTCTGAGCCGTCTAGCCCCTTGGCGGGCGCATTTCGGCGACGCGGCGATCCACGCGTGTCTTTATCACAGCGAGACCTGCGCGCGTGATATTGTCAGCAGAGCCGAAGCGGTTCTCGGAACGGAGTGGACAGGGCGGCGAGACTTGCCAAAAGCCCACCGCCGGTCTCTCAGTGCGCCACTGGTCAGAGCCTTGATTGCCTATGACCGTGTTCACGAAGGCCGAAGGCCGAAGGCAGCGACAGGCATTCGTCAAAGCTTTGACTGAAGCTGAAGCTCAGATGGAACATCAGGACACGACGGCGTTTTTTAGCCAAGAGCTGAGAGAGCGGATCATGCAGCGTTATGCAGAACAAAACGCTGAATTTGCCAGATTATTCCTGTCGGAACGCGAAGCGGAAATTCTGTTGCGGCCTGTAAAATAAGCCCCGTGCTTTACACTGTGCCGCTGATCGGATAAAGCACCGCGCACGGGCGGAATCACCGCCCCAAGGAGCGTGGCTGTCCGCAAGCCACCGGACAAAGAAAAACACGAAAAAGGAACTGAAAAATGCGTCACGCACGTGGTTACCGCCGCCTGAACCGTACTCATGAGCACCGCAAGGCCCTGTTTGCCAACATGGCCGGCTCTCTGATCGAGCACGAACAGATCAAGACGACCCTGCCCAAGGCAAAAGAACTGCGCCCGATCGTTGAGAAGCTGATCACCCTGGGCAAGCGCGGCGACCTGCACGCCCGCCGTCAGGCCGCAGCTCAGCTGAAGGAAGACAAGGACGTCGCCAAGCTGTTCGAGGTTCTGGGCCCGCGCTACAAGGACCGTCAGGGCGGCTATGTCCGTATCCTGAAGGCCGGCTTCCGCTATGGCGACATGGCGCCGATGGCGATCATCGAATTCGTCGATCGCGACGTCGATGCCAAGGGCGCGGCCGACAAGGCCCGCGTTGCTGCCGAAGAAGCGGTCGCTGACGAAGAATAAGACCCGGCTGAATGGCCGAACTCTTGACCCCTGTCCGGAACGTCCGGGCAGGGGTTTTTCGTTGGTTTGCCGGTTTTCGACGTGACTTTGCCGACAACGGAATTCGGCGCTCTATTGCATTCGCGCGCCACGCTCCGCATATCTTCGGCCGAGAAAGAACGGAGCTGTCATGATACGCACGATACTGGCTGTATGTCTGATGACACTGGCCGCTCAGGCCGGCGCCGAGACGCGGGTTCCGCAATCGCACGCCGAGATTTCGATGGGATTTGCCCCGGTGGTCAAGAAGGCGGCCCCGGCGGTGGTGAACATCTATGCCACGATCGTCCGGCCCGGACGCCGCAGTCCGATTTTCGCAGACCCGTTCTTTCAGGACTTTTTCGGTGGCGGCTTCGGTGCACCGCGGCCACGGGTGCAGAACTCTCTGGGGTCGGGCGTCATCCTGACCGACGATGGGTATGTCGTTTCGAACTACCACGTCGTCGGAACCGCGACCGAGATCCGGGTCGTCACCACGGATCGTCGCGAATTTCACGCCGAGGTCGTTCTGGGCGACGAGGAAAGCGACATTGCCATCCTGCGCCTGCAGGACGCGCAGGGCCTGCCCTTCCTGCGCCTGCGCGATTCGGATCAAGTCGAGGTGGGCGAGCTGGCTCTGGCCATCGGCAACCCGTTCGGCGTGGGGCAGACCGTGTCGTCGGGGATCATCTCGGGGCTGGCGCGGTCGGGAACGGCCACCGGCAATGCGCGGGGCTATTTCATTCAGACCGATGCGCCTATCAACCCGGGCAATTCCGGTGGCGCTCTGATCGACGTCAACGGAGATCTGATCGGCATCAACACCTCGATCCTGACGCGGTCGGGCGGGTCCAACGGCATCGGCTTTGCCATTCCCGCCAATCTGGTGGCGGAGTTTCTGCGCCAGGCCAGGGCGGGCAACACGGAATTCGTCAGCCCCTGGGCCGGTATGTCCGGTCAGGCCATGAGCGCCGACATCGCCGAATCCCTTGGACTTTCTCTGCCGCAGGGCGTGGTGATCTCGGACCTCCACCCGCTCAGCCCGTTGGCCGAGGCCGGCTTGCGGGTCGGCGACATCGTCACGCATGTGGATGGTGAAGAGGTGAATTCGCCCGCCGAGATGAAGTTCCGCATGTCGGTGGCGGGTGTCGGCGGGACATCCGTTCTGACCCGGCTGCGCGGTGGCGAGCGTTCAGAAGTCGCCGTCGCGCTGGTGCCCGCACCCGAGACGCCTCCGACCGAGGAAACCACGTTGACCGACCGCACGGTTCTGCCGGGGATGACGGTTGCGCGGGTCAACCCGGCGCTGATCGTCAAGATGGGGCTGCCCCTGTCGCAAAACGGTGTGGTCGTGGTCGACCCCGGCCCCTACGGCGCGCGGGCCGGGTTGCGGCCCGGCGATGTCATCAAAGCCGTGAACGGGCGACAGGCGGAACGCCCGCGCGACATCGTGCGGGCGCTGCGCAACCCGGGGCGGCGGGTCCAGATCGACCTGGAGCGCCGCGGCAAGCTCGTGTCGTTGCGGTTCAGGCTGTGACCGCATGAGTGACCTGTTCGATACCGAAGGCCAGCCCTCGGAACCGGCCCCGAACCGCCCGCTGGCCGACCGGCTGCGGCCCCAGGCGCTGTCCGAGGTGATCGGGCAGCAACAGGTTCTGGGCCCCGAGGCGCCGCTGGGGGTGATGCTGGCGTCGGGCAGCCTGTCCAGCCTGATCTTCTGGGGGCCGCCGGGGGTGGGCAAAACCACCATCGCGCGGCTGCTGGCCAAGGAAACCGACCTGCATTTCGAACAGATCAGCGCGATCTTCACCGGTGTTCCCGATCTCAAGAAGGTGTTCGAGGCCGCCAAGTTGCGGCGGCGGAACGGCAAGGGGACGCTGTTGTTCGTGGACGAGATCCATCGCTTCAACAAGGCCCAGCAGGACGGGTTCCTGCCGCATATGGAGGACGGGACGATCCTTCTGGTTGGCGCGACCACCGAAAACCCCTCGTTCGAGTTGAACGCTGCCGTGCTCAGCCGCGCGCAGGTGCTGGTGCTGGAACGGCTGGGCCTGGCCGATCTGGAGCGCCTGACGCAACGCGCTGAAAAAGAGCTGGGCAAGGCGCTGCCCCTGACACCCGCGGCGCGGGACGCGCTGCAGGAAATGGCGGATGGAGACGGCCGGGCACTGCTGAACCTGATCGAACAGATCGCGGCCTGGTCGGTGGACGCGCCGCTGGACCCCGACGCGTTGGCCAAGCGCCTGATGCGCCGCGCTGCGAAATACGACAAGTCGGGGGACGAGCACTACAACCTGATTTCGGCGCTGCACAAATCGGTGCGCGGGTCCGACCCGGATGCGGCGCTGTACTGGTTCGCCCGGATGCTGACCGGGGGCGAGGATCCGCGGTACCTGGCCCGCCGCATCACCCGGATGGCGGTCGAGGATATCGGCCTGGCCGACCCGCAGGCCCAGTCGATCTGCCTGCATGCCTGGGAAGTGTACGAGCGGCTCGGGTCACCCGAGGGCGAACTGGCGCTGGCGCAGGCGGTCGTCTATCTGGCACTGGCGCCCAAATCCAACGGGGCCTATGTGGGCTACAAGGCCGCGATGCGCCTGGCCAAGCAGTCGGGCAGCGAACCGCCGCCCAAACACATCCTGAACGCGCCGACCGGGTTGATGAAAGATCAGGGTTACGGCGCGGGCTATGCCTATGACCATGATGCCGAGGACGGGTTCTCGGGGCAGAACTATTTTCCCGAGACCATGAAGCGCCCGGTCCTGTATCAGCCGGTCGAACGCGGGTTTGAGCGCGAGTTGAAAAAGCGTCTGGATTACTTTTCGAAACTGCGCAGCCAACGCAAGGGCGCGTGACGCGGACCGGTTCCGCGATGCGGCCGGAGGATTTCACCGACATCCGCGCGCCCCGGGCCCGCAAAACCGTCAGCCTGCTTGACTCTTGCCTTGCGGCGCGCGACAGACGCGGATGTTTTCTGAGGCACTGACACGGGCGATTTTCCGGGCGCGCAGCATCCGGTCGCAAGGGGTATTGGCATGAGCGGCGTACAGATGATCACGGTCGAGCCGGGCGACGGCGACCAGAGGTTGGACCGCTGGTTGCGGCGCCTGTTCCCGCATGTCAGCCAGGGCCGGATCGAAAAGATGTGCCGCAAGGGCGAGCTGCGCGTGGACGGGGGGCGGGTCAAGGGCTCGACCCGGCTGCAGGCGGGGCAGGTGGTGCGCGTGCCGCCCCTGCCGGACCCGGATCACAAACCGGCCCCGACCCGCCCCCGCGTGACCGATGCCGAAGCGAAAATGATCCAGTCCTGCGTGATCTATCGGGATGACCACGTGCTGGCCCTGAACAAGCCCCACGGCCTGCCCGTTCAGGGCGGCAGCGGTCAGGCCCGGCATGTGGACGGCCTATCCGAGGCGCTGCGCTTCGGCTATGACGAGAACCCGCGGCTGGTGCACCGGCTCGACAAGGACACCTCGGGCGTGCTGCTGATGGCGCGCACGCGCGAAGCGGCCAAGGGGCTGACCGCGGCCTTCCGGCACCGCAATACGCGCAAGATCTACTGGGCTCTGGTGGCTGGTGTGCCGACGCCGTATCTGGGCGAGATCAAGACCGGGCTGGTCAAGGCCCCCGGTCATGGCAAGCAGGGCGAGGGCGAAAAGATGATCGCCGTCCACCTGAACGAGATCGACAGCACGCCGGGCGCCAAGCGGGCGCACACGCTCTATGCCACGCTGTATCGGGTGGCCAGCCGTGCATCCTGGGTGGCGATGGAGCCCGTCACCGGCCGCACCCATCAGCTGCGCGCGCATATGGCGGCCATCGGGCACCCGATCATCGGCGATGGGAAATATGGCGGCTCGGGTCAGGAAAACCTGGGCGACGGCTGGGGCGCACAGTTGGGCGGGGTCATCAGCAAAAAGCTGCATCTGCACGCCCGGACCGCGTCGTTCAAACATCCGGTGACCGGCAAGCAGATCACGATCAACGCCCCGCTGCCGCCGCACATGAAGGACAGCTGGGATACCTTGGGCTGGACCGAGGATCTGGCCGCCGAGGATCCGTTCGAGGCGCTGCGATGACCGCGCCGCTGCGACTGGTTCTGTTCGATGTGGACGGGACGCTGGTGGACAGTCAGGCCAGCATCGTGTCGGCCATGACCGCGAGTTTCCAGGCGGTGTCGCTGCCGGTGCCGGATCGCGCCGCGATCCTGTCGATCGTGGGCCTTTCCCTGCCGGTGGCGATTGCGCGCCTCGTGCCCGATCAGCCGCCGCGAATGCAGGCCCGGCTGGTCGATGGCTACAAGCAAGCCTACCACGCGCAGCGCCTTCAGCAGGGCGCCGCCGGCTCGCCCCTGTTCCCCGGTGCCCGCGACGTCATCGACCGGCTGCACGCCACCCCCGAGATCCTGTTGGGCGTGGCCACGGGCAAGTCGCAACGCGGCCTGGACGCGCTGCTTGAGGTGCACGGGCTTGAGCAGGTTTTCGTCACCCGGCAGGTGGCCGACCATCACCCGTCGAAACCGCATCCCTCGATGATCGCAACGGCCCTGTCCGAAACCGGCGTCGCACCGGGCGACGCGGTGATGATCGGCGATACGAGTTTCGACATGGAAATGGCGCAGGCGGCGCGCGTTCACGGTATCGGTGTGGCCTGGGGCTATCACGACCGGGCCCGTCTGGCGGCCGCGCGAAAGGTGATCGACAGCTTTGACCAACTGCCCGGCACGCTGGCAGAATTCTGGGGACAAGAGCATGAGTGACTGGAAACCGAAACGCTTCTGGACATCAAGCGCCGTGGTCGAGACTGACGGCGGCTATACCGTCGAACTGGACGGGCGCCGGGTGAAGACGCCGGCCAAGGCGGCTCTGGTGCTGCCCACCCGGGCCATGGCCGAAGCGGTGGCGCGGGAATGGGATGCGCAGGAAAAAGAAATCGATCCCGCGACCATGCCCTTTACCCGCTCGGCCAATGCCGCGATCGACAAGGTGACGCATCAGCATGCCGAGGTCGCCGACATGTTGGCCGACTATGGCGATTCCGACCTGCTGTGCTATCGCGCAACCCATCCGCGGGAACTGGCCCGGCGTCAGGCCGAACAGTGGGACCCGGCGCTGGACTGGGCTGCCGAAACGTTGGGCGCGCGCCTTCAGGTGGTTGCGGGCGTGGTGCATCAGCCGCAGCCTGCCGAAGCCGTAAACAGGCTGCGCGACATGGTACACGCGCTGGACGCGTTCCGTCTGGCGGCCTTTCACGATCTGGTGAGCCTGTCGGGGTCGCTGATTCTGGGTTTTGCCGCTGCCCGGAATTGGCGTAAACCGGACGAGATATGGCGCATTTCGCGACTGGATGAATCGTGGCAGGCCGAGCAATGGGGCGACGACGACGAAGCCGTTCAGGCCGCCGAGATCAAAAGGGCCGCCTTCCTGCACGCCAAACAGTTCCACGACCTATCGATCTGAGCCTTTTTGGTCCTGATTTGAGAGACACGCCCGCCCCGCCCGTGTGATCTCATCGATTTCCATGATCCGGCCCTTGACGTTTGTTTATGAATGCGCCCAAACTCGGGCGCACTAAAGGGGAGACACCTTTTGGGTAACCGGTCCGGCTACCTTGCGTGTCGGATAAAAGCCCGTCCCGGATCGGGGCGGGAAATCAGGAAGAGGTAAAAATGAAAAAATCCGTAATCTTGGGCGCGGCGACGATTGCCGGTCTGGCTGCTGGCGCGGCCGCGGCGGGAACCATGGACGACGTCAAGGCGCGCGGCAAACTGAACTGCGGTGTGACCACCGGTCTGGTCGGTTTTGCGGCCCCCGACGCCAACGGCGAATGGCAGGGCTTTGACGTGGCCGTGTGCCGCGCCGTCGCCGCCGCCGTTCTGGGCGACGCGAACGCCGTCGAATTCGTGCCCACCACCGGCAAGACCCGCTTTACCGCTCTGGCGTCGGGCGAGGTCGACATGCTGGCGCGCAACACCACCTGGACCTTCAGCCGCGACGTCGACCTGAAGTTCGAATTCGTCGGCATCAACTACTATGACGGTCAGGGCTTCATGGTGCCCAAGTCGCTGGGCGTCAGCTCGGCCAAGGAACTGGACGGCGCAACCGTCTGCATCCAGACCGGCACCACCACCGAGCTGAACCTGGCGGACTTCTTCCGCTCGAACAATATCAGCTACGAGCCGGTTCCGATCGAAACCAACGCCGAAGCGCAGCAGCAGTACCTGGCCGGTGCCTGTGACGTGTACACCACCGACGCATCGGGCCTGGCCGCGACCCGCGCCACGTTCGAAAACCCCAATGATCACGTTCTGCTGCCCGAAATCATCTCGAAAGAGCCGCTGGGCCCGCTGGTCCGCCACGGCGACAACGAGTGGGGCGACGTGGTTCGCTGGACCCTGAACGCGCTGATCTCGGCCGAAGAGCTGGGCATCACCTCGGCCAATATCGACGAGATGGCCCAGGGCACCGAGAACCCGGAAATCAACCGCCTTCTGGGGAGCGAAGGCACCCTGGGCGAGATGCTGGGCCTGGACGCCCAGTGGGCGCTGCGCGCGATCAAGGCGGGCGGCAACTATGGTGAAGTGTTTGCCAAGAACATCGGTGAAGACACCCCGATCGGCCTGGCACGCGGCCTGAACGCCCAGTGGACCGACGGTGGCCTGCTGTACTCGCCGCCGTTCCGCTAAAACCCGCATTTGGGGCGCAGGGCAACCTGCGCCCTTTTTGCATCCTTACAAACAACAGGCCCGGTCACGGGGAGCAGGGGAAAACCCTGCCCAGAAAAGAACCGGGATGTCACGGGGATATACATAGGTCATGACGACTCTCACTGACCCGCCGAAGGAGCAGTTCCGGCTGTCCATGCTCCTTTACGATACGCGGTACCGGTCTGCGACCATCCAGGTCATTGCCCTGATCGGTTTCATGCTTCTGGCAGCCTGGATCATCAGCAACACGATGCAGAACCTGGCTGCGCTGGGCAAACCGGTCGAGTTCGGGTTTTTTGCCGAACCCGCCAGCTATGACATCAACCAGCGCCTGATCGACTACACCTCGCGCGATACGCACCTGCGGGCGGCCTTTGTCGGGCTGCTGAACACGTTGGTGGTTGCGGTGCTTGGGTGTGTCACGGCCACCATTCTGGGCGTCGTGATCGGCGTGGCGCGCCTGTCGCACAACTGGATCGTCGCGCGCATCATGACGGTCTATGTCGAGATGTTCCGCAACGTGCCGGTTCTGCTGTGGATCGTGTTCATCATGGCGATCCTGATCGAAACCTTGCCGGCTCCGCGGGCCTTCAGGGGAGAAAACCCCGAAGCCAGCATGATGTTGGGGGATACGGTCGCGATCACCAATCGCGGTGTCTACATTCCCGAGCCGCTGTTCTCGAACACTCTGGGTGACATTCACCTGTTCGGAGACTCGAGTCTGCGGTTCAATGTCAGCCTCGACCTGATGGCCATTCTTGTCGTGCTTGGCATCGGTATCTGGGTTTCCCGGTGGATCAAACGCCGGGCCGACCGCATTCAGGAACAGACCGGTGACCGCCCTGTCACCTGGTGGCAGCGCACCGCGGTGATCGTCGTGCCGATGGCGATCCTTCTGTATCTGCTGGGTTTCCACCTGGGCTACCCGGAACTCAAGGGCTTCAACTTCAAGGGCGGGACGCATCTGCGCAATTCGCTGATCGCGCTTTGGCTGGCCCTGTCGCTGTATACGGCGGCCTTCATCGCCGAGATCGTGCGAGCGGGCATTCTGGCCATTCCGAAGGGCCAGACCGAGGCTGCGGCGGCGCTGGGGCTGCGTCCGCGCCGGATCATGCGGCTGGTGATTCTGCCGCAGGCGCTGCGCGTGATCATCCCGCCGCTGATCTCGAACTATCTCAACCTCACCAAGAACTCGTCGCTGGCGATCGCCGTGGGCTACATGGACATCACCGGCACGCTGGGTGGCATCACCATGAACCAGACCGGGCGTGAACTGGAATGCGTTCTGCTGCTGATGCTGGTGTACCTGTCCATCTCGCTGCTGATTTCGGCGATCATGAACTGGTACAACGAATCCGTGAAACTTAAGGAGCGTTGAGATGTCTGATATCGGATTTGTCCGTACCGAAATGCTCCCCGAGCAGGCGCCGCCCGCTTCCGAAGTCGGGATCATCGGCTGGATGCGGCACAACCTGTTCGACGGCTGGTTCAACTCGGCGTTGACCCTGTTGTCGGTGTACTTCGTCTACAAGGTCCTGGCGGCGCTGGTGCCGTGGATCCTGTCGCCGACCTGGGATGCCGGATCACTGGCCGAATGCCGCGAAATCCTGGCAGGGTTGGGCCGCGAAGGCCACTATGCCGGAGCCTGCTGGGGCGTGATCAACGAACGCTGGATCCAGCTGATCTTCGGCTTCTACCCGGCCGAGCTCTATTGGCGTCCGATTGCGGCCTTCATCCTGCTGGGCGTGGCCCTGGCACCGGTGCTGTTCTCGGACAAGGTGCCGGCGAAACTGCTGGTCTTTTCGGCGCTGTACCCGTTCATCTTCCCGTGGCTTCTGTGGGGTGGAACGATCTGGGGCCCGATTTCGGCGTTGCTGGGTTTCGTGATCGGTTGGCTGGTCTATTCGGCGGTCGACAAGGCCATGAGCAACCTCGTGGGGATCATCGCCGGCACCTTGGCCGCCGTGATCTGGTGGCTGGTCCTGTCCGGGTATTTCGTCGGGGCGATGGACACCATCGCGGCCATCGGCATAGAGCCGGTCGAAAGCCGGAAATTCGGTGGCTTCATGCTGTCGATCACCATCGGCGTCGTCGCCATCGCCTGTTCGCTGCCGCTGGGCATCGTTCTGGCGCTGGGCCGTCAATCCGACCTGATGATCGTCAAGTATCTCTGCGTGGGCTTCATCGAGTTCATCCGGGGGGTTCCGCTGATCACGCTGCTGTTCGTAGCCTCGACCCTGCTGAACATCTTTCTGCCGCCGGGAACGGATTTCGACATCATCCTGCGGGTGCTGATCATGGTGACGCTGTTCGCGTCGGCCTACATGGCCGAGGTGATCCGAGGCGGCCTGGCAGCCCTGCCGCGTGGCCAGTACGAGGGCGCCGATTCACTCGGTCTGAACTACTGGCAGTCGCAGCGGCTGATCATCATGCCCCAGGCGCTCAAGATCTCGATCCCGGGTATCGTGTCGACCTTCATCGGGGTGTTCAAGGACACCACTCTGGTCTCGATCATCGGGCTTCTGGATCCTCTGGGCCTGTCCAACGCAATCCGCGCGGACGCCAACTGGAACGGCATCGTCTGGGAACTGTACGGCTTCATCGCCCTGCTGTTCTTTGCCTTCTGCTTCGGCATGTCCCGCTATTCCATGTATCTGGAGCGCAAGCTCCACACTGGCCATCGTTAAGGAGGGCCCAATGTCTCAACTTGCTGTAGAACGCGAAATCGACCGTTCGAAAATGACGGTGAGCGACGAGGTCGCCATCGAAATCGTCAACATGAACAAGTGGTACGGGGCCTTCCACGTGCTGCGCGACATCAATCTGACCGTCAATCAGGGCGAGCGGATCGTGATCGCGGGGCCGTCGGGTTCGGGCAAATCGACCCTGATCCGCTGCATCAACGCGCTGGAGGAACATCAGGCCGGCAAGATCGTCGTGGACGGGATCGAGCTGACCAGCGACCTCAAGAACATCGACAAGATCCGCTCCGAGGTCGGGATGGTGTTCCAGCACTTCAACCTGTTCCCGCATCTGACGGTTCTGGAAAACTGCACGCTGGCCCCGATCTGGGTGCGCAAGACGCCCCGGAAAGAGGCCGAGGAACGGGCGATGCATTTCCTGGAAAAGGTCAAGATCCCGGAACAGGCCAACAAATATCCCGGCCAGCTTTCGGGTGGTCAGCAGCAGCGTGTGGCGATCGCGCGTTCGCTGTGCATGATGCCCAAGATCATGCTGTTCGACGAGCCGACCTCGGCGCTTGACCCCGAGATGATCAAAGAGGTGCTCGACACCATGATCGAGCTGGCCGAGGAAGGCATGACCATGCTCTGCGTGACGCACGAGATGGGCTTTGCTCGTCAGGTGGCGAACCGCGTGATCTTCATGGATGCCGGCCAGATCGTGGAACAGAACGAGCCCGAAGAGTTCTTCAACAACCCGCAGAGCGAACGCACCAAGCTGTTCCTCAGCCAGATCCTGGGTCACTGAGCGGGGCAGCCCGCGACTTGAGAAAATCGGCAAAGGCGGGGTTTTCCCCGCCTTTTCTATTCCGGCAACTCGCGCGGGATGACGAAGCCCAGCACCTTGCCGCTGTGCCAGTTCACATCCCGCCAATCGTTGATGTCAAAGCGGATCACCGTGGTGGCGCCGGTCGGGTAGTCGAAGAACCTGCCGTGCGACGGCGCTTGTTCCACGATAGCGCCGGCAAACCCGGCGATCCCCGGATTGTGCCCCAGCATCAGCACGGCTTCTCCGGTTGCCGAGGACAGCAGCCGGAACATCCGATCAGGCGAGGCGTGATAGAGGTCGTCGGTACAGGTCAGTTTTTCCGCCTCGAGCCCCATCCGCTCCCAGGTTTCGCGAGTGCGAACGGATGAGGAGCTGAGCAACTCGTCCGGCAGCCATCCCTGTTCTTTCAGCCAGGCCCCGATGGCCGCCGCCGATTTTCGGCCGCGCTTGTTCAACGGACGGGCGTGGTCGCTCAGGCCCGGGGTGTCCCAGCTGGACTTGGCGTGGCGGGTCAGGATCAATGTGCGGGGCATGGCGGGTGAAAGGCCTTCATGTGGTGGGCCGATTGCTCGGGGTCTCGTCCGGCCCCTGCGCTGTGGGGGCAGGCCAGTCGGGCAGCGCAGCCCCCGGTCATGCAGGACTGACCCTCGGCCGTGTCCAGATAGCCGTGGCAGGTCTCGACGTCATAGAACGTTTTGGCGTTCAGCGCCCCCACCGGGCAGGCGGTGGCGCAAGGGGCAGGGCAGGTCAGGCAGGGCGAGGGGGCTGTCGCCTCGGGGATCGGGAATTCATCCGCGAAATGCAGCGCGCCCCGATACGAGATCATCATGCCAACCGTATCATGCACCATTGCACCGACCGGGCTGAGAAAGGCGCGGCCGGATTTCAGCGCCCAGTCGATGAATGGCGTGTAGGGCGGGCCGCCGAATGGGAAATGCGCCTGCGCCCCGAAACGTTCTGCCATCGCGCCGATGACGCGGGTCGACCAGCGATCGACCGGGTCAGAGCCGCCGTCGCGCCATTCGGGCGAGGCCTTGAGCGCAGGCCAGAATGCCCCGGCTGCGCCCAGCAGGATCAATGTGCCGCCGTCGAGACCCTTGGCGCCGCTCAGCCTCGGATGCTGGGCGCCCATCACGATCAGCCCGTGCGCGTGCGCCGCCTTTTCAACCTCGGCATAGTTCATTTCCTGCGAAACGGCAGCGACAGGCTCCAGCCCAGTCTTGTCGGGCGGTCGTCCTGCCATTCGAGACCGATGGTCATGCCGTCATGCCCCTTTCCGGGCTGCGCCACGTAGGTTCCCATCAGGCGGTCCCAGATCGACAGGGCAAAGCCGTAGTTGCTGTCATGTTCCTCCCTCAGCAACGAATGATGCACCCGGTGCATGTCGGGCGTCACCAGAAGCCTACGCAAGACCGCATCCAGAGCAAGAGGCAGTTTCAGGTTCGAGTGGTTGAACAGTGCCGTGCCGTTCAGAAGGATCTCGAACAGCACCACGGCCAGCGCACTGGGTCCCAGCAGATAGACAAGGCCGATCTTGAGCAGCATGGACAGCGCGATTTCCACCGGATGGAACCGGACCGCCGTGGTCACGTCCATGTCTCGGTCCGCGTGGTGAACCCGGTGCAGGCGCCACAGGATCGGCACCTTGTGCGTGACCAGATGTTGCGCCCAGATGGCAAAGTCGAGGATCAGGATGGACAGCACCACCTCGGCCCATGCAGGCCACGACAGATGGTTGAACAGGCCCCAACCCTTTTGCCCCGCATCCAGCGCCGCACCGACCGCCAGCAGCGGCAGGCCCAAAGCCATGAGCCGCAGAACGATGGTGTTGAGGATCGTGATCGACAGGTTGGTGGCCCACCTTTTCGGCCGCCCGTATTGGCGCGGACGGCGCGGCATGAGCGCCTCGGCACTCGCAAAGATGATGAACAGGCCCAGGAAAACGCCCAGGCGAAGGATGGCTTCGTGCTCCATACATTCACAATTGAGCATGTGACGGGGAATCACAAGCCCAGTTGCGTCACGAAGCCGTCAGTCGGGACGGATCAGCGAACCGGCGCCATGTTCGGTGAACAGCTCCAGCAGCACGGCGTTGGGCGCGCGGCCATCCAGGATCACCACGGCGCGCACACCGCTGTGCAGCGCGTCCAGCGCGGTTTCGGTTTTGGGGATCATACCGCCTGCAATGGTGCCCTCGCGGGTCATTTCGCGGATCTGGCCGGCCTTCAACTCGGTCACGACCTCTCCGGCGGCGTTCTTGACGCCGGACACGTCCGTCAGCAGCAGCAGGCGATCGGCCTTCAGTGCCGACGCGATCGCCCCGGCGGCGGTGTCGCCGTTCACGTTGAACGTCTCGCCATTGCGGCCCGCCCCCAGCGGGGCGATCACCGGGATCACGTCATGCGAGAACAGATCATGCAGGATCTTGGGGTTCATTTCGGCGGGTGTGCCGACATAGCCCAGCGACGCGTCGGTTTGCTCACAGGTCATCAGGTTGGCATCCTTGCCCGACAGGCCGACGGCCGTTCCGCCCTGGGCATTGATGGCCTGCACGATGCGCTTGTTAACGATGCCGGACAGCACCATTTCGACCACTTCCACCGTGGCGGCATCGGTGACGCGCTTGCCGTTCACGAACTCGGACCGGATGTCCAGCTTGTCCAGCATCGCGTTGATCATCGGTCCGCCGCCATGCACGACCACCGGGTTCACGCCGACCTGCCGCATCAGCACCACGTCGCGGGCAAAGCTCTCCATCGCTTCGTCGCTGCCCATGGCGTGCCCGCCCAGCTTGATCACGACGATTGCCCCGTCATAGCGCTGCAGGTAGGGCAGGGCGCTGTTGAGCGTGGCGGCGGTGGCTATCCAATCCCGGTTCATGTCCTGTTTCTTCATGGCAGTCGTCCCTCTGGCCTTCCCTGTTAGGGCCTTTGGCCGGACCTGCCAAGCCCGGAACGGGACGGCCGCAGGATTTGTTGCGTGGCGCGCCAAAAGGGGGACGCTGTCGCGCCACGCAGACGGGCGGCACCACTGGGGCACCGCCCGAACCGGTCAGCTGAAGGTGCGCCGAACCGCAGGGATGTTGCTGACCACCAGCAGGTCGACGGCCAGCACCGCAAGCAGCGTCAGCCCGACCAGCGGAAAGGCCATGGCCGTGAACAGCCCGACCAGCACCGCGCCCTTCCACAGGGGCATCTCGGCCGGCATCGGCGGCGCCGCCAGACGGCTGGCGCCGGAGGGCCGCCGCTTGATCCACATGACCACGCCGGACACGCAGACAAAGATCACCGACAGGCAGAACACCACGTTCAGGACAAAGTTCCACAGTCCCGCCAGACCCATATGCAGCGGAATGCCCACCGCCATGGCCTTGCCCATCAGCGAGTAATCCTGGAACCGCACTTCGGCCAGGATCTTGCCGGTGTACTGGTCGACATGGACGGTGCGGTCCTCGGTGGCGTCGGTCGAATCGCCGCTCATGCTGTCGCGGTTCAGGGTCCACACGCCCGTGTCGCCGTTGGGATAGGTGACGCGGAACCGGTTCTGCATGCCCAGGGACTCACCCAGCGCAACCATCGCATCGATATTGACCGGAACGCCCGCCGGTACCCCGGCACCGCCCGCTTCCGAACCCGAGGCCGGCATCGGCGTCTGTTCCAGCGCCCAGGGCACGTCGTTCTGGCTGCCGTGGTTCATGCTGGCATGCAGATCGTCCGACAGTGGGACGTCGTCCCATTTCTCGGCCGGAAAGCTGCTCCAGGCCTGTACGAATTTGCCGCCCCAGATCCCGGTCCAGGACATGCCCGAGATCAGGAACCCGACCAGCAGCAGCGACATCCAGAACCCGGTGACCGCGTGCAGCGATTTCCATAGGGCCCGGCCCCGCGCCCGCAGGTCAGGCACCAGGACCGCCAAAACGTTCCCGCGCGGCCACCACATGTAAAGGCCGGTAAACACCAGCAGCAGCGCCATCCCGGCCGCGATTTCCAGAATGCGGTCGCCGGTATCGCCCATCAGCAGGGTCGAGTGGATGTTGTCGGCCAGATCGTACCACCCCGCGCGACGGTCCCAGACCTGGATCACCTCGCCGGAATACTGGTCGATCGCCACCATGCGCTGGCCGGTTTCGGCTTTGACGCGGAACACGGTTGCCAGATCCGGCGCCTTGGGGCCGATCCATTCGACCACGCGGCCCGGTACGCGGGCCTGCACCAGATCGGCCAGTTCGGATGCGGGCATCGCCTGGCCGGTGATCTCGACTGCGATCTTTTCTCCGTCGCGGCCATCGGCTTGGGTGATGAACATCATCATCAGGCCGGTCACCGCCAGGATGATCAGGAACGGGACGACAAAAAGCCCCGCATAGAAGTGCCACCGCCAGGCGGCCATGTAAAATTTTTGCGCATGCTCGCGCCGGGCCGCCTGCGCGCCCCCGGTTTGGCTGTCTTGTGCCATTTCAGTCTCCAGAAATTCGGAACATCCCCGGCCGGTCGGCCGAGGTTTCAGGTCTTGTTCACGGTTTCAGGAGAGGAGGGGCGGACCCCGGGCATCGTACCGGGCGTAAAAGCCCGCGCTGCGATGGGTGAACTCCACATGCGCCCAACGCGCGGCAACCGGCCAGTCGGCGGGCAGCACCGTTCCCACATCGGGCAATTGGGTTGCCAGTTTCACCCCGCCATAGGGGCAGGCGCCGCGTTCGTCGGTTTCGTCGTGGTCCGGGGCGTGCTCGTCCGGGTCGATCCAGCGCTCGACCGGGCCGTCGCCGGTGCAGATCACCATCATAATCGCCCCGTCCGAGTTGCGCGTGGGCATCCAGCCCATCGGGATCGCACCGGATACCATCACGGCAACCAGAGTCAGAACCGATATGACGCGCAGCAACATCATTCCAGATTGGCGATAATCGAACGCAGCGTCGGGATGCCGTCGCCCTTTTCGGACGAGGTCAGCACGATCTCGGGATAGGCGGCGGGGTGTTTGGACAAGGCGCCGCGCACCTGTCCCAGAACCTTTTCGCGGTCCTTGGCCTTGACCTTGTCGGCCTTGGTCATCACGCATTGAAAGGTCACGGCGCTGGTGTCCAGCAGCTTCATGATCTCGTCATCCACGGGTTTCACGCCGTGGCGGGAATCGATCAGCACGAAGGCCCGGCGCAGGGTTTGCCGTCCGCTCAGATACTGTTTCAGCAGGCGCTGCCATTTCTCGACCACCTTGACCGGCGCATTGGCATAGCCATAGCCGGGCAGGTCAACCAGATACAGGTCGGGGCCTTGGGTGAAGAAGTTGATCTCTTGCGTGCGGCCCGGCGTGTTCGAGGCGCGGGCCAACCCCTTGGTGCCGGTCAGAGCGTTGATCAGGCTGGACTTGCCCACGTTCGACCGGCCGGCGAAACAGACCTCGAGCCGGTCGGGGGCGGGCAGGCCGTTCATCGCCACCACGCCCTTGACGAATTGGGACGGGCCGGCAAACAGCTTGCGGCCTTTTTCCAGGGCGAACGCGTCTGGCTCGGCGGCCAGGGGGAAAGCCAAACTATTCATAGAACCTGTACCTCGTCACCGCGTTTGATCGTGCCGCCGCGGACCACGGTTGCATAGACGCCGAAATCCTGATGATCCCAGCTGCGCAGGGCGCCCAGCGTGTCGGCGTCGCGTTGGCCGGTCTCGGGGTTGGCGGTGGTTGCCAGGCAGCGGGTGATCCGCTCGTTGATGTGAAAGACGGCATCGCCGATCCGGACCTCGCGATCCAGCCAGTCGAATTCTTCCCACAGGGGCAGGCCGTCGAACCAGATGTTGCCCCGCCAGCGACAGATCGACAGCTTGCGGCCCAGCCGCTGCTCGACCGCGCGGTGCGAGGCCATGTTGCACAGGCTGACCGAGGGATAGTCACTGTCGGTCATACCACGGCCAGGAACCCGGACGATCCGTGCAGATGCAGCGCGGTCGGCGGGCATCAGCGGGCGGATCCACTCCAGAAACAGGTCTTGTTCTGTGTCCGGGTGGAAGGTCAGTTCGGGCCGATCCGGGTGGCTGAGGGTCACGCGATCCCTGTCCAGAACGGCCGAGATCGCCATCAGGCGGGGCGCCTTCGCGCCGCGGCTGAAATTGGCGCAGGGCACCCAGTGGGATCCGTCGGCCTTGGACATTTCATGCGCCACCGCCCAAACGCGATCCCCGGGCATGGTCTGCCCGGGGATGAGGGTGACTTCGGGCAGGGCTTCCCTGCCGTGGCTCTTGATCGGATGCCGCCAGATTTCGATGACGGCCCCGGTCATTTGTCGTCCGTCTTCGGTGTCCGCTTGAAACTGGACATGATGTTGCCGAATACGTCAGGCTTGTAGCCCTGGCTGCGCATGATCAGGTACTGCTGGGTGAACGTGATCGTGTTGTTCGCGATCCAGTAGATCACCAGCCCGCTGGCGAAGCTGCCCAGCATGAACATGAAGACCCAAGGCATCCAGGCAAAGATCATGGCCTGGGTCGGATCGGTGGGTGCCGGGTTCAGCTTTTGCTGCAGCCACATCGAGATCCCCAGCAGCAGCGGCAGAATCCCGATGAAGATGGTCGCCATCAGGGTGCCCGGCTCGGGACCGGCCCAGGGCAGCAGGCCGAACAGGTTCATGATCGAGGTCGGGTCCGGCGCGCTCAGATCGCGGAACGGGCCGAACCAGGGCGCGTGGCGCAATTCGATGGTGACGAAAATCACCTTGTACAGCGAGAAGAAGATCGGGATCTGCAGCAGGATCGGCAGGCAGCCGGCGGCCGGGTTGACCTTTTCCTTCTTGTACAGCTCCATCATGCCCTGCTGCAGCTTTTGGCGATCGTCGCCTGCCGCCTCTTTCAGGGCTTCCATCTGCGGCTGAAGCTCTTTCATCTTGGCCATCGAGACGTAGGACTTGAAGGCCAGCGGGAAAAGAATCGCCTTGATGATCAGGGTCAGGCCGATGATCGACCAACCCATGTTGCCGATCAGGGCGTTGATGTTGTGCAGCAACCAGAAAATCGGCTTGGTCAGGAAGAAGAACCAGCCCCAATCGATGCTGTCGATGAATTTCTGAACGCCCTGTGCCTGGTATTCGCGGATGGTTTCCCATTCCTTCGCCCCCGCAAACAACCGGGTGGTGACCTGGGCGGTTTCTCCGGGTGCGACCGTCAAGGTCGGCAGTACGGTTTCCGTCTGATAGATCTTGCGGCGGGCGTCGTATTTCGCGGCGGCCTTGAAGGCCGAACCCGGCTCGGGGATCAGTGTGGTCATCCAGTAGTGATCGGTAAAGCCGATCCAGCCGTTTTCCTTGACCTGATAGACCTCGGCCTGGGCGCGTTCGTTCGGGTCGATGTCGAATTCTCGGACATCCCCGTAATCGACTTCGGACAATGTCCCGTCGGCCATGCCGATCACGCCTTCATGCAGGATGAAGAAATTCTTCAACCCCGGCAGATCGCCCTCCTCGCCCATGCCATGCCGGGCAAGGATGCCATAAGGCGCCATGCCGACCTCGGTCTGGCTCGCGTTTTCAACCGACTGGGTCACCGTGAACATATAGTCTTCGTCCACCGCGATCGTGCGACGGAAGGTCAGGCCCTTGCCGTTGTTCCAGACCAGGGTGACCGGGCTGTCCACGCCCAGCGTTTCGCCACTCTCAACTTGCCACAAGGTATTCGGGCCGGGCACGTCGGTCCCCGCTAGCCCGGCACCGGGGGCCCAACCATACAGCGCGTAATACGCGGATTCCGATCCCACCGGCGACAGAAGTTCGACGATGGGCGCGTCGTCTTCAAGCGAGACCTTGTAGTCCTTCAGAAACAGCTCATCGATCCGGCCACCCGACAGCGAAAGGCTGCCCGTCAGGCGCGGGGTGTCGATCTCGACCCGCGGTGCGTTGGCTTCGGGGGCCGCTTCAGCAGGTTCCGAGGTGGCCTCGCCTATGGTCGAAGGCCCGGCGGCGCTCGGTGTTTGAAGCCCGTCACCGTCGGTCGCACTGATCTCGGTCTGCTCAAGGTTCGTTGCGGGTTCCGGCGGCGGGAACAGCACGAACCACACGAGGATCACGAGAAAGCTGAGCGCGGTTGCGAGGATGAGATTCTTGTTCTGATCGTCCATCGGGGACAGCCACCTTGAGCAGTGAAAGACACCGCAGGGTTCAACAGAGTGCAGCCCGAAAGGTCAAGCGGAATCGCCGCTGATTGCCCGTTGCGGCGGCAATGCGGGCGGCGATTTCAGGAATCGCCTCCCATTTTCCGTCCGATCGCGGGCGCTCCCCTAAGGCCGTTGCGGTGGTTGGTGATCCACTGCAACGTCTCTTCCCGGGGCATCGGTTTGGAAATTCCGTAGCCCTGAACATGGTGGCAGCCCAACTGCGCCATCAGCGCATGCTCGCCAGGGGTCTCGATGCCCTCGGCCAGAGTTTCCAGATTCAGGCGTTCGGCCATCGTCAGTATTGCGCCGACGAGCTGTTGCTGTTCCGGGTCCTTGTCGGCGTTGGTGACAAAGGATCGGTCGATCTTGATGCGGTTCACGTTGAAACGTTTGATCGACGCGAAGGCGGCATGCCCGGTGCCGAAGTCATCCAGGTCGATATGGCAGCCCATGTCGGACATCTGTGCCACGTTGCGCGCAATGATATCGTCGGGATGCCGCGCGAACACGGTCTCGAGAACTTCGACGGCCAGCCGGTCCGGGGTCAGGTCGCACTGGTCCAGTTCCCATTTGAGGCGGTCGATCAGCGTGGGGTCGCGCAGTTCCTCCGACGAAAAGTTGATGCCGATCCTAGGCACCACCGCCCCGGCGCGATCCCAATCGCGCATGGCCGAAAAGGCCTGGTGTCGAATGGCCTGGCCAAGCATTCCCATCAGGTTGGCCTGCTCTGCGAAAGGCAGGAATACTTGCGGGCGCAGGACCCCTTTGGTGGGGTGATTCCAGCGCGCCAGAGCCTCGAAACCGGTGATGTCCCCCGTATCGGTCGAAACCTGTGGCTGAAACCACGGCTGGATTTCGCCGTTGTCCAGCGCGGCTTCAAGCTCTTTGCGAAGATTGACGTGGATCACAGACCGGCGCCGGGTCTCGGAGGTATAGGCCCGGATCGTCGACGGCCCGTTTCGCTGAGCCTCGGACAGCGCAGCCTGCGCGGCCTCGATCCAGTCGGACGCCGGTCCATCGGGAACCATGGACTGCAGGCAGAACCCGATCGAGCAGGACAGGTAGACGCTGACATTGTTGAGCGGCACGGGTTCCTCGACGACGCTTTGAATGCGGCCCGATGCCTGAATGCAGGCCTCGAGTCCGAGCTGCGTGGAGGGGTGCATGGCGATGAGGAACGTGTTTCGGGAAATGCGGGTCGCGACGTCCTGACTGCGGATGACCGATAGAACCCGGTCGCCGAATCGCTGGGCGATGAAGTCTGCGGCGGCGGAACCATGCAGGTCCTGAAGCTCGTCGAACTGGTCCACGGCAATGACCAGACAGGCGGCGTCGCGCCCGGTCTCCCGCGCCGCCAGGTGCATCTGCTCCAGCCGGATTCGGAATGCGTCGTTGGAAACCAGGCCCGCGATATGCTCGCCGTCGGGCACGGCACCGTCAGTCAGGCGCAGGGCGATCAGAAAGGCCAGGGGCAGGCCCAGGGCCGTGACGATCAGCGCGGTTTCCCCGCCCAGCCAGAACGCGGCGAGGCTGAGTGCGGGAACGAAAGCCAGCACCTGCGGAATCGAGAGAACGGTCAGCAGCGCGTGCCGGATCTGTCTGAAGAATGTATGGGTCCGCATCGGGTTTCGACCTTCGTCCTTGGCGTTGTCGTGCCGGACGAGGGTAGAAAACCAATCTGAGTCAGAAGTTAACGCAACCGCGGTATTTCGCCCTGATCATCCGCGTTCTTCGCCGGTTTCAGCGAAAGGCCGGCAAAGTCGAAGAGTCCGGGGTCAAGCAAGTGGGACGGTCGCGCATTGGTCAGCGCACGGAACATCACCTGCCTGCGGCCGGGGCTGTTCTTTTCCCACTGGTCCAGAATCTGTTTGACCTGCTGGCGTTGCAGGCCGTCCTGGCTGCCGCACAGGTCGCAGGGGATGATCGGATAGTTCATCGCCTTGGCGAATTTCTCGCAGTCGGCCTCGGCCACATGGGCCAGCGGGCGATAGACGAACAGGTCGCCTTCTTCGTTCACCAATTTCGGGGGCATGGTCGCCAGACGGCCGCCGTGGAACAGGTTCATGAAGAAGGTTTCCAGGATGTCATCGCGGTGATGCCCCAGCACCACGGCCGAGCACCCTTCCTCGCGCGCGATCCGGTACAGGTTGCCGCGGCGCAGGCGCGAGCACAGCGCGCAATAGGTGCGCCCCTGCGGCACTTTGTCGACCACGATGGAATAGGTGTCCTGATACTCGATCCGGTGCGGCACGCCCATGCGTTCCAGAAACTCGGGCAGCACGGTGGCCGGAAAGCCCGGCTGCCCCTGATCCAGATTGCAGGCCAGTAGGTCCACGGGCAGCAGGCCGCGCCATTTCAGCTCGTACAGAACGGCCAGCAGGGTATAGCTGTCCTTGCCGCCGGACAGGCAGACCAGCCAGCGCGGCGGTTTGCCATCCCTGTCATGGGCCGACGGGTCAACCATGCCGTATTGCTCGATCGCCTCGCGCGTCTGGCGCACGATGCGTTTGCGCAGTTTCTTGAACTCGGTGGTTGAGGGCGCACCGGCAAACAGCGGATGGATATCGTCGGCTTCGTCGAACATGCGCAGCCCCTACCGCAGATACGCCCACCGGGCAAGGCCCGCCTCGCCGGACAGACGGCCCAGCAGGGCGTCGGTATCCAGCCCCGAGACCGATCCGGGTATGCGCCCGCCTTCGCCCAGAACCCGGGTGGCGATGTATCCATCGGCCACCGCACCGGGCGCGTGGCGCAGCAGCAATCCGGCTGTCAGCAGATGCGCGGTGGCCTCGGCGAACCAGCGCGCCTCGGCCTCGGGGGGCAGGGTGGGCCAACGGTCGCGATGCGCCTTCAGAGCGGCGTCATACCGGCGGTCGGCTCCGGTTGCAACGTCCAGTTCGGCCTGCAAGGTCTGCGCGGCCAGCGGGTCGCGCGCAAGGCTGCGCAGGATGTCCAGGCAGATCACGTTACCGGACCCCTCCCAGATGCCGTTCAGGGGCGCTTCGCGATAGAGCATCGGCATCGGCGTGTCCTCGACATAGCCCATGCCGCCCAGCACCTCCATCGCCTCGACCGCCACGACGGGGCAGCGCTTGTTCGACAGGAACTTGGCCAGCGCCACTCCGATCCGGGCAAAGGCGCGGTCTTCGGCGGTGTTCCCGTCGAAGGCGCGGGCCACGCGCAGGCCCAGGGTCAGGGCGCCTTCCCAGTCCAGCACCAGATCGGCCAGCACGGCGCGCATCAGCGGCTGGTCGATCAGGCGGCGCTGAAAGGCGCTGCGGTGGCTGACCCAGTGATGCGCTTCGGACAGGGCTGCGCGCATCAGGCCGGCGGGCGCCATCGCGGTGTCGAGCCGGGTGTGATGCACCATCTCGATGATCGTGCGGACGCCGGCCCCCTCGTCCCCTAGCTGATAGGCCAGCGCGTCATGGAACTCGACCTCGGACGAGGCATTGGCGCGGTTGCCCAGCTTGTCCTTGAGGCGCATCAGGTGGATGGCGTTGCGCTCGCCTTCCAACCAGCGGGGCAGCAGAAAGCAGGTCAGCCCGTCCGGCGCCTGCGCCAGCGTCAGGAACCCGTCGGACATCGGGGCCGAGCAGAACCATTTGTGGCCGCGCAGCCGCCAGGCATCGCCGTCGCGGGTGGCGGTGGTGGTATTGGCGCGCACGTCCGAGCCGCCCTGTTTCTCGGTCATAGCCATGCCCAAGGTCGCCGAGCGTTTTTCCCGGATCGGGCGGGGGGCCGGGTCATAAGTGTCGGCGGTCAGTTTCGGGCGCCAGATTTCGGCCAGTTCGGGGTTGGCGGCCAGCGCCGGCACGGCGGCATAGGTCATGGTCAGCGGGCAGCAATGGCCCGGCTCGACCTGGCTGGCCAGATAGACCATCGCGGCATGGGTGGTGTGACCGCCCGGCGCTCGGTCCCAGGCAAGCGCGGCATAGCCTGCCGACTGGCTCAGATCCATCATGTGATGGTAGGCCGGGTGGAACCGCACCTCGTCCAGACGGCGGCCGCCCCGGTCGAAGAGGCAGAGTTCGGGCGGGTGCAGGTTGGCGTCGCGCCCGGCGTCGCGCGTTTCGGCCCGGCCCAGAGCGGCCCCGTAGGCGGCCAGTGGAGCGGCGCGCGCCCCGGCGCGCGTGGCGCATTCGCGCAGAACCGGATCAGAGGCCCACAGGTCGGTGTCGCCGCGCTCGGGCGGTTGGTTCGTCACCTCATGCGTGGGCAGAGACTGGCGGGCGTTGGATCTGGACATGGGCGCCTCGGACGGTTGTTGCTGAAACCGATGTTCAGCGGCGCACCCCCCTTGGGTCAAGCGTGACGGGGTGTCAGATCAGGGCGCGTCGGGGGTGTCGTCTGGCACCGGGTCATAGCCGTCGCCGCCCCAGGGGTGGCAGCGCCCGATGCGGCGCGCAGCCAGCCATGCGCCCTTGATCGGGCCATGCTTTTCCAGTGCTTCCAACGCATAGGCCGAGCAGGTCGGTTGATAGCGGCAGTTGAACCCCACCCAGGGGCTGAAGATCAGCCGGTAGGCCCGGATGGGCAGTGCGAGGATATGGGCAAGCAGGGTCATTTGCGCGGGCTGTGGATCTTGCGCAGGGCCTGGCGCAGATCGTCCAGCAGGGCGTCAAAGGGGCGGGCGGCGGTCACCTCGGCCCGTCCGATCAAGACGTAGTCCCACCCGTCCCGGCCATGGTCTGGAAGAACGGCGCGGGCCGCCTCGCGCAGGCGGCGCTTGGCCCGGTTGCGGGCTACGGCATTGCCGACCTTTTTCGAGCAGGTGAACCCGACACGAATGCCCTCGGCCTCATCCGGTGCGCGCTTGCGGGCCTGCACCATCATGGAAGGCGTGCCCTGTCGTCGTGCCCGTGCGGCCCTGAGGAAATCGCTGCGCTTGCGCAGTACCGACAGGGCGGGCGCGCAAACGGACGCCGCCGGGGGCATATCCCCGAGGTGGTCAGTGCCATCCACAGGGGCCTCCGGCGGCGTCATGTTCAAAACCTGAAAGGTCGCGCGGTTTATGCGCTCAGCGACTTGCGGCCGCGGGCACGGCGTGCGTTCAGGATCTTGCGGCCGGCCTTGGTGGCCATGCGCGCGCGGAAACCGTGGCGGCGTTTGCGAACCAGGTTCGAAGGCTGATAGGTGCGTTTCATCGCTCCGTCTCCAATCTTTGGCGGTCGGGTGCGGCGCGGATTCGCCTGCCCGTGGTGTTCGAAGCCCGTCCTCTACTGGGAACCGGCGGGCAAGTCAAACCCCATCGCAACGGTTTTCGTGCCTTTTGCAACAATTCTGTCGGGCGACCGGGCAAAAGTTTCAGAATCAGCCCGTGGACGGCGGATTTCTCACATTGAACCGGTGCGTGTTCAACCCGGCGTGAAGACCCTGTTGTACAAAAGGCCAAGCGCGCATCTTGTGGGGCAGATGAAGCATTCGAACCCGGACGACGAAATGACCGAAACCACCCAGGTGCCGCGCAGTGGGGTGGCGCGACACATTCCCTTGCTAGTGATCCTGACGGTTGCCGTCGTCGGTTTCTTTGCGCTGGGCGACTACCTGACCTTTGAAACCCTCCGCGACAATCGCGAGGCGCTGTTGGCCTGGCGCGATGCCAACTACTGGTCGTTGGCGGGCGTTTTCATCATGGTCTATGTCCTGATCGTCACCTTTTCACTGCCCGGTGCGGCCGTAGCCTCGATGACGGGCGGATTCCTGTTCGGGCTGTTCGCGGGCACCGTGTTCAACGTCTTTGCCGCAACCGTGGGGGCCTCGGCGATCTTTCTGGCGGCCCGCTGGGGGTTGGGCGAGGCGTTGACGGCGCGGCTGGAGGCTTCGGAAGGCACCGTCAAACGAATCAAGGATGGGTTGCGCGAGAACGAGATCCCGGTGCTGTTCCTGATGCGGCTGGTGCCGGTGGTGCCGTTCTTCGTCGCCAATCTGGTGCCGGCGCTGGTGGGGGTGAAGTTCCGGAACTTTCTGCTGACCACGGCGCTGGGCATCATTCCGGGCGGCATCGTCTATACCTGGATCGGCGTCGGTCTGGGTGGTGTGTTCGACCGGGGCGAGACGCCGGACCTGTCGCTGCTGACCGAGCCCTTCGTGATCGGCCCGATCCTGGGGCTGTGCGCGCTGGCGGCTCTGCCGATTCTCCTCAAACTCATTCGCGGCCGAAGGGGCCTTTGATCCATGCAAGAACTCAAGACCGACATCCTGGTGATCGGGGCCGGGTCGGGTGGCCTGTCGGTGGCCGCCGGGGCCAGCCAGATGGGCGCCGACGTGATCCTGCTGGAAGGGCACAAGATGGGGGGAGATTGCCTGAACTATGGCTGCGTCCCGTCCAAGGCCCTGCTGGCCAGCGCCAAACTCGCGCATGCGCAGAGCCATGCCGCGCCGTTCGGCGTTGCCGACCACGCGCCACAGGTGGACTATGCCGCCGCCAAAGACCATGTTCGGGACGTGATCGCACAGATCGAGCCCATGGACAGCCAGGAACGGTTCGAGGGGTTCGGCGTGCGCGTCATTCGCGACTGGGGTGTCTTTCTGTCGCCCACGCAGGTTCAGGCCGGCGATTTCGTCATCACCGCCCGCCGCGTGGTGCTGGCCACAGGCTCGTCGCCGCTGGTGCCGCCGATCCCGGGGCTGGATGACGTGCCGTTTGAGACCAACGAAACCATCTTCGACCTGCGCGACAAGCCCGACCACCTGCTGATCATCGGTGGCGGCCCCATCGGCGTGGAGATGGCGCAGGCGCATGTCCGGCTGGGCTGCAAGGTGACGGTGATCGAAGGCGCGCGGGCGCTGGGCAAGGATGACCCCGAGGCAGCCGCAGTGGTGCTGGAGACCCTGCGCGCCGAAGGGGTCGAGATTCTGGAACACGCGATGGTGGCCCGGGTGCGCGGGAAGGCCGGCGCGGTCGAAGTCGTCACCGAGGACGGCGCGGTCCATGCGGGCTCGCACCTGCTGCTGGCGGTGGGGCGCAAGGCCAACATCGACCGCCTGAACCTGCAGGCTGCCGGGATCGACCGGACGCGCACGGGCATCAAGGTGGATGACAGCCTGCGCACCACCAACCGCAGGGTCTACGCGATCGGCGACGTCGCGGGCGGGCTCCAGTTCACCCATGTGGCGGGGTATCACGCCGGGGTCATCATCCGGTCGGCCCTGTTCGGGCTGCCGTCCAAGGCCAAAACGGCGCACATCCCCTGGGCGACCTATACCGACCCCGAACTGGCCCAGGTCGGCCTGACCGAGGCGCAGGCGCGCGACCGCCACGGCGGCAGGGTCGAGATCGTCCGGTTCGACTATGCCCACAACGATCGCGCCGTGGCCGAACGCAAAACGACCGGGTTCATCAAGGTCATGGTCGTCAAGGGGCGCCCGGTGGGGGCCACAATCGTGGGTCATCAGGCCGGCGAACTGATCAACTTGTGGTCTCTGGCGCTGGCCAATAACCTGAAGATGAGCCAGATCGCGGCGATGGTGTCGCCCTATCCCACGATCGGAGAGCTTAACAAACGGGTGGCGGGCGCTTATTTCTCGCCAAGACTGTTTGAGAATCAGATGGTTGAACGGGTGGTCAGGCTGGTCCAGCGCTGGCTCCCCTGATCGGGAAAGGAGCGCCACTTGAACTCGCTGTCGGGTCGTTTCCTGATCTTGACGACGGTCTTCGTGATGTTGGCCGAGGTGCTGATCTTCGTGCCGTCGATCGCGCGCTTCCGCGAGGATTTCCTGCTGAACCGGCTGGAACGCGCCCAGATCGCCTCGCTGGCGCTGCTGGCCGACGACATGCTGGCCGAAGAGCTGGAGGCCGAGCTTCTGGCCAATGCCGGGGTCTACAACGTGGTGCTGCGCCGGGATGAGGTGCGCCAGCTGATGCTGTCCTCGCCCATACCCGGCGAGGTCTCCCGAACCTTTGATCTGCGCCATGCGGGGCCGTGGGTTCTGATCCGCGATGCGATGCTGCGGCTGTTCACCCCCGAAAACGAGATCATCCGCGTGATCGGCCAACCGGTCCGCGACGCCGGCCTGCTGATCGAGGTCACGATGGATACGGCGCCGCTGCGGATGGCGATGATCGACTATGGCCTGCGCATCCTGGGCCTGTCCTTCGTCATCTCGATCATCACCGCGTTTTTTCTGTTTCTCGCCGTGCGGGTGGTGCTGGTGCGCCCGATCAAGAGCGTGGTGGGCTATATGCAGCGCTATGCCCGTGCGCCCGAAGATGCGCGCGGGATCATTTCACCCCAGTCAAAGGTGACCGAACTGCGCGAGGCCGAAGAAGCCCTGCAGATGTTGCAGACCGACCTGACCCATGCCCTGAAACAGCGCGAGAGGCTTGCACAACTTGGTGGTGCGGTGGCCAAGGTCAGCCATGATCTGCGCAACATCCTGACCTCGGCCCAGCTGTTCACCGACCGGCTCGAGGCCAGCGAAGACCCGTTGGTGCGTCGCATGGCGCCCAAGCTGGTCAACTCGATCACCCGGGCGGTGTCGCTGTGCGAAAGCACGCTGGCCTTCGGCCGCGCCGAAGAGCCGGCGCCGACGCTGACCATGGTGCGTTTGCGCGACGTGGCGGCGGACGTGGTCGGCAGCGAGGCGCTGGCGGTGGACGACGCGCGTATCGAGATTCGCAACGAAGTTCCCGAGGACATGGTCCTTCGCGCCGACCCCGAACAGATGTTCCGGGTTCTGATGAACCTCGTGCGCAACGCCCGGCAGGCGCTGGTGGCGTCGGGGCAGCCGGGCCGGATCATCCTGTCCGCGCGCGAGGACGACGATGCCTGGCTCATCGATATCGAAGACACCGGTCCGGGACTGCCGCCCCGCGCGCAGGAGAATCTGTTCACGCCGTTTCAGGGCGGCGTGCGCAAGGGCGGATCGGGGCTGGGGCTGGCGATTTCGCAGGAATTGGTGCGCGGACATGGCGGCGAATTGGTTCTGCGCCGCACCGGACCGGATGGCACGGCCTTTGAAATAAGGCTTCCGCGCGGCGATACGGGTTTTTGAAAAATTTTTGCAGAATCGGGTTGCACGTCTCGGGCGGCGGGTCTAAATACCGCCTCACCAACGCGGACCGATAGCTCAGCTGGATAGAGTACTTGACTACGAATCAAGGGGTCGGGGGTTCGAATCCTCCTCGGTCCGCCACAAACTATTCGCGAACCCGAGATAAGGCCCCACTGTGGGCCTTTTTTCTTTTTGTTTCAAAGGGGTTTAGCGAGGCCATCCGACTTTCGGAGACTGGCGTTTCCGCCGAAATCGGTCTCTGAACGCCCCGCGTCTCTTTCCATCCGCCCTTCATCCAAATCGAGACGGATTCAAAAAGCTACGCCTTTTCAGTATTTTGGCAAAATTGCACTACGCCGCAGTTGCAAGAGGTTTGTCTGCTTTCGGTGCGGACAGAGACACCCGAAGGCGGCGTGGTTGTGCGCGACGGCGCGAATGGTTGGGTGAGATGGGTCGTCCTATGGGCGGGCGGCGATCCTACCGGCACAGCGGCCACCACATCCCAGACCGGTCATTCGCTGCAGCTTGCAGCAACAACTGAGATGCGGACGAAGCAGCCATAACCTCCTGGCACGGCAAGACGTTTGCATACCGACGCCATCTAGGCTTTACCCGTTCCCAAGCAGGCGCGCCGCTGTCACTGGCAATTTTTTGTGCCATTGATACATTGAGGGATGGCTGTCAAAATAGGTTCTATAATCCATTCGATTGGGTCTGCAATAAGTGCCGTCGCTTCAAATTTGGGGCGACTTCTGTGGCGTCCGGCAATGACTGTTTGGCGCACCTGCAGCGAAAGCAGATAAGTATTACCCCTCAGCTGACGGCGTCAGACACACAAATAGCATGACACCCAATTGAGCTTGCAACTATTCGCGCATTGATGGCAATCTTTGTGTTTCAACAATTGGGCTTTGAGTTTGAAACCATCATATTTAAACCGCTTTCTGAACGTGCTGCTTTTGGGGGGCTTTGTGATTTCCTTAGCGTTCACGACTTGGAACATCGTTCAATTTTCTAGAAGTTGGTCCGGCAGTCTACTTATCGACCTGAGTGAGGCAGAGCTCTCGAGAGCGTTAGCTCGGCTTGCCGTCAATGGAACATCATCCGGTCAAATTGAGAAGAAACTAGCAGAAGCTCTAGACGCGGTTCCAAGAGACTGGGTCGTCATTGACAGCCTTGAAGAAATTGCTTCAACCCGTGGTGATAGCCTGTCGCCGCAACTTGCTCAGAAACTGGAAACGGCGAGAGCAGAGGATCATTCACTACAACAACAGGCATTGAGCTGCGCAAAATGTGCATGGGACGTGGCCCTATGCGATGGGTTGGATATCTTGACCTGCAGGCTTCCCATCGAACTGACATCAGTTGGCGACCTGCAAGGGGTTTGGCAGGCGGGGGACGCCTACATTCGTGGCGAGGAAATAGACAAAGTGGACGCTACATTGTCCGTCGTGGGGTTGGGGGCCACCGCAATGACAGTTGCAAGCCTGGGCGCTGGTTCGCCCGCCACGTTACCGGTCAAAGTGGGCGCAAGCACAATCAAATTGGTACGTAATGCTGGAAAGTTGCCGCTCTGGATGCAGCGTGAACTGCTGACTGCCGCTACCAAAGGGATCAACTGGAAAATGCTTTCTCAGGTTCGGTCCATTGGCGGTTTAAAGATGGCTATTAGTGGACCAGCGCTACAGCCAGCGATTGACTCGGCAAAGCACGTCGGTTCAACGTTATCACAGGCCGGGCCTGCTCAAACCGTTTACATTCTTGAAAATACAAGCAACGCACTTGAGTTGCGCAAGATAGCTTCCGTTTCAAAAACCTATAAAAATCAAACGGTCGGTTACTTGAAGGTTGTAGGCAAAAGCAAGCTGGTGCGCGCCACAATGAGATACAGCGACGAAGTCTATGGAATGGTAGTTGGCCTTATTGGCGTTGTGACTTCACTTGCGCTCTCTTTCGTGACAGGTGGCCTTAATGTCGCGCGACGGCGACTGAGGCGCGTATTGAGCGCAAGCAACAAAAGTTAGCTATCGCGTTCACTGAGCTTTAGGCAACTGGATGTCAGCGGCGCAGGAGAGGACGCTATGAGCCCTTTTGATCTCGGCACATCCCTCGCCCCTTCAAGCAGCCCTACAGCGCAGCGAACGGCTCCTTTCCGCCCATCGCGACGGATGCTGCTTGCGTCACCAACGTGTACTTTGGGCCCTCACCCGGCATTTGCTGCAGAATGCACGAACGTCCGCTCCATCTAAAACAGGCCCGGGTCATGCTTCTTTGAGGGCGAGGCATCATCGATCAATCGAACACGCGCTCAAACTGTGCCCCCCAAGCCTCTCCAGCCAGAAAACACAGATCGTACAGGCTGACTGCCGACACCTCCCGCCCGCAGGTCAGCCGCTTGAGTACCTCCGGCGCGAGGTATGCCAGTCGCAACTGGCGGCTGACATGGCGCTCAGCCAAACCGACGGCTTCAGCCAGTTCCTGGATTGTGGCGAATTCACCTGCATCCATGCGCCGCCGCCATCCCCATGCGCGGCCGATAGCGCGCAGAACATGCGGGTCTTGGGTCTGGTCATCGCTCGGCCGATAGTCAGAGGGCGGTAGGATTTTGGGCCGCCCGTTCTTCTTGCGGACCGTCAACGGGATCAGTACGCGGATCGTGTTATCAGGCTTGGTCATTCCGCAGCCTCCAGATTGCGCGGCGCGACCATCTCGCGGATGACGCCCGCAATCCCCTCGCGGCGAATGTCGACCTCAAGCCCTGCGGCAGTGACGGTTACACGCCGCACCAGCAGCTGGATGATGCGGGCCTGTTCAGCGGGGAAGAGTTGCGACCACAGAGCGCTGAATTCCTGCAGGGCTGCGACGGCATCCGCCTCCGATGCCGCGCCGCCGTCGCGTTTCAGGGCGGCCAGCACCTGCGTGACAACCTCTGGCGTTTGCAGGATGCGTCGAACTTCGGTCACGACCGCATCCTCGACCATTCCGGCGGCGAGCCGCATTGGGGCGGTTTCTTCACCTGTCTCGCGGTTCCGGATCACGTCCATCGACACATAGTAGCGATAAAGTTTCGCGCCCTTCTTCGTGCTGGTCGGCGTCATGGCTGCGCCGGTGTCGCTGAAGATCAACCCTTTCAGGAGTGCGGGTGTCCGCGACCGGCTGTTGTTGGCACGTTTGCGAGGGCTTTCCTTGAGGATTGCGTGGACTTGATCCCAGAGTGCCTCGTCGATGATGGCGTCATGCTCGCCGGGGTAGGCCTTACCCTTGTGGACGGCCTCACCGCGATAAACACGGTTGTTCAGGAGCCGGTAGAGGTAGCCCTTGTCGATCAGCGTTCCCTGCTTATTGCGGAAGCCGTCG
This sequence comes from Ruegeria intermedia, assembly GCF_900129345.1. Lineage (GTDB taxonomy): Bacteria > Pseudomonadota > Alphaproteobacteria > Rhodobacterales > Rhodobacteraceae > Ruegeria > Ruegeria intermedia. The sequence continues at coordinate 126,005 of NZ_FQVK01000005.1, read as the reverse complement.
CGGCGAAGTTCGCGGGCCAAAACCGTGGCGGAGCCAAGTTCGACAAACCGCTCGAAAATGCGTCGGACCGATGCGGCCTCGGCGTCGTTCACCAGCAGCTTGCGATCCTGCACATCATAGCCGAGGGGCACGTAGCCTCCCATCCAGATCCCGCGCTTGCGCGATGCTGCCACCTTGTCGCGGATGCGCTCACCAATGACCTCACGTTCAAACTGGGCGAAACTGAGCAGGATGTTCAGCGTCAGCCGCCCCATCGAGGTTGTGGTGTTGAACGACTGCGTGACCGACACGAAGGTGACGCCGTTGCGGTCGAAGACCTCGACCAATTTGGAAAAGTCCATCAGTGAGCGCGACAGTCGGTCGATCTTGTAGACCACGACCACGTCGATCAGCCCATCGTCGATGTCTGTCAGCAACTGCTTCAAGCCGGGGCGCTCCAGATTGCCGCCAGAAAATCCACCATCGTCATAGCGGTCGCGGGTGGCCACCCATCCCTCGGACTTCTGACTGGCGATATAGGCCTCACAGGCCTCTCGCTGCGCGTCGAGGGTGTTGAACTCCATGTCGAGCCCTTCTTCGGTCGACTTACGCGTGTAGATGGCGCAGCGCAGACGACGGTTGGGGCGGGTGTTAATGTCCATCATGCTTCCTCCTGCTTGCGTTCACGCAGCCCGAAAAAGCGATACCCATTCCAGCGCGTTCCGGTGATGGCGCGGGCCACGGCCGAGAGTGATTTGTATTTACGGCCTTGCCAGTCAAAGCCGTCCTTCAGCACTGTGACGGTATGCTCGGCGCCGTCCCATTCGCGCAGGAGTTTCGTTCCGGCCACAGGATTGCGGGGATCGGCGATCTGATGTTTGCGGCGGGCATGGCCTTCAACCTCGTCTGCCAGCAGATCCAGCATGCGGCGGGTTTCCCGATCTGGGCCGCCGTAAGTTAGCTCCTGGATCCGATATGCGATCCGAAGTTCAAGAAATGCCCGGCTATTGTTTGGTGCCGAGGTGCCGATAAGTTTTTCCCATTGGGCTTTGAGTTCCTTGACCGACATCGCCTTCAGGGCGGCCATGCGCGACAGTACCGTCTGGTCCAGGTTTGGATCGCTACCTGGTAATGCTGGGGTTATCTTATTGTGATGCTTCATCAATTCCTCCGATGCGGATACGTTTTGCACGACGACCACCGCTCTTTCGGGGCGAGAAGTCCACGAAACTGTCTCCGTTCTCAGAAGATAAATCGCTGGACTGTTCGGCGTTCAGCCGAACCACAGCTGCAGCGAGGATGCGGCCAATTTCTTCGAGGCGCGCGTCTGCTGACATGCGCTCAGGACATAGTGGATTGGGACCCGAAATCGGGCCTGATGTGTTCTTGGGCATGGCGACTTTTCGCGATTGAGATGATGGCCAGAAGGTATCTCAAGATACAGAAAAGACAAGTAAATCAATGCTTTGAGGACAGCTGCGACTTGCGCGTAAAGCCGCGTATCTCTGCGTAATGAATATACGAGTACGCGGAGTGCCGATCGTTGCCGCTGAGCCGAATCAGCCTGTCCGTCCATCCATGAATTTGTCGAACGTATCGACGGTCTGCTCTTCTTCCAGCTCGGCCATCTCCCATCGGGATGGAGCACGGTCAGGATAAAGCAGCAGCGAGATCGTCATCTGGTCGTTGCGGGGCGAGAATACCGTCATTTCATGGACGGGTTCAGATCCCAACCAGACACCTGCCGGGTGAAGGTGACCATGGCGACCAGTATCCCAGTCCACCTCCTGCGCGGCCAAGGAGGCGGCTGGCATCTCGGTCACGGTTTGCCGCGCCCTGTAGAATACGCCAGATTTCAGCAAAGGCTCGCTGGACCATGCCCAGTCGATGAACCCCTCCTTGCCAACCACGATCATCGCCCGCTTGTCGGTGATGGTCATCCATTTCAGGATCGCCGCCGTGAGCGACACGGCATAGCGGTCGGCCAAATCAGTCATCACATCGATATCAATGACGCGACCCTTGATCTGCTCACGGAAATCGTCGAGCGGCATCAACAGGTAGGAGGCAAAAGTATTGGCCTCACCTTCGATCTTGTTCCGGCCCTCATCCCAGTCAGCCATATTGCGGTTGCTACACTCAAGGCCGTTGGGGTTGGTCTGCCGGTGCAGCAGGTAGTGGCCCAGCTCATGGGCCAGCGTGAAGTTCCGCCGCCCCGGCGAACGGATGGTCTCATTGTAAATGATACCCCACTCACCGGAACCGTTGGGGTGCGGCATCAACATGCCTTCGACGCCCTTGGACAGGTCCAACCCGCCGACCATGGTGATCGGTGCGTCCGGAAACACCTGTCGTGAGAAATCCTGCGCCAGCGCGGCCACATCGATTGGAAACCGCGGTAGCCCATGCGCTGCCTGATGCAGCGACAGGATCTGCGTAAGGCGGATTGCCCAACCCTGTGGCGTCGTGGGCAGGCTCAATCCTTCTTTCCCCACATATCGATCATCTGAGTGATCTTAGCTTGGTCGTCCGGGGCGAGCTTGCTGAATTTGCGGAAGAAGGCCTCCTTCAGAACCGCGTCTCCGGGCTCTTCGCTTTCATCCAGCAGATAATCGGTGGTGACCTCGAGGGCCTGAGCGATCCGGGTCAATTTTTCTCCCGACGGCTTTCGTGCGTCGCGGTTTTCCAATTCCCAAATGTAGCTCTTGCTCGAGTCGGTCAATTCCGCGAGCTTATCGAGGGAGTATCCCTTCTCCTGGCGATGGCGCTTGATCTTGGCGCCGAGGGACGTGGTCATAGTATCATCCTTGTTTTCCTTGGTTGTAGGAAGCTTGTTCGGTATGCCGAACAAAATCGTTTCGCGCAAGTAGACTTGGCGGTTTGTTCGGTGTATATCGAACATCATCGTATCGCTTTGCGCCGATTCCTTCATCCTCCTCGCCAGAAAGGGCTACTATGACTGCTATCGCCTCCTTCCTTCGCAAGACCCCCGTCACACGGTTGCATGACTATTTTACCGGCTCCGGGTTCACATCCCTTCCACCGGTCGATTGGACCAAGCCCGAGGCGGAGCTCGTCGAGCCGCTGATCAAAGCTGTCGACGACATGGACGACCGTGAAAAACAACGCGTTGTCATGAATGCCAGTCAGGTCGCTGCTCTCGCAGACGAACCGGGCCAGAATGCGCTGCAGAATGTCGTCATCAACCGGCAGGTGTTCGACACACTGGAGGGGGCTAACAATCGTTCGCTGTGGGTGTTTCTGAATGAACCAGACCAGTTTCGTAAGGCGGAAGAGGTCCGCTACAACGATGAAAGGCGCCGGGGCCGGTCATGGAGCGGATTTGAGGTGGAAAAGGACCGCGTGGTCCGCCGGGATGCTGCATCGGTAGCTGACTTCACCAAGGCAATCCGCGCGCGTTTCGACACGCCGCATGTCCATGTCGATGTTTTCGACCGGCACCGCGTCATCCTCGATGATCAGGAATGCGATCTCGTTCAGGTCGCTGTCTATCGTGAAGGGCGGCCGGAGGACATGCTTGGGTTTGACGCGAACAGCACATTGTCCCGCCGCATCGTGAAGCCGGTTTTTGAGGCTGCGCTGACTTACGAGGCGGATACCGGCGTCATAGAGGTGGTGGCCAATACAATTGCAGACCGGAGGGATCTCACTGCCTACATGGCGCGGGACCTGCTTGGGATCGATTTCGAAGAAAAGCATATACCGCTGCGGGAATACGACCTCAGCATGTTGCTGAAACCCTTTGACTTCCCGACTGACGTTGATGACGGCATCGCGGACGTCACCGTGAAAGAATTGCGTCTTATGGAGGTTGGCCAGCCTAACGAAAGGATCATCCTCGAATCCATGTCGGGCGCCGATCGCACTGTGTGGGAAATGGCAGAAGAAACGATCGGGCTCGACATTGGCAGTTCTGGGCATGTCCTGTCCGTTGCATCTGAAGCGCCTGAATGGATCGTCACGCGCGCGCGGTTCACGATCAAGTTTCAGCCCGGCCCGAGCGGCGGGCGGGGCAAATCGTTGACGCTGACGGTGACCATGCCACATGGCTGCAATTTGAAGGACATGACCCCGCATGAGCGCCTGATCGGCGACAAGTATCTGCGCTGTTGGGGCATTCTGACCGACAGCTCCGACATCGGTGACCTCATTGTCTAAGCGGGCGGTCGATATGCTGCTGCAGGTCATGGAGACCCGCGCTGCCAAGGTGCAGGCATCGGTCCTGCGGCAAGTTTCACCTCGGGCAACGGATCAGTTGCTCGAGGCCAAGCTTATGGTCGCGTCCGGACATATCCCGGTCGTCACCGCGATGGATAACTTCGAAGACGAGCCTATCCCAGCAGAGTGGTGCGCCGAGCGCAGGCAGTACGGCTACCACAACAGCATCGGTCGGTGGGTTGCGGTCGATGCCGAGGAGATCGCAGCTCTTGCAGTTGATTACCCGCTGCTCTTCGCGAAGATGTTGGTAGATTTCGAGCGCGTTGCCCCGGCGCGCCCGATCTCGTTGATCGATAGTGTCGCCTGGGACATTGGCACCATCCAGCTCAAGGGGGCGAAATTCCCCGTGCCGGTCTGGTTTGCACGTCGGCTTTTAGATCCTACGGTGTGGAAAAAGGTTGGTGCTCTGTTGGAACGCAGGCCGCCTGACGAGGTCCGTGTCATTCTGACGTCCACGCCGGGCGATCGCCTTCCTGTTGCTGCGAGTAAGAAGAACATCATCATCAGTGTGACCGATGTGGCCAAAGCACCTGGAAAGCTGGCCATCTCACCGCAGGCCGTCGGCGCAAGGGTCTTCCCGGGCGAGGCGCAGCATCGGTTCCCGATTGATCATTCTGAAGATTGCGGGATCGTCTGGTACCGGGGCGAAACTCTCACCTTCCGCGGGGACAAACAGCGTCGGTTCTTGGAAATTCTGTTTTCGGCCTATTGGTCAAAGTCAAAAGTCCTGCGTCTTGCCACTGTTCTGGAAGAGGCTGGCTATGGTGGTCAGGTTAACACACTGAAAAAAGCTTTTGGCCGCGATATCGACAAATGGCGTTTCGTCAAGGTCGAGAACGGAAACTGCTGGATCGATCCCTGATCCTGCCCAACGTTTTTCTATGAAAAGGCCGTCCTTCGGGGCGGCTTTTTTCATTTTAAGGCATCTAACTTCGCTGCCTCCCAGTTTGCCTCCCGGTTGCCTCCACGGTGCCTCCCAGCCCCTCGGTCATGGTGATCCCGCAAGTGTTCGCAAAAACCACAAGGAGGTTCACATGGCGCTAAGACACCTTTCCCAGATCGAGCTGGCGGCTCGCTGGAACATTTCACATCGCACGCTGGAGCGTTGGCGGTGGACGGGCGAAGGCCCGAAATTCATCAAGCTCGGTGGCCGGGTCATTTACCGGCTCGAAGACGTTGAGGCTTTCGAGGTTGAGCAAATCCGCGGCTCGGACCACGAGCCCCACCGCCCAATGTCGGCATAAGGGGTACCGATATGACAATTTCTAACCACATCACACTGGCCGATATCCACCGCATGCCGGTCGGCCAAATCGCGGCACTGCCCGCTGATCAGCTGGCAATGCTGCGGGATGCGGCTGATCAGCAGCTCACCCAGGCCAAGACGGTCTCGGATTGGCTCGATGGTGCCATCTCACTGAAATACGCCGAGCGTGCTGCCGAATGCCGGTCTGAGGCAGGCAAGGACACCGGCACGATCCGCTTCGAAGATGGTGGCGTCACAGTGATTTCGGACCTGACCAAACGGATCGATTGGGATCAGGCGCAACTCGCCCAGATCGCAGAAAACATCGCCTCGGCTGGCGAAGACCCGGCCGAGTTCATCGAGACCACGTTGAAGGTGTCAGAGCGCAAATACACGGCGCTGCCAGAAAGCTGGCGCAAAGGTTTTGAGCCTGCGCGTACGGTCCGGACCGGCAAGCCCAAGTTCCGCTTGGTGCTGAGCGAGGAGGTGCGCTGATGGCTATTTCTCTCGCATCTCTGCGCACCAGTTCGGTGCTCCAGCCGCCGCGCATCCTGATCCACGGGGTTGCCGGAGTGGGTAAATCCACTTTTGCCGCTGACGCGGGCGCGCCGGTGTTCATCATGACCGAGGATGGGCTTGGCAAACTGCAGGTCCCGCATTTTCCGTTGGCGACCAGCTATGCCGAAGTTGCACAAGCGCTCGACGCCTTGCTGGAGGAAGATCACGATTACGGCACGGTCGTCGTTGACAGCGTCGACTGGCTTGAGCCGCTGATCTGGGCTGAGGCGTGCAAACGCAATGGTTGGCAGTCGATCGAAACCCCGGGCTTTGGCAAGGGCTTCGCAGAAGCCCTGACCATTTGGCGGGAATATCTCGATAAGCTGAATGCGCTGCGCGACCGCAAAGGCATGGTGGTCATCCAGATTGCCCATACCGACATCAAGCGTTTCGACAGCCCAGAGCATGAGCCTTACGACCGGTATGTGATCAAGCTGCAGACCCGCGCCTCGGCGCTGCTGCAGGAGCATTCTGATGTGGTGCTCTTTGCCAACTATCAGATCTCGGTCGCCAAATCCGATGTCGGCTTCAACAAGAAGGTGACCCGGGCGCTCGGGTCCGGCGCGCGCGTGATGCACACCGAGGAGCGTCCCGCCTTCCTTGCCAAAAACCGTTACGGCCTGCCGGACACTTTGCCGCTTTCGTGGTCAGAGTTCCTCGCAGCCATGCCCCAATCCCAATGATTGCCTTGAAAGGATACGACCATGGCACGTTTTGACACGTCCTTTGACGCTACCAGCGTTGAACCCACCACCCCCTATGAGCTTCTGCCCGCAGGTAAATACCGCGCCCAGATTGTCGAGAGCGAGATGCGCGTGACCCGCAACGGCATGGGTCAGTTTCTCTGGTTGATGCTGGATATTTTGGATGGCCAGCATAAGGGCCGGAAGATCTTTGATCAGCTGAACCTCGTGAACCCGAACCCCACCACGGTCGAGATTGCACAGCGGACGCTGTCGGCCATCTGTCATGCGACGGGCCGGATGCATGTCAGCGACAGTGAGGAGCTGCACCTGATCCCGATGACGATCCAGGTGAAGATCAAGCCCCCGAAGAACGGCTACGGCGAGAGTAACGCCATCGCCTATCTGCCGCCTGAAGGTGAGGGTGCCATGGCTGCAAAGCCTGCTGCAACCTCGTCAGCGCCGCCGACAACGCATGCCGCTTCCGCCCCGCCCAAGATGGCCTCCGCGCCCTGGAACAAGAAGGGCTGATCAATCGCGCTGCTCCGCATCCCTGACTGACGGGGCAGCGCCCAACCCCATCTAAGGATATTCCCATGACTGACCTGCATAACGCGGCCCCTCGGGCCGTGATCAGCCTCGGCTTGCCTGATGACCAGCGCCGGTTGATCGAACTCGACGACGATATTGCCAAGATCCGCACGCAGATTGCGACTGCTGATCTGGCGCGCCAACGGGGGCAAAAGCCCATCGACCCTGATTGGTTCCACCGGGCAAGGACCGCGCTGCGCCACCTGTGCCGTGAACGGGCAGAATTGCTTGCCAAAGGTACCGGCCGTCGTCGCCGTGAAAAGCTGAAGGACGCGCTGATTGGTGTCCTGCGCGAGCGCCACGACCCGGAAACTTGGAGCGGCATTCTGGCCGAGGCCCAAGCCCGTAGCGAACGGGAGGGCTTGTGATGGCTGATCTTCCCGCACCACCCACGCCAACGCTGACGTCGATCTACGCCGATTATGAGGCCCGTCAGGGCGATGGCTTCCGTGACCATCTCGGCGCATCCATCATCGGTAAATCTTGCGCACGCGCGCTCTGGTATGATTTCCGCTGGGTGACGCCGTCACGCTTTTCCGGTCGTCTGCTGCGTCTGTTTGAGACCGGCCAGCTGGAAGAGGACCGTATGGTGCGCAACCTGCGCGCTACAGGGGCCACTGTTTTGGAACTAGACCCCGAAACAGGACGGCAAATCCGCGTGGAGGCCCATGGCGGTCATTTCGGTGGTTCGCTTGATGGTGTCGCCCTCGGTCTGCTTGAGGCGCCAAAAACCTGGCATGTGCTGGAGTTCAAAACACATGGCGTAAAAAGCTTTGCCGATTTGACCGCAAAAGGCGTGGTGCTGTCAAAGCCGCAGCATGCCGCGCAGATGCAGATCTACATGCACCTGACCGGTATCACTCGGGCACTTTACATGGCGGTCTGCAAGAACACGGATGCGCTGCATATCGAACGGGTTGAGGCCGATCCTGCCATGGCAGAACGCCTTCTGGAAAAGGCTGGCCGGGTTATCTTCGCTCAGCACCCGCCTGCGCGTATCAGCGAAGATCCGGCTTGGTTTGAATGTCGTTTTTGCGATCACCATGCTGCCTGTCATGAGGGTGGCGCTGCCGCTGTGACCTGTCGTTCCTGTCTGCATGCGACGCCTGTCGATGGTGGATGGCACTGCGCGCGGCACGACAGAATGCTGGCTCCACCCGAGCAGCGCGCCGCCTGCGGCAAACATCTCTTCATCCCCGATCTCGTGCCGGGTGAGGTCATCGATGCGGGGGAGGATATCGTCACCTACCGCATGGCTGATGGCTCCTCCTGGTCAAATGACGCCCGTGTCACGGAGGCCGCGCCATGCTGACCCTGCGCCCATACCAAAACGCTGCGATCTCTTCGATCTACAGCTATTTTAAGACCAACAAGGGCAACCCTCTGGTTGTCATTCCAACAGCCGGCGGCAAGTCGCTCGTCATGGCGTCCTTTATCGAAGGAGTGCTGAAGGCGTGGCCGGATCAGCGCATCCTGATCGTGACCCATGTGCGCGAGTTGATCGCCCAGAACCATGCTGAGATGATCGGGCTTTGGCCAGAGGCACCGGCGGGCATCTATTCGGCGGGCTTGGGCAAGCGCGAGGCGCAGGCCCGTGTTTTGTTTGCAGGCATCCAATCCATCCATCGCCGCGCCCATGAAATCGGCCACACCGATCTGGTGTTGATTGATGAGGCCCATCTGATCCCGGGCAATTCCAGCACAATGTACCGGCGCTTTCTGGACGCGCTGCAGGCAATCAATCCTGCGCTGAAGGTGATTGGCCTCACCGCCACACCGTTTCGCACTGGCAGCGGCATGCTGCATGAGGGCAAGGACGCACTCTTCACTGACATTGCCTATGAGGCGCCGGTGCGCGAGCTGATTGACGCAGGGTTTCTGAGCCCACTGATCTCGAAACAGCCCAATACGCGGCTCGACGTCTCAAAGGTCGGTACCCGTGCGGGTGACTTCATTGCCCGTGATCTGGCAGCCGCAGTCGATCAGGACGCGACGACGCGTGCGGCCGTTACCGAGATCATCACCCATGGAAAAGACCGCAAATCCTGGCTGGCGTTCTGCTCAGGTGTGGATCACGCACGCCATGTGGCCGAAGAGTTCGCGCGTCAAGGTATCACGTGCCGCACGATCTTCGGGGACACGCCAAAGGAGGAGCGCGATGCCATCATCGCGGCCTTCAAGCGCAGTGAAATCCGCGCACTGGCCTCAATGGGGGTGCTGACGACCGGGTTCAACGCGCCTGGCGTCGATCTGATCGCGCTCCTGCGCCCGACCAAATCAGCGGGGCTCTATGTCCAAATGGTGGGCCGCGGCACGCGGCTGGCTCCGGACAAGGAAAACTGTCTGGTTCTCGACTTTGCGGGCAATGTCCGCCGCCACGGGCCAATTGATCTTGTTCGCCCGAAACGTCCGGGCGATGGCGGGGGTGGTGAGGCGCCCACAAAGGTCTGCCCCGAGTGCGACAGCATCCTAGCGCTCTCGGCGACGGAGTGCCCGGACTGCGGTTATGTCTTCCCGGCACGTGAGGTGAAGATCGCCCCCACAGCGGCCACGCTTCCGGTTTTGTCGCCAAAAGTCCAATGGCTGCCGGTCCATGGTGTGTCTTATAGCCGTCATGACAAGCGCGGTGGGCTGCCCTCACTGAAGGTCACCTATAGCTGCGGGCTCAAGTCCTACAACGAATGGGTCTGTGTCGCGCATCAGGGTTATGCGCGCCAGAAGGCGCTCGAGTGGTGGCGCAAGCGCGCGCCGGGCTGCCCGATGCCGCGCAATGTCGACGATGCCATTGCGCAGGCGGGGCAACTCGTCCGGCCCAATGCTATCTCAGTGCGCCCGTCTGGCCGCTTTCTCGAAATCTCCGGCTACAGGTTTGATTCATGCGCCACATCCACTCCGGCCTCTGCGCCGTCTGCCACCGGGAACCTCGCGGGTTTGGCTGGTTCAACCCGATATTCACCGTCTCGGACAAGCGGCGGGACCAAAGCCGTAAACGCCTCTGTTCTCGCACCTGCCAGGACATCTGTCACAGGAGGACAGGTATGATCGATCCCACCCCAAATGAAATGCAGGCCATGAGCGTTGGCGGCCAATATGGTGGCGAATACCTTGAGAGTATCGGCAAATCTGATCTCGCCACCCTGACTGAGACCGAGTGGGACCGCTTCCTTGATGCGGTCATCACCGGATATTGTGATCAACTGCGCGCGCTGGCAGGGCAAGACCGCACACGGCTTGACGCCATGACCCCGGAGGTGCCGTTCTGATGGCTGAAACATCTTATATGGCGCGGTTCGGCGCACGGCTGGTCACTAATGGCTATGGCATCCTGCCGATCGGCCCAGGCACAAAAAAACCCGGCCAGTTCAAGCGTGGAGCATGGGCGGATTATCCGGAATGGAACCGGCACACTGAGCGCCCAACCACGGAGGTGGAGGTGACGACATGGGCGACCTGGCCCGAGTGTGGCATCGGGCTTGTTGGCGGCGCGGTTGCGGCGGTCGATATTGACGTCGTTGAGGATGCGGAACTGGCGCTCCAGATCGAGCAATTGGCGCGTGAACGGTTGGGGGATACGCCAGCGCTGCGCATCGGTAAGGCGCCAAAGCGGATGCTGATCTATGGCACAGAAACCCCTTTCCGGGGCATTAAACGCCATCCGCTGGAGGTGCTTTGTCTGGGTCAGCAGTTCGTGGCTTACGCCAACCACCCGGACACGTGCGCGCCCTACGCGTGGCCAGAGGAGGGGCTGGCTGATCTCGATATCACGGAGCTGCCTGAAATCACCGCAGAGATGGCACGCGCCTTTCTTGATGAGGCCTATGCGCTGTTGCCCAAACAGTTGCGCCAACGCGGCCTTGCGACTGGATCACCGGGCACGGAGCACCTGCAAGCCCATAGCCAGATGGGAACATTGCCGGCCATTGAGGCCGCGCTGAAATGGCTGCCGAATGCAGAGTTGGATTATGACAGCTGGGTGCGGATTGGTATGGCGCTGAAGGGCGCGCTTGGAGAGGCTGGGGGCGATATTTTTGCTGACTGGTCAGCGCAGGCCGCCAAGGATGTGCCCGCGGCGACCGCTAAGGCCTGGGCCAGTTTCAAACCCGACCGGATTGGCGCCGGCACGATCTATCATCTTGCGATGGAGCGCGGCTGGCAACCTGATGCATCACTGCGCTTTGATGGATCGACGGCCCGCGATGAACAGCATCCTGCGGCGGGGCTGTTGTCCAAGCTGGGAGAGCAGTCCGAGGGTGCTGAGGAACCTTCCGCCACCTCGCCATTCACGCTGGTCATGCCGGATGGATTGGTGGGGGATCTGACCGATTACATGCTGTCGACGGCCCGGCGTCCTCAGCCGTTGTTATCGCTTGGGGCCAGCCTCTGTGCGATTGGTGCGCTCATGGGGCGGCAGTATCGCACCGAGAGCAACCTGCGCTCGAACCTTTATGTCGTGGGCATTGCGGATAGCGGATCAGGTAAGAACCACGCCCGCGAAATCATCAACGAGGTCTTGTTCGAGGCGGGGCTGGCCCATCATCTTGGGGGCAACAAGATCGCCTCCGGGGCGGGGCTTTTGACCGCGCTGCACCGCCAGCCTGCGATCCTGTTCCAGATCGATGAGTTTGGTATGTTCTTGGCAGCGGCGGCCGACCGGCGGCGCAGTCCACGCCACATCACCGAAATCCTCGACAATATGACCGAGCTTTATACGGCTGCGGGCGGGATTTTCCTGGGTGCGGAATATGCCAACCGTGATGGCTCAAATGAGCGGCGGGATATCAACCAGCCCTGCCTGAGTGTCTATGGCACCACGACGCCTTTGCACTTCTGGGGCGCATTGCAGGGCGCAAACGTCGTCGACGGCTCGCTCGCGCGTTTCCTGATCCTGCCGAGTGATGAGGATTATCCGGATGAGAACATCGCTGTGGGCATGCGCCAGGCGGATCCCGCGCTGATCGCTGGGTTGCAAAGCGTGGCCTCCGGGGGTGGGCACCAGAAAGGCAATCTTGCGGGCAAGACGGCCGATCAGAACACTGCTGTGAACCCGACTATCGTGCCCATGACCGAGGAGGCACGGGCCCGGTTTCGACTGCTCAGCGCAGAGCTGACGGGGGAGTTGCGCGCAGCAAGTGGAACAGCCTTCACTGCGATCCTGGCCCGAATTGGGGAGAACGCATTGAAACTGGCGCTGATTGTCGCGGTCGGGCGCGATCCGGTACACCCCAGAATTGACCTGTCGGCAGCAGACTGGGCGATCGATTTTGTGCGCCATTATGCGCGGCGGACCATGGAGGCTGTTGAACGCCATGTCGCGGACACCGAGACGGAAGCGCATCTCAAGCGGTTGAAGGAGATCATTCGAGCGGCAGGTGCGAAAGGCATCGCCAAATCCGAAATCACGCGCGCCTCGCAATGGCTCAAGTCGCGTGACCGTGATGAGATCCTGCTGACCTTGATCGAAAGCGGGGATGTCACGACGGGCATGCGCGGCTCATCGACCAAGCAGGCCATGGTGTACAGGTTAGCCAAGTGGCATGGGCCATGGCGAGATACTTCAGGGCGCAAAATTAGTCAGAAGGAACCTTGATAATGCATAAGGCATTAGAATTTTTGGAAAAAGTGAGATCCCTCACGTCCTTCAATCTTTCAAGAGGATACCTATTCCCCTCGCGTGTACGCGCGCGTTATTAAAAAAGAGTGACCTACCTTATGTAATATATAATAATTGAAAAATTATATAATACGCATGTTGGTCAACGGGTTAGGTGGAGCAAATCTTCATTTGACCCAATTTGAAACCTAGAACAATCCGCCGGGCGGCTTCGTCGCCCTGCGCCTCACCTGACCAGATCACCCTTCGGGGCCTGGCGAGACCGCAGCCTTCACCGGCCAGCCATCTCGCCTTGCTCATCAAATCGAAGAGGAGGTCTGCATGACCCAACCCACACAAACCCCGCGCTGCATCCTTGCGCTCGATCTGGGCACCACCACCGGCTGGGCCATCCGTGGCTTTGACGGCCTGATCACCAGCGGGACAGCGTCGTTCAAACCCGGCCGCTACGATGGCGGTGGTATGCGCTATTTGCGGTTCACCAACTGGCTAACGGAACTCGATCGGCGGTCTGGACCGATTGCCACGATCTGGTTCGAGGAAGTCCGTCGTCATGCCGGTACTGACGCCGCCCATGTCTATGGAGGCCTGCTGGCGTCACTGACAAGCTGGGGCGAGCTGAGGGGCATTCCCTATGCGGGCGTGCCGGTGGGCACCATCAAGCGTCACGCCACCGGCAAGGGCAACGCCAACAAGGACGCCATGATCGCCGCCGCCCAGGCGCGCGGGTTCAACCCCGCTGATGACAATGAGGCAGATGCTATCGCCATCCTGCATTGGGCCATTGAGACCCGGGGAGGTGTGGCATGAGGTTTACCCCCAAAGGCTATGGCGGACACCGCCGTGATCCCGATCAGGTCAAACGGGACGGTTGGCACGAACAGGGCTTGCTGGCTGTCAGCGTCGACGACCAACGCCTGACCTGGCCGGAACGTGAACTGGTCGAGCAATTAGGCACAAAACTCTATGGGCCACGCCCCGCTGGGGAGGTGCGCCATGCGTGAGAAAAAGACATGGACCGCCGACGATGTTGCGGATCATTTCGAAGAAGCGTTCCGCACGCTCCGCAAGCTGCCACCGGTCAAAGCCAAGGGGTACTTCAACGCCTGGCCTGACATCGCGCGGACCAGCCGCGAGATCGCAGCAATGGAGCCGCAACCCATGCGCGTCTGGCCGTCGGCGGCGTCGATCACACGGCTCGAGCAGACTTTCGATTGGGTGCTTTGGATTGAAGAGGCTGAGCGCAAGCTGATCTGGTCGCGGGCGGCGCGTGTGCCCTGGAAGCAGCTTAGCGGTGAACTTGGCGTTGACCGCACGACGGCATGGCGCAAGCACAAGCTTGCCCTGACCAAGATCGCGTCGCGCCTGAATGTGTGAATGAGTCCAATGTGTTGCAACACTTTTGTGTTCGACACATGCAACAGTTTCGTGCTATCCGTAGGGCATAATGGGGAGAGTACGTTGGAAGACGGCTCTCCCCGTTTTTGTTGGTGGATACTCCGCTGGCTCCTGGCGTCCAACCAGGGGTCCAGCTGGCATCCAGCGCGCTAACCCTCTGAATTCGCGGGTCCTTCCTGGCCCCAAACGTATACGGGGGGGCTTGGCGCGCAATATCGCTAGCGACAGGGCCCGTTTTTTGGGAAGCCACCCCAGCGGGTATCCACCCGCGATCTGACAAAAACCACAATTAAACAAACCCTTGGAGCTGGATGCCTTGGCCGCCGCTGGACCCTTCGTGGAGTCCAAGCTGGTTGCTGGTGTCCGGAACCCAGGGGTCCACCCCATTGAGGCGCCCTGAACATTATGACCCTGAGCTTTGCCCCCGACGCAATCGAGACTTGGCCGCTTGCCAAGCTCCAGCCTTATGCGAAGAACGCAAAGATGCATGGCGCGGATCAGGTTGCAAAGATCGCGGCCAGCATGGCCGAGTTTGGCTGGACCGTTCCTTGCCTGGTCGCGGATGATGGAGAATTGATCGCAGGCCATGGCCGTGTGCTTGCCGCCACACAGCTGGGGCTGCTTGAGGCCCCCGTGATCGTGCTGGGACATCTGACCGAAGCACAGCGTCGGGCTTACCGGATCGCGGATAATAAGCTGACGGAACTTGGCACTTGGGACGAGGCGCTGCTATCGGCCGAGCTGAACGACCTGCTGGCAGAGGACTACGATCTCTCGCTCATCGGCTTTGATGACGCTGAACTCGAAGCGCTGTTGGCCGGAGACGTTGATCCTGAAACAGCCTCTCGCGAGGGCGAGGGCGAGGACGATGTTCCCGAGGCCCCCGAGACCACAATCAGCCGTCCGGGCGATCTTTGGGTGCTCGGCAAACATCGGCTGCTCTGCGGTGACGCGACCGTGGCCACCGATGTCGATCGTCTGCTCGGTGATGTGAAACCGCAGCTGATGGTGACCGATCCGCCTTACGGCGTCGAATACGATCCGGGCTGGCGTAACAAGGCAGGAGCCGCCGCAACAAAACGCACCGGCAAGGTACTAAATGATGACCGGGCTGATTGGCGTGAGGCCTGGGTGCTCTTCCCTGGCGATGTGGCCTATGTCTGGCATGGCGCGTTGCATGCGACCACCGTTGCCGAGAGCTTAGAGGCCTCCGGTTTCAATATCCGGTCTCAGATCATCTGGGCCAAGGATCGCCTGGTGCTGAGCCGCGGCGATTATCACTGGCAGCACGAGCCGTGCCTTTATGCGGTGAAGAAAACCGGCAAGGGACACTGGGCGGGCGACCGCAAACAAACGACGCTATGGCAGATCGCGAACAAGGATCAGGACGCGGACACCGTACACGGCACCCAGAAGCCCGTCGAATGTATGCGCCGTCCGATCCTGAACAATTCCAGCCAGGGCCAAGCTGTCTACGAGCCTTTTATGGGCTCGGGCACTACGCTTATCGCGGCGGAAACCACGGGGCGGGTCTGCTACGGGATTGAGCTTAATCCGGCGTATGTCGATGTGGCTGTTCAACGGTGGCAGCAGTTTACTGGCAAGCACGCTGTTCTTGAAGGCGCCGGGACCAGTTTTGATGATCTGCGCTCAGAGCGGGGTAGCCAATGAAGCAATCCCGTCTGATGTCATTTTGTGAAGCGATTGCGAATGTCGCGGTTGGCTACTGTATCGCTGTTCTGACGCAAATCCTGATCTTCCCGATGTTTGGGCTGCACACAACGCTGGCCCAGAACCTGCAAATGGGGGCGGTTTTTACCGTGGTGTCGATAGCGCGTTCCTTCGCCTTACGGCGGGTCTTCGAGGCAATCCGGGTCCGATCAAAAAAGCCGCCCCCCAAGATAAGCGACGGCTCTGTTCGCGCAAGGCTCCCTTACCGCCGCGACTTCAGCGGTACAGCGGCGCGGGATCAGTCTTCGATACGATAGACGCGTCCGCGCGCATCCACCTTTTCCGAGGTGATTGCGAGGCCTAGCTTTTTCTTGAGCGCGCCGGACATGGCGCCGCGCACCGTATGCGATTGCCACTCGGTAGCATTGGCGATCTCTTCGATGGTCGCGCCTTCGGGCCGACGTAGGAGGTCAATCACGATCTGCTGCTTCGTCTGGTGCGAGGCCGTAGCGGTTGTTTTCGGTGTGGATTTCTGAGCCATAAGTGTCTCCAGTATTTGAGGATCGCGACATGCGTCCTTGTACCGAGACAGGCCCCGCGAGCGCGGGGCATATCTTGAGGTCTGTGCAGTTCAGACCAGACCGATGTCTTTCAGACAGGCGGCTGCGTCGATCAGTTGATTGGTGGGCACCTCGATGGTGATCGTCATGCTGTCGGCGTAGGCGCGAACATAAACGCCACCGTCGTCCATTAAGGCGCATTCGATCTCGTCAAGGACTGTGGTGATGCGGCTGCGATCGAATTGATCGGGCAGTTTACGAATTGCGATACGAATTGTGCTGGTTTCCATGGCGCTTACTCCGCGTGCTCGCCTTCGCTGAAGGCGCTGTCGGTGATGCGCTTCAGCAGGCTGGCGTAATGCTCAAGGGTGCCAACATGGCCCCAGTTGATTTCGTCGGGTTGGCAGTTGAAATGCTCGTCGCAGAGGCTCTGAAGCCGGGCGAGCATGTCGTCGACCTCGGCCTTCTTGCCGATGAAGGCGTTGATCGCAGCTTCGCGGTTTCGCGCGGCTTTCTCGGCGCGCAGTTGGTGGCGAGGCGTGGTGATCGGGTTCAAGCGGGTCATCGTGGCGGCTCCTTGGTTTTGCGCGACCGCTGCGCTGCTTGAGCGCGGTGGTGAGTTGCATCGTTTTCGTGAGACCACATTCGCTCTACTACGGAGGCTTATCAACGACATAAGCACATGATTTTGAATGATAATCGGAGCGCGCAATGGAGGGTTTGAGCGAGCGCCAATACGCCACCCGTGTTGGTCTTTCACGCGGTGCAATCCAGAAGGCCAAGGCAACAGGACGGCTGGTGCTGCACGACGATGGCAGCATCGATGCGGTTTCAAGCGATGCCCTGCGTGCTGAGGCAACCGACCCATCCAAAACCCGCAAGAAGCCGCAGCCAAGACGCAAGCCTGTGTCGGAGGCGGCTGTCTCGGCAGTCGGTGACACTCTGAAGGAACAGGGGCTTGAGGCTCCGGCAAATAGCGGTGGCACCACCTTTTTGCAGGCCAAGACGGCCAATGAAGTGCTGAAGGCGCAGGAACGTCGTCTGCGTCTGCAAAAGCTGAAAGGCGAGTTGATCGACCGGGCTCGCGCACTGTCGCTGGTTTTTCGGCTGGCGCGGCAGGAGCGTGATGTCTGGGTCAACTGGCCTGCGCGGGCGGCAGCTTTGATGGCAGCCGATCTGGGTGTTGAACCCGCCGCAATGCAGAAAGTTTTGGAAAAACATGTCCGTGCCCAGCTCGACGATCTTGCCGAGGTCAAACCTGATCTCCGATGATGCGGACGATCTGCTGGATTTCGATGGCGCGGCAGAAATCCTGCGTGCTTGGGGCGCGGGTCTCACGCCGGATGCGGACCTGACCGTCTCCCAATGGGCAGACCGACACCGGATGCTGTCGGGGCGCGCGTCGGCAGAACCAGGTCGGTATCGAACGGCCCGCACGCCTTACATGGCTGAGATCATGGACAGGCTTTCGCCCGGCGACCGGGCACAGCGGATCGTGTTCATGAAGGCAGCGCAGGTCGGCGCGACCGAGGCGGGCAACAACTGGATTGGCTTTGCGATCCACCAGGCGCCGGGGCCAATGTTGGCGGTCCAGCCAACGGTGGAATTGGCGAAACGAAACTCACGTCAGCGGATTGATCCGCTGATCGATGAGAGCCCGGAACTGCGGGAGCGGGTCAAACCGGCGCGTTCTCGTGACGCGGGCAACACGATGCTGTCTAAGGAATTTGCGGGCGGTATTTTGATCATGACCGGGGCAAACTCGGCCGTAGGGCTGCGCTCGACCCCGGCGCGCTACATCTTCCTCGACGAGGTCGATGCCTATCCAGCGTCCGCTGACGATGAGGGTGATCCGGTCACGTTGGCGGAAGCGCGTTCGCTGACCTTCGCACATCGGCGTAAGGTGTTCTTGGTCTCAACCCCGACCATTCGCGGGATGAGCCGGATTGAGCGGGACTATGATGCCAGTGATCAGCGCCGGTTTTTCGTCCCATGCCCCCATTGTGGCGCGATGCAGTGGCTCAAATTCGAACGGCTGCGCTGGCAGAAGGGGCAGCCGGAAACAGCGGAATATCACTGCGAGGGCTGCGAGCAGCCCATAGCGGAGCATCACAAGACGGCGATGCTGGAGGCTGGCGAATGGCGGGCAACCGCCACGGCCGCGGATCCGAATACGGTCGGCTATCACCTCTCGGCGCTTTATTCGCCCATCGGCTGGCTCAGCTGGGAGCGGATCGTGCGGGCCTGGGACGCAGCCCAGGGGTCGGATGAGGCGATCAAAGCGTTTCGCAACACGATCCTCGGCGAGACGTGGGTCGAGACGGGTGAGGTGCCGGACTGGCAGCGGCTCTACGACCAGCGAGAAAACTGGAAGCCGGGCATTGTGCCTGCGGGTGGGTTGTTCCTGACCGCTGGTGCCGATGTGCAAAAGGACCGGATCGAGGTCGATGTCTGGGCCTGGGGCCGCGGGCTGGAAAGCTGGCTGGTCGATCACATTGTTATCGAAGGCGGCCCCGATCGTCATGAGGCGTGGGGCGATCTGGCCGAACTTCTGGGTCGAACCTGGCCGCATGAGCGTGGCGCACACTTGAAGATTGCGCGACTTGCCATCGATACCGGCTATGAGGCTCCGGCGGTCTATGGATGGTCGCGGGCGCAAGGATTTGCACAGGTCGCGCCCGTCAAAGGCGTCGAAGGGTTCAACCGCGCAAGCCCCGTATCTGGTCCAACCTATGTGGATGCGACTGAAGGGGGCAAACGTCTGCGCCGGGGCGCGCGTCTTTGGACCGTGGCGGTCTCGACCTTCAAGGCAGAGACCTATCGGTTTCTGCGGCTGGAACGACCGACCGAAGAGGAACGTGCTGACGGTGCGACGTTCTCACCCGGAACAGTGCATCTGCCGCATTGGGTCGAAAATGAGTGGTTAAAGCAGTTCGTCGCCGAGCAATTGGTGACGGTGCGCACCAAACGCGGCTTTGCCCGATTGGAGTGGCAGAAGCTACGTGAGCGCAACGAGGCGTTGGACTGCCGGGTTTATGCCCGCGCTGCCGCTTGGATCGTGGGCGCGGATCGCTGGACAGACGACAAATGGCGGGACCTCGAGGATCAACTTGGGGTCGCTGATGCCTCTGCGGATCCCGCGGGGCAGATCAACAGGCAAGCGCAGGCTACGCAAGGCAAGCGCCAATCCGACTGGCTCGGACGGCGTGGAGGATGGTTTTGATGACTGACTGGACGGAAACCGAGCTCTCAGCGCTGCGCCGGGCCTATGCCAGCGGCACGACACGGGTCAGCTATGATGGCAAATCCATCGACTACGGCTCAGCTGCAGATCTCCTTGTGCGCATCCGAACGATTGAGCGCGCCATCGCAGGGACCACACGGCCGGTACCGATCACCGGACTTGCGGGCTTCTCGCGCGGAGACCGCTGATGTCGGGAAACTGGTTTGACCAAGCAATTGCCACCGTGGCACCGCGCGCGGCAGCGCGGCGTGTCCTTGCGCGCCAGGCGTTAGAAACCCTGACGCGGGGCTATGATGGTGCGGCTAAGGGGCGGCGAACCGATGGGTGGCGGGCTCCGGGCACTTCCTCTGATACCGAGGTGGGCGTGGCTGGAGCCCTCTTGCGGGATCGGATGCGCGATCTGGTGCGCAACAACCCGCATGCGGCGAAAGCTGTGGCGGTGCTCGTGAACAATATTGTTGGTGCGGGCATCATGCCCCGAGCGGCCAGCGGCAATGAGACGCTGGACCGCAAGGTCGACGCGCTATTCGCGCGCTGGTCTGCAGCAGCGGATGCCGATGGACAGCTCGACTTCTATGGTTTGCAGACCCTGATCTGCCGCGAGATGGTCGAGGCAGGAGAAGTTCTGGTGCGCCGCCGCTTGCGCCGCTCCTCTGATGGGCTACCGGTGCCGCTACAATTGCAGGTGCTGGAAGCCGACTTTCTGGATGCCACGAAATCTGGCGTGCTCGGCGCGGGGCGCTTGGTACAGGGAATTCAGTTTAATCCTATTGGAAAGCGAGAGGCCTATTGGCTACACGCTGAACATCCGGGCGATGCCTTTGGCGCGATGCAGAATGGCCTGCAGAGCCGCCCGGTGCCTGCGATTGAGATCGCGCACGTATATGAAAAACAGCGTACGCAGGCGCGCGGCGTGCCTTGGGGTGCACCAGTGATCCGCAGCCTGCGCGATCTCGACGACTACGAGGTGGCCGAGCTGGTCCGCAAGAAGACTGAGGCCTGCGTCACCGCCATCGTCTTTGGCGATGATGAAGCGCAGCAGGGCATCGCGCCTTCGGTGGTGGATGCTGATGGCAACCGCGTCGAACAGTTCGAACCTGGCCTCATTGCCTATGCGCGCGGCGGCAAGGACATTCGGTTTAACCAGCCTTCGGCCACCGGCGGCTATGCAGATTACAAGAGGGCGAGCCTGCATACGATCTCGGCCGGGTTCCGCGTGCCGTATGAGTTGCTGACCGGCGATCTCTCTCAGGTCAACTATTCCTCGATCCGTGCGGGGCTGGTGGAATTCCGCCGTCAGATCGACGCTGTGCAGTGGCAGCTGTTCATTCCAATGTTTTGCGCCCCGGTCTGGCGCTGGTTTTGCGAGGCTGCATGGGCTGCAGGTCTGATCCCAACACCGGACGTGCCGGTAGAGTGGTCACCGCCGAAGTTCGAAGCGGTCGATCCTCAGAAAGACGCGATGGCCAACCTGTTGTCGATCAGATCCGGCACCATGACGTTGGCTGAGGTCATCGCCCGGCAGGGGCGCAATCCAGACGCCGTGCTGGCGGAGATTGCAGCAACCAACGCCAAACTAGATACCCTCGGGCTGGTACTCGACAGCGATCCACGCCGGGTCACCAAAGCCGGAAGTGCGCAGACAAGCGATCTGGGCACCGATCCGGACAATGACCCGACGAATGGCTCGCCCGACAACGACACAGACCCTGCGCGGGCTGACACCGACCAACAGGATTGACCGATATGGACACAACGATCGAAATCCCGGCCTTGCGCCGGATGGCGGAGCTTGCGCCAAACTCAGCCGATATTGAAGCTCGGACTGTTGAAGTCGTCTGGTCAGCCGGCGCGCGTGTGCGCCGATCGACCCTGTTTGGCGAGCCCTATGATGAGGAACTGAGCCTCGATCCGGATCACGTGCGGCTTGAGCGGCTGAATGCAGGTGCGCCGTTTCTGAAGGTGCATGAGGTCGATACGCTCGACGCTGTGATCGGCTCAGTTGTTCCCGGCTCAGCCCGGCTCGAAAACGGCCGTGGCATTGCGCAGGTTCGGATCTCTGAGCGCGCCGATGTTGAACCGATCTGGCGCGACATCCAGGCAGGCCACATCCGCGCGGTCTCCATCGGCTATCAGGTTCATCGGTTTGAGGTCTCAAAGCCCGAGGCTGCCCGCGAGTTATGGCGCGCAGTGGATTGGACGCCCTTTGAGGTGTCCGCTGTGCCTGTCGGCGCGGACCCCGCAGCGGGGTTTCGCGCACAATCCCCACTTCACGACTGCGTCCTTCATCGCCGGGACGTCCCACCCACCCAAACAGGAGCCATCCCGATGACGGACAAACCCAATGCCCCGGCCGCAGAGGCCACAGACCAGCCCAGTGACCCAATCACGACCGAGGACCCGACCATGACCGAACCGAAGACGCCTGTGGCCGAGCCAAAGGTAGTTGCCGTTGAGACCCGCGCGCAGCCGAAGCCGCAAAAGGCCGACGCCCCCGTTGCACCCGACACCGAGGTGGTCGCGACCCGCGCCCGTGAAACCGAACGCGACCGCGTTTCGACAATCTATGATCTGGCAGGCCGTCTGAACCTCGAGCGCGGCTTTGCTGATGATCTGGTGAAGCGCGGCACGGATATCGGCGAAGCGCGCCGCCTGATCCTCGACCAGGTTGCGACAAAATCCGAAGAAACCCGCACTTTCAGCCAGGTGTCGGTCCCACTGGGCGGCCGTGACGAGCAGGTCACCCGCCGCGACGCGGTGGCCAATGCACTGCTGCACCGCTACAGCCCGACGCTATTTCAGCTGGAAGACGCCGCCCGCCAGTACCGCGGCATGACGCTGATGGAACTGGCTCGCGAAAGCCTTGGCAATGCCGGGGTCAACACGCGGGGCCTGTCGCGCGACGAGGTGGCCACGCGGGCGTTGCATTCAACGTCTGACTTCCCAGAAATCTTGTCGGCGGTCACGAACAAGACCCTGCGGCAAGCCTATGACGCCTATCCCCGCACGTTTATGCTGTTCTGCCGTCAGGTTCTGGCCACTGACTTCAAGTCGATGCATCGGGTGCAACTTGGTGAGGCCCCGCAGTTGCTGGAAGTTGGCGAGAGCGGAGAGTTCAAGCGCGGCACGCTGGGCGAAAGCAAAGAGAGCTACAAGGTCAAGACCTATGGCCGGGTGGTCGCCATCACGCGGCAGACGTTGATCAATGATGATCTCGACGCCTTCACGCGCATCCCGGCAATGTATGGCAACTCTATCGCCCAGCTGGAGTCGGACGTGGTCTGGGGCATAATCACCGCCAACCCGGCGATGGCCGATGGCAATGCGCTCTTCCATAACTCTCACAAAAACCTGGCTGGCACTGGCGCCGCACTTGATGTGGGCAGCGTTGGTGCGGCGCGTGCTGCGATGGCCAAGCAGACTGGTTTGGATAAAAAGACGGTCCTGAATGTCCGTCCCGCTTATCTGATCGTGCCTGCGTCGTTGGAACTGCGTGCCGAGCAGATGGTCGCCCAGAACCTCGTGCCAGCTGCAACCTCGAACGTCGTGCCGCAATCGATCCGGACACTGTCCCCCATCAGCGAGCCGCGGCTTGATGCTGTGAGTGAAACCGCCTGGTATTTGGCCGCCAATCCAAACCAGATCGACACAATCGAGTACGCCTATCTCGAGGGCCAGCAAGGTGCCTACATCGAGACGCGCAACGGCTTTGACGTCGACGGCGTTGAGATCAAGTGCCGCCTCGACTTCGGAGCCAAGGCCATTGACTGGCGCGGCCTCTACAAGAATCCGGGCGCATAAACCGAGCCAATTCTGAAACTCCACCCCTGACGGGCGGTCCAATGGGGCCGCTCGTTTCGTTTTGCAAAGGATCCCGCAATGAAAAACTACGTCCAGCCCGGCAATACCGTCACGCTCACCGCACCCTACGCCGTAACGTCCGGCGACGGCCTGCTCGTCGGCTCCATTTTTGGGGTGGCCGCCGGGGATGCCGCCAATGCCGAAACCGTTGAGACCGCACTCGTCGGCGTCTTCGATCTAAAGAAGGTTGCGTCCCAAGCCTGGTCTGCTGGTGACAAGGTTTATTGGGATAACACCAACAAGGAAGCCTCAAAAACCGCCACTGGCAATACGTTGATTGGCGTGGCGACCGAAGCGGTTGCGGGCGGCGCGGCTGATGTGATTGGCCGGGTGCGCCTAAACGCGAGCTTCTGATGACGGCATTTGCTGCAGTCATCGGAACGCTGTTCAGCGATCCGAATATTTTTGTCGAGATATGGCATCGTGACGTCGAGGGTCAGTTCACACGGGCCCGTGGCATTCTGCGCCGTCCTGACGAGATCACAGAGTTCGGATCAGCCCGTCTACTCTCTGAGACGACACGCATCGACGTTCAGGTTGCAGATATCCCGGATCCGCGCCCACAGGAACAGATCCTGATTGGTGAGGAAACGTTCCTGATCCAGGGTGAACCGCGCTGCGACCGGGAGCGGTTGGTCTGGACCATTGAGTTGTGTCCGGCATGAAGCTCGGGCTCGACATCAGCCCTGATCTGATTGCCGGGATGGCAGCGGAGATAAAGGCAGGTGAACAGGCCGTCAGCGCAGCTGTGCGCGAAGCTGGCACGGACCTGAAAACTGCATGGCGCGGGCAGATCACGCAAGCAGGCCTCGGTCGGCGATTGTCGAACTCGATCCGGAGCCAGACCTATCCGAGATCTGGCGAAAGCTTGAAAGCAGCAGCGCTGGTCTGGTCAAAGGCGCCCGTGATCATTGGGGCGCATGACACCGGCCCGCTGATCCGATCGAAGGATGGGTTCTGGCTGGCGATCCCCACGCCTGCAGCAGGGCGAGGCCTGCGCGGTGGCAGGATCACCCCCGGCGAATGGGAACGGCGGCGCGGATTGCGGCTGCGGTTTGTCTATCGGCGGCGCGGGCCAAGCCTGCTGGTGGCTGATGGTCGGTTGAACAACCGCGGGCTTGGTGTGGCTTCACGGTCCAAGACGGGTCGCGGACGCAGCACGGTGCCTATCTTTCTGCTGGTCCCACAAGTGAAGCTCGCGAAACGGCTCAATCTGGCCCGCGACGCTGACCGCGCGCTGGCGGTAGTTCCGGGGCTGATCGTGGCGAATTGGCTAGAGGCAAAACTATGAGTGCGCGCGAAACCATCCTGACCGCACTGCACACTCGTTTTTCCATGCTGCCTACTTGTGCACTGCGCGGGGATGTCCTGCCCGAGCGCGTCCCGGCTCAGGGTCTATTAATCCTGCGCGACGGGGAGCCGGGGGAGCCGGAGGTGACACTGTCGCCGCTGCGCTATCACTATCAGCACCGCGCCGAGATAGAGGCGGTCGTGCAAGGAACGAACGACCGTGATGCTGCTTTCGACACACTTTGTGCCAGCATCGGCGCAGCGCTTGCCGCCGACCGCACGCTGGGCGGGCTCTGCGACTGGGTGGAGGCGGAAGCCCCACAGCCGGTCGATTTGCCTCTTGAAGGGGCGGCTGGTCTGAAAGCAGCCGTCATTCCAGTGGTCCTGCACTATTCCACGGCTGACCCGCTCAGCTGACCCCGCTAATCTGAGGAGAGACAAAATGGCACGAGCCCAAGGGGCGCGGGCGCAGATGGCGCTAGCGTTCGAGACCACATATGGCACGCCGCCTGCGAGCGGCTTCAGCAAAATGCCCTTCGCCAGCACGTCCCTGGGGGCGGAGCAACCGCTGCAGACCTCAGAACTCTTGGGGTATGGCCGCGATCCGCAGGCGCCGATCAAGGATGCCGTGACAGCGGACGGGGATGTGGTGATCCCGATTGATGCCGAGGCCTTTGGCTTCTGGTTGAAGGCGGCATTTGGAGCGCCTACGACGACTGGAACTGACGCACCCTACACCCACGAGTTCCGCTCTGGAAACTGGGCGCTGCCGTCGTTCTCGGTCGAGACGGCCATGCCTGAGGTGCCCCGCTTTGCGATGTATTCCGGCTGCATGGTCGACAGCCTCAACTGGCAAATGGCGCGATCAGGCTTGCTGACGGCCACGGCCAGCATTGTGGCCCAGGGCGAGGAGATCGCCACGACCAGTGCGGCAGGGACACCGGCTAACATCGCCCTGAAACGCTTTGGGCATTTCAATGGGTCTATTACACGGAACGGGGCGAATATTGGCAATGTCGTGTCCGCTGACCTGACCTATGCCAACAACCTCGATCGCATCGAAACCATCCGCGCAGATGGGAAGATCGACGGCGCAGACCCATCCATCGCAGCGCTCACAGGCAATGTTGTTGTCCGTTTCTCTGATCAGACATTGGTCAATCAGGCGATCAATGGCGAGGCTTGCGAGCTTGCGTTCTCCTACACGCTGCCCACTGGCGAGACCCTGACCGTCACGGCCCATGCCGTCTATCTCCCGCGCCCGCGGATCGAAATCTCAGGTCCACAAGGTGTGCAGGCCACCTTTGACTGGCAGGCGGCGAGTGACCCAAGTCTTGGCCGGATGTGCACAGTCACCCTAACCAACGACCGCGAGGATTACTGATGCTACGATTGAACCTGTCCACTGAGCCGCAGTGGCTTGATCTCGGCCATGGCTTACGGCTGTTTGTCGAACCCCTCACCACGGCCATCATGCTAGCCGCACGCAGCGATCCGGCGATCATCGCCGCAGCAGCCGATGCGGAAAACAGCGCCTCCAACGACGACCTTGCGCGTATCGTGGCCAAAGCCGTGGCGCGCATCGTTGTGAAGGACTGGGAGGGCGTCGGAGACGGTGACGGCAAGCCCCTTCCTCTGACCCCTGAGGGGATCGACGCGCTTTTGGAACTCTGGCCGATCTTCGAGGCCTTCCAGACCAAATACATCGCAGGCGCGCTGATACTGGATGCGGAAAAAAACGCCTGACCGCTCTCGCCGACTGGGAGTTCGGCGGGGGCGGTGACTATTGCGCGGCTTGCCCATCAGTATGTACGGAATGCCCGCGCAGCCTGCATGCGCCACGCACACTTGAGGGCTGGCAGATCTGGGATCTGGTTCAGCGCCTGGGCGGGCAGGTCCGCGTCGCCGGTGGCATGAGCGGCGGCGCTGTGCTCGGCTGGGATATGGCTGCTGCCCTGCAACTCGGGATGGCCCTCGGGCTCTCACCCCTGATCATCGCGGAACTCCTGCCGCCGATCGAGGCGGCGATGGTGCGCAAGACAAACCAAGAGATTGAACACCACCATGGCTGAGAAAAAGGTATCCGTCCGGCTCTCGGCGACTGGCGGCCGGCAAGTGCGTGCCGAACTCGAGGGTGTCGGTGCGGCCGGGTCGCGGGGTATGGGGCGTCTGAGCCGTGAATTGGACCAGGCAAATGCCCGCATGGCAGCCTTCGCGCGCCGTGCTCGGATCGCTGCTACCGCTGCGGCAGCCGCCTTGGCCGGTGCCGTTGTTGCGATGACGCGCTCGACAGTGGCGGCCGCCAATGAGATCGGCCAGCTCTCACAGGTCGCCAACGCCAACCCAGAGGTGTTCCAGCGGTGGTCGGCGGCGTCTACCACTGTGGGCATTGAGCAGGAAAAACTCGCCGATATCCTGAAGGACGTGAACGACCGTGTGGGGGATTTTCTGCAAACCGGCGGTGGTCCGATGGCGGACTTCTTTGAAAACATCGCACCCCGTGTGGGCGTCACCGCCGATCAGTTTGCCCGGCTCTCAGGTCCTGAAGCGCTGCAACTCTATGTCGATAGCCTCGAGCGCGCCCGCGTCAGCCAACAGGAGATGACCTTCTATCTCGAGGCCATGGCATCCGATACCACGCGGCTCATTCCATTGCTGCAAAACGGCGGTGCGGAGATGACCCGGCTTGGGGCGCAAGCACAGGCATTGGGCGCGGTACTCGACGCGGATGCGATTGCAGCCATGCGCCGCTCAGAACTGGCGCTGGTCAGCATCGGTCAGGTGTTTACGGGCGTGCGCAACCGGATTGCAGTGGCGCTTGCCCCGTCACTGGAGGCAGCGGCCAATGCATTTGTCGCTTTTGCGTCCAGCACCAGCCCAATCAGCCGGGCTTTTGATGCGGTTCTGGCCAACCTTGACCGGTTGGCGATCTACGCGGGGACCTTCGCCACATTCCTCGCCGGTCGCTGGGTGGCCGCCATGGCCGCTGCGGCCTTCTCGGTGCGCGGGTTGGCCACGACGCTGGTGGTCCTGAAAGGCGCGTTGATCCGCACCGGCATTGGGGCCCTGATCGTAGGCGCGGGAGAGCTCGTGTATTGGTTCACGCGCCTTTCGTCCGGCGCTGGCGGCTTCGGTGATGCGATGCGCCTTTTGAAGGATGTCGCTGTCGAGGTCTGGGACCGGATCAAGATGGGCGCAGCGGCTGCCGGGGCGCGCGCCACGGCGATGTTTTACGACCTGAAAGCCGATGCTGCGACGGGCATGGCGGGAGCGATTGAGAGCGTTGTCGCCTTTGGTAACGCCACAGCGAATACGTTTGAGGGGGCACTACTCGCCGTCCGCGAAATCTGGTCCCGCCTGCCAGCCGTGATCGGAGATCTCGTTTACGCGGCTGCCAATCGCATGCTCGACGGAATTGAGGCCATGCTGAACGGCGCGATCGCCCGGATTGACGCCTTTACGGGCAAGATCCGCGATGCGCTGGCGGCTGTGGGCATCGAAACCACCTTCGGCGAAATCGGTGAAATCAGTCTTGGCGATATCGACAATCCTTTCGCGGGAGCTTCAGCGGATGCTGGAAGCGCCGCCGCAGATGCATTCCGCAGGGCTTTTGAGGACAACCCGCTGACGGCGCCCGACCTTGGACTTGATGGGATTGCGGCCGAGGCACTCGCCACCGCGAACACCTACCGGCAGGCCGCCACCGATTTGGCGGCTGGAGCCACGGCCCCGCTGTCCTCCTGGGCGGCACTCCGCGATGCTGTCGCGGGCACTGGCGAAGACGGCGCTGCGGCACTTAATGACGCCACGGCCTCTGCGGGCCGCTTGGCGGAGGCCATGGCCGAGGCTGGGGATACGGTTAGTGGCGGCAGCGGGTCTGGTGGTGGCGTTGCCGAAAGGATTGTTACTGGCTGGCGTGCCGTTTCCGAAGCCCTGAACTCTTATGCCAACGATGCCCTAAACTGGGGTAAAGGTCTCGGCGAAACCTTATCCAGCGCCTTTTCTGGCGCCGAAAGTGCCTTCCGCAGTTTTGTGGAAACCGGCAAGCTCGACTTCAAGGGGCTGGTACGCTCAATTCTGGCAGATTTGGCCGTCTTGGCATTCAAGAATGCGGTGCTGGGACCCATTGCCAACGCGCTCTCAGGCGCTTTTGGCGGTGGCGGCTCTGTTGCAGCTGCTGTCTCGCATGCCGGTGGCATGGTTGGGATCTCTGGCCATACGCGGTCTGTGCCCGCAGCGGTTTTTGCGGGTGCGCCGCGCATGCACGCAGGCGGTTGGGCGGGGCTCCGTCCAGATGAGGTGCCCACCATCCTGCAGCGCGGTGAACGGGTGTTGTCACGCGCAGAGGTCGCTCGCGGCGGAGGTGGTGCTACCCCGGTGGCCATAAATCTCAATGTGGATGCGCGCGGCGCGCAAATGGGCGTGGCCGAGCAGATCGCTGCTGTGATGCGCGGCGCCCAGCCCGAGTTTGAGCGCATTGCGGTGGCCGCCGTTGGCAATGCCATGCGGCGGGGACGGATGGCATGAGCGTGATTGTGGAACTGCCGCGCACCTGGGTGGCCGGGATCGAAAGACGGCTCGTGACCGCGACAAGCCAGACGCAGTCGCCCTTCACCGGGTCGACAGAGGTGCAGGACTGGGGTGGTGAATGGTGGGAATATGATATCGAATTTGCCGCGCAATCCGGACCGCTGGCAAGGTCTGTCTCTGCGGCGCTGACAGCCCTTGGCTCCGGCCGGGGCCTGCTGCTTTTTGCTGATCCCTCCATTGAGCCAAAGATACTCCCGCAACCGGTCACTCTGGCGGCCCCCATCACAGGCGGCAATGTCGTGCAAACGCAAGGCTGGCCACCGGGACTGCCCGCTATGGCTTCAGGGGATTTTATGTCGATTGGCACCGCGCGCGACACGCGCCTGCACCAGATCGCCTTTGATGTCACAGCAGACATCAACGGGTTTGCCACGCTGACGCTCTTTCCGGCGATCCGCAGCGCGCTGCCCGCCAATACACCTTTGGAGGTGAACAGGCCGCAGGTTCTGCTACGCCCCACGAGTGCGGTGCCAACCCGCATTGAGCGCGTGGCACGTCACCGCTTCACCCTGTCAGCCCGCGAGGCGCTATGAGCCGGGATATCACAAATGGCATGGCCACAGCGCTCGATTGTGCTGAGCTACAGCCTGCGATCTTCTTTGAAGGAGAATTCCCGTCGGGCATGGTGCGGATCTGGACAGGCCCGGGTCCGATGGATTGGGACGGCAAGACCTGGACCGGCGTCGGCGTTCTTCTTGGCCTCGGCGCGCTTGAAGAAACCTCCGGTGTTGTGGCCTCTGGGACGACAGTGTCGCTGTCAGGCGTGCCGCTCGATCTGGTGGGTCTTGCGATCGATGAGGCGCGCCAGGGTCAGGCGGGGCGCATCTGGCTGGCGCTGCTCACAGAGGACCGCAGAGTGATCGCTGATCCCGTACAGGCCTTTACGGGCCGTCTTGATGTGCCGGAACTGCAAGAGGACGGGCAGAGCTGCCGCATCACGATCAGCTATGAAAGCCGGCTCATTGATCTGAGCGTGCCGCGCAACTGGCGCTATACCCATGAAAGCCAGCAAGTCCTATTCCCGGGCGATCGGGGGTTTGAACACGTAACGGCGATTCAGGATCAGGAAATCACCTGGGGACGCGGCTGATGGAGCGACCAATTGTTGCCCCACGCGATACTACCCGCGTGCCCCATTGGGAGCAGGTCCTGGCGGACGCGGTCCAGCAGGCCAGCACGCGCCCCTTTGCTTGGGGCCAGCACGATTGCGCAACTTGGGCCTTCGATCTCCACCGCGATCTAACAGATGGCCCGGATCATGCGGCCCTGTGGCGCGGGCGCTACCGCACGCCGATCGGCTGCGGGCGGGTGTTGCGCCGCCTTGGCTGGACAAGCCTTGAAGAAGGCGGACGCGCCTTGTTGGGCGACCCGCTTGATTATGTGCGGCTCGCACAGCGTGGCGATCTGATCCTTGGCGGTGAGCCCGAAGCCTTTGGAGTCGTTATCGGCGCCAAGGCTGCCTTTGTCGCGCCTGAGGGTCTGGTGCGCCTGTCTCTTGCAACCTGCCGTCTCGCCTGGAGGACGTGAACAATGCCACCCGTGGTTTTAGGTGCTGTCGCCCTCGGGGGCGCTGCCATTGCGGCCGGCGGTGTGGCCGCGGCTTTTGCAGCCACAGGTCTGGTTGGCTTTGCCGCCCAGTTCGGGGCCTCGATGCTCTTATCAGCTGCTGCCCAAGCCTTGATGCCCACGCCCAGCCTTGGCCAGATGGAAATGAAGGCCCGTACGGTGACGGTGCGCGAGCCGGTGATGCCGCGCGAAATGGTCTACGGCCGCACGCGCAAGGGCGGTGTGATTGTGTTCCTGCATTCGACGGGGGCGAAGGATAAAGACCTGCACCTGGTGATCGTCTTGGCGGCGCACCGCATCAAATCGATCGGTGCCATCTATTTTGAGGGCGAAGAGGCGATTGATGCCTCAGGTGCGGCCCAGAGCCGTTGGGCGGGCAAAGTCGCTGTGGAAAAGCGCCTCGGTGCTGATGACCAGACCGCCTTTGCGGGGCTCATTGCGGCGGCGCCCGAGCATTGGACGGATGCCCATCGCCTTGCGGGCTGTGCGGCACTCTATTTGAAACTGACCTATGATGCGGATGCCTTTCCGGGCGGCATTCCGAACATCACCGTGGATCTGGAGGGCAAGGACGACATTCTCGATCCTCGGACGGGCACGCGGGTCTATACTGACAATGCAGCGCTCTGCGTGGCAGACTATATGGCCCATGCGACCTATGGGATCGGCGCTGTCATTGGCGGTGCAGACGGGATCGAGACCGACAGTCTGATCGAGGCCGCCAATATCTGCGATGAGACTGTGGCGCTGGCCACAGGTGGCACGGAGGCGCGCTATACCTGTAACGGTGTGGTCTCGCTCGCGGAGACGCCCAAGACCATTATCGAGGCGATGCTCACGGCCATGTCAGGCCGCTGTATCTGGCAGGCAGGCCAATGGCGGATGCGCGCGGGGGCATACCGCGTGCCAGAAACCACGATTACGGCAGATGATGTGCGCGACGGCGGAATGACCCTGACGACGCGGCAAAGCCGGGCTTTGAGCTTCAACGCGGTGCGGGGCCAGTTTGTGAGCCCTGAAAACAGCTGGCAGCCCGATGACTTCCCGGCCTACGCCAGCGAGACTTACCGGTTGGAGGACAATGGTGAGCGGGTCTGGCGGGATATCTCGCTACCGTTCACGATCTCGGCGTCCATGGCGCAGCGTCTGGCCAAGATTGAGCTGGAGCGCGCACGGCGCCAGATGAGCCTGAAAGTAGCAGGCAAGCTGAAGGCCTGGCGGGTTGCGGCGGGCGAGACCACTTACGTGCACTACGCCCGCTGGGGCTTTGGCGGCGCGGCTCTGCCGGAGGGCAAGCCCTTTGAGGTTGAGGCGGTGCGGCTTGATCTAAGCCAAGTCGGACCGGGCCCGCGTCTGGCACCAGAACTCCTCCTGCGGGAAACGTCTCCGCTGATCTACGACTGGGACGCCTCGGAAGAGCAGATTTATGCAGCAGCCCCACGCACAACGCTGCCCACCGCCTTTGATATCGCGCCACCAGGTGCGCCGCAGATCACAGAGGAGCTTTACGTCACACGGGACGGCTCGGCGGTGAAAGTCCTGGCGCGTATTGCATGGGAACCCGCGGCCTCGGGGTTTGTCGATACTTATCAGGTGGAGACGCGGCGGGATAGCGGTGACTGGCTGGATCGCGGCCGCACCTCTGGCACGGTGATGGAGTTGCGCGATATCCAGCCGGGCCAATGGGATGTGCGGATCAAGGCCATCTCGGTGCTGGGGGTCTCGTCGATCTGGCGCGAGGGGGCTTTGGAGATCGTGGGGCTCACGGCGCCACCGGCAGCCCTGACGGGGCTGACGATCCAGTCTGCAGGCGGTCTTGCCGTGCTGAAATGGCAGCGCTCGGTTGATGTGGATGTCCGCGTCGGTGGCAATGTCATTATCCGTCACAGCAAGGAAAGGACCGCCACCTGGGCCAACTCCACGCTGATGGACCGCGTCTCGGGCGGCGAGGCGATTGCGGTCGTGCCGCTTAAGCCTGGAACCTATCTGCTGCGCGCGGAAGACAGCGAGGGCCGGATTGGTCCTGTCAGCACGGTGAGCACAAAGGGCGTGCAGATCCTGAGCTTTGCCCAGCTGAATACGCTGGCGGCGGAGCCAAGCTTCCCCGGCCTGAAAACCGGTCTGGTCGTGACTGCCGGGACGTTAAAACTGCAGACCGGAACAGATGCTGCAGGCTCACCCGTCGTACTGGCGACTGAAGGGCTCTACCAGTTCGATAGCCTTCTCGACTTCGGGGCGCTGAGACGCGTCCGTCTGCGCTCTGATATCCTGGTCGGAGCCTCGGCGCTGTCGGATTACATTGATGACCGCATGACGCCTATCGATGCTTGGGCCGACTTTGACGGCTCCGAGGGTGCTGACATCGATGTGGTACTCGAGGTCCGGGAAACCGATGACGATCCGGCGGATGCTAACCCTGCCTGGGGACCTTGGGGGCGGATCGACAACAGTGAAATCGAGGCGCACGCGGTTGAGGCACGGGCCTGGCTTAGAACCAGTGATCCGGCCTTTACGCCGATCGTCTCGGAATTGCGGCTGATAGCAGATGAGGTGGCCTAGTGTCCCAAGCACCTAGCTTTGTGATCATCAACGACAACGGGGCAGCTGTGCGTGCCCAGATCAACCAGATTGTCGCCGCATTACGCTCCACCAGCAGCGGTGCGGTGGAGCCTGCGGCCACCGCGCCGGGCATGTTGTGGCTGGATACCAGCACAACACCGCCGACGCTCAAGCTGCGCAATGTGGCCGATGCCGCGTTTGAGCCGCTGCTCGATGGCGGCGAATACTGATCAAGACCACGAAATAAAAACGACCACGGGAGGCGCCCATGACCGAGCCGGGCTTTCTAGAAACACTGAACAGCCTGTTTGGCGGGGCGGTGACCACGCTGATCGGCGCCTTTACGGGTCGGTTGATGTATCACTCGGGCGAAGTGAAACTTGGCCGGCGGCGGTTTTTTGGCAAGGAGCTCTTGTGGGAAATCCCCGTGGCCATCGGCATGGCCATCATTGGCGAGGCTGTTGCAAGCCATTTTGATCTTGGCCAGCCGGTGCGCACGGGGCTTGTGGCCATGCTGGCGTATCTGGGGCCGCGTGGGGCGGAGGCCCTGATGACAGCCTGGCTTTGCCGCAAGAAATAGCCGCACCGCGCGCTGCTGAACACAACCACGAATACGACCACGAACATCAAGCGCTGCCCCTCGGGGCGGCGCTTTCCATTTGCATGGGAGAGCATCATGACACCTTTTGAAATTGCCCGCGGGTATATTGGCACCACCGAGGGCCCGGGCCCCGCAAATAACCCCGTCGTCATGGAGATGTACGCTTCGGTCGGCCACGATTGGGTGGAGCACGATTCTGTGGCCTGGTGCGCCGCCTTCGTGGGGCATTGTCTGGAGAAGGCTGGCATTCGCTCGACGCGCAAGCTGACGGCGCGGTCTTATCTTGACTGGGGCGTTCCGGTCGAGATCGCAGATGCGCAGCCCGGTGATATCGGGGTCATACCCCGAGGCTCCTCGAGTTGGCAGGGGCATGTGTTCTTCATCGACCGCATTGAGGGGGCCTGGGTTTGGGGTCTTGGCGGCAATCAGTCTGATGCGGTGAATGTGAAACGCTATCCGGTCTCAAAACTCTTAGGCGTGCGGCGGACCGGCAATGTGGCGCCATCCTCAACTCTATCCGTGAAGGCCGTGCAGACCCGCTTGAAGGAACTCGGGTATCACGAGGTCGGCACCATCGACGGGGTGATCGGGCCACGCACGCGTGCTGCAATCCTGGCATTCCGCGATGACGCTGCACTGCCGTTGGTGCCCATCATTGATGTGGCGCTGGAGGAGGCTTTAGCCGTGGCATCGCGACGAGCGGTTGCGCCGGAACGGGCAGCGGGCGTACCAGAGGATAGCCGCATCGTGACGGCGGCGAATGCGCAAATCGGGCTTGGGGTTCTGGGGGCCGCAGGCTCCATCACCTCTCAGATCGCACCAGCATTGCGTGAAGCCGAACAGGCCCGGGATACGGCCTCCCGGATCTTGGCGCTCGCCGGTCTTGAGGAGTGGCTGGCCATGGCCGTGCCTTGGATCGGGATGGCGATGTTTGTCGGTGCCATTCTTTATGCGCTGAAGGCGCGCTCCGCCCGCATTGAAGATCACCGGACAGGGCGCACGCCATGATGGGAGTTGCCCATGCTTTGCTCTCGGGTTTTGGCAGGCGGGCTATTCTTTACGGAGCCATCGCTTTGGCTGTGATTGTCGCCCTGTGGGTTGCCGTCCGCCAGGGCCGCCAAGCGGCAGCGGCGAATTTTGCCATCCGCCGTGCCGATGCGCGCCTCAGATCAATGCAAACATCAAAGGACATCCGCCATGACGTGCAAAACAGTGACCGCGCTGATCTTGATCGTAGGGCTGACCGCTGGATGCGCGATTAACCCCGGCAGTGTGCATGATGATTGTGACTGGGCAGAGCCTATTCGGCCGTCGCGTCATGATGTTTTGAGTGACCTGACGCTTGCGCAAATCGTGGCGCATAACGAGGTCGGCGCGCGGCTGTGCGGGTGGCGGCCATGAAATTGATCTATCGCGTTCAGTTGCGGCCGCAACACTGCTTGTATTTACGGCCCGACCCGCAGGTACATGGATCGTTTCGGCCGGGTCGTGGTCCTGCTTGAAACGGCTGGCCCGGCAGGTTGGCCGGAGTCTGTCCGGCGAGTTCGGGGCGAGATTTGTGGAGGATCGTTACCACGCAATTCGGGATCAGATCAGGCGCTTCGAGGTCGATCTCGTTGATCTCCTCCTCTGTGAATTTGCTATTTCCGGTGTAGATGTCCTGCAGCGCCATCATGAAAATCAGCGTGGCCTGGGTTTCTTCATCAACGGTGTCGAGAAGGTTTGACCAGGCATCCGGTCTGAGGCCCATTGCGCGGGTGAAGCCATCGATCCAGGGCTCCCACATCGTCTCGTCACTATTGGGGTCAATCTCGTAGATAGGTTCAACCCGGAGCCTGCGTGTGATCGCCTCGGCAACGGAATTGTAATGGGCCATGACGGCACCGATTGTTTCTTTTGCCGTCTGCTGGTCGGGAAACGCGGCGTCGCCGGTTTCTCCCCAGATATGAGGCAACCATTCCGATGGTGAAATCATGTCCGGACAGACCAGTACGCCAGTAACATATCCGTCCAGTTCGCTTAGCGTCATGGGCATGTTCTGAGTGGGCAGCGCAAGCAGCAACTGGCTCAGGTGATCGAGGTCTTGATCGGATTGTCCCATGTGAATTCTCCCGGCATTTCCGAGGGTTTTCTATCCTCGCGTTTGCCAAGTCGCAATCCAGCGCAATCCCGGCTTTTGGAGCAAAACATGACGACTACCACTGTGACGGAGGGCCCGGCCGTGCTGATCGGTTACGGATGGCGGCTACAGATTGAGGCCGAGGCGCCGGTCTTTGCCGAAGGTGCAAGTTATGTGGGGCAGATCCGGGAACGGCCAAACGCAGCGGAGGTCTTGGCCACGCTCACCAGCGCCGATCAAGGGATCATGCGGATCAGCGACACAGTGCTGGAACTGGCATTGCATGCGGAACAAACCGCTGATCTCTTGCCAGGACGTGTTGTGCTTGACCTCGTGCGAACTGATCTCGCGCCTGATCTGCATCTGGGGTTCTTGATGGAACTCCCGGTCATCCTGCCGGTGACGCGCGGGCTTGCCCCATGAGTGCCGCTACGCATCAAACGGGACCGATCACAATCACCGCACCAATCAAGGTCCGGGTGGTCACTGGGCCCTTGCGCATCCGCCTTGGTGGCCAGCCAGGCCCAGAGGGCAAGGTTGGTCCACCCGGTGACAAAGGCGATCAGGGCGATCCCGGCATCACCATCCTGCCCACCAACACCCCAATCAACGGAGGCTTCTTCTGATGGCCAATACGATCCAGTTCAAACGCCGCCAGGCAGGCAATGCCGGCGCGCCCGCCGCGCTCAAATCCGGCGAAGTGGCCCACAACGAGGTCGACGACACGCTCTACATCGGCAAAGGCGATGATGGCAGCGGCAATGCGACCGCCATCGTGCCGCTGGCAGGCGTGGGTGGGTTTGTCGCCCGCGTTGGCAGCCAGACGATCAGTGGCGCAAAGACCTTCTCGCTGGTGCCCAAGTCGAGCCAGGACGCGAGTGCCAGCACCGATCTTGTACGCAAGTCGCAGTTCGATGCGGGGCTTGCGGGTAAAGCTGCGGCAACACACGCGCATGCCATCTTGGAGGTGAGCGGGCTGCAGGCTGCGCTTGATGGGAAAGCCGCTGATGGGCACGGCCACGGCATTGCCGATGTCTCGGGGCTGCAGTCGGCGTTGAGCGCAAAAGCGCCCCTGACTTCACCGGCACTGACCGGCACCCCCACAGCGCCCACAGCCACCGGCGGGACCAATACCACGCAGTTGGCTACGACAGCCTTTGTGCAAACCGCATTGGCAGGCTTTGGTGCGGGCGACATGCTCAAATCCGCCTATGACAGCGACAACGATGGTAAGGTCGACGCGGCTGAGGCGGCAGACAATGTGCCTTGGGCAGGTGTAACCGGCAAACCCGCCACCTTTGCGCCAGCGTCCCACAGCCATGCGATCTCGCAGATTACTGGGCTGCAGGCGGCGATTGATAGCAAAGCCGGACTTAACTCGCCTGCCTTGACCGGCGCGCCAAGCGCACCCACGGCATCAAGTGGCACCAATACAACCCAGATTGCGAGCACCGCATTTGTTCAGGCGGCGATTGCTGCTCTGATCGATGCAGCCCCCGGCGCGCTGAACACCTTGAACGAGTTGGCCGCTGCCTTGGGCGATGATCCCAACTTCGCAAGTACCGTCACCAACGGCCTTGCAGGCAAGCTGGCCGCGGGTTCCAACCTCTCAGATCTGCCCAATAAGAGCACGGCGCGGTCCAATCTGGGGCTCGGGTCTCTTGCGACGCAGGCGGCCAATGCAGTCGCCATCACCGGTGGCAGCATCACCGGCGTCTCGCTTGATGGCGGCACGTTCTGATCCGCTTTGATCCTTCCCTCACATGAGGCTGAACCGCAGGAGGCCCCATGGCCAGCACAATCCGTATGAAACGATCGGCAATCGCCACGAAGGTGCCAACCCCGGCTCAGCTGGATCTGGGCGAGCTGGCAATCAACACCCGCGATGGCAAACTGTTCCTCAAACGCGCCGACGGCAGTGAGGAGATCATTGAGGTTGGCGCCCGTTGGGGTGCGTTTACCGCGCATGCGGCGGGATCAAGCCTGACCTTCCGCTACAATGGTACCGACGTGATGACGCTCGATGGTTCTGGAAATTTGACCGTTCTGGGCGATGTCACCGCCTTTGGGAGCCCGTGACCCATGGCGCTACCATCGACAGGACCGCTCTCACTTAGCCAGGTGAACACCGAGCTCGGCCGTGCCACTGGCGCCACGATCTCGCTTGGGGACGCGGGAGTGCGCGGGCTGGCGGGCGTGGTTAATGGTGCTATCGGGCTCGGCACCCTGCGCGGCAAATCTGCCCAGTTCACCCACACGATCACCAGCCATCAGCAAGAGTTGGACCTGCACACCTACCTGCAAGCGCAGGGCTGGGATGGCACGAGTAAGGTCGAGGTAACGGTGGCCGCGGGCATTTACATCTGGTCGGATACCACCACGATCCCGGCCCTCGACATGGGCGGGGCCTTCCCTGGCGGGCTGACGCTGGTCAATCGTGGATTTATCATGGGGAAAGGTGGCGATGGAGGCTATCAGCTTGCCGACCGCAGCAGCTATGTCGCGCCAACAGCAGGCGGACCGGCGATTGGTCTGACCGGCCCAATCATCATTGATAATGCCGCAGGGTATATTGGCGGCGGCGGGGGTGGTGGTGCGGCTGCAACAGGTCAGCCCATCGCGATCCTGAGCACGGCTGTGCACAGCCCCGGTGGCGGCGGTGCTGGTGGCGGCCGCGGCGGAGCCATGCCTTATGGCAATACATCAAGCCTTGTGATGGGCGCCTTTGGTTCAGGTGGTGCAATCGGCCAGCCGGGATCAGTGGCCACAAATTCGAACAACTGGGCTGGAGCAACCGTTCCAAGCCATGGCGGTGCCGGCGGCGCGGGCGGTGCCGGAGCCGTCGAGGGCGGCGGCCTTTAGGAGGAAACGAGATGGGTGGAGGAAGCGGCAATTCTGGACCGTTCAAGATTGGCGGCATATCGGGTCAGGGCGGCGGACGTATTCTGCCGGGGACGGGCGGCGGTGTTGGGGAACTCATCCTCAGTGCCACGCGGATTGATGCAACCGCAAATGTGGCAGCCGGCCAACCGGATTATCGACCGACCCCACCTTATGGGTCCACGTTCGATACGGTGTTTGCAGCGCCGGGCGGCGGGCCGGGGCAGCCCGGCAAAGGCGATGGGTTTGCGGTGTATGTCTCCGTGAATGCCAATGATGGCACGACAGCACCAGTCACGCCGACGTCTGGCGGCGGGGGTGGATGGGGCGCCGCAGGTGGCTCTGGAACGCAGTCCCTGGCGGACTTCACCGTTCAAAAAGGCGGTAATCTCGGCGCCGCCGGTGGCAAGGCTATTAAAACAAACGGGCATGCAGTGACCTGGCTTGGCGGGTCAAATCGGGCATATGGAGCAATCGGATGAAAACGTCCCTACAGTTCTTCAAAGATATGGGCGTCTGCGACGGCGCCTACGCTGTGCTGGAACGCGTGTTTGCGCAGGCCGGCGTGACCGAGTTCGATTACGCACAAGGCTATCAGCTGATGCTCGGCATGATGGATCAGCTTGAGGTTGAGGCGACCCAAAGCGGTGAACCCGGCCATGACACCGCCGAGGGCTGGCTCCAGTGGTGCTATGATCTGCGCACCCGCCCCGAGGCCATCATGTATTTTGGCGATCATATTGAAGAGGACGTATTCCGCACGGCCGATGGGCAGGTGCATGAGACGTGGGAGGCCGCGCAGGAGCATGATTGGCGTCGCTACGCGGCATTGCGCGAGGACCATGCCGCGGCGCGCGTGATCAACGGGGTGCGGTTTGGCGAGGGCGGTGCAGAGACCTGGGAGGTGGTGGATCCAGCGCATGATGATCTCGCGGGTTTTGACGCCTTCGTCTGGCATGACAGTACGACGGGGTTGAACCACCGGACCGACAGCGCGGCTGAGGCTGTGGCGTTCAACGCCGCGCAGGCGAAAACCCTGGAGGCGATCGATGTCGCAGAGCGAGCAGCGCGTATCGAGTGCAGGATTACAGACGAAAGCGGGGCGTTTAGGGCTTGGGTCGTGGCCGAGAATGAGTAAACGGTGTCTGGGCCCCATGTTTTTTACTTTTCGTTTTTCTGTGAGGTGTTCCTTGTTGTTGGGCACGGAAGGATTTTCTCCATGGAGACTACGGCGGAGTTTCTCAGATCGCTTGGTGGGGTGGTCTACGCGGATGGTCCGCGGCTCCGGCCTGAAGAAGTCAAAGCACGGATTGTTGCTGAAACGCTTGAGCCCGGCGTCACGGTAAATCCGGTTGCTGCGAGGTATGGGGTTTGCGTGGCGAACCATATATCAGACTGGCGCCGTCTGGCGAAGGATGGCAAGCTAGTCCTGCTGGCGGCCACCCCGTTAGATGAACCTACAGTCTTCGCTCCGCTCGTTATGTTTGAGCCGGAGCCGCCTCTGGTGCGGCAGCTTTCGAAGCTGTCGGACATCCGTTCCAGATCCTCAAGCGCCAATTCGGCCAAGTGAAAACCCGCTACCGGGGATTAGCGAAGAATCGAGCGCATCTGCTCACGCTGTTCGCGCTCGTCAACCTGTTTCTGACGCGTAGGAGGCTCGCGGCATGAGGCGGAGCCCGTTCAAAAGTGACCAAACCGCCCCTCAGGCGGCCCAAACGGCGCGAAAACCGCTGGAAACGGCGCCTGTTAGGCCCCAAAGTTGCCATCAACTGGCAAACTCGGCGCAGCCAAAGGCGTTGTTCAGACGTTCCTTAAGTAACGTTTACCGCGGGTACTTTTGTGAGCAAAAAATAGTGCCCATTTGCTGGGGGAAAGCTTTAACAGGTTGCTGAAAAAGTCGGGAGCTGGCTGCCGCGTGGCTAAACGAAGACGAATTTTGCGCCCTCTCGTCGAGCTGACTGAAATCGCTTGGTACATGGATCGATCAGCTCGAAGAAAACGGCCCTCTGGAATCGTTTTTCAGCAGCCTGTTAAACGAGTCGCGGTCCAAATTTCCCTGAGAGAAAAAGGTACACAAAAACCAGTAGGCGCCGCTGGCGGAAGATCCGTCGGGGTTCTTTCAGGAGGCGATAAAGAAACTCGATACCGAACTGTCGATAGATCTCGGGGGCCCGCACTACGTTACCGGTCAATACGTCCAGAGATCCTCCCACCCCCATGTAGAAACAGTCAGGCCACCGCACCTGAAGACGCGCGATCAGTATTTCCTGGCGAGGGGACCCCATGGCCACGAACACCACATCGGGTTTCATCCCTTCCATCAACTCGAAATAGGCGTCCTCCGACCGGAAGCCATCGACACAACGGTATGTCAGGTTGGGGGCCATTTTGCCGATCCGCTCTTCTGTGTCCTTCGATACATCCGCAGTAGCGCCAATCACCAACACTTTACCACCATGCAGTTGCGACCGTTCGAGAATGTGCAGCCATAGCTCTACACCCGGAATACGCGGACTGCGTTTGGAGACGAACCAAAGCATGGACGACCCATCTGGATAGTATATCGGATTCCTGATCTTGGAGAAGAGAGAGGGATCTTGATAAAGGCTGACCATTTTTTCTGCATTCATCGCAATGAATGCGCCCTGGTGACGCTGGGTGCCGAACGCAAAATCTGCGGCTTCGTCAAGCGACTTGAAATATGTCACGCCGATCGCGGGCTTTACAAAACTGACCGACTGTAATGGGCTGTGGTGTCGTTGGTGCTTGTTCATGTGGGTCGTTTCCTTTGTCGAACTTACTCGGTTTTGGTTGGCCCTGTTCGCCAAGCTGATCAATGCAAAAAATAGTGCAGCCGGTCTGCGCGCCCATTGTTTTGTTCCTTCAAAAACTGTGTGATGTCCCAGAGGTCCACAACGTTCTTGCATTTCGGCCTTTTGGGGAAGAAGGGCTTGTGCATTTTGTTGCCAACCACCACAGCTCCAAATGTCGGCGGATAGCTGTAAGCATGGCGCGCTGCGCCAGCCTTAGGCGTCCGAAGTTTGCGTGAACCTTGCGTAAATGTTGATTTAGTGGATGGCGCCCGGTCTCATCAGGCGTTCCCAGTTAGTTGCGCATAAAGAGTTTTATACTTCTGCGCGTTAGCGTGCCAACTGCGTTCGTTTTTTATGAACTGCCACGCACGTTCTACAACGGCGGGCACCGTCTCAGCGCGATCGGTCAAGCGCTGCAATGCTTCAGCCAAGGACTGCGCATCATCGGCATCAAAGATAAATCCCGTCTCGCCGTCGCGCACCAGTTCCAGCATGCCGGTGACCGAGGAAGAAATCACTGGCTTGCGCCATGCCATCGCCTCAAGCGGCTTGAGCGGCGTCACCTTCTCGGCAAGCGATGACTGACGGCGCGGGTTTACGATAACATCGACCGCCGCATAGATTGTTGGCGCGGCTTCGGGCCGGAAACGCCCGTGGAAGGTGATGCCTGCCACGCCCGCAGCCTGCGCCCGCAGATCATCTATGGCAGGGCCGTCACCATGCAATTGTACCGGATTGGTCCAGCCTTGTACACGCAATTTGCGCACCGCCAAGATTAACAGGTCAAGCCCCTCTATGTCGCTCAGGCTGCCGATATAGGCAAAGACCCAATCGCTGGGTGCTTTTCCTGAAACGCTGACGCTGTGGTCTGTAACACGCGACAAATTCGCCCCGTTTCCGATCATTGTGATGCGGTCCGCGGGAATGCCGCGGGCAATCACGTCACGGCGCAGACCTTCGCTAATCACCACAATATGGTCAGCTGAGCGCATGGCGCGGGTCTCGAGCGCGCGCACAGC
This sequence comes from Ruegeria intermedia, assembly GCF_900129345.1. Taxonomy (GTDB): domain Bacteria; phylum Pseudomonadota; class Alphaproteobacteria; order Rhodobacterales; family Rhodobacteraceae; genus Ruegeria; species Ruegeria intermedia. Next base: position 82,927 of record NZ_FQVK01000005.1, on the reverse strand, counting down.
GCGCGCAATGCTGCGGGTGTGCAGCGAAGGCACCTTCATCATAGCGCGCTCCTCCCAGAGTGAACGCACCTCATAGACCAGCGGCAGCCCCAGCTTGCGGGCTGCCCTGTGCGCGGCGAAGGCGCAAAAGAAGGTGGAATGCGCATGGATCACATCGGGCTTTTCGCGCCGCGCGAGATCCGTCACCACGTCTCCAAAAGAAAACAGCTTTGCCGCTTTGCGCATCTTCACTTTCAGGCCCTTATCTTGTTCCGAGATACGCAGGTCTCCAGTTTCGTCAAAACTGCGGTGATAGGAAATGCCACCGAATTCCTCAACTGTCGCGCCCGCTTTGGCCGGTGGCTGAAAAGGCGAGCTGAGCGCAAGCACATCAAGGCCAGCCGCGGCCTGGCTTTCAATCACGTCCCGGCTGCGGATGTCGCCGCCCTTGGTGCTTGGCAAGGTCGAGTAAAAGACATGAAGGATTTTCATGAGCAGGCTCCTGTCGTGTGGTCCTAGGCCTCAGGCTGTTTTGCGTTTGTACCGCCGGTACGCTCATCAATGCGCCGCGCGGGAGAGCCCACATAAACCCCGTAGGGTTCGGTGGATTTGAGAAGGTCAATCATGAACCAATCAGTAACCTTCGATTTTCCAGATTGCCCAAAGCACAATAAAGGATCGTGACACCCAGAAAGCGCACAAAAGATAGAGCATTGAAATGATGGTAACCTCACTTTCGATCACAATGATCGCAGCCAATAGCACCGCAATCAAAGATATCACGTTCGTAATATGCATTCGAGATGGCGAAGCTTTCAGCCCAAACAGAGCTGACAGCAGCGCATAGGCGCAACGGCAGGTGACGATCACAAGACAGGGCAGCGCATAGCTGACCTCGACCGGCACCTCCAGAAGGCCTTGTGCCATGTATATCAGTGCGAACCACGGCAGAAAAAGCCCCGCCGCCAAGGCGCCGACGCCCAGTGTTTTGCGCACAAAGGCCTGCTGGTCGTAGTGCCGCTTCAGGTAGGCCATTTCCTTGAAGCCGAAATAGTTCGACAACAGGCTGAAGGGCAACAGCAGCAGGGTCACCAAGTAAACATACTCCGAGAACAGTGCCTCAGAGCCGTAGCGCGTTATGATCAGGCGGTCGGCATTATTCAGCAGCATCAACACGAAGAGCGAAAGCAAAAAGCCCAAGAACAATGTCTTCCACTGCTCGGGCATCGGATCGTCGTTTATCTCCAGCGCGTTGCGGTTTTTGGCAAACAGCCAGACGGCCCCGACGCAGGCCGCGCCAAGCCCGACCATGATGATTAGAGGCGCAGTGCCAAGCGGCGCAAAAAGGACCCCGATCAGGATGGTGAATTTCCACCCGTTCGCCGCCAGCTGCGCCGTGCTAAAGGATTTGCGCACCCGTAGTAGGTTGTAGACAAAGACGAACAATCCGACGCAAAGCTCCAGAACCGGATAGATCGCATAGCTGCCAAGCTGAAAGAAATAGCCCTCCGACAAGGCCGCCAGCAGCACAGTGAACAACACCAGTGCCGCCCCCATCAGGCACAGGGTTGTACGGTTGATACGCACTTGGCCCGTCCGCGAGACCCCGCTGAAGCGTAAGAACAGCTGTTCGGACCCAAAGAAACAGAAGGTAAAGCTCATGGCCACCAGCGTCACCAGCGCATTCCAGAAGTACAGGTCATCCGGCGCCAACGTCTTGCGCGCCACGATCATGGCCAGAAAATAGCAGGCCGAAAACGTCCCGAGCAGTAGAAGCGAGGCGTGAGGTTTTAGTGAATAAATTCTGACTCGCATTATTCGTTTTTCACGATCCTTCCAATTAAATACCGGCAGAATGGATAGCTCGTCAAAATTCAATTATAAGATATAATAAAATATCAGTAATAAATCCAAATAAAGAGAAGGAAATTTTAATCCATTCAGTAGCATGCGCAGATCGTCACTTTCGCCATGTGGTGAAAACTAGTCGTAAATTACTTAAGCTCGAATTGCAGGAGGTTATCTTCTGATCTGCAGCGTATTTGAGCTTACCTCACTGCCTTGGCAGACAAGTGATTTGCTGCAAGACAGTACGACTATTATTATCATATAATCGAGGGGGCCTGCTAAGGATCTTTCCAAAACACCTATTAAAACGATAAATCCTGTAGTAGCCATGAAAAAGAAAGATCTATAATACCATGCTCGCACGGAAAACCACACTATGATTATAACAAAGAGCGTCGCACAGACCACACCTAGGTCCAAAGAGGCGTGAAGCCACATATTATGCGCACTTGTAGTAGACCAATCTGACGTTTCACTTCGATAGAAGCCCTCCAACACAAATCCACCAGTTCCAAAGCCGTATCCCATAAAAACCTGATTATTGATAAGATCTAGGGCGGCCTCCCATACATATGTCCGACCTGTGAAAGTTGTTATTTCATTTAGCCCGCCAGATCGCGATGCAATTAAAAACACCTCTTCCAGGTTATTTGGCATTACCAGGCCCAGTGCAATAAGGGCGAGTAATCCCAATTTGATTATGACTATCTTTTTGACGGCAGATTTAGAGTAGAAAATGTATATTATACAGAATATTACCCAGAATATACCAGCGTAAGCCTGCCGGCTATCTGATAAATATATAACCACTAATGAGGCGGAGCAAACAGCTATTAGCCAAAAAATCCCAATCTTTCCTCGACGTGTCAAATGTAGCGCAGAAATTATCGAAAATACACCAATCCTTGCAATCGAGTGTGCGCCAAAAGTTATCCCTGAAAAGCGCCACTGGCCCTGAAGAAAGTCGAAAAGCCTTAGCCCAGAAAAAGGTATCAGTATCAGGGATGAAATAATTATCAAAGATGATGATACGAGAAACCCACCTGCGATGTGGTCAAGTTCAAATTTTTTCCCTTCGTAGAAGGCTGTTGCACACAAAAGTCCAAAAAAACCCGTCAGTGATACAAGCGTTGCGCTTATATCGCTGCTCCAAGAAGCGCTTATTAATGCAACGAGAAAATACACAAATAGAGCCTTGGTTCCAAAGCTTGAGGTTAGCCTGCCCTTGGGTATTAGTGCGAAGGCAAATAATATCACAAAAAAGACTACAAATGCTGCTTTTAATGGGCTTTGCAGCTGCGAAAGGCCAAAACGGCTAAGATCAATCGAGGAGTACAATAATACAGACAGCCAAAACACTGTACTGATAATAATGCGATTCGAAACAAGCATAGGTACTATAGGGTTAGGGTAACGTATATATTTCTATCGCGTCAGGTCTTTGTCCGAGAACATACCTACAGTATCGATGCAATAGCGGATCGGTTGTGCTGCGGTCCGAAACTGCTTGTGTCCCACAAGATACAGATGGATATCTGCGCGGCGATGTGCCTCTGCTACACTCACCAGTTCTACGCCTGCAAGGCTGGCGGGCAGGGTCTCGATATTGGGTTCAATGGCAAGTATCCGGCCACATTGTTGCTTTGAAAGTTGCTGTACGATGCGCAGTGCGGGGCTTTCGCGCAGATCGTCGATGTCTGGTTTGAAAGCCAGGCCGTAAATCGCAAGGGTCACGTCTGCGGCGGTTTTTTCCGAGTTTTCCATCAGGTGTGCGCTGATCGCCGCGCGGACCTTGTCCAGCACCCACTCGGGCTTGCCGTCATTGACCTCGCGCGCGGTGCGGATCAGCCGCGCTTCGTCGGGGGACGACGATACGATGAACCACGGGTCCACCGCGATGCAGTGCCCTCCCACTCCCGGCCCGGGTTGCAGGATGTTGACGCGTGGGTGGCGGTTCGCCAGTTGGATCAATTCCCAAACATCCATGTCCAGTTGGTCGCAGATCAGCGACAGCTCGTTGGCGAACGCGATGTTGACATCGCGAAAGCTGTTCTCGGTGAGCTTGGCCATCTCGGCCGCGCGCGGCCCTGAGGCGATTACGCATTCTGCGGTAACGAAGGACTTGTAGAGTGCCGTGGCGCGCTCGGAGCAGGCCGGCGTCATGCCGCCAATGACACGGTCGTTGGTTATCAGCTCCTGCATCACCTTGCCGGGCAGAACCCGCTCGGGGCAATGCGCGATACGGATGTCTGAGGCTTCGCCCGCGTCTTGAGGGAGACTAAGGTCGGGCCGAGCTTCGGCGAGCCAGCCAGCCATCGCCTCGGTGGCGCCAACGGGCGAGGTGCTCTCGAGGATCACCAGATTGCCGGCCTCCAGCACCGGCGCGATGGCGCGGGCCGCCGCCTCGATGAAGCTCAGGTCCGGCTCGTGGTTTTCCCCCTTGAACGGGGTCGGCACTGCGATCAGGAACGCCTCGGCGGGTTCAGGCACCGTCGTGGCCCGCAAATAACCCTCCCTCACCACTGCGCGCACCACCATGTCGAGATCAGGTTCTACAATGTGAACCTCGCCACGATTGATCGTGTCGACAGCGTTCTGGTTAACATCGACACCTACCACCTCAACTTTGCGGGAGGCGAACATGGCAGCGGTTGGTAGACCGATATACCCCAGTCCGATGACGGAAATGCGTTTGAAAGGGAGCTCAGGCATTATTGCTGATCCTGGTTGATCGTTAGAAATGACAAAACGGCATCGCGGATCCTCTGAGAGGCCAACCCGTCGCCGTAGGGATTATGCGCGCGCGACATCACGTCGTAGGCGGCTTGATCGTCGAGGAGTTTACTCGTTTCTTGTACGATCAGGTCGGCATCAGTACCCACGAGTTTCACCGTGCCGGCGTCCACCGCCTCGGGCCGTTCTGTGGTGTCACGCATAACGAGCACCGGTTTGCCAAGCGACGGCGCTTCTTCCTGCACTCCGCCCGAGTCGGTCAGTATTACGTCTGCGCGACGCATCAGATGCACAAAAGGCAAGTAATCCTGTGGCGCAATGAGTTTAACACGCTCAAGCTCACCAAGGCTGCTCTCGACAGGGCCCTTGACATTCGGGTTCAGGTGCACTGGATAAATGATCTGGACGTCCTCCCGCTTCGCAATCGTGGCAATTGAAGAGCAAATACGCTCGAAGCCGCCGCCAAAGCTCTCCCGACGATGCCCCGTCACAAGGACCAGGCGCTTGGTCGGGTCGATGCCGAATTCCGAGTCGAATGCCGCGCTCTGCTGTGGATCTTTCTCGAGTCGTTCGACTACCTCGAGCAATGCATCGATGACCGTATTTCCTGTGATCGAAATCTGGTCTTCTTCGACGCCTTCGGATTTCAGGTTCGATGCGGCCTTTTCTGTCGGGGCGAAATGTAGACGCGCGATGGTGCCGGTGACCTTGCGATTGATCTCTTCGGGCCAGGGCGAATAGATGTTGCCAGTCCGCAGGCCCGCTTCGACATGACCCACCGGAACCTGCTGGTAATAAGCCGCGAGAGAGGCCGAAAGCGTGGTCGTTGTGTCACCGTGCACCAGCATCAAGTCAGGCGTGTACTCTTCGAGCACCGGCTTAAGTCCGGCGAGCACCGCTGCGGTGATCTCGGTAAGTCCCTGTCCAGGTTTCATAACATTCAGATCGTAGTCGGGTTCGATCCCAAACAGACGCATAACCTGGTCCAGCATTTCACGGTGCTGGGCGGTGACAGCCACCCGCACATCAAGACCGGGAGTTGCCCTGAGTGCTTCATAAACCGGCGCCATCTTGATGGCTTCTGGCCGAGTCCCAAAGACCAGCAATACTTTTTTCATTGAATCCTCAAACTTTGTTTGTTGTGGACGCCGCCAGCATTCTATCTCTGTCCGCGCAGTAATTCGCTGTTTCTCGTCAGAGATAGGCCACCAAACGAGTTGCGATTGCGATCAAGACAGTTTTTGTGAAGCGTTGGCATCTAGCTCGACTTGAAGCGCCTCGATCTCTTCCTTGAGCGCTTTGTACTCTTCCATCTTCCGCACAAGAAACGCCCGCGTCAGTGCGGACTTCTGGGCGATGCCTTTCGGTGTCAAAACGTAGGCATACCGCCGCTTGTCCTCTGCCGCCGTGAAGTTCCCTAACTTTACAAGGCCTTTGTCGATCAGGGCGTTCAAAACGTAATGTATTCCTCCTACACTGACGCCGACCGTCTCAGCCAACTCCCGCTGGGACATTTCAGGGTTTTTTTGCAGAAGGCGAAGCACGCGAAAATGCGTGTCTTCCTGCAGCTTGGTGCGCTTGCTGGTCATTTTGGGATTTTTTCAGGCTACCGCACAAGGACTGCCCGGAGGGCGCCTTGTTGGATGCAAATTGATGATGAGAAAGGTTTCAACATCGCTCAGTCCCGAGCGGTATCAACTGCTGCATGCGCAAACAATAGGAAATTTCAGAAATTCAGAGGTTTTCGTCACTTTGGACGATGAAGTAGCCACCAAGCTGCAGGTGCACGCCCAACCAGAGAGAGAGCACCCACTCTGGGGACATCGGCGGGCCTTCAACAGCACCAGCAGTAGATAACCTGCTTATGTGACACGTTCATAACTGAACGACCCCACCGGCACAAGGTATGGTTCATAGCAGCCGCGCTTCGTCGGCACCGATTAGGGCGTAGCGGCCGCCCCACGAGAATCGGCTCCCCGTCGCTCGAAAATAAGTCAATTTGGCAGATGTTCTGGAATCAGACCCCGGGCCGAGCCCATCACCCGAGTTGGCCATCCATTCCTGGGGCCGACACCGCGTCACTATCGTTCTTCGCCAGTTGGGCTTTTGCTGTCGCTTCGGCGGCGCTCAGTCCATCCTCCCGTTCAGCCTGTTCCACGGCCTCCTCCATGCTGACCGTGTTCAACACCAGTTCGAACTGCTGGAGGATTTCGGACGCATGCCGCGTCACGTAGGACCGAACGGCCTCGTTCTCCATCAGCTTTTTCAGGTAGCCCTTGGCAACGACCAGGTTCAGCAGCTCAGCCCCATAGTTTTCTTCGGCATGTTTGTATTTTTCTTGCACCTGGCTCATCTCGCGCTCGAGCTTGACGATCTGTTCCAGCGGGTCGCCTTTCGGTTGTTCCGGCTGCGGCGGCTTGTAGTCGGTGCGCTGTTCCGGCGGCGTGGCCTTCAGGAGAGCGTCCGCATGCGCGGCAGTGATCGTATTCGCTGCGATCATCAACTCGACCGCCTCGATCTGGCGGGCAGCTTTCATCTTGCGCAGATGCCGCGTCACATCCGGAGTGAACTGGTGGTCCTGGAGAAGCTCCACCGCTTTGGGGCAGATTCCGTGCAGCAGGTTGATCCGGCTGTTGATGGTCGAGAGGTTCACATTGAACGCGCGCGCAAGCCGTTCCTTGCTGACGCCTTTGTCGATGGCGCGGCGCAGCATGTAGTGCTCTTGCACCGTCGAGAGGCGGTTGATCCGGTGATTGTAGGTGTAGGTCTCGAAATCCTTGGCGATGAGGCAGGGCGCCGTGTCTTGGCCCAATTCCTTCAGCGCCAGTACCCGCAAATTGCCATCGAGCAGCAAAAACCCCACTGCCTCGGGGTCCGGCTTGATCACGGAGAGCGGCTCGATCAACCCGATCTCCCGGATCGATGACACGATCTGCTTGAACTTGCGCGTGGTCATCACGCCGTCGGGGACCTTTTTCGAGGGCATGAGCTCTTCGAGCGGGATCTGGAAGGTTTCGAGATCAAACCCGAGAGTCAGATTCAACGGCGCCTTGGGATAGGGCGCGTCACTTTCGTCGGCGTCGGGCTGTGGAAAGGCCCCGGGGTAAAGCGGCTTCACTGTGCTGAGGTCATTCATGGGATGTACCTTTCGAGGGTCAGGCGGTTTCAATGCGGTCGGCGAGATATTTGGGCAGGCTGTCGAGACCTTCGGCTCGCAGGAGCGTCACGAAGTGCTCATCAGCGAAGAGACGTTTCAGGCCCTGGACTACCAAGAGCAGCTGCTGGTGCGCGTGATCGGCCTTCAGCATCAGCTTGTGCTGGCGGGCGACCTCGCGCTGGTAAGTCTTGACCAGCGAGTGCGCCGAGTTTGGCAGCTTCGGGCGATCGCCACCGGTTTTCGGGCCCTTTTCGCGGCGCTTTTCGATCAGCCGCTTGGCATCGGTGATCTGATGCCCCTTCAGCTGGCCGGTCTTGTAGGCCTCTTCCAGCATGTCACCGAGGTTCTCATCGTCGTGCTTGGCGCGAGCGATTTCGAGGGCGGTGGTCAGGGGGATGGTGCCGTTCTGAACTGCCTCAATCAGGCGCTCCTCGCCCTTTTCCAGCAAGAAGACGATGTCCCGGACATATTTCTGGGAAAGCCCGGTGCCCGTGATTATGTCGTCGATGCTGTAGTCCCGTGCGAGCAACAGCTCGATGTCTGCGAGGATCTCCAGCGGTCGATGGCCGCGCCGAGCAATGTTTTCGGCCAGCGACATGATGAAGGCGTCCTCGTCGGTCACATTGACCACCAGCGCCGGGATGTGGGTCTCACCCAGCAGGCGGAAGGCATTGAGGCGGCCTTCGCCGCAGACCAGCAAGAAGGCGGCCGACCCATCGGCACCTTCGCGCTCGGTCACGGTGATCGGCTTTTTCAGGCCAATGGTGCGGATATTTTCGACGATCTCTTCAAAGACCTTCATGTTGCGGTCCCGCGAGTTCAGGACTTCGATCCGGTCGATGGGGACGAGCGTGACGCTCTCGGGTGTCTCAGTCATCATTGGGGGTCTCCCGTGTTTGATTGGATTGTTCATGTTTTATACTTGCGTCTGTTTCTCAAACTCTCTGCGTCACCCCCATTTCCGGCGAATGCCAACGCGCGCGGCCATGCCGTAAAAGAAGCCCAAATCCTCAAACCGGAAGGCCTCAAAGGTGATGCTGGAGCGGTTGCAAAGGCGGATTTCCTGCCGGGGCAGGTCGAGCCAGGGCAGCAGGTAGTAATCGAGCTCGTCGTGGTTTTCTGGATCGAGCCGCACGGCCAGCGTGACGTCGGCCTGATAGCGCATCGGATCAAAGCGAATGCGCCAACGCAGGCGCCCGTCTGCCATCGGTTGGCAACGCGCCAACACCAGGCTCACGACCATCTCGTCATTTATGGTCAGCAGGTCGGTCTTGGCATCGCGCACCATCGTGCCGCCCACATCCGCAATCGCGGCCTCAGTGCGGGCAATGATTTCTGGATGCATGGCACGCAGGCGCTTGTTGAGCGCGATGCGTTTCTGATCCCGGTCCGAGCGATAGCCAATCATTTCATAGGCGCGAGCGAGCGACCCAAAGCGATTACGATAGGCGGATGATGACGGCATGTCTGGCGTCTGGTCGATCAGCACCCCAGAGAGCTGGCCCGCATCGGCGTAGAGCCGTTTCAGGTGATCCAGCAGTTCCTCATCTGACAGGCGGGCGGACCGTGCCGTGATGATCTCCTGCGCCGTCAGGAAGAACTCCAGCGGCACAATCCCCTCAAAAGCGCCTTCCTTGCGCACCCACATGTCGGGAGGGTTTTCCACATGCAGCTTTTTCAGCTTGAAGGAGGAGCGGTTGTAGACGTTGTTGCCGATGTATTTCTCATTGGTGAGGACCGTGCGCACTGTGCCGGAATTCCATGGCCGGTCCAGATCAGTGGTCACGCCTTCTTCGTTCAGGCGGTCGGCGATCTCGCGGAAGGACAGATCCTCCTCGATCAGCCAGCGATACATCTTGTTGACCCAGGCCACTTCCTCGTCGGGGCCCGGCATCAAGATCACGCGGTCGGTTTGCAGGGATTTGTGCTCACCGCGTTTCAGCTCGCTTTTGATCTCGCCGCGCTCGTTCACAAGCACCCGGCGCAACCCAAACCCAGCCGCGCCGCCCTGGCGGAAGCCCAGTTCAATCAGGCGGCATTGACCGGCAAAGACCTTGACGGAAAGCTCCCGGCTGTATTCGCCGGCCATGGCGCGTTTGACGCCCTTGACGATGGTCGAGACTGGCGAGCCATCGTTTTCGAACTGCTCGGCACAATAGGCGACGTTGATGCCGGCCCGCTTGCAGATGTATTCGTAATATGCGCTTTCGTCGGCGTCTTGGAAACGCCCCCAGCGGCTGACGTCGTAGACCAGGATCACGTTGAAGTCGGCCGCGCCGGATTCCACATCCGCGATCAGCTGCTGCAGGGCCGCGCGCCCACCGATGGAAAGACCGCTCTTGCCGTCATCGGCATAGGTTTTGATGATCTCGATGCCGCGCTTCTCGGCATATTCGCGGATCCTGTCGGACTGGTTGTGCGTCGAATACTGCTGGTGCTCCGTCGACATGCGCACATATTGCGCCGCCCGAAACTCTGTAATCTCGCCACTCCCGTCCAACTCAGCCTCCAATCCGTCTTCAAGTCGGTCGGACGTTTGCGTGGGTGGCGAAGTGTATCAAGCTGATAGTGCTGGATTATCTCACTATATCAATGAACTGACGGAAAATCGGGCCATGACTTTCATCAAAATATCACACACCTTCCGGAAAAGCTGACTTGCATCTGTTCAAGTTCGAGCGATATGTGGGCGGTGGAGTTTTAATGAGGTTGCAAGATGACAGTCCACGATCGCGGCACAAGCTGGTTTTTGGCGCAGCTGAAACCGAACTGCGCCAACATCGCGAACAAGAATCTCAAGCGCCAAGGCTTCAAGACCTTTCTGCCGATGGAAGAGGAAACTCGCCAGCGGAACGGCAAATTCGTCACTGCCATGCGGCCACTGTTCTCGGGCTATATCTTCGTTGCCTTCGATGTGACCCGCGGGTCCTGGCGGACGGTCAACTCGACCTATGGCATCACGCGGCTGGTGAGCTTCGGCAAAGAACCGACGGCGGTGCCGCTGGATCTGGTCTCACAGCTGATGCTGCGCTGCGACGCGAAGGGCAAGTTGCTGCCGCCGAAGCTTCTGAAGCCGGGCGATCGGGTCACGCTGACCAAGGGCCCCTTTGCCAATTTCGTGGCGGAGGTTGAAAAGATCGCGCCTGACCGGCGCGTCTGGGTCCTGATGGAGCTCATGGGTGCGCAGACGCGGGTTGCGGTCGGGGCGGGTCAGCTGCGGGCGGTGTGAGCAAGTTCGCTGTTGTCGTTGGCTTGTTGCAAATGCTTCTGCTGTCAGCAGAGACGAAGGATGCTACAAAGAGAACATGTTGTTGGCACTAACGTGATTGCCACCGGAGTCATTGACATGTACGCCCGTTGTGCGTACATAATCGGTCGCAACGGTTCGGCAAGTGGAGCGAAATGATGCTGTCGTTTACAGATGAAACAACTGGGTTTGAGGGGCGCAACTCGGAGCGGATGAATTTCCGGACCAAAGCGCCCATCAAAGCCACCATTCAGCGGGCCGCGGCTCTTTCTGGGGTGGATGACTCGACCTTTACGATGAGCGCTGCACTACGGGAAGCGGAAAAGGTGATCGAAGCCCATGAACATACGCGACTAGCGGCTGTTGATCACGAAGCTTTTTTCTCTGCCCTCGAGGCAACGCCCGTCATCAATGACGCGCTTATTGATGCGGCCGAACGATACAAGTCTCGCGTTGTATCCAAGTGACGGCAAAGGAAAGACCGGCATCGACCGCCGAAGTAACGGAAGAAAAGTCACCTGTACCTTTTTCAATCGAACCGTTCGATCCAGACCGGCACGATAGGAATTCTTTTTCATGCGGCGTGGATCAAGTTGACAACTTTTTCAAGAAGACAGCTAACAAGCTAATGAAGGCTGGAAACACCGCCGTGTACGTCATGCTTGGGGAACAGGGAGACGTAGCTGGATTCTACGCAATGAACGCTCATGCTGTTCACTTCGAAGAATTGCCCTCGAAGTACAAGCGGACTGCACCCAGTCATGGCTCGATACCCGCAGTATACATCTCCATGATCGGAAGAGATGAAAAATATCGGGGTCAGAAAGTTGGAGAGGATTTGCTTGTAGACGCCTTGTGTCGCGCCTCACGTGCATCCCGGACGGGCTACTCCGCCGCTGTTATTATGTTGGACGTATTGGATTGTGGTGACACCGACAAAGTCCGGAACCGCCTCGCGATATATGAAGGATTGAAATTTGTGAGCCTGCCTTCTGATCCATTACGTATGTTTATGCCGATGAAAGTTGCAGATGAACTTAGATCAAGGGTCGAGAGCTGAGCGCCTCCTAAAGACCACTGGGTGCGTTTCAGTCCCATTAACGTTCGCTCCCAGACCCGTTCGAACCAAGTGTCTTGCGAACTCAATGTCGATTAAATGATTACAATGACTTAGGGGGTGGAGAGGGTTCGCTGTCAGGCCCGTCCCCTCCGCCACTTGGTAAAATCCAGTCGGTGACTTTCAAGAGAAATTGGAAAGTCGGCGACTGTCTTCCCCCCCCCTCAGGGCAAATTGGAATGTGCCGACACTTGCGGCCGCAATGCACATTGAATGTGCGGTGTGAACCTGTCGTTCGGCAGAAGCAAAACATAATGCGATTGGTCGGCGTCGGGTTCCTTTGCGATATCCAAAACGCCGGTCGGAGCGGCCTTCCGGTGGACGGCAGGCGGCCCCCCACCGGTTTCTGGCGGAACCGGTCTGCCGCGCGGCGTTGCATCTGGACTGGGACAGGTGAGATCGCCGTTCGACTTGACCAGTCACTTTGCAAGAGCTCACATCGTCGTGGAGAAAATTCTGCCATCGGTCATTCAGTCAGTGCGGCGCAGCCTCCGGTTCGCAGTACTTGGAACTGGTGCCGAACGAATTCGATGGGTATCGTGGCTGCAAACCGGCTGCGGATTTCCTTCCGGTTGCCGGCATGACGGCGTGTACCGTTCAGCGGCGTCCAAGAGGTTCAATCAAGGCGCCCGGCAAATTGGACCGCGTCCTAAGAATGCCTTTGTGCTGAATTGGGCAACCAGAGCGGCTTGCCCCTCTTTCCGGGCGAAAGAGAAAAAAATTCTCTGTGTTTGCGGGAAGAAAATGATGTTTGGAACAACTCAAAATTTGATCGCAGCGACCGCCGCATGTGCGGTTGCGTTTGTCGTCGGGGCAGGTTCGGCCCGGGCCCAGCAAGGCGATTGGTCCTACCAGGCGACGATCTACCTGTTCACGCCGGAAACCAAAACCGGCCTCGACACGCCCGCGGGAGGCGTCGAGGGCACGTTGAGCTTCTCGGATGCGCTGAGCAACTTGGATCTGGCCTTCATGGGCACATTTTCCGCGACCAACGGGCGCTGGAGCCTGTTGGCCGACTACAACTACACGGACCTGTCGTTCGGAACTGATACGCCCGGACCGAATTTCTCGGGCCTCGACACCTCGGCCACCACCCAATTCTTCAGCGCCTATCTGGGATATCGGGTCTACGAGGATCCGACCGTTCAACTGGATCTGGCGGGTGGTCTGCGCTGGTTCAGTACTGAAACCACCTTCACGCTTCGCCCCGGTGTCGCGCCGGGTCGGACAAGTTCGGTCGACAACAGCTGGACCGATGCGGTGATTGCGGCGCGGGCGCGTTTCGTCCTGTCCGAACGGTGGGCCGGCACCGCCTTTTTCGACTATGGCGGCTTTCAGAGTGACAGCGAAACCTGGCAGGTGTTGCTGACGGCGGATTATGCTTTGAACGAACGGTGGCTGATCCGGGGTGGCTATCGCTACATATCCTTTGATCACGTCCTGAACGGCAATGACTACACGTTCAGCCAATCTGGACCTGTGATCGGGGCGACTTATCGTTTCTGACGGTTGTTCTGGGTCTTTGGTCGGGCATCTGGCCCAAGGGCAAGTTTTTCATCCTTGGGTTGTCGCAATATGATACCTTTTGAATCCAACCTGTCGCAAAGACCGGTCGCGAAAATGGAAATGGGGGGACCAGATGTCCAGAATGACTGCAATGTTCGCGGGGTTGATCGCCTTGCCAACCTCGGTTTTTGCCGATGCCGTTCCCAGCAAGGAGGCCGCCGAAGGCACTTTCGCAGAAGCGCCGTTTTCGCCTTATGCAAATCGTACGTTTCCGGAACGCCCCTTGTGGGGCGATACACATCTGCACACGTCGTTGTCTTTGGACGCCGGCGCCTTCGGCAATACGCTGGGGCCGGATGCGGCCTGGCGCTTTGCGAAGGGCGAGCAGGTGATCTCATCCACCGGCCAGCCGGTGCGCCTTGCGCGGCCTCTCGACTGGATGGTTCTGACCGATCACACAGACCTGATGGGGTTTGCGCCTGACCTGCAGGCGGGCAAACCGGGTGTGCTGGCCGACCCGAAGGGTCTGCAATGGTACTAGGGCTACAAAGCTGGCGGGGATGAGGCCGCCGAGGCCGCCTTCGACATCATCTCCAATTTTTCGCAAATGACCCTGCCCGAGGTGCTGCTGGAATCCCACAGCCCCGGCGCCGACGCATTTGCCTTTACATGGGAGCAGATCGTTCTGGCTGCCGAACGGCACAACGACCCCGGCAATTTCACCGCTTTCATCGGATTTGAATGGACTTCGGTACCCAAGGGGTTCAACCTGCACCGCAACGTCATGCTGCGGGACGGGCCGATCCGAGCGCTGCAGGTGGTGCCACCGGTCACACAACCGCCCTACGGCGATACGGACCCCAAGATGCTGTACGCCTGGTTGGAAGACTATCAGGCCCGGACCGGCGGACGTGCGTTGGCTTTTGCGCACAACGGCAATCTGTCCAACGGCTGGATGTTCCCGACCGAAGACACCTATCACGGTGGCAAGGTCGATGAAGAATACGTCAAGAACCGGGCCAAGTGGGAACCGCATTACGAGGTAACGCAGATCAAGGGCGACGGAGAGGCGCATCCCTATCTCAGCCCCGAGGACGAATTCGCCGACTATGAGAATTGGGATGTGGGCAATCTGGACATTTCCCAACTGAAAACCGACGACATGCTGGCCGGCGAATACGCGCGCGAGGCGCTGAAACGCGGATTGATGCTCGAAGAGAAATTCGGCGTGAACCCCTACAAGTTTGGGATGGGCGGCGCCACCGACAGCCATACTTCGTTGACCACGGCCGAGGAGGAAAACTATTTCGGAAAATCCGTCAGCGCCGAACCTTCGCCGACCCGCGTGCTGCATCCCTTCGTCGAAAGCGAGTTGGGCGCGTTCGAAGGGCACACGCTGGTGGCCTCGGGCTACACGGCGGTCTGGGCGTCGGACAACACGCGCTCGGCCATTTTCGACGCGTTCAAGCGGCGCGAAACCTATGCCACGACCGGGCCTCGGATCGGGCTGCGGTTCTTTGGCGGATGGGATTTTGTCGAGGACGATTTGCTGACGCGTCTGGTGGCCGATGTGGGCTATACCAAGGGCGTACCCATGGGCAGTGATCTCCGCCCGCGCGAGGGTGAGGGTGCACCGACCTTCCTGATCGGGGCGTTGCGCGATCCGATCGGCGCCAACCTGGATCGTGTCCAGGTGGTCAAGGGCTGGTTGGACGCCGATGGCGAGATGCAGGAAAAGGTGTTCGACGTTGCTTGGTCAGGGGATCGAGCGCCGGACGCAAATGGCAAACTGCCTCCGGTCGGAAATACGGTCGATCTGGACACGGCAAGCTGGACCAACACGATCGGCGCGTCCGAGCTGGTGACCGTCTGGACCGATCCCGAATTCGATCCGGCAGCCCGGGCTTTCTACTATGTCCGGGTATTGGAAATCCCGACCCCGCGTTGGGTTCTGTACGACAAGCTGCGCCTTGACCTTGAGCTTCCCGAGGAGGCGCAACTGGTGCATCAGGAGCGCGCCTATTCGTCGCCGATCTGGTACACACCGGAGGGATGAACGGTTGTCGAAAACGTTTCAACTGGGCGGATGGCACCGCCCGGTTTCTTGTCATTATGGGCGAGCGGGCTTTGCCCCGGTGCCGTGGCCACTTACCCGCCACAGCTTTTCGAGAGCACAGGTAATTTGATGCGTTTTCTGAAAGAACCACTGGTACATTTCCTGCTGATCGGGGTTGCGATTTTCGCGTGGTTTTACTGGATATCCCCACCGTCCGAGGCGCAGGACCCTCAGCAAGCAATCGTTGTTGACGACAATGATGTATCGATGTTGGCAAGCCGGTTCAGCGCCAGTTGGAATCGTGCGCCCTCCCCAGAAGAATTGCAGCGGCTGGTGGATGGCTTGGTACGCGAAGAAATATTGGTGCGCGAGGCCCGCAATCTTGGTTTGGAACGGGGCGATCCGGTCATTCGGGCGCGGCTTGCTCAGAAGATGGAATTCCTGACCCGCTCGATTGCGGCGTCTGTCGTGCCCGAAGATGCGGAACTTGCGGCATATCTGCAGGACAATCCGAATAGATTCCGAACGCCCCCGAAATTCGCCTTTGAACAAATATTCTTGGGCGAGGCCCCGGGCAGCGCCGATGTTGAGGCGGCTCAATCGGCTCTTGCGGCGGGCGCTGATCCTATGCAGGTGGGGCTGTCCACCCTGCTGCCAAAATCCATGCCGCTGTCAGCGGCGCGCGCAATCGACAGCACGTTTGGGCGCGGCTTTTCCGAGATCCTGGCGACGTTGCCCACCGGAGCATGGGCGGGACCGGTGGTGTCGAGCTATGGGCAGCACTTGGTGAGGATCAACGCGGTGGAGCCAGGCGTGCTGCCGCCGCTGGACGACTTTCGAGACACAGTGCTGCAAGATTGGCGCAGGCAAACCGCCGCGGACCTGGCCGAAGCACAATACCAGAGCCTTGCCGACAGGTATGAGATTTCGCTGCCCGCGTTGGGGCCGCAAGAATGACGCGGATCCTCGCAGCGCTTTCCGCCTTGTGGTTGATGTTGGTGCCGGGGCAAAGTCAGGCTCATGCCTTGGATCCAGGGTTCCTCGATCTGCGGCAGTTGTCGGAAAACACATGGCAGGTTCTGTCGAGGCTGCCGGATGTGAACGGGCGGCCGATGGCAATCGAGGCGGTCTTGCCGGAGATTTGCACTCCGCGATCAGGACCCGCGCCGCAAGATGATGGGGCCGCTTGGGTTTCGGTTTGGGTGGCGCAATGCCAAGGATCGATCGCGGATCAGCCGATCACGGTCGATGGGCTGGAATTGCAACGCAACGACGTATTGCTGCGGATGCAGCCGCTGACCGCCGAAGCGGTTACGTTGCGGTTTACCCCTGACAATACAATGCTGACGATCCCGGCCGATCCTTCGACCTGGGCGGTTTTTGCCAGCTATTTTCAGTTGGGGTTCGAACACATACTCGAAGGTTGGGATCACCTGTTGTTCGTGTTTGCCCTGATCGTACTGGTGCGTGATCCTTGGCAGCTTGTCGGGGCGGCTACGGCGTTTACGGTCGCGCATTCAATCACCTTGGCCTTGGCCGCACTTGGCTTGCTGCAAGTGCCGGGGCCGCCGGTCGAAGCGGTGATCGCCCTGTCCATCGTGTTTCTTGCCCTCGAGATATTGCGGCACAAGGACGGGCAGTTGCGGCTGTCCGAGCAATATCCGTGGATTGTCTGCTTCAGTTTCGCTTTGTTGCACGGCTTGGGGTTTGCCGGGGCCCTGTCCGAGATCGGTTTGCCTACAGGCGACATACCGGCCGCGTTGCTGGCCTTCAATATCGGGGTCGAAGCCGGCCAATTGGCATTTGTTTCCGTCGTCGCGCTGGGCCTGGCGGTGCTGCGTGTTCTGGGTGCTTTCCAATCCCGTGGCGCACGCGACTGGGCGACGACGGTGACCGGATATGGAATTGGAACCGTTTCGATGTATTGGTTGATCGAGCGGGTCAGTGGTTTCTGACCCCGACCCGTCAAAACCGATAGAAATGCTGGGCCGTGCGCCCGAACACATCCGCCTGCATCTCAACCGGAATCAGCGAACGGTGGCGAGATACCAGTTCCGCATAGCCCGAGGACAGGCTGTCCACAGGAAAGTTGGACCCGAACATGCAGCGGGCGGGTCCAAACTGGGTCAGGCACGCGTGAACGATCGGGCGGGCGGAGTCTGCCGTCCAGCCGTGGTCGAACATGCCCAGGCCGGACAGTTTGCAAGACACGTGCGGCAGCGCGGACAGCGACAAAAGCGATCCGGCCCAGGATTTGATCCCGCCCTCGGTTCGGTCATGCGGCGAGCCGGCATGACACAGGGCAACCGGCGTTTCGGGCGCGCGTTCCAGAACGCGGGCGGCCTGCTCCATCAATTCGGGCAACAGTTGCAGATCGAACGAAAGGCCGCGCGCGCCCAGTTCCTTCAGGCCGGCCAGAAAGCGGGGATCGTCCAGCAGGGCATTGGTGCCGGATGCCATGTCCTCTTCGGGCGCGCGGCCGACGATCTGGCGCACGCCCCGCAATGAGGGCAGGGTTTGCAGCCTGTCCAACCGGTGCCCCAGGTCCGGGGCAGTCAGATCGCAGAAAGCCACCTGGACCAACGGCCAGTCGGGTGCCTGATCTGCAACCGACTGCACCCAAGCGGCCTCGGCCCAAGGGTCCGCCGCGCCCACCTGAATGTGGACGGACGCGGAAAACCCCTGCGCCGCGGCGTCTGCGCGGAACTCGTCCAGAAGATAGTCGCGCTGGATCGGTGTGGGGTCGCCGAAAAACCGCACGGCCCCGGTCTCCATCAGCCAAGGATAGTGCACCGCCGACAGGTCCCACAGATGGTGATGTGCGTCGATCATCATGGCTTGCCGATCCTCAGCGTGCGCGACAGGATGTCGACCCCTTGCTGGTTCCAGAAATGCAGCAGGTCGATGAAAATCCAGTTTTCCGCCAGCTTGTCGCCCGCGCGCCGATAGATGTCGATGACCCGAAACTCACCCGGCTTGCCGGTTGCGGGCATGCCCATGAAGCCGCCCGTCGGAACGGCGGTGAAGTTTGGCCAGCCGAAGAACCCGCCATAGTGCCCCTCGGCCATGCGGCAGATGTGTCGCGTTTTGGACCGCTCGGCGAAACCGGCGCGGAACGGGCCCGAGTGCTGCTTGGCATAGCGCGGGATGGTGTAGGTGGCCCCGATCCCCTCGGGGCCCCACCACACCATGTCGTCATGCCAGGTGCGTGCCAGTTCCTCCTCCAGCGTCAGGCCGCTGTTCCACTGGCCCAGGTCCGAAATCATCGCGTTGATCAGCGCCAGTGTCTTCTGGCCTTCGGCTGCGGGTTGGTCGCGCATCAACAGCCCGTCATGGGTTCTGGGGCCGGGCTGCACGAGGTGAGCCGCGGTTTGCGGGGGAAAGGGGTTCAACCCGGCCTGCACCATGAGGTGGGGAATGTCGAAATACATGGCCGTTTCGGTGATTTTACCATCTGCGACCCGGTAGAAGGCGCAGTACCGCAGAAAGGCCAGCTTGCCGGTGGGTGGAAGGCCCAGCCAAGGCGCGTCGAACAGGCCCATCAGATGCCCCATCGACACGACCCAGACATCATCGGATTCGGTCAGCGCGTTTCGGCCGGCAAAGAAGATGTCCGTCCGGTTCTGCATACGCTTCAGCCCGTGCTTGAGCGGTTGCCAGAACGTCTCGGCCACGGCCTTTGCGCCAACGATTTCGTGGAAGGGGTGAAAGCCGCGCCACAGCAGATCGGGCGCGCAGAACTGTTCGACGATCTGGCCGGTGCCGGCAGCATCTGCGGTATCCAACGCGTCGTGAAATGCCAAAATCAGTTTCTTCTGGTCGTGAAAGCTCACGGGTTTTCCGTTTCCTGGCAGAAGGTTGCGATTGAGGTCAGCAAGACGTGAATCACTTGCTTCGGGCAGTTTTGCATACGTTTGCAAAATTGTCTTGCCAGAAATGATGTGGCCGGATTACTCTTTTGCAAACGTATGCAAAACGATTCCTTCCCGGGAGGCACCATGGCGGAAATTCAACTGCGCAACGTCGGCAAGCGCTGGGGGTCGTTCGTGGGGGTCCACAATTTCGACCTGACCATCGCCGACCGCGAATTCCTTGTGCTGTTGGGGCCGTCCGGATGCGGCAAGACCACCACGATGCGCATGATCGCGGGGCTGGAGGACGTGACCGAGGGTGAGATCCTGATTGATGGCAAGGTGGTCAACGATCTGGAACCCAAGGACCGTGACGTGGCGATGGTGTTCCAGAGCTATGCCCTGTACCCCAACATGAACGTCTATGAAAACATCCGCTTCCCGCTGAAGGTGCGCGGCATCGACCCCGCGACCCATGACGAGAAGGTGCGCCGGGCCAGCGCCATGGTCGAACTGGACGACTTTCTGCATCGCAAGCCGGCCGAGCTGTCGGGCGGTCAGCGCCAGCGGGTCGCCCTGGCCCGCGCGATCGTGCGCGAACCGAACGTGTTCCTGATGGACGAGCCGCTGTCGAACCTGGATGCCAAGCTGCGGGTGTCGACGCGGGCGCAGATCAAGAACCTCAGCCACGAACTGGCCGTTACCACGATCTATGTCACCCACGATCAGATCGAGGCGATGACCCTGGCCGACCGTGTCGTGGTGATGAAGAAGGGCATCGTGCAACAGGTCGGCAGCCCGACCGACATCTATGACCGCCCCGCCAACACCTTCGTGGCCAGCTTCATCGGCTCACCCGCCATGAACCTGATCGAGGGCCGCGTCGAAGGCGGCGTGTTCCGCGCGCAGCACGTGGACATCCCCGGTATAGGTGCCCCCGACGGGCCGCTGACGCTGGGGTTCCGGGCCGAGGACGCCGGTCTTGCCACGGGGCAGGGCCAGATCACGGCGCCGATCTACACGCTCGAACTGCTGGGCGACGCCACGATGATCTCGGTCCGGGTCGGCGGCGCGCTGGTCTCGGTCAAGGCCGACAAGTCTTTCCGCGCCGAGATCGGCGATCCAGTATCGTTCTCGGTGCCAAGCGAAATCTGTCATCTCTTCGAAGCTGGAAGCGGTGCGCGGATCGGGGATTGACCCCGCAACAGCCCGCAAGGGCAAACCACCGGTCCGGACGTCGACGACGGACCGATCCTGACAGGGAGAAACGCATGAAACTCAAGACACTCATACTGGCCGGCGCGATGTCGGTGGCCTCGGGCGCCGCATGGGCCGCCTGTTCGTTCGAAAACCCCGTTCCGCTGAAATCGCTTTCGGCCGGGTTCGAGGCTTGGAAGGCCGTCACCGACGCCATGGCCGAATGCGGCAATTTCAGCGCCTCGCTGGATCAGGAATTCCGCGAGAAGCAGCCCGAAGCCTTTGCGGCCAACCCGGCGCTGTACCAGATCGGCGGCGTGTCGAACGCCACGCTGGTGCCGCTGCTGAACGCGGGCACCATCCGTCCGCTGGATGATCTGGTCGCCAAATACGGCCAGGACCTGCTGCCCAACCAACTGATCAAGGTGGACGGCCAGACCATGGCGATCGCCATGATGGTGAACGCCCAGCACCTGATGTACCGCAGCGACATTCTGGCCGATCTGGGCATTGCCGAGCCCAAGACCTATGCCGACGTGCTGGCCGCGGCGGAAAAGATCAAGGAAGCCGGCGTGGTCGAGTATCCGCTGGGCGGCACGTTCAAGACCGGCTGGAACCTGGGCCAGGAATTCGTGAACATGTACCTGGGCGAGGGCGGTGAGTTCTTTGCCGACGGCAACATGCCCGCGATCAACAACGAAAAGGGGGTTCGCGCGCTGGAAACGCTCAAGGCGATGACGGCCTACATGGACCCGGAATACCTGGTCTCGGATTCGACCTACGTTCAGCAGCAGTTCCAGCAGGGCAAGATCGCCATGGCCAACCTCTGGGCCAGCCGCGCGGCCGCGATGAATGACGAGGCCGAAAGCCAGGTGGTCGGCAAGGTCAAGATGGCGGCGGCTCCGATGGGGTCGGCGGCTCCGGCGACCACGATCTGGTGGGACGGCATGGTCCTGGCCAAGAACATGAGCGACGAGGAAGCCGACGCCGCCTTCCGCGTGATGATGGAAGGCATCGACGCGGAAATGGTGCAGGCTAACAATGACGTCGCCGTCTGGCTGAACCCGGCCTACACGCCCGGTGAACTGGCCGCGGGTGCTGCCGCATCGGCAGAAGCAGGCGCCAAGCCCTATCCGGCGTCGGGCCCGATGGGCATCATGCATACCGCGCTGGGCAATGGACTGGCCGATTATCTGACCGGTGCCAAGGACGCCCAGACCACCCTGGCCGACATCGAAGCCGACTATCTGACCGCCGCAAAAGAAGCCGGCCTGGTCAGCAACTGATCCGCACGCGGGAGGGGGCCGACCTCCTCCCGCATCTTCCGCCACCGAGAACCATGAGAAAGGCAGAGCCATGAATTTCCGGACATTTGCCGCCTTTGTCGGCCCCTCTGTCTTTATGATGCTTCTCTTCATCGCGTTTCCGCTGGTCAGCGTGTTCAAGCAGAGTTTCTATGTCACCCAGCCCATCTACGAGACGGTCGAGGTCGAGACCTGCACGCCCGGCTTCCTGACCCAGACCTGCGTGACCGAAGAAAAGTCCATTCCGAAACTGGATGAACACGGCGAGATCATCACTCAGACCCAGTTCGTCGGGCTGGAAAGCTATCGCAACGTGCTGGAGCCCGAACGGGCCTGGCGCGCGATCAGCGAAGGCAGCTGGAGCGTACTGTCGACCATCAATTTCTGGAAGGCGCTGCGCTTTACGCTGACCTTTACGCTGATCACCCTGCCGTTGGTGATCGGGTTCGGTTTGGCCATCGCCATCGTCATCAACAACGCCGCGCAGGCGATCCGGGGGCCTGTCATCTTCGTGTCGCTTCTGCCGTTCATCATCACGCCGGTCATCGGTGCCCTGTCGATCAACTGGCTGTTTCGCGGCGACGGCATCCTGACGGCCATGCTGGAATGGTGGCTCAACCGCGACATCGCCCTGTTCGCGCAGGCCTGGACGATCGAGTTGCTGATGATGCTGTACCGCGTCTGGCACGTCGCCCCCTTTGCCGCGATCGTGTTCTATGCCGGTCTTCAGACCGTGAACCAGGACAGCCTTGAAAGCGCGGTGATCGACGGCGCAAGCCGCTGGCAGCGCCTGAAATACATCGTCATCCCGCACCTGATGCCGTTGATCATCTTCGTGTCGATGATCCATCTGATGGACGCCTACCGGGTGTTCGAAGAAATCGTCGGCTTCTCGAGCCAGGGCTACGTCATCTCGCTGCAATGGCTGACCTATGACTTCCTTGTGCCGGATCAGGCGGGCAACCGTTCGATCAGTCGGGCTTCGGCCAGCGCCATGCTGACCATGGTCGGCATCGTCATCCTTCTCATCGCACCGCTGCGCCGGACATGGCGCGACCACAAGGGAGGCCACTGATATGTCCTCACGCGCCCTTCGCCAACCGCTCGGTCTGCGGCTGACATCGAATTTCTTTCTGGCCTTCTGGTGCCTGGTGGCGGCCTTCCCGATCTTCTGGATCACGGTGATGAGCTTCAAGTCGCCGGTGGATGCCTTCGACGGCAACGCGCTGAACGTGATCTTCGGCCCGGCCACGCTCGAGACCGGAAAGGGGATCTCGATCCTCGATATCCTGATGGGCATCGCCGTGCTGTGGGTCACCGCGCGCCTGGCCACCAAGACACTGCCCTCGATGGTCAGAACCTACACCAAGCCGGGGCAGGCCTGGTTCGGCTGGATCATCGGTGGTTTGGCTTTGGTGCTGGGCTTTCTGCTGGCGCTCTTCGTCGTCCTGCCGGCCGTTCTGAACGTTCTGAACCCACTGTTCGGCCCGCTGGGGCGCGACGTGATGGGTCTGACGACCGAGCACTACAAGACCGTCTGGATCGACCGCGGCTTTTCCAACAACTTCAAGAACTCGCTGATCGTCACCGCGGGCGTCGTGACCGTGTCGCTGACCGTGGGCACGCTGGCGGGCTATGGGCTGGCGCGGTCGGGCTCGACGCTGGCGTTCTGGATCCTGATCGTCGCGCTGGTGTTCCGCGCGCTGCCGCATTCGGTTCTGGTGGCGGGCTATCTGCCGGTCTTCATCAACTCGGCCGAATGGCTGCGCCCGATACTGGGGGAAAACGCGCCCACGCTATACGGCAAGCCCTTTGCCGTGATCGCGGTTCTGGTGGCGATCAACCAGCCCTTTACCATCTGGATGCTGCGGTCATTCTTCCAGAACATCCCGGCCGAGCTGGACGAAGCCGCGCGCGTGGATGGCTGCAACCATTTCCAGGCCTTCCGCCGGGTGATCATGCCCGTGATGTGGCCTGGCGTCATCACCACCGGGCTGTTCAGCTTCCTGCTGGCCTACAACGACTTTCTGGTGACCTCGCTGCTGCTGGACGCGCAGAACCAGACCATGGTTCCGGCCATCGCCGGCATGTTCAACCGCGAAACCACCACCACCGATCAGGTCGTCGCCGTGGCCGCCGCCGTGTCGATCACCGCGCCGCTGTTCTTTCTGGTCATGATCTTCCAGCGCCAGATCGTCAGCGGCCTGACCGCCGGCGCGGTCAAAGGCTGATGAGCCGCCGGTTCCGCCATAACGCCCTGACCCGCCACCCGGCGCTGAACAGGTTGCCCAGGGATTTTCCCGGGTCTGGGGGCATGTCCCCCCGATCCTCAATCCCTGACAACCTGACAAGGACAAGACGATGAAAGGTTCCCGACCCGAACAAGCGGTTCTGACCCGCGACACCGACCTGAGCAAGACCGAAGACACGCGCCGCGTGATCGAAGCCATGGTCGACGGCCTGAATGACCACCGCATCAACGACATTGGCGAGTTCTTCGCCGAAGGGTTCCGCTGGATGGGCAATCAGGGCTGCGGCACGAAGAACGGTCTGCAAGAGTTTCAGGACAACTGGCAGCGCCCCTTCCAGGCCGCGTTTTCCGACAAGGTCTGCATCGACGAGGCGCGGCTTTACATGGGTGAATGGGCCGCGGCCTTCGGCCGGCAGGAGGCGACCCATTCAGGTGAATTCCTGGGCATCCCGCCCACCGGCAAGCGGGTCGAGATCCGCTACATGGATTTCTGGAAAGTGGTCGACGGCAAGATCGTCGACAACTGGGTAAACGTCGATTTCGCCCATGTCGCCGCGCAGCTGGGCGTCGACCTGTTCCAGGGCCACGGCTGGGAAGCATATGACCGGGGCGAGAAAACTCCGCCCCGCCCCGACAACTGAGGATCAAGACAATGGCAATCGAGTATCTCAAACGCGGCAAGTCCGACGCAGACCGGGCCGAGGATGACGCCAAGACCCGCGCGGTGGTTGAGGCGACCCTGAAGGATATCGAAACCCGTGGCGACGCCGCGGTGCGCGAGCTGAGCGAAAAGTTCGACAACTATTCGCCCGCCTCGTTCCGCCTGTCGCAGGACGAGATCGACGACCTGATCGCTCAGCTGTCAGACCGCGAACTGGCCGACATCAAGTTCGCGCAGGAGCAGGTGATGAACTTTGCCCGCGCGCAACGCGCCTCGATGACCGATATCGAGGTCGAGACCCTGCCGGGCGTGATCCTGGGCCACAAGAACATCCCCGTGCAGTCGGTGGGCTGCTATGTGCCCGGCGGCAAGTTCCCGATGGTGGCCTCGGCCCACATGTCCGTGGCCACGGCCAGCGTTGCTGGTGTGCCGCGCATCATCGCCTGCACCCCTCCGTTCCAGGGCAAGCCGAATCCGGCGGTGATCGCCGCCATGCATCTGGGTGGCGCGCACGAGATCTATGTCATGGGTGGCATCCAGGCGATCGGTGCCATGGCGCTGGGGACCGAAACGATCGACCCTGTGCACATGCTGGTTGGCCCCGGCAACGCCTTCGTGGCCGAGGCCAAGCGCCAGCTGTTCGGCCGCGTCGGCATCGACCTGTTCGCCGGCCCGACCGAGACCATGGTGATCGCCGACGAAACAGTCGACGCCGAGATCTGCGCCACCGACCTGCTGGGGCAGGCCGAACACGGCTACAACTCGCCTGCGGTTCTGGTCACCAACTCGCGCAAGCTGGCCGAAGAGACCCTTTCCGAGATCGACCGCCTGCTGGGCATCCTGCCGACGGCCGACACCGCGCGGGTCAGCTGGCAGGATTATGGCGAGGTGATCCTGTGCGACAGCTATGACGAGATGCTGCAGGTCGCCGACGAGATCGCCTCGGAGCATGTTCAGGTCATGACCGACCGCGATGACTGGTTCCTGGAGAACATGACCTGCTATGGCGCGCTGTTCCTGGGGCCGCGCACCAACGTGTCGAACGGTGACAAGGTGATCGGCACCAACCACACGCTGCCCACCAAGAAGGCCGGGCGTTATACCGGCGGTTTGTGGGTGGGCAAATTCCTGAAGACCCACAGCTATCAGAAGATCCTGACCGACGAGGCGGCAACCCTGATCGGCGAGTACGGCTCGCGCCTGTGTCTGCTGGAAGGGTTCGTGGGCCATGCCGAACAATGCAACGTGCGGGTGCGCCGCTATGGCGGCATCAACGTGCCCTATGGCGCACCGGCCCCATACCGGGATGCCGCCGAATGAGTGACAGGCATACGCAGCACAAGGCGCTGATCGCGACGCTTCGGGCGGCGATGTATGATTTCGACGAATCCGGCGTGCGGGCCGCACTGGCGCAGGTGACCGCGCCCGACGCCCTGTTCCGCCTGTGCCACCCCTTCGGTGACAGCACCGGCAGCGAGGCGTTCTACGATCGGGCCTACAAAGACCTGCTGGATGCCTGGCCGGACCTCGAGCGGCGCGACTATATCGTGATGGCCGGGCCGGACGAGTTCGGCGCCGACTGGGTCGGCTGCGGCGGCTACTACACCGGCACTTTCACCGGTCCGTGGCTGGACATCCCGCCCACCGGCCATCAGGTCACCATGCGGTTTCACGAGTTCTACCGGTTCGAGAACGGCCGGATCGTCGAAATGCAGGCCCTGTGGGACATCCCCGAGGTGATGATGCAGGCCCGTGCCTGGCCGATGGCGCCCAGCCTGGGCCGCGAATGGCATGTGCCCGGCCCGGCCACGCAGGACGGTCTGGTGCCGGGGCCCTATGACGCCGACAAGGGCCGCGCCACCTGCCAGCACATCATCGACATGCTGGAACATCTGAAAAAACACCCTTCGCAAGGTGGCCCCGAGGTGATGGAGATGGAGCGGTTCTGGCATCCGCGCATGAACTGGTACGGGCCTTCGGGCATCGGCACCGGGCGCGGCTATGCCGGGTTCCGCAACTGGCACCAGATCCCGTTCCTGAACGGAATGCCGGATCGCGGGCAATATGTCGACGACATCACCTATCATTTCTTCGGCGATGGCGATTACGCGGCAGTGACCGGCTGGCCCAACATGATCCAGACCGTCACCCATGACGGGTGGATGGGCATCGCGCCTTCGGGCAAACGGATCACCATGCGCAGCCTCGATTTCTGGCGGCTGGAGAACGGTCGGATTCGCGAAAACTGGGTTCTGGTCGATCTTCTGGACGCCTATGCGCAGCTTGGCGTTGACGTCTTTGCCCGCCTGCGGGAATTCAACAAGGCCCGGAACCTGGGCCGCATTGAAACCCCGGATGGAATGAGCTGATGACCCAACTGCCCCGCACCCCTTCGTTTTCGCTGAGCGGCAAGACCGCATTGGTCACCGGCGCATCTTCGGGCATCGGATTGGGCTGCGCCGTCGCCCTGGCCGAGGCCGGGGCGCATGTGGTCTGCGCCGCGCGCGGGGTCGAGCGGCTGGACGAAGCGGTGTCCGCCCTGCAGGCGCAGGGCTGGTCGGCCGAGGGGCGGGTGCTGGATCAGGGCGACCTGACCGCGTTGCAAGCGCTGTTCGACGGGCGGATCTTTGACGTGGTGGTGAACTCGGCCGGGACCGCGCGGCACGGGCCGGCGGTCGAAACCTCGCCCGAGGATTTCGACGCGGTCACCAACGTCAACCTGCGCTCGGCCTATTTCCTGTCGGCCTATGCGGCCAAGGCGCTGATGGCGGCCGGTCGGCCCGGTTCGATCATCCATATTTCCAGCCAGATGGGCCATGTCGGCGGCATCGACCGGGCGCTGTACTGTGCGACCAAGCACGGGCTGGAAGGCATGGTCAAGGCGATGGCGATCGAATGGGGCAAGCAGGGCATCCGCATCAACACGGTCTGCCCGACCTTCATCCGAACCCCGCTGACGCAATCGACCTTCGACAACCCCGAACGCGCGGCCTGGATCATGGACAAGATCAAGCTGAACCGCGTGGGCGAGGTCGAGGACATCATGGGCGCGGTTCTCTATCTTGCCTCCGACGCCTCGGGGCTGGTCACCGGCACGTCGATGCTGATCGACGGCGGATGGACGGCGGACTGATGGCGGACAAGGTCACATCGCTTCAGGTCGCGCAACTGGCCGGCGTCAGCCAGTCGGCGGTCAGCCGGGTGTTCACGCCCGGCGCTTCGGTCAGCAAGAAGACCGAAGAAAAGGTGCGCAAGGCGGCGGCCGAACTGGGCTATCGTCCCAACGTGCTGGCGCGGGCGATGGTGTCGGGCAAAAGCCGGATCATCGGCCTGGTGGTCGGCTACCTGGACAACTACTTCTATCCCGAAGCGTTGGAGAAACTGTCCAACCGCCTGCAGGAGCATGGCTATCACGTGCTGATCTTCATGGCTTCGCGCTCGGCCGGAAACATCGACGACGTGATGGACGAGATCCTCGACTATCAGGTGGACGGGGTCATTCTGGCCTCGGTGCCGATGTCGTCGGATATCGCCACCCGCTGCCAGCAGGCCGGCGTTCCGGTGGTGCTGTTCAACCGCAGCCAGGATATCGAGGGCATCACCACCGTGACCTCGGACAACTATGCCGGCGGCCGCAAGGTGGCCGAGTTTCTGCTGGCGGGCGGGCACCAGCGCATCGGCTACATCGCCGGCTGGCAGGGCGCCTCGACCCAGCGCGACCGCGAGGCGGGATTCCGCGCGGCGCTGGCCGCCGCCGGCCACGGCCTGTTTGCCCATGACACCGGCGATTTCCACACCGAAAACGCCCGGCAAGCTGCCCGCCGCATGTTCGACGTGGCGCCCGAGGCGCGCCCCGACGCCGTGTTCGTGGCCAATGACCACATGGCGCTGGCGGTGATGGACGTGATCCGGTTCGAACTGGGCCTGCGCATCCCCGAGGATGTCTCGGTCATCGGCTACGACGATGTGCCGCCCGCCGGCTGGCCGGCCTACAACCTGACCACGATCCGCCAGCGCGCCAACCTGATGGTCGCCGAAACGGTGACCGCTTTGCTTGATCACATTGAAAACCCGAAGGACGCCGCCCCCCGCAAGGTTGCCATCGACGGGCCTCTCGTCGTGCGGACCTCGGCGCGGCTGCCCAAGGGGTGGACCCCCCAAAAGGACTGACCCATGAAAGGCTTCGATCCCAAGTTCAAGGATTTCCCCGACTACATCATCGGCATCACCAAGGAGATCTGGGAAGACCGCGGCATCGCCACGCTGCACGACTATTACAGCCCCGATATCGTGGTGCGGTCGCCCGCTTCGGTGGTGCTGGGCAACCAGAACGTCATCGGCGCCACGATGGCGACCCTGGCCGAGTTTCCCGACCGGCAGCTGCTGGGCGAGGACGTGATCTGGTCGGGCACGCCCGAAGAGGGCATGCTGAGCTCGCACCGCATCATCTCGACCGCCAGGCATCTGGGCGACGGGGTCTATGGCAAGGCCACGGGGACCAAGCTGCGTTATCGGATCCTGGCCGACTGCCACGCGATCGACAACCAGATCAATGATGAATGGCTGATCCGCGATCAGGGCGCGATCGTGCGCCAGATGGGTTGGGATCCCAAGGACTACGCCGCCGACCTGATCGCGCGCGAGGGCGGCCCGCAGACCTGCGCAAAACCCCTGACGCCCGAGACGGACAAGCCCGGCCCTTACACGGGCCGTGGCAACGACAACGAATGGGGCCAGCGCTATGCCGACATCCTGACCCGGATCATGGGTGCCGACATGGGCGTGATCGGGTCCGAATACGACCGCGCGGTGCAGTCCGAATATGTCGGTGGCCTGACGGGGCACGGGTGGGACGCGGTGGACCGGTTCTGGATGGGGCTGCGCGCCAGTTTCCCCAATGCCGAGTTCCGCGTCGAGCACCAGATCGGCCGCGACGATCCCGACATGCCGCCCCGCGCCGCGATCCGCTGGAGCCTGTGGGGCAAGCATGACGGCTGGGGCGTGTTCGGCGCGCCGACCGGGGCGCAGGTCTATGTGCTGGGCATCAGCCATGCCGAGTTCGGCGCGTTGATTTCCGGCCAGCCCAGGTTGCGCCGCGAATACACGCTGTTCGATGAAACCGCCGTGTGGAAGCAGATCCTGCTGCAGACGGGCGAGGCCTGATGCTCAGGCCGTGGCCATACCGGCTGGACAACAGCCAGGCCGCGCGGCGCTATCACGCGCATCGCGCATCCTTGCGGGCACGTCGGCTGAACCTGCGGCCACCGGGGTGAGGGGCGGTTTTCGCTTCCCTTCAACCTCAATCGACAGGAGACACCACATGACACAACTTGAATCCCGCATCGTCCGCTATGGCGAACTCAAGCCCTGCAAGACCGCCTTCATCGACGCCCACACGCCCGGGTCGGACCAGAAGGAAAACTTCACCATCATCGGCGGCGGCGTCTCGGAAAGCCCCGATCAGCATGTCCACATCCGCGACACGCCCGGCTTCAATATCGGCGCCGCGGGCCAGCCGCCCAAATGCCGCAACTCGCTGCACAGCCATACCACGGCCGAGGTGTTCTTTGTGCTCAAGGGGCGGTGGCGCTTCTTCTGGGGCCGCTGGGGCGACGCCGGCGAGGTCGTGCTGGAGGAAGGCGACATCTTCAACATTCCCACCGGCATCTTCCGCGGCTTTGAAAACATCGGCACTGACTACGGGATGATCATGGCCATCCTGGGGGGCGACGATGCCGGCGGCGGGGTGACCTGGGCGCCGCAGGTCATTCAGGAGGCCTCGGCCCATGGTCTGGTGCTGGGCGAAAACGGGGTGCTGTACGACACCAAGAAGGGCGAGAGCCTGCCCGACGGGGTCGGCCCCATGCCGCTGCTGACCGAAGAGGAGTTGAAGGCCTTCCCCGAGGTTCCGGTGCAGAACGTGGTGCGCGACTATGTGGCCCGCTACTGGGACCTGATGGCGCTGGCCGCGGATGCGCCGGCCAAGGTGATCGGCCCCGACGCCCTGCTGAAGGACCGCCCGGGTTTCGAGGTCGAATTCCTGACCCGCGGCTCGTTGGGGGCAGGGAAGGTCACGCCCGAGAAGCACACCGTGCTGATGCCCGTGCGCGGCCACTGGCTGCTGCGCACCGACCGGGCCGAGGCGATCCTGAATCCTGGCGACACCTGCCTGCTGAACCCGGGCGAGGGCTATACGCTCGAGCCGTCGATGACCGGCGAGGCCAGCCTGTATCGCGTCGTGGCCACCGATGATCCGGCCGGCGCGACCTGGACCGGCCAGTAACGAAAGGAGAGCCCGCATGACACGGATCCGAACGACCCATGTGGGCTCGTTGCCCCGCACGCAGGAGGTGGTGGATTTCATCTTCGCCCGCGAGCGGGGCGAACCCTATGATCCTGCCGCCTTCGATGTTTGCATGACCCGGGCCGTATCCGAAACGGTGCGCAAGCAGGTCGAGGCCGGGGTCGATATTGTCAGCGACGGCGAGACCTCCAAGATCTCGTACGCGACCTATGTCAAGGATCGCTACACCGGCTTTTCCGGGGACAGCCCGCGCAACGCGCCCGCCGACCTGAAGATGTTCCCCAGCTTTCTGCAACGGCTGGCGGACGAAGGTGGGACCCCGCAATACGCCCGTCCGCAATGCACGGGCGAGGTGCGGTCCAAGGGGCAGGATGAGCTGAACAAGGACATCGCCAACCTGAAATCGGCCATGGCGCAGCACGGGGTCGCGCGTGGGTTCATGAACGCCGCCTCGCCGGGCGTGATTTCTCTGTTCCTGCAGAACGCGCATTACCCCACGCGCGAGGCATATCTGGCCGCGCTGGCCGATGCGATGAAGGACGAATACGAAACCATCGTGGCCGCCGGGCTGGATCTGCAGCTCGATTGCCCCGACCTGGCCCTGTCGCGCCACATGCTGTTCACCGACCTGTCGGATGATGAGTTCGTCAAGGTCGCCAACCTGCATGTCGAGGCGTTGAACCACGCCCTGCAGAACGTGCCGCAGGACCGCGTGCGCGTGCATATCTGCTGGGGCAACTACGAAGGCCCGCATTGCTGCGACATCGCCATGGACAAGGTGTTCCCGACGCTGATGGCGACCAAATCGCGCTATGTCCTGTTCGAAACCTCGAACCCGCGCCACGCCCATGAATGGACCGTGTTCCGCGACCGCAGGGCCGAGATCCCGGATGACAAGATTCTGGTGCCGGGAGTCGTGGACACCACCACCAATTTCGTCGAACACCCCGAACTGGTCGCGCAGCGGATCCGCCGGTTCACCGAGATCGTGGGCGCCGACCGCGTGATCGCCGGCAGCGATTGCGGGTTCGGCACCTTCGCCGGGTTCGGGGCCGTCGATCCGCAGATCGCCTACGCCAAGCTGACCTCTCTGGCCGAAGGGGCGGCGCTGGTGACATGACCCCGCTGGTTCTGCTGCCCGGCATGATGTGCGACGCGCGCCTGTTCGGCCCGCAGATCGAGGCGCTGTCGGGCACCACCCCGCTGATCAGCGTACCGCTGGCGGGTCGTGACAGCGTAGCGGCGCTGGCCGCCGACGTGCTGGCCTGCGCCCCCAACCAGTTTGTGCTGGCCGGCCTGTCGATGGGCGGCATCGTGGCGATGGAGGTTCTGCGCCAGGCGCCGGACCGGGTCGCGCGGCTGGCGCTGCTCGACACCAACCCTTTGGCGGAACGCCCCGAGGTCAAGGCCCGCCGCATCCCGCAGATGGCGGCGGTCGAACAGGGCGAGCTGCGGCGCGTGATGCGCGACGAGATGAAGCCGAACTATCTGGCCGACGGCCCGCGTCAGGGTGCGATTCTCGATCTGTGCATGGCCATGGCGATGGATCTTGGCCCTGAGGCCTTTCTGCGCCAGTCCCGCGCCCTGATGGACCGACCGGATCAGACTGAAACGTTGCGGTCCTATGCCGGGCCGTCGCTGGTTCTGTGCGGGCGGCAGGACGGGCTGTGTCCGATCGAGCGGCACCAGTTGATGCACGGCCTGCTGTCCAACAGCACGCTGACCGTGATCGAGGGCGCGGGGCATCTGCCGACGCTCGAACGACCCGAGGAAACAACGGCGGCCCTGCGCCGCTGGCTGGAGGAATGATGACACCGTCCCTTTTGTCGCTTCTGCGCAAGGTCGATACCCCCACCGTCTGCGACGCGATCGAGTTCGCGCAGGGCAAGCGCGGCTTTGACGGGTTCACGCGCGGTACCATGCTGTGTTCGGCCCCGACCGAACCGCCGGTCGTGGGTTTTGCCCGCACCGCGAAAATCGCCGCCGTGCATCCGCCGACCGAGGCGCCCGAGGTCATCCGTCAACGCCGGATGGCCTATTATGAATACATGGCAGCGGCCCCGTCGCCCGCGGTCGCGGTGATCGAAGACCTGGACTTTCCCGATTGCATCGGCGCCTATTGGGGCGAGATCAACACCACGGTCCACAAAGGGTTCGGCCTGTCGGGGGCGCTGACCAACGGGGTGATGCGGGATCTGGGCGACTTGCCGGCGGGCTTTCCCGTGATCGCGGGATCAGTCGGCCCCAGCCATGGCTTCGTCCACGTCCGCGAGATCGATACGCCGGTTTCCATTTTCGGCCTGACGGTCCGGCCCGGCGACTTGGTGCATGCGGATCGTCACGGCGCGGTAGTCGTGCTCGCCGAAGTCATCGACCGGCTCGAGGACGCCTTACGGCGCTTGATGCAAACCGAACGCATCGTGCTGGATGCGGCCCGTCAGCCGGGGTTCGATTTCGAGGCCTTTCAACAGGCCTGGGCCGCGTTCGAAAAGTCGCGGGTCTGAAACCGATCGCCCAAGGCGGATCATGGCCCGCCGGGTTTCGCCGACATCCTGACGGTTTGCGGGAAGACGACGCGCGTCGGGCGGTGTAGATCGGGAAAGGTTGGACTTTTCCACCGCATTCCCTCAGGGTCCGGTCGGAAACGCCGCAGGCGCCGTTGACGGCGGCGTACACCGTATTTCATACCGGACCGGCGACAGCAGAGAGCATCAGATGCGATACGACACCAAGCCCTATGACCAGATCCAGGTCGGAGAGACCGCCGAACTCGAGCGCGTGTGCAGCGATGACGATCTGTTGGCCTTTGCCGCGGCCTGCGGCGATCATGGCGCGTTGCATTCCGCCTTGCCCGACAGCGGCAAGCTGGTTGCGCCTGCTTCCTTTGTCGGCGGGCTGGTTTCGGCGGTCGTGGGCAATCTTCTGCCCGGTTTGGGCACCGTTCAGAAATCCAGCGCCCTCGACCTGGCAACGCCCGCCGCCGCCGGAGACGCGTTGCTGGCCCGCGCGACCGTGGCCGAAAAGCGCCCGAACCGCGAGGTGCTGTTGGAGGTCGCCGTGACCCGCCCGAGTGATGGCGCCCTGATCCTGTCGGGTCAGGTCTTGGCAGTCGCGCCGGACCGCCCCGTGCCGGTCGACGGGGTAGAAACGCCGGGAGTTGTCGTGCTGCGTCACCGTCACTTCGATGCGTTGGTACAGAAATCCCGGCCGCTCGACCCCATTCCGACGGCGGTCGCCGCCCCCGAGGACGCCAATTCGTTGGGCGGGGCCATGCTGGCGGCGCGTGAAACGATCATCTACCCCATTCTTGTCGGCGATCCGGCCAAAATCCATGCGGCCGCGCAAGAGCTGGGCGTCACGCTGGACGGCGTCGAGATCGTCGAGGCCGCCTCGCATGCCCATGCGGCCAGCCTGGCCGTCGACCTGGTGGCGGATGGCCGTGCCCGAGCGCTGATGAAAGGTCACCTTCATACCGACGACCTGCTGCGGGCGGCCCTTCGGCGCGAGCGCGGCCTGCGGGCCGGGCGGCGCTTCACGCATGTCTTCGTCATGGATGTGCCGGGCCAGCCGCACCCGATCCTGATCACCGATGCGGCGATCAACATCGCGCCGGATCTGGAGACCAAGGTGGACATCACCCAGAACGCCATCGACCTTGCCAGGTCGCTGGGCTTCGAGACGCCCAAGGTGGCCGTGCTGTCGGCGGTCGAGACGGTGAATCCTGCGATTCCGTCCTCGGTCGACGCGGCGCTGCTGTCGAAGATGGCGGACCGCGGGCAGATCACCGGTGGTCTTGTCGAGGGGCCGTTGGCCATGGACAACGCCGTCAGCCTGGACGCGGCCCGCACAAAGGGCATCGTGTCGCCGGTGGCCGGGCAGGCCGAGATTCTGGTCGTGCCCAATCTGGATGCGGGGAACATGCTGGCCAAGCAACTGGCCTATGTCGCCAACGGAAAGGCCGCCGGGGTCGTTTTGGGTGCCCGGGTGCCGATCATCCTCAACAGCAGGTCCGACGACGACAAGGCCCGTTTGGCATCATGCGCCATCGCCGCCCTGCATGCGGCCCGGACCGGAGGCGTTGCCACATGAGCCATGTGGTCACCCTGAACGCAGGGTCGTCTTCTCTGAAATTCAGCCTGTTCACGCTGCACAAGGATGACCCGGTGGCGATCTGCACCGGCGCGGTCGACCGCATCGGCAGCCCCGAGGCGACCATCGCGGCCAAGACTTCGGATGGCCGGGTCCTCGGTGGCGACGGGGTCGGGCCCATCGCGGATCACGTGGCGGCGATGAACCGGGTTCTGGATCTGTTGACCCAATGGTTTCCAAAGGCCGAGATCGTGGCCGTCGGGCATCGCATCGTTCATGGCGGACCAGACCATGACCGCCCGATTCAGCTGACCCCGGACAGCCTGCGCGCGCTGGAAGATCTGGCGCCCTTCGCTCCGCTGCATCAACCCTACAACCTGCAAGGGGTGCGCGCCGCGATCGAGCGTTTTCCCCAGGCGGTTCAGGTCGCCTGTTTCGACACGGCCTTTCACCGCCACCATCCGTGGGTGAACGATACCTTTGCCCTGCCGACCGAGTATTATGACATGGGCGTGCGGCGCTATGGGTTCCACGGGCTCAGCTATGAATACATCGCGGACCACCTGGCCAAGACCGCGCCTCTGTTGCATGGAGGTCGGGTGATCGTGGCCCATCTGGGCAACGGCGCGTCGATGTGCGGCTTGATCCACGGGCGTTCGGTGGGGTCCAGCATGGGTTTCACGGCTCTGGACGGCCTGCCCATGGGGACCCGCTGCGGCCAGCTTGACCCGGGCGTCGTGCTGTATCTGATGCAGCAGAAAGGCATGACTGCGGACGAAATCACCGAGTTGCTGTATTGCAAGTCGGGTCTGCTTGGTCTGTCCGGCCTGTCCAACGACATGCGTACGCTCGAGCAGGCGGATACCGGAGCCGCGCGTCGCGCCATCAGCTATTTCAACTTTCGCGCCCGGCGCGAACTGGGCGCCCTGGCCGCCGTGCTGGGCGGGCTGGATGCGGTGGTGTTCACCGGCGGGATCGGCGAGAATTCGGCGCTGGTCCGTGAACGTGTCTGCGTCAACATGGGCTGGCTGGGAATCGAACTGGACCACGACGCCAATACCGAGCATGCGCGGATCATCTCGACGCCCTTGTCGCGGGTTCAGGTCATGGTTATTCCCACCAACGAAGAACTGGTGATCGCCCGTGCGGCCGCGCGGTTCGTCTATCCCCACATGTACGAGGCACTTTTGGACAAAGCGGCGGCCAGAACGGGCTGAACCGATGCGTCGAACGCAGCCAAAATTCATCGGATCGTCAAAAAAGTGCCGGGACTACGGGAAACCCCCAATTTCGGAGGGGCTGCGCCCGGGCTATTGTCTGATTAACCAAGGTTGAACTTGGCCTACCACTTTCCCCGAAGAGGGGCTGGCCACCTACCCCCTCGGCCGGCCCCTCGAAATTCTTGCCGATCACGTTCTGATTCTGCCCCAGGATGGGCCTGTTCGGATCACGCCGTGAATTGCGACCGGATCAGTTGGGGCAGGTCGCGAAAATCGTCAAACGTGGAATGGTGCGGGATCCGAGCGACCGGCGATTTCCGGTAGCCGCGGGAAAACAGCAGAAACGGCACGTTTGCCCTCTGCGCTGTTTCCGCATCAACCTCGCTGTCTCCGACGAATATTCTGACCGGATGCTGGCCCAAAGCGTCGAACGCGGCTCGTAGATGTTCGGGGTCGGGCTTGCGCACGGGCAAGCTGTCGCCGCCGATCACCGCGCCGAAGTATGGCTCCAGGTTCAGCGCCTGCAGAATGTGTCGTGCCGGAGCCTCGGGCTTGTTGGTACACAGACCCAAGGGCATGCCTGCCTGCCGCACGGCTTCCAACGCCTCTTGCACCCCCGGATACGGCCGCGTCCGTGCGCTGGCCGCGGCCGTATAGTGGCGCAGGGTCGCCTGGGTCAGTTTGCCGTGCCTGTTCATGTCCATGTCGCAATGGTTCATCACCCGCTCGACCAGCTTGGGTAGGCCATTGCCGACGAATCCTCGGATGGTTTCTTCGGGCAGGGGCGCAAGGCCCTGATCGGCCAGCATCCGGTTTGCCGCCGCCGCGATGTCGGCCAGGCTGTCCACCAGCGTTCCGTCCAGATCAAACACGATTGCCGCCGTCATCCTTGCCCCTTCCGTCGGTCATCCGCCCCGGCCTAGCGGGCCTGCCGCCGGGGCGCAACGGTTCGGTTGCAAAACCGGCTCTTGACATACCCTAGTATTTTTATCAGATTAAAGGCGCAGACACACAGCCAACCCGGGTCCGGGCCAGCCAAATCCATGAAAACCGAACGGAAAAGGCGCTTTGCCTGAATACAACCGGAGATGACCCGATGAACGCGCAGAACCCGAATCCGACCCAAGCCTATGCCGTTTCGATGCTGCCGGCCCACAAGGCCGAGGATCTGACCCAGGGCGGCAACCTGGCCCATATCGAACTGGGCGATCAGCTGTACACCCTGCGCATCACCCGCGCGGGCAAATTGATCCTGACGAAATGAGCGGCGCATCGACCCGGGGCGGCGCCCCGGTCGGGCGGCTGGCGGATCTGACCCCGATCGAGGCCGGCGCCATCATGTACCTGCGGATGTGGAGTGACGGTGCCGCCGGCCGTGCCGACGCGGCGCATGATTTCGACATCGCGCTGGGCGCCGATCACGGGCAACTGGCCATGCTGGCGCTGGATCGTCTGTGCAGCCTGTGCGCCCATCACGCCCGCCGTCCCCTGATCCGGCACGGGCTGGGCTGCGCCTGTCTGGGCGCGGATGAAAGCTGTTTCGCGCAGATGATCGTCGCGGCCTCGGAAGGGGCGCGCGAGGATGCGATGATGCTGGCCGCCTTGATCGTACGCCCCGATTTCGCGCCCGCATTGGCGTCGCTGTCCGAAGAGTTCGGGCTGGCCCTGCGGCGCATGACCGCCGCCATCCCACTGCCGTCTACCGGCCATCAGACCCCCTCGGCCGTGCTGCACTGACGGCGCGGTTCAGTGCCCCGGCCGAATCCGGCCGGGGCGTATCTCAGCAGCAGCCGCACCCGTCATGGGGATGGCTGTGGTCGCACACCGGGGCAGGGGCCTGGTCGCCCACCTCGGCCAACACAGACCGCAGCGCCCACAGAATCATGTCCACGTCCTCGGCCTCGATGGTCAGAGGCGGGCGGATCTTCAGGATGTTGTCCTTCGGCCCCTCGCTGCCGATCAGGATGCGGTGGTCGCGCATGCGGTTCTTGACGTATCGGCAGATCTCGGTGCCTTCCGAGCCGTCGGGGTTGATCAGCTCGACCCCAAGAAACAGGCCCATGCCCCGCACGTCGCCCACGCAGGCGAACTCGGCTTCGATCGCGCGCAGACCATCCATCAGCCGTGCGCCCATCACGCGGGCATTGTCCTGCAGGCCCTCGTCATCGACGATGTCCAGCACCTCTTTGCCGATCCGGCAGGACAGGGTCGAGCCGCCGAAGGTCGAGAAGAACTCGGGCCCCTTGGCAAAGCTGTCGGCAATGGCCCGTGTCGTGACCAGAACGCCCAGCGGATGACCGTTGCCGATGGGCTTGCCCATGACGACGATATCCGGCAGCGCGCCCTGATGCTCGAAGCCGAAGTAATGGTCGCCCAAGCGCCCCAGCCCGGTCTGCACCTCGTCGGCGATGCAGATGCCACCGGCGGCGCGGATCTTTTCATAGACCGCCGGCAAATAGCCCCTGGGCGGGATGATCTGGCCGCCGACCGAGGGGAAGGTCTCGGCGATGAACCCCGCGACCCCGTGGCCCTTTTCCTTCAGCGCCACGATGGCGTCATCCACGAGATCCGCATATTTCTGCGCCCGGTCGGGATCGTCGCGCCGGAACGAGCCACGATAGTCGTCCGCCACCTCGACCAGTTCCACCCAGTCCGGCTGGCCCGGCCCGCCGGGCTTGTTGAACTTGTAGGCCGAGATGTCGATCGCGCCGGTGGTATTGCCGTGATAGCCATGATCAGGCGTCACCATTCCCTTGGCGCCGGTATGGGCGCGGGCCAGCCGCAGGGCCAGTTCATTGGCCTCGGAGCCGGAATTGACAAAGAAACAGACCTGCAAATGGTCCGGCAGCTTCGACAGCACCTTTTCCGCAAAGGCGACCTGCGCGGGGTGCAGATAGCGGGTGTTCGAGTTCATCCGCTTCAGCTGATCCGCCGCCACGGCCTGAATGCGCGGATGCGCGTGCCCCACATGCGGCACGTTGTTGTAGGCGTCCAGATAGGGCCGCCCCCATTCGTCGAACAGGTGATGCTTCCAGCCACGCACCAGCATCACCGGGTCGTCATATGTCAGGCTCAGGTTGCCGCCGAAATGCGCCCGCCGTTTGTTCAGGATCTCGGCCTTGTCGGTCGGGCGATAGAAGACCTTCTCGTCCGGCAGGTTCAGCAGCGCCGCCGGGTTGGGGCAGACGGCGTGCCACAGATACAGCTCGTCGGGGTCCCCCACGCCGGGCCAATCGTTTTCCATGCCTTCGGTCGTCAGCGCCAGCTGGAAATGCACATGCGGCGCCCAGCCGCCGTTCTGGCCGGCATCGCCCAGCCGGGCGAATGCCGCCCCCTGCGCCACAGGGTCTCCGGGTTTCAGCCGGTCACAGACCTCGGGGTCCAGATGCCCGTACAGCGTATAGAACGCGTCACCTTCGGGGGTTTCGTGATGCAGGATCACCACGCCGCCATAGTCCAGATGGTTCGCCCGGTTCTCGACCGCCTCGACCCGACCGCTCAGCGGCGCCAGCAAAGGCGTCCCCGCCGGCGCGAACACATCCACCGCCAGATGCACCGTGCGCCGGTCCGACGCCTTCCACGGACCCTTGCGGAACGCAGGCTCGGCATAGATCAGACGCGGTTCGTTGTAATAGCCCAGCCACAACCCGTCGCCGAATTCCGCGCCCACCCGCGCGGCCTCGTCCAGCGGCATATGGAACGGGTTCTGCGGCCAGGTCGAGTTTTCGACCGACAGCGAACCCATCGGAACGTCCGACAGATCCTGCCCCAACAACTGCGCAAACTGCCCGCGATGCTCGGCCAGATATGCGTGAATGCGCTCGGCCCCATCGGTGACGGGCAGCCCGCAGGCGGCTCTCAACCGCGCCGACATCAGCCCGCCATTGACCGATGCGTCCTCCAGAAAACGCCAGGCCGGTGCCTGGCTGATCGTCACATACGGGTCGTCCGGGTTTTCGGCGGCCATCAGCGTGGAGTTGACGACCGAGACCGCCAGCCGCATCCGCAGCAGAGGCCAGATCAAATCCACTTCCTGCGGGCGAAGCCGGTTTGCGGCGTGATAGCCCCGCACCAGCGCGGCCAGTGCCCGTTCAGGGCGGGGGTGATCCAGCACCACATACGCCCCGGCGATCGCCAGTTCACACACCCGCGGCGCGGCGCACATGTCGCCCAAGTCGATCAGGCCCGAGACCTGCCTGCGCTCACACAGCTCGCCTTCGACCAGGATGTTGTAGTCATTCACGTCGTTGTGGATGGCCTGTCGGGGCAGTTCGGCCAGCCTGCCCGAGACGGCATCGAACTGCGCACAGATCTCGCGCAGAAGGGCCGCGCGATCGGGGTCGGCAACCGCATCCAGCTTGTCAGCGATCCAGCCGGCCTGGGTCAGGTCCCATTTGAAATCCAGCCGCTCCAGGCCGGGATGCGAAAACCGTTCCAGCGCCCGATCGGTCGCCCCCAATACCCGGCCCAGTTTCAGGATCAGGTCCTCGGATTTCGGCGCCGCCTTGGCATAGCACCGGCCCGGCAGCCGCTCCAGCAGCCACGCCAGCCGAGGCCGTCCCGCGTCGTCGTCGATCTGCGGCAGCAAGCCACCGTCCAGCCCGGGGATCACCTTGGGAAACGGCAGCCCGGGGGCCTCGGTCGCGATATGCGCCAATGCCTTGATCTGCAGATCCACCAATTGCGGGTCGCATCCGGCTCGCATGACCTTCAGAACGTAGTCCTGCCCATTGGTGGCCTGCACTAGGAAATTCAGGTCATACTCGCCATCCAACCGCGAGAGCCGGGCGTCCAGCCCCCAGACCCGCCGCAGCGCGGCCGCCCAAAAAGCACTGACATGATTCATTCAAACTTCCGCCCCGCGCGCGCCGGGGCCCTCTTCATCTGGCCAAAAATATCCTCGGGGGGAATCGCGCCTTGGCGCGATGGGGGGCAGACAGCCCCCCGTTTACCCCATGGCCCGCAGGCGCTTGATCAACGCCGATGTGTCCCAGCGGCCGCCGCCCATCTTCTGCACATCCTTGTAGAACTGATCGACCAGCGCGGTCACCGGCAGCGATGCCCCGGTCTCGTCCGCCGTGTCCAGGCAGATGCCAAGGTCCTTGCGCATCCAGTCCACCGCAAAGCCGTGGTCGAAATGGTCGTCCAGCATGGTCTCGTACCGGTTCGACATCTGCCAGCTTCCGGCGGCCCCCTGGCTGATCACCTCGACCACTGCGCGCCCGTCCAGCCCGGCCTTCTCGGCAAAATGCAGCGCCTCGCTCAGGCCCTGCACCAGCCCCGCGATAGCGATCTGGTTGCACATCTTGGTCATCTGGCCCGCGCCGCTGTCCCCGATGCGGCGGCAGATCTTGGCATAGACCTGCATCACCGGCTCGGCCCGGTCATAGGCGGCCTGATCGCCGCCGCACATGATCGACAGAACCCCGTTCTCGGCCCCGGCCTGGCCGCCCGAGATCGGCGCATCGACGAAGGAGATCCCGCGCGCCTTGGCCGCCGCATACAGCTCGCGCGTGACCTTGGCCGAAACGGTGGTGTGGTCAACGAAAACCGCGCCTTCCGCCATGCCGTCGAACGCGCCGTCCTCGCCCGTGCAGACCATGCGCAGATCGTCGTCGTTGCCGACGCAGGCCATCACGAACTCGGCCCCCTCGGCGGCACCGCGCGGCGTGGTCGCCATCCGGCCACCATGCTGCGACACCCATTTCTCAGCCTTGGCCGCGGTGCGGTTGTAGACGGTCACCTCATGCCCGGCCGCCTGCAGATGCCCGGCCATCGGATAGCCCATGACGCCAAGGCCAAGGAATGCAACTTTCGCCATTTTCGAGATCCTCCCTGTGACCTGTCCGGGGCATTAAACGCCCACCGGCCGGAATGCTTGCCAAAGACAAAGCAAAGCCGCGCCCAAAGGGCAACCCCGCACCGGGAAACAGGCCGCAAATAATGGCCGTGCGTCACGCGCCGCTGATATTGCGCTCCATCAGGCGCTGGTACAGGCGTGGGGCCAGCCGGTTCAGCCACCAGGCCAGCCGCGCCACCCGGCCCACCGGGATGACGGGCCGCCCGCGATCCAGCCCTTGCAGGATCACGCGGGCGGCCGCCTCGGGGGTCATCTCGTCCATGCCGTCGCTGGCCGATCCGGGGCGTGCGGTGCCGTCGGGCTGCCGCTCGGCCCGGCCCGGGTTGGTCGCCACGAATGAGGGCGCCGCGATATGCACCCGCACGCCATGGGGCCGTTCTTCGGACCGCAGTGATTTGAAGAAACCTTCCAGCGCGTGCTTCGAGGCCGCATATGCCGTGCGGTGATACAGAGGCGCGAACCCCGCCACCGACGAGATCGCCAGATGCGCCCCGCGCGACCGGCGCAGCGCGGGCAGAAAGGCGCGGGCCATCGAGACGGCAGCGAAATAGTTGATCTCGAACACCCTGCGGTGGCTGGCGTCGTCGGACTGATCGAACCCGCAGATCTGGGTGATCCCGGCGTTGTAGACGACCAGATCGATGCTGTCGCAATGCGCAAGCGTATCGGTCACGGCGCGCGCCAGTTGCGCCGGATCGGTCAGATCACAGGCAATCGCCATCTGCGTGGCGCTGTCCTGCACCCCATCCACCCTCAGATCCAGCAGGACCACGCGCCATCCACGCTCTTGCAGCGCGGCCGAGAGCGCCTGGCCCAGGCCGCCGGCCCCGCCCGAGATCACTGCGGTTTTCACAGGCCCACACTCCTTTTCCAAAGGTCGAACACCTCGGCGCTGGTCTTCTGCGGGACATAGCCGAACACGGTTTTCAGCGCCGTGTTGTCCAGAACCGGTCGGTATTGCAGGAACCGCACCTGTTCGGGCCCGTAGCGCGACAGGCGCAAGGGTCGGGCCACGGCCAGCGCCGCCCTCAGCGCCCAGGCCGGCAGGCGCAGCACGGGTTTGTTCAGCGCGCGGGCCAGATCGTCGACGCTCAGCGCGCCGTCCCCGGCCACGTTGTACACCCCGGGCGGCCCATCGGTGGCCGCGCGTTTCAGGATGCGGGCCAGATCGCGGGTCCAGATGAACACGAAAGGGCTGTCGCTGCCTGCCACCGCCAGCAGGCGGGGTTTGCGGAACAGGGCCGTGATCTGGTTGTCGGTGCCGTCGCCCAGCACCGTGCCCACCCGCAGCACCACCTGTTCCAGCTGCGGCGCGGCTGTTCGGGCTCCGGCCAGCAATTCTTCGACCTGCCGCTTGTGGTCGGAATAGGGAAACTCGGGGTTGCCGCGCACCGGATCGGTTTCGCGCAGCGGCACGGGGTTGTCCGCGTGATAGCCATAGGCCGCTCCCGACGAGGTGACGACCAGCCGCCGCACGCCATGGGTCAGCGCGGCATCGACCACCTTGCGCGTGCCGCCCACATCCACCGCATGGGCCTCGGCCCGTGACATGCCTGGCGGCGGCGTGACGATCGAGGCCAGATGCACGATCACCTCGGGCTTCACCTTGGCGATCACCCGGGCCGGGTCGCC
This sequence comes from Ruegeria intermedia, assembly GCF_900129345.1. Taxonomy (GTDB): domain Bacteria; phylum Pseudomonadota; class Alphaproteobacteria; order Rhodobacterales; family Rhodobacteraceae; genus Ruegeria; species Ruegeria intermedia. The sequence goes on along the minus strand of NZ_FQVK01000005.1, from coordinate 38,915 downwards.
CGTGGTGACGTCCATGCGCAGAAACGGAACCTCGTCCGGCAGCGCGTCCGGGCGGCGCAGGTCGGTGGCAAACACCTCATGGTCGCTCAGCTCGTCCAGCAGGGCGCGGCCGACCAGGCCCGCAGCGCCGGTGATCAGAATGCGGGTCATCGGGCGGCCTCGGTCCGGGCCATCAGCTGCGCCAGCGCCAGCCCCGAGATGGCGTGCCAGATCCCCCAGAAGGCGGCCACCACGGCCATGCCGCCCAAGCCGTTGAAAAAGGCGAAGATCAGCACCAGCCCGAGGCCCGAATTCTGGATGCCGGTCTCGATCGTGACTGCACGCCGGTCAAAGGGGGACAGCCGGGTCAGAGTGGCCACAACCCAACCGCCCCCCAGTGCCAGGGCGTTGTGAAGGATCACAAGCCCGGCAACCGCCCCGGCGTAGCCCAGGAAGAAACTCCAGTTGGCCGCCAGGGCGAGTACGATGAAGGCCACGAAAATGGCCATCGACAGGATCTGCAGCGGCCCGCGCAGCCGCGCCGTCAGGGCGGGGCGCTTCTGGTTCAGGGTCACGCCCAGAACCAGAGGCAGGATCAGCATCAGCCCGACGATGATGGCGATCTGCACCGGGTCGATCTGGGTCTGCTGCAGAATCGCGCGGGTCGGCGGGTACAGACCGCCCCACAGCGCGATGTTGAACGGGGTCATCACGATGGCCCCGATGGTGGCGAAGGCGGTCATCGACACCGACAGCGCCGCGTTTCCGCCCGCCCGATGGGTGATGAAATTCGAAATATTGCCCCCCGGGCAGGCCGCCACCAGGATCAGCCCCAAGGCGATCGACGGGCGCGGCTCGGTCAGCCAGACCAGCAGGAAGGTCAGCGCCGGCAACACCAGGAATTGCGAGGCCAGTCCCACCACCACCGGCTTGGGCGCGCGCCGCAGCCGGTCGAAGTCGCGCGGCGACAGGTCGATGGCGATCGAGAACATCACGATCGCCAGGATCGCGTTCAGCAGGGTCAGCGAGCCGGGGCTGAAATTCAGCGTGATCTCGTCGATGCCGGTCATGCGCGGACTTTCCGGAACCGATCGATCCAGCTGGTGACGGCTTTGCGATAGGTCGCTTTGTCCACGTAATAGGCCATGCGGGGCAGGTTCAGGTACTGCATGCCTCCGGTGGCGCGCTGAAAGTCTTTTTGTTTTTCCGCCTTCAGCGCCGCGGCCACGGGGCAGCCGGACTGGAGACCCTTGATATAGCGCGCCACCATTTCGGCCTGCTCGTGGCGTCCTTGCCAGCCCAGCCCGGTGGCCTCGATCATGCCCAGCACGAACAGATCGTCGCGTTCGGGGTGCATGGCGTTCAGGTACAGATGCGGCGCGTCACCCTGCCAGTTCAGCAGGTTCGGGTCGATGAACGGGTAATGCAGCTTGTACCCGGTCGCGGCCAGAATCATGTCATAGTCGCTGGCGCTGCCGTCCTTGAAGTGAACGGTGCGGCCCTCGATCCGGTCGATGTCGGGGCGAATGCGCAGATCGCCGTGGCCCGCGTGATAAAGGACCAGCGAATTCACCACCGGGTGGCTTTCGTACAGTTTGTAGTCGGGCTTGGGAAAGCCGTATTTCTGCGGGTCGCCCACGAACCAGCGCAGGATCATCCCGTCGATCCGGCGCTTCAGCCACATGGGCAGGCGGATCATCCCGCCCAGCGTGTCGGCGGGTTTGCCAAAGACGTATTTCGGCACGAAATAATATCCGCGCCGCATCGACAAGTCGCACAGTTCGGCGTGATGGATGGCGTCCACCGCAATGTCGCACCCGGAATTGCCAGCACCCACGACCAGCACCCGCTTGCCGTGGAACTGGCTGGGATAGCGGTACTGCGCGGCGTGGATCAACTCGCCGTCGAACCGGCCGGGAAAATCGGGCATGTTGGGCTCCGACAGGGTACCGTTCGCGATCAGCACCCCGGCAAATTCACCGCTCTGCGTCCCTTGGTCGTCGCGCCAGGTGACCCGCCAGCCATCGCCCGGCGCGCCCAGCGGCGATGCGTCGATCACCTCGGCGTTGAACCTGTAAAGATCACGCAGTCCGAAATGATCGGCAAAGGCCCGGAAATAGTCTCGCATCTGCCGGTGGGACGGGTATTCGGCCACGTCGTCGCCAATCGGAAAATCGGCAAATTCGGTCATCGACTTGGACGAGATCAGATGCGCGGATTCATACATGGTCGACCGTGGCGCATCGATATCCCACAGCCCGCCCACATCTGAATGCAGCTCGAACCCCTGGAACGGGATGCCCTGTTCCTTCAGCACCTTGGCCGCCGCCAGCCCCATCGGACCTGCGCCGATCAAGGCATAAGCCTTGCGCGCCCGTGTCATGAACCCTCCCCTGCTCGTGGCGCTTAACTTGAACGATCGACCAAAATAAGGCAAGATGAAAAACATGAGCGCGAAATACATTGAAAAACAAAGGCAAAGGGCGCCGTCGGCCCGGTCGCTGGAAACCAAGGCGCGGATCCTGGACGCGGCCGAGGCGCTGTTTGCCGAGCGGGGATTCGAGGGCGCCTCGATCCGCGACATCGCCACGCGCGCCGGGGTGCAGGTGGGTCTGGTCCACCACCATGGCGGCGGCAAGGAAGAGCTGTTCTTCCAGACCGTCGCGCGCCGCGCCGACGCGCTTGCCCGGATCAGGATGCAGGCGCTGGAGGATCGGCGCGCGCAGGGCCCGCTGACCCTGCGGGGCATTCTGGACTGTTTCATCCGCCCCTATGTCAGCCTGGCCGAAACCGGCGGTCCGGGCTGGATGGCCTACGGGCGGCTGGTGGCACATGTGTCGGTCGATCCGCGCTGGCGCCATATTGCCGCCGAGTGTTTCGACCCCACCGCCCAGTTCTTCATCCGTGAGATCGCCGCGCTGTATCCGCAGGCCGACCCGGCGCTGTTGGCCACGGGCCAGGTCTATTCGGTCTCGGCGATGCTGGCGCATCTCAACAGCGCCTGGCGGGTGCAGGCGCTGTCGCAGGGGGGAGACCTGTCGGGGATCGACCAACTGGTCGAATTCTGCGCCGCGGGGATCGAGGCAATGGTGCACTCTGGCCGCGCTCGCCCCTGACCCATCTCAGTCGATGGCGCGGGCGGTTCCCGAGACGCGCACACCGTCGCCTCTCGCGGCGCCGATCTGAACGCGCAGAAGGGATCGCGCGCCCATATCCTCGCCTTGCACGATGTCGATTTCGCCGCCATGCGGCCAGTTCAGGTCGCGCAGATACCCGGCCAGTGCGGCGGCTGCGGCGCCGGTGGCGGGGTCTTCCAGCACCCCGCCGCTGGCAAAGGCGTTGCGGCTGTGAAACAGCCGGGGCGTTTCGGCCCAGATCAGGTTGATCGTGGTGAACCCCTGAGCCTGCATGAATTCGGCCCCGGTTTGCAGGTCATAATCCATCTGGGCCAGCCGGGCGCGAGACGTCAGCTCCAGGATCAAATGGTCATTGCCTGCATTGGCGATGGCGGGCGGCAGATCGGTGCTCAGGTCTCCGGGCGCAAGCCCGAACACGATCAGCGCCTGCGCCAGAACATCGTCAGCCACCGCGCGGCTGTGGGTCGGCGGTGACACCAGCGTGGCCGCAACCCTGTCGCCGTCACGCCGACCTTCGACCGAGATCTGCGCATCATTCAGTTGCAGCGCGTATTCGCCATCGCCGAACCGCTGCGCCAGCTGCGCCCCCAGCGCGATGGTGGCATGGCCGCAAAAGGCGACCTCGCCCACCGGCGCGAAATAGCGCACCCGCCAGCCCGCGCCCTGCGGCGCGGCAAAGGCGGTTTCGGAATAGCCGACATCGGCCGCGATCTTCTGCATCTCGGCGTCCGCGGGCAGAGCATCCGCGATCAGCACTCCGGCCGGGTTGCCCCCGGCGGGGCCATCGGAAAAGGCGGCGATACGGTCAACATGCGGGGTCATGGGTCAGTCCTCCGGTATGGGGCGCCCCCCGGACAGGCCGGGGGGCAAGGGGTCAGTTGATGCGGGCCAGGAAGTCCTGCATTTCGGCGGCGATCTCGGGGCCGTATTCCTCGAGCGCGAAATGCCCGGTGTCGAGGATGTGGAACTCCAGATCGGTCAGATCGTTCTTGTAGGGATGTGCGCCGTCCTCGGGGAAGATCACGTCATTCTTGCCCCACATCAACAGCGCGGGTGGCTGATGTTCGCGGAACAGCGCCTGCCATTTGGGGTATTCGCCCACATTGGTGCCGTAATCCAGAAACATCTCCAGCTGCACTTCCTGGTTTCCGGGGCGGTCCAGCAGGTACTGGACATGCCAGAAATTGTCCGGGCTGATCGCGTCGGGATTCCGGGTGCCGTGGGTGAACTGCCACTGGGTGGCATCCATGGTCAGGAAGGCGCGCAGGGCGTCGCCGTTTTCCTTGGTCGGATCGGCCCAATAGGCCTTGATCGGGTCCCAGAACTCGCGCAGGCCCGCGTCATAGGCGTTGCCGTTCTGGATGATGAAGCCGGTCACGCGGTCGGGATCCTCGGCGAACATCCGGAACCCCACCGGCGCGCCGTAGTCCATCAGATAGACGGCATAGCGATCGACGCCCTTCGCATCCAGCAGCTCGGTCATCATCCGCGCGGTGCCGGCAAAGCTGTAGTCGTATTCATCCGCCGGGGGCATGTCGGATGCACCAAAACCGGGATAGTCGGGCGCGATCACGTGGTAATCCTGCGCGAGCACCGGGATCAGGTTGCGGAACATGTGCGACGAGGTCGGAAAACCGTGCAGCAGCAGAACCGTCGGGTTGGCCGGGTCACCGGCCTCGCGATAGGCGATCTTCATGCCGTCGATGGTCTGGGCGCGGAACTGGGTCTGGAACGGGTCGGGCTCGGCGGCGCGCACGGCCTCGGGCGAGAGGTAGAAGCCGACGGTCACGACCGAGACGGCGAAGACCGATCCGGCGGTCAGGGTGGCAAGTGTGTTGGTAATCGCGCGTAGCATGGCATTGATACTCCTGTTGCTGACGGGTTCGGGGTATTGGGGGATCAGGCCTTTCGGGCCAGGGCCTGCTTCAGTTGGTCGTTCTCGGCTTGCAGCTGGGCCAGTTGGCGGCCAAGCGCGTTCAGATGCGGGCGCAGTTCGGCTTCGGTGAAGCGGGGGGTGATGTGGCGCGGGCAGTTCCAGTCCAGCGCCGCGACATGGATGATCGCCGCGCGTTCGGCCTCGGCCGCGTCGGGGAAAAGGTCGCGCGCGGCCTCGGCGCCTTCGCGAAAGTCCACGCGGCCCAGAATCTTGAGCCTGCGCTGGTTGGCATAATCCATCAGGATCAGCGCGATCCGGTCATTGCCGTCCAGATTCCCGCGCGAAATATACTGCTTGTTGCCCGAGAAATCGGCGTAACCGATCGTCCGGTCGTCCAGCACCTTCAGAAACCCCGCCGGGCCGCCGCGATACTGGACATAGGGCCAGCCGGTCTCGGACACGGTGGATTGATAGAACCCGTCGCGCGCCTCGATAAAGGCTTGCTCGGCGGGGCCGATCAGGTGGCCCTGCTGCGGGCCGCCGTCGATGAACTTTGCATAGGACGCGGCGGACCCCATCCGCTCTTGATGCGCGCGGACGGCGGAGGTGAAGGTCAGTTCGGAAAAGGCGCGGGGCATGGGAGGCCTCCTTTCACAGGTTCAGGTCGGACAGGCCGGGATGGTCGGCGGGCCGCGGCCCCAGGGGCCAGTGAAACAGGCGCTGGGCGTCGGTGATCGGCAGATCGTTCAACGATGTATGTCGCCGGGCCATCCGGCCATCGGCGGCAAACTCCCAGTTCTCGTTGCCGTAGGACCGGAACCAATGCCCGCTGTCGTCGTGCCATTCATAGGCATAGCGCACCGCGATGCGGTTCCCGTCACAGGCCCACAGTTCCTTGATCAGGCGATAGTCCAGTTCGGTGCGCTATTTGCGGGTCAGAAAGGCGTGGATCTCGGCGTGGCCGGTCAGGAACTCAGCCCGGTTCCGCCACTGGCTGTCCTCGGTATAGGCCGGGGTCACGATGTCGGGGTTGCGGCTGTTCCAGGCGTCTTCGGCCTTGCGGACCTTTTCGATGGCGGTCTGCGTCGTGAACGGGGGCAGGGGTGGGCGCTGCATGGTCAGAGACTTTCAGGCGAGGGTGGCGGCCAGAAGGGCCACGGTCAGAAGGAAGGGAACATAGCTTGCGGGAAATGGGCTGGCGCGGCGTCGCATCGGTCATATCCTTTGGGTGTACAGATCGGTAAACTGTGCTGATAAGGTGTACAGAACGGTTAACGTTTTCAACCCTTGAGCCGAAAAAAGTTTTTCGTTCTGCCTTGCTGGGTGGACAATAAGCATTAAAAACAGCGGCTTCGGCGGTGTGAATTGCACCTGAACGACAAAGGAATTATGTACTGATCGGTACGTAAAGGAGCCGAATCATGCGTCCGAACAAACGGGATGAGCTGGTCCGCAAGGCACTGCAGGTGTTTTACCGCGACGGGTTTCACGCCACCGGAATGGACCGGTTGGTGGTCGAAACCGGCGTGTCCAAGACCTCGATGTACAAGCATTTCCGCACCAAGGAGGAGCTGATCCTGGCGGTGCTGCGCCTGCGGGACGAGAATTTCCGCAACTGGTTCGTGCGCCGGATCGAGGAACTGGCCGACACCCCCGCCGATCAACTGCTGGCCGCGTTCGACGCGCTGGGCGAATGGTTCCACGAGGATAACTTTCGCGGCTGCATGTTCATCAAGGCCGGGGCCGAGTACCAAGACCCCGACCACCCGATCCATGTGCAGGCCGGAGAGCACAAGCGCCTGCTGCTGGAATATTTCTCCGACCTGTGTCGCAAGGCCGGCGCGCGGGACCCGGACAAGCTGGCCTGCCAGCTGCTGCTGTTGAAAGAGGGTGCGATCGTCACCGCCGTGCTGCTGCACAGCTGCGATCTGGCGCGCGATGCGAAAGAGGCCGCGCAGGTCCTTTTGCAGAACGCACTGGTCTGACCGGCCGAAACCCGCTTTAGTGGCCCAACGGGCAGAGAGCGGGAGTGTCATGGATCAAGCTGCGGATTTCTTTGAGGAATGCCAGGTCCTCGACCATGCCCTTGCGGGACTTGGTACCAGCGACTGGCGCACCGTGACCCAATTCAAGGGCTGGACGATCGACGACGTGCTGGTGCACCTGCATTTCTGGAACCAGATGGCCGACCTGTCGCAGCGCGACCCGGATGCGTTCGACGCAAGGGTTCGGCAGGTGATGCCGCGCATTCAGGCCGAGGGCTTTCGCGCCACGGAAAACGCCGCGATCCCCGAGCGGGGCCATGACCTGCGGCTGGCCTGGCGCGATCTGTACACCCGCATGGCTTATTGTTGGGCTCTGCTGGACCCAAAGGCACGGGTCAAATGGGTGGGACCGGACATGTCGGTGCGGTCCTCGATGACCGCGCGGCAGATGGAGACCTGGGCGCATGGGCAGGAGGTGTTCGACATTCTCGGCCTGACCCGGCCCGAGACCGACCGGATCCGCAACATCGTCGTGCTGGGGGTGAACACCTTTGGCTGGACCTTCACGGTGCATGGCCGCCCGGTGCCACCGGTGGCACCTCATCTGCGCCTGACCGCGCCCTCGGGGGCGCTGTGGGAATTCGGCGCGCCCGGCGCCGACCTGATCGAAGGGCCGGCCGTCGATTTCTCCCGCGTGGTGACCCAGACCCGAAACGTGGCGGATACCGGCCTGTCGGTGCAGGGGCCGGTCGCGCAGGAGTGGATGGCCATCGCCCAGTGTTTCGCCGGTGCCCCGGAAACGCCGCCGCCGCCCGGTGCCCGGCACCGCGTAGGGCATTGACGCCAAAGGACGTTGCGTAGCGGCGCAAACCGACGCGGCGTCACCCGGATTGGCGGAATCGGCGGCGAAAGCTACCCTTTTCGCCAACAGAATTCCGGAGAACCAATCATGGCGCTTTTTACCTCGACCGCTTCCTGGGTCACTGACGAACACCGCATGTTTGCCGAAATGGCCGGGCGGTTCATGGATGATGAACTGGTGCCAAACATCGAGGCCTGGGCCGAGCAGGGCGTGGTCGACCGTGACTTCTGGCGGAAGGCCGGGGAAACCGGGCTGATGGCCGGGGCCATCCCCGAGGAATTCGGCGGTGTCGGCGGCGGCATGGGTTTTGATGCGGTCACGATCTATGAGCAGACCTCGCGGGGGGATGCGGGCTGGGGCTATGGCATCCAGTCGATCGTGACCCACTACATCACCGCCTATGGCAGCGAGGAACAAAAGCGCAAATGGCTGCCCAAGCTGGCCTCGGGCGAGATGGTCGGCGCGCTGGCCATGACCGAACCGGGCACCGGCTCGGACGTGCAGGCGATCCGCACCACCGCCGAGAAGGATGGCAATTCCTACCGGATGAACGGGTCCAAGATCTTCATCACCAACGGCCAGACCGCCGACCTGATCATCGTGGCTGCCAAAACCGACAAGTCGCTGGGGGCCAAGGGTGTGTCGCTGATCGCGGTCGAGACCGAGGGGGCCGAGGGCTTCCGCCGGGGGCGCAACCTCAAGAAGCTGGGCATGAAGGCCAATGACACCGCCGAGCTGTTCTTCGAGGACGTGAAGGTGCCGATGACCAACCTGCTGGGCTCCGAGGAAGGGCAGGGCTTCTATCAGTTGATGAAGCAGCTGCCGTGGGAGCGCCTGACCATCGGCATCATGGCGCTGGGCGCGATCGATTTCGCCATCGCCGAGACGGTCAAATACACCCAGGAACGCAAGGCGTTCGGCCAACGGGTGATGGACTTCCAAAACACCCGCTTCAAGTTGGCGGAATGCAAGACGAAGGCCGAGGTGCTGCGCAGCTTTGTCAATGACTGCATCGCCAAGCTGGAGGCCGGTCAGCTGGACGCGGCCACTGCCTCGATGGTGAAATACTGGGGCTCCGAGGTGCAGAACGAGATCATGCACGAATGCCTGCAGCTGTTTGGCGGCTATGGCTTCATGATGGAATATCCGATCGCGCGGCTTTATGCGGATGCGCGGGTGCAGATGATCTATGGCGGCACCAACGAGGTGATGAAGGAACTTATCGCCCGCTCGATCGACGTCTGACCGGGCGCTCCCGCCCGTCGTCAACGGCCCTGGCGGGCCGCCTCCTCCGGTTGGGCCCGGCCGCGCCCGAGCGATGCTCGGCCGCGGCTGACGCGCTGTCCGTCCGCCCCATTGCCGTATGTCCGGTGGTCTGCCAGACTGACGGGAATGGCGTGACCGTCACCCGGCAGGAGGCCCCATGACCGCATCGAACAAGGACCGGATCCGCGCGTTGCTGAAAAGCATAGAAACCGGCGATCCGGGGCCGGTTTCGGTGGTCAACGAAGCGAAATACATCCAGCACAACCCGCAGACCCACGAGGGCAGCGAGGGGCTGGCGGCCCTGTTTCAGCGCCTGTCCCGGACCTCTCCGCGGGTCAATGTCGTGCGGGCCTTCGAGGACGGGGATTTCGTGTTCGCCCATACCGAATACGATTTCTCTCGCCGCAATATCGGGTTCGAACTGTTCCGCTTTGAAGATGGTCGCGCGGTCGAGCATTGGGACAATATCCAGCCGCGGCAGGGGCCGAACCTGTCGGGCCATTCCATGGTGGACGGACCCACCGAGGCGCGTGACCTTGACCGGACCGAAGACAACCGCGCCCTCGTTCGCGCCTGTGTCATGCGGGTTCTGATGGATGGTGATACGGGCAGTTTGTCGGCATTTCTCGATGCCGCGGCTTTCACCGAACACAACCCGCGACTGGGCGACGACCTTTCTCTGCTGCACGGCGCATTGTCTGAACGCCGCGCGGATCGTCGGCGGATCGACTATCACCGGCTGCATCGCGTGTTGGCCGAGGGAGATTTCGTTCTGACCCAGTGCGAAGGCGAGTTCGATGGTGTTCCCACTGCCTTCTACGATCTGTTCCGCGTTGCGGAAGGCAAGATCGTCGAACATTGGGACACGAATGAAAAGGTCGCCCCCGAAAGCGAATGGAAGAACGACAACGGCAAATTCTGAGCGTCCTTCGGATCAGGCCGGGGGCGCCGTCAACAGCCCGAGCAGCCATGCCCGAAACGAGGCCAGCGGCGCTGATTCCGCCCGGTTCTGCGGCCAGACCAGGAAATAATCGCCCAGGTTGACCGGCGGCCCCTGCCAGGCCGGGATCAGCTTGCCGCGCTCGAATTCCTGCCCGACCAGATAGCTTGGCAGCAAGGCAACGCCCAACCCGTGAATGGTCGCCTGGATCATGGTCGAGAACTGATCGAACAGCATCCCGCGCAGGCCCGTGGCGGTGATACCTTGCGCCGCGAACCACTGCTCCCAGGCGTCGGGTCGGGTGTCGAGATGCAGAAGCGGTGCATTCAACAGCCAGTCCGGGTGCTCCGAGGCTTCCTGCGCCAGCGCCGGCGCGCAGACCGGCAGAACCTCTTCGCGCATGATCGGCAGGTAGTTCACACCGGCCCAGTCGCGCTGGCCGAAATGGATGGCCGCGTCGAACGGTTCCGCCACGAAATCGAAGGGTTTCAGCCGCGTGCTCAGGTTCACCGTCACCTCGGGGTGGCGACGGGCGAAATCCTGCAGGCGCGGCGCCAGCCAGTGCATGCCGAAGGCGGGCAGGATCGAAAGGTTCAGCGACCCGCCTGTGGGGTTGGCCTTCAGCTTCAGCGAAGCCTGCGCCAGTTGCTGCAACGCCGCCCGCGCGGTTTCCACGTATTCTCGGGCTGCCGGTGTCAGGTGCAGCCGCATCTGGTTGCGCTGGATCAGCGTCACGCCCAGTTGTTCTTCGACCGCCTTCAACTGGCGGCTGATCGCGCTTTGAGTCAGCGACAATTCCTCGGCCGCCGCCGAGGCGCTGCCCAGGCGGTCGACTGCCTCGAGTGCCAGCAGAGACGAGATCGAGGGAAGAAAACGACGTGGCGCAATCATATGATCAATCCTCATACCTTTTGAACTGAATATCACTGGCATTCCAGGCCTGCCACTGAAATACATGGACATTCAGCAGCTGGCGGATCCCAAGGCATGAGCATTCCGAACAGTCCAAAGCCAAGAGGCCGATGGCGCGCGGTTTTGGCGCCTCGGGACGTTTTCGGCTTTTTTCTGCCCCCGACATCGCTAGCCTGACCCAAAGGCCGGCCGCAGATCGCCGGTGTTCCAAAGTGACCGCGGAGAACTCATGGATCGCGCCCAGATCGTTCACGAAAACTTCCTGACCCGCGTCGCCGCGCGCGACCTGCCCGCAGGCGCACTGCCGCGCCCGGGCCTGACCGCGCCCGAGGCGGTGTCGCTGTTCCGCTCGCAGGTGCTCAGCCGCGCCTTGGACCGCACCAGCCGGGCGATGCAGAAGGCGGGGCAGGGGTTCTATACCATCGGCTCGTCCGGGCACGAGGGCATGGCCGCCGTGGCCCATGCCCTGCGCCCGACCGACATCGCCTTTCTGCACTATCGCGACGCCGCCTTTCAGATCGCCCGGGCCGAGCAGGTGCCCGGCCAGCAGATCGCCTGGGACATGCTGCTGAGCTTTGCCTGCTCCAAAGAGGACCCGACCTCGGGCGGGCGGCACAAGGTGCTGGGCTCCAAGGCGCTGATGATCCCGCCGCAGACCTCGACCATTGCCAGCCACCTGCCCAAGGCGGTGGGCGCGGCCTACAGTCTGGGCGCGGCGCGGCGGCACGACCCTGAACACCGGCAACTGCCCGAGGACGGCATCGCCATGTGTTCCTTCGGTGATGCGTCCGCGAACCATTCCACCGCGCAGGGCGCGATCAACACCGCCGGCTGGACCAGCGTCCAGTCGATCCCGCTGCCGCTGCTTTTTGTCTGCGAGGACAACGGCATCGGCATCTCGGTCAAGACGCCCAAGGGCTGGATTCAGGCCTCGATGGAGCATCGCCCGGGTATCAGGTATTTCCAGGCCAACGGGCTGGACATCTATGAAACCTTCGCGGTGGCGCAGCAGGCGGCCGAATACGTCCGCACCCGGCGCAAGCCGGCCTTCCTGCATCTGAAAACCGTGCGGCTGTATGGCCATGCGGGGGCGGATGTGCCCACCACCTATCTCAGCCGCGCCGAGGTCGAGGCCGACGAGGCCAACGACCCGCTGCTGCATTCGGTGCGCCTGCTGGATCAGGCCGGGGCGCTGTCGCCCGATCAGGCGCTGAAGATCTATGAACAGACCTGCGCCCGCACCGACCGCATCGCGGCCGATGCCGCCACCCGCCCGCATCTGTCCACCGCCGCCGAGGTCGCGGCCAGCCTGATCCCGCCGAAACGCCCCTGCAAGCCCACCAACGGCCCCAGCGCCGAGGCCCGCGCCGCCACCTTCGGCAGCGACCTGCGCGCGATGGACGACCCGCAGCCGATGGCGCGCCTGATCAACTGGGCGCTGACCGACCTGATGCTGGAACATGGCGAGATCGTCTGCATGGGCGAGGACGTGGGCCGCAAGGGCGGCGTCTATGGCGTGACGCAGAAGCTGCAGGCGCGCTTCGGCCCCGACCGGGTGATCGACACGCTGCTGGACGAACAGTCCATCCTTGGCCTTGCCATCGGCATGGCGCACAACGGTTTCGTCCCGATCCCCGAGATCCAGTTCCTCGCCTATCTGCACAATGCCGAGGACCAGATCCGGGGCGAGGCCGCCACGCTGCCCTTCTTCTCGAACGGGCAGTTCACCAACCCGATGGTCGTGCGCATCGCCGGGCTGGGATACCAGAAGGGCTTTGGCGGCCATTTCCACAACGACAACTCGCTGGCGGTGCTGCGCGACATTCCGGGCGTCATCATCGCCTGCCCCTCGACCGGGGCGGATGCGGCGCGGATGCTGCGCGAATGCGTGCGGCTTGCGCGCGAGGAGCAGCGCGTGGTGGTGTTCCTGGAACCCATCGCGCTCTACCCGATGCGCGACCTGCACGAGGGGCAGGACGGCGCGTGGATGACCCGCTATCCCGCCCCCGGCGAACGCATCGCGCTGGGCGAGGTGGGCGTGCATGGCGACGGCACCGATCTGGCGATCGTGACCTACGGCAACGGGCACTACCTGTCGAAACAGGCGCTGCCCGAGCTGGCAGCGGCGGGCCTCAAGACCCGCATCATCGACATGCGCTGGCTGGCGCCGCTGCCGGAACAGGCGCTGCTTGAGGCGACCAAGGGCTGCAAGCACGTCCTGATCGTCGATGAATGCCGCCGCACCGGCAGCCAGTCCGAGGCGCTGATGACGCTGTTTGCCGAGCAGACCGACCTGCCCACCGCCCGCGTGGTGGCCGAGGATTGCTTCATCGCCACCGGCCCCGCCTATGCCGCGCCGCTGCCCTCGAAGGATGGCATCGTGGCCGCCGCCCTGACTCTGACCGGAGCCGCAAAATGACCCGCACCGCCGTCGTGATCTGCCCCGGCCGGGGCACCTACAACAAGCCCGAGCTGGGCTATCTGCACCGTCACCATTCGAACCGGATGGAACTTTTCCGCGAATTCGACGCGATCCGCGCCGAGACAGGCCAAGAGGCGGTGACCGCGCTGGACGGCGCGTCGCGCTTCTCGGTCAGCAAGTATTCGCGCGGTGACGTGGCCTCGCCCCTGATCTATGCCGCCGCGCTGGCCGATGCGCAGGCTCTGGCCGAGGATATCGAGGTGGTGGCCGTCACCGGCAACTCGATGGGTTGGTATATCGCGCTGGCCGCCGCGGGGGCGCTGTCGCCCGAAAACGGGTTCCGGGTGGTCAACACCATGGGCACGCTGATGCAGACCCATCTGATCGGCGGGCAGCTGGTCTATCCCTTCACCGGCGACGACTGGCGCGACGACCCGGCCCGAAAGGCCGAGCTGTTGGCCGAGGTGGCGCGCATCGACGCCCTGCCCGAACATGACCTTGCCTTGTCGATCGACCTGGGCGGGATGCTGGTTCTGGCCGGCAACGAAGCCGGTCTCAAGGCCTTCGAGGCCGCGCAGCCGGTGGTGCAGGAACGGTTCCCGATGCGGCTGGCCAACCACGCGGCCTTTCACACGCGCCTTCAGGCCCCGGTGGCGCAGGAGGGCCGCCGCCAACTGCCCGCCACGCTGTTCACCCAGCCCGACCTGCCGATGATCGACGGGCGCGGCAAGATCTGGTGGCCGGGGGCCACCGACACGGGCGCGCTGTGGGATTACACGCTGGGCCATCAGGTAACCGAGCCCTACGATTTCACCCGCGCGGTGCAGACCGCCGCCCGCGAATTCGCGCCCGACCTGTTCATCGTCACCGGCCCCGGTGCCACGCTGGGCGGCGCGGTGGCGCAGTCGCTGGTGCTGGCCAACTGGCGCGGCATGTCCGACAAGGAGGGTTTCCAGGCCCTGCAGGCGCAGGACCCGTTCCTGATCGCGCTGGGGCGCGAGGATCAAAGACCCCTTGCCATCGGCTGAGCCCTCGGGAAATCTGCGCGCGCATTCAAGGACATCCCGCCATGACCACCGACCCGGAAATCAGCCTGTGGACCAAGACCAGCCGCGAGCGGGTGGACGCCCCGCCCCTGACCGGGTCCGCCACGGTGGACCTCGCCGTGATCGGCGGCGGCTATACGGGCTGCTCGGTGGCGCTGCACGCGGCGCAGGCGGGGGCCTCGGTCTGTCTGCTCGAGGCGCACCAGATCGGCCATGGCGGGTCGGGCCGCAACGTCGGGCTGGCCAATGCCGGGCTGTGGCTGCCCCCGGCCGAGATCCGCGCCCATCTGGGTGACGCGGCGGGCGACAGGCTGATCGCCCTGCTGGCGCAGGCCCCGGCCGAGGTGTTCCGCCTGATCCGTGACCACGCCATCGATTGCGAGCCGGTGCAGGCCGGAACCCTGCACCTGGCCCATTCGCCCAAGGGCCTGCGCGACCTGCAGACCCGCCACGAGCAACTGTCATCCGACGGCGCGCCGGTGGAGCTGCTGTCCGCGCAGGACACCACCCGCCGCACCGGCAGCGCGGCGTTTCACGGCGCCATTTTCGATCCGCGCGCCGGGACGATCCAGCCGCTGGCCTATGTGCAGGGCCTCGCCCGCGCGGCGCAGCAGGCCGGGGCCGCGATCCACGCCAACAGCCCGGTGCAGGCCCTGCGCCGCGATGGCGAGATATGGCATCTGGACACGCCGCAGGGTTCGGTGCGCGCCAAGGCGCTGATCCAGGCCACCAACGCCTATCACGCGGGGCTGCCCGACACCCGGCAGGACTATGTGCCGGTCTACTACTTCCAATACGCCACCGACCCGCTGCCCGAGGAGATCCGCGCCACCCTGCTGCCGGGGGGCGAGGGCTGTTGGGATACCGGGCTGATCATGACCTCGTTCCGCATGGATCAAGCCGGGCGGCTGGTGATCGGGGCGATGGGCGATCTGGGCCACGCGGGCAGTTTCGCCCATCGCGGCTGGATCACGCGCAAACTGGCGCAGATCTTTCCCGCGCTGGCCGACCAGCCGCTGAAGGACGGCTGGCACGGGCGCATCGCCATGACCGCGGACCATATCCCGAAGCTGGTGCAGATCGGGCCGAACGCGCTGTCGGCGCATGGCTATTCCGGGCGCGGGATCGGGCCGGGCACGGTGTTCGGCCGCATGATGGCCGACAGCCTGCTGTCTGGCGACCCCGCCCGCCTGCCGCTGCCGCCCGTGCCTGCGCACAGCGAAAGCTGGACAGGCCTGCGCCGCGCCTTTTTTGAGGCCGGCGCGGCGCTGACACATCTGGTCAAGGCAAGGGTCTGACCGATCAGACCGAGCGGGTGATCCCGCCATCCACCCGGATGTTCTGCCCGGTGATGTAGCCGCCGCCTTCCGAGGCCAGAAACGCGATGACCGAGGCGATCTCGTCATAGCTGCGCCCATAGCGGCCCATGGGGATCCTGGCCTTGAACTCCTCCTTTTCCGGCAGGCTGTCGATGAAGCCGGGCAGGACGTTGTTCATGCGGATGTTCTCGGCGGCATACTTGTCGGCGAACAGCTTGGTGAACGCCGCCAGCCCGGCCCGGAACACGCCCGAGGTCGGAAAGACCGGGTCCGGCTCAAACGCCGCGAAGGTCGAGATGTTGATGATCGACCCGCCGCCCTGCGCCTGCATGATCGGGGTGACCAGCCGGGTGGGGCGCACCGCGTTCAGGAAATAGACCTCCATGCCGAGGTGCCAGTCCTCGTCGGTCAGCTCCAGCACCGGCGCGCGGGGTCCGTGCCCGGCCGAGTTCACCAGAACGTCGATCCGCCCCCAGTGGGCCATTGCCGCATCCACCAGCCTCTGCAGATCGTCAGTCGACTGGTTCGAGCCGGTCACGCCCACGCCGCCCAGCTCGGCTGCCAGTGCCTCGCCCTTGCCGGACGAGGACAGAATGCCCACCTTGAACCCGTCCGCCGCCAGCCGCCGCGCCGCATCCGCGCCCATGCCGCTGCCGCCGGCGGTGATCAGAGCCACTTTTTCCGTCATCTTCGTTCTCCGTTTCAATCTGTCGCCAAGATGACGCGCGGCGGGCCGTTTGACCAATCAGCTCTTCTGCCTTAAGGATGTAGGAAATCTATTGTATGGACGCCATGGTTGCCCTTCCTCCATTGAATGCGCTGCGCGCCTTCGAGGCCTCGGCCCGGCACCTGAACTTCAGGCTGGCGGCGCAGGAACTGGGTGTCACCCAAGGCGCCGTGGCACAGCAGGTCCGGGGCCTCGAGGCGCGGCTGGGTACCCCGTTGTTCGACCGTCTGCCGCGCGGCCTGCGCCTGACCGAGGCCGGTCGGCGGTTCCACGCGCCCCTGCGCCGCGCTTTCCGTCTGATCGAAGAGGCGGTCGAAGACCTGTCCGGCCAGCGCCAGATCACTCTGTCGGTCACGCCCAGCTTTGCCTCGAAATGGCTGGTGCCGCGGCTGGGCGATTTCACCGCGCGCCACCCGGATGTCTCGGTGCAGGTCGATGCGCGCGAGCGGCTGGCCGATTTCCAGACGGACGGGGTGGACATCGCGGTGCGGCAGGGCCGCGCGCCGTTCGGCGACGGCCTGGTGGCCGAGCCGCTGTTCCCCACCGAATTCGTCGTCGTCGGCAGCCCCGACCTGGCCGCGCAGGTGACGTCGGCGCAAGACCTGCTGGCGCATGTATTGCTCAGCGATTCTCATGGCCTTTGGCCCCTGTTTCTGGAACGCGCCGGCGTGCAGGGGCGCCCGAGGATGATGAATTTCAGCCAGACCAGCCTGGCCATCGACGCCGCCGTGGCCGGGCAGGGCTTTGCGCTGGCCAATGCGCCGCTGGTCGCGGCCGAGCTGATGGCGGGACGGTTGGTGCAACCGCTGGCGCAGGTGCTGCTGGACGATCTGGGGTTCCATATCGTCACCCCGCGCAAGCCGCGGCAGCCGGATCTGGTGGCGCTGATGCGCGAGTGGCTGCGGGCTCAGGCCTGAAGCGTGGCCGCAATCGCCGCGATCCGCCCCCGCAGCCAGCGATGGGCGGGATCGTTGGCGAACCGCTGGTGCCAGACCATGTAGATCGACACCGGCTGACACTCGAAGGGCAGGGGAGCGCAGTCCAGCGCCGCCAAAGGCCCTTGCTTCATCAGCGCCGTGTCGGTCGAGATCAGGTCACTGCCCTTCACGAAGGCCGGGATCGCGTTGAAATGCGGCAGGGTCACGGTGGGCGGGCGGATCTGGCTTTGATCCACGCCGCGCATCACCGCTCGCGCGTTGCGCCCATCGGGAAACCGCACCTCGACATGGTCCGAGGCGCAATAGGCGGCCCAGTCGGCGGGCGGGTCGCGGCGTTCGGCGTCGTAGAACACCATCAGGGGGCTGCTCACCAGCAGTTTCTGAAAGATGTCGGGGCCGTCCGGAGGCAGCGGGGTCAGCATCAGCTGGCACCGGTCGCTGCGAAGCAGTTCCGGGTCGGGCACGCCCGAGGGCATGAACCCCAGCCGCAGCCGCACCCCATCGGCCCGTGCTGCGCGCAGCAACTGCGGAAAGATCAACTCGCGCGGCATGTCGTTGGTGGCGATCTGGACGGTGATCTCTTCGGACAGCGGGTCAAAGGGCCGCTCATCGGTCAGGGCACGCATACCGTCCAGCACCCTCTGCACCGGGTCTTTCAGCGCCAGCGCCCGCTCGGTCGCGCGCAGCCCCTGGCCCGACCGTACGAACAGCGGGTCGCCCAGCACCTGCCGCAGCTTGGCCAGCGTGTGGCTGATGGCGGATTGCGTGACACCCAGCCGGTCGGCGGCCTTGGACACCGAGTTCTCCTCGAGGATCGTCAGGAAGGTGCGCAGGACCTTGCCGTCCAGATCCGTGAAATCGATTTTCTTCATACCGTTTATGATCCGCCATGAATGGTGTTGCTGTTCATGCCGCGCTAGGGGAAGCTTGGCAACAGGAGGCACGCGATGGGGATCCGCTTTTTCTCGGACAAGAACCGACCCGTTCACATGGGGCCTTATCCGCTGGAACGGCTGCGGCGGCAGGATGCGCTGCCCGATCTGTCGGCGCTGGCGCCCATGCCGGTGCTGAGTTTCGACCGCCCCGAGCAGCCCCACAGCATCGTCAACGCGATGGGCGAGTTTCAGGCGATGCTGGACACCATCCGCGATGGCTTCGTCAATCCGGCCCGGGCCGAGATGCCCCGCGATCCGGTCGAGCGCGCCAATCACCTGAAAGCGTTCGGCTATTTCAACGACGCCTCGATGATGGGCTGCGGGCCTCTGCTGCCGCAGGCGCTGCTGGACCAGCCCCGGCGCAACCCCGATATCGACCGACTGGCCCATGCGCTGCAGACCCGGCAGACGAAGACCCTGGCCTCGGGGATCGACGTGATCATGGCCGACCTGCGCGACAGCGTCGCGGCCCAGCCGGGGCCGATCACCGCCCATCGCCATGCCATCGTGTTCCTGTACGAACATCACCGCGACCCCGATCCGTCCGAGCCCGGCGCCGAGTGGATCCTGGATGCGCAGGACCACCGCGCCTGCCTGCTGGCCACCGAAAACGCGGTGGTGATCGCCAATTACATCCGTCTGTTGGGGTATGATGCGCGGGCGCATTCGGTGATGTCCTCGGACATGAATCTGCCGCGCCTTGCCGCCGCAGCCGGGTTGGTCTGGGCCGAGGATGGCACCGCCGTGGCCCCCTGGCTGGGGCGTCGGTTCGGGCTGGCCGCCGTGACCACCGAGTTGGAAATCGCCCATGATCGCCCCCTGGCCCCGCGCGACCGGCAGCCGTGGTTCAGAACCCAAGGCCCCGCGTGGTGGCTGGGCGCGGGCTTTGCCAAAAGCGCGCTGAACCGCGACCCTTTCGCCCGCCGCCGCTATGTCGATGGCGCGCACCCGTTCGAGACGCTCAAACGCGTGGACAGCCCGACCACCTATATCGACGAGGAGAACGTGGCCCGGGTGCCGAAACGCGCCGACATGTTCGCGCGGGCGCAGTTCGGCGACATGGGCAAACCGCTGCAGGACGCGGCCAAGGGCGGGCACTACGTCCGAAAATCCGCGCCCAGCTTTGCGCAACGCCGCGCGCTGGGGGCGTTCGTCCTGCTGCAGGACGGTGACAGCGCCGATGGCCCCAAACCCTCGGACGCTGACCGCAACGCCGCCAACCTCAAGGCCGCCAGTTATTTTCTGGGCGTCGATGCCGTAGGCCTCAGCCGCTGCCCCGAATGGGCGTGGTATTCCCACGACGCCACCGGCGAGGAAATCGTGCCGCCTCACGATCAGGCGATCAGCATGATCATCGACCAAGGTTATGAGACCATGGAAGGCGCCTCCGGCGACGACTGGATCAGCGTCGCCCAGTCGATGCGCGCCTATCTGCGGTTCTCGCTGCTGGGCGGGGTGCTGGCCCGGCAGATCCGCAATCTGGGCTACAAGGCCAAGGCGCATACGGTGATGGATGGCGAGGTGCTGCAACCGCCGCTGCTGTTGCTGTCGGGGCTGGGTGAGGTCAGCCGCATCGGCGAGGTCATTCTGAACCCGTTCCTCGGCCCGCGCCTGAAATCGGGCGTGGTGACCACCGACATGCCGATGGCGCATGACAAGCCCATCGACTTCGGCCTGCAGCGGTTCTGCGAGAGCTGCAACAAATGCGCCCGCGAATGCCCCTCGGGGGCGATCACCGCCGGGCCCAAGCTGATGTTTAACGGCTACGAGATCTGGAAATCCGACAGCCAGAAATGCGCCACCTACCGGATCACCACGCCGGGCGGGGCGATGTGCGGGCGCTGCATGAAGACCTGCCCGTGGAACCTGGAAGGGCTGTTCGCCGAACGCCCGTTCCGCTGGGCCGCGATGAAAATCCCCGCCGCCGCGCCCGCGCTGGCGAAACTGGACGATGCGCTGGGCAATGGCGGGCTGAACGACACCAAGAAATGGTGGTGGGATCTGGAACTGCAGCCCGACGGCGCCTATCGCCCCACCGCGCACCCGCTGAACCGGCGTGATCTGCAAAAGGATCTTGACCTGAAATACGAGGATCAGACGCTGGCCGTCTATCCGGCCCCACTGGCCCCGCACCCCTGGCCCTATCCGTTCGCGATGGATCGCGAGGCGGGGATCGCCGCCTATCAGGCGATGGTCACCGCCGAGGAGTACAAGACCCGTCTGGCCGCCGGGGACATGTCGGTGGTGCATCGCTACACGATTGCCGGCGACGCCCCGGTCATGCGGGTCGAGGTGACCAAGGTCGAGAAGATGACACCGGACATCAGCAAATACGAATTCTCCGCCCCGGATGGCGCGCCCCTGCCGGAATGGACGGCGGGCGCGCATCTGGACGTGCTGGTGGCGCCCGAGTTCCTGCGCCAGTATTCCATGTCGGGCGACCCCGCGGACCGGTCGAAATACCAGATCGGCGTGCTGCGCGAGGATGAGGGCCGCGGTGGCTCGGTTCTGCTGCACCGGATTTTCACGCCGGGCCGCAAGGTGTTCGTGTCAAAGCCGATCAATCATTTCGAACTGGACGAGACCGCCACCCGCACTCTGCTGATGGGTGGCGGCATCGGCATCACCCCGATGATCGCCTTCGCGCATCGCCGGCACGCGCTGGGCCGCGATTTCGATCTGCACTATTCCGTCCCTTCACGGGGAAAGGCCGGGTATCTGGCCGATCTGGCCGCCGCGCCCTGGGCGGATCGCGTGCATCTGCATGTCTCGGACGAGGGCACCCGCGCCGACCTGGACACGATCCTGGCGGGCTATCGCGACGGCTGGCACGTCTATACCTGCGGCCCGGACCGATACATGGAGGCGGTGATGCAGGCCGCCGAACGTCAGGGCTGGCCCGAGGAGGCCCGGCATCTGGAGTATTTCTCGGTGCCCGAGCAGCCCGACTATGAAAACCACCCGTTCACCCTGCGGCTGGCACGGTCGGGGCGTGACCTTGAGGTGCCCGCCGACAAGGACGCGGCGCAGGTGCTGAACGAGGCCGGCATCCATGTAGACGTGAAATGCGCCGACGGCATCTGTGGCGTCTGTAAATGCGGGCTGATTGCAGGCGAGGTCGAGCATCGCGATTTCGTCCTGTCGCGCAAACAGCGGGAATCGGCACTGATTCTGTGCCAGAGCCGCGCGGCCGAGCCGGGCGGGGTGGTCGAGATCGACCTCTGACCCCGGTCGGAAAGCGACATTTTCAGGCGAAAAAATAGGTCGCGCGGGCCATGGACGCCGCCGCGCGGCTGCTCTAACGTCGCCCCAAACCCAGTGAACCCTGACCAACAGGCGCGAGGTACAATCATGCAATATCACCGCCCCGCCAGCTTTGCAGAAGCTTCGGATCTGGCTGCCCATGCAACGGGCATCACGCGGTTTCTGGCCGGCGGCACCGACGTTCTGGTGCAGCTGCGGTCCGAGATCGTGACCCCCGACACCCTGATCGACATCAAGGCCATCGACGGGGTGCGCGACATCACTCGCCACGCCGACGGCAGCTGGACGCTGGGCGTGGCCGTCACCGGTGCCGAGATGAGCGAACATCCCCAACTGGGCCGCGAGTGGCCCGGTGTGGTCGAGGCGATGGACCTGATCGGCTCGACCCAGATCCAGGGCCGTGCCACGCCGGTTGGCAACCTGTGCAACGGCTCGCCCGCCGCCGACTCGGTTCCGGCCATGGTGGCCGCGGGCGCAAGCGTGACGGTGACCGGCCCCGCGGGCGATCGGGTCGTGGCGGTCGAGGATATCCCGACCGGCCCCGGCAAGACCTCGCTGGCGCAGGGCGAGCTGATCTCGGCTCTGCACATCCCGGCGCGGGGCGCAAATGGCGGCGACGCCTATCTGCGCTTCATTCCGCGCACCGAGATGGACATCGCCGTGGTCGGCGTGGGTGTGAGCCTGCGCGTCGATGGTGACACGATCACCGAGGCCCGCGTGTCGCTGGGCGCCGTGGCGCCTACCGTCCTGCTGGTCGAAGAGTGCGCCCGTGCGCTGATCGGCACCACGCTGGACGATACCGCGCTGGCGGCGCTGGCCGCCGCCGCCTCGGCCGCGTGCAAACCCATCGACGACAAGCGCGGCACCATCGAATTCCGCACCGAAGTGGCCGGAGTGCTGGCAAAACGCGCCGCGAAAATCGCCTATGCCCGCGCCAAGGGAGAGACCGCATGACCAAGCATCACGTCACCACCACCGTCAACGGCGACACGGTCGAATACCTGTGCGACGCGCGTGAAACCCTGCTGGACTGTCTGCGCGACAAGCTGAACCTGACCGGCGCCAAGGAGGGCTGCGGCACCGGCGATTGCGGGGCCTGCTCGGTCACGCTGGACAGGCGGCTGGTCTGTTCCTGCCTGGTGCTGGGGGTCGAGGCCGAGGGCAAGCAGATCGAAACCATCGAAGGCATGGCCCGGGGCGAAACCCTGCACCCGCTGCAGCGCAAGTTCATCGAACATGCCGCGCTGCAATGCGGGGTCTGCACGCCGGGCGTTCTGGTCGCCGCCAAGGCTCTGCTGGAAAAGAACCCCGACCCGACCGAGGAAGAGGCCCGCTATTGGCTGGCCGGCAACCTGTGCCGCTGCACGGGTTATGACAAGATCATCCGCGCCGTTCTGGACACGGCCGCCGAGCTGCGGGAGGCTTCGTAATGGCACTCGACGATCGCAAGTCGCATTTCACCTTCGTGGGCACCCGCCCGAACCGTCCCGACGGGTTGGACAAGGTCACCGGTCGCGCCCGGTTCGGGGCCGACGTGACCGCGCCGGGCATGCTGTTCGGCGCCATCCTGCGCTCGCCCCACGCCCATGCGCGGATCGTCCGGATCGACACCTCGAAGGCCGAGGCGCATCGGGACGTGAAGGCCGTGGTCACCCGCGCCGATTTTGCCGATGTCCCGTTCAAGCCGGGTCTCGAGGGCGAGTTCTGGAACGTTCTGGAAAACGTCATGGCCGGGGAAAAGGCGCTCTATGACGGGCACGCGGTGGCGGCAGTTGCGGCCAGTTCGGCGCTGGCGGCGCGGGATGCGCTCAAGCTGATCGAGGTCGAATACGAGGTGCTGCCCCATGTCACCGACGTGGACAAGGCGATGGCGCCCGACGCCCCGGTGATCCGCGAGGGCGCGGCCGATTATTCGGTGCCCGAGGGGATGCACCCCAACGTGGTGCGCTATCACGAAAGCGGGCATGGCGATGTCGAGGCCGGCTTTGCCGAGGCCGATCTGGTGATCGAGGATCACTTCGTCACCGAGGCCACCCACCAGGGCTATATCGAACCGCACGCCTGCCTTGCCTCGCTGGGCGCTGACGGCAAGGGCGAGCTGTGGTGCTGCACCCAGGGCCACTGGATCGTGCAGAAGACCTGCGCCGCGCTGCTGGGGATCGAAACCGCGCAGCTGCGCGTGACCGCATCGGAAATCGGTGGCGGGTTCGGCGGCAAGACCACCGTGTTCATCGAACCGGTGGCGCTGGCGCTGTCGCGCAAGGCCAACCGTCCGGTCAAGATCGTGATGTCCCGGTCCGAGGTTCTGCGGGCCACCGGGCCGACCGCTTCGGCCTCGATGGACGTCAAGATCGGCATGAAGAAGGACGGCACCATCACCGCCGCCCAGGGCGTGTTCCGCCTGCAGGGCGGTGCCTTTCCGGGTGCGCCGGGCGACATGACCGCAATGTGCGCCTTTGCCCCCTACAACCTGACCAATGTGCGGCAGGTGGGGTATGACGTGATGTCCAACCGCCCGAAACAGGCCGCCTATCGCGCGCCGGGCGCGCCGATGGGGGCGTTTGCGGTGGAGTCGGTCATCGACGAGCTTTGCAAGATACTGGGCCTCGATCCGATCGAGGTGCGCCTGAAGAACGCCGCGCGCGAGGGCACCAAGGCCAGCTATGGCCCCACCTATGACCGGATCGGCCTGGTCGAGACGCTCGAAGCCGCCAAAGACCACCCGCATTATTCCGCGCCGCTGAAGCCGGGGCAGGGGCGGGGCATCGCCTGCGGGTTCTGGTTCAACCACGGGGGCGAGACCTCGGTGTCGCTGGCCCTGTCCGAGGACGGCTCGGCACAGCTGATGGTCGGCACGCCCGATATCGGCGGCTCGCGCGCGTCGATGGCGCTGATGGCGGCCGAGGTGCTGGGCATCCCGTACGAGAACATCCGCGTGACCATCGCCGACACCGCCACGCTGGGCTACAACGACGTCAGCCACGGCTCGCGCGTGACCTATGCCAGCGGTTTGGCCACGATCAAGGCGGCGCAGCACGCGGTCGAGAAACTGTGCGAACGCGCGGCGGCCAAATGGGGCATCCCCGTGGACGCGGTGAAATGGGAAAACGGCTGCGCAGTGCCCTCCGGGCCCAACGCGGGCGATTTCGACCCGCTGCCGCTGGCCGAGATCACCGCTGACATGGGGCGCACAGGCGGCCCGATCTCGGGCCATTTCGAGGCGACCCCCGAAGGCGCGGGCGTGTCCTTTGGCACCCATATCGTCGATGCCGAGGTCGATCCCGAAACCGGCAAGACCTCGATCACCCGCTACACGGTCATCCAGGACGCGGGCAAGGCGATCCACCCCGCCTATGTCGAGGGCCAGTTCCAGGGCGGCGCGGCCCAGGGCATCGGCTGGGCGCTGAACGAGGAATACATCTATGGCGAGGATGGCCGGCTGCAGAATCCGGTGTTCCTCGACTACCGTATCCCGGTGGCCAGCGACCTGCCGATGATCGACACCGTGATCGTCGAAGTGCCCAATCCGGGCCACCCCTTCGGCGTGCGTGGCGTGGGGGAAACCGGCATCGTGCCACCGCTGGCGGCCATCGCGAATGCGGTGTCGAACGCGGCCGGCGTGCGGATGCGGCAACTGCCGATGTCGCCGCCGCGCATTCTGGCCGCGCTCAAGGGCAATGGTTGAGGTCCATCTCTGGTCTGGTCTCCGGTCTCTGACCGGGGGCCAGGAAGTGGTGCAGGTTCAGGCAGCGACAACCGGCGAGCTGCTGCGCGAACTGGTGCGCCTCCATCCGCAATTGCAGGCGCCGATCGACGCGGGCGTGTCGGTCGCGGTGAACGGCCGGATCATCGCGGCAGGGCTGAGCGAGCCCATCCCCGAAGGGGCCGAGGTGTACCTGATGCAACGCCTGCGGGGCGGTTGAGAGAATCGGCGGGGGGAGACACGGATACGACAGCCTTCAGGCCCCGTACCGGTCTCGCCCCTGGCCCGGCCGAATTACCCCCTCGTTAAGAAAACACCTTTGAACAAAAAACGGCAGAGTTGCCCCGCTATGGATCGCAAAATTGGCATAAGTGGCACCTAAAGGTGTCGGATGTGTGGGTTTCCGTTTGGTCAACCATGGCCGCTTGCATAACCCGCAGGTTTTGCAGTTGCTGCGATGCGCCGATCTGGAGGGGAATGGTGCTGCTGGAGAGAATTGAACTCTCGACCTCTCCCTTACCAAGGGAGTGCTCTACCTCTGAGCTACAGCAGCGCTGTGGGCGGGTGATTAGACTCAAACGAAACGGGGCGCAAGGGTCTCTGGACGGTTTTTTTCGCCTCCTGTAGAGAAAGATCATGGCAGAGAAGAAATCACCCAAAAAACACGGGCAATCCGGCTCCACGCGCGAAGATCGGCTCAAGGCGGCTCTCAAGGCCAACCTGGCGCGGCGCAAGGCGCAGGCCAAGGCGCGCAGCGCACAGGATGACCGGCCGGGACAGCACAAGGACTGAGAGCAGATGGATTCGATTCTGGTAACGGGCAACGGGCCGCTTCACGGCCAAATTCCGATCGCGGGGGCCAAGAATGCCTGCCTGACGCTGATGCCGGCCACGCTGCTGAGCGAAGAACCGCTTACGCTGACCAACGCGCCGCGGCTGAGCGACATCAAGACCATGACCGCGCTGCTGCAGTCGCTGGGGGCCGAGGTGTCGGCCCTGCAGGACGGGCAGGTTCTGGCGATGTCCAGCCATGATCTGACCAGTCACACGGCGGATTACGAGATCGTGCGCAAGATGCGGGCCTCGAACCTTGTTCTGGGGCCGCTCTTGGCGCGATTCGGGCAGGCGGTGGTGTCGCTGCCGGGCGGCTGCGCCATCGGGGCGCGCCCGATGGACCTGCATGTCGAGGGGCTGGAAGCCCTGGGCGCCGAGATCGAGCTGAAGGACGGATACCTGCACGCCAAGGCGCCGAACGGGCTGAAGGGCGCGGTGCATGAAATGCGCTTTGCCTCAGTGGGGGCCACCGAAAACATCGTCATGGCCGCGACGCTGGCCAAGGGTACGACGGTTCTGAAAAACGCCGCGCGCGAACCCGAGATCGTCGATCTGGTGGAGTGCCTGCGCAAGATGGGCGCGCAGATCCAGGGCGCGGGCACCTCGACCATCGAGATCCAGGGCGTCGACCGGCTGCATGGCGCGACGCACCAGGTGGTGACCGACCGGATCGAGCTGGGCACCTACATGCTGGCCCCGGCCATCTGCGGCGGCGAGGTCGAGCTGTTGGGCGGCCGCCTGTCGCTGGTCGAATCCTTCGTGGAAAAGCTGACGGCCACCGGGGTCGATGTCGAGGAAACGGAAGCGGGCCTGAAGGTCTCGCGCAGGGACGGCCGGGTGCGTGCGGTCGACGTGGTGACCGAGCCGTTCCCCGGCTTTCCCACCGACCTGCAGGCGCAGATGATGGCGTTGATGTGCACGGCCGATGGGGTTTCGGTGCTGGAGGAGCGGATTTTCGAGAACCGCTTCATGCACGCCCCCGAACTGGTGCGCATGGGCGCGCAGATCGAGGTGCATGGCGGCACCGCGACGGTGACCGGGGTCGAGCGCCTGAAGGGTGCGCCGGTGATGGCCACCGATCTGCGCGCCTCGGTCTCGTTGATCCTGGCCGGTCTGGCGGCCGAGGGCGAAACACTTGTCAGTCGGGTCTATCATCTGGACCGCGGATATGAGCATGTGGTCCGCAAGCTGGAAGGCGTGGGCGCGAAAATCGAACGGATCAAGGGCTGATGGCAGACGCAACATTCGAAGACGGGCGCGAGGCGCCGCTGAACCTGGGTGCGCTGGATGCCGAGGATCTGAAGGTGATCGCGGCCTTGGTGCAGGATGCGGTCTTTCCGGCCAGCGAGATGACCTGGCAACCGACCCGCCGCCGTTTTGCCCTGCTGCTCAACCGGTTCCGGTGGGAAGACAAGGAGGCCGCCGAGCGCCGCAACCGCCCCTACGAGCGGGTGCAGTCGGTGCTGGTGTTCGATTCGGTCCTGTCGGTGGCCAGCCAGGGGATCGACCGATCCGACAAGGACCTGATCCTGTCGCTGCTGGATATCGCGTTCCACCCGGCCGAGGACGGCGCGGGCGAGGTGCTGTTGACGCTGGCCGGCGATGGCGCGATCCGCCTGACGGTCGAGGCGCTCGAGGCCACGCTCAGGGATGTCACCCGCCCCTACCGCGCGCCCTCGGGGCATGCGCCGCAGCACCCGGTCTAGGTGCGGAACAAACGCGGGATATCCCAGACCTTCTCGGGCGCGCCGAAAGGGACTGATATTCGCCGCGCCACCCTGTTCGACCTGTTCGAGATGAGCCGGGTCTTGACCCGCTCGATCGCGCGGCTCTGCGCCGAGGATCACGGCAAGGACGCGGCCGCGATTGCCCGCTGGACGGCGAACAAGACCCCGCAGGCGCTGCGGAACTACCTGGCGGACACGGAGGACGAGGTCTGGCTGTTGCTGAAGGCTGGCAGGCTGGCCACGGTCGGGGCGCTGGGCGGGGTCAAGATGGGGCAGGGCACCGGGCGGATCACGCTCAACTATGTGGATCCGGACTTCCGGGGGCAGGGCGCAAGCTCCGCCATGCTTTCCCACCTCGAATCGCGCCTCTCGGCCCTCGGCGTGACCGAGGCGCGCGTCACCAGCACCGCGACCGCGCGCCGGTTCTACCTGTCCCGCGGGTGGATGGACGCAGGACAGCCGCGCGCCGGGCGCTGGATCGTCGGATACCCGATGCGCAAATCGCTGCACCCCTGATCTAAACCCTTGAGGCGCGAGCCGCGCCCGGATATTCCCGCCAAGACTGCCGGAGACACCATCATGCCCGTTTTCCTCGATACCGCTTCGCCCGACTTCGAAACCGCTTTCGCCGACCTGCTCTCGGCCAAGCGCGAGGACAGCCCGGACGTGGACGCTGTCGTGGCCGAGATCATCGCGGACGTTCGGTCGCGCGGCGATGCCGCCGTGATCGAGCTGACCGCAAAATTCGACCGGCTGGAGCTGACGCCGGACACGCTGGCCTTCAGTGCCGAAGAGGTAACGCAGGCCATCGCGACCGTCAGCGACGAAGACCGCGCGTCGCTGGAACTGGCCGCCGCGCGTATCCGCGCCTATCACGAACGCCAGATGCCGCAGGATCAGGAATGGACCGACGAGTCGGGTGCCACGCTGGGCTGGCGCTGGTCGGCGGTCTCTGCCGCGGGGCTTTACGTGCCGGGCGGGCTGGCATCCTATCCGTCCTCGGTGCTGATGAATGCCATTCCGGCCAAGGTGGCCGGGGTCGAACGGCTGGCCATCGCGGTGCCCACGCCCGACGGGCAGGTCAACCCGCTGGTGCTGCTGGCCGCGCGCCTGTCGGGCGTCGATGAAATCTATCGCATCGGCGGCGCGCAGGCGATTGCGGCGCTGGCCTATGGCACGGAAACCATCGCGCCGGTGGACAAGATCACCGGGCCGGGCAACGCCTTTGTAGCGGCGGCCAAGCGGCGGGTGTTCGGCAAGGTCGGCATCGACATGATCGCGGGGCCGTCCGAGATCCTGGTGATCGCGGACAAGGAAAACGACCCCGACTGGATTGCGCTGGACCTGCTCAGCCAGGCCGAGCATGACGAAAGCGCCCAATCGATCCTGATCACCGACGACGCCGGTTTCGGCCGAGCGGTGGCCGAGGCGGTGGACAAGCGGCTGGAAACGCTTGAACGGCGCGCAATCGCCGGGGCCAGCTGGCGCGATTATGGCGCGGTGATCATCGTGCGCGACCTGGACGAGGCCGCCGCCCTGTCGAACCGCATCGCGCCCGAGCATCTGGAACTGTGCGTGGTCGATCCGGTGGCCTTGAGCCACCAGACCATCCATGCCGGTGCTATCTTTCTTGGCCAGTACACGCCCGAGGCCATCGGCGATTATGTCGGCGGCCCGAACCATGTGCTGCCCACTGCACGTTCGGCGCGGTTCTCGTCGGGGCTCAGCGTGATGGATTTTCTCAAACGCACCACGCTCAGCCGCATGACCCCCGAGGCTCTGCGGGCCATTGGCCCGGCAGCCGAGCAACTGGCGCGGTCGGAAAGCCTTGAGGCGCACGGCCTGTCGGTGGGGGCGCGGCTCAAGCGGCTGAACGGCTGATCTCGGGACATTGGCGCCGGGGTCACATCCGGCCCGGGACTGCCGTGGCCGGCGCAAAACCACTTGCAGTGGTTGTCCGACCTGTGCGTTCTAACCGGTGACGTCTTAGGACAAACCCGGAGCCGAATTTGGAACGTGTCGCAACCCTATGGATCGGAGAGCGCTTCAGCTTTCTGGAGCATCTGTGCCTGAAATCCTTTGCGGACCTGGACCAGAAGCCGATCGTCTATCACTATGGTGATTTGAAGGACATTCCGGGTTACGTCGAGGCCCGCGACGCGCGTGAGGTATTCGACGCGCCCGAGATTTATCGCGATCCGATCACCCGGTCGGTCGCCGTACATGCGGACCTGTTCCGCCTGAAACTGCTGCAGCAGACCGACCAGATATGGGTCGATGCCGATGCTTACGCGGTCAAGCCATTCCAGACCGATCAGGGCTATCTGTTTCCGGCGGCCAATCGCAGGCGGCAACGCATCATGAATGGCGTTCTTGCCTTGCCGGGCGACAGCCCGGCCCTTGCTGAAATGTGCGCCTTTGCCTTTGACAGCGACCTGGTGCCGCCTTGGTGGCCCGAGGAACAGCAGCGCGCGTATCTTCAGATCTTCGGGCGCTCGACCTACTGGAGCCTGCCGATCTTCAGTTTTGGCCCGCCGATGTTGTTCCATTATCTGTACCCGACGCCGGAACATGCCAAGGCCGTCTCGCGGAAATCGCTGTATGCGATTCCGCTGCGCCACCGGTCACTGTGGAACGAGCCGGATCAGGGCAAACTTGAGTTCCTGGACTGGCAGAACCAGACTTCGGTCCATTTTTACGGGTCCTGGTTCCGCAAGATATTCAAGGACCGCGCCATCAACCCCGGTTCGCTGGTCGACACCTTGCTGCGCAAGCACGGCATCGACCCGAACGACCACCCGATCTGACCCTGCGTCCGACCCGTTTGCCGCGTTGTCCCGCGGGCACAGGTGCGCTAGGTCTGGCCTGACCTGAACGGAAGTCTATGACCATGACCCGCATTTCGCATATCGAACTGGATGATCGAAACCTGCCGCCGCCCACGCCCGAGATCGAGCAGGAGCGCAAGGTCGCCATCTATGATCTGCTCGAGGAAAACTCGTTCACGCTACCGCAACGCGACGACCGGGTGGTGCCCGACGGCCCTTATCACCTGCAACTGTCGATCCGCGACAAGCGGCTGGTGTTCGACATCAGCACCGAAGACCACCAGAAAGCGGCCGAGTTCCACCTGTCGCTGGGTCCGTTCCGGCAGGTGGTCAAGGACTATTTCCAGATCTGTGAAAGCTATTTCAACGCGGTCAAAACCCTGCCGCCCAGCCAGATCGAAACCATCGACATGGCCCGGCGTGGCATCCACAACGAAGGCAGCCGGGTCCTGCAGGAACGGCTGGAGGGCAAGGCCGAGATCGACACCGACACCGCCCGCCGCCTGTTCACGCTGATCTGCGTGCTGCATTTCGGAGGCTGACGGGTGAAGCCTCTGCCGCATTCGGTCCTGTTCTGCTGCGACCACAACGCGGTGCGCTCGCCCATGGCGGAAGGCATCATGAAGAAATTCTACGGCACGGGCACATATGTGCAGTCGGCCGGGGTACACAACGACCTGGAAATCGACGGGTTCAGCATCGCCGTCTGCCAGGAGATCGACGTGGAACTGTCACGCCACCGGTCGCGGTCGTTCGACGAGATGCAGGAATGGGGCGACGATCTCAGCTCCTTCGATCTGATCGTGGCGCTGTCGCCGGCCAGCCAGCGCAAGGCGCTGGAACTGACGCGGTTTTTTCACCTGGATGTCGAATACTGGCCAATAATGGACCCTACCGGATTGGGCGAGACGCGCGAGGAAAAGCTACACCACTACCGTCAGACCCGCGATCAGATCATCAAGCACCTGAAGGATCGCTGGGGGGAACCTACGGAGATCGCATGACCCAGACCATCCAAGCCTATTTCGACGCCTTCAACGCCGGGGACGTGGCCGGCATGCTGGCCTGCCTGTCCGATGACGTGGCCCATCACGTGAACGAAGGCCAGATCCGCGTCGGCAAAGAGAAATTCGCCGAATTCTGCGCGCATATGAACCGCTGCTACCGCGAGACCCTGACCGACATGGTGATCTTCGAGGCCCAGGGCGGCACCCGCGCCGCCGCCGAATACATCGTCAACGGCACCTATCTGGAAACCGATGCCGGCCTGCCCGCGGCCTCGGGCCAGTCCTATCGCCTGCCCGCCGGGTCGTTCTTTGACCTCAAGGACGGCAAGATCACCCGCGTGACCACCTATTACAACCTGGCCGACTGGGTAAAGCAGGTCTCGAATGGCTGAGATCACGCAGGTCCGCGCGCTGACGGGGCCGGCGCTCGAGGCGGCGCTGGACGACGTGGCGCGCCTGCGCATTTCGGTGTTCCGCGACTGGCCCTACCTCTATGACGGCGATCTGGACTACGAGCGCGGATACCTGCAATCCTACCGCGACAGCGACCGGGCGATCGTGGTCGGCGCCTTTGACGGCGACCGGCTGGTAGGGGCCGCGACCGGCGCGCCGCTGGCCGACCATGCCGAGGATTTCGCCGCCGCTTTCGAGGGCACCGGGCTGGACCTGTCGCAGATCTTCTATTGCGCCGAATCCGTGCTGCTGCCCGCCTATCGGGGGCAGGGCGTCGGGCATGCGTTCTTTGATCTGCGCGAGGGTCACGCGCGGGGCTTGGGGTTCAACAAATGCGCCTTCTGCGGCGTTCAGCGTCCGGCGGATCATCCGATGCGCCCGGACGACTACCGGCCGCTCGACCCATTCTGGCGCGCGCGGGGGTATTCACCGTTGCCGGGCGTGATCGCCCAGTTTTCGTGGAAGGACCTGGGAGACGCCACGGAAACCCGCAAGCCGTTGCAATTCTGGATCAGGGAATTGTGCGACAAGTAAGCCGGCGTTCAACCGAATGGCAAGTCAAGCGGGGAGTTCAGATTTGGTCAGGGCTGGAACATTCTGCAGGGGCGCGCAGCAGATCCCGGAGGCTTAGTAGCGCGGACAGAGTGAAGGGCAGATTTTCCCTTTCCCCTGACGGATTTGTCCCATGGCCTATGTGGCAGGAGTTCCGGGCAAGGTGTGGCGCGGCGCTGCGGACTTGTATTTCCGCGACCTGCCTGTCGAAATCCCTCGCCACGAGGCGCGGCCCGTCCGTTTGACGCAATGCATCTTGGTCTCGACGTGGCTTCGGCGTTGATCTCCGCTCCATCGATCGCCCGGCAGGCGCAACCGCCCCGTCAGCGCCAGTTGGCACAAGGATCCGGGGCGGCGCAGACGCATGACGGGTTCAGGAACGGATGCGACACTCAATCGACCGGGATCAAGCGGCCGGGTCAGTCTGTGCCAGACGGAATCGAGCCCCCTGTTCGACGGTAACTTGCCGGCCGCTGCCTGTCGGTCGGGCGTTTTCCCGATTGCGTTAGAACAGCTGAAGATCCTTTGCTCCGCTGCGGATTTCGGCAAGGTTCGGCATGTTCTGAACGACCACCGGCGCCGGAACTGTCCCGGGCATCGCCACGGTCGGTTTCGCCGCGACCGCCTTGCCGAAGGCGGGGCGTTCCAGCTCTCCGCGGATATCCAGCAGCAGGGTCTTGTGGTCGGGCATCGTCTTGAGGATCTTTGCAAGATCCATCTTGGCCCCTTTCCACCATTGGAACCAGATCGGCTTTTTCAGCGGCCGCAGACGGTCGCGGATGCCGGGGCCGTATCCGGTGTCATAGACCTGCTTGCCCAGCAGAACCGTCTGATAGACGCGATAGTCGAACAGGGTGGCGAATTCGATGTCACGCTCCAAGGGCAGGCGATTCTGCCACAGGTCGAGATTTTCGGCCAACCGATCCGGCACTTTCAACTGGGTGCGCGCGTCGATCCAATACTGGTCATCCGTGCGATTGCCCAGACGGTAATGCAGGCAGATGAACTCCAGAACCTCGTCATAGAGCTTGTTCATCTGTCGGTTGTACCGTGTCCGCAAAGAGGGCTCGATGGCCTTGGTCGGCAGGTGTTCGGCAAACCAGCGCACCGCGTGGTCGATCATGTGGATCGCGGTGCTTTCGAGCGGTTCGATGAACCCGCCCGCCAGGCCGATCGCCACGCAGTTCTTGACCCAGGCGTTGCGCACGCGCCCGATCCGCATCGGGATCACGCGTGGGGTCGCGCCTTTGCCGCTGTCGCCCAGCCATTCCAGGTATTCATCCGCCGCTTGATCGTCGGTCCGATGCGCCGAAGAAAACACATAGCCCGTGCCCACGCGGTTGAACAGCGGCACCCGCCATGTCCACCCGGCACCAAGGGCAGTGGCGCGCGTCAGGCTTTCGATCTTGTCGGGGTCGGGATGTTCGACCTGCAACGCCATCGCGCGGTCGTTGGGCAGGTAGTCCGAATAGTCCATGAAGGGTTCGCCAAGCGCCTGGTTGATGATCAGGCCACGGAACCCGGTGCAGTCGATGACCATTTCGATGTCATGCCGGCCCTTGCGTTCGAGCATCAGGTGGCTGACATTTCCCTGCTCGTCCAGTTCGACCGACTGCACCTCGTCCTGGATGTGTTCGACACCGCGCTTGGTGCAGACTCTGGTCAGCATCCCGGCAAATTTCACGGCATCCAGGTGATAGGCATACCCGAACCGCTGCTCGAACTCCGGCTGACCCAGCGGCCGCGCGCCCTTGCACAGGCGCCCCAGATCATCATGCGGTGCGATCGACTGGGTAAAGTCACGATCACCATTCCCGAAACGCAGGAAATACTCTGCGGCATCCAGCCCCTCGATCATCTGGCCGTGGGCAAAAGGGTTCACATAATCGATGCGATTGCCCTTGGCATCCTTGTTCCAGTTGCAGAACTTGACGCCCAGCTTGAACGACGCATTGGTCTCGCGGAAGAAATCCCGCTCGGAAATGCCGGCCTGACGCAGCGTGACCGGCATTCGCGGCACGGTCGCCTCGCCGACGCCGACAGTTGCGATATTGGGGCTTTCGATCAGGCAGATGCGCGGTCGGTCCTTTGGCGCAGATGTGCGTGAAAACACCATCTCGAGGATCAGCGCGGTCATCCAGCCTGCCGTGCCGCCACCCACGATGGTGATTTTGCTCAAACGGTTGTTCATGTGATTCTGTCCCTGTTGGTATTGTTTTTCGGTCGTTATATCAGCAATTCCCGCTTCCACTAAGCGTCAAGGCCGGCCACGGATCGACCGGCCTGTCCTCGGCCTGCGCTGTTCGCCCGACTGGCCGAGGCACCACAAAGAAGATGGCTGCCGGCTCGGCCGGATTCGAAAAAAGCCGTGGAATAGCCAGCGAACGACGGGCGCCCCGTCCATGATCGGAGCGTTTCCGGCCTTTGCGCTGGAGAAGTGACCAGGATGGCAGCGCAGACCAAAGGACGCGGTGATACCATTTCATGCCCGTCCGTACCGACCGAGATGCCCCCGGCCTCGCCGATCGGTCTGAAGGCCAATGCTCCGACTGCTCTGCCCCCTGAAAACTGGATCGTTTGAAGCTGGAGTTTTCCTGGCTGGGAAAGGAGCGGAATCGCATGAACGCATCGAGGTTCACGGAGGCGCGAGACAGGCCTTCATCCTGAAACAGGGCGAGCAAGGCACGCCCGTCGCGGAGATTTGTCGCAAGGCTGGGATAAGTCAGGCGTCCTACTTCAATTGGAAGAAGAAGTACGGCGGCTTGTTGCCGGACGAGATGCGCCGGCTGAAAGCGCTTGAGGACGAGAATGCCCGGCTGAAGAAGATCGTGGCCGACCTCACCCTGGACCGCGAGATGTTGCAGGATGTCATTCGGCGAAAGCTCTGAAGCCTGGCCGTTTGCGCGAGATCGTCACCGGGATGTGCGTCGGCTGGGGCGTGTCGATCCGGAAGGCCTGTGAGGCCATCTGCTTCGACATCTCCACCTACCACTACAAGTCCCGGCGGACGGACCAGGCTGCCGTCGATAGGCGGATCAAGGAGATCGCAGAGACGCGTGTGCGCTATGGCTATCGGCGCGTTCACGTTCTTCTGCTACGGGAGGGTTGGGTGATCAACATGAAGAAGACCCGCAGGATTTACAACGAGTTGGGCTTGCAGCTCAGGAACAAGCACCCGAAGCGCCGGGTGAAGGCAAAGCTGCGGGAGGATCGCCGGGAAGCGGTCGGTCCAAACGATGTCTGGGCGATGGATTTTGTGCACGACCAGCTCGCCCTGGGTAAGAAACTGCGTATTCTGAGTATCGTCGATACGCATTCCCGCCTCTGCCCGGCGGTCGAGCCGCGCTTCACCTATCGGGGCGAAGATGTCGTGGAGACGCTCGAACGGGTCTGTGGAAAGATCGATTGTCCGAGAACGATCAGGGTCGACAACGGCAGCGAATTCATCTCTCGTGACCTCGATCTCTGGGCCTATACCAACGACGTCACATTGGACTTCTCACGGCCTGGCAAGCCCACGGACAATGGCTTTTCAACAGCAAGCTGAGGGCGGCGTGTTTGAATGCCCACTGGTTCATGAGCCTTGAAGATGCCCGCGAAAAAATGGAGGATTGGCGCAGACACTACAATGAGGACAGGCCCCATAGCGCAGTCGGGTACAACGTTCCGATTGCCATGCAATATCCCGATGACGTCATCAGCCCGTCATCGTGACAGAACCGCAAAAATCCAGCTTCCGGCGGTCCAATGGTGGGGAGCAGCGCGGGTTGAGCAGACTCGTAAGCGGTGCGCGGATCACACTGTCTGGGCGTAATTCCAGGGCAGCAGGGCGTCGATATCGGATTGCTTGTGGCCATTGATGATGGCCCGGAGCGTCGCCGTTATCCAGGCGTGGAGATCGACGGCATTGAGTTTGCAGGTTTCGATCAGCGACGCCAGCATCGCCCAGATCTGTGCGCCGGCGTCATGGCCTGCGAAGAGGGCGTTTTTTCGGTTGAGCGCGATGGGGCGGATGCTGCGTTCGACGGCATTGTTGTCGATCTCGATGCGGCCGTCGGTCAGGAACAGGGTCAAGCCGTCCCAGTATTTGGCGATGTATTTGAGGGCTTCGCCGAGCGGGGACTTGGCGGAGAGGCGGGCGCGGTGGGTGGTGAGCCAAGCCTCGAATGCGTCGATGATCGGCTTTGAGCGTGCTTGTCTTTCGGACAGGCGGGCCTCGGGCTTCTGACCGCGGACGTCCTTCTCGATGCGGTAGAGGGCGGCGATCTGTTTCAGTCCCTCGTCGGCGATCGGCGTTGTGCCGGTCTGGGCGACCTCGTGCAGCTTGCGCCGGGCGTGGGCCCAACAATACGCCAGCTGGATATCCTGGGTTGGCCGTTTGAGCAGCCGGTTGTAGCCCGCATAGCCGTCCACTTGCAGGGTTCCTGTGAAGCCTTTGAGGATGCCCTCGGCGTATTGGCCGGATCGGCCCGGTGCGTAAGTGAAGGCCACGCCCGGCGGGGCGCCGCCGCCCCAGGGGCGGTCATCGCGGGCCAAGACCCAGAAGTATCCCGTCTTGGTTTTGCGGCGACCCGGGTCCAGCACCGGCGCCGTGGTCTCATCCATGAACAGCTTGGTGGATCGCTTCAGGTTCGCCAGCAGCGCGTCATAGACGGGTTTGAGTTCAAACGCCGCGCGCCCGACCCAGGCTGCCAGCGTCGAGCGGTCCAGATCGATGCCCTGGCGGCTGTAGATCTGGGCCTGCCGGTACAGGGGAAGGTGGTCGGCGTATTTGGACACGATGACATGCGCCACCGTGGCCTCCGTCGGCATGCCGCCGGGGATCAGGTGCGCGGGTGCCGGGGCCTGGACGATCCTGCCCTCGCAGGAGCGGCAGGCATACTTCGGACGCCGTGTGACGATCACCCGGAACTGCGCGGGGATAATGTCCAGCCGCTCGCTGACGTCCTCGCCGATCACATGCCGCTCGCAGCCACAGTCGCACAGCGTGGTCTCGGGTTCGATCACTTCTTCGATGCGCGGCAGATGTCTGGGCAGCGATCCCCGGCTGGCCTTGCGGGGCGTCGAGGTCCGCGTCGGTGTGACCAGTGGTTTGGCCTCGCCTTCGGTCTCGACCTGGGCAATCGCGGTCTCGATATCCTCCAGCGCCAGCTCGAACTGATCCGGACCGATCTTCTCGGACTTGCGCCCGAACAGCGCCTGTTTGAAGGCCGCGACCAAGGCTTCCAGCCGTGCATTCTGCTCCTGCTGGGCCAGGATGATGGCCTTCAGGGCCTCGATGTCATCGGGAAGATTTGCCGCCGCGTTCATGGGGGTGATCTATCAAAATCGCGCGGGAAGCACCCGCCAAAACATCCCCGTGATTCACTCTGCCGCAGTCGGCGGACGTGCCGCCAGCGCCTTCACTTTCCGCCAGTCCAATCCGGCAAACAGCGCCTCGAACTGGGCATGGTTCAATGACATCAGACCGTCGCGGATCGCCGGCCAGGTGAAGGTCGTCTCCTCCAGCCGCTTGTAGGTCATCACCAGCCCGGTGCCGTCCCAATAGAGCAGCTTCAGCCGATCGGCCCGCTTCGCACGGAACACGAACACCGTCCCCGTGAAGGGTTCCTTGCGCAACTCGTTCTTCACCAGGGCCGCCAGCCCGTCATGGCCTTTCCGGAAGTCCACCGGCTTCGTCGCCACAACGATCCGTACCCGGTTCGATGGGAAGATCATGCCCCGAGTGCCCGCACAATCTCCGCAATCCGTGCCGCCGGGGTCGCCGCATCCAGCCGGATCAACACATCGCCGCAGACGATCTCAAGCGTTGCATCCCCGGCCCCCTGCGCACGGTCGGTTAACTCTTCGACAACCATTGGCGCGAACACGAGCCCGGGTTCCGCCTCCGATTCCGGCATAGCGGGCAAAACCAGCTTCCCCTCACGAGCCATCCGCCGCCATTCCGACAGGTGATTGGGCCGCATGTCATACCGCCGCGCAACCTCGTTCACCGTCACCCCTGGCTCCAGCGTCTCCGCCACAATCCGCGCCTTCACCGCATCCGGCCACCGCCGATGACCCCGAGGGCCCACAACTACGCCTACATCCGTGAGAAAATCCGTTGAGAGAGGTGGTTCGGTTCGTTTGAACAGTTTCGAGCCGTTTTGTAGGTGGATTTCCCGCTCGGTTATGCCGCGACCGGGATTGGTCGCGACGGGTTG
>NZ_FQVK01000004.1 GCF_900129345.1 Ruegeria intermedia | reverse complement strand
CGCTCCGACCCGCCGCCGCTGGACCGGGAAACCTACAAGCGGCGCAACCGGATCGAACGGTTTTTCTCAAAGCTCAAGCACTACAGGGCCATCGCCACCAGATACGAGAAACATGACGCCAACTTCCTCGCCCTAGTCAAACTCGCCGCAACACGCATCTGGTTGCGCGTCTATGAGTCGGTGACCTAGGTTAAAACCACAGCCAGTCGGCCACGCTGAGAACCACGAACACCGGAACCGACAGCGCGGCAGCCAGCAGAAAGGCCGCGGCGCGGGTCACGCGCGGCGATGGGATCGTTCGTCCGAGAACCGTTTTCATGTGGCCATTAACCCGGTTTTAGGTTTCCACCCGGTTAATGCCCGCATGACGACCACGACCACCCCATTGATGCAAAGCACCGAGATGCAGGCGACCCTGCGCGCCTGCGGGCAGGCCCCGCTGCGGCTGGCGGACGGTACGCTTGTCCTGCACCGCCGGTTGTTCCCCGGCGTGACCGCGGCAATGCTGTCGCGTGCGCGGATCAACGCGGCCACCCAGCCGGGCCTGATCCGGCAGGCCGGGTTGAACCGCACGCCGCTGATCCTGGCCCCCGACCACCCCGCGCCCGACCTGCCGCAAATGGGTGCGGTGCCGCTGGTTACCCCGACCTGCGTTGCCGAGTTGGATCTGCGCGGCGACCTGCGGGCCGGACTGCACCAGAAATGGCGCAATGCGCTTGTTCAGGCCGAGCGCAGCCCGCTGCGCATCACGCGCCGCATCCTGCGCGACGGGTCGGACAATTGGCTGCTGACCGCCGATCAGGCGCAGCAGCGCGCACGCGGCTATCGAAACTGGCCGGTGTCACTGACCGTGGCCTATGCCCGCGCCAATCCCGGCAAGGCCGTCGAGTTCTCGGCCACCGATGGCGACACCGTGGCGGCGATGCTGTTCCTGTGCCATGGCTCGGTTGCCACCTATCACATCGGCTGCACCACCGCGCGTGGGCGGCGGCTGAATGCCCATCGGCTGATTCTGTGGAAGGCGATCCGCTGGCTGGCGAAACAGGGGTTTCAGCGGCTCGATCTCGGCCCGGTTTCCACCGAGGATGCACCCGGTCTGGCACGGTTCAAGCTGGGAACCGGCGCCCGCCCCCGCTGGTTGGGCGGCACCTGGGGCTGGTGGCCACCGCTGGGGCGCAGCCTGCGCCCGCTGGCGGGCCTCGACCGCGGCGGGATGCGCTGGACAGATCCCCATGCGGGCTGATATTTGAACACTTGTTCAGATCATTGGGGAGGAGCCCGCCATGCAATTGTCCACCACCGCCGCCGTCATCACCGGTGGCGCCTCGGGCCTCGGAGAGGCCACCGCCCGTTACTTTGCCGAGAACGGCGCGCAGGTCACCATCCTGGACCGCGATGCCGAGCGCGGCACCCAGGTCGCGGCCGAGATCGGCGGACATTTCGCCCAGACCGACGTGACCGACGAGGCGACGGTGGCTGCGGCCATTGCGCTGGCGATGGAGAAGATGGGCAAGATCACCGCCTGCGTGAACTGCGCCGGCATCGCCTATGCCATCAAGACCGTCGGCAAGGACGGCCCGCATCCGCTGGACGCCTTCCAGCGCACCATCGACATCAACCTTGTGGGCACTTTCAACGTGTCGCGCCTGGCCGCCGTCGAAATGGCAAAGAACGCACCCGAGCCGGATGGCGCGCGCGGCGTGATCATCAACACCGCCTCGATTGCCGCGTTTGACGGGCAAAAGGGTCAGGCGGCCTATGCGGCGTCCAAGGGCGGTGTCGTGGGCATGACCCTGCCGATGGCGCGCGATCTGGCCTCGACCGGGATCCGGGTGATGACCATCGCGCCCGGCATCTTCATGACGCCGATGCTGGCCGGCCTGCCCGAAGAGGTGCAGCAGCAGCTGGCCGCCGACGTGCCCAACCCCGCCCGCCTGGGCGACCCGCGCGAATACGGTCGGCTGGCCGGGTTCATCGTCGAGATGGGCTATCTGAACGGCGAGGTCATTCGCATCGACGGCGCTCTGCGGATGCGCTGACATGACCGCATGGCGTGGGCAGAGCCGATCTGCCCGCGCCTCGGGTCGGTCCTGGCTAGGCCCCGGCCTCGGCCTTCTCTTCCAGTTCCAGCCATTCCTCCTCGGCGGCGGCCAGCTTCTGCTGCCGCTCGACGAGGGCCTCGGTCGCCTTCTGGAACTTCACCGGCTCGCGCGTGAACAGCTCGGGGTCCGACAACAGCTCTTCCAGCTTGGCGATCTCGGCTTCCAGCCGCGCGATCTCGGCGGGCAGCTTTTCCAGCCGGTGCTTTTCGGAAAAGGTCAGGCCGGCTTTCGGCTTGGTTTCCTGCTTGACCTTCGGCTTGTTCTCTTTTGATTTCTTGGGCTTTTTCTCGGCCAATTCGCCGCGCTGCGCGACATAGTCCGACCAACCGCCCGCATAGACAGTCGCGCGGCCGTTGCCCTCCATCGCGATGGTCGTGGTCGCCACACGATCCAGGAAATCCCGGTCGTGGCTGACCAGCAGCACGGTGCCGTCATAGTCGTCCAGCAACTCCTGCAACAGGTCCAGCGTCTCGACATCCAGGTCGTTGGTCGGTTCGTCCAGAACCAGCAGGTTCGACGGTTTCGCCATCAACTTCGCCAACAGCAACCGCGCTTTTTCGCCGCCCGACAAGGACTTGACGGCCGCTCTGGCCTGCCGCTCGTCGAACAGGAACTCCTTGAGGTACCCCACCACATGCTTGGGCTGGCCGCGCACCATCACCTGATCGGCCTTGCCCGAGACGCGCATCTCGGGGTCGCCGGTCAGGCTGTCCCACAGGGTCATCTCGGGGTCCAGCTGCGCGCGGGTCTGATCGAAAACGGCGATTTCCAGATTGGTGCCCAGCGTCACGGTGCCTTCATCCGGCGCGACCTGGCCCAGCAGCATTTTCAACAGCGTCGTCTTGCCCACACCGTTCGGCCCGACGAAGGCCACCCGGTCGCCGCGCTGCACCAGCAGGTCCAGGTTGCGCACGATGGGCTTGCCGTCGAACGCCTTGCTGATACCGCGCGCCTCGATCACCTTTCGTCCGGATTTCGGGCCGGAGTCCAAGGACATGGCTGCCGAGCCCTGACGCTTGATCTGCGCCGCCCGCTCGGCCCGCAGCGCCTGCAAGGCGCGCACCCGGCCCTGGTTGCGCTTGCGGCGGGCGCTGATCCCTTCGACTGCCCAACGCGCCTCAGATTTGATCAGCCGGTCCAGCTTGTGGCGTTGCTGGTCCTCCTCTTCCCAGATCTTGTCGCGCCAGGCCTCGAAGGCCTCGAACCCCCGCTCCTGCCGGCGCACCACACCGCGGTCGATCCACAGTGTCGCCCGCGTCAGCGCCCGCAGGAACGCGCGGTCATGCGAGATCAGGACAAAACCCGCCCGCGTCGCGCCCAATTCACGTTCCAGCCAGCCGATCGCCTCGATGTCCAGATGGTTGGTCGGCTCGTCCAGCAGCATCAAATCGGGGGCCTCGGCCATCAGCTTGGCCAGCGCCGCGCGCCGCCGTTCGCCGCCCGAGGCGGTCTGAACCGCGCGCGAGGGGTCGAATTTCAGCCCCTCGCCGGCTCGCTCCACCTTGTACAGCTCGCCGGGTTCCAACCCGCTGGCGGCATAATCGCCCAGCGTGGCAAAGCCGTCCATCGTCGGGTCCTGCTCCATGTAGCCCACGGATTTGCCGGGCGGCACCACGATCTCGCCCCGGTCGGGCTCGACCAGACCGGCCATGACCTTCATCAGGGTGGATTTGCCCGAGCCGTTCCGCCCGACCAGCGCAACGCGGTCGCCGGGCTGAACCACCAGGTCCAGGTCGGAAAACACCGGCTCGCCCCCGAAGGTCAGCGAGATACCGGACATCTGCAACAAAGGAATACATGCCATACGCGCCAGCTAAACCGGCAGGCATTGGGCGTCAACGCCCCAGCCTCACCTTTTGAAAGCAGCGCGGCTTCAACCCGCGATCATCCGCAAGAGGCGTTTCCGCGCCGGGGGAATCGCGCCGATCTCGACCCCGGTGAAGACATGCAGCGTGTTCAACTGGCGATCCACCACCGCATGGTCGCTGACCCAGCCGCCCATCATCAGATAGGTGCGCAGCAGCGGCGGCATGCGCCGCATGGCTTTCCGCGCATCAGGCCGGCGCCGCAGCCGCGCGGCAAAGCGGAAAACGTCCGGCGCCTTGACCCGCGGCAACCAGCGTTTGGGCGCCAGATGGTGGTGTTTGAGCATCGCGAACGCATCCAGATAGGCCTCGGTGTCAGT
Organism: Ruegeria intermedia; assembly: GCF_900129345.1. Lineage (GTDB taxonomy): Bacteria > Pseudomonadota > Alphaproteobacteria > Rhodobacterales > Rhodobacteraceae > Ruegeria > Ruegeria intermedia. The sequence goes on along the minus strand of NZ_FQVK01000004.1, from coordinate 176,171 downwards.
CCCGGCAAAGGAGGAACAGCCGAACAGCAACCGGATGTCGTACCGGTCCACGAACACGGTCATCGCGCCCCAGGCCACCCGCAGGATATCCGGGTCGGTCCGGTCGGGATGCACCGCGAAGCGGCCCATCTCGACCATCCGGCCCGGAAAGTCCTGCAAGCCCGACAGATCGTAGAACTGTGCCGAATAGCTGCGCCCGATCTCGCGCCCGCAATCCATGAGAAGCATCCGGAAACAGCACACGAGCTGCCCGCCTTCCCGCTGATCCTCGACCAGGACATGAGAGCAGATCCGGTCGAACGCATCGCGATCGGTCCGTGCGGTGCGAAAGGCCAGCGTACGCAGCGCCTGCGCGGCGGCGAGGTCCTGGGGCGTGCGGGCCAGCCGCGCCCGGTACCGCCCCTTGTTCAGCAAGACATCCGTGGCCATGGCCGTACCCTCCGCGGTATCCGACTTTCCCAGGTTCCGCCTGCCACCAACACCACGTCTGTAACCCCCTCGTGACAAACCGAGGGACCGGCCGGAAGATCAGCTCTGGCCGGGGATGTTCGCCGGGTTGAAGCTGCCGATATTGCCCAGCAGCTGACGCAGGAATCCCCTGTCCTGAACGCTCGAATCGGTCACGCGGCGATCCAGAGCGATGACGTAACCATCCTCGAGCCCGAACCGTTCGATGTTTCGCACGACCCCGCGCTGGTCAAAGCTGACGGCGACCAGCTGCCGCTCGACCACTTCGGGGCGTTTCGGGCCATAGTGACGGACGCGCGAGGCGACGTAGTAGTACCCGGAATCCTTCAGAACCCCCGAAGCGCCGGGCGCGCCGACCTTTTCGACCACGCTGTCGCGGGTATCGACACCCACCTTGATCTCGGCCAGTTCCTCGGGCGTGGGGACATAGCCGTGGTTCTTGTAGACCGGACTGCATCCGGCCACCGCCAGTACCGATACGCAGGCAAGCGTTCCGAACGCCAGTTTCAGCTTGTTCGCGACCTTCGACATCTTCACCCTCTTGCCTTGCACCCTTGCGGCTTCTATCCGATTACAGAAACCCATGCCCCGGTTCAACACAGGAAAGGGTCACTATGGCCAAGGCAACATCTTTGCGCGTCGCGGACCTGCCGCAGAACAGCCCCGTCCCGTTCGATCTGCGCCCGGCGGCGGATGAACTGGATGCCCTCCGGGCCGATCTGGGCCTGCAGGGGCTGCGCAAGCTGAGCTTTGTCGGAGAGATCAAGGCCCGCGGCAAACGCGATTGGGAACTGACCGGCCATCTTGGCGCAACCGTGATCCAGCCCTGCGTGGTCACGCTGGACCCTGTGACCACGCGCATAGAAACGCCCGTGCGGCGCCTGTTCCTGTCGGACTGGACCGAGCCGGACGAACCCGAATTCGAGATGCCCGAAGACGACGAATCCGAACCCCTGGGCCCCGAGATCGACCCCGGTGCCGTGATGCGCGAAGCGCTGGCGCTGGCGTTGCCGCAATACCCCCGCAAGGACGGCGCGCATCTGGATGACGCCAATTTCACCGAGCCGGGAAAACAGGCCATGACGGATGAAGACGCCAAGCCTTTTGCGGGGCTGGCCGGGTTGCGCGACGCGCTGAAAAAAGACGAGTGACAGCGCCATGATTTCCTGTCATAGCACTCGTTCAGAAAAACCCCTTGAACATGTCGAGAATCGCAGTATTTTCGCGCGCTCATCGGAATTTGGGTTGGACATCGCGGGGCTCGTCCCCTAAACGCGCGTCACACCACGAGAAAACGAAGAATGAAACCCGGGCTGGCAGCGAATCTGCAGCCCCCAGTCAGACAAAGGTTGAGACCATGGCCGTCCAACAGAACAAAGTTTCCAAGTCGCGTCGCAACAACCGCCGCGCACACGACGCTCTGGTTGCTGCAAACCCGAACGAATGCCCGAACTGCGGCGAGCTGAAACGCCCGCACCACGTCTGTGCAGCCTGCGGCCACTATGACGACCGCGAAGTCGTGGCACAGGCCGACGAAATCGACCTGGACGAAGACGCGGCCTGAGCCTGATTGACCGCAGGTTTTGGCATGACCGCGCAGCCCGAGCAGACCGGAAAGATCATCATCTCGGTTGACGCAATGGGCGGGGACTCCGGTCCCGGCGTGGTGATCGCTGGAATCGCGAAATCGGCGCGGAAGAACCCCGATATCGGGTTTCTGCTGCATGGCCCCGAAGACGTCTTGCGCAAGCTTGTTGCGAAACGGCGCGTTCTGGAAGGACGCGTCGTTTTTCGCGATTGTCCCGATGTCGTCACCATGCAGGACAAGCCCAGCCAGGTCGTGCGCAACGGCAAGAACACCTCGATGTGGTCAGCGCTGGACTCGGTGCGCAACGGCGCGGCGCACGGCGCCGTTTCCTGCGGCAATACCGGCGCGCTGATGGCGCTGTCGATGATGCGGCTGCGCAAACTGCCCGGCGTGAACCGCCCCGCCATCGCGATCCTGTGGCCTTCGCGCAATCCGCAGGGGTTCAACGTGATGCTGGACGTGGGCGCCGATGTACGGGCCGATGCCCGGGATCTGCTGCAATACGCGCTGATGGGGGCGTCGTATGCCCGCAACGGCATGGCCCTGTCGCGTCCGCGCATCGGGTTGCTGAATGTCGGCACCGAAGAACACAAAGGCCGCGCCGAGTTGAAAGAGGCGCATGGGCTGATCTCGGACTTTGCGGATCGCGCGAATTTCGATTTCGTGGGTTTCGTCGAGGGCAGCGACATCCCTGGCGACAAGGCCGATGTCATCGTGACGGACGGGTTTACCGGCAATGTCGCGATCAAGACGGGCGAAGGCACCGCCAGCCTGATCGGCGACCTACTGCGCGAGGCGTTCAGCTATTCCCCCCTGTCCCGGCTGGCCTCGGTGCTGGCGATCACGTCGCTGCAGCGTCTGAAAAAGCGCATCGACCCGCGGCGCGTGAACGGCGGGGTGTTCCTGGGGCTGAACGGGACGGTGGTCAAATCGCACGGGGGCGCCGATGCCACCGGGGTGTCCGCGGCCGTCAAGCTGGCCTTTACCCTGGCCCAGTCGGGTTTTGCCGAAAAATTGGCCGCACGGGTTGCATCGACTGCCGAGCTTGAACAAGATGCTGCGCAATCTGCGCCGCAGATCGAAAAATAACAAAAAAGGCAGGACCTCAGATGGCAGGCCGTTCAGTCGTTGTAGGTGTCGGGCACTATCTGCCCAAACGCATCGTTCCCAATTCCGAGTTCGAAAAGACGCTGGACACGTCGGACGAATGGATCCGGACCCGCTCGGGCATCGAACGCCGGCATTTCGCGGCCGAGGATGAAACCACGTCCGACATGGCGACCCAAGCGGCCAAGGCCGCGCTGGCCGATGCGGGGCTGACCGCCGACGACATCGACGCGATCGTTCTGGCCACCTCCACCGCAGACCTGACCTTTCCGTCCGCCGCGACCATGGTTCAGGCCAATCTGGGCATGACCCGCGGGTTTGCCTTTGACGTGCAGGCGGTCTGCGCCGGCTTCGTCTTTGCGCTGGCCAACGCCAACGCGCTGATCCTGTCCGGTCAGGCCAAACGCATCCTCGTGATCGGGGCCGAGACCTTCTCGCGTATCATGGACTGGTCCGACCGAACCACCTGCGTTCTGTTCGGCGACGGCGCCGGCGCGCTGGTGCTCGAGGCGCAGGAAGGTGCCGGAACCCCCGCAGACCGGGGCATTCTGGCGACCGACCTGCATTCGGACGGGCGGTTCAAGGATCTGCTCTATGTCGATGGCGGGGTCTCAACCCGGACCACCGGATATCTGCGCATGCAGGGCAACCAGGTGTTCCGCCACGCGGTCGAGAAACTGGCCGCAACGGCCACCACCGCGCTGGATCGCGCGGGGCTGACAAGCGGCGACGTCGATTGGATCGTCCCGCACCAAGCCAATATCCGCATCATCCAGGGCACGGCCAAGAAGCTGCAACTGCCCATGGACAACGTGGTGGTCACGGTTCAGGATCACGGCAACACCTCGGCCGCGTCGATCCCGCTGGCGCTGTCGGTGGGCAAGGAACGCGGGCAGATCAAGCCGGGCGATCTGATCGTCACCGAGGCCATCGGCGGCGGTCTGGCTTGGGGCGCGGTGGTGATGCGCTGGTAAGGCGGCGCAAACCTGCTTACGCCACCACGCGCAATTCATTGATATTGACAGTGAATTTGCCCTACCCCTATGGTCGTACATCATCAGGGGAATAGTCATGGGCGAAAAAACACTGACGCGAATGGACCTGAGCGAAGCCGTGTTTCGCGAAGTTGGTCTGTCTCGCAACGAAAGCGCGCAGCTTGTCGAAAGCATTCTGAACCACATGTCCGATGCGCTGGTGCGCGGCGAGCAGGTCAAGATCTCGTCTTTCGGTACGTTCAGCGTCAGGGACAAGTCGGCCCGTGTCGGCCGCAACCCGAAAACGGGGGAAGAGGTTCCCATCGAGCCGCGCCGCGTTTTGACCTTCCGCCCTTCGCATCTGATGAAGGAACGGGTCGCGGTCGGAAACCGCAAGTAAATCCGGGGCAGAGCAGGCATGAGCAAGTCTCCCGACGCATTTCGCACCATCAGTGAAGTTGCGGATTGGCTGGGTGTTCAGGCGCATGTGCTGCGGTTCTGGGAAAGCCGGTTCAGCCAGATCAAACCGGTCAAACGGGCCGGAGGACGCCGCTATTACCGCCCCAACGACATGCGCCTGCTGGGCGGCATCAAGAAGCTGCTGCACGAGGAAGGCGTAACCATCAAGGGCGTGCAACGCATCCTGCGTGAACAGGGCGTGGCCTATGTCGCGTCACTGTCGCCGGGGCTGGACGAGGACGCGGCTCCGGCCCCGACCGTTGACGTTCAGGCCCAAGCCGAAAAGGTGGTGCCTCTGCCGCAACGCCCTGCCGCCGTACAGGGTGCCCTTGATCTGTCGCCGATCGAAGCGACGGATCAGGCCGCCGGCGAAGCCACCGCGCCCGAATCTCCGGATCACGCAGCCGCGCCGACTCGCGTGAACGAGACCGCGCCGCAGCAGGCCGGAATCGCGGCCCGGGCGTGGCGGAAAACCGAGTTCGACACCGACACGTTGCGCCGGATCGCGCCCGTCGCGAAGGATTTGCGCGCCTGGCTGGACCGGGTCGAACGGCAATTGGCGGGTTGAGCAAAAAGGTAATGTTTTCCTCTTGCCCCTGCCGGGAAAATCATTATGAACAGCTCAACGTCGGGCTATGGCGCAGCCTGGTAGCGCGTCCGTCTGGGGGACGGAAGGTCGCAGGTTCGAGTCCTGCTAGCCCGACCAAATCACACCGACGTTCAGAAGATACGGGCCGGAGCCTCCTTCGGCTGAGGGGAGGAACGGAATGACCGGCGTGTGCCCGAACCAGCAGATCGCTGCGATGATCGACAGCGGTGAGATCACCGCGACCCCACCGATCACCCCGGCCCAGATCCAGCCTGCCAGCCTTGATCTTCGTTTGGGAACAGTGGCTTACCGTGTGCGCGCCTCGTTTCTGGCCGGCGAAGGCCAGAGCGTGGCCGACCGTCTGGCCGAGTTCGAGATGCACCGAATCGACATCTCGGAAGGTGCGGTTCTGGAAAAGGGCTGCGTCTATCTGGTGCCGCTGATGGAATCGCTTGCCCTGCCCGACGACGTGACCGCCTTGGCCAACGCCAAAAGCTCGACCGGGCGGCTGGATCTGCTGACCCGCACCATCACCGACGGCGGAACCGAGTTCGACCGCGTTCCGGCCGGCTATGCCGGTCCGCTCTATGCCGAGATCTGTCCGCGTTCGTTCTCGGTTCTGGTCCGTCCGGGCATGCGCCTGAACCAGATCCGGTTCCGCCGCGGTCAGGCGGTGCTGTCCGACGCGGATCTGGCCGCGCTGCACGCGCAATCGCCGCTGGTGGACGGTCCGGCCGTCATTCAGGACGGGCTGGGGTTTTCGGTCGATCTGCGCCTGCCCGACACCGATCTGGTCGGGTACCGGGCCAAGCCGCATACCGGCGTGATCGACCTGGACCGGATCGGTGAATACGACCCGCGGGACTATTGGGAAGAGGTCCGCACCCGCGACGGGCGCATCATTCTGGATCCGGGCGCGTTCTACATCCTGGTCAGCCGCGAGGCGGTCCACATTCCGCCGATGTATGCCGCCGAAATGGCGCCCTATCTGGCGATGGTGGGCGAATTCCGGGTTCACTACGCGGGATTCTTCGATCCCGGTTTCGGCCATGCCGAGGCCGGCGGCGCCGGATCACGCGGCGTGCTGGAAGTTCGCTGCCACGAGGCGCCCTTCGTGCTGGAACACGGACAGGTCGTGGGGCGGCTGGTCTACGAGCGTATGGCCGAGATGCCGACTCAGCTTTACGGCGCGGGAATCGCTTCGAACTATCAGGGCCAGGGCCTGAAATTGTCGAAGCATTTCAGGTCGGTCCAGTAATCCCTAGAACCGCATGAACCGCCGCATCTGGCGGGTCAGCTGCCTGGCCTGTTTCATGCTCTGGCCCTGGCGGCGCGCGCTTTGCGCCATGTGCCGGTCGGCCTTGGGGTCGCGCGGTCCGTCCGGCTGCCCGGGCTTGCGCCCCATACGTTCGGCCAGGTCCAGGCCCTTGTCCACGCCGCGCGTAACCAGCCGGCGCACGATTTGGCGAACGATCATGTCGATGATGCGGTTTGCGTTCATTCCGGTCTCCGTTCCTCGGCGCCGAACCTGGCGGGGAATTGCGCCGACAAATAGGCGGCGCGTTCAATCTTCCTCGAACAGTTCGGTCTGGTCTTCGTCGCCGGGCTCATCCTCATTGGCCTCGCCGATCGGCATGGTCCCCGGCGGCGGGCGGTTCTCCAACAGCCCGGCAGCGCGCAGTTCCTTCAGGCCCGGCAGGTCTCGGGCGCTTTCCAGGCCGAAATGGTCCAGGAACTGGGGCGTCACAACGAAGGTCACCGGGCGGCCCGGCGTCATGCGGCGGCGGCCCAATCGGATCCATTCCATCTCGAGCAGTTGGTCGATGGTCCCCCGCGACACGGACACGCCGCGGATTTCCTCGATCTCGGCGCGGGTGCAGGGCTGATGATAGGCCACGATCGCCAGGGTCTCGATGGCGGCCCGGCTCAGCTTGCGGGTCTCGACCGTTTCCTTCTGCATCAGGAACCCAAGATCGGGCGCGGTACGGATGGCCCAGGCCTCGCCCACCCGAACCACGCGCACCCCGCGCCCCTCATAGCGTTTCTGCAGCAGTTCCAGGGCCTGCTTGGCGTCGCAGCCATGTGGCATCCGCGATTCCAGATCGGCCACCGTCACCGGCTCGGCGCTGGCAAACAGCACCGCCTCGACCATGCGTTCCTGCTCGGCCAGCGGAGGGGCTTCGAACAGGGTGCCGCTGCCGTCGTCTTCGGGGGCATCAGTCACTGGGTTTCGTCCTTCTGCGCAGTTGGATCGGGGCAAAGGTCTCGCTTTGCTTGATCTCCATATGTCCTTCCTTGACCAGCTCCAGCGAGGCCGCAAACGTCGCCGCCGTGGCCGAGCGGCGCCGCATCGGATCAACGTCCCAGCCCTCGGGCAGGTAGGTTTCCATGTCGGTCCAGGTTCCGGCAAATCCGATCAGCGGGCGCATTCGCTCCAGCGCCTGCTCCATCGTGAAAACGGCGTCGCGGTCCATCACGAAGGGCCGGAATTCGTCACGGGTGCGGATGCGGGCATAGCCCTGCATCAGGTCCAGCAGGGTGGCGGAATAGGTGACCGTGCGAATGCGGGTCACGTCCTCGCCCTGCCCGCGCTTGAAGAAATCGCGCCCCAGCTGATCGCGCGCCATCAGGCGGGCGGCCGCATCGCGCATCGCCTGCAAGCGTTCCAACTGAAAAGCCAAGTGCGCGGCCAGTTCTTCGCCCGTCGGCCCCTCTTCATCGGGATCGGGCGGCAACAGCAGGCGCGATTTCAGAAAGGCCAGCCATGCGGCCATCACCAGGTAGTCGGCGGCCAGTTCGATCCGCAGGGCACGCGCCCGTTCGACAAAGGCCAAGTATTGCTGCGCGAGCGCCAGTACCGAGATCTTGCGCAGATCGACCTTTTGCGTCCGTGACAGGGTCAGCAGCACGTCCAACGGGCCTTCAAACCCGTCCACGTCCACGATCAGCGCCTCGGCGGCCAGCCGATCGGCGACCGAGACCGGGTCTTCGCTGAAAAGGTTATCCGTCATACACCTGCCCGCCCATCAGACGGGATAGTTCCGTCTCGGCGGCACGGATGTCAAGTTCCTCGGGCAGTTGCCGTCGGGCCAGCGCCCGGTCCGCGCGGGCTTGCGCCGCCTCGGACATTTCGCCCGCGGCCTCCATGACCTCGGCGCGTTCTTCGAAAGACCCGTTGCAATGCAGAACCACGTCGCAGCCCGCCGACAACGCCTGTTGCGACAGATCGGACAGCGATCCGCTGAGCGCCTTCATAGAGATGTCATCGGTCATGATCAACCCGTCGAACCCAATCCGCTCGCGGATGATCCGCATCATCGCGGGCGAGATCGTGACCGGTTTTCCGTCAACCTGATCATAGACCAGATGGGCGGTCATCCCCATGGGCAGGTCATTCAGGGCGCGGAAAGGCTGGAAATCGGTCTGCATCAGATCGTCCAGAGGCGCATCCACATGCGGCAGGTCGAAATGGCTGTCGAGCGTGGCGCGCCCGTGGCCGGGGATGTGCTTGACGACGGGCAGAACGCCGCCATCCAGATGCCCCTGCGCGACCGCTCGGCCGAGGCGTGCGACCGTGGCCGCGTCGCCGCCATAGCACCGGTTGCGCAGGAAATCATGCGTCTCGGGCCGGGCCAGATCGACCATCGGGGCGCAATTGCTGTCGATGCCCAGCGAGTACAGCTCGTGCGCGATGAGACGGTAGCGCAGATACATGGCGCGTTCGGCCTGGCCCTCGGCCTGTTCGGCATGATCCAGCGGCGGGCGCCATTGACGGGCCAATGGCGGGCGCAGGCGTTGCACACGTCCGCCCTCCTGATCGATCGTGATCATGCAGTCGCGGCCGACGGCCTCACGCATGTCGTCGCATAGGGCGCGCACCTGATCGGCATTGTCGATGTTGCGGGCGAACAGGATGAAGCCGAACGGATTCATCTGCCGGAACAACGTCTTCTCTTCGGGCGTCAGGCGCAGCCCCGCCGCATCGGTGATCGTGGCGCCGTACCTCAACGCACGGCAACCGGGATGCAGTCGGCGTCCTGCGCCACCAGCGCCGCGCAGAACTGACGCGAATCGCTCAGATCGGCGAAACCATGCACGCGCAAGCGATAGAAGGTGCGGCCGCCGCTCGAGGTTTTCTGGATAACACGTTGTTTTCCCTGCATGTACTCGCCAAAGCGGCGGTACAGGCGATCCCATTCGGCGCGGGCCACATCGGGGCTCTCGAACGCGCCCAACTGGGCCAGACGCGTACCCTTGGCCAGCGAGTCCGGATCGACATCCAGGCCCATGGCCGATTTTACGGCAGCATTCACCGCATCCGCGTCGATTGCACCACCCACTGGAGCGGCGCGACGCAACCCGGCGGGGCGCGTCAGCGGACGCAGAGACCGCCGCACGCCGGGCAAGGCGGCAAGCTCGGGGTCGGGCAATTGGGCGGCCAGATCGGCCGGGTCGATGGCGGGTTCGTCCTCGGGCGTGGCCAGCGCGGCCAGTTGCACGCCCGGTTCCGGTTCGGCGGCGGCCAGGGCATCTCGCGTCAATTCCGAAGCCAGCGGCTCCACGGCGTCCTGCCGCAGCTGGGCAGCTTGCTGATCGGTGATGGTCTCTTCGACCTTGAGCACCGCCGGGGTCGGCTTCAACGCCCCCATCGGCGCGTCTTCGTCGGTCAGCGAGACCGGGCGCGGGGCAAGGATCAGCCGATCGGCCGGCGGCGCGGCCGTCCCGACGGCGGCCACGGCGTTGACCGCCAGGCCCTGGTGATCGGCAGGCGTTCCACCGGGGTTTTCGGGCTGCACCCGCATCGGGCCTTCGACCGCCCGCACCACCGGCACGCCGGACACGTCCCGCATCACCAGCTTGTAGCCCCAGACCGCCACTCCGGCCACCAGCGCCAAGGACGCAACCGCGCCGAGTACATTGACGATACGTCCCAGACCGGGGCCGACAGCGGCCAGCCCGTCATAGTCATGCATTTCGTCGGGATAATCGTACCCGTCCTCGGGGTTCACCTGATTCGCGTAATGCATATGCTCGGGGCCGGTGTGCCCCGAGAAATCGTAACGTGCCATATCCGCCTCACTGCCCGAATTGCGCCTGAAATCGCGGCGCGCGGGTCCTTTCTTGCCTACCTCGGACCGGCGGTTCGGGCGGTGTTGGTTACCGCATCTCCTGCGCCGGCGTGACCCCAAGAATACCCAAGCCCGCTGAAATCACAACCGAAACGGCCCGGGCCAGGGCGATTTTTGACTGGCTTGTGGCCACATCACCATCCTGCAGGAACCGCAGCGCGGGTTCGTCGTTGCCACGGTTCCACAAGGCGTGGAAATCCCCTGCAAGTTCATACAGATAGAAGGCGATGCGGTGCGGTTCGTTGGTGCGGGCCGCGATCTCGACCAGGCGTGGCCATTCGGCCAGTTTCCTGGCCACGGTCAGTTCCGCCGGGTGATCCAGCGCCGCCAGATCTGCCCCGCGCAGGGTTTCGTCGGTGGCGTCGATGCCCGCCTCGGCGGCGCGGCGCAGCACGCTCATCACCCGCGCATGGGCGTATTGCACATAGAACACCGGGTTCTCGCGGCTCTGCTCCAGCACCTTGTCGAAATCGAAATCCAGCGGCGCGTCGTTCTTGCGGGTCAGCATCACGAAGCGTGTCACGTCCGGGCCCACCTGATCGACCACGTCGCGCAGGGTGACGAAGTTGCCGGCCCGTTTCGACATCTTGAACGGCTCGCCGTTCTTCCACAGCTTGACCAGCTGGGTCAGCTTGATGTCCAGCGGCACCTTGCCGTCGGACAATGCCGACACGGCGGCCTTCATCCGCTTGACATAGCCGCCATGATCCGCCCCGAACACGTCGATCAGCGCGTCGAACCCGCGGGTCACCTTGTCATAGTGATAGGCGATGTCGGGGGCGAAATAGGTCCAGCTGCCATCGGATTTCTTGACCGGGCGATCCACGTCATCGCCATGCGCGGTCGAACGGAACAAGGTCTGCTCGCGCGGTTCCCAATCCTCGGGCTTCTTGCCCTTGGGCGGTTCCAGCACCCCCTCATAGATCAGGCCCTTTTCGTTCAGCGCCTCCAGCGCGGCCTCGATCTTGCCGGTGCCATAGAGTGATTTTTCCGAGAAGAACACGTCCATCTCGACGCCCAGCGCCTTCAGATCGGCGCGGATCAGATCCATCATCGCATCGGTTGCGAATTCACGCACCTCGGCCAGCCATTCGCTTTCGGGCTTGTCCAGCAGGCTGTCGCCGTATTTCTCCTTCAGCGCCTCGCCGATCGGGATCAGGTAGTCGCCGGGGTACAGGCCCTCGGCGATTTCCGGGCTCAGGCCGTTGGCCTCGCGGTACCGCTCATAGGCCGAACGAGCCAGCACATCCACCTGCGCGCCGCCATCGTTGATGTAATATTCGCGGGTCACGTCATGGCCGGAATAGGCCAACAGGCTGGCCAGCGCGTCGCCGAACACCGCGCCACGGGTATGGCCCACATGCAGCGGCCCGGTGGGGTTGGCCGAGACGTATTCCACGTTTACCTTCAGCCCCTGCCCCATGGTCGAGCGACCATAATCGGTGCCCTTTTCCAGCACCGCGCCCAGAACACCCTGCCAGACCGACGGCGCCAGACGCAGGTTCAGAAAGCCGGGGCCGGCAACCTCGGCGCTGGTGATCCGGTCATCCTCGGCCAGCTTCGCGGCCAGCGTCTCGGCGATGTCGCGGGGCTTCATCTTCGCAGGTTTCGCCAGCACCATCGCCGCGTTCGTGGCCATGTCGCCATGCGCCGCATCGCGCGGGGGCTCGACCGCCACGTTGTCAAAGCTCAGCCCCTCGGGCAGAGCGCCTTCGGTTTGCATCTGGGTCAGCGCGTCCAGAACAAGGCCGCGGATATCGGAGAACAGGTTCATTTCGGATGTCCTTTTGCTTGCCCGGCGGTTTATCACGCAAGGCGGCAAGGTCAATGCGGGCGATGGCCAAGGGCGCTTAACGCTCCAGCGGCGTTTTCCCGGTCAGGCGTGCGTGATCCTGCAGCGCGAACCGGTCGGTCATCCCCGAGATATAGTCCGACACGATCCGGGCCAGTTCGGTTTCGTCCGCGGCGGCCTCGATATCGCCATGCCAGTGCCGGGGCATCTGCCGGGGGTCGTTCAGGTAGATCGGAAACAGCTCCTCGACCACGCGGCTGACCCGGGCGCGCACCTCCATGACGCTAGGCGCGCGATACATGCGGGTGAACAGAAAAGCCCGTATCTCGCGCAGTTGCACCCATAGATCCTCCGAGAACCGGATGACCGGATGGCCCAGGTGGCGGATATCCTCGACCGATTGCGCCCTCGAGGCGGCCAGAATGGCGCGGGACGTGTCGATGACATCGGACACCATCACGCCGAACACCCGCCGCAAGGCCTCGTGCCGCCGACGATAGGGATCGAGGCCGGGATACTTGCGATCCACCTCCGCGTAGCAGTCACCAATGATGGGCAATTGCGTGATTTCGTCGTCGGTGAACAGCCCGGCGCGCAGCCCATCCAACAGGTCGTGGTTGTTATAGGCGATGTCATCGGACAACGCCGCCACCTGCGCCTCGGCACTGGCATGGGTGTGCAGCTCCAGATCGAAGGCGTCATTGCATTCGGCCAGCGCCCAGGGCAGATCGCCGGTGACCGGACCGTTGTGCTTGGCGATCCCCTCAAGGCATTCCCATGTCAGGTTGCACCCGTCGAATTCGGCATAGTGACGCTCGAGCCTCGTCACGATCCGGATGGCCTGGGCATTGTGATCGAACCCGCCATAGGGCGCCATCAGCGCGTGCAGCGCATCCTCACCAGTGTGCCCGAACGGGGTGTGACCCAGATCATGCGCAAGCGCGACAGCCTCGGTCAGTTCCGGATTCAGACCCAAAGCGCCCGCGATCGTGCGGGCGACCTGCGCCACCTCGATGGAATGGGTCAGCCTGGTGCGGTAGTTGTCGCCCTCGTGTTCAACAAAGACCTGCGTCTTGTGCTTGAGCCGCCGAAAGGCGCTGGCGTGAATGATCCGGTCCCTATCCCGCTGGAAGCAGGACCGAAAGCTGCTCTCCTCCTCCGGCACCAACCGCCCCCGTGCGCGGCTGGGGTCAGAGGCAAAACCTGCTCGCTCCAATGGTCTTGTCCTTGTCGCCCTTCTTCGGGTTTTCTATATTGTACGATGGTCAAGAAAGAAACCTTTGGAGTCCGGCATGAAACTGCCCCCCACAGTCACGGAACGCGCGTTTGAGCGGTTGGCCGAGATCGGCGCGGCCGACAACGGCAAGGCGCTGCGCATCGCCGTTGAGGGCGGCGGCTGCTCCGGCTTCCAGTACGAGATCGCGCTGGACGAGCCCAAAGAGGACGATCTGGTTTTGGAGGGCAAAGGCCAAAAGGTCGTCGTGGACGCAATTTCCCTGCCCTTCCTCGAAAACGCCACCATCGACTTCACCGAAGAGTTGATCGGCGCGCGATTCGTTATCGACAACCCCAACGCCACCTCATCCTGCGGCTGCGGCACGTCCTTTTCGATGTAGAGCATCGTGGGGGCTTTGCCCCCACACCCCCAGGATATTTTCAGCCAGATGAAGCGCAAGTCGGCCCTCCGACCCCAAAGCCGGAGGGCTTCACCTGGCGCGGTCATCGGCGTCCCCGCCTGTACCGCCCAATCTGTCTCCCACAACTTGGTTAATGCCCGGTTACTTCATCTGGCCTCAAATATCCCGGAGCGCGAGGCAGAGCCTCGCATTCCCGGCTTCCGGCTTGCCGTTGGGATGGTTCTGCGCGATAGGTTGCCTTAGTTCACTTGGAGGGCTCGCATGAAAATTGCCTCGTTCAACATCAACGGCATCAAAGCCCGCGCCGACGCCCTGCTGCGTTGGCTGGACGACGCCCAGCCCGACGTCGCCGTGTTGCAGGAAATCAAATCCGTCGACGAGAACTTTCCGCGAGAGATCTTCGAGCAGCGCGGCTACAACGTCGAAACCCACGGTCAAAAAAGCTTCAACGGGGTCGCGATCCTGTCAAAACTCCCGTTGGAGGATATCACCCGCGGACTGCCAGGCGATGATGACGACGATCAAGCTCGGTGGATCGAAGCGACCGTCGTGGGCAAGAAAGCGCTGCGGGTCTGCGGGCTGTACCTTCCGAACGGGAACCCCGCCCCCGGACCAAAATTCGACTACAAACTGGCATGGATGGAACGGTTGCATCGACGCGCGGTCGAATTGCTGAAGGCCGAGGAACCCGCCCTAATGGCAGGCGACTACAACGTCATTCCGCAGGCCGAAGACGCCAAACGCCCGGATGCCTGGCGCGAGGACGCGCTGTTTCGTCCCGAAAGCCGCGCCGCCTTTCGAAAAATACTGAACCTCGGGTTCACGGACGCGTTCCGCGCACGAACCCAAGGCCCTGGGCATTACACGTTCTGGGACTATCAGGCTGGTGCCTGGAACCGGAATGACGGGATCCGTATCGACCACTTCCTGCTGACCCCGCAGGCCACGGACCTGTTGCAGGATTGCCGGATCGATGCCGAGGTACGCGGGCACGAAAAGCCTTCGGATCACGTTCCGATCTGGGTGGACCTGGAACTCTGACCTGTCACGCCGTCGGATCGTAGTCGTAGATCCAGTCATAACTCCGCGTCAGCCTGCGACCGATCAGCGACAACGCCGCCTGCGCCGCAATCCGCGCTGGACCTTTCAGGTGGAAGTTGCGTGCGTTGCTTGCGGCGGCAGAGACCACCGCCCGGGCGCGGGGGCGGCGCCTGGCTTCATAGGCTGCGAGTGCGCGTTGGATGCCTGACTGGTCATCGAATGCACGCCTGAGGACCCAGGCGTCCTCGAGCGCGAGGCATGCGCCCTGGGCCATGAACGGCAAGGTCGGATGGGCCGCGTCACCCAACAGGGCCACACGCCCGTTCTGCCACTTCTGTGCCACCGGACGCAGGAACAGTGCCCAGATGTTCACCTTGTCGATACGGGCAAGGATTTCCCCCGTGACCCCGCCGAAATCGGCGAAGCGCGCCCGCAGGTCGCCGGCGTCGCCTTCCAGTTTCCAGCCTTCCTCGGTCCAGTCCGAGCGCTCCTCGATCGCGACGATGTTCATCTGCGATTGATCGCGCAGCGGATAGGTCACCACGTGGCGGCCCGGCCCCATGGTCAATGTAGCCATGGGGGTCGCCGTACGGTCGGCCCAGGGAATGGTCGCGCGCCACGCGACCTGATGGGTGAACCGGGGCGCCTCGGTTCCGTTCAGAACCGGGCGGAGATGGCTGCGCCCGCCGTCCGCCGCGATGACGCATTCGGCCCGGAGGCGGGTCCCGTCGCGCAACGAGATCTCGGCGTCCGAGGGGTGTTTGCGCACATGCGTGACCCGCGCGTTCAGACGCAGTTCTACCCCCGACCGCAGGGCCGCGTCGCGCAGCAGGTCCAGCAGATCTGCACGATGGTAGTAATACGTCGCCCCGGCCGCGGGCGGCGGCACCCGGCTGATGACGCGCCCGCGCCGATAGTCGCGCAACACGGTTCCGTGCGAGATCTGCGCGGCCTCGGGCGGAGACCCGGCCACCCCCAGCGCGCGCAGCACCGCCATTCCGTTTGCGCTGATCTGCAGCCCGGCGCCGACCTCGGCCAGCTCGGGCGCCTGTTCCAGCACGGTCACCTGCGCGCCGCGCTGCTGCAGCGCGACGGCGGCGGCAAGGCCACCGATCCCGCCGCCCACCACCGCAAATTTCAAGACGTCGATCTTCATGCAGCCGGCATAACGCAAAAACGCCGGAACCACAGGCCCCGGCGTTCGGATTCGTCAGAACTTTCCAGCGATCAATCGTCGCGGTGCACCTTTTCGCGACGCTCGTGCCGCTCTTGCGCCTCGAGCGTCATGGTCGCGATCGGGCGGGCATCCAGCCGCTTGAGCGAAATCGGATCGCCGGTGACCTCGCAATAGCCGTACTCGCCCTCCTCGATGCGGCGCAGCGCGGCGTCGATCTTGGCCACCAGCTTGCGCTGACGGTCGCGGGTGCGCAGTTCCAGCGCGCGGTCCGTCTCTTCGCTGGCGCGGTCGGCGACATCGGGAATGTTGCGGGTGTTGTCCTGCAGCCCTTCGATGGTGTCGCGGCTGCCCGCCAGAAGTTCGTGTTTCCAATTCAGCAGCTTGCGGCGGAAATACTCAAGCTGTCGTTCATTCATGAAAGGCTCATCTTCGGCCGGTCGGTAGTCTTCCGGCAGAAAAACTTCCTGCTTCATATCTGCTCCCTTGGCATGGCCGGAAACGTCTTTTGCGGTTGCATCGCCTGACATTCGGCACCCCCTTCTGCGCAGCATTTATCCCACGGGGCCGGGAATGTCACTATGCAAACGCCAGCCCGGTACGCCGCCGATGAAATTGGTACAAACATGAGACTTAGCGCACAAAATCGACTTTTTTCGTGAAACGGATCCGGCCATTTTGCGGCAGGTTCAACGCCGGATCGAACCGGGCGATCCGAATCAACCAGGGGGCGGTTGATTGGCCGGGCCCAACCCGCGACGCTGCGACCCGGGTTGTAAAAGATCACCCCTGCCGGTAACCCGGTGCCCGAGTTCTTTGCCGGCGCGCCGCGCGACAACCATCACGAGGGCTACATGACCACACGTTTCGAAGGCACCGCAGACTATGTTGCCACCGACGATCTGACCATCGCGGTGAATGCCGCCGTGACGCTGGAGCGACCGCTTCTGGTCAAGGGTGAGCCGGGAACCGGCAAGACCGAACTGGCCAGGCAGGTGGCCGCGGCGCTGGGCCTGAAGATGATCGAGTGGAACATCAAATCCACCACCCGCGCCCAGCAGGGCCTGTACGAATACGATGCCGTCAGCCGCCTGCGCGACAGCCAGCTGGGCGACGAACGCGTGAACGACGTCCGCAACTACATCAAGAAGGGCAAGCTGTGGCAGGCCTTCGAGGCCGATGAAAAGGTCGTGCTGCTGATCGACGAGATCGACAAGGCCGATATCGAGTTTCCCAACGACCTGCTGCAGGAACTCGACAAGATGGAGTTCCACGTCTACGAGACCGGCGAAACAATCCGGGCCAAGAACCGCCCCATCGTGATCATCACCTCGAACAACGAAAAGGAACTGCCCGACGCGTTTCTGCGCCGCTGTTTCTTCCACTACATCCGCTTCCCCGACGAGGCCACGATGCGCCGCATCGTCGAGGTCCACCACCCCGGCATCAAAGAGGCGCTGCTGACCACCGCCCTGACCCAGTTCTATGAAATCCGCGAGACACAGGGGCTGAAGAAAAAGCCCTCGACCTCCGAGGTGCTGGACTGGTTGAAACTGCTGCTGGCCGAGGATCTGGACGCCGAGGACCTGAAGCGCGACGGGGTCAATGCCCTGCCCAAGCTGCACGGTGCCCTGCTGAAGAACGAACAGGACGTGCACCTGTTCGAACGGCTGGCTTTCATGGCGCGCGCCAAGCGCTGAAGCTTGCCGGTCGTTGACCATTCCGTGATCGCGGCTTGCCTTGGGGCGCACCTGATGCCAGCATCGGCGCGCGCCCGTCCGAGGCCACCAATCGAGCAACCAGACCGCAAAGGCTCCCAAACGTGACCCAGCCGTGCATTCGCCCGCTGACCGCCCAGGACCGGCCGGAATGGACCGCACTGTGGCGCGCCTATCTGGCCTTTTACGAAACCGAGTTGCCGCAGGCGGTCTATGACAGCACTTTTGCGCGCCTGCTGGGCGATGACCCCCGTGACTTTTCCTGCCTCGTGGCCGAGCGCGACGGGCGATTGGTGGGGTTGACCCATTTCCTGTTTCACCGGCATGGCTGGAAGGTCGAGGATGTGTGCTACCTGCAGGACCTCTACGCCGATCCGCAGGTGCGCGGCGCCGGGGTCGGCCGCGCCCTGATCGAGGCCGTCTACGCCGAGGCCGACCGTCGCGGTGCGCCCTCGGTCTATTGGTTGACGCAAGAGTTCAACCACGCCGCGCGCCGGCTGTATGACAGGGTCGGGCAGCTGACCCCGTTCATCAAATATCAGCGTCCATGACAAGGCTGGCGGCCTTCGTCCTGGCCCTGGCGCTGGCGGGCTGCAGTACGGTCGAAACGATCGAACTGCCCGCCGAGGTCAAATCGACCGAAAGGCCCCTGCCCCCGGCCAAGTCCTTCGGCGCGCCGCGCCCGGTTCCGCCCACGCGCGCGAACGCCAACATCGCCGCAGATTTCCTCGACCTGTTCTTCTTTCTGGAAAGCGGCACCCCGTTGCCGGTGTTCACCCGGTTCGAAACCCCGATCACGCTGCGCCTGACAGGCACCCCGGCCCCTACCATGCAGGCCGACCTGAGCCGGGTGCTGACGCGCCTGCGCACCGAGGCCGGAATCGACATCCGGCAGGTCCCGGACGGGCCGGCCAACATCACCATCCAGGCCGTCCCCCAGCGCCAGATCCAGCGCGTTCTGCCGCAGGCGGCCTGTTTCGTCGTGCCCAACGCCCAAAGCCTGGACGAGTACCGCCGCGACCGGCGCAAACCCAAAAGCAGCTGGTCGGCCCTGCGCAGCCGCGAGCGGCTGGGCATTTTCATCCCCAACGATGTCAGCCCGCAGGAAATCCGCGATTGTCTGAACGAAGAACTGGCGCAGGCGCTCGGTCCGTTGAACGACATGTACCGCCTGCCGGATTCGGTGTTCAACGACGACAATTTCCATACCGTGCTGACCGGGTTCGACATGCTGATCCTGCGCGCCGCCTATGCGCCCGAACTGCGCACCGGCATGACGCGGGACGAGGTCGCGCAGGTGATCCCCGGCGTGATCGCCCGCCTCAATCCGCGCGGCGCCCGAGTGCCCGCCCAGGCGGTATCGGCCACGCCGCGCGCCTGGATCGACGCGGTACAGATCGCGGTAGGCAACGGGGCGCCCTCGCCCCGGCGGCTGCGCGCGCTGGACCGGGCGATGCGGATCGGCCAGCAGATGGGCTGGACCGACCACCGCCGCGCCTATCCGCATTATCTCAAAGGCCGGATGATCCAGTATGACGACCCCGAAGCCGCCCAGCGCGAATATGCGATTGCCCTGCAATTCCTGCGCGAAACGCCCGGAACCGAGGTGCATCAGGCCCATGTCATCGCCCAGATGGCCGCCTATGCGCTGGGACGGGATCGGGGGCCGGACATGCTGCCGCAACTGGACACGGCCATCGAAACGGCGCGACGGGCCGAGAACGCCGCGTTGCTGGCCACCCTGCTGCTGCTGAAATCCGAGGCGCTGGATCAGGCCGCCCGCCCCAAGGCGGCACGTACCGTCAGGCTGGACAGTCTGGGGTGGGCGCGCTACGCCTTCGGTTCTGAATTGGTGGTGCGCGCGCTGGTGCAGAACATCGCGCTGCGCAACCCGTGACACAGCAAACGGATGGCAGGCGAATGGGACTGGTTTGGGGCATGGCGATCGCAGGAGCGATTCTGGGCGCGCTGACGGCACGCAGGCGCAAGGGCAGCGGGGCCGACATCGCCCAATACGCCGCCGGATACGGCATCGCCTTCGCCCTTCTGGGGCTTGTGGCATCGCTGATCCTGGTTCGGATGGTGGGCTGACCGGATGTTCATTCCCTTTTTTGAAAACCTCAGAAAAGCCGGCATTCCCGTCTCGTTGCGGGAATACCTGACCTTTTTGGAGGGGATGAAAAAGGGGCTGGCCACCTATGACATCGAGGCGTTCTACTACCTCGCCCGTGTCTCGATGGTGAAGGACGAGCGCAACATCGACAAGTTCGACCGCGCCTTTGGCGCCAGCTTTGAAGGGCTGTCCGAGATCACCATGGATCAGGTGCTCGAGGCCGTGGACATCCCGGCCGAGTGGCTGGCCAAGATGGCCGAGAAGCACCTCTCGGACGAGGAAAAGGCCGAAATCGAAGCGCTTGGCGGGTTCGACAAGCTGATGGAGACGCTGCGCGAGCGGCTGAAGGATCAGCAAGGCCGCCATCAGGGCGGCAACAAGTGGATCGGAACGGCGGGCACCTCGCCCTTCGGCGCCTATGGCTACAACCCCGAGGGCGTGCGCATCGGCCAGAAGGAAAGCCGCCACCAGCGCGCGGTCAAGGTCTGGGACAAGCGCGAGTTCCGCAATCTGGACGACACGGTCGAGTTGGGCACTCGCAACATCAAGGTCGCCTTGAAACGCCTGCGCCGCTGGGCCCGCGAGGGCGCCGCCGAAGAGCTGGATCTGGACGGGACCATCCGCGCCACCGCCGAGCACGGATACCTGGACGTCAAGACCCGGCCCGAGCGGCACAATGCGGTCAAGGTACTGCTGTTTCTCGATGTGGGCGGCTCGATGGATCCGCATATCAAGGTGGTCGAGGAATTGTTCTCGGCCGCGCGGGCCGAATTCAAGCACCTGGAATATTTCTATTTCCACAACTGCCTGTACGAAGGCGTCTGGCGCGACAACCGCCGCCGGTGGGATGCGCAGACCCCCACGCATGAGGTGCTGCGGACCTACGGCCCCGACTACAAGTGCATCTTCGTGGGTGATGCGTCGATGTCGCCTTACGAGATCGCCTATCCCGGCGGCGCCAACGAGCACTGGAACGCCGAGGCCGGTCAGGTCTGGCTGCAGCGCGCGCGCGAACAGTGGACGTCGAACCTGTGGATCAACCCGGTGCCCGAGAAATACTGGGAATACACCCATTCCATCGGCATGATCCGCGAGATCTTCGAAGACCGGATGGTGCCGATGACGCTGGCCGGGCTGGAGCGCGGCATGCGCGAGCTGACGCGCTAGCGCCAGCCCGGCTTTGGTTTTATCCGGCGATTGCCTGGACGCCCAGGAACAGCAGACCCGACAGCAGGGCCGCCGCAGGCACGGTGATCACCCAGGCCGCGATGATCGTCAGGAAATGCGACCGGCGCACCAGCTTGCGGCGGCGGCGCTCTTCGGGGGCCAGCACCGGGCGTTCCGGCACGGCACCGCGCGCCTTGATCAGGCGCCGCTCGGCGTCCCATTCGCGGAAGAACCCGACACCGAACACCGCGCCCACGGCGATGTGGGTCGAGCTGACCGGCAGGCCAAGCCAGCTGGCCACGATCACGGTGATCGCCGCCGACAGCGCCACGCAATAGGCGCGCATCGGGTTCAGCTTGGTGATCTGGCTGCCGACCACCCGGATCAGCTTGGGCCCGAACAGGAACAGGCCGAACGAAATGCCGAAGGCGCCGATGATCATGACCCAGGGCGGAATGTTCACCGCATGGGTGAAATCACCCACCGCCGAAGCCTGAACGATCGCGGCCAGAGGCCCGACGGCATTGGCCACGTCATTGGCCCCATGCGCAAAGCTGAGCAGCGCCGCGGAAATGATCAGCGGGATGCCGAACAGGATCTTGAGCGATTTGTTGCGGTTCTCCAGCCCTTCGGCCTGACGGCGAATGACCGGAATCGTCACCATCCAGATCAGCACTCCGCTGACCAGACCGATCACCAGGGCCGTCTGCAGATTGATCTTGAACAGATGTTTCAGGCCTTTCAGCGCAAGGTACGAGGCAAACGCCCCGGCCATGATGCCGACCAGAACCGGAACCCATTTGCGCGCCGCGGCGATCTTGTCGTCCTGGTAGATGATCCGGGACTTGATGAACCACAGGAACCCGGCGGCGATGACACCGCCCAAAACCGGTGAGATGACCCAGCTTGCCGCGATCTGGCTCATCTTGACCCAGCTGACCGCGCCGAACCCCGCCGCCGCGATCCCGGCCCCCATGACGCCCCCCACGACCGAATGCGTGGTCGAGACCGGAGCACCGACCCAGGTGGCCAGGTTGATCCAGAGCGCGGCAGACAACAGCGCCGCCATCATGCCCCAGATGAAGACGGTTGCCGTACCCATGCTTTCGGTATTGATGATGCCTTTGGCGATGGTCGAGACCACGTCGCCCCCCGCGATCAGCGCGCCGGCGCTTTCGAAAACTGCGGCAATCGCGATGGCGCCGCCCATGGTCAGGGTGTTTGCGCCCACCGCCGGGGCCATGTTGTTGGCCACATCGTTCGCACCGATGTTCAGCGCCATGTAGGCTCCGAACATGGCCGCGATCACGACGATCATCGTGTTGCTGGCCTGTCCGAACAGCAATGCGGCCGCGATCCCGGCGATCACGATGAACACGAAGGCGATGCCCGATCCGACGACCGGCCGCCCGACCTGCGCCGCTGCGACCTCGAGGCGGGAAAACCGCCGCAGGTCACGATCCAGTGTTTCCAGGTGCCGGGCTTCGGAGTCTGTATTGGCCATTTGTCCCTCTTGCATAGCGCGCGCGCACGGCGCGCGCCGCGCCCTAGAGGGGTTTTGCCCGCACTTCAACCTTTGAAATATGGAACTTGCGATCTGACGCCGCGCGATTTCCGTCTCATGAACTGCCTAAAGTCGCCCATGTTGCCCAAAAGTGATGAGGAACGACTTGCCCCCGCATCCCGATCCGCCCATATCTGAAATATGTTGCGTCTGACCCCAATTCTGCTGGCGATCGCCTATGCTATTGTGATGTATCGGATTTCCGTCTGGCGCACCCATCGCGAGCTGGATGCGAAGTCGACCGAGCTGGCCGATCCCGAGTTGAAGCGCATGACCGACCGCCTGGCCGCCGCCTTGGATGTGGCGCGCGTGCCGGTCTATATCTATGAAATCGACCCGGTGAACGGGCTGGCCGCGCCGGATGGGCGCATCTTCATCACCCGTGGCTTCTATCGCAAGTTCCGCAACGGCGAGGTTTCGGCCGAGGAGATGGCCAGCGTCATCGCGCACGAGCTGGGGCATGTGGCGCTGGGCCATGCCCGGCGACGGATGATCGACTTTTCCGGTCAGAACGCGATGCGGGCGGCGCTGATGATGCTGCTCAACCGGTTCATTCCCTTCATCGGCGCGTGGATCGCAAATGCGCTGACCGCGCTGCTGGCCTCGCGCCTGTCGCGGGCGGACGAGTACGAGGCGGACGAATACGCAGCCGCCCTGCTGACCAAGGCCGGAATCGGGATCGGGCCGCAGAAATCCCTGTTTCACAAGCTTGAGGATCTGACTCAGCAGCGGGCGGGCGTGGTTCCGGCCTGGCTGATGAGCCATCCCAGGACGGACGAGCGGATTGCCGCGCTGGAGGCCCTTGAGCAACGTTGGGAGCGTGGCTGAAGGTTGGGATGCGAGAGGCCAGCCTCTCGCGCTCTCCGGGATATTTTGGGCCAGATGAAGAGGTCAGGCCGCCAGAGCCTTGCCGAGACGCGGCAAGCGGGCCTTTTTCATCAATGCGCGCAGGGTCCAGCTGTTGCCCGACAGCCGGTTGGCTTCGGTCAGGACAGATTGGGCCACCTGTTCGACACTGGTCGGGTCACTCTGCCAGATGCCGTGAAGGAAGCTGTCGGGGTCGATGCGGGCAAGGCCCTCTTCCGCAAGGATATTTCTTGGGAAATCCTTGGCATTCACGGTGATGATCGTATCGGCCGAAGCGGCGACCGCGGTGGCCAGCACATGCGTGTCGGCCGGGTCAGGAAGCCAGAGGCGCTGTTCGAGACCGGGTGACTCGGGGCGTTCGGCCTGCGGCCAATGTGCCTGCACCAAGGCGATTTCGGCCCGGGCCTGCGCCTCGCCCTCGGGGCCGAGTTTGCGGGCTGCACGGGCCCATTCCTCGAGGATGCGAGCCGACCAGAGCGGGGTGAAGTGGCCCCGCGCCGCCACGCCCAGCAGCATTTCGCGCATCACCGTCGGGTAAATGACGCAGGTGTCAAGAACCGCCTTCACAGCCGGTAGAACACGGATTTCAGATAGCCGCTCTCGGCCAGTTGCGGCAGTTGCGGATGGTCGGGGCCGGCAAAGCCGGTGTGGACCATCTGCGCCTGACGCCCGGCCCGGCCGATGCCGCGGGCGCAGGCCTCGCGGAACCGGGTCAGGTCGGCGGCATGTGAGCAGGAACACAGGCACAGATATCCCCCCGGTTTGACCAATGGCGCGGCCAGACGGGCGATCCGCTCATAGGCCCGCAGCCCGGCATCCAGCGCCTGTTTCGACGGCGCAAAGGCCGGTGGATCGCAGATGACCACGTCGAACTGCGCGCCTTCCTCGCCCAGTTGCGTCAGCACGTCGAAGGCATCGCCCTGCCGGGTTTCAAAGCGGTCGCCAAAACCCGAGGCGGCGGCGCCCTGCTCGGCCAGGGTCAGCGCGGCGGCCGAGCCATCGACCGACAGCGCGTGGTCGGCGCCACCGGCCAGCATGGCCAGGCCAAATCCGCCCACGTGGCTGAACACGTCCAGTACACGCGCACCGGGACCCGCCAGCCGAGCGGCAAAGGCGTGGTTGGGGCGCTGGTCGTAGAACAGCCCGGTTTTCTGGCCCCCGGTCAGGTCGGCCATGTAGGTTGCGCCATTCATCGGAACGGGCAGCGGAGCATCGGGCGCGGTGCCGCGCAGGGTCTGGTTCACGTCATCCAGACCTTCCAGCCCGCGGGTGCGGCCCGAGGCGTTCTTGAGCACGGTCGTCACCCCCGTCACCGCGACCAATGCGTCGGTCAGAAGGTCCAGATGCGCCTCGGCCCAGGCGGCATTGGGCTGGATCACACAGGCGTCGCCGAACCGGTCGATGATGACGCCGGGAAATCCGTCGGCCTCGGCATGGACCAGCCGGTAGAAGGGCGTATCGAACAGCCGTTCGCGCAAGTCGAGCGCCCGGCGCAGGCGGGTTTCGAACCACCCGGCATCCAGTTGCGCCGACAGGTCGCGATCCAGCACCCGGCACATGATCTTGGAGTTCGGATTGACCGCCACCAGCGCGATCGGCGCGCGTTTGTCATCCTCGAGCACGGCCAGCGCCCCGGGCGCGATCTTGCGGGTGCGCCGGTCGGTGACGATGTCATTGGCGTAGACCCAGGGAAAGCCGTGGCGCAGGGCGCGGGCATTGGCCTTGGGTTTGAGGCGGATTCTGGGGCGGTCGGGCGGGTCGGCTTGGGTCATGGCGCCCTCATAGTCGCGATTGCGCGGGCAGGAAAGCCCCGATTGGGTCACCGCGACCGGGCACGCCAACCGCCGCGCCGGCGCGGGGCCTGCGCGGTGTTCAGCCCTTCGCGCAGGACCTGTGTCATTGGATGATCGGCGTCGCGCGCGGCATAGGCGGCGTGCAACTCGGTCAGCGCCTGTTTCTGGTCGCGCCCGTCCGGCAGGCTGAGCGCCCAGTCCAGAAAGATGCTGCGGCATTCGGGCAAGGCGATGCCCTCGATGCGATAGGCCTCGCGGATCAGGCCCTTGGGGTCGTTGGGGTCGTCACTGCGCGGCATCGCGTTCCTCCTCGATCACCGCGCCTATGATGGCGGCGGCGGTGGAATAGTTTTCCTGCAATGCGGCCTGCAACTGTTCGACCTGCTCGAACCTGGTTGCCCGGCACAGAAAGGCCGTGCCCCCCTGCCCGATCTTGTCGGCCTCGATCACCTTGCCCGACAGCAGCCGCGCGGCGCATTGTACCTGCCAGAATAGGTCATAGGCCGTGCGCAGGACCTGCGCCTGAGCGACCTCCAGCAGCCCCGCAGCGACGGCGCCCTGCAGGCCCGAGGCCACATCGCGTTCCGCCGAGCCCGCCAGCAGCGCCCCGGCCTCGGCCAACAGCTCGATGTCGAGCAGGCGTCCGGGGCCGTTCTTGACGTCCCAGATCCCGGCGGGAGACTTGGCCGCCGCCAGGCGCGCGCGCATTTCCGAGACTTCGCGCAGGACCTGCCCCGCGTCCCGCGGGCGCGCGATGAAGTCGGCGCGGAAGGCCTCGATGTCGCGGGCCAGGCCGGGCTCGCCCGCGACCACGCGGGCGCGGGTCAGGGCCAGGTGCTCCCACACCCAGGCTTCGTTCTGCTGGTAATGGGTGAAGCTGGCCCAGCTTGTCGCCACCGGCCCCTGATTGCCCGAGGGGCGCAGGCGCATGTCGACCTCGTACAGACGCCCCTGAGACATGGGTGCGGACAGCGCGGTGATCAGCGCCTGGGTGAACCGCGCATAGTAGGTGCGCGTGGCCAAAGGCCGCGGGCCATCCGACATCTCCTCGCCCTGCGGGTCATAGATCACGATCATGTCCAGATCGGATTGCGAGTTGATCCGGCCCGCCCCCAGCGACCCCATCCCCAGCACCGCCGCGCCCCGGCCCGGCGCCGGCCCGTGCTTTCGCGCGAACTGATGCTCGACACAGGGCAGGATGGCGGCAATCACGGCCTGGGCCAGCTCGGCATATTGCCGACCGGCCTCAAGCCCGTCGATCAGCCCGCGCAGGTGATGCACGCCGATGCGGAAATGCCATTCCTTGCACCAGCGCCGCGCCAGATCCAGCTGGGTTTCATAATCGGTCTCGGCGGACAGGGCCGTGGCCAGTTCCTGCCGGAGCGCGGCCTGACCGGGCCATTCGGCAAAGAAGCTGCCGCCAATCACCGCATCGAAAACCTGCGCGTTCCGCGACAGGTGCGACGCCAGCGCGTGCGAGGTGCCGACGATATCGACCAGAAGGTCGATCAGATGCGGGTTGGCCTCGAACAGGGAAAACAGCTGCACACCGGCGGGCAAGCCGGCCAGAAACCCGTCCAGCGCCAGCAGCGCCTCGTCGGGGCGGGCGGTCTTGGCCAGCCGGGCCAGCAATTCGGGCTTGAGCCGCTCGAAAATGCGCGCGCCCCGTTGCGAGCGCAGTGCCGGATAAGTCGGCCAGCGGGCCAGAACGCCGGCGTCGAATTCGACCGGGGGCGCTGCGGTCGGCGCGGGGCCGGAGCCGGGCGCGAAAAAGCCCTCGGTCAGCTCGTGCACCTCGGTCAGGCGGCGGGTCAGATCGGCCGTCAGCTCGGCGCTGGTAGTGCCCATCAGGCAGGCGATGCGCTCGATCCCGTCGGGCGACTGCGGCACCTTGTGGGTCTGCGCGTCATGCACCATCTGGATGCGGTGTTCGACCTCGCGATGGGCGCGGTAATGGTCGGTCAGCTTGTCGGTCACGTCCTGCGGAACCCAGCCCTTGGCCGCCAGCGCCGCCAGCCCCGGCACCGTGCCGCGCACCCGCAGGTCGGGGTCACGCCCCCCGGCGATCAACTGTCGGGTCTGGGTAAAGAACTCGATTTCACGAATGCCGCCCTGCCCCAGCTTCATATCATGGCCGGGGATCGTCAGTGCCCCCCCGGTGCCCTTGTTCTCGCGGATGCGCAAGCGCATGTCGTGGGCGTCCTGAATGGCGGCGAAATCCAGATGGCGGCGCCAGACGAAGGGCCGCAGGGTTTCCAGAAACCGCTGCCCGGCGGCGATGTCGCCGGCACAGGGGCGGGCCTTGATATAGGCGGCGCGCTCCCATGTGCGGCCCAGGCTTTCGTAATAGCGCTCGGCCGCCTCGGTCGCCATGCAGACGGGGGTGACCGCGGGATCGGGGCGCAGGCGCAGATCGGTGCGGAACACGTACCCATCGGCCGTCTTGTCGCTGAGCGTGGCGCAGAAATTGCGCGTGGCCCGCACCATGCCCTGCCGCGCCTCGTAGAAATCACCGGGATCGTACCGGGTTTCGTCAAACAGCACGATCAGGTCGATATCCGAGCTGTAGTTCAGCTCGTGCGCACCCATCTTGCCCATTGCCAGGATCACCATCCCCGCGGCGGTTTCCACGTCGTCTTCGGTCAGGCCGGGCAGCTTCTTGCGCCGGATCAGCGCTGCGATCTCGGCCTTGGCCGCGATGTCCACGGCAAGCGCGGCGAAATCGGTCAGCGCGCCGGTGACCTGTTCCAACGTCCACGCGCCAGACAGGTCGGCCAGAGCGGTCAGCAACGCGACGCGGCGCTTGGCCAGCCGCAAACCGGGCTTCAACTGGTCGGGCGGCAGGGCGCGGGCCGCCGCCATGACGCGCTCCATCGCCTGCTGCGGGTCCCGCAAGGCCTGCGCCAGCCAGTCGCCCTCGCGCTGGATCAGGCCGTTCAGATAGGGGCTGCTGCCGGCGGCACCCAGGATCAACTCGGACTGATCGGGCGTCAGATCGGGCACGGCGGCAACGGCTTCGCGCCCCAGATCGGGGTCATAGGCGCGCGGAACACGGGTGATGGACAGGGCTTCGCTCATGCGCGCAAGGTGCACATTGCCGTCCGCCAAGGTCAATGGGGCAAAGCGGCCCCGCAGGGAAGATCCGCACGGACGCGCAAAAATGTAAATCTTTTTCACATTGATCCCTTGCAACCCGGCCGCGCGCCCCCATCTAGATCAATGTGAAAGCGTTTTACATCAAACCAGGAGAGCCCACATGACCGCATTGTCCGAACCCGCCGTCCCCCGCAACCCGGGATGGCTGCACCGCACCGAAGCCTGGCTGGACGACAAGGGCAAAGGCGCCTGGATCGCCGCCATGGTCCTTGGTTTCATCTTCTTCTGGCCCGTCGGGCTGGCCCTTCTTGCCTACATGATCTGGAGCAAACGCATGTTCAGCAAATCCTGCAGCCGCCGCCATTCGTGGCACAGCCACATGAGCGCGATGAAGCCCTCGGGCAACAGCGCATTCGACGCCTACAAGGCCGATACGCTGGCCCGGCTGGAGCGCGAGCAGCAGGACTTCGAAGCCTTCCTGCGCCGCCTGCGCGAGGCCAAGGACAAGGCCGAGTTCGACCAGTTCATGGACGAGCGCGCCCGCGCCAATGACGCGGACGACCAAGGCGAAACCGCCTGATGGACACTGGCCCTGCCCCGGTTTAGGGACAGGGCGCCCCCAACGGATATTCGGAACTTGCAATGACCCACCTGCCCGAACCCGACCGCCAGCCTGAATTCTATCAATCGGTGGCGATCAAACGTTTCTTCGCCTGGCTGTTCGACATCGCCTTCATCTCGCTGCTGTGTACGGTCGCGATTCTGCTGACCTTGGGCATGGGGCTTTTCGTGCTGGCGCTGATCTACGCGGTCGTCAGCTTTGTCTACCGGGTGGTCACCATCGCCAACGGTTCGGCCACGCTGGGCATGCGGTTCATGGGAATCGAGCTGCGCGACGCCTTCGGCGAACGGATGGACACCGGCAAGGCCGTGGCCCACACCGCCGGGTATTTCGTCAGCATGGCCTTCCCGATCCTGCAGATCATCTCGGTCATCATGATGCTGACCAGCGCCCGCAACCAGGGCCTGACCGATGCCTTCCTGGGCACGGTCATGCTGAACCAGCGCGCCTGAAGCCAACCGTTTCAGGGACTTGGCGACCCGGATTTGCGTTGCTATCATCCTCCCCGAGGAAACACGGGGCCTTCATGCGACACACGCTGCCGATTGCGCCGCAGTTCTATGTGACTGCACCACAACCCTGCCCCTATCTCGAGGGCAGGGTCGAGCGCAAGCTGTTCACCGCCTTGCAGGGCGAAGGGGCCGACCGCCTGAACAACGCCTTGTCGCAACAGGGGTTCCGGCGCTCGCAGAACGTTCTGTACCGGCCATCCTGCGCCGATTGCGCGGCCTGTTTGTCTGCGCGTATCGACGTGTCGAAATTTCGCCCGACAAAAAGCCAGAAACGCGCAGCCCGCCGCAATGCGCATCTGCAGCGGCGTGCGACCTCGCCTTGGGCCACCGACGACCAGTACGAACTGTTTCGCCGCTACCTTGATACGCGCCACGCCGACGGCGGAATGGCCGACATGGACGTGTTCGAGTTTGCCGCGATGATCGAGGAAACCCCGATCCGCAGCCGCGTGGTGGAATATGCCGACCCCGAAACAGGCAACCTGATCGCCGTCAGCCTGACCGACGTTCTGGATGACGGGCTGAGCATGGTCTACTCGTTCTACGACCCCGATCGGCCGCAGAACTCGCTGGGCACCTACATGATCCTCGACCATATCGAGATCGCGCGCGAGGCCGGCCTGCCCTATGTCTATCTGGGCTATTGGGTGCCGGGCAGCCCCAAGATGGGGTACAAGGCCAAGTTCGCGGGCCTCGAAGTCTATGTGGGCAACAGGTGGCAACCGGTCCGCGAGCCCGAGGCCTTCTCGAACAGCGAAAGCCATCCGCTGGCGACTGCCCCGATTGCCGAACAGGTCGCAAGCATCCAGCTTCCCGACCGGCACCCAACCAAGGGCTGAACATCCATGCAGCAGACGTTGCACGCCGTCACCCTGGTGGTGCCGGACTATGACGACGCGATCGCGTTCTACACCCGGACGCTGCGCTTTCGACTGACTCAGGATGTCGATCTGGGCGGCGGCAAACGCTGGGTCCTCGTCACCCCGCCGGGCGGTGGTGCCGGGCTGGTGCTGGCCAAGGCCGATGGGGCCGATCAGCAGGCCGCCATCGGCAACCAGACCGGCGGCCGGGTGGGTTTCTTCCTGAGTACGGATGATTTCGCCCGCGATCACGCGGACATGCGGGCCAAAGGCGTGCTATTCGAGGAGGCGCCGCGCCACGAACCCTATGGCATCGTGGCCGTCTGGCAGGACCCGTTCGGAAACCGCTGGGATCTGATCCAGTTCACCTGACAACCGGCGTCAGCCGGCACCAAAGCAAAGGGGGCCATGCGGCCCCCTTTTCACTTTGAGAACGCCATCCACCAATCAGTTCGGGATCAGGTCCGGCACGATGGTCACGATCGACGGGAAGAACCACAGGATCGCGATCCCCACCACCTGGATCAGCACGAAGGGGATGATCCCGCGATAGATATGGCCGGTCGTCACCTCTTTTGGCGCCACGCCGCGCAGATAGAACAGCGCGAACCCGAATGGCGGCGTCAGGAACGAGGTCTGCAGGTTCACCGCCACCATGATCGTCACCCATTTCGGGTCGAACGACCCGCCATAGATCACCGGTCCCACGATCGGGATCACGATGTAGATGATCTCGAGGAAGTCCAGAACGAAGCCCAGGATGAACAGCACCAGCATCACGATCAGGAAGACCGTGAATTCGTTGTCGAAGCTCTTGAGGAACTGCTGGATATAGTGCTCGCCGCCAAACGAGATCACCACCAGGTTCAGCAGCTGCGAGCCGATCAGGATGGTGAAGACCATCGAGGTCACCTTGGCGGTTTCCCGCACCACGGGCGTCAGCACGCCGCTGGTGAACAGAACCCAGCACGCAAACAGCAGGCCGAACAGCGCGTACAGATAGGCGGCATAGGCCAGGATGAACGCGATCCAGCTTTCGACCGAGACGCCGCCCTGGTTGATGCGCAGGTCAAAGTTCACGCCAAGCAGCAGACAGATGATGACGGCGAAGGTGGACCAGATGATCACCTTGCCCGACCGCCCCTGGTCCTGCAGCTTGCGATAGGCCGCCAGCATGATGGCCCCGCCCGCGCCCAGCGCCGCTGCCGGCGTCGGGTTGGTCACGCCGCCCAGGATCGAGCCCAGAACCGCGATGATCAGAACCAGCGGCGGGAACACCACGCGGATCAGATCGTTGGTCGCACAGCGCGCAGCCGCCGCCTTGCAGCCATACATGGCCAGCCCGAAAGGCAGCGCCAGCAGCAGGAAGGTGGCCCCCGACGAGGTGGTCGGCGCGATCAGCAGCACATCGACCAACAGCATCAGGATCAGCCCGATGGCCCCCACGATCAGCGGCTGCGGCGATTGCGAGGGCGCGATGCCCCGACCCATCACCAGCGTCAGCCCCAGCAGCACGACCGTGACCGCAACACCGGTGCCGATCGGCGCGGCTGCGGCAATCTTGGCTTCACGCGCGGCGGCCAGTTCTTCCTCGCTCAGACGATGGGCCTCTTCCGCGCCACCGGCGGCGTCGATGGCCTGCTGCTCGGCCACGGCCTTGTCCCAGGCTTCCTGCCCGTGCAGTTCGATCATCGAGGCCTTGCACTCTTCGGACACGTTGGTGCGCAATGAGGCCGCCTCACCGATGTCGGAAAAGCCCGAAACGGTGATGTTCTGGCTGCCGATGACGCCCAGGTTGCCCAGCAGAACCGCACCCACGATCAGCGCGACCGGCGCACCCAGCAGCCAGGTCAGGCCTTCCGAGCGGGTGATCGGCTCACCGCTGCCGCCCGACAGTTCGACCGCGGGTGCCTTGTGCGGGTTCAGCAGCGCGTAACCAAAGGCATAAAGCGCATAGAGCAGCGCCAGCATGATCCCCGGCAGCAATGCCGCCTGGAACAGCGTGCCCACCGAAACCACGGCCGGCTCGCCCAGATAGGTCAGCGCGTCGCTGCAGCCCGCCTCGACCGCGCGGGTCTCTTGCGCCGTCGAATACAGGTCACCCGCCAGCGTGCCCAGCAGAACGATCACGATCGAGGGCGGAATGATCTGCCCCAGCGTGCCCGAGGCCGCGATCACCCCCGTCGCCAGTTCCGGCGAATAGTTGTTGCGCAGCATGGTCGGCAGGGCCAGCAGGCCCATCGTCACCACGGTCGCGCCGACAATCCCGGTCGAGGCCGCAAGGAATGCCCCCACAACCACGATCGACACCGCCAGACCACCCGGCAGCGGGCCAAAGACGCGCGCCATCGTGGTCAGCAGATCGTTGGCGATCTTCGAGCGTTCCAGCGTGATGCCCATCAGCACGAACATCAGCACCGCCAGCAGGGTCTCGATCGACTGACCGGCCAGAACCCGTTCGTTGATGCGGTTCACGATGAAGGACACGTTGCGGTCCAGCGCGGTTTCCCAGCCCGAGGCGAAGACCGGCTCGGCGATCCTTGGCAGGTCCGGGTATCGGAACACGGATATCACATCGGGTTTCACACCCGAATTCACGATGTCCCGATAGGCTTGCGAGCTTGTGTCGATCGCCTGGTGGATCAACAATCCGGCGCTGTCCAGCGCGGCGATGATCCCGAAAGAGATGATGCCGGCCCCGCCGATGGCAAACGCCACCGGAAAGCCGCTGAGAATCCCGCCAAACAGGCAGAAGAATACGATAATGAGGCCTATCTCGACGCCATCAAGTCCGAATAGCATTGTCTTGGTCTCCGTCCTTAATGTGTGCCTTCGTAGGCTTCTTCGCCCTCGCCAAGGCTATCCTTGTCGAGGTATTTTCCAGCGCTTTCCGGGCCTTCGACGAATTCGAGATAGGACCGGTAGAAGAACGCGATCGCGTGCAGGAACACCATCGCCGCAAAGGCCACAAGCAGGATCTTGAACAGGAAGTAGGCATTGAAGCCGTTGGGGCTGAAACCGATGGTTTCGACGTTCCAGCGAAGCGCGCGGGATTTCATCACCAGCCGGTCCAGCGTGTCACTGGCCGAGGGTTTCGGCACGATCAGATGCCGCCACATGAAGAACCAGCCATACATCCAGACCAGCACGGCGATGGGCATCATGAACAGGATCGAGCCCAGCATGTCGACCACGCGCTTGGCCCGGTGCGAGATGCCGGCATAGATCAGGTCAACCCGGACATGTCCGCCCTGAACGAAGGTGTAGGTGCAGCACAGGCAGACGACCAGCGCGTTGTACAGCTTCAGCTCTTCGGCGTACCAGCTGATGTCCATCTGAAACGGGATACCCAGGCCGAACGCCATGTCGGGCCGCGCGAAGACACGCTGCATGAACACGATGACGATCTGCTGGATCACCATCAGCAGGCCCGCCCAGGCAAAGAACCGGCCCGTCGTGTTGGCAAACCCTTCCAGAACGCGCACGACGCCCCACATGAAATTCCGGCGGTAGATGCCGATGGCCGTCATCACAAGAAAGGCCGTGAAGACCACGAAGAAGAACTCGACCGACCCGCCGTAATAGACGAAGCGCATGATCGCTTCCTTGTTCGACCAGTCCAGCCACAGCTGCGGATGCGTGATCGCGTATCCGAAATTATAGAAGGCTTCGGCGATGTTCTGAACGAACCAGAGCAGTCCGTTCCACAGGGCGCCGAAGAACGAGATACCGTTTTCGTCCTGCATGATGTCCCCAGGTCCCGTCAGTTGCGATGCTGATTATACCGGATTTTGGCCGATCCGCGCATCTGCAACAGAAATGGCTTCCCCGCACGGGGCGCGGGGAAACCGAGTGATTGCCGTGCGGCCAGTTAGCCCAGAACGCGGTCGCGCTGCGCGGTGTAGACGCCCGACGACATGTTCAGCCACGACGACGAGGCCTTCATAGATGCCATCGCGCTGTCATAGACCTTCTTGAACAGCTCGTCGCCCATGTTCTCGGCCAGAACTTCCTGGCTGGCCTTGCCGAAGGCGTCCCAGACGCTGTCGGGGAATTCCATGACCTTCACGCCACCGGCCTGCAGACGCTGCAGCGCCGCGCCGTTGTTGGCCAGGAACTGCGCCAGGTTCCACTGGTGCGCTTCGGCGGCCGCGATCTCGATGATCTTCTGGTGTGCCGGCGACAGGCTTTCGAACACCTCGCGGTTGGTGGCCAGCGACAGGCCCGCGCCCGGCTCGTGGAAGCCGGCGGTGTAGTAGATCTTGGTGATCTCCTGGAAGCCGGCCTTTTCGTCGGCCCAGGGTCCGATCCACTCGGTGCCGTCGATGGCGCCGGACGACAGCGCCTGGTACACTTCCGAACCCGGAATGTTCTGGACCGACGCGCCCAGCTTGCCCAGCGCCTTGCCGCCCAGGCCCGGCATGCGGAACTTCAGGCCGTTGAAGTCCTCGGGGCTGTTGATCTCTTTCGAGAACCAGCCACCGGCCTGCGCACCGGTGTTGCCCGCGATGAACGATTTCAGGCCGAAGATCTGGCCCAGTTCGTCATGCAGCTCCATGCCGCCATCGTGGTAGTACCAGTTCACCAGTTCCTGCGCGGTCATGCCGAACGGAACGGCGGTGAAGAAGGCATAGGCCGGGTGCTGGCCGACGAAGTAGTAGTCGGCGGCGTGGTACATGTCGGCCTGGCCCGACGACACGGCGTCGAACACTTCGAACGCGCCGACCAGTTCGCCGGCGGCCTTGATGTCGACGGTCAGGCTGCCGTCGGACATTGCGGTGATGCTGTCGGCACAACGCTGGGCGCTGTCGAACACGCCCGCCAGGCCGCGGCCCCACGAGGTAACCATGGTCAACGTGCGCTTGCCCTGCGCGTAGGCCGGTGCCGCCAGCGCGGTTGCCGCCGCGGCCGAGCCGCCCAGTGCCGATGTCTTCAGAAACTTGCGACGATCCATATCAGGTGATCCTCCCCTTCATTCATTCACGGCCCGGGCGCACCCGGACCAGTCGCTTCGAGTGACGACACGTTAATCAAGGGCGCTTGAAAGTGAATACCTACTACTGCGTAGAGCGCGCGATTTTTTGGTCCGGCATGGTGGCAAATTCGGCTGTTACCGCTATCGGCGGCGTGACTTCCGAGCGCGGAACGGCGCAGGATGCCCAATCTCTTTGCAATTGGGGCGCGGCTTGCGTATCGATTCGTCCATGGGGAAACTTCGATCTCTGATCTCGCTGACCTATGCGCAGAAACTGTCACTGGTCGCCGCCATCCCGCTGGTGCTGGCGGTGGCGGCAATCGCGCTGATGGTGGCCATCGAATCCCGCGCCACGGCCGAGCGCGAGATCCAGGCGCTGGAACGTCGCCTGATCGAGGCCAAGAAGCAGGAGTTGCGCAACTATGTCACCCAGGCGCGCAACGGCTTTGCCTATATCTACGGCCGCGCCGCCCCCGATGACGCCGAGGCCAAGGAGACCGTCGCCCAGATCCTGTCGGCGATGATCTACGGCAAGGACGGGTTCTTTTTCGTCTATGACTATGACGGCAACAACCTGGTCAGCCCCCGCCAGACCGAGTTCATCAATCGCAACTGGGAAGGTCTGACCGACAGCAACGGCGTGCCCGTGGTGGACGAGTTCATCCGGCTGGCCCGCCAGGGCGCGGGCTGGCACAGCTTCATGTGGCAGAAGCCCTCGACCGGGGAAGAGGCGATGATGATCGCCTATGTGGTCGGCCTGCAGGACTGGCGCTGGGCCGTGGGCACCGGCGTGTTCATCGACGACATCGTGGCCACCGTCGCCAATGCCCGCGCCGAGGTCGAGGCGCGCGTGCAGCGCACCTTCCTCTATATCGGCGGCATCGTTCTGGCGGCGGTGCTGGTCGTTTTTGCCTCGGGGATGCTGCTGAACATCCGCGAACGCCGCCTGGCCGATGCCAAGCTGAAAGAGCTGACCAAGCGGGTCATCGACGCGCAGGAGGAGGAGCGCGGCCGCGTGGCGCGCGAACTGCATGACGGGATCAGTCAGATCCTTGTGGGTGTGCGCT
The DNA here is from genome assembly GCF_900129345.1 of Ruegeria intermedia. Classification (GTDB taxonomy): domain Bacteria; phylum Pseudomonadota; class Alphaproteobacteria; order Rhodobacterales; family Rhodobacteraceae; genus Ruegeria; species Ruegeria intermedia. Next base: position 139,859 of record NZ_FQVK01000004.1, on the reverse strand, counting down.
ATGCGCTGGACAATGCGCGCCGGCGCCTTGCAAAAGGTGACCATGACGGCGCACGTGCCCCGCTGGACAAGGGGATCGACAATCTGGGCACCGCCATCACCGAGGTGCGCCGCATCAGCCGCGACCTGCGCCCGGGCGTTCTGGAAGATCTGGGCCTCGGCCCCGCGCTCAAGGCGCTGACCGACGATTTCCGCGAACGCACGGGGATCGAGACCGAGTTTTCCACCGTCGTGTTCCGCAACCGCCTGGACCATGACAGCAAGATCGCGCTCTACCGCATCGCGCAGGAGGCGCTGACCAATATCGAGCGCCATTCCGGCGCGACGCGGGTGACGATCGACCTGCGCGGCCACAAAAAGGGCGCCACGATGCGCATCACCGACAACGGGCGCGGCTTGCGCAGCCGGCCGGGCCAGATCAGCACCGGGATCGGCCTGCGCAACATGCAGGAGCGGATCGAACAGCTTGACGGGACCCTGCGCATTCTGTCATCACGCGGCGCGCAGAGCGGAACGGTGATCGAGGTCAGCCTGCCGCTGAGCCACCTGCTGCCGCCGCAGGAAGACGCGACACCCAAAAGAAAGGCCGGTTCCTGATGACAGACACGACCCGAGTCCTGATCGTCGACGATCATCCGATGGTTGCCGAAGGCATCCAGTCGATCCTGGAAAGCTATGACGACATCCAGGTGGTCGGCACTTTGGGCAACGGGCAAGAGGCGATCGACCAGGCCGTGCAACTGCGGCCCGACGTGATATTGATGGATCTGAACATGCCCGGCATGGGCGGGCTGAGCGCCACCGAGATCATTCTGGAACGCCTGCCCCAGACCCGAATCCTGATCCTGTCGATGCATGACAGCCCCGAATACATCTCGACCGCGCTGAGCCACGGCGCCAAGGGGTACATCCTCAAGGACGTGCCGACCGACGAGATCAAGCAGGCCATCGACGCGGTGATGCGCGGCGAGCGTTATCTGTGCACCGGGGCCAGCGGATCATTGGAGCCCAAGGGCGACAGCACCCGCGAGGCGCTGACCGGGCGTGAACAGACGATCCTGCTGGAACTGGCGCAGGGCAAGTCGAACAAGGAAGTGGCCCAGACGCTGGGCATCTCGGTCCGCACGGTCGAGACCCACCGCAAGAACATCAAGCGCAAGCTCGGCATTTCCTCGACCGCCGGCCTGACGCGCTATGCGCTGGAACATGGCGTGCTGCAGGGCACCGGCGTCGGGTACTGACGCGGGTCAGTCCAACAGACGGTCCGCCCGCCGCCCCGCACGCGCCAGGTGATGCGGCAGCACCCGGCCGTACAACTGTTTCGTCCGCTCTATGCCGCCGCACATCCCCTCGGCCTCGACGAAGGAAAAGATCCCCACATAGCGCGGCCGCGGGCCGCTGACCGGCGCCACGCGGTGCAGCGAATAGCGGCCGCGAAAGATCTGCAGGTCACCGGGCTGAAGTTCGATCTGCCGAACGGCCCCGAAGTTGCCATCGAGTATCGCGGCCACCTTGTCGAAATTCTCGTGTTCAGGCGTGCGCAGGTTGGGCGCGTATTCGAACGCCCCGCCCCGTTCGGCATTCTGGATCGCCAGCGTCACGGTGAAGTTGTTGGTGTCGAAATGCCAGGGGAAGCCCTGCCCTTCCTCGACCACGTTCAAAATCACGTCGGCCAGAGGATCATCATAGCGAAAGAACCGATCCTCGGGTTCGTTCAGGGCCGCGCGGATGAAGGGCAGAAAGCCGTCATATTCATAGATGCGCCGCAGCGGGCCGGTCGGGAGGAAGTTGTCGGCCGGGACGAATGCGTTCGACCGGTCATAGAACCGTCGGATCGGATGACCGATGCCGAACCGCGGGTCGTCCCGAGTGAAATAGGCGTTGGTGCGGTTGAAGCTGCGGTGCGCGCGCGGGGCGACGGATTCGGCCTCGGCCAGCAACTGCGTCAGGCCGCCCTGATGCACGAAACCGGGCAGCACCGCGCACCCGTCCGCGTCAAGCTCGCGCCGGATATCCGCGATCAGCCGCTGATAGGCCGCCGAGTCCGGCCGGTCGATGGGATAGCGGCCCAAATCCACCAGATCCACAAGCATGCGCGCCTCCGTCGTTGCCCTTTCCGGTTCAGCCTGAACCGGCGGCGCGCGCGGCTCATGCCCGTTTCGGACATCGGCCTGCCGCTTTCTGACCTCGGGGCCCGCGCCCGCGGCGCCATTCGCGGAAATTCCGGCCATGCGTCAATCTGCGCAATAAAATGTCGCAAATTTCGACCTCAGGGACAGGAAATTGGCCAGATTGCCTGTTGACGCCCCGTCCCCCCACCCATAATGTCCCTGCACGCAAAAAGGAGCCTCTGGCGATGAAAACGCTAGTCGTAATCGTAGGAACCACGCGCATGGGCCGGTAACGGTAGACCATAATCGAACCCATGCGCCTCCGAAACTTCGGGGGCTTTTTTATGTCAAACGCAAGACACATGTCGCGAACGGAGCAAAGCAGATGACACGTGAGATGACCGGCGCAAAGATGGTGGTCCAGGCCCTCAAGGATCAGGGCGTGGACACGGTATTCGGGTATCCCGGCGGCGCCGTCCTGCCGATCTATGACGAGATCTTTCTGCAGAACGACATCCGTCACATCCTGGTGCGGCATGAACAGGGCGCGGTCCACGCCGCCGAAGGCTATGCCCGCTCGACCGGCAAGCCCGGCGTCGCGCTGGTGACCTCGGGCCCCGGCGCGACCAACGCGGTGACCGGCCTGACCGACGCGCTGATGGATTCGATCCCGATCGTGGTTCTGACTGGTCAGGTGCCGACCTTCATGATCGGCTCGGACGCGTTCCAGGAGGCCGACACCGTGGGCATCACCCGCCCCTGCACCAAACACAACTGGCTGGTCAAGGACACCAATTCGCTGGCCGCCACCCTGCACGAGGCGTTTCACGTCGCCACTGCCGGCCGCCCCGGACCGGTTCTGATCGACATTCCCAAGGACGTGCAGTTCGCGACCGGTACCTATACCGGGCCAAAGGCCTCGACCTCGCATTATCAACCGGCGGTCAAGGGCGATCTGGACGCGATCACCGAATTGGTCGCCGCCATCGAAACCGCCAAGAAGCCCGTGTTCTATACCGGCGGCGGCGTGATCAATTCGGGGCCTGCCGCCAGCCAACTGCTGCGCGAGCTGGTGGACGCGACCGGCTTTCCCATCACCTCGACCCTGATGGGCCTGGGCGCCTATCCGGCTTCGGGCAAGAACTGGATCGGGATGCTGGGCATGCACGGCCTGTACGAGGCGAACATGGCCATGCATGACTGTGATCTGATGATCAATGTCGGCGCCCGGTTCGACGACCGGATCACCGGGCGCATCGACGCGTTTTCGCCCAAGTCGAAAAAGGCGCATATCGACATCGACCCGTCCTCGATCAACAAGGTGATCCGGGTGGACATCCCCATCGTCGGCGACGTGGCGCATGTTCTGGAAGACGTGCTGAAAGTGTGGAAGGCGCGCGGGCGCAAGACCAACGCCGAAGCCGTCGCCACGTGGCAGGTCCAGATCTCGGACTGGCGCAAGGTGAACTGCCTTGCCTACACCAACAGCGAAAAGTCGATCAAACCGCAATACGCGCTGCAGCGGCTCGAGGCGCTGACCAAGGACCGCGACCGCTATGTCACCACCGAAGTGGGCCAGCACCAGATGTGGGCCGCACAGTTCCTGGGGTTCGAAGACCCCAACCGCTGGATGACCTCGGGCGGGCTGGGCACGATGGGCTATGGTTTCCCGGCCTCGATCGGGGTGCAGATGGCGCATCCCGACGCGCTGGTGATCAACGTCGCGGGCGAGGCCAGCTGGCTGATGAACATGCAAGAGATGGGCACCGCCGTCCAATACCGCCTGCCGGTGAAACAGTTCATCCTGAACAACGAACGCCTGGGCATGGTGCGCCAATGGCAGGAACTGCTGCACGGCGAGCGCTATTCGCATTCCTGGTCCGAGGCCCTGCCCGATTTCGTCAAGCTGGCCGAGGCCTTCGGGGCCAAGGGAATCATGTGTTCGGACCCGGCCGATCTGGATGACGCGATCATGGAGATGATCAACTACGACGGTCCGGTGATCTTTGACTGTCTGGTGGAAAAGCACGAGAACTGCTTCCCCATGATCCCCTCGGGCAAGGCCCACAACGAGATGCTGCTGGGCGAGGCGGAAACGCAGGGCGTGATCGATTCCAAAGGCTCGGTTCTGGTCTGAGCGGCTGCACATCCGGCGCAAGAAAGTTCAAGAAAGGGACATAAATGTCTGCCCTACATATCAAAAAAGGCTCCAACCGCCATTCGGCCTACAACCTGCGCCCGACATTTTCGGACGTGCAGGAGCGCCACACGATCGCCGTTCTGGTCGAGAACGAACCGGGCGTTCTGGCGCGGGTGATCGGGCTGTTCTCGGGGCGTGGCTACAACATCGAAAGCCTGACCGTGGCCGAGGTCGACCACACCGGCCACCTCAGCCGTATCACCATCGTGACCACCGGCACGCCGCAGGTGATCGAGCAGATCAAGGCGCAGCTGGGCCGGATCGTGCCTGTGCACGACGTGCATGACCTGACCGTCGAAGGCCCCTCGGTCGAGCGGGAACTGGCGATCATCAAGGTCGTGGGCGAAGGCGAAAAGCGCGTCGAGGCACTGCGCCTGGCCGACATCTTTCGGGCCAACGTGGTGGACAGCACCTTGAATTCCTTCATTTTCGAGATTACCGGCACGCCAGAAAAAATCGACGCCTTTGCCGACCTGATGCGCCCGCTTGGGCTGACGGAAATCGCCCGGACCGGCGTGGCCGCCCTGCTGCGCGGCAGTTGACGGGTCGCCCCCCACCGCGCAAGGGGGGCGCTTGTCTTCAAGTCCACTCCAACCCATCGCCGGTCAGTGTCAGCTGATCGGCCCCAATAGTTTGCGCAAAACCCCCAAAAGCCTGTTGCGTTTGGCCTACAAGGCGTTAGTTTGATGGCGGTTCTTTCCGATAGGAAAGCTCTTGGGGAAAAATATGCGGTATATCGATCCGAGCCGACGGCGGACGCTGCGTCGGAACAGTCGTGTCGCGTTGCCATAGGCCATGTCCGGACAAGGCATGGGTCACAAGGCACGCAAACCAGAGGAATTGCGCGCCATGCTGGGCGCGAACCTCCGGCAGTTGGTCGGCAGCTACGCTTCGGTGTCCGAAGTCTGCCGCCGTCTGGGCATCAATCGCACCCAGTTCAATCGATATCTGTCCGGCGAAAGCTTTCCCCGGCCCGATGTGCTGGACCGGATCTGCCGCTTTTTCGGGGTCGATGCCCGCATCCTGCTGACCGCGCTGTCCGAAATACAAAAAAACGACCCCGTGCCCGCGCCCCAATTCCTGCTGGAATTTTTTGGCGCGGACCGGGGACTGGCGGACGAAACCCCTCTGCGCGGCGGGTTTTACCACGTCATGGAGACCGATCCCGGAGACCGTCCGGAAACCCGCCACCTGTTGCTGTTTGCCCGAAACCAGGGCAGCTGCGCGACCGTGCGCGCCTTCGGCCCCGTCACGCCGGGCGCGACTCCGGCCTCACGTGAACTGCGCGGCCTGGCCTTCCGCTCGGGCGCGACGACACAAATCATGATGGGGCATCGCGGTGCCACCGGCACCCGGATCTACGTTCTTGCGGACGGGACCGCTCCGGCCGCGTCAGCACGCATGGGCTACAGCGTCAGGCCGGGCGCAAACGCCTGCGACTGCCGAAAGTTGGAACTGCGGTTCCTGGGGCAAGATCTGAGGGCGGCGCTGGGGGTCGCGCGGCTGGCCCGGTCCTGACCCCTCAGCAGGCCGCCACCATGTCGTTGTGAGAAAAACCCGGGTCGCGGACATGACAGCGGGCCGGCGGTGGGACTGCTTAGGCTGGGTGGCAACCGAGGAGGACCCCATGGCCAGCACCCTGACCGATCTGTCTGCCGTTCGTCAAAGCATCGAAACCGCGCTGGGCCTGCCCAACGCGCACTATACCGACCCCCGGCTGCACGCCGAGGAGAGCCAGGCCCTGCTGCTGGACGGCTGGTCCGGGTTGGCCGTCACCGCCGACGTGCCCGAACCGGGCGATGCGGTCCCGATCGAGTTTCTGGGCATCCCCCTGCTGTTGCTGCGCGACCGGTCGGGCCAGGTGCGGGTGTTCCAGAACATCTGCCGCCACCGCGGCATGATCCTTGTCTCGGAACCGCGCAGGATCGAAGGCGCGATCCGCTGCCCCTATCACAGCTGGTGCTATTCGACCGAAGGCCGCCTGGTGGCGACCCCGCATGTGGGCGGGCCGGGCCACAACGCGCATGACGCGGTGAACCGGTCCGAACTGGGCTTGATCGAGGTGCGCAGCCATATCTGGCGCGAGGTGGTCTGGATCAACGTGTCGGGAACCGCTCCGGCCTTCGAGGATGCCAACGCCAGGCTGATTGAACGCTGGGCCGAGTTCGACCAGCCGCTGTACCATGGCGGCCCCGACAGCGCCTTCCGGCTGGACGTGAACTGCAACTGGAAGCTGGCGGTCGAGAATTACTGCGAAAGCTATCACCTGCCCTGGGTGCATCCCGGGCTGAACAGCTACTCCCGGCTGGAGGACCACTATCACATCCAGGAGCCCGGCCTGTTTTCCGGCCAGGGAACCTTGGTTTACCGCCAGCTGACCGGCGAGGACGGCCGCACCTTCCCCGATTTTCCGGGGCTGAGCGCCAAGTGGGACACGGCCGCCGAATACATCGCCGCCTTCCCCAACGTGTTGCTGGGCGTGCATCGTGACCACGCCTTTGCCATCATCCTGCGCCCCGAGGCGCAGGATCGCACATCGGAACATATCCACCTGTTCTATGCCGCCCCCGACACCGATTCCGACCTGCGCGCGCGCAACACCGAGCAATGGAAACTGGTGTTCGAGGAAGACGTGTTCGTGGTCGAAGGCATGCAGCGCGGTCGCGCGGCGCCCGGGTTCGACGGCGGGCATTTCTCACCGGCGATGGACGGGCCGACACATCTGTTCCATGACTGGGTCGCACAGCGGCTGATCGCACGCCGCGACAGGCCCGCCGCCGAATGAGCGCACTGGACGACCGTCTGCTGAACGCCCATGCGGCCGGAGACATCCCGGCCCTGGCGGTTCTGTATGAACAAGCCGCAGACGCGCAGACGGACGGGGACGCAGCGGCGTTCTTCCTGACCCACGCCTATGTGCATGCGCTCGAGGCGGGCCTGCCGGCGGCCGACCGGCTGCGCCAGCGCCTGATCGACATGGGGCGCGAAGTTCCGCAGGCGTGACCGCGCCGATCAGGTCGGGGCGGTCTCGTCACCGTCATCGTCCTCGGTGATCTGCCGGTACAGGTGCCAGCTGGCATGGCCGAACAGCGGCAGCACGATCAGCAGGCCCAGAAACCACGGGATCATGGCGATGAAGGTGGCAACCGCAATGAACGCGCCCCACCCCAGCATCACGCGCTTGTTCACCGCAACATAGGCATAGCTGGAAATCATCGCCGTCACGAAATCCAGTTCACGGTCCAGCAGCATCGGAATCGACAGCACCGAGATCATGTAGAGCAGGATCGCGAAAAGCGCCCCGACCACGGCTCCGACGGCCAGCATGGTCAACCCGTTCGGTGTCAGAAACACCTCGAGCGACGAGGACACGTTGGTCATGGTCGACAGCCCCATGAACAACGCAAAGATCATGTGACCCAGAAAGAACCAGAACAGGAAGATCACCACGATAATGGCGCAGATCGACGGCAGTTGCCGGCGGCCCTGCTGGATCACAACGCCGAAGATGGCGCCGAAATCCAGCGGTTCGCCCTGTTCCAGCCGGTGCGAAACCTCGTACAGCCCCACCGCTGCAAACGGCCCCAACAGCGGAAACCCGATGGCCGCCAGCACCAGCCAGAAACTGGTGCCCGTCTGCACCGTGATCCAGGCCATCAGCCAACCGACCAGAACGTAGAACCCCGCGAACAGCAGACCGAAGATCGGCGCGCGGCGATAGTCCTGCCAGCCCCGGCGCAGCGCCGTGCGCAGCATTTTGCGGCTGGCGGGTTTCAACTTTGGAACTCCGAATGGCCTGTCCATGTTCCGTCTGTCCTCCCAGTTCCTTCAAATCTCGGGCGGCCGCTGCTGCGGCCAATGCGTCACCGCATGATAGGCAGCCCCGATCGACAGCAGCCGGGCATCGCTGCCGCGGGGTCCGAACAGCTGCATGCCCATCGGCAGGCCGCCCGGACCGAACCCGGCCGGAACCGACAGGCAGGGCAGCCCCAGCAGGCTGACCGGCGTCACCACCTGCATCCAGCGGTGATAGCTGTCCATCTCGACCCCGGCGACGCGGCGCGGATACGGCCAGTCCACCGGAAACGGCCAGACCTGTGCCGCCGGCAGCACCAGCGCGTCAAATTCGGAAAACAGCGCCACCGCCCGCCGGTGCCAGTCTGACCGGGTCACGCTGGCGGCCTGCAATTGCATCGCGGTCAGGGCCAGCCCGCGCTCCAGCTCCCACAGGGCGCTGTCCTTCAGGGCGTCTCTGCGGTCGGCCAGGGGTTGCAGCCCGGCCGCCACGCTGAACGAGCGCAACGTGATCCAGGACTCCCAGATCCGTTCAGCATCGAAGGGGGGCGGCACCTCCTCGACCGTTGCGCCCAACTGGGTGAACAGCGTCAGTTCGCGCGCGCACAGCGGCAGGATGCCGTCTTCGGTCGGGAACGCCCCGCCCCAGTCGCCCAGCCAGCCGATGCGCATGTCCTCGAGGCTTCTGACCGGCACGGGCGAGACCGGATCGCTGTCGAACGACAGGGGCTGGCGCGGGTCCGCGCCCGACATCACGTCCAGCAGCAGCCCGATATCCTCAGGGCTGCGCGCCATCGGGCCCAGAGTCGAAAGCTGATGCAGATACAGATCGCCCACCGGGTCGGACGGAATGCGGCCCCAGGTCGGGCGGAAGCCGTAGACATTGTTCCAGGCGGCCGGGTTGCGCAGGCTGCCCATCATGTCGGACCCATCGGCCAGCGCCAGCATCCCCGTGGCCAAGGCAACCGCCGCCCCGCCCGAAGACCCGCCGCAACTGCGCGTCAGGTCATAGGGGTTGCGGGTGGCGCCATAGACCGGGTTGAACGTATGCGACCCCAGCCCGAATTCCGGCGTGTTGGTCTTGCCGATCAGAATCGCGCCGGCCGCGCGCAGGCGGGCCACGATCAGGTCGTCGGCATCGGGCACATGGCCGCGAAACAGGGGAGAACCCTGGGTCGAGGGAATGCCGGCCACGTTCACCAGATCCTTGACCGCCATCGGCAGACCGTGCAGCGGGCCATGCCGGGCATGGCCGTCGGCCGCCCGCGCCTGCGCCATCAGTGCGTCTTCGTCCTGTAGCGCCACGATGGCGTTCACCCGGTCGTTGACCTGCGCGATCCGGTCCAGCGTCGCGCGCATGACCTCGACGGCCGAAACCTGCCCCGCGCGCAGCTTGCCCAGCAGTTCGACGGCCGAAGTTTCGATTGGGGTCATGGGGTTGCGTCCAGGCTGTGATCGAACTCAGCCTAGCGATGGACGGGTTGCATTTAAACCCGGTGTTTTGGATGTATCTATTGCCGGCGCCGCGCGATCAGTCGTCCGACTGCGCCTCGGCCCGGCTCTTGCCCGATACGTTCATCGCCAGAGTGGCCGCCATGAACCCGTCCAGATCACCGTCCAGCACGCCCTTGGTGTCCGAGGTCTCGTAACCCGTGCGCAGGTCCTTGACCATCTGATAGGGCTGCAGGACATAGGACCGGATCTGGTTGCCCCAGCCGGCATCGCCCTTGGCTTCGTGCGCAGCGTTGATCTCGGCGTTTCTGCGGTCCAGTTCCATCTGGTACAGGCGCGATTTCAGCGCCTTCATGGCGATGTCGCGGTTCTGGTGCTGCGATTTTTCCGAGCTGGTCACCACGATGCCGGTCGGGATGTGGGTGATCCGCACCGCCGAGTCGGTGGTGTTGACGTGCTGACCGCCCGCCCCCGAGGACCGGTAGGTATCGACACGGATATCGGCCGGGTTCACTTCGATCTCGATATTGTCATCCACCACCGGATAGACCCAGACCGAGCTGAACGACGTGTGCCGCTTGGCCGCCGAGTCATAGGGCGAGATGCGCACCAGCCGGTGCACGCCACTTTCGGATTTCAGCCAGCCATAGGCGTTGTGCCCCGAGATCTTGTAGGCCGCCGACTTGATCCCCGCCTCTTCGCCCGGGGTTTCCGACTGCAGCTCGACCTTGTAGCCCTTCTTCTCGGCCCAGCGGACATACATCCGCGCAAGCATCGAGGCCCAGTCGCAGCTTTCGGTGCCCCCGGCGCCCGCGTTGATTTCAAGGAAGGTGTCATTGGCGTCGGCCTCGCCGTCCAGCAGCGCCTCGAGCTCTTTTTCGGCCGCCTTGTCGCGCAGCTTCTTCAGGGTCTCTTCGGCATCCTTGACGACCTCTTCATCGCCCTCCATCTCGCCCAGTTCGATCAGTTCGATGTTGTCGTTCAGATCGGTCTTGATCGACTCGTAGGTCTCGATGGCATCGACCAGAACCTGCCGTTCACGCATCAGCTTCTGCGCGTTTTCGGGGTTGTCCCACAGGTTGGGGTCCTCGACGCGGGCGTTGAACTCCTCCAGCCGGTGCGGCGCGGTTTCATAGTCCATACGCTGGGCCAGCAGCTCCAGCGATTTTTGGATCTCGGCCACGATGTTCTGGATTTCGGCGCGCATGGTCAGGTCCCAACTTGCTCAATCAGGCCTGCGTGATAGCAAGAGGTTCAGGCCACCACAAGATGACCCGCGCGGGTTTGCACAGCTTTCCCGCGCTCGGCGGCAGATCAGTACAGTCCGCCGCCCTGCAGGTCGCCCTGGCTGGCCTTCGGCCCCACGATGACCGTTTCGCCGGTCGAAGTCTGAACCTGGCGGCCTCCGCTCGTGACCTCCTCGAACAGAGGCAGGTCGGACCCCATCGCGAAACCGCCATCATACACGCGGTCGATGAACCCATCGACACCATCGCGGAAGTATTCGGCCACGACGTAATCGCCCGTCGCATCATCCGGCAGCCGCGCGCCGCTGAACCGGTCGATCTTGATGAAATGGCCGCCCGGAGGCACTTCGAACGGGCCGCCGCCGTATTTCGCGACCGCCTTTTCCATGAAGCTCTGGAAGACCGGCCCGCAAAGCGTGCCGCCATAGGCCCCCCGCCCCATCGGGCGCGGACGGTCATAGCCGATATAGCAGCCGGCGACGATGTTCGAGGTGAAGCCGATGAACCACGCGTCCTTGGACTCGTTGGTGGTGCCGGTCTTGCCGGCGGTCGGCACCGGCAGATTGACCACGCGGGATGCGGTGCCCCGTTCCACCACGCCCTTCATCATCGAGGTCAGCTGATAGGCGGTAATCGGGTCCATCACCTGTTCGCGGTCATCCACGATGGTGGGGGCCGCGTCAGGTTCCAGCCAGCTGGAATTGCAATCCAGGCATTGCCGGTCATCATGCCGATAGATCGTCTTGCCGAACCGGTCCTGGATCCGGTCGACCAGCGTGGGTTTGACCCGCTCGCCACCGTTGGCGAACATCGCATAGGCCGCAACCATCTTGTAGAGCGTCGTCTCCTCGGCCCCCAGCGCGTTGGCCAGGTACGGCCCCATGTTGTCGTACACGCCGAACCGTTCCGCATAACCCGCGACCACGGGCATCGAGACCTCTTGCGCCAGACGAATGGTCATCAGGTTCCGCGACTGCTCGATCCCGGTGCGCAGCGGCGTAGGGCCGTAGAATTTGTTGGTCGAGTTCTTGGGCCGCCACAGGCCCTGCGGCGTGTTCACCTCGATCGGCGCATCCACCACGATGGTCGCCGGGCTGTAGCCACTGTCGAGGGCGGCGGCATAGACGAAGGGCTTGAAGGCCGAACCGGGCTGGCGCAGCGCCTGGGTGGCGCGGTTGAACACCGAATCCTGGTACGAGAACCCGCCCTGCATCGCCAGAACGCGGCCCGAGTTCACGTCCATCGCGACGAAACCGCCCTGAACCTCGGGGATCTGGCGGGCCGACCACTGGCCGTCTTCGGCGGCCACCACGAGGATCACGTCGCCGCGCTTGAAATTGGCATGGAAATCGCCCTGCATCCACTTGATGTCGCTGCGCGGGATGATGCCGTCGGCCGGCCCGTTTTCGACCCCCACGGTCAGTTGCTGGTCGGCAACGTCCAGCACCACCGCCGGATACCACGGCGTGGGAAGCACCACGTCGCGCGGAACCTCCAATTTGGCCAGCTCTGCGCGCCATTGTGCCTCGTCGGCCAGTTTCTCCTCGGGGATGGTCAGGCCGGTTCCGCGCCATTTCCCGCGCGACCGGTCGTATTTCTGCAACGCCTCGCGCAGGGCGCGTGCGGCTTCGACCTGCATCTCTTCGTCCACCGTGGCGCGTACGGTGAAACCGCCGGTAAAGAATTCGCCCTCGCCGAAATCCTCGCTCAGCTGGCGGCGGATCTCGTCGGTGAAATAGTCGCGCGGCGGCAGCGCGGTGCGGAAGCTTTCGAAATCGCCGTTCTGGACCGAGCGCAGCGGTTGCGCCACCTCGGTCTCATAGGTCGCCTTGTCGATGTAGCCGTTCTGGTACATCTCGCGCAGCACATAGTTGCGCCGCGCCAGCAGGCGATCCTTCTGCCGCACCGGGTGATAATCCGACGGCGCCTTGGGCATGGCCGCCAGGGTCGCCGCCTCGTGCGGGGCCAGTTCCTGCAAGGTCTTGTTGAAATAGGTCTGCGCGGCAGCGGTCACGCCATAGGAGTTCTGACCCAGGAAGATCTCGTTGAGATAAAGTTCGAGGATCTGTTCCTTGTCCAGCGTCTCTTCCAGGCGGGTGGCCAGGATGATTTCCTTGATCTTGCGCTCGGCCCGGCGATCGCCCGACAGAAGGAAGTTCTTCATCACCTGCTGGGTGATGGTCGAGGCCCCGCGCACGTTTTCGCCCTTGGACTTCACCGCCTCGATCGCGGCGGCGATGATGCCGCGCGGGTCATAGCCCTGATGGGTGTAGAAGTTTTTGTCCTCGGCCGAAATGAAGGCCTGCTTGACCAGGTCCGGGATTTCCTCGGACGGGGTGAACAGGCGGCGTTCCTGGGCGAATTCGTCGATCAGGTGGCCTTCGCCCGAATAGATGCGGCTGATGGTGGGCGGCTTGTACTGGGCCAGCGACTCGTGGCTGGGCAGGTCGCGGCCGTACATCCAGAACACCGCGCCGATCACCAGCGCCGCCATGAAGATACCAAGCGTCACGAGGCTGAAGATCGCCCCGAAAATCGAAAGAATGAACCGGATCACGTTGCTGCCTTTTGTTCGCGGTGCCGCCTATATAGTGCCGCTGCACACAAGGGTCAAAGCACCCGCGCCGATACTAGCCGTTTTGCGCCGCAGGGTCACTGCCCAATCAGGCCGCGGCGGGCCAGATCCTGCTGCCGCCAGGCCTGAAGCCCCTGAAGGATGCCACGCGCCATGGTCGATCGCCATTCGGGATTTTTCAGGTTTTTCAGGTCTCTGGGGCTGGACAGGAACCCCAGTTCGATCAGAACCGACGGAATGTCGGCGGACTTGAGCACCGAAAACGAGGCCCGGCGGACGGGGCGGCGGTTCATTGGCCCGCCCTGCTGCGCCATGCCGTTGGCCAGGCTCTGGGCCAGCGCCTCGGTGCGGGGTTGGGTCTCTTGCCGGGCCATGTCCAGCAGAACGTCGGCGATCTGGTCGTCCGAGCCGCTCAGATCGACGCCGGCGATCAGGTCGTCGCGGTCGTGCCGCTCGGCCAGTTTGCGGCTGGCCACGTCCGAGGCCTCGTTGGACAAGACATAGATCGTGGCGCCGTGGGCCTGCCCCTCGGACAGCGCGTCGGCATGCAGCGAGATGAAAACATCGGCCGCGGCGCGATGCGCCAGCGCGATCCGCCGTTCCAGCGAGACGAAATGATCGTCGGCCCGCGTCAGGACCACTTCGAACCCGCCCGCGCGCAGCAGTTCCTCGCGCAGTTCGCGGGCAAAGGTCAGCATCAGGGTCTTTTCGTTGGTTCCGCCCGCCTCGGCGCCGGGGTCGATGCCGCCATGGCCCGGGTCAAGCATCACCCGCAGCGCCCGTCGGTCATCCGTGCCGCGCTGCGCCGGCACGTCGGCCGGGGGCGGCAGATCCCATCCGGGGGTTTGCGGCGCGCCCGCGTTTGCGGCGAAGCTTTCGAAATCGGTGCCTTTCAGGTTCAGGATCAACACCGCCGCGCCCGAGGCCGGATCGACCCGCATCGCGGCCCGGTCCACCGCCAGCGGCGCCCCCAGTTCCAGCACCAGACGCGACCAGCCGGGCACATAGGCCCCGAACCGAACCGCGCTGATGCGCCGAGTCTGCAGGAAGGCCTCGCGGTTCAACCCGCTCCAGTCGACTTCCTTGAAGTCGATCACCATCCGGTACGGATCCTGAAGGGTGAAGATGCGATAGGGCACGCCCTGGCTCAGCCCCAGCTGGACCTGCACGCCCGCGCCGTCATCGTCGATGATCCGGCTCTGCTCGGGCAGCACGCGCGCCAGGGCGTTGAAGTCCTGCGCCCATGCCGCGCCGGTCAGCGCCCAGATCAGGGCGAGTGCGAGAAGGATCCTGCTCATGGCCTCAAGTTTTCCCGAGATCGTGTGTCAGCAGCCTATCGCAGCGCGGCCGGTTTGTGAACGCCTCAGGCCGACTTCTGCGCGGCCTGGCGATCCGCCATGAAGCTGCGCAGCCGTTCCAGGCCCTGCTCGATGTCCTCGGTCGACCGGGCGTAGGAAAAGCGCAGGGTCGTATGGCCGCGCATCGGGTCGAAATCCAGCCCCGGCGTCACGGCGACGCCGGCCGTGTCCAGGATCTCGGCGGCAAAGGCGCGGCTGTCGTCGGTCAGGTCCGAGACATCGGCATAGACATAGAACGCCCCGTCCGGCGGCGCGATGTTGGTGAACCCGGCCTCGGGCAGGCCCTTCAGCATCAGGTCGCGGTTGCGGCGATAGACGGCCAGGTTGCCCTGCAACTCGTCCTCGCAATCCATCGCGGCCAGCGCGGCGACCTGGCTGGCATGAGGCGCGCAGATGAACATGTTCTGGGCGATGCGCTCGACCACGCGAACCTGATTCTCGGGCACAACCATCCAGCCGACCCGCCAGCCGGTCATCGAGAAATACTTGGAGAACGAGTTGATGACATAGCACTCGTCGGTCAGTTCCAGCGCAGTGACCGCCTTGGCCTCGTATTCCAACCCGTGATAAATCTCGTCGCTGATGAACGAGGCCCCCTGCGCCTGTGCGGCCTCGATCAGCGCGCCCATGGCGGCGTGGTCCAGCATGGTTCCGGTCGGGTTTGCCGGCGAGGCCACCATCAGCCCCTGCAGGTCGAGCCCGTCAAAGTCCCGTGGCACGGGTTGCAGGCGGTTTTCCGGTGCGGTCGGCAGATCGACCGGCACCAGACCCAGCGCCCGCAGGATCTGCCGATAGGACGGATAGCCCGGCGCGCCGATCCCCACCCGGTCGCCGCTGTCGAACAGCGCGGTGAAGGCCAGCAGGAATCCGCCCGAGGATCCGGGCGTGATGACCACCCGTTCGGGGTTCAGATCAACGTCGTACCACTCGCCATACATCCGGGCGATGCGTTGCCGCAGCGCAGGCAGACCCAGCGCAACGGTATAGCCCAGCGGGCCTTGTCGCATCGCGTGGGCAAGCGCATCCAACGCGCCTTGCGGGGCGCCGGTTCCGGGCTGGCCGACCTCCATGTGAATGATGTGGCGCCCGGCCTCTTCGGCGCGGCGCGCGGCCTCCATCACGTCCATCACGATGAAGGGATCAACGCCCGACCGGGTTGAGTTTCGCATGCCCATCTCCCATGTTGCGACCATGGCTTTTGAACGCGGATCCCGGCTGGCGTCAATCCCGGCATTTCTGCTGGCGGCGGCGCTGTGGATCGCGGCCGCCGCACAAAGCCACGCGCAAAGCCTGATCCGCGACCCCGATATCGAACACGGGCTGCGCGAACTGGCCTTTCCGATCCTGCGCGCGGCGGGACTGAACACCAACCGCGTGCGCGTTCTGGTGGTCAAGGACGATACGTTCAACGCTTTCGTGATCGACTACAACACGATCTATGTGAACCACGGGCTGATCCTGAGCGTCGACAGCCCCGAGATGCTGCAGGCCGTGATCGCGCACGAGGCCGCGCATATCGCCAACGGGCATCTGGCCCGGCGGGCCGAGAACCTGCGCGCCGCCCAGCGGGCCGCCGGGTTCGGAACCGCGCTGGCCATGATCGCCGCGGCCGCCGGGGGCGGCGAGGCCGCAGCCGGGATCGCAGCCGGAACATCCGCCTCGGCGCTGCGCAGCTTTCTGGGCCACACCCGCGCCGAAGAGGCCTCGGCCGACCGCAGCGCGGCCGGATACCTGCGCTGGGCCGAGATCTCGCCCAGCGGCATGGTCGCCCTGCACCGGAAATTCGCCGGCCAGGAATTGCTGAGCGAGGCCAATCAGGACCCCTACATGCGGTCGCACCCCACCAGCCGCGAGCGCCTGCGCGCCGCCGAGGCCTTTCTGGATGAATTCGGCGACCGCGCCAAACCCGACCCGAACGCCGACTATTGGTTCGCGCGGGTCAAGGGCAAACTGTCGGCCTTCCTGCGCTCGCCCAGCTGGACCCTGCGCCGCGCCAGGGAAGAAAGCGCCCGGGACATCCGCCTGATGCGCGAAGCCGCCGCCCATCACCAGAACCGCAATCTGGGCGCGGCCCTGTCGGCCATCGACGGAGCCTTGGCGATCCGGCCCGAGGATCCGTTCTATTACGAGTTGAAAGGTCAGATCCTGCTGGAAAATCGCCGGTTTGCGCAAGCGGTCGACGCCTATGCCAAAGCGATGGAACTGGCGCCGCGCGATGCGCTGATCATGGCCGGGTACGGGCGCGCGCTGCTGGCCGAAGGACGCATGAAGGACGCCCTCCAAGTGCTTGAAAAGGCACGCGCCCGCGACTATCGAAACCTGCGGCTGATGCAGGATCTGGGGGTGGCCTATGCCAAGCTGGGGCAACCCGGCATGGCCGCGACCGTCACCGCCGAACGCTATGCCCTGCAAGGCCGGCTGGCCGATGCGGGCATCCACGCAAGACGCGCCGTCGGGCAGTTGCCCGAAGGCTCACCGGGTTGGCAACGGGCACAGGATGTGCTGATTGCCGCAGAACGCGCTGAGAAATCGAAAAGGAAACGGAAATGATCCTCAGACACGCCGCACCTGCCCTTCTGGGGCTTTCCCTGATATCCGGCCCGGCGCAGGCGCTGGACCTGAGCGCCATGAGCCCCGACGAAAAGGCCGAGTTCGGCGCGGCCGTGCGCGAATATCTGCTGGAAAACCCCGAGGTCATCATCGAGGCGGTCAACATTCTGGAGCAGCGCAACGCCGCGGCCGAAGCCGCCGCAGACAAGGACCTGGTCGCGGCCAATGCCGAGGCGCTGTTCGATGACGGCTACAGCTGGGTGGGCGGCAACCCGGACGGCGACATCACTCTGGTCGAGTTCATGGACTATCGCTGCGGCTATTGCCGCCGCGCGGTGCCCGAGGTCGACGCCCTGCTCGCGCAGGATGGCAACATCCGCTTTGTCATCAAAGAGTTCCCGATCCTGGGCGACGCCTCGGTAATGTCGTCGCGTTTTGCGATCGCGACCAAGCATGTGGCCGGCGACGACGCCTACAAACAGGTGCATGACGCGCTGATGGAATTCGGCGGCGACGTGACCGAGGTGGCCCTGCGCCGCATTGCCGACGGGCTGGGGCTGGACGGCGATGCGATCGTCGCCGCAATGGACAGCGACGCGGTGACCGAGGAAATCGCCCAGACCCGCGAACTGGCGCAACGGCTGAAAATTTCGGGCACGCCCAGCTTCGTGCTGGGTACGGAAATGCTGCGCGGCTATCTGAAGGCCGATCAGATGCAGCAGATCGCCGACGCCGTGCGCGCCGAACAGGGGTAGTCAGCCAGAAGGTCGAGACCGGATACTTCACGGCAGAGGAAAGCCGCAGCCAAGCGCTGCGGCTTTTTCTGTTTCTATTCAGCCGCCTCGGCGGCGGCGTCCAGCTCGGCCGCCTTCTTTTCCACCTGCTCGACGATGTGGTCGATCATCTGTTCGTTCGACATCTTGTGGCTGGCCTTGCCTGCCAGGTAAACCATGCCCGAGCCCGCGCCCCCGCCGGTAAAACCGACATCGGTCATCAGCGCCTCGCCGGGGCCGTTCACGACGCAGCCGATGATCGACAGGCTCATGGGCGTCTTGATGTGTTCCAGCCTCTTTTCCAACGTCTCGACCGTCTTGATCACGTCGAACCCCTGCCGCGCGCAGGACGGGCACGAGATGATGTTCACGCCTCGATGGCGCAGGCCCAGCGATTTGAGGATCTCGAACCCGACCTTCACCTCTTCGACCGGATCGGCGGACAGGCTGACGCGGATCGTATCGCCGATCCCCATCCACAGCAGGTTGCCCAGCCCGATGGCCGATTTGATCGTGCCGCTGACCAGACCACCGGCCTCGGTGATGCCCAGATGGATCGGGGCGTCGGTGGCCTCGGCGATGCCCTGGTAGGCGGCGGCCGACAGGAACACGTCGCTGGCCTTCACGCTGATCTTGAATTCGTGGAAATCGTTGTCCTGCAGGATACGGATATGTTCCAGCCCGCTTTCCACCATCGCCTCGGGGCACGGCTCGCCGTATTTCTCCAGCAGGTGCTTTTCCAGACTGCCCGCGTTCACGCCGATGCGGATCGAGCAGTTGTGGTCGCGCGCGGCCTTGATGACCTCTTTCACGCGCTTTTCGTCACCGATGTTGCCCGGATTGATGCGCAGGCAGGCGGCACCGGCCTCGGCGGCCTCGATGCCGCGGCGATAGTGGAAATGGATGTCGGCCACGATCGGCACCGGGCTTTCGCGCACGATCTCTTTCAGCGCCTTCGACGACGCCTCGTCCGGGACCGAAACGCGCACGATATCCGCCCCGGCCTCGGCCGCCGCCTGCACCTGCGCCACGGTCGCGGCGACATCGGTCGTCAGCGTGTTGGTCATGGTCTGAACGGCAATCGGCGCGTCGCCGCCCACCGGAACGTTTCCAACCATGATCTGGCGGGATTTGCGGCGATAGATGTCGCGCCAGGGGCGCACGTGGTTCAGAGACATGAAAACGGATCCGCGTCAGCCTGGGGTCTGGCCTCTAGATAGTCCGGGGGCAAGCCCGCCGCAATGCCAAGATCACTCGTCCGGGGTTTCGGTGGCCTGGGTCTGAAGCTCGGCCACCAGACGCCGCAGCGCGCTGTTGTCCTCGGACGCAAGATCGGCAACGGCATAGTTTTCGGCAACCGCGTCCTTGGACAGGATCACGCCCTTGGCCACGGTTCCGGGCTTGCCGACCGGGCCGTAATGCTGGCCGTCCATCGAGAAATACACGCTGCCCGATGCCCCGGCGCGCAGTTGCGGGGGCTCTTCGGTCAGCGGCACCTCGAAGACGTTGCCGTTTTCGACCGTGCCCAGCGTGCCCTCGAAGATCACGCTGCCATCGGCCGCGGTGACCCGCATCCAGGCAGGTTCGACCGCCACGATCCTAAGCGCGGTGTCCACCTTTTCGACAACCTGCGGCAGAGGTGTGCGCTCGACGGTGTGCACCTCGGCCATGGCCACCTCGGGCAATTCCGGCGGGCGGAAGGTCCCGACGGTGCGCGGATCGAGCGTCGAGATCGGTGCGTCGCGCGCCACCAGAACCGGCACGTCCAGCGCCTGCGGCCGATACAGACGATCCAGCGCCTCGGCACCGGGGGTTTCCAAGCCGTCGAGGTCCTCGTCGGTGTCGGACCGGATCGCTGCCAACGGATCGAGATCGGCCAGTACCATCGGCGCCTGTTCGACCGGGGCGACCTGCACCTGCTGGATCTTGTTGAGAACCGACCAGCCGCCATAGCCGATGCCGCCGATCAGCGCCAGCAGGACCAGCGAAGACCCGATCGCCCGGGGTTCAATCTGGCTGAGGACGGACTCGCGGCCCGGAAGATAAGGCGTGTTCGGCGAAATGAACGGATCGCGCCCCATCGGTCCGCGCGCCGGCAAATCACCACCGCCCTTCTTGACCACCGAGGCCTGGGCCGACATGCCATGCGCCACCGAAAACCCGCTTTCCTTGCAGAAGGTTTCAAAGGTTTCATCCGGGTCCATGCCCAGATACCGGGCGTATGAACGCACATACCCGGCGATGAAGCCGGGTGTGTCGAACGCATCGGGGTCGGCGTTTTCGATGGCGGCGATGTAATTGGCCTTGATCCGCAGTTCGCGCTGGACATCCAGCAGAGACTTGCCCTTGGTCGCCCGCTCGCCGCGCATGACATCGCCCAGGCGCACCTCATAGTCGTCAAACCCTTTTGGCCTGACTTCCACGTCTTGCTCGGAATTGCGCTGTGTCCTGCGCCCAATCATCCCTGCTGCCCCAAACTGCCTGCCGCGTGTTACACGCAAACGGCGAATCATCCCCACAACGAATCGTCCGTTTTCTTTTGTTAGCGAAAGCTTAACACGCGTCAAACATGTTGCACATGTCAGACAGAGACTACCCGGCAAGTTCGGCGCGATTTAGCGCACAATGTGACCAAAGTTCGTCCATCGCCTGAACCAGACGGTTCATTTCGTCCGGCCCATGAACGGGCGACGGGGTAAAGCGCAGACGCTCGGTCCCGCGCGGGACGGTCGGGAAATTGATCGGCTGGACATAGATGCCGTAGCTTTCCAGCAGCATGTCGCTGAGCTTTTTGGTGTGCACCGGGTCGCCCACGATCACCGGCACGATGTGGCTGCCGTGATCGATCAGCGGCAGGCCCAGCCCCTTCAGGCGCAGCTTCAGGATCTTGGCCTGGGTCTGATGCTGCTCGCGCAGTTCGGGCGCACGCTTGAGGAAGGCGACCGAGGCTGCGGCGCCCGCGGCGACCGCCGGCGGCAGCGACGTGGTAAAGATGAAACCCGGCGCGTAAGAGCGCACGGCGTCGCACATTTTCGCGCTGGCCGCGATATAGCCCCCCATCACGCCATAGGCCTTGGCCAGGGTGCCGTTGATGATGTCGATCCGATGCGCCAGCCGGTCCCGCTCGGTCACGCCGCCGCCGCGCGGGCCGTACATGCCCACGGCATGCACCTCGTCGATATAGGTCAGCGCGCCGAACTCGTCGGCCAGGTTGCAGATTTCCTCGATCGGGCCGAAATCGCCATCCATCGAATAGACCGATTCAAAGGCGATCAGCTTGGGCGCTGCCGGATCGTCGGCCTGCAGCAACTCGCGCAGATGGGCCACGTCATTGTGACGGAAGATGCGCTTGGCGCCCCCGTTGCGGCGCACGCCCTCGATCATCGAGGCATGGTTCAGCTCGTCGGAATAGATGATCAGCCCCGGAAACAGCTTGGGCAACGTGCTGAGCGTGGCGTCGTTGGCGATATAGGCGCTGGTGAACAGCAGCGCCGCCTCCTTGCCGTGCAGATCGGCCAGCTCCGCCTCGAGCTGCTTGTGATAGACGGTCGTGCCCGAGATGTTGCGGGTCCCGCCCGATCCGGCACCGGTTGCGTCGATCGCTTCGTGCATCGCCTGCAACACGACAGGGTGCTGACCCATGCCCAGATAATCGTTGCCGCACCAGACCGTGATGTCCTGCTGCGACCCGTCGGGGCGCGTGCGTACGGCATGCGGGAACTGTCCGTTGCGACGTTCGATATCGATGAAGGTCCGGTAACGTCCCTCTTCATGCAGCCTGGCAATCGCCGTATCGAGCTGAGCTGTATAGTCCAAAGGACCCTCCTTCATGACCCTTTCGCGCGGCCGGGCGTTTCCTCCATGCCATAATACCCGATTTTCAGGCAACGTCCGCTATTTGTTTCCTGCCCCTGCCTAGAGCGCGGGGCCCCGTCGCAACTTTGATTTGCATCAATTATCCTCTCGGACCCGCCGCGACAAGTAAACTCGACGCCATCAAGCGCGAGGAAACGACGCAGGCAGGGCGCCCCAGATGCCCGCGTGTTTCCGATATTGTTCGCCGTTTCCCGGCGGCTTGGGCTGGACGGCGCCGCTGACGCTGATAGGTTCGGCGCAAATTCGAAACCATTCAGGAGCCCCCGATGTCGCTTGACGATGTTCTGAGCAAGATCGACGCTGATCTTTCCGCCTCGATCGACCGGTTGATGGAATTTCTTCGGATCCCGTCCATCTCGACCGATCCGGCCTACAAGGAAAGCGTTGACAAGGCTGCGGACTGGCTGGTTGCCGATCTGCAGAGCATCGGCATCGAGGCGGAAAAGCGCACCACGCCGGGCCACCCGATGGTCGTGGGTCATGTCGGCGATGATGCCGACGCGCCGCACCTGCTGTTCTACGGGCACTATGACGTTCAGCCGGTCGACCCGCTGAACCTGTGGAACCGCGACCCGTTCGACCCGGCGCTGGAAGAAACCGAGCACGGCCAGGTGATCCGCGGGCGCGGCGCCTCGGACGACAAGGGCCAGCTGATGACCTTCGTCGAGGCCTGCCGTGCATGGAAGGCCGTGCATGGCAAACTGCCCTGCCGGATCACCTTTTTCTTCGAAGGTGAAGAAGAGTCTGGGTCGCCCTCGCTGGTCCCGTTCCTCGAGGCCAACAAAAACGAGTTGAAGGCCGATCTGGCGCTGGTCTGCGACACGTCGATGGTGTCGCGCGGCGTACCCTCGATCGCCTCGCAGCTGCGCGGCATGCTCAAGGATGAATTCACGATCATCGGCCCGCGCATCGACCTGCACTCGGGCCACTACGGCGGCCCCGGCCTGAATCCGCTGCGCGAAATCGCTCGGATCGTCGCCTCGTTCTACGACGAGGAAACCGGCCGCGTTGCAGTCGACGGCTTCTACGAAGGCGTGCACGAGGTTCCCGCCGACCAGCTGCGCCAATGGGAGAATTGCGGCTTTGACGAGGCCGAGTACCTCAATTCGGTCGGCTACACGCAACCGCACGGCGAAAAGGGCTATTCCACTCTCGAGCAGCAATGGGCACGGCCGACTCTGGAAATCAACGGGCTGTGGGGCGGCTACAACGGGGCGGGATCGAAAACGGTGATACCCAGCGAAGCCCATTGCAAGATCACCTGCCGACTGGTCGGCGACATGGACCCCGACAAACTGCGGGACAAGATTCGCAAACACGTCGAAGACCGCCTGTCGCCCGACGCCAAGGTCGTTTGGGACAATGACCTCGAAGGCTCCCCCGCCTCAGTAATGAACCTGGACCGGCCGGAATTCGAAGCCGCCCGCAGCGCCCTTTCAGATGAATGGAACCGCGAGGCCGTTTTCACCGGCATGGGCGGCTCGATCCCGGTCGTGGGTTATTTCAATTCCGTTCTGGGGCTGGATTCGATGCTGGTCGGATTCGCGAACGACGATGACGCCATCCACTCGCCCAACGAAAAGTATGACGTGAATAGCTTTCACAAGGGCATCCGCTCGTGGGCCCGCATCCTCGACGCCTTAACCCGCTGAGCCGAAGCAATTTGCGAGGCTCTGCCTCGCGCTCCGGGATATTTGACGCCAGATGAAGAATACCACCGCACTTCATCTGGCCCAAAATATCCCGGGGGAGCCGCGCGCAGCGCGGCGGGGGCAGAGCCCCCTTCCGCGTTCCACCATGTTCCGATTTGCAGCTAGAAGTGGATGGCGCGTCCGTAAGCATCCAGAACGGCCTCGTGCATCATTTCCGACAGCGTCGGGTGCGGGAAGACGGTGTTCATCAAGTCTTCTTCCGTGGTTTCCAACTGGCGTCCCACCACATAGCCTTGGATGAGTTCGGTCACCTCGGCACCGACCATGTGCGCCCCCAACAACTCGCCCGTCTTGGCATCAAAAACTGTCTTGATCATGCCCTCGGGTTCTCCCAGCGCGATGGCCTTGCCGTTGCCGGTGAAGGGGAAACGGCCGACCTTGACCTCATAGCCCAACTCCTTGGCCTTGGCTTCGGTGTAGCCGACCGATGCCACCTGAGGGTGGCAATAGGTGCACCCGGCGATGCTCTCGGGTTTGACGGGATGGGCATGCTTTCCGGCGATCAGTTCCGCGACCATGACGCCCTCGTGACTTGCCTTGTGCGCCAGCCACGGTGCCCCCGCGATATCGCCGATCGCATACAGGCCGTCGACTCCGGTACGGCAGAATTCATCCGTCACGACATGGGTCCGGTCGATCTTCACACCCAACGCCTCGAGCCCCAGATTCTCGACATTGCCGACGATCCCGACGGCAGAGATGACCGTGTCAAACTCGAGGTTCTCGGTCTTTCCGCCGGTTTCGATATGGGCGGTCACCTTGCCCTTGCCGCGGTCAAGCTGCTTGACCATGGATTTTTCCATGATCTTCATGCCCTGCTTGATGAACGCCTTTTTGGCGAAGGCGCTGATCTCGGCATCCTCGACCGGCAGAACGCGGTCCATGACCTCGACCACCGTCGTATACGCACCCAAAGCGTTGAAGAAGCTTGCGAATTCGATCCCGATCGCGCCCGAGCCGATGACCAGCAGCTTCTTGGGCATCCGAGGCGGCTGCAGCGCATGCTTGTAGGTCCAGACCAGGTCGCCGTCGGCCTCGAGCCCCGGCAACTCACGCGCGCGGGCCCCGGTGGCGAGGATGATGTTGCCGGCGGCCAACTCCTCGGTTCCCTTGTCGGTCTTGACCGAAACCTTGCCGCGTGCGGGGATGGTCGCCTCACCCATCACCACGGTAACCTTGTTCTTCTTCAGAAGGTGCCCGACGCCACCGGCCAGTTGCTTGGCCACACCGCGCGACCGCTTGACCACGGCGTCGATGTCATATCCGATCTTCTCGGCGCTCAGCCCGAAATCCTTGGCGCGCTCCATCAGGTGGAACACCTCGGCCGACCGCAGCAGCGCCTTGGTCGGGATGCAGCCCCAGTTCAGACAGATGCCACCCAGGTGTTCGCGCTCGACGATTGCGGTCTTCAGGCCCAGCTGGGCCGCGCGGATGGCAGCGACATAGCCGCCGGGGCCAGCCCCGATTACGATCAGATCAAAGGATTTTGCAGCCATGTTTACCTCTCGGCGCGGGTCGATTGAAAACTAGTTTAGTGCTAAACTATTTCTGCGGGCGCTTCAACATCGCTGCCTGCGACATTGGTGACGTAAGGTCACAAAAGCAAAAACCCAGCCCGTCAAGGCTATTGCAGCGCCGGGCTGAAGGCTAGAAAAGATACCAAATCGATTGGCAACACGTATTTGACCGAGACATAGGAGGCCCAGGCCATGGCCCGAACACTAAAGGATCTGCTGCTTGCCCTGCTGAACGCGACACTGATCCTGCTGGCCCTGTGCCTGTTTCTCGGCTGGAAACTGGCGCAGAGCGTCGAAAACATTCAGGACCGGTTCCAGCAGAATCTGCAGATCGTGCGCCCCTTTCAGGAGGAGGCCCGCACCATCAGGGCAGATTTGAACGCGTTGCGGGACGAGTTGGAGGCCGTTCGCGCAGACAGTACCGATGTGGGCACTGGACAGAAGCTGGCGCGAACGCTGGACCGGCTCGACCAGAGCCTGGCAGCCCTGGACCGGGCACAGGATACCCTGACACAGCTTGCCGAAACCCCGGAACTGTTGATCGACCGGGCCGTCTCGACCGCCATCGACACCACCAGTCAGCGCCTGATGACGCTGCGCGGCTGCGGGGCGCAGGACAGCTAGGCGATCGCCTGCAACTCGCGCACCGTGGCGCCGTATCCGCCGTTGCTGACATAGGCGGCCTCGGGCGCCGTCGTTTCCCGCGACAGCGCGGCGTTGCGATAGGGGAACCGCCCGAATTTCCGGATCACCTCGCGATGCGCGCGGGCATGCAGCAGGTTGTCTCGGCCATGCTCGGGCATGCGCTCGCACATCAGCCGCACACAGCGTTCCTGGTCGCACAGGTTCTCGGAATGCATCAGCGGCATGTAGAAGAACTGCCGCGCCGGTTCGTCGATCTTCAGGTCCCAACCCTTGTCGATGGCGCATTTGGCCGCCGCCAGCGCCGCCCTGTCGGACGCGAAGGCCCGGGCGCTGCCCCGGAACATGTTGCGCGGAAACTGGTCCATCAGGATGATGTAGGCCAAGGCCCCGCTGGGATAGGTCAGCCACAGCGAAAATTTCCCCTGGCACGCCGCTTCCCAAGTCGTCAGGAACTTTTCCCGGATCTGGGCATCCAGCGCCTCATCCTCACGGTACCACCCCTGGGGGCCGACTTCATCCAACCAACAACTCAGTACTTCTTCAGGACCAACCATCCCAATGACTCCGTGTGTTCTCCCCCAAGAGACGTAGGGTCATTTAAGGGCCTTTTACAGAATTGTTACAGTAACATATTGCAACATCGGCGACACAAATCCGGCGCTCAGGCCTGAGTTTCGGCCTCTTCGTCATCCTGCGCGGCCTCGATGGCGATTTCCTGCGCAACTTCCAGCGCGACCGGCGAGGCGGTGGGATAGAGCGGCGCAAGCGCGGCGGTCTCGTCCACCGGCACATAGGCCCGCTGGGTCATCCGGTACAGCGCATAGGCGGCCATGGCGAACAGCAGCGCGGCGATGAACAGGAAATACCCGGACGGCCCGAACACCGCCTCGCCCATCAGCCAGCCGGTGATCAGCGGACCGGTGATCGCCCCCAGGCCGTTGATGAACACCAGCCCGCCGGATGCGGCAGCCATGTCGTCATATTCCAGATAGTCGTTGGTATAGGCGATCAGCAGCGAATAGAGCGGGTTCGACATGCCTCCGATCACGAAGGCGGCGGCCAGCAGCACAGCGAAGGTCATACCGAACAGCATGCCCACCAGCGCCGCAGCCCCCCCGACGACCGAAACCAACAGGATCAGCACCCGCCGGTCCATCCGGTCCGAGAACCACCCCAGCGGATACTGCAACAGCAACGCGCCGATGTAGAAGGTTGCCACGAAGGTCGAAATCTCGACCAGCGTCAGCCCGGCGCGGGCGCCATAGACCGCGGCCATGCCGAACTGGGCCGAAAAGACGCCCCCCAGCAGGAACATGCCAACGCAGCCCAGCGGCGAGGTTTCCATCAACTGTTTCAGCGTCATCGGCTTGGTCGTGTCAAAGGCCGGCGTCGGCGAGATCGACAGCAGGATCGGCGCAAACGAGACCGAGACCAGGATCGAGGCGATCACGAAGGTTTCGTACCCCGCCGGATCGCCCACCAGCATCAGCGCCTGCGCGCTGACGATGCCGATCATCTGGACGATCATGTACAGCGACAGCGCCTGCCCCCGGTTTTCATTGCTGGCGGCATTGTTCAGCCAGCTTTCGGCCGTCACGTACACGCCGGAAAAACAAAAGCCGATCACCACGCGCCCCAACGACCATGCGATCGGGTCGGTCAGCATCGGATACATGATCATCACCGCCGAGATGAACGAGGCCAGCGCTGCGAACACCCGCACATGCCCGACCCGCCGGATCATCTCGGGGGCCAGGCGCGAGCCGCCAAGGAAGCCCACGAAATAGGCCGACATGACAAAGGACATCTGCAGGGTCGAGAAGCCCTCGATCTCGCCCCGCACGCCCAGCAGGGTACCCTGCAGGCCGTTGCCGATCATCAGCAGGCCCATTCCAAGAAGAAGCGCCCATGCGCTGGCAAGTACCTGAAGCATGACGGC
This sequence comes from Ruegeria intermedia, assembly GCF_900129345.1. Lineage (GTDB taxonomy): Bacteria > Pseudomonadota > Alphaproteobacteria > Rhodobacterales > Rhodobacteraceae > Ruegeria > Ruegeria intermedia. The sequence goes on along the minus strand of NZ_FQVK01000004.1, from coordinate 112,110 downwards.
CCCCAATATCCGCGAAACAATACGTTTGGTTAGAGGGCCAAAAGACGCCCCGGTCGCGCTTGTCTACGACATTTCCCGGATTCGGTCCGGCGATCGCGCCCTCTAAGGGATCAAAAGCGACGCGTCACCATAGGAAAAGAACCGATACCGGCTGGCAATGGCGTGATCGTAGATCCGCAGCATCCGGTCCTTGCCCATCAGCGCCGAGACCAGCATCAGCAGGGTCGATCTGGGCAGATGGAAATTGGTCATCAGCGCATCGGTCACATGGAATTCGAAACCGGGATAGATGAAGATGTCGGTCTCGCCTTCCCAGGGTTCGATCTGTCCGCCGCGCGCGGCGCTTTCGATCAGGCGCAGCGCGGTGGTGCCCACGGGAATGACGCGGCCGCCAGCGGCCTTGGTGGCGGCGATCTCGGCCGCGGCCTGCGCGCTGACGCGCCCCCATTCGGCATGCATCTTGTGGGTGGTCACGTCCTCGACCTTGACCGGCAGGAAGGTGCCGGCGCCCACGTGCAGGGTGACATAGGTGAAATTCACGCCACGCGCGGCCAGCGCCCGCAGCAGCGCCTCGTCGAAATGCAGCGAGGCGGTGGGCGCCGCCACGGCACCGGAATGGCGCGCCCAGACCGTCTGGTAATCCGTCTTGTCCCGCTCGTCCGCCGGACGCTTTGCGGCGATGTAGGGCGGCAGGGGCATCGCCCCGGCTTGCTCAAGCGCGCGGTCGAAATCCTCGCCCGTCAGGTTGAACCGCAGATGCGCCTGCCCGTCCACGACGCGGTCCAGAACCGCCGACAGATCGTCCGAGAACACGATCTCTTCGCCGACGCGCACCTTTTTCAGCGGCTTCAGCAGTGCTGCCCAACTGCCGTCGGCCTGCGGGTCCAGCAAGGTGGCCTCGACCGCGGCCGACACCGGGCCCTGCGCGCTGTTGCGGTGGCGCCGCCCCGACAGACGCGCGGGAATGACCCGGGTGTCGTTCAACACCAGCCGGTCGCCCGGCCGCAGCCAGTCGGGCAGGTCGGACACGCGCGCATCGGTCAGGTCATCGCCCCGCGCCACCAACAGACGCGCCGACGAGCGTGGGCTGGCGGGCCGGGTGGCGATCAGGTCTTCGGGCAGGTCGAAATCGAAATCACTCAGCTTCATGCGCGCGCCTTACACTGCCCGAACGGATTTGGCCACCGATCCCGGTCAACGATCTTCGCCCCGCGTACCCAGGGACGGACTGGGGCCGTCGCGTTGCGGCGTTGCGTTCGGGCCGTCCGAAACCGTCGGCGCCGGTTGCCGCATCAGATTGCGCAGGAACAGCGGCGCCAGCCCCGACAGCGGATTGACCGAGACCTGCGGCGCCGAGAACGGGCCGACCAGCTTGTAGTTGAAGGCGAAAACACCCTCGCCCTTCTGGGTCAGAACGCTGCCGATGGCGTTGACCAGGTAGATCGGCGAAATCGCGCCCTGTAGGTTCAGGAATTTGCGCTTCAGATCGACCGTGCCGTCGAACGACAGCCCCAGCGATGGCCCGACCGCGCTGCCGCTGAGGATCTTGACCTGCGTCGGCGTGATTCGCATCGCACTCTCGATCGACGAGAACTGGATCCCCTGCCCGGACATCTCGTCCAGCAGCCCCACCAGGCTGATCGCGTTCAACAGGGCCGCCATGGCCGGGGCATCAGTGATGCGCGTGTTGCGGATGTTCAGGTTCAGGTCAAAGTTGCCGGGCTCGGCCACCGGGTCCAGCTGGACCTGGAGCGTGCCGCCCTGCGCCTGCGTCAGCAACCCGGCCGACCGCAGCACGGCCCCGGCATCCACCGATTGCAGCCGGACTGCGCTGCGGCCATCGCTGCCGGGAAAGACCTGCCCCTGAACGGTGGCACCACCGTTCACCCGGGCGCTGAACCCGCCCTGCAGGCCGCCCGTCGTCTGGAAATTCCCGGTCAGGCCGGTCAGGGCCACCGTGTCGGTGACCTGCAGCCGGTCCAGCGTCACGTCCAGTTTCGGGCCCGCACCGCCGCCTCCGCCACCGCTGGCGAAGGTCGCCCTGGCCAGGTTCAGAACCCCACCCAGAACCCGGATATCCGGGGCCGCCGCACCCCGCCCGATCAGTTCCGCCGGAACCGCCAGCCAATCGCCCAGTTCGAACGTGCTGAACCGGATCCGGTCCAGCGCGCCGTCCCTGACCGAGATCGCGCCCACGGCCCGCAGCCCGGCGGCTTCGATCCGCAGCGTGTCGATGCTCAGCGGCTCGGAGACGGTGGCCTCGACCGTCAGAGCGCCCGTGTCGGACGGAGGCTTGCGCCAACCCAATTCGGGGATCGCCAGGGTCACCCCGGCAAGATCCGAACTGGCGCGCAGACGCGTGGGCTGCCCGCCCCCGATCCCCAGTTCGATCTGCGCCACGCTCTGCCCCGCCAGCATCTGCGGCGGCAATCCCGCCTTCAGCTCGTCCATCAACCGCGGCGACAGCTCGATCTGCCCGGTCAGGGTGCTGCGCTGCGGCTCGGTGCCGCCGATGGGCTGTCGCCAGCGGACCTGCATCGGAACCGCCCCGAAAGACCCGTCGCCGGCGATGGTGACCTCGTCCTGGGTGCCGCTCAGGGCCAGTTTCGCCGCGCTGACGCGGAAACCGGGCACAAGACGCTCGGTCTGCAGGTTCAGGATGTCCCCGGCAAAATGGAACCGGGTGTCTTCCAGCTTGACCCCCTTGATCAGCGGCAGGGCCAACGTGCCGCTCAACCGCACCTGCCCGTCGGCCAGATCAACCGGCAGTTTGGCCTTGGTCAGCACGGACAATGGCGGCCGGTCCAGCAGCGACAGCGCCGCGGTCACGCTGCCCCTGGCCTGAATGCGCGCGATGCCCGGCGTCGATTTCTTGATCCCGGTATCGGGGATGATGAACGAGGTGCCCGCGGCATCGACGACTCCGCCCTGATCGGCCTGCACGAATCCCTGATGGGCGGTGACGGCAAAGCGCCGCTCGATCAGGCTGGCCTCGCCGCGTGCGTTCTGCAACGGCGGCAGGGTCTTGGCAAACCGGACGGTCGCCCGGTCGAATTCGAAATCCGCATAAATCTGCGGTTTGCTCCCCGGGCGCAGGCGCAGGGCGAAATCCACGTCCGACATCTGCCCGCCGAACACGTTTTCCGTGACCCATTTGCGCGGCTTCGGCGCCAGCCGCGGCGGCCAGTACCGCAGTACGCGCCTGTGCGAGATCTGATTGATCCCGGCATCCAGATCCACGCTCCAACCGTCGGGCAGGCCCTGCACCGCACCGGATGCGTGCAGCCGCACGTCATCGTCCTCGACAACCGCCTGCCCCAGTTGCAGGCGGAACGGGTTCAGACTGACCTGGAAATCCAGCTGAGCCCGGTTCAGGCGCAGATCCTCCACGAACAGATCGGCCGGGTTCACCCCGATTCCCGTCAGGCGGACCTGAACCGCCATGCTCTGCAGCGCACCCGTCTCCACACCCTCCAGATAGGCCTCACCTTCACCCTGGACCGTTCCCCAGGCCGAGGCGATGGATACTTCGTTGAAATCCAGAGCCTGCCGGCCGGGGTCATAGGTGAAATAGGTGCGAGCCGTTTCAAACGGCACCGGCCGGGTTTCGGGGTTGGGCTGCACGGCGCCCGGGCCGAGGTTGAGCGTGGCAAAAACCGGCCCCAACGCCCCCTGCCCGTCGATGCTGCCGCGCAGGGCGCCCGAGATCGGCGTGTCCAGCACCTGCAGCCACGCCAGCGCCGGCGCCTGCGCGGCCACGTCCACGGCGGGCAGGTCCGTGATCGAGATTCCGAACTGTGCCTGAGGCGAGCCGAAGGTGCTGGTATAGTTGGCCTCGACCATGCTGACAAAGTCGCGCCCCGCCAGAACCGAGAACCCGGTGGCCAGCCGCAAGGCCCGGTCGTCGCGGGTGACCAGGATGTGCCCGCCATCCAGAACCCAGGACCGGCCAAGCCGCTGATCGCTGTAGTCCAGCGTGATCGCCTCCATCTCGACCGACGCCAGCGCGGACAGGGCCGGAGACTGGAAAACGGCATCGGCCTGCTCGATCAGTTCGGCCAGATTCGGCGCCTGCCGCACGGGGGCGCTGCCCGAGCCCACGGTCAGGGTCAGCATCCCGTCCGGCCCGCGGACCAGCGTGATCTGGGCCCCGTTCAGCACGATCCGCTTGGGCCGGACATGACCGCGCAGCAACGGGCGCATCGACAGGCTGGCCCGCAGATCCGACACATGCGCGATCTGCCGCCCTTCGGCATCAGTGATCGACACGTCGCTCAGCCGCAGGCGCGGACGCCAGCCCTCGTGGATGATGAAACTGGCATCGCCGAACCGGATTTTCACCCCGTCCAGCGCCTGATCCAGCCGCGTCTCGACCCGGTCGCGCAGCCAGGCCGGCGCATGCACCCGTTGCCCCAAAACCATCAACCCCGCGAACACGGCCAGAAACACCAGCACGAAAACCCCGCGCAAGGCCCACAGAACGGCCGTCCGGCGGCGGGACCGGCGGCGCGGCGCCCGGCCCTGTTCGTCCGATTTTTCGTCCTGCCGCTCAGCCAATTCGCCTACCAGCCTTCCAACCCGCTGACGCCGTTCTATTATCCGCGGCAGTTCATCACAACCACAACCGGAGACCTCCATGCCCGACCTGTCAGACATCGCCCCCGATTTCACCCTGCCCCGTGACGGCGGCGGTTCGGTCACCCTGTCGGCCCTGCGCGGCCGCCCCGTCGTTCTGTTCTTCTATCCCCGCGATGATACGCCGGGCTGCACGAAGGAATCCATCGGATTTTCCGAGGCTCTGCCCGCTTTCGCCGAGGCCGGCGCGCAGGTCTTCGGCATCTCGCGCGACAGCGTCGCCAAGCATGACAAGTTCGTCGCCAAGCACGGTCTGACCACGCCGCTTCTGTCCGACGAAGACGGATCCGTCTGCGAGGCCTACGGTGTCTGGGTGGAAAAGAACATGTACGGAAAGAAATCAATGGGGATCGAGCGTTCGACCTTTCTGCTCGACGCCGACGGCAAGATCGCCCGCGTCTGGCGCAAGGTGAAGGTCCCCGGTCACGTCGATGAGGTGCTGGAGGCCGTGCGCGCGCTTTGACGCCGCGCGCCATCCGGTCTAAGAGGCGGCAGTTTCATTCGACCCGAGGATCACCGTGGCCAAGACCCTAACCCAGATGGCAACCGAGGTACTGACCACCGCGGACGGGCGGGCCAAGACCGCCCTGTCGCGGCGCCATGCCGCCGACTGGGTCGCGTCCCGCAAGGGCGAGGCCCCGGCGATCGAGATCGGCACCGCCGAACCGCCGCTGCATCCCGCGCGCCCGGCCCGCCCCGAGCTGCTGTCGCCGCGCGACGTGCCGCGCCGCCGCCCCGGGTCCGAGGCCGGGCGCATCGCGCTGCTGCATGCCGTGGCCCATATCGAGCTGAACGCGGTGGACCTGCATTGGGACATCATCGCCCGGTTCGGACACGTACCGATGCCGATCGGGTTCTACGACGACTGGGTCAAATGCGCCGAGGAGGAATCGCGCCATTTCGAGATGGTCTGCGACTGTCTGGAAGCGATGGGCAGCCATTACGGCGCGCTGCCCGCCCATGCCGGCATGTGGCGCGCGGCCGAGGACACCGCCGAGGACCTGATGGGGCGGCTTGCGGTGGTGCCGATGGTGCTCGAGGCACGCGGCCTGGACGTGACGCCGGGCATGATCGAGATTTTCCGCAAGGCCAAGGCCGATCAGGCGGTGGCCGCGCTGGAAGTGATCTATGCCGAAGAGGTCGGCCACGTCGCCTATGGGTCGAAATGGTTCCACTTTCTGTGCGGTCGGGAAAACGCCGACCCCAAGGACGTGTTTCACGAATTGGTCCGCCGGTATTTCCACGGCGCCCTGAAGCCGCCCTTCAACGAAGAGAAGCGGGCCGAGGCCGGGTTGCCGCCCGATTTCTACTGGCCCCTGGCCGAAGATCTTCCCCCGCCCGGAACGGCGCGGAAATAGACCGGGCACAGCGCGCTTCGGCAAATTCCCGCCGATCCAGCGCCCCAAACTGCGCGATTTTTGCACCAATCGGTTAACAAACTTGCCCAATCGCTGACCGGCCATTAATCAGTCGTCCCAAGGGTCGGCAAGCCGCCACGGCAACCACTCATGACCGACCCGGACAATGGGGATGAGGAGTAAGGCGCGTGCGAACACGTCTGGCGATCAAACTGCACTCACTGCTCGAACGGCACTTTCCCGAACGCAGGGTCTTTCTGAAATCCGACAGGGACACGCGCTTTGTCCGGCTCAGTTCGGAAACCCAGGTGCTGGCGGTTCTGGGCGTGGCGGTCATGGTCGGCTGGACGTCGGTGGCCACTGCGCTGTTGCTGATGGACAGCATCGGGTCGGGCAATTTCCGCGAGCAGGCCAAACGCGATCAGGCGGTATATCAGGAACGTCTGAACATCCTGTCCGCCGAACGGGACGCCCGCGCCCAAGAGGCGCTGGCCGCGCATGAACGCTTCAATTCCGCGCTCGAGCGGATCTCGGCGATGCAGTCGGAACTGCTGGAATCCGAGAACCGCCGGCACGAGCTGGAAACGGGAATCGAAGTGATACAGGCCACCCTGCGCGCCACCATGAAACAGCGCGAAGAGGCGCGCGCCGAACTGGCCGCGCTGAAGCGGAAGGCCGACGATCCGGCCGCGGCCATGTTCGCATCGGCCGCCCCCGCTCAGCTGGAATTCCTGTCCGAGGCCCTGGCCCGAACGGCCCAGCAGCGCGACCGGATCGCATCCGATGCCCAGAGCGCGCTGGACCAGCGCGACGAGCTGGAACTTGAGATCCAGTTGATGCAGGAACGCAATGACGAGATCTTCCGCCAGCTGGAAGAGGCGATGCTGATCTCGGTCGAGCCGCTGGACAAGATGTTCCGGCAGGCCGGCATGCCGACCGACCGGATCCTCGACGAGGTGCGGCGCGGCTACAGCGGCATCGGCGGGCCGTTGACTCCGATCTCGTTCAGCACCCGCGGCGAGGAGCTGTCGCCGGATGAAATCCGCGCCAACCGCCTGCTGGAACAGATGGACCAGTTGAACCTGTATCGCATCGCCGCTGAAAAGGCCCCGTTTGCCACGCCGGTGAAGTCGGCCTTTCGGTTCACCAGCGGCTTTGGCTATCGCCGCGACCCCAAGACCGGTGGCCGCCGGATGCACAAGGGCACCGATTTCGCCGCCCCCAAGGGCACGAACATCTATGCGACCGCCGACGGCGTCGTGACCCATGCCGGATGGCAATCGGGTTTCGGCAAGCTGGTCAAGATCAAGCACGCCTTCGGGATCGAAACCTATTACGCCCATAATTCGAACATCCGCGTGAAGGTCGGCCAAAGGGTCTCGCGCGGGGATCACATTGCTGATATGGGTAACACCGGACGGTCGACCGGAACGCATCTGCACTATGAGGTGCGCGTGAACGGAAAACCCGTAAACCCCATGACCTACATCAAGGCTGCGAACAATGTTTTCTAAGAGCAAGATCAACGAGCCCGCACCCAAGGCCTCCGAAACGGCAAAGCCCGCCGCTCCGGCAGCTCAGGCGACCCCTGCCCCGACCCAGCAGAAAGCGGCCGCAACCCCGCCGAAACCCAAGCCGCCGGCATCGGTTCTGTCGTCCGATCTGCACATCACCGGCAACATCAAGACCACCGGCGACATCCAGGTCGAAGGCACCGTCGAGGGCGACATCCGCGCGCATCTGCTGACCATCGGCGAGACCGCGACGATCAAGGGCGAAGTGACCGCCGATGACGTGGTCATCAACGGCCGCATCGTGGGCCGCGTGCGCGGGCTGAAGGTGCGCCTGACCTCGACCGCGCGTGTCGAGGGCGACATCATCCACAAGACCATCGCCATCGAAAGCGGCGCGCATTTCGAGGGGTCGGTCCAGCGTCAGGACGACCCGCTGAACCCGGGCCGCAGCGGCAAGACCGGCGCCAACCCGGCCGCCGAAGTCAGCCAGTAAATCCGAAGAACCCAACGGTTCCGACCCAAGCGCCGCGGCCCCGCCGCGGCGTTTTTTCGTGCGCGATGCCCCCGAGAACGTAGCCAATGAGTCCCAATGCGGCGCGGCTATCGGTGCGGGATTCGAAATTTTCCCGATTTCGGATACACTTGCCCCCGTTGTATTTGGGAGATTTCACGATGCGAGCAAAATTGATGGCCGAATTCTTCGGCACGTTCTGGCTGGTTCTTGGCGGGTGCGGCAGTGCGGTTCTGGCCGCAGGCGTGGCGGATGTCGGCATCGGCTGGCTGGGCGTTTCCTTCGCCTTCGGTTTGACGGTGCTGACGATGGCCTTTGCGGTGGGCCATATCTCGGGCGGACATTTCAACCCGGCCGTCAGCCTGGGCCTGATGATCGGCGGACGCTTTCCGGCCAGAGACCTGCTGCCTTATTGGGCCGCGCAAGTGATCGGCGCCATCCTGGCCGCTGCGGTTCTTTACCTGATCGTCAGCGGCGCGCCCGGGTTTTCCGGTGTGGGCAGTTTTGCCTCGAACGGGTACGGCGAAGCCTCGCCCGAGGGCTATTCGATGATGTCCGCCCTGGTGATCGAGATCGTCCTGACCGCCTTTTTTCTGATCATCATTCTGGGCGCAACGTCCCAAAAGGCTCCGGCCGGGTTTGCGCCCATCGCCATCGGTTTGGGGCTGACCCTGATCCACCTGATCTCGATCCCGGTCACCAACACGTCGGTGAACCCGGCCCGCTCGACCGGCGTTGCGCTCTTCGCCGACGGGCCTGCGCTGGCCCAGCTGTGGCTGTTCTGGATCGCCCCGCTGATCGGCGGCGCGGTGGGCGCGCTGATCTGGAAGGCGATGGCGTCCGAGGACTGACGCCCGGCCTAGCGACCCGTCATCCAGATGCCGTCGGGCCAGAAGGCGTGGAAGGCAAAGGCGAACATCACGTCATGCACCACGTCCTGCCCGGCGGCATCGGTGACGCGGATCGAGCCGACGTCACGCCCCTTGGCGATGCGCCCGGCGTCCAGCGCCGAGGCCTGGCCGCTGCGCCACGAGATCGTCACGCCGGCCTCGGCCACCTGCCCTTCGCGGCGCAGGCGGGTCAGTGGCCAGGCCCGGTCGCCCACCCGCACCACACGTTCCAGCGGGTGAAGACCATGTGGCGGCGGCGCTCCGTCATACAGAAACGGTTGGCGCGATGTGTCATAGCCGCGATAGGGGTTGCGGCCATAGTCGCGGCTGTAATCCGGTTCGGCCATCACCAGCCCATCGGGGTTGCGCTGACGAAACTGCGCCCAACTTTCCATCCACGCCGGCAGCGCCCGCAGCCGGGTTCCGGTCAGCCGCCCGACGATGGCCTCGCCCGTGGCCTGCTGCCACCAGCTTTCGGTTTCACGGTCGTACATGACCATGTCCGAATGGCGCAGCTTGCCCGTGACGCCAAAACCAAGCACGCCGTGCGCGGTGCGCCGGTCGAACACCAGCGCCGAGTTGCACAAGGGGCAATAGGTGATCGCGACGGGCTGGTTGCCGATCCGGTCATTGACGATCTCGTGCCAGATCAGATAGCGGATCGGATAGGCCCTTGGCCGCGCGCCGGGTAGTTCGACCGAGATGACCGGCTCGACAGCGGCCAGTCCGGTATTCACGGACACCCCGACAAAACGCGGATCGCTGAGCGCCGGGATGCCATCTCTGGGCGGTCCGCCCGAACGGATCTGGCTCCAGTCCTGCACCGAGGTCATCGTGAAATCGGTCCGCGGCCACTCGCCACGCCACAGATCGGGGTTGGCGGAGGCAGCCGCCGCGCAAACCAGCAGAAGGGCAGATATAAGGGATCGCATGAGGCACCTCTGGCTGTCTGCCATGATGCGCGATGCGCGGGCGGCGGGCCAAGCCCCCCGCACGGGGACGTGAACGCCCGTGCGGCAAACCCGGCGCGGAAACCGCGCCGGGGGTCGAGGTCATTCGGTAACGGTGACCTTGGTCATCACGTCGGGCTGGCCGATCACGGCGCCGTTCGGGCCGGTGCCGCGCTTGATGGCGTCCACCACGTCCATCCCACCGGTCACCTTGCCGACCACCGTGTACTGGCCGTTCAGCGACGGGGCCCGCTCGAACATGATGAAGAACTGCGAGTTGGCGCTGTTCGGATCACGCGCGCGGGCCATGCCGACGATGCCACGCTCGTACGGGATGGCCGAGAATTCGGCCGGCAGGTCAGGACGATCGGACCCACCGGTGCCCGCGCGGCGCATGTCACTGCCCAGCTTGCCGTATTCGACATCGCCGGTCTGCGCCATGAAGCCTTCGATCACGCGGTGGAACACCACCCCGTCATACTTGCCCTGGGCAGCCAGAGCGGTGATCTGCTCGACATGTTTGGGCGCAACGTCTTCGAACAGGTCGATGGTGATCGTGCCGTTGGCCTCGCCCTCGACTTCGATCTGCAGGCCCGTGGCCAGCGCCGGGCTGGCCAGCAAGGCAAAGGCGGCGGCCAGCTTATACATCGGCGGCCACCTTGACGCTGATCATGCGGTCGGGGTTCGCGGGCGGCTCGCCGCGGGTGATGGCGTCGACATGCTCCATCCCCTCGATCACGCGGCCATAGACGGTGTATTGGCCGTTCAGGAAATGGTTGTCCTTGAAGTTGATGAAGAACTGCGAATTGGCCGAGTTCGGGTTGGCCGACCGGGCCGCGCCCAGCGTGCCGCGGTCATGCGGCAGTTTCGAGAATTCCGCCGGAAGGTTCGGCAGCGACGACCCGCCGGTGCCCGCCATGCGGATGTTGAAGCCGTCTTCCATGTCGCCGTGCTGTACGTCGCCCGTCTGCGCCATGAAGCCGTCGATCACCCGGTGAAAGGCCACGTTGTCATACTCGCCCGCGCGCGCCAGTTCCTTCATGCGCTCGCAATGCTGGGGCGCCACGTCGGGCAGCAGCTCGATGACGACCTTGCCGTCCTTCAGCTCGATTATGATGGTGTTTTCGGGATCCTTGATCTCGGCCATGGGGCTCTCTCCTGTGGAAATGGTTTGCGCAAATACCTATGCGCCGGACGCGGGAAAGCCAAGTGAAGCATTGACCTGTCGGCAAAATGCAGGAAAAGAACCGCTGACGCGTGGTGACAACGGCGAGGATGACACGATGGGCTGGAAAACGCTGGACGACATGGACCTGCAGGGCAAACGCGTGCTGGTGCGCGTGGACATCAACGTGCCGGTCGTGGATGGCGCGGTGACCGACGACACGCGCATCCAACGCATCGTGCCCACCGTGCGCGACATTCTGGCCAAGGGCGGCAAACCGATCCTGCTGGCCCATTTCGGGCGCCCCGGCGGTGAACGTCGGCAGAACCTGTCGCTGAAACAGCTGGTGCCCGCGCTGGAGTCGGCCTTTGGCACCAAGGTCCGCTTTGGCGAGGATTGCGTCGGATACGAGGCCGAGCTGGCCGTGGCCAACCAAGGCGAAGGCGAGGTCGTCCTGCTGGAGAACACGCGGTTTCACGACGGAGAAACCAAGAACAGCGCCAAACTGGCCGAAGGGATGGCCAAGCTGGGCGACGTCTATTGCAACGATGCCTTTTCCGCCGCGCACCGTGCCCATGCCTCGACCGAGGGGCTGGCGCGGCTGCTGCCGGCCTGCGCGGGGCGCCTGATGCAGGCCGAACTGAGCGCGCTCGAGGCCGCGTTGGGCAACCCTCAGCGTCCGGTCACCGCGGTGGTCGGCGGGGCCAAGGTCTCGACCAAGCTGGACCTGCTGGGCAACCTGATCGAGAAGGTCGACAACCTGATCATCGGCGGCGGCATGGCCAACACCTTCCTGCTGGCCAAAGGGTATGACGTGGGCAAATCGCTGGCCGAACACGCCATGACCGACACCGCGGCGCAGATCATGGCCAAGGCCGAGGAAACCGGCTGTCGCATCATCCTGCCCAGCGACGTGGTCGTGGCCGAAAAGTTCGAGACCCACGCCCCGCACCAGGTGGTGTCGGCCGATCAGTGCCCGGCCGATGCGATGATCCTGGACGCCGGGCCGGAAACCGTGGCCACGATCTGCAAGACCTTTGAAGACAGCAAGACCCTGATCTGGAACGGCCCGCTGGGTGCTTTCGAGATCGAACCCTTCGACGCGGCCACCAACGCCGCCGCGCTGAAGGCGGCCGAGCTGACCCGAGCGGGCAAGCTGGTCTCGGTCGCAGGCGGCGGCGATACGGTCGCCGCGCTGAACGCGTCGGGCGCGGCCAAGGATTTCTCGTACATCTCGACGGCGGGTGGCGCATTCCTGGAATGGATGGAAGGCAAAACCCTGCCCGGCGTTGCCGCGCTGGAGCAATAACGCAATTCTGGCTGGCAATCGGCATTCGTGGTATTCTGCCACAAGCCGAGAGATGGGCCATGAAAGCCGTTGCCACCCTTGCCGTTATCCTTCTGCCCACAGTTTCCGGCGCGCAGTCCCATTGCGCCGGCCAAACCCAGATCGACGCCACGTTCTGCGCCAAAGAGAGATGGGAGATCGCTGACAAAGAGCTGAACCGCCTCTGGAACGAAATCAAACCGGCGGCGGATAGGCGCGGAAACGGCCAGGCATTGTTGAACGAACAGCGCGCCTGGCTGAAACGCAGGGATGCGACCTGCGCCCCCGAACTCCAAAGCGATGGCAGCGCTGCGCAGATGTTCTATTGGTCCTGCATGGAAGAACAGACCCTGAAGCGAAATCAGGAACTGACCGCTTGGCGTTGAGGCGCTCCCCGCGCGGTCACGGCCTGCAAACGACAACTTTTTCCGTCGAACTCCAAAAAGTGCGAATCGGGGATTCACAAGCCGAATCACCTGTGACATAGTGCCGACAGATGCCCGGGAAACGGGCACGATTTCGAGGCAGCATTCATACGGCGGTAAACAGAGTGTCCCGTTCCAGTCGTCCCGGTTTGGGCGCAGTCCTGTTCTTTTCAGTGGCGTTTTTGCTGGGTGTGTATTTCACCTTCGCCGCCGTACAGGGCGACTACGGCCTGCTCAGGCGGGTCGAGATTGCGGCGGAACGGGATGCTCTGTCGCGCGACCTCGCCGCATTGAACGCCGAGATCGCGCGGATGGAAAACCTGACGCGCAGGCTCTCGGACACCTATCTTGACCTTGATCTTCTGGACGAACAGGCACGCTCGGTTCTGGGCATGATCCGCGCCGACGAAATCGTCATCCGCTGAACGCCCGCCCCGGTTTTGGCACAGCGCGCGCCGGGACGCTGCGTCACATTTCCACTCGCCAGACCGCGCGAAATGCACTAAAAGATAGTTTAACGCTAAACTATCTTGCCGGAAGGGAGAGGTCGCCACGATGGCTGCGCGAAAAACCACAAAGAAACCAAACGTTTCTGCGGAAGAACTCAAGACCTACTACCGCGAGATGCTGTTGATCCGCCGATTCGAGGAAAAGGCAGGACAACTGTACGGAATGGGTCTGATCGGCGGCTTCTGCCACCTCTACATCGGGCAAGAGGCGGTCGTCGTCGGGCTCGAGGCCGCGGCCGAGGAAGGCGACAAGCGCATCACCTCCTACCGCGACCACGGCCACATGCTGGCCTGCGGCATGGACCCGGGCGGCGTAATGGCCGAGCTTACCGGGCGCATCGGCGGCCTGTCCAAGGGCAAGGGCGGCTCGATGCACATGTTCTCGAAGGAAAAGCATTTCTATGGCGGCCACGGCATCGTGGGCGCGCAGGTGCCGCTGGGCGCCGGTCTGGCCTTTGCCGACAAGTACAAGGGAAATGGCCGCGTGACCTTCACCTATTTCGGCGATGGCGCGGCGAACCAGGGCCAGGTCTATGAAACCTTCAACATGGCCGCCCTGTGGCAGCTGCCGGTGGTCTTCGTGATCGAGAACAACCAGTACGCCATGGGCACGGCGCAGTCGCGCTCGACCTCCACCAAGGACATCTATCACCGCGGCGAGGCGTTCGGCATCCCCGGCGAGATCGTCAACGGCATGGACGTGCTGGCGGTGAAAGAGGCCGGCGAAAAGGCCGTGGCGCACTGCCGCGCGGGCAAGGGCCCCTACATCCTCGAGGTCAAGACCTACCGCTATCGCGGCCATTCGATGTCGGACCCGGCCAAGTACCGCACCCGTGAAGAGGTGCAGAAGGTGCGCGAACAGAGCGACCCGATCGAACATGTGCGCGAGCTGCTTCTGTCCGGCAAGCACGCATCCGAGGATGACCTCAAGGCGATCGACAAGGAGATCAAGGAGGTCGTCAACAAGGCCGCCGAATTCGCCAAGGAAAGCCCCGAGCCGCCCGTCGAAGAGCTCTGGACCGACATCTACGCCTGAGAGGACGAACAAGACATGGCAACCGAAATTCTCATGCCCGCCCTTTCGCCGACCATGGAGGAAGGCACCCTGGCCAAGTGGCTGGTCAAGGAAGGCGACACCGTAAGCTCCGGCGACATTCTGGCCGAGATCGAAACCGACAAGGCGACGATGGAGTTCGAAGCCGTCGATGAGGGCATCATCGGCAAGATCCTGATCCCCGAGGGCACCGAAGGGGTCAAGGTCAACACCCCCATCGCCGTGCTGGTCGAAGAGGGCGAAGACGTCTCCGCCCTGCCCGAGGCTGCCCCGGCAGCCGAGGCGGGCAACGAGGCCGCCGCCCCTGCGGCGGTTGAGGCGCCCGCACCCGCCCCTGCCGCGGCTCCGGCCGCGCCCGTGGTGGATCTCTCGCCCGACTGGCCGGCCGATGCGCCGATGAAACAGCAGACCGTCCGCGAAGCCCTGCGCGACGCGATGGCCGAGGAAATGCGCTCGGACGAAGACGTCTACCTGATGGGCGAGGAAGTCGGTGAATACCAGGGCGCCTACAAGGTCAGCCAAGGTCTGCTGGACGAGTTCGGCGCAAAACGCGTGATCGACACGCCGATCACCGAGCATGGCTTTACCGGCATCGCTGTAGGCTCGGCCTTTGGCGGGCTCAAGCCGATCGTCGAGTTCATGACGTTCAACTTCGCCATGCAGGCAATTGACCAGATCATCAACTCGGCCGCCAAGACGCTGTACATGTCGGGTGGTCAGATGGGTTGCCCGATCGTGTTCCGCGGCCCCAACGGCGCGGCGGCGCGCGTGGCAGCCCAGCACTCTCAGGATTATGCCGCCTGGTACATGCAGATCCCCGGCCTGAAGGTGGTGATGCCCTATTCGGCGGCCGACGCCAAGGGGCTGCTGAAATCGGCGATCCGAGACCCCAACCCGGTCGTGTTCCTGGAAAACGAAATCCTCTATGGCCGCTCCTTCGACGTGCCGCAGGTCGATGACCTGACCGTACCGCTGGGCAAGGCCCGCATCTGGCGCGAAGGCACCGACGTGACCATCGTCAGCTTCGGCATCGGCATGCAATACGCGCTGGAAGCCGCCGACAAACTGGCCGAGGACGGCATCAGCGCCGAGGTGATCGACCTGCGCACCCTGCGTCCGATGGACACCGGCACCATCATCAACTCGGTGATGAAGACCAACCGTCTGGTCACGGTCGAGGAAGGCTGGCCGCAGGGCTCCGTCGGCAGCTACATCAGCTCGGTGGTGATGCAGCAGGCGTTCGACTATCTCGACGCGCCCGTCATCAACTGCACCGGCAAGGACGTGCCCATGCCCTATGCCGCCAACCTGGAAAAACTGGCGCTGGTGACCACTGACGAGGTGATCGAAGCCGTCAAACAAGTGACCTATCGGTAAGGAGCGACTGACAGATGCCCACCGAAATCCTGATGCCCGCCCTTTCGCCGACCATGGAGGAAGGCACGCTCGCCAAATGGCTGGTCAAGGAAGGCGACACCGTCTCCTCGGGCGACCTGCTGGCCGAGATCGAGACCGACAAGGCCACGATGGAATTCGAAGCCGTTGACGAAGGCGTCGTCGGCAAGATCCTGATCCCCGAGGGCACCGAAGGGGTCAAGGTCAACACCCCCATCGCCGTGCTGCTGGAAGAAGGCGAAAGCGCCGACGACATCGCAGCCGCGCCGACCGAGGCGGCGGAGGCTGCACCCGCAGCCGACGCGGGCAACGAGGCTGCCGCCCCCGCGGCATCCGAGGCGCCCGCCCCTGCCCCGGCACCGGCGGCCCCGGTCAAAGCCGATGGCGGTCGTATCTTCGCCTCGCCCCTGGCCCGCCGTATCGCCGCGCAAAAAGGGCTGGACCTGGCGCAGATCAAGGGCTCGGGCCCGCATGGCCGCATCGTCAAGGCGGATGTCGAAGGCGCAACCGCTCCGGCCGCCGCTCCGGCCCCGGCAGCCGCACCCAGCGCAGCGCCTGCACCCGCGGCGGCTCCCGCCGGCCCCTCGGCCGACATGGTGGCCCGCATGTACGAAGGCCGCGAATACGAGGAGGTCAAGCTGGACGGCATGCGCAAGACCATCGCCGCCCGTCTGGCCGAGGCCAAGCAGACCATCCCGCATTTCTACCTGCGCCGCGACATCAAGCTGGACGCGCTGCTGAAATTCCGCAGCCAGTTGAACAAGCAGCTGGAGTCCCGCGGCGTGAAGCTGAGCGTCAACGACTTCATCATCAAGGCCGTCGCCAACGCGCTGCAGCAGGTGCCCGAATGCAACGCCGTCTGGGCGGGCGACCGGGTGCTGCAGTTGAAACCTTCGGACGTGGCCGTGGCGGTAGCGATCGAAGGCGGGCTGTTCACCCCGGTCCTGCAGGATGCCGACAGCAAGTCGCTGTCCGCGCTCTCGACCGAGATGAAAGACCTCGCCGCCCGCGCCCGCGAGCGCAAGCTGGCTCCGCATGAATACCAGGGCGGCACCTTCGCGATCTCGAACCTCGGCATGTATGGCATCGACAATTTCGACGCCATCGTGAACCCGCCGCACGCGGGCATCCTGGCCGTCGGCACCGGCGCAAAGAAGCCGGTCGTGGGCGAAGACGGGGAACTGACCGTGGCGACCGTGATGTCGGTTACCATGTCGGTCGATCACCGGGTGATCGACGGCGCGCTGGGAGCACAGCTCCTGCAGGCCATCGTGGACAACCTGGAAAACCCGGTGGTCATGCTGGCCTGATCCACGCCGCAAGAATCAAAAAGCCGCCTCGGACCCCGAGGCGGCTTTTTTCGTACCTGAGAACAGGCTTACCGATCCTTGCCCAGCATGTGATCCATCGAGATCGAGGGCTGGTCGCATCCGGCCTCGCCCACGATCTTGGCGGGGATGCCGGCCACGGTCTTGCAGGGGGGCACATCCTGCAGCACCACAGAACCGGCAGCGATACGGCTGCAATGACCCACCCGGATATTGCCCAGAACCTTGGCGCCGGCGCCGATCAGAACGCCATCCTCGATCTTGGGATGGCGGTCCTCTTCCTCCTTGCCGGTCCCGCCAAGGGTCACCGAATGCAGCATCGAGACGTTGTCGCCCACGACCGCGGTTTCACCGATCACGATGGAATGCGCATGGTCGATCATGATGCCCTTGCCGATCTTCGCGGCAGGGTGGATGTCGATTCCAAAAATCTCGGAACAGCGCATCTGCAGGAAATAGGCCAGATCGTGGCGGCCCTTGCGCCACAACCAATGCGCCACGCGATAGGCCTGCATGGCCTGGTAGCCCTTGAAATACAGGATCGGCTGCAGCAGACGATGGCAGGCCGGGTCACGCTCGTACACGGCCATCAGGTCAGCCCGGGCGGCGGTCAGCAGGCTTTTGTCGTCGGCGTAGGCCTCCTCCACGATTTCCCGCAGCACCATCATCGACATCTCGTTCGAGCACAGCTTGGCCGAGATCCGGTACGACAGGGCACGTTCCAGCGATTTGTGGTGCAGGATGCAGGCATGCACGAGCCCACCCATCAAGGGCTCTTTCTCGACGGCGGCTTGTGCCTCGGATGTGATCCGGTCCCAGACGGGATCGACCGGAGTGACTTGGGTGCGCGTTTCAAACATGGCTTTTGTTCCTTTTCTGCGCCTAGAATAGCCATCTAGGCCCATAAAGGCCAAACGCAAACCCTTGATCTACGGCACAACAAAAAATGAACCAGGCGGAACTGAAGGAATTCGAAACACGGATCCGCGCCCGGTTGGCCGAACTGGAACAGAATTCCGAAGCCGGGAAACAGGCCCAGTCGGTCGTCGAGCTTGACCAGCAGACGGTTGGGCGACTCAGCCGGATGGACGCGCTGCAGAACCAGGCCATGGCCAAGGCCCAACAGACTCGGCGCGATCTTGAAGCCCGCCGGCTGAATGCCGCGTTGGCGCGGATTTCCGAGGGTGAGTTCGGGTATTGCGAAGACTGCGGCGAGGCCATCGCGCGTGGGCGGATGGAACTGGATCCAGCCGCCGGGAAATGCGTCAGCTGCGCGTCCGGCTGATCTGAAACCGGACCAGATGGCGCAGAACCGTCTCGAAGCACTGGCAGTAATCCGTGTCGTCGAAACCCGGTTCATCCGCCAGGGGTCGGCCACGCGCCGCCGCCATCAACGACCCGTTGCCGAACTGCGGATGCAGCCGCCCGGTGGCCGCGACATGCCGATCGGCCAGCTCGGCCTCGGCGATCATGCGGGCACACAGGCGGTCCCTTTGTGGTGGCGGCGCGGTCAACAGGACCCGCGCCGCCGCGCTGACGTCTCCGTGCAGAACGGGGCGCATGACCGGCCTAACCCACGGTCAGCCGCGCCGCCAGGCCGGGGCCATAGCTGGCCGAAAGCTGTGCGACCTCGACATCATAGGTGCCGGTGACGCCATCGGCGGATTTCATCGCGGCCGTATAGGTCCAGCTCGGAGCAGAGACCACCTCTTCGCGCCGCATCGCGCCACCGGCGCTGATGCGGATCAGATAGGCCTCGGATTCCTCGCCCAGGGGCACCTCGAGAAAGCTCCAGTCGTCTCCGTCGATCCGGGTCCGGCGCACCCAGGTCAGATGGTCGTCGCCTGCCGATTGCTGTGCGCGCAGATGCACCGGCGCATAGGGGCGCAGCCCGTTGCCGTCGAAGGTTTCGACCCTGTGCGTATAAGACACGTCGTCGTAACCTCGCGTTGCCGGCCCGATCCGGAAATGCCGCTCGACCCGGCGCTCGCTGCGCGCGAGGCTGGCTTGGTGGATGCGCTCGTCCAGCAGGACGAAGACCGAACCCACCGGCCAGTAGTCGGGCATCAGGCCATCGGTGCCCAACTGGCCCCGCAACCGCCCGGACAGGTCGTAGACCCCGGGTTCCCGCAACTGCGCGTCCGCGAACTGGAACAGCTCCCAATTGCCGGCGGAGCCATCGCCGATGGCCGCCAGGTTCGCCCCGTTCAGCAAGGCAGCTCGCGATTGCGACTGCAGCACCCCGTCAATGAGCCTGACCCGCAACGGGGCGCCTTCGTCCCAGACCCCGGCCGCAGCCCTGGGCAGTTGGGTTTCGGCAAATCCGATCACGGCCTGCCCCGGCAGAACGTCGCGCAATTCGTACCCCTCGTCCCGGTCCGAGGCATAGACGGCCACGCTGCCCGGCCAGGGGTCGGCCGTCGCCGCAACATACGGAGCGTGCGGATTTTCCGCACCGGTGATCAGCGGCAGATCCAGGAAATAGGACAGAACCGGCACCGGCGCGGCATAGGCCTTGGCGCTGCCGCCGTCATCTTCCATGTCCGACCGGTCATAGACCGCCGGCTCGATCCGGACCGCATCCACCAGCTGCAGGTCGGCCTGCTCGACCCGGTCGATGCGATACAGGGCCTTGGACGCCGCATTCGCCGAAGGCAGACGCACCACGTCCCCGGCACCCAGGTGCATCAGGGATGGCGGCAGCGCAAACCGAACCGTGTCGCGCGACACGCGTGCCTCGGACAGCCAGCGTTCGACGGTCTGCCGTCCTTCGGCCCGGGTCATCGACAAGGGCATTTCATTCACGGCCACCGAGTGGGTCCGGTCATCGGGCATCACCGCCTCTTCCGACACCAGGTCGTGGTCGGAATCGGACTGCACGAACCGCAGACGCACGCGGCCCGCCATTTCCGCTTCGGCCTCGCGCTGGTACTGCACGCGCCCTTCGATCTCGGGGCTTTCCGCGATCTGGTCCAGTTCAAGGTCGTGTGGATGTCGACCCTCGCGCATACGGAACACCAGCATCCCGTCGCGCTCGACCGCGTCGAACCCATAGCGCAGCATGAGCGGTTGCAAGGCCGAGCGCGCGTCCGACACGTCTTCGACCGCATAGCCCCGCACGACGCCGTACAGGCCCGACACATCGATATCGGTCACCCCTGCGCCATGGCAGATTTCGGTCACGACCGAGGCCAGAGTGCGCGAACCGGACCGCCCGTTCAGCCAGTGACCGCGCGCATAGTTGGCCCCATCGCTCCATTGCGAGCGCAGATTCGGAAAGGTCGGATAGGGCCGCGCATCCCAGGCCCAGACAAAGGCATTCGACACATCCACCATCGGCCCGCCATAGATCTCGGAAACCGGATTCACCTGCGGGTCCGCCCAATAGCCCAGGGTGGCCTTGAGGTACTGAACCTGGATGAAGTCATCGCGCAGCCCGTTCGAGTATCTGGGCAGGTCCGATTCCGAGGATTTCGGATCGACGAACTTGTTGGGCTGGTTGGTTCCCTTGTCGATGGCCGCGCAGCCCAGTTCGGTGAACCAGATGGGCTTCGACCCGGGCACCCATGCGGTGGGCGCGGGCTGCCGTACCCCGCCGATGCGTTCGTGATGCGGGTTCGACCACCAATTGCGGATGTCCTTGTACCGCCAGACCCATGGCTCGGCATGTTCGGCATCCTCGATCGGGGTCCGGATCTGGGCGTCGCGCTCTTCCGGCGAGGCATAGTACCAGTCATAGCCCTCGCCGCCTTCGATATTGGCGCGCAGATACCCAAGGTCATAGATCGACCGCGCGCCGGATTTGGCGTCAAGATGGCCGTCGCCGTCGCGCCAGTCCGAGATCGGCATGTAGTTGTCGATCCCGACGAAGTCGATGTTGTCGTCGGCCCACAGGGGATCCAGGTGGAAATACCGGTCTCCGCTGCCGTCGTTCGGCTGATAGCCGAAATACTCGGACCAGTCGGCGGCATAGCCGATCCGGGTCTCCGGCCCCAGGATCTGGCGCACTTCGGCCGCCAGGGTCCGCAGGCGGTCCACGGCCGGAAATCCCGAGGCGCCGCGGATCTGGGTCAGGCCCCGCATCTCGGACCCGATGCAGAACGAGTCGACCCCCCCGGCCGCCTTGCACAGGGCGGCATAGTGCAGGATGAAGCGCGCAAGCCCCCATTCCTGCGGCCCCGAATAGGTGACGGTGCCTGCGCCGATCGCGAAATCCGACGCCCTGGCCGCGCCAAAGAAGCTGGCCACCTGCGCGTCGGCCTGGGCTGTTCCGTCCACAGACCCGTCCCGCCCCGGCGCAACGTCCAGCGTGATCCGCCCGCGCCAAGGCAGATGCGGCTGATCGCCCGCATCGGACCACGGATCCGGCAGGCCGTTCCCCGGCAGTTGATCCATCAGGACGAACGGATAGAACATGACCCGTTTACCCGTGGCCTTCAGGTGCGTGATGGCTTCGATGACCGACTCGTCCGCCGGGGTCCCGCCATAGACCGGCCGGCCGTCAATCTCCTCGATCACCGCGGCCGCGCTGCGTTTTACCCCAGCCACGTTCCACGGCATGTTCACGCCATCGACATCCCGTCGCAGAACCTTGGGCCGAATGCTGCACTGGCCGCACCGCAGATCATCCCCGAACCACGACACGACCAACGAGGTCGCCTCGCAGGCGGGCAACTCCCGGCTCAGCGCCCGCAGCGAGTCGACAAGATCCGGCTGGCCGGACGGCGCGTTGACATTCGCGGCCCAAGTCCGCCCCTGCCCTTTGCCATAGTTCACCTGGCGGCTGGCAAGGGTGTATTCGCCCGTGCCCGGAATCAGGGCCACGCCCTTCACGATCCGTTGCAGCTCGCTCTCGTGGTTCGGCATATCCTCCTGATCGGGGCGGATCACCTCGAACGAAAACTGCGGCACGCGGTTGCCGAACCTGCCGAGTTGCAGGTCCTCGATCACCACATAGGCCGTGCCGCGATAGGCCGGCACATTGCCGGTGCCTTCGATCGATTCGATCAACGGGTCGGGCAGCTGCGTGTCCGTACCCCGATAGATCCGCATGTTCACGCTGGTGCGTTCGATCTCCTCGCCATCGGCCCAAATGCGCGAAACGTCGGCGATTTCGCCCGCACCGACCGCAATCGCCAGCGACACCGAGTAGCTGTAGCTGTGCGTGGTCACTTCGGCGGATTTGGGCGTCCCCTTGCCGCCTCCCGCAGACTGCGTCGTGGTCGAGCGCGTTTCCAGGAAATCCGAAGCCCAGATGACCTGCCCGCCCACGCGCATCCGGCCGAAAACGGTGGCCACGGGCGCACCTTCGCCGGTCTCGGTCAGGCGAAAGCGGTCCAGCCGCCCGGTCTCGACCACTTCGCTGCCGCTGCCCATCACCGATTGGCTCATCAGCCGCTGGTCGATCACCCGGCCCAGCGTGGCGCCGACGGCACGACCGACGATCGCCGTGGACAGACCGGCCACCGTTCCGCCGATGGACCCGCCCAGCGCGGCCCCGGCCGCCGATAACAGAATGGTCGCCATCAGATGTCCTCCAAAGGAAAATCAAAACAGGCGACCACCCGGCGGCGCCAGGGATCGCTCAGAGCGTTTTCAACCACCCCATGCCCCGAATAGGCATGGATGAAGCGCGGTACCGGGCCGGTCTCGCTGACGATGCCCAGATGTTTGGCAACGCCCCGATCGCGCATACGGAACAGCAGCACAGCCCCGATGGCCAGGCTCAGGTCGGGGCGTTCGATCAGGTGGCGTTGGGCCGCCGCCCACATCCGCTCCTCGCCCTGTGGCTCGGACCAGTCCTGACTGTAGGCCGGCACGGCTTCGGGTTCGTCCCCGATTGCGGCGCGCCACACACCACGCAGCAACCCCAGGCAGTCGGTGCCCGCCCCCCTGACCGAGGCCTGGTGGACATACGGTGTCCCCAACCAGCGGCGGGCTTCGTTCACGATGTCATGTCGGGTTGGCATCACCGTCGGCTCCCCCCATTGTACTGGTTTCCCTGCTTGGGCACGGCCATCACCCAATCTTCGCCGGGCAAGTCGGGAAATCCCTGAAATTTCAGAAGATTGTTGAATTTCAACCGGCAGGTATCCATGCGTTTGTCGCAACCCGCCGTCAGCCGGACGCGATCACCGGCCGAAAGGCCCCCGCCGATCCCGGACCACAGCATAACCTCACGCCCGCCCGAAACCGGCCGATCCGTCTTGATCGTCGCCCACAGCCCTTGCGATGCGCCGCTCAACACATCCAGCCGGCCCCGGTCGAACCAGCCCGCGTCAATCTCCTCGGCCCCTTCCAGACGCAAGACCGGGCCGTCGCCGACTGCGGCAATCGTGACCTCTGCCCAATAGCCGGGCGTGCTCGTGTCGAACTTGCAGGCCTTGTCGCCCAGAACCGCGGTACAGGGTTTTTGGTAGATCCGCCCCAAGGGCCTGTTCAACCGGTCGGTCAGGCCCCGCAATTCGGCATGAAACGCGCCACCGGCCCGCCGCAACTCGCCGATCGAGCCGCGAAACTGCAGCATCCGCTGATCCGGCGCCGCCCAATTGACCAGCCAGGCCCGCACCTCGGCGCCGTCGAACCGGCCGGCCTCGATATCCTCGTCGCGCACGGCCGCATCGGATATGGCGCCCATGGCCTCGGAATTGTCGATCGACAAACCCGTCGCCTGTTCGATCGCCGAGGCCGTCAGCCCGGTGCTTGCCTTGAACACCAGTCCGTCGAAGGCCAGTTCGCGGTCATGGTCGGTGAACCCGAAGGACACGCCATCGGTTCGAGTGATCGCCCAACAGCGGCAGACCGTGGTCATGCCCGACTGAAGATGGGTCAGCAATGCCTGCTTTTCGCCGCTCATCAGACCCGCACCTCCACCACCGGAACATTGGGCACGTCACCAGCCTGAAAGCTGGCCACGCTGACCTGGATCCTGTCGGTGTCAAACCGCACCGGCACGTCGAATTCGAACCCGGCGGTCACCTCGACTCCCTCGGCTGGCGGGACCGCGAATTGGATCAGACCGAGATTGAGGTCCACCTCGAAATCGACGCCTTCTCGGGCCTCGTCCTGATCGAGCCCCACCTTGACCGTACCCAGCACCGGCTTGACGATCGGACGCACATAGCCGACCCCGCCCGAGGCATAGGTCTTGACCAGTTGAAACTCGGTCGTGACCCCGTCGCCTTGCCCGATCACCTGGTCGCCCTTGTCGACCTCGGCGGATGCTGCGCAGGACTTGTAGTCCGACCAGTCCTTCCAGCGGAACCCGTACATCTGCCCCTGGCGCGCCTCGAAAAAGGCGATCAACGTCTGGATATCGTCCAGCGACCGCATTCCCAATCCGGCGTCATAGCGCCGCCGTGAATGCGCCCAAGGCGTGTTGCGCTCCTCGAACCCGTTGGCCAGCGTCACGATATCCGTGCGCCGCTCGGGTCCGCCGACCGAGCCGAAACTCAGGCTGGCGGGAAATCTGACTTCGTGGAAATTCATGTCCTGCTCCCCAATCTAGCGGTTGCGATTGCCGCGCCCCAGGGCGCGGCTCATCTGGGCCGCGATCTGGCCTTGGCTGCGGCGGAAACCCTGCACGTCGGGCGTGGTGATATTCATCACCACGTTCACCGCCCCTCCGCCGCCCGAATTGCGTACGCCCAGCTTGCCGTCGGGTCCGCGCGCCAGCGGCATGATCGCCTCGGGGCCGGCCTCGCCCATCAACCCGGTCGCACCGCGCATCGGAAACATGGTGGGCCCGGTGACCACGCCGCCATTGGCAAAGGGCATGACGCGCCCTTGAGCGAAACTGCCGCCATCCGCAAAGGGCAGCAGCCCCTGCACCAGGCCGCCGACCGTATTGGCCAGCATGCCGCCGAAGTGATCCGTCACCGGCTTGATCGCCGCCGAATAGGCCGTGCGGATCATCGAGTTCTTCAGCACGTCCAGCGCATCCGACAGGTTCATGCCGTCCAGAACCACGCCGTCGAAGGCCTTGCGCAGGCCACTCGACATGCCGCGCTCCAGGGTGGCGACATCCTTCCCGGTCTCTTCAAAGGCGGCGCTGATCCGCTTCATCTGGGCGTCGAAGGCCGCCGCCATCGTGGCGGCATCGCCCAGGGCATCGCCCAGCGCCTCGCCGCGCTCCTGCAGGTCGTCAAACCCGTCCCGATCCGTCATCACGCTCTCCTTGTATCTTGTCGGGCCAGGCGGCCAGCAGCTTGTCCAGCCGTGCCCGGTTCATCGCCGGAATCCCGCGGCCCTGCCCCAGCATCAGCCGCAGTTCCGCCGGGGTCAGACACCAGAACTGATCCGGCGTCAGCCGCAGCCCGTGCAGGCCGGCCCGCATCAGGCCGGGCCAGTCAAAGCCGCTCATGACTCACCCGGCACCATGAAGGCCCGCGCCAGCAACTCGGCCGCCGCCCGCGCGGCGGCCATCGGTCCGCCCTCGATCTCGGCCCGCAGCATGTCGGCGCGGGTCACATCCGTGCCGCCTCCGCGCAGCCCCGCAACGATCAAGCCCATCACGTCGCGACTGGAATAGGCGCCGCTCTCGAACCGCTGCACCAGTTCCACCAGCGACCCTGCGCCCAGCTCCTGCTCCAGTTCGGCCAAGGCACCCAGCGTCAGCTTGAGCACCCGGCGCTGGCCATCGATCACCAGCGCCACCTCACCCGTCCACGGATTGACCATCACAGCGCCGTAAAGGTCAGGGCGCCGGCGCTGGCCAGGCTCATCTCATAAGTCGCCTCGCCATTGTGCGAGCCGGCATACTCGATCCCGGTCACCTGGAACGGGCCTTCGACGATGCCGAAATCGGGGATGATCACCTGGAAGGCGGGCGTTTCGCCGTCAAAGAACAGCTGCCGCGCGCGTTCGTCGGTTCCGGCGTCCTTGAACACGCCCGATCCCGAAATCGAGGCCGACTTGACCCCCGCCCCCGACAGCAGCTCGCGCCAGCCGCCCTGGCTTTCCAGCGTCGTGACATCCACGCTTTCCGCGTTGAAGCTGATCCGCGTGGCCCGCAGCCCCGCGATGGTCTGGAACAGACCCGTGCCGTTCATGTCCACCTTGACCAGCAGGTCCTTACCGTTCTGGGCACCCATATGCTCTCTCCATTGATTGCTTAGTTGTCTTCCACGCGGGCGCGGAATTTCAGGTCGATCTGCCGGATCGCGCCGCCGGTCCCGGTGCGCCGGGCCGAGGCCCGCTCGAACCACAGCCCCACCAGCCGCCCCCGATCCAGCGTCAGCGCGGCCCCGTCCAGCGCGTCGCAAACGGCCCCGGCCAGGGTCTTGGCCGCGCCGAACCCGGCCGCCTCGGACACCACCGACACCGTGAAGCGATGCAACGTGCCTTGCCCCGTCTTGTCCGAAGCTTCGCGCACCTCCTCGGGGCCAAGCGTCACGTAGGTCTGCGGAACCGTCCCCGAAGGCACCGCGTCATAGATCGCGCCGCCGCTCAGCGTGCCCACCTGGGCATCCGCCACCAATTGCTGGAACACCGCCGCCTGCAGCGCCGCCGAAACGCCATAGCTCATGCCGCCACCTCCTCATCCGAGAAACAGGTCAGATAGCACCCGGCCGCGTCGTATTCGGCCACGGCGCGGATCACGAAGCGACGATTGCCCTCGCGAAACCTCTGATCGGGTGCCGGGCGCATCGACGATCCCTCGGGCGCGCCGCGCACCACGATGCGGTAGCTCACGCGCGACACCGGAACACTCGCGACCGCACGTTCCGCCCCCGTGCGGGCCGTCACCTCGGCCCACAGCGTGCCCAGCGGCGTCCATGTCTCGGCATAGCCGCCCGCGCCATCGGCCACCCGTACCGGGGCCTCCAGCACCAGTTGCCGGTTCAGGCGGGGGGCGCTCATTGCAGCACCCCCGCGCCAAAGCGCACCATGCGATAGCGCTGGATCAGGCTGGTCACGCCGAAGGGCATGCAGCCGTCGCCCAGGCTGGTCTCGTCGCGATACTCATAGTAATGCGCCGCCAGCAGCAGCACCGCCTGCCCCAGATCCGCCGGCAGCCCGCCCCAGTCCGCCGCCATCCCGGCCGTCAGGGCAATGGTCACCTCTCCACCGGCGGGAATGGAGGGCAGGCAAGCCCCCATCGGCCTCAGGCAAGGGCGCTGGCTGTCCCGCTCCAGACGGTAGGTCTCGGGCGCCACTACCTGCTGGGCGCCCTGCGCGTCGGTCAGCGTCACCGCGTCGATGCGCGTCACCGGCGCGACCGGCAGAACCTCGCCCGCGTCGTTGCGCCACCGGCTCAGGGTCCAGGTGAAACTGCGCGATATCAGCACCTTGCCCGTGCGCGCCTCGATCGCGGCCATCGCCGCCCTCAGGAACCCTTTCAACACGTCATCCTGCAGGCTGGTCTCGGCAAACCCCCTGCCCAGCCGCAGATGCGCCTTGAACTGATCCACCGGCAGCGCCGTATCCGCGATGGCGGTTTCTTCGATCAACATCATCCATTCACTCCGCAATCTCGGACCCCTCCGGGGGCCGCATCCTTGGAAAATGGCGGGCACGTGCCGCCCCACGTTGCTCGGACGGAGGGGAGCAGCTAGACAACGCGGGGGATCTCACCCCGGCCCGCGCCCGCCGACCGAGGGACCGGCCCACCGGCCCCCCGGATCCGTCACCGCTTATGCGATGCCGAATTTCACCAGCTTGATCGCGGCAAAGTCGCTGATGTCGCCGCCCACGCGCTTGGTGGCATAGAACAGGACATGCGGCTTGGCGCTGAACGGATCGCGCAGCACGCGCAGGTCGGGGCGCTCGGCAATGGTATAGCCGGCCGAGAAGTCACCGAACGCGATCGAGAAACTGTCGGTGCCCGGATCGGGCATGTCCTCGGCGATCAGCACCGGGTACCCCATCAGACGCGCGGGCTCGCCGGCCGCCAGGCCGTCCGACCACAGGAAGCGGCCGTCGGCATCCTTCAGCTTGCGGATCACGCCCGCGGTTTTCGAATTCACCACGAAGGTGCCGTTCACGCGGTACTGCGCGCCCAGCGCATAGACCACGTCCACGATCGCATCCGCATCGATGCCGCCCGCAACACCGGTGGGCACATAGCCCAGGTTGCCCCAGGTCCAGACATCATTGTCCACCGCCGGATGGCTCAGGATGCCCTTGGGCTTGTCGATGCCATCACCGTCGATGAAAGCCGCCGCCTCGGCGCGGGCGAACTTGTCGGCGATGCGACCGGCCAGCCAGCCCTCGACGTCAAACGCGCTGTCATCCAGCAGCCGCTGCGACGCCTTGGGCAGTGCGCTCAGCTCGTGCAGCGGGATCGAGATGCGGTCGATCGACGGGGTGCCGGTCTCGGTGGTGGCGGCGGTTTCATCGGCCCAGCCCGCGCCCACATCGGTATGATCGATCAGCACGTCGAACGAATTCGCCTCGACATTCACGACCGACGCGATCGAGCGGATCGAGGCGGTGGATTTCAGCACCGACTTGATCATCTCGGCGGTCTGCGGATCGACCAGGTAGCCGCCATCGCTGTTGACGGCGGTCGACAGCGACTTGGCCTCCATCTCCAGCCCGCGCAGGGCGTCATCGTCGCCCGAACGCACATAGGCGTCAAAGGCCTTCTGGTGCGGCGCTTCCTCCAGGGTCGAGGCCGCAAGATGCGGGCGCGCCGCGATGGTTGATTTACGATCCAGCATGGTCAGTCGCTCTTCTGTCTGTTGCATTTTCTGTTGAACTTCAGCCTTCAGGCCCTTGAATTCACTTACGAAGCCAGCCATCGCCTGCTTCACCTCCTGAACCAGGGGCACACCCTCTCCGGTCAAGGCCGCGGTCTCGGTCTTGCTCATCAGCACTTCCTTTCTGGGTGGGGGGTTGAGGCGCGCTAGGGTCGCGCCAGCTCCTGCCGGGCGCTTTGAAACACCTCGGCAATACTGCGCCAGGTGTCTTCGGCATCGGGGTCCGTCCCCTTTGCCGCCACCCGCGCACTGGGCAGCATCGGGAAGGTCACCAGCGACACCTCCCACAGCTCCAGTTCCGTCAAGAGCCGCCGGCCCTTGTCATCCTTCACGGCCCGCTTGGTGCGATAGCCGATCGACAGCCCGTCCAGCGCACCCGCGCGGATCAGCTCGGCCGCTTCGCGCCCCTTCTGGGTGCTTTCCAGCAGCCGCCCCTTGACCCACAGGCCGCGCTCGTCCTCGCGCACCTCGTCCCACACGCCGATGGGCTGGGCCGGGTCGTGCTGCCACAACATCTTGACGCGCTGACCGGCCGCCTTCAGCCCGGCCAGCGATGCGGCATAGGCACCTTTCTGCACCACGTCGCGGCCCTGATCGACCTGGCCGAACAGGCTGGCATAGCCTTCGATCACCGCATCCTCGGTCACCGACAGCCCATCGCCGAACCGCGCGAACTTGCGTTCCAAATCCATGAACAACTCCTCGTAAGCCACTGAATTCATGGCGCCACCGTCAGGAATGACTGGAACGCCTGCGCCAGGATCACCGCCGCCACGCCATAGACCGTCAGCCACAACCGCCGCTCCAGCCGTTCCATCATTTCCTCGATCTGATCCAGCCGCCTGCACAGATGCGCATGCTGGATCTCGGCCACCCTCTCATGCGCGGCCAGACGCAGGCCCGGCGCGCAGTCAAAGGGCGGGTATCCCGGCGTGTCAGCCATCCGCCGTCTCCGCCAGCGCCGGCAGGCCCAGCAGAGCACGCTTTTCGGCCTCGGTCAGAAAATCGGCATTGGCCACCCGCGCCCATTGCGCATCGCGCTCCGCCGCCAGCGCCGGCACCTGGTCCAGATCGGGCTTCAGCACCAGATCTTCGCCGGTAAAGCCCGACAGCCAGTCCGACAACGCCGCCGCCACCCGCGTCACCAGGGGCAGAACGGTCAGGCGATAGAACGCCCGGTTGGCCTCCTGATAGTTCGAATAGGTCGCGTCACCCTGGATCCCCAGCAGCATCGGCGGGACACCGAAGGCCAGCGCGATCTCGCGGGCGGCGGCTTCCTTGGTCTTCTGAAACTCCATGTCCGAGGGCGAAAAGCCCATCGGCTTCCAATCCAGCCCCCCTTCCAGAACCATCGGACGCCCGGCATTGCGCGCCCCGCGATAGTTCGCCTCGATCTCATCGCTCAGGCGGCGGAACTGCTCTTCGGCCATCACGCCCTGCCCGTCGCCGCCCTTCCACACCAGCGCCCCCGAGGGCCGCGCGGCATTGTCCAACAGCGACTTCGACCAGCGCGAGGCGCTGTTGTGCACGTCGATCGCCATCGCCGCCGCCTGCATGGGCGAGAACCCGTAATGGTCATCCTGCGGGTGGAACGACTTGATGTGGCAGATGGCTTCAGCCGGGAACCGGTGCGTCTTGCCCCCGGCGGTATAGTCATAAGCCCTGGGCCAGCCATCCGCCCCCGGCACCACGCTCATCCGGTCCGAGCGCAGCACGTGCAGCTCGACCGGCAGCCCGCCCTCGGCCTGCACCGCCTCGACATAGGCGTTGCCCGACAGCAGCAGCTGCCCGAACAGCGCTTCCAGCAGTTCGGCCTTGCCCTGCGCCGCGTTCGGACGGCGCATCAGGCGCAAAACCGGGTGCGTCTCGTACCGCTGCGCATCGTCCTGCAGCACCAGCGGCAGCGCCGCCGCTGCCTCCGCAATCAGCTTGACCGACCGGAACCCCACCGGGTTGCCCGAAAACCCCGTGCGCGTCAGCGAGGCTGTGTCCCGCGGGCTCCAGGCCACGCGCCCACCGGTCTGCCAGGCCACCACCGGCCCGGCTGCGCTTGCTTTTGCCTCGGGGGCTTTCTCAGCCGATCCACGACGCAAGAAATCGAATACCATGTCCAGATGCTCCTTTCTGCCGCCGCTCTGCCCGGCTTGTTGAAAGGAGTTATGACGGAAAGATCTTTAGGCCTCGGGAATGGGGCGTACGGCGGTTGTGCAACGGCTTGGGAACGTGTGCCCGCAGGATAAACCTCGGCATCCGACAGAAATGCGCTACCCTCTGCATCTGAGCATCACGAGGGACCAGCCATGTATGAAAGCGCAGTGAAAACCGGCGGGATCGCCGTCGTGACCGGTGCCGCCAGCGGAGTCGGGCGCGTCGCGGCACAACGTTTTGCCCAGGCCGGGCTGGACGTCATACTCGCCGACCTTCCGGGACAAGCGCTCGACGAAACGACGCAAGACCTGAAGGCAGGCTTTGACGCGGCAAACATCACCGCGGTGCCGACGGATGTCACCTCGCAAGCCGACATCGAAAACCTCGCCGAAACAGCTTTCGCCGCCGGGCAGGTTGCCGTCTTGATGAACAATGCAGGGATCAGCCTGCCGACGAAAACATGGGAGTCATTCGACAACTGGCGGAAAATTCTCGACGTGAACTTTCTGGGGGTGCTGCGCGGCGTCCACGCCTTCCTGCCCCGCATGATCGAGGCCGATCGCCCGGCCGTGGTCATCAACACCGGGTCAAAGCAGGGGATAACATCTCCGCCGGGCAACCCCGGCTACAACGTGTCCAAGGCCGCCGTCAAAACGCTGACCGAGCAGCTCGCGCACGAGCTGCGCCAGGCCGGCGCGCCGATCACCGCGCATCTCTTTGTTCCGGGCTTTACCTATACCGGCATGATCGCGTCATTCCTGCCCGAAAAACCAGCCGCCGCCTGGACCAGCGAGCAGACCGTCGACTATTTCCTGGACCGCATGGCCCTGGGCGATTTCTACATCCTCTGCCCCGACAACGTCGTCGATGCCGAACGCGACCGCCGTCGCGTTCAATGGGCCGTCGAGGACATCATCCACAACCGCCCCGCCCTCTCGCGCTGGCACCCCGACTACGCCGAGGCCTTCGCAAAGTTCGAAAAGCCCGAGGGCTGATCACAAAACCCGCACCCTCGGCCGCCGGTAGGCCGCTGCCGGCCCCACCACCAGCTCATGCAGCGCCCAGACCAGCGCATCGACCCGGTCGGGCGAGCCCTGCCCCTCATACCCCCGCGCGGTCATCTGGCACATCTGCTCCTCCAGCGCCTCCAGCCCGGCAACATGGAACACCCGTCCCTGTTCATACAGCGCCGCCACAGGTTCGGCCCGCGCCACCTTCCCGCGCGAGGCCCGCACCGCCCGGAACGGGACCAGAGGGTCCACCTGCCGCACCACCTCTTCCACCAACTGCCCGCCCTGGTTGACCTCGGCCACCATCCGCTCGGCCCCGAACTCGTCCATCGCGTCAATCGCCGCCCGCGCCCAGCCCGCCGGGCCAACGCCCTGCACCGTCCGGTCGGCCAGCACATAGGCGCGCCAGTCCTCGGGCGGCCCCTGCAGCTGCGCGCCGACCACCACGATCCCGCAGGCATCGGCGCCCGACCCGCCCGTCACCGCCGGGTCCAGCGCCACCACCACACGGTCCAGCTCGGGCACCGCCTTGACCCGCGCCGCATCCAACATCGAGCCGGTCCACAACGCCCCCTCGGCATCGGCCAGCAGCACCCCGTCCAGTTCCTGCCGCCCCAGCCGTGTGCCCGCATAACGCGCCCGCACCTCCTCCAGAAATGACTCCGCCAGGTTGGCCCGGTTCGCTTCGGTCGGCGCATGGGTCACCACCGTGGACGGCGCCGCCAGCAGATCCTTCAAAACCTTCACGTTGCGCGGCGTCGTGGTCACACAGACCCGCGGCCGCTCGCCCAACCGCAGCGCGAATTGCAGCATGTCCCAGGTCTCGCCCGCCTTTTTCCACTTGGCCAGCTCATCCACCCAGGCCGCATCGAACTGCGGCCCCCGCAGCCCCTCGGGATCATGCGCCGAAAAGGCCTGCGCCTCGGCCCCGTTGGGCCAGACCAGCTTGCGTTCCGACGCCTTCCACTGCGGCCGCCGGTCAGGCGGAGAGCACTGCATGATCCCGCTGTCGCCAAAGATCATCACGTCGCGCACCTGGTCAAAGGTCTCGCCCACCAGAGCCACACGCCGGGCCTCACCCTCGTCGAAAGGTTTGCCCCCTTCGACCATGGATCGCACCCACTCGGCTCCGGCCCGCGTCTTGCCCGCGCCGCGCCCGCCCATGATCACCCATGACCGCCAGTCGCCCTCGGGCGGCAGCTGATGCGGCAGCGCCCAGAACTCGAACAGGAAAGGGAGGGCACACAGCCCCCCCTCCCCGATCTCACTCAGAAATCTGTCCCGCACCGCAGCAGGCGCGGAGGCGAGCCAATCGGCACCCGATCTCAGATCGGGCCCGCTCAAGGTCGAGCGCATAGCCCCCTTGGGCAATTCCCGCTTGTCTGTGACATTGTTCGACAAAGCTTGTCTCCACTTTCTGGCAACTTCGGATCAGCCCCTCTAGCTGCCCGAGTTGTCTGGCTGAACTCGCCAGGTCTGCATCCTCCCCGGCCTCGATCCGCCTGCGCAGGTCTTCCGCCGCTTGCCGCAAACCGCGAATGGACACCTCCAGCGACTGCAACAGCTCGGCCGTCCGGGACATCCGCTCTTCCGGGGTAATCAAAGTCATGTTTGCCTGTGACCTCATGCGTGAGTGATTTCCGCACGAGAGAAATGAAAAACGGCCGCCGGGTCGCCCCGGGGCCGCTGCCCACTTCTTCTAGCATGACACAACTTATACGCGAAACCGCGCGCCAAGTCAAGGTACCGCGCAACAGCGCGCAACAGCTAACGCACTGTCGGGGTTAACGAAATCTCAATTTTCACCCCTCACTCGGCCCGCCCCGGATACCAGACAAGCCACCGTTCCACACCAATCCGCCGACGCGGCTTGACATTCCGCGCCGCAGCCCTCATGTGTCCCCTCAGCGCTGCCGCGTGAGCACGCGGACCAGAACCAAGGTCCGACAGCGCCCCATATCTCCAGTTCCCATTCACGCAGGGTTCTCGACGCGTCGGCCGGATGCCGCAGGATTCGCCTGCTGATCCCGAGGCCACGCACAACCCCTGCCGGTCGCGCATCCCGCGCGATCAGTGACTCTCGTTCGCACATTGCAGATGCAGGCGCGGACCACAAAGGAAGACTACTTGTTCGATTTCGACATGCTTGGCCTTGCGCCAGCCCTGAACGATGCGCTTGAACGCGCCAAATTCACCCAACCGACCCCGATCCAGAACCAGGCCATCCCGCTGGCCCTGGAAGGTCATGACATCCTGGGCCTGGCCCAGACCGGCACCGGCAAGACGCTGGCCTTTGGCCTGCCGCTGATCGACCACCTGCTGGCCCAGCCCGGCAAACCGGCGCCGAAAACCGCCAAGGCTCTGATCCTCGCCCCCACCCGCGAACTGGTGAACCAGATCGCCGACAGCCTGCGCACACTCACCAAAAAGACGAAACTGCGCGTGGCCACCGTGGTCGGCGGGCAGTCGATCAACAAGCAGGTCATGTTCCTGTCGCGCGGCACCGACATCCTGGTGGCCACCCCCGGCCGCCTGATCGACCTGATGGAGCGTGGCGCGGTGGATCTCGGCCAGGTCCGGCACCTGGTGCTGGACGAGGCCGACCAGATGCTCGACATGGGCTTCATCCACGCCCTGCGCCGGATCGCGCCCGAACTGGGCACCCCGCGCCAGACCATGCTGTTCTCGGCCACCATGCCGAAACAGATGGAGGAGCTCAGCCGCGCCTACCTGACCAACCCGCAACGGGTGCAGGTCTCGCCCCCGGGCAAGGCGGCCGACAAGATCACTCAGTCGGTGCATTTCGTCAGCAAACCCGGCAAGCCCGAAAAGCTGCGCCAGATCCTGTCGCAGGACACCGACGCCCTGACACTGGTCTTTGCACGCACCAAGCACGGCGCGGAAAAGCTGATGAAGGGGTTGGTGGCCGACGGCTACAACGCCGCCTCGATCCACGGCAACAAAAGCCAGGGCCAGCGCGACCGCGCCATCAAGGCGTTCCGCGCGGGCGAGGTCACCGTGCTGGTCGCCACCGACGTGGCCGCCCGCGGCATCGACATTCCGGGCGTGGCCTATGTCATCAACTATGACCTGCCGGAGGTGCCCGACAACTATGTCCACCGCATCGGCCGCACCGCGCGTGCGGGCCGCGAAGGCGAAGCCATCGCCTTCTGCGCGCCGGACGAATACGATCTGCTGCGTCAGATCCAGAAGCTGATGAAGATCGAAATCCCCGTGGCCAGCGGAACCGCTCCGCTCGCCTCGGAGAAACCCGCCAAACCCGGCGGGCGTCAGCGCAACCGTCGCGGCGGACCAAAACCGCAAGGTGCGAATGGCGCCGCCAACCGCCGGCGCCGCCCGCGCCGCAAATCGGCAGCGTAACAAAAGACCGGCGCGCATTCCACATGCGCGCCGGTCTTCGAGTCCTGAATACTCGTCGAACGATCAAACCGGACAGATCGCCATATCGGCCTGATCACCCTTGCTCGGGTCCGCGCGGATCAATTCCCCGACCCGCTCCTTTCGGCCTCGATCTCACGCCACTTGGCGACGTTGCGGTTGTGCTCCTGCAGGGTTTCGGCAAAGGCATGGCCACCGGTGCCATCCGCAACGAAGAAGACATAATCGGTCTCGTCCGGCGCGACGGCGGCCCGCAAGCTGGCCAGTCCCGGGTTGGCAATCGGCGTGGGCGGCAATCCATCGATCAGATAGGTGTTCCAGGGGGTCGCCCGCCGCAACTCGCTGCGCCGCAGACCCCGGCCCAAAACGCCCTGCCCCTTGGTCACGCCATAGATCACCGTCGGATCGGTCTGCAGCTTCATGCCCTTGCGCAAACGGTTGATGAACACGCTGGCCACCTGGCCGCGCTCTTCCGGGATGCCGGTCTCCTTCTCGATGATCGAGGCCAGGATCAGCATCTCCTCCGGCGTCTCGATCGGCAGCCCCTCCTGACGGGTCTCCCAGACCTGGGCGATCCGGGCCTGCTGTTTGTCCTGCATCTGCTGCAGCAGCGCGGTGCGGTCGTCACCGGGCGAAATCTCATAGCTGTCGGGGGCCAGCATGCCTTCGGGCGGCAGCTCGGCCACCTCTCCGGTCAACGCGTCCACCGCCTTCAGCCCCTCGACCACCTGCCAACTGGTCACACCCTCGGCCACCGAGACACGGTACCGCGTGTCAGGATTGTTGCGCTTTTCCTGGTAGATCTCGGGCGCGTCCTCTTCGCCCACCACGAACGAGGCGATCTCGACGAACTCCAGCGTCGCCGGATCCAGTTCACGCACGCGGATCTGAGTCCGGGTGACACCGATGCGATACTCGATCTCGGTGCCACAGGTGCTGGCGCCGCTGCGGGTGATCTCGTCGATGATCTCGGCCATCGAGGCACCTTCGGGGATCAGAAAGCTGCCCGCCTTCAGCTGCTGCGCCTTGTCGGTATAATCGGCCGCCATGCGAAAGATCGTGGCGCTGCTGATCGCGCCCTGATCTTCCAACTGGCGGCTGACCCCGGTCATGTTGCTGCCGCTTTTTACCTGCAGGCAGATCGCGGTTTCCAGAGGGCCTTCCGCCTTGTACTGCGACTGCCCCCACAGGATCAGCCCGCCCAGCAAGAACATGCCGACCACCAGCAGGGTCAGCATGTTCGAGGCCAGCGCGCGCCACATTTATTTGACCTTTCCGAAGATCACGCTGGCATTGGTGCCGCCGAACCCGAACGAGTTGGACAGCGCCACGTTGATTTCCCGCTCGCGCTTGGCATTCGGCGCAAGGTCGATCGGCGTTTCCACCGCCGGGTTGTCCAGGTTGATCGTCGGCGGGGCCACCTGATCGCGGATCGCCAGGATCGAGAAGATCGCCTCGATCGCGCCAGCGGCCCCCAGCAGGTGCCCGGTCGCCGATTTGGTCGAGCTCATCGTCGCCTTGCCGGCATGTTCGCCCAGCAGCCGCTCAACGGCGCCCAGCTCGATCGTGTCGGCCATGGTCGAGGTGCCATGCGCGTTGATATAGTCCAGGTCCTTCGGCTCGAGCCCCGCGCTGCGCAGTGCGGCCTTCATCGAGCGTTCCGCCCCATCGCCATCCTCGGCCGGAGCCGTGATGTGATAGGCATCCCCTGACATGCCATAACCCAGAACCTCGGCATAGATCTTGGCACCACGGGCCACGGCATGCTCGTATTCCTCCAGAACCACGATGCCGGCGCCCTCGCCCATCACGAAACCGTCGCGGTCGACGTCATAGGGGCGGCTGGCGGCCTTGGGGTTGTCGGCATATTTGGTCGACAGCGCCTTGCAGGCGTTGAAACCGGCAATCCCGATCTCGCAGATGCAGCCCTCGCCGCCGCCGGCGATCATCACGTCGGCATCGCCCGACCGGATGATGCGGCTGGCATCGCCGATCGCGTGGGCACCGGTCGAACAGGCGGTCACCACCGAATGGTTCGGCCCTTTGAAGCCAAAGCGGATCGAAACCTGACCCGAGGCCAGGTTGATCAGCGCGCCCGGGATGAAGAACGGCGACACACGGCGCGGACCCTTGTCGCGGATCAGGTTGGCGGTTTCCGCGATCGAGCCCAGACCGCCGATGCCCGACCCGATCAGCACGCCGGTGCGCAGACGCTCTTCCTCGTCCTCGGGCAGCCAGTTCGCGTCCTTGCAGGCCATCTCGGCCGCGGCGATCGAATACAGGATGAAATCCTCGATCTTGCGCTGTTCCTTCGGCGGCATCCAGTCATCGGGGTTGAAGGTCCCGTTGGTCCCGTCGCCACGCGGCACTTCGCAGGCATAGGTCGTGGTGACCCCTGCGGCTTCGGCATCGAACAAGGTGATGGGGCCGGCACCCGACTCGCCGGCCAGCAGCCGCGACCAGGTTTCCTCGACCCCGCTGGCCAGTGGAGTGACCAATCCCAGACCGGTTACAACGACTCTGCGCATGAAATGCCTCTTGCCTGCTTGCTGTTTGAGAACCGCTCATACCCCGGCCAAGGGGCCGGGGGCAAGAGCAACAGCGTATTCCGCACCGGCAGCTTGCCGCCTGCCCGCGCGGCGCACACCGCGCACGGCCGGGGCAAACTACAGGAGCCGCCCCCGGCAACCTGTCGGGGCGGCCCGGACGGGTTTTGTTGCGTTACTGGAACTGCGCCACAGGTTCATGTGCGGTTTTTGCCACCGCCAACGCCTCGGACAGATCGATGCGCTTGCGAAACAATGCGCGCCCGACAAGGGCCCCCGAGATGTTCGGGATGTAAGCCAGCCGCGAGATATCGTCGGCGCTGCGCACGACACCGCTGGCGATCACCGGCGTGCGCGATTGCGCGGCCAACCCTGAAATCAGGCCCAACTGCGCCTCGACATCCTCCATGTCGCTGTCGATGTCGGTGACCAGAATCGCGGCAAGCGGGGCGTCTGCGAAGGCCTCGATGAAGGCCTCGGGGGTGAAGGCGCTCTGGCTGCGCCAGCCCTCGGTCATCACATGGCCCTGCCACACGTCCACCGCCAACACGATCTGGTCGGGATGCAGCTTGGCCAGTTCCTTGACCAGTTGCGGATCACGCGCCGCCAGGGTTCCGATCACGATGCGCCCGGCCCCCTTGTCGATCCAGTGCTCGACCTGCTCGCGCGAGCGCATGCCGCCGGCCAGTTGCACGGGAATTTCCGCGCTGCGGATAATGCGTTCGACCAGTTCCGCATTGGTGTCGCGGCCTTCGATCGCGTCGAAATCGGTCAGGTGCATCCATTCCGCCCCCGCCGCGGCCCAGCCCTGGGCGATTTCCACCGGATCGACATGCCAGATCAGCGCCTCGTCCAGGCGGCCCTTTTCCAGGGTGACGCACCGGCCATTCTGCAATTCCATCGTGGGATAGATCCTCATGAGCCAACTCCTCTGCCCAGTCATTCCGGATTTCCACGATAGCATAGGTCGCCGCCAACGGCCTCCGTTTCCCAGTTTCGGCAAACCGGGCGCCATTTGCGGCAACGGGCGGAAAGTTGCGTTTCAGAAACGCGCGGGCGGGCCATCCCGACGAAACAGTTTGACGGCCGTGTCGCGAAACCGGGTCTCGCGCAGTTCGACATAGCCCAGCCTGGCGGCCAGTCGCTGCGACGGCTGATGATCGGCATCTATCATCGCCACCAGCGGGCCCGGCATGATCCGGTCGAACCAGTCATGCGCGGCTTGCGCGGCCTCGAACCCATATCCCTGCCCATGCGCCTCGGGCGCCAGAACCCAGCCGGCTTCGGGGAAGGTGTCGAAATCCTCGCCCAGACAGCGGTTGCCGTAAAAGAACCCGGCCTGACCTATCAAAGTGCGATTCGATTGCAGCAGAACGCCCCATTGGCCGAACCCGGCCATCTGCCAATGGCCTGCATTGCGCAGAAAGGAATCCCAGGCCTCGCCGCGTGTACGCGGTTTGCCGCCGATATGACGCACGACATCCGGGTCGCGCCAGATCTCGGCGAACCGCTCGAAATCCTCGGGTCGCATCCCGCGCAGGGTCAGCCGCGCGGTATTGATCGTCGGGGTGGATCTTATCATGCCCTTGCCCGTTCAGAACCTGCCTGCATCCAGACCAGAGCAAATCCTGGCCGGGCGAGGCAAGCCGGAAATGGCCGGCGCAAAGAAAAACGGCGCCTCCGTTGCCCGGAAGCGCCGTTTTCCCGAAAATTCAAGCGATCAGGAAGCTTCGCTGATGAACTTCACGGCGTCGCCGAAGGTCTGGATGGTTTCGGCCGCATCATCGGGGATCTCGATGCCGAACTCTTCTTCGAAAGCCATGACCAGCTCAACGGTGTCCAGGCTGTCCGCGCCCAGATCGTCGATGAAGGACGCGTTCTCGGTGACTTTGTCCTCTTCAACACCCAGGTGCTCAACAACGATCTTTTTAACGCGATCTGCGACGTCGCTCATGTCTATTCCTCATTCCGTTTCAGGGCGGTCTGCCCGGTTCTGCCCTTGCCCGCTCGGGGTGGCCTTGATGTGCCCGATCCGGGCGGTTTGGGTCCCGGGTCTCCGGGAAAGTAGAAGGCCGACCTGAACGACCGGCCCCTGATTGCATGCGCCGCCTATAGCACAGACGACGCAAGAGGCAAACGCTTTCGCACCTGCCCCGCGATGCGCCTACAACATGGCCATGCCGCCGTTCACATGCAAGGTGGTTCCGGTAACATAGCCCGCCTCGGGGCTTGCCAGATACAGCACGGCCGCCGCGATTTCCGACGGCTCGCCCATCCGACCGGCGGGCACCTGCGCCAGGATGCCGGCCTTCTGGTCGTCGGTCAGCTTTTCGGTCATGGCGGTGGTGATGAAACCCGGCGCTACCGCATTTGCGGTGATGCCCCGGCTGGCAACCTCGTAGGCCAGCGACTTGGTCATGCCGACCATGCCCGCCTTGGACGCGGCATAGTTCACCTGACCCGGGTTGCCTGTTGCGCCGACAACGGACGAGATGTTGATGATGCGGCCCCAGCGCGCCTTCATCATGCCCCGCAGAACGCCCTTGCACAGCTTGGCCGTCGCGGTCAGGTTCACGTCGATCACGCTCTGCCATTCCTCGTCGGACATGCGCATGAAGATGTTGTCGCGGGTGATGCCTGCGTTGTTGACCAGAATGTCAACCGCACCCATCGCCTCGGCCGCCTGTTTCGGCAACGCGGCCACGGCCTCTGGGTCGCTGAGGTTGCAAGGCAGAACATGCGCGCGCTCGCCCAGTTCATCCGCCAGCTTCTGCAGCGGCTCGACGCGCGTGCCCGACAGGCCCACAGTGGCCCCAGCGGCGTGCAAGGTGCGGGCGATCTCTCCCCCGATCCCGCCCGAAGCCCCGGTGATCAGGGCGCATTTTCCAGTCAAATCAAACATACCTGTATCCTCTTGGATTGTGCTGCGGGCGGTCGTCACGCCTCCGCCTGAATGGCTTTCTGTACGTCCTCGGGGGATCCGACGGCGGTACAGGCCACGGCCCGGTCGATCTTGCGGATCATGCCGGACAAGGCCTTGCCCGCGCCGATCTCCCACGCTTCGTTCACGCCTTGGGCCACCATGAACTGAACGGATTCGCGCCAACGGACCGAGCCGGTAACCTGTTCGACCAGCAATTGCCGGATCAGGTCGGGATCGGTGACCGCCTCGGCGCGGACATTGGCCACCAGAGGAACCGCAGGCGCCTTGATTTCGACGCTTGCCAGCGCTTCGGCCATCACCTCGGCGGCGGGTTGCATCAGCGCGCAATGGAACGGAGCGCTGACCGGCAGCATCACGGCGCGCTTGGCGCCCTTCGCCTTGGCGATCTCGGCCGCGCGTTCAACGGCGGCCTTGGCCCCAGACACCACGACCTGCGTTGGATCGTTGTCGTTGGCGGCTTGGCACACATCGCCTTGTGCCGCTTCCTCGGCCACGGCACGCACCGCATCCAGGTCCAGCCCCAGGATCGCGGCCATCGCGCCCTCGCCCACCGGCACGGCGCTCTGCATGGCCTGACCGCGGGTGCGCAGCAGGCGGGCCGTATCGGCCACGCTCAGCGCGCCGGCCGCGGCCAGCGCCGAATATTCACCCAGGGAATGGCCCGCAACGAAAGCCGCCCGAGTCACCTGAACGCCTTCGGACTCCAGCGCGCGCATCGCCGCCATCGACGTGGCCATCAGCGCCGGCTGCGCGTTCTGCGTCAGGGTCAGGGTCTCGATGTCGCCATCCCAGATCAGGCTGCTGAGGCTTTCGCCCAGCGCTTCGTCCACCTCGTCGAACACGGCCTTGGCGGCCGGATATGCGTCGGCCAGCGCCTTGCCCATGCCGATGGTCTGGGCACCCTGCCCCGGAAAAACAAACGCGATTGTCATTGCAACCTCTTGGATGACGTCAGGTTGCGCGGGGTGTAAACCGAGTGGCGGTCCGGCACAAGCATTGCCTGCACTCTGCATTATGGCACCCCGCCTGTGCGCAGCACGCTATTGTGTCGCCCCGCCGGGCCGCTACCTTGGCGCAAAAGCCAAATCCGGAGCGTACCACCCATGCCCCTGACCAACACCCCTGCCAGCTATGGCAGCGTGACCAAGACCTTCC
Organism: Ruegeria intermedia; assembly: GCF_900129345.1. Lineage (GTDB taxonomy): Bacteria > Pseudomonadota > Alphaproteobacteria > Rhodobacterales > Rhodobacteraceae > Ruegeria > Ruegeria intermedia. The sequence goes on along the minus strand of NZ_FQVK01000004.1, from coordinate 70,145 downwards.
ACTGGCTGACCGCCCTGCTGATCCTTACCGCATTGCCGCTGGGCTGGATCGCCAATGACCTCGCGCATGCGATCTCTGACCCGGCGATCCCCACGACCGAGGCCGACATCGCCCGCGCTGCCCGCCTGTTTTCGCTGCACAAGACCGTCGGGATCACGGTGTTCTTCGTGGCGCTGGCGCGCATCCTTTGGGCGCTCAGCCAACCCAAGCCGGGCCTTCTGAACGCCGACAACAAGCCCGAGGCCTTCGCCGCCGAGACGGTGCATTGGCTGCTGTACGGATCCCTGGTGCTGGTTCCGCTGTCAGGCTGGATCGACCATGCCGCGACCGAGGGCTTTGCGCCCATCCTGTGGCCCTTCGGCCAGAACCTGCCGCTGGTACCGAAATCTCCGCAGCTGGCCGAATTGATGGCGGCGCTGCACTGGCTGTTCATGCTGGTGCTGGTGGTCGCCCTGGTTCTGCACGTCGCGGGCACGCTCAAGCACCACGTCATCGACGGGGATTCGACCCTGCGCCGGATGCTGCCGGGGCAGTCCGACGCGCCGACCCCGCCCGACCAGACCCATTCCGCGGCGCCCGCTGCCGCGGCAGCGATTGTCTGGATCGCGGTACTGGCGGGCGGCTGGGCGACCGGCATGCTTGGCGCCGGGACACGGGCCGATGCCGGCTCTGCCGAATTGGCAGAGGTTCAATCGGACTGGCAGGTGCAGGACGGCGAACTGGCGATCACGATCACCCAGTTGGGCAACCCGGTGACCGGCCGGTTCGCCGATTGGACGGCCGCCATCACCTTCGACGACCCCGGAACGCCGGGGCCGGCGGGGACAGTGGACGTGACGGTGTCGATCGGTTCGCTGACCCTGGGCAGCGTGACGGATCAGGCCATGGGCCCCGATTTCTTCGATGCCGCCCAATTCCCGACCGCCCGGTTCCAGGCCGATCTGGTCAAGACCGAAACCGGCTACGAGGCGCGCGGCCCTCTGACCATCCGGGGCCAGTCCGTCGACATCGTGCTGCCCTTCATCCTTGACCTGCGGGGCGACACAGCGCGGATGGCAGGATCGGTCGATCTGAACCGGCTGGATTTCGGCATCGGCAAAACCTTGCCGCAAGAGGATTCGCTCGCCTTCGGCGTTACCGTCTCGGTCAATCTGACGGCCACGCGCAGCGCCGAATAAGCGCGCCGCAAGCATGAAAAAAACCGCCGGGGCGCAGGCCGCCGGCGGTTTTCTCTTTCACATCCCGGATCGGATCAGTCGGCCTTCTGCGCCTCGATCGAGATCCGGATGGCAACCTCGTCGCTGACAAATGGCGCGAACTTGCCCAGCCCGAAATCGCTGCGCACCAGTGTCGTGGTCGCGTCAAAGCCTGCCCAGGGCTTGCCGGCCATCGGGTGCTCGCCCACCTGGTTCAGCTTGGCATCCAGAACGACCGGCTTGGTCACGCCGTTCAGAGTCAGGTCGCCGGTGATCTTGGCGGTGGTCTCGCCGGTCACCTCGATGCCGGTCGAGGTGAACGTCACCATCTCGTCCTCGGTTGCTGCAAAGAAGTCTTCGGACATGAAGTGATCTTCGCGCGGCTTCCAGCCGGTGATCATCGACATGACCGGCATCGACACCGTCACGCTGGACGCGGCGGGGTTTTCCTGGTCGAACATGATCTCGCCCTCAAAACCCGAGAACATGCCGGTGGTGGTCGAAAAGCCCAGGTGGTTGTAGCTGAAGATCACCTGGCTGTGGCTTGGGTCCAGAACGTATTTCTCGGGCGCGGCGAAGGCAGCGGTGGCAGTGGTGGCAAGCGCGGCTGCAAGAAGGGTGGTTTTCATGTCGATCTCCGAAAATGATGTGACCGCAAACCCAGTGGGTTGCTTGCCACAGAAAATGTGCCGCCCAAGGGCGGCACACAATCCATTTAAATCTCACAAGTTCTGTTCTTTTTTGAACAGACGGAATTTCAGGCGAAAATCGTTACGTTTCCGCTGAGTTGCCCCTTGAGCGCCCGGCTGACATCCGCCGATTGCAGGGGCAGCTTCATCAACAGGCTGCCATCCACTTCGAACAGTTCGACCTGATCGTCGACAAAGCGGGCACCGCCCAGACTTTCGTAGGACCGGCGCAGAACGGTTTGCGGGCGACCGTTTTCATTTTTCTGCAACACCCGCACCTCGCGGCGGATCGGATCGAAATAGGCGTCGGGACGCGGGTCCAGCACCTCGATCGTCAGCAGGCTGACACCCAAAAGAAGGAACAGCATCGAAACGATCAGCTTGAACCCCCAGACCTCTGCGCCGGCAATCGACCCCGGCATCAGCCACATCGAGAATGCCGCAATGATCAGCGCTGCGCCGACCACGCGAAACAGCACCAGCCGCGCCTTCCAGTTGGGGGCGAAGGTAATCAGCACCGGAACCGATTTGTCATAGGCCTTGCCGGTCTGTGCCTGCTGGAACGTGTTGGTGTTCGTGACCGCCATCTTCTTTACCCTGTCCATGTCCGAATTCTGTGGCCCCGATGGGTGCCGGATTTGTCGGAAGGGTCGGCTCGAAAAACGTCAGGAATTGGGCGGCGGGGTGTCAATCGGGTGGAAAAACCACGACCCCGACCGCAAGCCCGGACAGGTCTTGCCCCCGTGCCAGAAACGTGTATACGGGGCCATCCTTCGCAAATCGCATGAATCGCGCAGCCTCTCGTGGCAGGGTCGCGGAGGGTTCTGACCCCGCCTATGAAATGCGCCTTGATACAAACAGGAGTGAACATGCCACTGTATGAGCATGTAATGATCGCGCGTCAGGACCTGTCCAACGCGCAGGCCGAGGGCCTGATCGAACACTTTGGCACTGTACTGGCCGACAACGGCGGCAAGCTCGTCGACAGCGAGTACTGGGGCGTCAAGACGATGGCCTACAAGATCAACAAGAACCGCAAGGGCCACTATGCCTTTCTGAAAACCGACGCCCCCGCCGGCGCCGTTCAGGAAATGGAGCGCCTGATGCGCCTGCATGACGACGTGATGCGCGTTCTGACCATCAAGGTCGATGAACACGAAGAAGGCCCGTCGGTTCAGATGCAGAAGCGCGACGAGCGCGAAGGCCGCCGCGAGCGCCGTTGATCAACGCCTGAGGAAAGGACACCAAACCATGGCCGCAAAACCGTTTTTCCGCCGCCGCAAGGTCTGCCCGTTCTCGGGCGACAACGCGCCCAAGATCGACTACAAGGACACCCGTCTGCTGCAGCGCTACATTTCCGAGCGCGGCAAGATCGTTCCGTCGCGCATCACCGCCGTTTCGGCCAAGAAGCAGCGTGAACTGGCCCGCGCCATCAAGCGCGCCCGCTTCCTCGCCCTGCTGCCCTACGCCGTGAAGTAAGGAGAGACTGACATGCAAGTTATCCTTCTGGAACGCGTCGCGAAACTGGGTCAGATGGGCGATGTCGTCGATGTCAAGCCCGGCTACGCGCGCAACTACCTGCTGCCCCAGGGCAAGGCCCTGAGCGCATCGGAAGCCAACATCGCGTCGTTCGAAGCCCAGAAAGCGCAGCTGGAAGCACGCAACCTGGAAACCAAGAAAGAAGCCGAGGCTCTGGCCGAAAAGCTGGACGGTCAGCAGTTCATCGTGATTCGCTCGGCATCGGATGCGGGCGCGCTGTACGGCTCGGTCACCCCGCGTGACGCGGCCGAAGCCGCAACCGCTGCCGGTTTCAGCGTCGACAAGAAGCAGGTCGCGCTGGTTGCCCCGATCAAGGAACTGGGCCTGCACACCGTTGCAGTGCGCCTGCACCCCGAGGTCGAGGTCGAGATCAAGCTGAACGTCGCCCGTTCGGAAGAAGAAGCCGAACTGCAGGCCTCGGGCAAATCGATCCAGGAACTGGCAGCCGAGGAAGAGGCAGCTGCCGATTTCGAGATTGCCGAACTGTTCGACGACATCGGCTCGGCCGCGTCCGAGGACGACGACCTGGCCGCCGAGGCCCCGGCCGAAGGCGACGAAGCCAAGGCCTGAGTTCTCGACGAACGCGTTTTCGGGAAAGGCCGCGCGGACGCGCGGCCTTTTTCATTTGCTGGCCGATCGGGCAGCATTCAGCCGACGCCTGGCCCTATGCTTGCAGCGTAGTGTTGCAATCTTATCATGGTCGCGAAATGACAGGAGAGCCCGATGCCCGACAAATATCGCCGCGGTATTCTGAAATTGTTCCTGGCCGCGCCTTTGGCTGCGTGCGGCACCTCGCGCCCGGAGGTGGTATCGCAGACCACCACATTCGACCCGCCGCTCTACCCGAACGAAACACCCCAATTGCGGGCCTCGATCAACAAATGGGCCGACCACTACGGTCTGCCTCGGGAATTGGTGCACAAATTGGCCATCCGCGAGAGCACCCACCGCCCGTGGGCCGTGAACCGACCGTATTACGGCCTGCTGCAGATCCTTCCTGCGACTGCAAGATCAATGGGTTACAAGGGCAAACCCGAGGGGCTGCTGGATGCCGACACCAATCTCGAGTTTGCCGGAAAATACCTCCGTGGCGCTTGGATGCTGTCGGACGGCGACATCGATCGGGCCATATATCTTTATGCCAAGGGCTACTACCCCGAGGCCAAGGCACGCGGCATGTTGGTGGAAACAGGGCTGCAGACCGAATGATAGGGCCGCCGCACTGCGGCGCAAGATCGGAGCATGACGATCCGCGATGCGGTGATCGCGCTCGACGGTCTCAAAAAAATTCGCCGCGGCCGTTGGCAATGGCGCCCAAAACAACAATATGATATGCACAAAAAGCTTGCGTCTTGCTCAACACTTGACGCAACGTCGATACAGCAAAGGACAGAACCGGCATTTCGGGGGAAAATGCCAACGGGACAAAGGTTGAACTGGTGAAGCTCATCGACTTGGCCGCGATTGACCATGGGGAACGGTCGGCCTACGACATTATTGATTCATTGATTCCGTCTGTAACGAACTCGGCTTCGACTATGCGTCCTATGCGACCACGCACCCCGTGAAGGGTGACGTTCAAGGCTATGCCAACTATCCGGAAGAATGGAAGATACATTATGGGACGCAGGGTTATCACCACCTTGATCCCACTCTGTACCAGTCGGCCCTAAGCATCGCGCCGGTCGATTGGAGCCGTTTCAACCACGATGACAAGTTCAATGCGGTCTTCCGCGATGCACATGATTTTGGAATCACCGACCGGGGCCTGACCGTCCCCGTCCGCGGTCCTTACGGCGAGTGTGGGCTGCTGAGCGTCACCATGGACTGCTCGGATTCGGAATGGAAAAAGCTCAAGCGCCACGTCATGGGCGATCTGCAGATGGCGGCGGTTCAGGCGCATGACACGGTGATGCAATCCGGGGTTCTGGCCAAGGCCTTGTACCTGCCGACACTGTCGTCGCGCGAAAAAGAGATTCTGCAGTGGGTTGCCGAGGGCAAGTCACAGCAGGATATCGGAGATATTCTGTGCATTTCCCATCGCACGGTCGAAGTCCATTTGCGGTCCGGGCGCGAGAAGCTTGGCGCTTTGACCACCGCGCAGGCGATCGGACGCGCCATCGGACTGGGCTTGATCTATCCCGGTTAACCGAATTAAGGCAGAAAATTACGGGAAATCCCCAATAGTCACGTTTCCGAAGTTGGTTAATCTCAACCTTACGGTAACCAGACTGTAGGGGGATGGAATGATCATCGTAATTGATGGTATCAACCAGCACAAATTCAAAGACGTCCTGGACGAAATGTTCAAGCTGCGCGCCCGCGTTTTCGGGGATCGCCTGGGCTGGGAAGTGAACATCGAAGATGGTCGGGAACGTGACCAGTTCGACGACCTCAACCCCGCCCATGTGGTCAGCATCAGTGACGAGGGTGATGTCGTCGGCTGCATGCGCCTCTTGCAGACGACCGGCCCGCACATGCTGGCGGACGTATTCAACTCGATCCTGGATGGTGAACCACCGATCCGCAGCTCCCAGGTATGGGAAGCGACACGCTTCTGTGTCGACACCAAGAAACTTGGCCGCGGACGGGGCAAGAATTCAGTGTCCTACGTCACCAGCGAGGTCATGATCGGCTCCTTCGAATATGCGATGGAAGCCGGCGTCAAGGACGCCGTGGCCGTCATCGACCCGGTCATGAACCGCGTCCTGCAACGTTCGGGCAATGCGCCGTACGACTATGTCGGAACAGCCAAACCGATGGGCAAGGTCGTGGCCATGGCCGCCCTGATGGATTGCTCGGAAGAGCGGATCTCGTCCATCCGGAACTACGCGGGAATCGACCATGACGTGTTCCTGAGCGACGAGCAGGCCCGCAACCTTTTCGACAAGATCGAAACGGCACAAATGTCGCCGGCGAACCGCGACCACAAACCGCTGACCGAGCTTGAAACCTATTTCGTCGAGCAGATGGCCGCGGCCAAGACCGAACCCGAACGCCAGGCCGTGCTGAACCTTATCGAGGCGCTGTCGGACAAGTTCACGCCCGAACAGAAGACAGCCCTTCTTCAGACCCCCCGTGCTTTTGCTCATGAGGCCTGACCCCCTCACCTCATAAGAACAAAAGCCACCCATGCGGAGCCGTCTCATTTCAGGCGGCTCCGCTTTTTTTTTGAAGGACGTCTCAGACATGGGGCGGACAAAAGAAAAGGCCCCCTGCGCGGGGGCCTTTGAACATTCCGGTCAGCCGGCTTCCGGCTGACAGAGGTTATTCCTCTTCCAGCGCTTCGACGGCTTTCTGCAGGTCGTCCTTGCTGACTTCCTTCTCGGTCACATCGGCCAGTTCGACCACATAGTCGACGACCTTGTCTTCGAAGATCGGCGCGCGCAGCTGCTGCTGCATCTGTGCATTCTGCTGAACGAATTCGAAGAACTGGCGCTCCTGACCCGGGTACTGGCGGGCCTGGTTCATGATCGCCTGGGTCATCTCGGCGTCGGTGACTTCCACCTCGGCCTTCTGGCCCAGCTCGGCCAGCAGCAGGCCCAGGCGCACGCGGCGCTCGGCCAGCTTGGTGTGCTCCTCGGTGGGCTCGATCTCGTCGTGGTCATGGCCCTGGACGTCGGGATTTTCTTCGTGCCACAGCTGATGGGCGATCTGCTTGGCCTCGGCCTCGACCAGCGACGGCGGCAGTTCGAACGACACCATCTTGTCCAGCTCGTCCAGCAGGGCGCGCTTCATCACGGCACGCGAGGCACCGGCATATTCGGCCTCCAGCCGCTCGGCGATCTGCTTTTTCAGCGCGTCCAGATCCTCGGCACCGAATTTCTGGGCCAGTTCGTCGTTGATCTCGGCGGCAACCGGCTCTTTCACCTCTTTCACGGTGCAGGTGAACACGGCCTCCTTGCCGGCCAGATGCTCGGCACCGTATTCCTCGGGGAAGGACACGGTCACGTCCTTGACCTCTTCGGCCTTCACACCGACCAGCTGATCCTCGAACCCGGGGATGAAGCTGTTCGACCCCAGAACCAGCGGATAGTCTTCGGCCGAACCGCCTTCGAAAGGCTCACCATCGATCTTGCCGACAAAATCGATGACAACCTGATCGCCCTCTTTCGCCTTCGAACCCTTGCGGCGGGCTTTGAAGTCCTGCGCGGTCTCGGCCAGGTTCTTCAGCGCCTCGTCCACGGCGGCGTCATCGGCCTTGACCACCAGCTTTTCCAGCTTGATCGACTTCAGATCGACCTCGGGAACCTCCGGCAGCGCCTCATAGGTCATTTCGACATGGACGTCGTCGCCCTCTTTCCAGTCCTCGTTGGTCATCTTGACCTGGGGCTGCAGGGCAGGACGGTCGCCGCTCTCTTCGAAATGCTTGTTCATGGCGCCGTCGATGGTTTCCTGCATGGCCTCGCCAAGCAGACGCTGGCCGAACTGCTTTTTCAGCAGCGCCATCGGCACCTTGCCTTTGCGGAAACCTTTCATCTCGATTTCCGGCTGGGCTTCGGCCAGCTTTTCGTTGACCTTCTCGTCCAGCTCGGCGGCGGTGACAACGATGTTGTAGCCGCGTTTCAGACCTTCGTTCAGCGTCTCGGTAACCTGCATTCTGGTAGTCCCCATAGGATTCGGGGCGCGCAAAGCGGCGCGCCGGGCAAATTTGACGCCTTCTATTTGCCCAGCCGCCGAAGGGCAAGGGGCAAGGTGCCAGTTCCGCCCCGATTTGCCGCCCTGCCCCATAAAAAAAACCCCGGACTGGGCCGGGGCGCTTGGATTGACGGGATGGCGCGATCAGAACTTCCAGCGCGCGCCCAGAACCCAGGCTTCGTTCTTGTCGAACGAAGTGCCGTCGTCGAAGTCGTGGTTGCGGTATTTCAGGTAGGCATCGGTGTTGATGCTGTCGATCCGCTGGACCACGGCGATGCCCCAGGATTCGGTGCTGGAGCCATCGGTGTCAAAGTCCGAGCCGTCATAATAGTCGATGCCGACGCCCGTCTTGCCCCAAGACACCCAGTCGCCTTCATAAGCGATCTTGGTGTACCAGAAGCTCGGGTCGCTCTGGCCTGCGACGTTGTCACGGGTGCCCGCCGCCGCGGCAAAGCTGAAACCGCTGGGCAACAGCACCGAGGCCGACCCCACGGCATCATTGCGCTCGCCCGACCCATTGTCGAAGTCGCGCACGGCATAGGCGACGCTGGCCGCAAACTCGACACCACCGGCGAAGGTGTTGTTGTAGTTCACCGCCACGTCGTAATAGTCGTCGTCATCGCTGCTGGACAGGATGTTTTGGCCATAGGCGAAGCTGGCCGAGAATCCGCTGAAGTCAGGGGTGTCATACCGCACGCGGCCACGGCGCGCACCGTCAAAGTTGCTGGTGGTATCGCCCACGGTAATGCCGCTCAGGGCCCCGTTGGTTCCACGGTAGAAGAAGCCCGAGTTTTCGTCGGCCGTATAGGAATACAGCGCTGTCCCCACATAGGACAGGTCGGTTTCCGCCGCCCCGTCCGAGGCCATGCTGCCCTGACCGGCCGAGAATTTACCCCAGCTGCCCTTCAGCCCGAAATCGACATGGCGGATGTCTTCACGGGTCCAGCCGCTGAAATCGGTGCCGTTCTGGTTCCACTCGGTCGAGTTCGGCAGACCCAGCGCGGTCTCGAAGCGGAAGGTGAACTCGTTCTGCCCGAAGGGCTGCATCAGGCTCAGGCCGACGCGGCTGTTGGACAGGTCGTTGTCCAGCAGGCGGGTGTCGGACTCCTGCCCATCATCCACCGAGATGATTGCCGGGTTCAGTTGCCCATACAGCAGGACATATCCGCCCGAGTTGTTTTCGTATTTCATTTCAGCTGCGGCGGGGATCGCCGTGGTGGCCGCCAGCAGCGCTGCGGCCGAGGGAAGTCTGAGATTGAATGTCATGTCGTTCACCATGAATGGTTCAGGTTTCGGATACTGCTCAGATGTTCAGTCGAACCTCGCGTTTCCAGTGGCCTTCATCCCACAGAGGCCCGGCATTGCAAATTCGCCACATTCAATGACTCACTGACAGGAAATAGCGAAATGTTTTCAATGCATTAAATGTTTTCGGCAAGCAACGTTTCCGCTCCCGCAAAGGAATTCTGCCATTTCGTCATGCGCATGGCAAACATCGGCTATGCTGACATGCGGACTTGACGGCGGAATTCCGCCGGGATTTCCGCAGCCCACGGTGGAAACGGCGCGGAAAGATCATAGATTCAACAGTTTGAGCACCGTCGGTAGCTGTTCGGGCAGATCCTCGGCGATCAGGCCGGGCCCGAAACTGCGGGCGCACTCGACATGCAGCCATGCGGCCATCTCGGCCGCCGTCGATGCGGGCAACCCGCGCGCCAGCAGCCCGGCCATGAACCCCGACAACACATCCCCGGCCCCGGCCGTCGCCAGCCAGGGAACGGCACGGTCGTGATGGGCCGAGTTGATGGAACAGCCGCCATCCGGCGCGGCGATGACCGTATCTGCGCCCTTGAACAGAACCGTGCAACCCGCCCGCCTTGCAGCGTCGCGCGCGGCATCAACCTTGGAATAGGCCGGCCCTTTGACCGGAACTTCGGTCAGCCGGACAGCAAGATCCGGGAACAGACGGGCGAACTCACCGCCATGGGGGGTCAGAACGCAATCCTCGTGAAGACGCGCGAACAGGGTGTCCGGGTCTTCGGCAAAGGCGGTCAGAGCGTCGGCATCCAGAACGGTCGGCCGAGGTTTCACGCCACCGCCCAGAACCGCGGGTACCAGCTGTCTCGCGCGGTCGATCCCCAGTCCGGGGCCAAGGCAGAGGGCGTTCAGACGCTCATCCGCCAAAAGCGCGACCAGGCTCTCCGCTCCGTCGACGCGCCGCAACATCAGGGCGGTGATCTGGCCGGCCACCTCCAACTGGGCAGACGGCGGCACCCCCAAAGTCACCAGCCCCGCCCCGATCCGCAACGCCGCGCGCGCGGCCAGCCGCGCCGCTCCGGTCCTGCCCGAGCCACCGGTCAGGACCAAGGCATGACCATGCGCATATTTGTGCCCGGCACCGGCCTTGGACAGCAGATGCGGCAGCACCCGGCAGTCCCGCGCGATCGGGGTCTTGCTGTCGTACAGCGCGCCGCCGTCGCGGTGCCGGATCCCCAGCGGCTTGACCGCTACCTTGCCCGAAACGGCCGCCGCTTCGGCCAACCGATGCCCCAGCCGGGGGCGTTCGAAGGTCACCGTCAGGTCGGCGCCCGGATTGGCCTGCACTTCGAACAACGGGCGACCGCTGTCTGCGCAGTATCCCGACGGCATGTCCACCGCGACCACCCGAACCACTAAGGGCCCCTGACGCATCGCACCCAGCACCCCCAGCGCCCGCGTGACCACTGTGTCCAGCCTGCGGGACAACCCTGTTCCGAACAGAGCATCGACCGCCACCGAGGGACGCTCCGGCAGCGCACCAGTAAACGCCTCGATGGACTGAACGGTCCCGCCCAGCGCCGTCCACCTGTCAAAGTTCGCCCTGGCGTCCGGCGGCAGGTTTCGAGGGTCGCCGTATAGATAGACGCCGACCTCCCACCCCCAGTCCCGCATCAGACGCGCAACGACGAATCCGTCGCCGCCATTGTTGCCCGGTCCGCACAGGACAACCGCACGCTGGGGCTCTTTGGCGAGATCGGGCCATTCTTCCAAAATCGCCTCGAAAATGCCGCGCCCGGCCGTCTCCATCAGGTCCAGCCCGGTGGCCTGACCGGACTCGATTGCCTCCTGCTCGATCGTCCGCATCTGCGCCGCCGTCAGCAATTCCGCCATGTCATGCCTCCTGTCGATTCAGTTTCGTCCATTTTTTGTGCAAGTCGCCCATTTTTTGAACTGCCCTTCGTTTTGCGCCGCCCGGCCGGCCCGCAAACCCGCATTCGGATTGCCCGACGATCTTAGACGTGGTGATTGCGGTCCTGACAACCATGCGAGGTGAGCCGGGATGAAAAAGATCGAAGCGATCATCAAGCCGTTCAAGCTGGATGAAGTGAAAGAAGCGCTCCAGGACGTGGGCGTGCAAGGCCTCAGCGTCATCGAGGTCAAGGGTTTCGGGCGTCAGAAAGGGCACACCGAACTGTACCGCGGCGCCGAATACGTCGTCGACTTTCTGCCCAAGGTGAAGGTCGAGGTCGTTCTGGAAGACGATCAGGTCGATGCCGCCATCGAGGCCATCGTCGCGGCCGCCAAGACCGACAAGATCGGCGACGGCAAGATCTTCGTTTCGCCCGTCGAACAAGCCATTCGCATCCGCACCGGCGAAACCGGCCCGGACGCGCTGTAATCGCAATTCTGCAAATCTAGAGGAACAGGATAATGAGCAAGGACGCAGTTCTTCAGCTGATCAAGGAAGAGGGTGCCGAATATGTCGACATCCGCTTCACCGACCCGCGCGGCAAACTGCAGCACGTGACCGTGATGGCCGACCAGGTCGATGAGGACTTCCTGGAGGAAGGCTTCATGTTCGACGGCTCGTCGATCGCAGGTTGGAAGTCGATCGAAGCATCGGACATGAAACTGATGCCCGACACCGAAAGCGCCTATGTCGATCCGTTCTATGCGGAAAAGACCATCTGCCTGCACTGCTCGGTCGTCGAGCCCGACACCGGTGAACCCTACGAGCGTGACCCGCGCGGAACCGCACAGAAGGCCGAAGCCTACCTGAAAGCGTCGGGCATCGGCGACGTTGCCTACATGGGCCCCGAGGCCGAGTTCTTCCTGTTCGACGACGTTCGTTTCTCGAACAGCATCAACAAGGTATCCTACGAAGTTGATGCAACCGACGCGTCGTGGAACACCGACACCGAATACGAGATGGGCAACATGGGCCATCGTCCGGGCGTCAAGGGTGGCTATTTCCCCGTGAACCCGATCGACGAGGCGCAGGACCTGCGTTCGGAAATGCTGTCGACCATGAAGCGTCTGGGCATGAAGGTCGACAAGCACCACCACGAAGTCGCCTCGTGCCAGCACGAGCTGGGCCTGATCTTCGACAGCCTGACCAAGCAGGCGGACGAGCTGCAGAAATACAAGTACGTCATCCACAACGTCGCGCACGCCTACGGCAAGTCGGCCACCTTCATGCCGAAACCGATCGCAGGCGACAACGGCACCGGCATGCACGTGAACATGTCGATCTGGAAGGACGGCAAGCCGCTGTTTGCCGGCGACAAATATGCCGACCTGTCGGACGAGGCCCTGTGGTTCATCGGCGGCATCCTCAAGCACGCCAAGACCCTGAACGCCTTCACCAACCCGTCGACCAACAGCTACAAGCGCCTGATCCCGGGCTTCGAAGCCCCCGTTCTGCGCGCCTACTCGGCCCGCAACCGTTCGGGTTGCGTCCGTATTCCGTGGACGGAATCGCCGAAGGCCAAGCGCGTCGAGGCCCGCTTCCCCGATCCGTCGGCAAACCCCTACCTGTGCTTTGCGGCGCTGCTGATGGCCGGTCTGGACGGCATCAAGAACAAGATCGATCCGGGCGAGGCGATGGACAAGAACCTCTATGACCTGCCCGCCGAGGAACTGGCCGGCATCCCGACCGTCTGCGGTTCGCTGCGCGAGGCGCTCGAGGCCCTGGCCGCCGACCACGACTTCCTGCTGCAGGGCGACGTGTTCACCAAGGACCAGATCGACGGCTACATCGCGCTGAAGATGGAAGAGGTCGAAACCTACGAACACACCCCGCACCCGGTCGAGTACGGCATGTACTACAGCTGCTGATCGCAGCCGGTTGACGCATCCTTTTCAGGGGCGCCTTGCGGGGCCCCCCTTTTTTTATTTCGGCCCTCCGGGTTCAGCAAAGCGCTTTATGGTGTTGCCGACAGGCTGTAATCTTGGCCTCAGTCATTTTTTGAACGGATTGATGCGATGATCTGCGCAGCCCTGCTTTTTTTCGCGCTGTCCCTTGCGGCGACGGCCGCCCTCGCGGCCCCTTGCGGCAATGACGGCAGCGGTTTCGAAACCTGGAAAACCAGTTTCGCCCAACAGGCCCGCAGGGCTGGCGTCCGGAAGAAGGGGCTGCAGGCATTGGCCGAAACCCGGTATGCAACCGGCACGATCGCGGCCGACCGCAATCAAAAAAGCTTCAGATATCCGCTGGGCAAATTCATGCAGATCCGTGGTGCCGACACGATCGTGGCGCAGGGCCGCAAACGCAAGGCGCGCAACCCGCAGTTCTATGCCGCGCTCGAACGCCAATACGGCGTGCCGGCCGGTGTTCTGATCGCCATTCACGGCATGGAAACCGGGTTTGGCCGCTTCATGGGAGACAGCCAGGTCGTTTCCGCAATCACAACACTGGCCTATGATTGTCGCCGATCCGAGTTCTTCATTCCCCACGCCATCGGCGCCCTGAAACTGGTCGATCAAGGCAGTATTTCGATGGCAACAAAAGGGGCAAAACATGGCGAGCTGGGCCACACACAGTTTCTGCCCGGGAACGCCCTGCGCTATGGCGTGGACGTCACCGGAGACGGCAGGGTCGATTTCTACAACCCGACCGACGCGCTGGCCTCGACCGCAAATTTCCTGCGCAAGAAAGGGTGGAAGCCCGGCCGTGGCTATCAACCGGGAGAGCCGAATTTCGCGGTGTTGCAGCAATGGAACGCGGCCAGCGTCTATCAGCAGGCCATCGCGATCATGGCTGCCCGAATCGATGAATGACGCCTGGCTGGCACCACCGGCCGCGCCCCCAATTTTGCCACAATGTCGCCACAGTGCCCAAGATTTCGGGCTAATTTCTTGGTTTCCAAAGCGTAATCAATCGGCGGAATTCCACACTTTTTTGCAGAATGGTCAAATTTTCTCCCCGATGTCCTGCTAGTTTGCCGTCAATGATGCCGACTTGAAGGAAAGTCTTGTGACCTCGAAGCACTCATATCACGGTGGCCTGCAGTTCCAGGGCGACCCGGATGGCGCGCTTGAACGCTTCGGTGAGATCGCGGCGGCCACGCTTGAGGACTACGGCCATCTGGTCGAGCGCAAGGCTCTGCTCAGCGCGACCGAGGCCAGTATCGTAACCAGCCAGTATCTGGTTTCCCTCATCGTCGAAACGGACGATCCGGAAACGCCTCCGCAATGCCGTCGCGATCAGATGGCCGGGCTGAAAGCGATCATCCGCCCCGCCGCGGCCCGTCCCAGAAACCGTCTGACGGTGACGTTGTCGCCCGTGTCCGGGCTGCTCGACGATTCCGAGATCTCGGAACTGATGCTGGTGGTGATGCTGTACCGGATGGTCGATATCTGCACCACCCAGCGCGTGGAATGGCTGTCGCCGAAAACCGTTCTGACGACCGAGCAGTTCATGGGCGCCTTCGACACGTTCATGCCGCGCAAGGCTCGCAGCCAGCGCGACGCATTCCGGGTCATCAGCGGACCGTTTGCCGGGCTGCAGACCGAAAGCACCGACGCCGAGAGCGTCGAACCGCCGGCCCCGAAGGCAAACAGCGGCCGCCCGATCCAGCTGACGGATGACCAATTGCTGAGCATCGCCTTCAGGGCCGAGGCGGACGAACCGCAGGAACAGGTGACCGAGGACGAGGACCGCCCCAGCGATGCGCTGCGTCTGGCAAGCTGGGCGCTGACCGGCGCTGTTGCCACGATCTCGGCGCCGATTGCCTTGTCCATGACGGCGGTGAACCTGATACGCGGAGAAGATTTCCGACTGAACACGCAAGTCCTCGCCTATACCGTGGCCATCGTTTCGCTGAGCTCCAGCGGTGCGATTGCCGGAGCGGCCAACGCGCTGGGCATGTAGCCGAAATTCGAAGAACCCTCCTTGGAGGCCCCGCCGTCAGGCGGGGTTTTCCATTACCGGCAGGTGCCCGACCGGCACGACATAGGTGTGGATCGAGAACACCACGGCCCGTGTCTCGGGCAACCGCAAAAGCGCTTGTCGCTCGCTGCGCAGGTATCGGGCAGTACCACGGTCACGGATCTCGCGCGGGGTGCTGGCACTGCGGGGCTGGTGCAGTTCGGGGTCGTCGTACCACAGCGCGTTGAAGCGCCACAAAGGCCGGCCGACCTGAATCCCGTCGAACAGGCGCTGTACCCGGCGCGCGATGTTGGGATCATAGCTGTCGACCGGCGCGTGAATGGCGATCAGCGGTCGCATGAATTTCTCGGACAGACGCCAGCTGGCGGGAAAGCACAGGATGGCGCCGGTCAGCACATGCTCGTCGCCCCGTTTCTGCAGGATGCAGAAATCCTCCTGCGCCAGCAGGCAAAGCGTATCCAGAGGGTTGTCGCGGTCAATCGGAACGGCCACGCCATCCGGGCGCTGCGCAGCGTCGGTCGCCTCGGGATAGGCCTGCGCCAGAACCAGATCCAGCAGTTCGACGGCGGCCGGATGGGCCTGCCCGTCCAGCGCCAGAACGTCGTCCCGACGGGTTTCCAGCAGGTGCTGGCGGTGGCGCATCTGCGCGGCGAAGGCATCATCGCGATGCAGCCAGTCCTCCATCGTCGTCGGCGCGATGCCCGGCAGCGGGCGCTGTTGGGTCGGATCGTAGGGCAGTGTTCTTTGCAGAATGGCTGTCATGGCGCTGGGTTAGCACCCCAAACGGACCTTGTCGGTCAAAAAGCGACTGGCAAATCGTCGCAATTCACCCAGACGGGGCCGCCCTGCCCCGTCAGGCTGAACCGGCAAGCAGGGAGGCGCGCCGTGAACCACCACTACCGAGACACCCGCAAGATCGACCCAAGCCGTGGCGCGACGTTGGGCGACGGCACGCCGAACGACAATGACCGGATCGAGATCGGCCCCACCCAACTGGCGTTCAGCGAATGGGCCGCCGCTGGCCTGCAACTGCCCAACCTGGACCGGATGCGCGAATATCGCTGGAAGCGGCTGACCCAGGCGATCGTCGACCGGGGCTATGGCGGGCTGCTGATGTTCGACCCGCTCAACATCCGCTATGCGACCGACAGCACCAACATGCAGCTTTGGAACACCCACAACCCGTTCCGGGCCGTGCTGCTGTGCGCCGATGGCTACATGGTGATCTGGGACTACAAGAACTCGCCCTTCCTGTCGAAATTCAACCCGCTCGTGCGAGAACAGCGCTCGGGCGCGGACCTGTTCTATTTCGACCGGGGCGACAAAGTAGATGTGCAGGCGGACGTGTTCGCCAACGAGGTGCGGGTTCTGATGCAGAACCACGCCCCCGGCCACACCCGGCTGGCGGTGGACAAGATCATGCTGCACGGCCTCCGCGCGCTCGAGGCGCAGGGCTTCGAGATCATGGAAGGTGAGGAGGTCACCGAAAAGACCCGTGCCATCAAGGGTCCCGACGAGATCCTGGCCATGCGCTGCGCCAGCCACGCCTGCGAAACCGCCGTGGCCGAGATGGAGAAGTTCGCCCGCGCCCATGTCGGAGACGGCAAGACCTCCGAGGATGACATATGGGCCGTTCTGCATGCCGAGAACATCAAGCGCGGCGGTGAATGGATCGAAACCCGCCTGCTGGCCTCGGGGCCGCGCACCAACCCGTGGTTTCAGGAATGCGGGCCGCGGATCACGCAGAGAAACGAGATCATCGCCTTCGATACCGATCTGATCGGCAGCTACGGCATCTGCGTCGACATCTCGCGCACCTGGTGGATCGGCGATGAAAAGCCGCGCCCCGACATGATCTATGCCATGCAGCACGCGCACGAGCACATCATGACCAACATGGAGATGCTGAAGCCCGGCGTGATGATCCCCGACCTGACCGCCAACTGCCACAGGCTGGACGACAGGTTCCAGGCGCAGAAATACGGCTGCCTGATGCATGGCGTGGGACTGTGCGACGAGTGGCCCTTGGTGGCCTATCCCGACAAGGCGGTGCCCGGCGCCTATGACTATCCGCTGGAACCCGGCATGGTTCTGTGCGTCGAGGCCGCCGTGGGCGAAGTGGGCGGCGATTTCTCGATCAAGCTGGAAGATCAGGTTCTGATCACCGAAGATGGCTATGAAAACCTGACCACTTATCCGTTCGATGCCGCCCTCATGGGGCTCGAATAACCCTCATTCCGCCCAGTGCGAACGACGCACATTTCCGTGCCAATCCTCGGGCGCGGGCCGCTCGATGCCGGCTTGTTCGGAGTCCAACGGCCAGGTCTGGCCCGCAGCGAAACCCAGCGCAGCAGCCAGCAACAGCCCCGGCAAAAGCCGGGGGTGATGGCGGTGACGGAGATGGATCGGTTCAGCATGTGTCATCGAGGAACTCCTGTTTCATTGTTCGACGAACCATGAACATGGGAGCAGATTCAACATTCCTGAAACGAATAATTGACGGGATCATCATCACAATTGCTGAACCAAAACTGTCCCGAGACAAACAATCCGCTGGCCTCTCACGATTCGACGCTCCCCCCTCACCTTGGCGTGACGAGCGTGATACAGGGGTTGAGGCCCCCGCGCGCGGACCCCAGTATTGCCGGAACCCGATCAACGTAAGGAGCGGCCATGCCCACCGAACGCATCACCTTTGCCGGACATGACGGCAGCCAATTGGCCGCACGCCTGGATCTGCCCGACGGGCCGGTGCTGGCGACGGCGCTGTTTGCCCATTGCTTCACCTGCTCCAAGGACATCCCCGCCGCCCGACGCATCAGCGCGCGGCTGGCGGCGATGGGCTTTGCGGTGCTGCGGTTCGATTTCACGGGCCTTGGCCATTCCGAAGGCGAGTTTGCCAACACGACCTTTACCACGAACGTGCAGGACCTGATCGCGGCGGCGCAGTATCTGGCCGGGCGTGGCATGGCACCCGATCTTCTGATCGGGCATTCTCTGGGCGGGGCGGCGGTGTTGCGGGCGCGGGCCGGGATCCCCTCGGTCAAGGCGGTGGTCACCATCGGCGCCCCGGCTGACCCCGGCCATGTGGCTCATCACTTCGAGAGCGCGCGCGGGCAGATCGAACAGGATGGCAGCGCCGAGGTTCTGTTGGGCGGGCGTCCGATCCGCATCGGGCGGGACTTCGTGCGCGACATTTCGGAATCGGCGCTGATCCCGGCAATCGAGTACCTGAAGGCCGCGCTGCTGATCCTGCACGCCCCGCGCGACGAAACCGTGGGCATCGACAATGCCAGCACGATCTTTCTGGCCGCCAAGCACCCCAAAAGCTTTGTCACGCTGGACGATGCCGACCACCTGATCACCCGGCCCAGGGACGCGGACTATGCCGCCGACGTCATCGCCGCCTGGGTGTCGCGCTATGTGCCGCTGTCGCCGCCCGCCCCACCGCCGGGCGCCCCCGAAGGCGTGGTGCGCGTGACCGAGGTGGACCCGAACGGATTCCTGCAGGACATCCAGTCAGGCCCGAACCACCATGCCGTCGCCGATGAACCGGTTTCCTACGGCGGCACCGATCGGGGCATGTCACCTTACGGATTCGTGTCCGCGGGCCTTGGCGCCTGTACCTCGATGACCATCCGCATGTACGCCCGGCGCAAGCAATGGCCGCTGACAGGGATCACCGTGGATGTCTGTCACGACAAGGTGCATGCGCAGGATGCGGGGCTGGCCGGCGATGGCAAAGTGGACCAGTTCCGCCGCAAGATCCGCCTGGATGGGCCTCTGGACGAGGCCCAGCGGGCCAGGCTCCTTGAAATCGCCGACAAATGCCCGGTACATCGCACGCTCGAGAACTCGGCCCATATCACGACCGAGTTGCTTCCGGCGCAGGACCGGGTCGTTACGGTCTGACCCGGCCCGAGGCAAAGACCGACCGGGGATCGGCGGGCGGGCCGCCAGAACGGCGCTTGTGCAGGGGCAAACCGTCTCAGTCCGCCCGTCGCGGCTTGTCCCATGCGCCGGAGGCGGCTAAGACCCGCACCGTCACCCATTGCCAATCACGAAGGTGCTGCCGCCCATGATCCCCCGCTATTCCCGCCCCGAAATGGTCGCCGTCTGGTCGCCCGAGACCAAGTTCCGCATCTGGTACGAGATCGAGGCCCATGCCTGCGACGCGATGGCCGATCTGGGCGTCATCCCGCGCGAAAACGCCCAAGCCGTCTGGAAGGCCAAGGACGTGGAATTCGACGTGGCCCGCATCGACGAGATCGAGGCCGTCACCAAGCATGACGTCATCGCCTTTTTGACCCATCTGGCTGAACATGTCGGCAGTGAAGAGGCCCGCTTCGTCCACCAGGGCATGACCAGCTCGGACGTGCTGGATACCTGCTTCAACGTGCAGCTGACCCGCGCCGCCGACATCCTGATCGCCGATCTCGAAGGCCTGCTGGCCGCGCTCAAGCGCCGCGCCTACGAGCACAAGGACACCGTCCGCATCGGCCGCAGCCACGGCATTCATGCCGAACCCACCACCATGGGGCTGACCTTCGCGCGCTTCTACGCCGAGATGGACCGCAACCTGTCGCGGATGCGCGACGCCCGCGCCGAGATCGCCACCGGCGCCATCAGCGGCGCGGTCGGCACCTTCGCCAATATCGACCCCCGCGTCGAAGAGCATGTCTGCGAAAAGCTGGGCCTGGTGCCCGAGCCGATCAGCACGCAAGTCATCCCGCGCGACCGCCACGCGGCCTTCTTTGCCACGCTGGGCGTGATCGCCAGCAGCATCGAGAACATCGCCATCGAAATCCGCCACATGCAGCGCACCGAGGTTCTGGAGGCCGAGGAGTTCTTTTCCAAAGGCCAGAAGGGCTCGTCGGCGATGCCGCACAAACGCAACCCGGTGCTGACCGAAAACCTGACCGGCCTGGCCCGGCTGGTGCGCATGACCGTGATCCCGGCGATGGAGAACGTGGCGCTGTGGCACGAGCGCGACATCAGCCACAGCTCGGTCGAGCGCAACATCGGCCCCGACGCCACCGTGACCCTGGATTTCGCCCTGCACCGCTTGACCGGGGTAATCGACAAGCTGGTGGTCTATCCGGACAACATGCTGGCCAACATGAACAAGTTCCGCGGTCTGGTCATGAGCCAGCGCGTGCTGCTGGCCCTGACCCAGGCCGGCGTCAGCCGCGAAGACGCCTATCGCCTGGTGCAGCGGAACGCGATGAAGGTCTGGGAAGAAGGCAAGGACTTCAAAACCGAACTGCTGGCCGACCCGGACGTGACCGCAGCGCTGAGCAAGGAAGAGATCGAAGAGAAATTCGACCTCGGCTATCACACCAAGCATGTCGACACGATCTTCGAGCGGGTGTTCGGCGAGTAACCCTCGACGCAGGAACGGCTTTTTGGGGGCCCGGGTCGCACGGCGCGATCCGGGCCGCTGTCTTTTGCGGAAACGTCCGAAATCGGCTATGCTGGGTGGGCAATTTCCGTTCAAGGAGAGCCCACCATGATCCGCACGACCCTCTGCGCACTGGCCCTTGCCCTGTCTGCGTCGTCCGCAATCGCCTGCCAAGGCCACAGCAAGCAGACTCAATCCTGTGCGCCCGGCACGACTTGGGATTCGGCCTCGGAAAGCTGCGTGAAAAACGCCAGCAGCTGAGCGTCTGACCCAGTTGTGAACTGACCCGGACGATTTCCTGTTAGCTTTTCCTCGGAACGCGCTATGGTTTGCCCAAGCCAATTTCGAGATGGAGTTTGACATGCGCCTTTTGTTGGCCTCGGCGATTGCCCTTCAAAGTTTTGCCTTTGCCCCCGCGGTCAGCGCCGCGGGCGGGGACAGCAGCCCCCCGAAACCGACGAACACCACCAAGAAATGCCTGTTCGGCCGGGTCTATGACGAGGCCGCAGGCCGCTGCGTCAAGCCCAACAAGACCAATTTCACCGACGACCAGCTGTATCAGGCCGTGCGCGAGATGGCCTATGCCGGCCAATACGAAAACGCCCAATCCGTGCTGCGCGTCATGGATCAGGACGATGACCGCGTCCTGACCTATTGGGGCTTCACCTACCGCAAGATGGGAAAGGTCGATCTGGCCAACGCCTTTTACCAGCGCGCGATTGCGGCGAACCCCGACAACATCTTGGCACGCAGCTACATGGGTCAGGGTTTCGTGGCCGAAGGCAAGACCGACCTTGCCATCGCCCAATGGCGCGAGATCAAGGCCCGGGGCGGTGAAGGCAGTTGGGCCGAAGCGTCGCTGCGCCGGGCGATCCGCACGGGGCTCACCTACAGCTACTAGGGTTCAGCTTTTCTTTACGCGACTCTCGCTAATCTGTCTGCGCAACGAATTTGACAGCACAGGCAGATGCAAGACTCCAACGCTTTGGTACAGACGGCCCCGGGCGCCGCGCCTCCGGTGGCCGAACAACAGGACGACGCGCCGCGCGTCGTTCCCCGTCACCTGACACCCGGACAAAAGGCCGCGATCATCGTGCGCCTGCTTTTGAACGAGGGCGCGGATTTCCCGCTCGAGGAATTGCCGGACGAGTTGCAAGAACGGTTGACCGTGCAACTGGGGCAGATGGGTCTGGTCGATCGGGTGACGCTGGCGGCGGTGGCCCAGGAATTCGCCGATGCGCTCGACAGTGTCGGGCTGGCGTTTCCGCACGGGTTGGCGGGTGCGCTGGACGCGGTGAACGGCAAGATCGCCCCCACGACGGCCGCGCGGCTGCGCAAAGTGGCGGGTATGCGCCAGGTGGGCGACCCGTGGCAGCGCCTGCGCGACGTCCCGGTCGAGGATCTGGCCCGCATGGCCCAGGCCGAAAGCACCGAGGTGGCGGCGGTCATGCTGTCCAAGCTGGATACGGCAAAGGCCGCGAAACTGCTGGGGCATCTTCCCGGCCCGGTGGCGCGCCGGATCACCTATGCGGTCTCGAAAACCACCAATGTCTCGCCCGAGGCGGTCGAACGCATCGGCTGGTCGCTGGCCGCGCAGTTGGATCAGCGCCCGACCCCGGCCTTCGGCGACGACCCCGGCGCCCGGGTGGGGGCAATTCTGAACCAATCTTCGGCGGCCACCCGGGAGGAGTTGTTGAGCGCCCTCGAAGAAGAAGACAAAAGCTTTGCCCAAGCGGTGCGCCGCTCGATCTTCACCTTTGCCCACATCGCCAAGCGCATCGCGCCGCGGGATGTTCCGGCAATCTTGCGCGGGATCGAGCAGCCCGTTCTTGTCACCGCGCTGGCCGGGGCAAACAGCGAAGAAGACAAGGCCTCGGCCGAATTCCTGCTTTCCAACATGTCGTCGCGCATGGCCGACAACCTGCGCGAAGAAGTCGCCGAGCGTGGCAAGGTCAAGCAAGCCGACGCCGAAGACGCCATGACCCAGGTCGTGGGCGCCATCCGCGCGCTGGTCGATGACGGCACGATCACCTTGATCGAAGAGGAGGCCGAGGGCGGGGACTGATCCCGCCCGGCCGCCCGCCCATACGGTGCTTGTGGTCGCCCGGCACCCTCTGTATGTCTGGCCTCGCAAATCACATAACCCGTCGAGACCCTCGCATGCCCGCCGAAAAGTCGGAACTGAGCCGCATTCAGCTTGCCAAATACTATGTTGCCAACCTGTTCCTGAAGGGCGTGATCGGCACCATGCGCCTGCTGCCGTACGAGCGGCGGATCGCCGCGATGGGCGCGATTGCACGCGCGCTGTCGCCTCTGGTGGGGTTCACCAAGCGGGTGCGCAGCAACCTGAGGTTGACCTGCCCCGAGCTGCCCGAAAGCGAGGTCAAACGCATCTGCCGCGCAGTACCGGACAATGCGGGCCGCGCGATCATGGAGCATTTCTCGCCCGAGGATTTCACCGAACGGCAGAAGACCGCCGTCGTCACCGGGCCGGGCGTGGCTGCCTTTGACCGTGCCGTGGCCGAGGGCCGCCCGGTGATGATGATCACCGCGCATTTCGGGCATTACCTGGCCGCGCGGATCGCACTGCAGGCGCGCTGCGGCAAACAGATCGGCTGCCTGTACCGGCGCATGGCCAACCCCTATTTCAACGAGATGTATGTGGAAGCCTTCCACAAGACCGGCAAGCCGATGTTCGAACAGGGGCGCCGGGGCATGGTGGAAATGGTGCGGTCGTTGAAGAATGGTGGCATCATCGCCATCGTGTCCGACCTGCACGCCCATGGCGGCGAAGAGCTGACGTTTTTCGGCAAACCGGCCGTGACCTCGGTTCTGAATGCCGAGCTGGCTATGAAATACGATGCAGTGCTGATCCCCTGCTATGCGGTGCGCCAACCCAATGGCATCGATTTCGAGATCGTTCTGCATGACCCGGTGCCGCATTCCGACCCCAAGACCATGACCCAGTTCATCAATGATGATCTGGAAGGAATAGTGCGCCAGCACATGGGTCAGTGGTTCTGGATCCACCGGCGCTGGAAAGCCTGGAACGGCCTGGGCGTTCAGCCCGAGGACATGCCCTGAACCCTCAATCCACCCGCGCGGCCGCGATGATCGGCCCGTGCCCGGCCTGCTGAACCAAGACCACGGCCGGCAACTCGGACACCCCCGAGACCTGGAACACCTGCGGCCCGGCGCCATCCCATTGCCCGCCGGCATGCCAGGCGTCGACCACGTTGGCATAGTCCAGCTCGCGCCCGGCCAGTTCGCCCCGGCGGATCGAGGCGTGACGCAATGGCGTGTATTGCACGACCCGGACGTCATAGACGGCGCCCGATGGCAGATCGACCGGGGCGACCTGGACCGAAACGGTGTCACCGGTTCGCGTCGCCGACACCTGCGCCATCGGCGGCGCACCCAAATGGGCATCGATCACCCGTTCCAACTGTTCATGTCTGGCCCCCACGATATCCTGCTGACCGTTGACCACCATCTGCGGCGTATAGATCATGTCGCGCCCGCCCCGGCGCGCATAGATGCGCTGGCGCGTGGTGTGGAACGGGTCGCCGTATTCGTCCGTCCAGCCGATATAATCCCAGTAATCCACGTGCAGGGCCAGGCCGATCACGTCATCACGCTTGGCCAGTTCGTGCATGATCGCATCCGCCGGCGGACACGAGGAACAGCCCTGCGAGGTGAAAAGTTCGACCACCACCGGGCCGTCGGCCGCGGCCGGGACGGCAAGAAACAAGGACAGAACGGCGGCAGTCAGGCGATGTCGCGGCATGGTCGGCTCGGGGGCTTGTGGTTCACGGGAACCGGTTTACAGCCCGGCCGCATCAAGGGCCAATCAAGGTTTCTTGAGACCGGTTTCGGCGGCAATCCGCAAAAATGTGTGCAATGGTATACAAAAATTGCCGCACCCGCCCTGTTGGACCTTGAACCGCAGGCCTTGGTGATGCAGATACCGCTCAGCGAATCCCAATTCCACGTCATTTGAGAGGGAGGCCACAGATGCCCATCAAAGTCGGACAGGATACCGCCAAGACACGCCGCAGCCTGAGCGTGAATGGCAAGTCCATCTCGTATTACTCGATCCCCGCCGCGCAAGAGGCCGGCCTGGGCGATTTCTCCAGGCTTCCCGCCGCACTGAAAGTGGTGCTGGAAAATATGCTGCGGTTCGAGGATGGCGGTTTCTCGGTCTCGGTCGATGACATCAAGGCCTTTGCCGAATGGGGCGCCAACGGCGGCAAGAACCCGCGCGAGATTGCCTATCGCCCGGCCCGCGTGCTGATGCAGGACTTTACCGGCGTTCCGGCCGTGGTGGACCTGGCCGCGATGCGCGACGGCATCAAGGCGCTGGGGGGCGATCCGCAGAAGATCAACCCGCTGAACCCCGTCGATCTGGTCATCGACCACTCGGTCATGATCGACGAGTTCGGCAACCCGCGCGCCTTCCAGATGAACGTGGACCGCGAATATGAACGCAACATGGAACGCTATCAGTTCCTGAAATGGGGTCAGAAGGCGTTCAACAACTTCCGCGTGGTGCCGCCGGGCACCGGCATCTGCCACCAGGTGAACCTGGAATACCTGGCCCAGACCGTCTGGACCGACACCGACCAGAACGGTGAAGAGGTCGCCTATCCCGACACGCTGGTCGGCACCGACAGCCACACCACCATGGTCAACGGCATGGCCGTTCTGGGCTGGGGCGTCGGCGGGATCGAGGCCGAGGCCGCGATGCTGGGTCAGCCGATCTCGATGCTGATCCCCGAGGTCGTCGGCTTTGAACTGACCGGCGAGATGGTCGAAGGCACCACCGGCACCGACCTGGTTCTGAAGGTCGTCGAAATGCTGCGTGAAAAAGGCGTGGTGGGCAAGTTCGTCGAGTTCTACGGCGAAGGTCTGGACCGTCTGCCTCTGGCCGACCGCGCGACCATCGCCAACATGGCGCCCGAATACGGCGCGACCTGCGGCTTCTTCCCCATCGACAACGAAACCCTGCGCTACCTGCGCAACACCGGCCGCGACGAGGACCGCATCGCGCTGGTCGAAGCCTATGCCAAGGAAAATGGCTTCTGGCGCGACGAGAACTATGCCCCGGTCTACACCGACACCCTGTCGCTGGACATGGGCACCATCGTCCCGGCCATCTCGGGCCCCAAGCGCCCGCAGGACTATGTGCCGCTGACCAACGCCAAGGCCGCCTTCCGCAAGGAAATGGAAGAGACCTTCAAGCGTCCGATGGGCAAGGAAGTGCCGGTCAAGGGCGAAGACTACACGATGGAATCGGGCAAGGTCGTGATCGCCTCGATCACCTCGTGCACCAACACCTCGAACCCCTATGTGATGATCGGCGCCGGTCTGGTGGCGAAAAAGGCCCATGAACTGGGCCTGAACCGCAAGCCCTGGGTGAAAACCTCGCTGGCACCGGGGTCGCAGGTCGTGTCCGAATACCTCGAGGCCGCCGGCCTGCAAGAGCATCTGGACGCCATCGGCTTCAACCTGGTGGGTTACGGCTGCACCACCTGCATCGGCAACTCGGGCCCGATCCAGAAAGAGATCTCGGAAGCCATCGCCGAAGGCGACCTGGTGGCGACCTCGGTTCTGTCGGGCAACCGCAACTTCGAAGGCCGGATTTCGCCCGACGTGCGCGCCAACTACCTGGCCTCGCCGCCGCTGGTGGTGGTCTATGCGCTGGCCGGCACGCTGGACATCGACCTGACCTCGGAACCGATCGGTCAGGACAAGAACGGCAACGACGTCTACATGAAGGACCTGTGGCCGAGCCAGAAGGAAATCGCCGATCTGGTCGAAGCCACCGTGACCCGCGAGGCGTTCCTGAAGAAATACGCCGACGTGTTCAAGGGCGACGAGAAATGGCAGGCGGTCGAGACCACCGATGCCGAAACCTATGACTGGCCGCCGAGCTCGACCTATATCCAGAACCCGCCCTACTTCCAGAACATGAGCCCCGAGCCGGGCACCATCTCGAACATCGAGGGCGCGCGCATTCTGGCCATTCTGGGCGACATGGTCACCACCGACCACATCTCGCCGGCCGGGTCGTTCTCGACCACCAGCCCGGCGGGCAAATACCTGCTGGAACGCCAGGTGCAGCCGCGCGAGTTCAACTCGTACGGGTCGCGCCGCGGCAACCACGAGGTGATGATGCGCGGCACCTTCGCCAACATCCGCATCAAGAACGAGATGCTGGACGGCGTCGAAGGCGGCTATACCAAGGGCCCCGATGGCGAGCAGACCTCGATCTATGACGCGGCGATGGCCTACAAGGAGAAGGGCATCCCGTTGGTGGTCTTCGGCGGCGAACAGTACGGCGCCGGTTCCTCGCGCGACTGGGCGGCCAAAGGCACCGCGCTGCTGGGCGTCAAGGCCGTGATCGCCGAAAGCTTCGAGCGTATCCACCGCTCGAACCTGGTGGGCATGGGAGTCATCCCGTTCGAGTTCACCGGCGGCGACAACCGCAAGACGCTGGGCCTGACGGGTGATGAAACCATCTCGATCCACGGTCTGGACACGATCCAGCCGCTGCAGGAGGTGCCCTGCACCATCACCTATGCGGACGGGACCGAGAAGACCATCACGCTCAAGTGCCGCATCGATACCGCGCCCGAGATCGAGTACATCGAAAACGGCGGCGTGCTGCACTATGTGCTGCGGAACCTGGCCAAGGCCAGCTGAGCAGGCACAAAGCCAAGAACGCAAGGGCGCCCCGAACGGGCGCTCTTTTTCGTTTCAGGTCTGGCCACTATCGCGTTGTGTTCCGTGCAGAGAAGCGGTCTGCTGGGGGCATGGAAAAAGTTGCCTTGATAACCGGCGGCGCGCGTGGAATTGGCCGCGCCATCGCGTGCGATCTGGCCGCGGATCATCGCGTCGCCCTGACCTGGCACAGGACCGAACCGCAGCCCTTGCCCAATGATCGGCCGGCGCTGACCCTGCACAGCGATCTGACGCAGGAAAGCCAGCCCGAAGACGTGGTGCGCCGCGTCATCGACAGTTTCGGCCGGCTGGATGTGATCATCAACAATGCCGGGCTGGTTCAGGCCACGCCCAAGGACCGGTTCAGCCAAAAGGATCACAGGGCCATTCTTGACCTCAACCTGCTCGTTCCGGCCGCGCTTCTGGCTGCCGCGTTGCCTCACCTGCGGCGCGGGGCGTCGATCGTCAGCATCTCGTCGGTCAACGCCGAACTTCCCCCGCGCGACGCCGCGACCTACGGGGCCAGCAAGGCCGCGCTGAACCTTTGGACCCGCGCCATGGCGAAAGAACTGGGTCCGGACGGCATTCGCGTCAACGCGGTGGCACCCGGAGCGATCAACATCCCCGAAGCCCCCAGGCCAGACGACCTGACCGCTTTGTTCGTTCAGAACACCGCGCTGGGGCGTGTTGGCACCCCCGAAGACATCGCGCGCGCAGTTCGCTTTCTATCATCCGAAGACGCGTCCTTCATCACCGGAGAGGTTCTGACCGTCTCGGGCGGGTATCGCCTTTAACCCCGGCGTTACTGCGCGGCGGCTTTCTCCAGCGCCGGGCGAATGGTGTTTTCGATCACGCGCTGGGTGATCGGGCCGGCAAACCGCAGGATGATCGTGCCGTCACCATCGATCACGTAGGTCTCGGGCACGCCGTAGACGCCCCAGTCCAACCCCATGCGGCCATTTTCATCGCGCCCGATGGCGGCATAGGGATCGCCCAGTTCAGCCAGGAACGCATCGGCATTCGCCAGTTTGTCCTTGTAGTTGATCCCGTAGACCGGAATACCTTCCTGCGCCAGTTTCTCGAGGTTCGGATGCTCGGCACGGCAGGGTGCACACCAGCTGGCCCAATAGTTCACCAGCTTGACCTGGCCGTCGCGCAGGGTCGCGTCGTCGAACCTCTGTTTGCCTGGAAACTCGGCCAGGACAACGGGCGGCGCGGGCTGGCCTTCGCGGGCCGAGGGCAGCGCGTTGGGGTCTTCGCGGAACATCCCGATGGCCGCCAGCACGGCGAAGGCGCCGAAGATCAGCGGCGGAGCAATCATCAACGGCGAGATCTTAGCCATTGCGCGACATCCTCTGTTCGATCTTTTCCATCTCGGCCCGGACCTTGCGACCACGCAGGATGCTGAAAACCACCAGTGCCACCAGCAAAACGATCGAGGCCGCGTAGGAAGACAGAACCGTTTCGGCGTATTTTCCCAGATCAGGCATCATCCGTTAACCCTTTCCCGTGCCAGCAACGCCTTGATGCGCCGCGCGCGGATTTCGGTGCCGGTCCGGTACAGGACCAGCGCGATGAACAGCAGCACGAAGCCGATGATGCAGGTCAGCAGCGGGTAGAAGAACACGTTGCTGACCTTCTCGGTGGTGTCCGTGCCGGTGATCGCTCCTGCGCGCATCACCGATGCGCCCTGATGCAGGCCCTGGTTCCAGAAATTCACCGCATAGCGGCTGAGAATGGCAAAGACCGACCCCACGATGCACAAGACCGAGGTCAGGTCCGCCGCCGTGTCGGGGTCTTCGATCGCCTCCCACAGGGCGATGTAGCCCAGATAGAACAGGAACAGGATCAGGAACGAGGTCAGGCGCGGATCCCAGGCCCACCAGGTGCCCCACATCGGCTGCCCCCAGATGGCGCCGGTGGCCAGCGCGATCAGGGTCATCACGATGCCGATCGGCGCTGCGGCGCGTGCGGCAAGGGCGCTGACATGGTGCCTGCGCACCAGCCAGACCAGCGAGGTGACCAGCATCATCAGCCAGCAATTGATGGCCATCAGTGCTGATGGCACATGCAGGTAGATGATCTTGACGGTCGACCCCTGCTTGTAGTCATCCGGCGTGAAGAAGAACCCCCACACCAGCCCGACGACCAGAAACAGGGCCGAGCTGATCCAGAAGAACGGCAGGACCCGCTCGCTGGTGGCGAGGAACTTGCGCGGGTTGGCGTATTCCCACAGGGCATTGGCTTTGGCTGCTATCGACATGGGCTCTATCTAGTCCGAATCGGGGTGTATCTCAATTGGCATCGGTCAACGTGCCCCACTCATCTGAGGTTGATGCGCAGCACCGCCGCGCTGGCAAAAGGCAGAAGGGCGACCGCGGCGGCAGTGATCCCGGCCAGCATCAGCAGCGGGGTCTGGACCTCCATCCCGGTGGCGCCGCGGCGCGCGACCTCGGCCCCGAAGATCAGCGTGGGCACATAAAGCGGCAGCACCAGCAGCGACAGCAGCAGGCCGCCGCGCTTGAGCCCCACGGTCAGGGCTGCGCCAAAGGTGCCGATCACGCTGAGCGCGGGCGTGCCGATCAACAGCGAGACGACCAGCCAGCCGAAGCCGGGGCCGGGCAGGTTCAGCAGCACCCCAAGCACCGGCGCGGCCAGCACCAGCGGCAGGCCGGTGGTGATCCAATGCGCCAGCGCCTTGATCGTGACCACCGATTCCAACGGCAGCGGCGCGGTGGCCAGCAGGTCGAGCGACCCGTCCTCCCAATCCAGTGCCAGCAGACGATCCAGCGACAGCAGACAGGCCAGCAATGCGCCCAGCCACAGCACCCCCGGCGCGATGGTCGCCAACAGCGAGGATTGCGGACCCACCGAAAACGGCACCAGAACGGTGACGATCAGGAAGAAGGCCAGCCCGAGGCCAAACCCGCCCCCCGCGCGGAAGGACAGTTTCAGGTCACGCAACAGCAGGGCGATCACAGGAAGCCTCCGTCGAAGTCATCCAGCGCCTTGGGGCGCGCCTTGTTGGGGCCGACATCCAGGACCTCACCATCCAGGCCCAGATCGATGTGGGTGGCAATCAGGGCCGAGCCGCCCTGCCTCAGATGCGCCCGCACCGCATCGGCGAACATTGCCACGGCGGTCTTGTCCAGTGACACGGTGGGTTCGTCCAGCATCCAGATCGGGCGGCCGGTCACCAGCATCCGCGCCAGACCCAGCCGGCGTTTCTGACCCGCCGACAGGTTGCCCGCGTGACGATCGGCCAGTTCGTTCAGGGCAAAGGCCTCCAGCGCGGGCTGGATGTCGCGCGTGCCAAAGACCGATGCCCAGAAGGTCAGGTTCTCGGTCACGGTCAGGGTGGGTTTGAGCCCGTCGGAATGGGCGGCATAGGCGATCCGGTCCTCGGCCCCCTCGATCCGGCCCGAGAGCGGCGGTTGCAGACCGGCCAGCGTGCGCAAAAGGGTGGTCTTGCCGATCCCGTTCGGGCCGCGCAGGATCAGCGCCTTGCCCGCGGGCAGCGCGAAACTGAGGCCTTCGAGCACGGGCACGCCCCCTCGGGCAATGGCAAGGTCGGTCACGGTCAGCGTCATGAGACCCGCTTATCCGATTGGTTGCGGGGGAAAAAGGACGGATTTGCCGCAGGGCCTGTTGGCGGGGCGGATGTGAGGGGCCAGCCCCTCACGCTCCCCGGGATATTTGAGGCCAGATGAAGCGGTCAGACCGGCAACAGGGCCAGAGCGATGCGGCGGCCTTCGGACAACAGCACGTTGTAGGTGCGGCAGGCGGCGGGAGAGTTCATGATCTCGACCCCGATGCCGACCTCTTCGAGGGCTGTGCGCAACTCGGGCGGGATCTGCGACAGATCGGCGCCGGTGCCGATGAACAGCACATCAATCTGTCCGGCAAGATCAAGCAAGGGTGCGGTATCCTGCAGGCCCGACCACGGGCCGGTGCCGCCGGGTCCCGTCAGGACAGCACCGTGGAACACCTGACCGCCGATACGGAAGAAACCGGGGCCGTAGCCGTCTATTGGGGTGGCGTCGGTGAAAGTGATCTCGTTCAGGCGCATGGGATCTTTTAGCCCCAAAGCGGCAGGCCCGACAAGGCCGATGCGGCGATGGCGGCGTATGCAATGGCGCGGTAGAGGCGGTCATGTGTCGGGCGGAATAGCCAACCGCCCAGCCAATTACCCAGTAGGTTCGGGATTGCAAGCGTCAGGCCCAGCACGGTCGTTGCAACCGTGAGGCGGCCCATCACGCCGAGATAGCCGAAGATCAGGAAATCGAAGGCAAACAGAAACAGAAGAACCGTTGCGCGTATGACCGTCACGGGCAGCGGCCGCGACATGTAGAACAGGATGACGGCAGGCCCGGGCAGACCTGCAACGCCGCCGAGGAAGCCCGCCGCCGCGCCGATGGCCGCGACCATGCCACGACGGACCGGGCCGGTGTAGCGCAGACCAAGGACCAGCGCCGCCAGCATCGAAAGGCTGAGCGTGCTGACGGCATAACGGAACAGCTCGGGCGGGACCTGCGACAGCACCCACAGCCCCACCGGCAAGGTCAGGGCGCAGCCCGTGATCAGGCGTGTCAGATCGGGGCGCTCGACATGCGCCCAGGCGCGGCGCAGGTTCGGCAGAGGGCCGAACACGTCCATGCAGGTCAGGGCGATCAGGGCGCCGAACGGGCCCAGATGCGGTGTTGCAATCGGCAGAAAAACCAGCGCGGTGCCAAACCCGGTGAACCCGCGCACAAGCCCGCCCAGAAGCGCCGCAAAAACGACGATGGCCAGCCCCGCGGGGGGCTGGCCGAACAGATCAGGCGTCGATATTGGCAAACTGGTTTCCGGCCGTGTTCGACGGCTTGGACCAGTCGCGCTTGACCCCCAGCCACAGCAGGATCGTCGAGGCCACGAAGACCGACGAATAGGTCCCCACGATCACGCCCCAGATCATTGCGAAGACGAACCCGCGGATCACGTCACCGCCCAGGACATAGAGCGAGACCAGCGCCAGCAGGGTCGTGACCGAGGTCATCACCGTCCGGCTGAGGGTCTCGTTGATCGAGAGATTCAGAACCTCCTTCAGGTCTTTCTTCTTGTGTTTGCGCAGGTTCTCGCGCACCCGGTCGAACACGACCACGGTGTCGTTCAGCGAGTAGCCGACGATGGTCAGCAGGGCCGCGATGATCGCCAGGTCGAAGCGGATCTGAAGTTCCGAGAAGATGCCGATCGTCAACAGCACGTCATGCACCAGCGCGGCCACGGCACCCAGCGCGAACTGCCATTCGAAGCGCAGCCAGATGTAGACCAGCACCGCCCCGATCGCCAGAACCACGGCGATCACGGCGGTCTGGATCAGCTCGCCCGAGACCTTGGGCCCCACCGATTCGACGGACACGAACTGGATGTCGGGTACGACGGCGCGCAGCGCATCTTCGATCGCGGTGATGGTCGCGGCCGAGACGGCCTCGGCATCGTCCTGCGCCTGAATGCGGATCATGGCCACGTTTTCGTCGGGGCCGAAGGTGGGATCGAACACTTCGGTGATCGACACGTCGCCCAGGCCCAGCGGGGTGATCGCATCCCGGTACAGGCCCACATCGATTTCCTGCGCACTTTGCGTGCGGATCGTGGTGCCGCCGCGGAAGTCGATGCCAAAGTTCAGCCCCTGCAGCAGGAACGACGTGAAGGCGACAACCATCATCAGCCCCGAGATGCCCAGCCAAAGCTTCCAGCGGCTGAAGAAATCGAACGAGGTGTTTTCGGGTACGAGTTTCAGTCTCATGTCAAACCTCGATCGTTTTCGGGCGGCGGCGTTCGAACCACATGACGACCATCAGGCGGGTCACGAAGATCGCCGTGAACACGGACGTCAGGATGCCCAGGCCCAAGGTGATGGCAAAGCCGCGTACCGGGCCGCTGCCCATTGCGAACAGGATCACGGCGGTGATGAATGTGGTGACGTTGGCGTCCAGAATGGCCGACAGCGCCTTTTCATAGCCCAGTTCGATCGCCCGGGCGGGGCCTTTCGCCGATTTCAGTTCCTCTCGGATACGCTCGAAGATCAGAACGTTGGCGTCCACCGCCATGCCCACCGTCAGAACGATACCGGCGATGCCCGGCAGGGTCAGCGTGGCCCCTATCAGGGACAGAAGGCCGAAGATCAGCCCCACGTTGATCAGCAGCGCGATGTTGGCGAAGATGCCGAACAGGCCATAGCTGAGCGCCATGAAGACCAGCACTGCGGCAAAGGCCACGATGGTCGCCACCTTGCCCGCTTCGATGCTGTCCTGCCCCAATTCGGGGCCGATGGTGCGTTCTTCCAGGAACTCCAGCCCCGCAGGCAGCGCTCCGGCGCGCAGCAGGACGGCCAGGTTGGTGCTTTCCTCGACGGTAAAATTGCCGGTGATGATGCCCGAGCCGCCGGGAATGTGGCTTTGGATGACCGGCGCCGAGATCACTTCGTCGTCCAGCACGATGGCGAAGGGCGCGCCGATATTGTCGCGGGTATAGTCGCCGAACTTGCGCGCGCCCGTTGTGTTGAACCGGAAACTGACGGCCGGGCGGCCGTTCTGATCGAAGGACGGCTGCGCGTCCACCAGTTCTTCGCCGGTCACGACGGGGGCGGCCTCGATGGTGTAGTACACGCCGTTTTCGTCGATCGAGGGCACGACCTTTTCGCCGATTCCCGCCGGGGCGTCGGGGTCCGTCCCGCGCGAGACCACGGGGTTGAAAGTCAGCTGCGCGGTGGTGCCGATGATCTCTTTCAACTCGCTGGCGCTGCCGATACCGGGCACCTGGATCAGGATACGGTCGGTGCCCTGGCGCTGGATCGTGGGTTCGCGGGTGCCGACCTCGTCGATCCGGCGGCGCACGATCTCGAGCGCCTGGCGCACGGTGCGGTCGTCCGAGGCCAGTTTCTCGGCCTCGGACAATTGCACCACGATGGTGTCGCCCTCGGCGCGCACCTCGATATCGGTGGCGCCTGCCCCGGTCAGCGATTGGATCGGGCGGGCCAGACCTCGCACCACTTCCAGCGCGCGGGGCATGCCTTCGGGCCGGCTGATGCGGACGCGAATCTCATCGGGCTCAGACGGCTGCCGGCGGATCGTGCCGACCTCGGAGCGCACGTCGCGCAGCGCGTTTCGGATTTCCGGCCACATGGCCTCCATCCGGGTTTCGTACACATCGCTGACCTGCACTTCGGCCAGCAGATGCGCTCCACCGCGCAGATCAAGCCCCAGATTGACCAGCGATGACGGCAGCCAGCTTGGCCATTGCGCGGCCTGCGCCTGCATCTCGGGTGTGTCGTTGCCCAGTTCAATGGCCGCCCTGGCGTCGTTCGATTGCTCGACCCGCGTGTAGAAGGCGTTCGGCAGGGCCAACAGCAAGCCAACCACGCAGACCAGCCAGACCAGGACCCGTTTCCAGGTGTCAATTTGCAGCATTACCCTGCCTTTTCCGTGGATTGTCGCGCAAAGTTACTTTGCCGGCTCGGTCTTGTTCAAAACTTGCGCGATGGTCGATTTGATCACGCGGACCTTCACGCCATCGGCGATTTCGACCTCGATCTCGTTCTCGCCTTCCTTGACCTTCGACACCTTGCCGATCAGGCCGCCCTGCGTGACCACCTGATCGCCGCGGCGCACGGCCTCGACCATGGCCTGATGTTCCTTCATCTTCTTCTGCTGCGGACGGATCAGCAGGAAGTACATGATCGCGAAGATCAGGATGAGCGGGAGAAACTGGGCGATTGCGCCACCTTCCATGGGATATTCCTTTTTTCTTGAGGTCGCGGATGGAACGCCGCGAATTTGGCGGGAAACTATGCCCTGCAATCGACCTTTGCAAGCAACGCCGCCCTGGATTCGCGCGGCTGTGGGGCAACGGCAGGGCACACCGGGGCAAAACGTTGCAGGATTACACTATCAACACCGGTCACCTCGGTTATATTCGAAACGATTGGAGGGCCCATGCGACATTTCTTCAAACCGCTGTTCGGATTGGCTCTTTTGCTGTGCGCCCTCACCCTGACGGCGGTGGCATCGCCGCCCGCCAGCGCGCAAGAAACCCCGCCCCAGCCAAGCGAAGAAGAGATCGCCCAGGCCGAAGCTTTCCGGGCCCCGGTGATCGTGGACGGCGATACGCTGTTCCACATTCGCGGGTCCAGCGCCCTGCCCGCCCCCGAACGGGCCGAGAACATCCAGAATGCCATCATCACCGTGGCCGAGTCGTCGGACCGGCCCGACGTCAGCATCACCTTCGAAGAAACCGATCTGGGCACCCGCATCCTTGCCGACGGGGTGATGGTCTCGATCGTCACCGAGGCCGATGCCGAACTGGACCAGATGGACCTGAAGGTCTTGACCGCTCTGCATGCCGACGCGATCCGCGAGGCGATCCGGTCCTATCGCGCCAACCGCACGGACGAGGCGCGCGTGTCCGGCGCGATCGAGGCCGGCGCCTGGACGCTGGGCTTTGTGGTCTTTGTCGCGGCCATCCTGTGGCTGCACCGGCGCATCCGGCGCCGCACCCTGAGTGTCGTCCGGCGCTATCTGCGCGATGTCGAGGAAGCCACCGCCAAGAGCGTACAGGCCGAGGCCATCGCCGCCCTGATCCGGTACGCGCTGAATTTCATCCTGCTGATCCTCTTTTTCCTGGGCTTCTACTACTATCTGTCTTTCGTCCTGCTGTCCTTTGCCGAGACCCGGTATTTCGCCCAACTGCTGCTGACCTACCTGACCGAACCGGTGCTGCTGATCTTCAGGGGCATCATCGCCTACATTCCGAACCTGATCATGCTGGCGCTGATCGCCTGGGTGGCGATGTACATCAACAAGGGCATGCGCGTGTTCTTCGACGCCGTCGAAGCCGGGACCTTCGAGCTGGGCGATTTCGAGAAACACTGGGTCAACCCCACGTTCAACATCGCCCGCGTCGTGGTGATCCTGATCGCGCTGGTCTTTGCCGTGCCCTACATACCGGGGTCGGATTCGGCGGCCTTCCAGGGGCTGACGATCCTGGTCGGCGCGATGCTGTCGCTGGGCGCGAACTCGGTGGTCAGCAACATGCTGGCGGGGCTGTTCGTGATCTATCGCCGGTCGACCTCGATCGGGGACCGCATCCAGATCGGCGACCATATCGGCGACGTCGTGCAGATCAAATTGATGGAAACCCATCTGAAATCCATCAAGAACGAACTGATCTCGATCCCGAATGCGCAGCTGATGAATTCGGACGTGATCAATTTTTCCAAACCGACCGACGGCAACGGCCTTCTGGTGCACACCACCGTCGGGATCGGCTATGAGGAGCCACCCGAAAAGATCGAGGCAATGCTGATCGAGGCGGCGCGGCGCACCAAGGGGCTCAAGGTCCGCCCGGCCCCGTTCGTTCTGTGGACCGCGCTGGCCGACTATGCCATCAACTACCAGATCAACGCCTATACGACCCGCGGCAATTCGATCCCCAAGATCCGCTCGGACCTGCACCGCAACATCGTGGCGGTGTTCAATGAAAACGGCGTGCAGATCATGACCCCGTCCTACATGGCCGATCCGCCCGAACCCAAGATCCCTTCGGCGCCCTGGGACGGGCGACTGGCCCATGACGCGCGCGAAGACACTGATGATTGATGCCAATCCGGCGCTACACCCCGCGCGCCAGATGGTGCATAAGCGGGCAGAGTGATTCATTTGCCAGGGATCTGAGCCATGCATGACATCCGCGCAATCCGCGAAAACCCAGCTGCCTTCGACGCCGCCCTTGCCCGCCGGGGCGAAGCGCCGATCTCGGCCGAGCTGTTGCGCCTGGATGAAGCCCGCCGCGCCAAGATCCTGGCCGCCGAGACCGCGCAGGCCGAACAGAACAAGGCCAGCAAGGAAGTGGGCGCCGCCAAGGCCCGCGGCGACGAGGCCGAGTTCCAGCGCCTGCGCGCACTGGTGGCCGAGAAAAAGGCCGAGATCGCCCGCATGCAGACCGAGGCCAAGGATCTGGACGCGCTGCTGACCGATCAGTTGATCCGCATTCCCAACCTGCCGGCCGAGGACGTGCCGGACGGCAAGGACGAAAACGACAATGTCGAGGTGAACCGCTGGGGCACCCCGCGCGCGTTCGATTTCGACGCCAAGGAGCATTTCGAGATCGAAGCGGTCCAGAACGGCATGGATTTCGAAACCGCGGCCAAGCTGGCGGGCTCGCGTTTCGTGCTGCTGTCGGGCGGCGTCGCGCGCATTCACCGGGCGCTGGCGCAGTTCATGCTGGACACGCATATCAACGAGAACGGCCTGACCGAGGTGAACGCCCCGGTTCTGGTTCTGTCCGAAATGATGATGGGCACCGGCCAGTTGCCCAAGTTCGGCGAGGACAGCTATCAGACCCGCGAAGGGTGGTGGCTGATCCCCACTTCCGAGGTGTCGCTGACCAACATCGTCAACGACACGATGATCGAGGAGAGCTATCTTCCGCGCCGCTACACCGCGCATTCGCTGTGCTTCCGGTCCGAGGCCGGATCGGCCGGCAAGGACACCCGCGGCATGCTGCGCCAGCACCAGTTCGAAAAGGTCGAGATGGTCTCGATCACCCATCCCGACAAGTCGGATGAGGAACAAAAGCGCATGCTGCGCTGCGCCGAGTGCATCCTGGAGAAGCTGGGCGTACCCTATCGCACCGTGATCCTGTGCACCGGCGACATGGGGTTCGGCGCGCGCCGGACCTATGACATCGAGGCCTGGCTGCCGGGGCAGAACACCTATCGCGAGATCAGCTCGGTTTCCACCTGCGGCGATTTCCAGGCTCGCCGCATGAACGCGCGTTTCCGCCCCGAGGGCGGCGGCAAGCCGGAATATGTGCATACGCTGAACGGCTCGGGCCTGGCTGTGGGGCGCTGCCTGATCGCGGTTCTTGAAAACGGCCAGCAGGCCGACGGCACCGTGGTGCTGCCCGAGGCCTTGGCCCCCTATCTGGGTGGCAAGCTGACCCTGCAAAAGGACGGCACGCTGGCCTGATCCGATACGGATCGCGGCCTGACGGCAATTGGCGGAGAAGTCATTTCTTCTTCGCCTTTTTCTTTTCCTTCTTGGACTTCTTGTCCTTTTTGCCCGTCTTTCCCTTGCCTTTTTCCGCCTCTTTCCGGGCCTTTCTTTCTTTTTCCTTTTTCTTTTCCTTCTTCCACTTGGCCTTGAGCTTTTCCTTGGCCTTGCGGATCGCTTCCTCCATTTCCTTGCGTTTGCGGGCCGCCTTTTCGGCCTTGGCCCTGATCTTGGCCGCCTTGCGGGCCTTGGCCTCCGCATCGGGTTTCTTCGCTGCGGCTTCAATCTTCGGTGCTGGTGCCTCTGACTTGCCGGGCTCCGCGCGGCCAGATTTCGGCTTTGGCCCGGTTGCAGATCGGGCTTTTGGCTGGGCGGGTGTTGCGCCACCCGCAACCGCCTGGTTTGCAGCCAGGATCAGTGCTTGCGCGCGCCGGGGGCCGATACGCGGAATCGCGGCCAGGTTTCCGGGGTCGGCACTGGCAAGGTCCTGCGCGGTCTTGATTCCCCGACGTGACAGCTCCTGACCCAAGGCCTTGCCCACACCACGCACGTTTGTCACTGATGTCATTCAAATGTCCTTTCGATTTCGAAGGCAGCGATCCAGCCCCGCGCACCAAGCCATTCACTGCCCCAGACGCATGGCACCTGCGGCTCGAATATCAATTGACGGGTGCGAAACTGCCCGAGTTGTTCTTTTTGGGGAAGGGAACCAAACGCTTCGCGTCCTCGTCCCAAAGTTTCAGGTTCAGCGCGGCCACGGCCTCGGGGAACTTGATCCGGCGCGGGGTGTACTCGGGCGGCAGGTTGTAGTGGCAGGCCCGCAACCGATAAGACGGGATGCGCGCGTTGAAGTGGTGGATGTCATGCAAGGTGATACAGGCCACCGCCATGTCGAACCACCATCCGAAATCCAGCGCCGACGACCCCTGCAGTGCTGCAAGCTGCGGATCCAGGTCCGGTCGGCGGTCCCAGTAGGTGTCCTCGAAATTGTGCTGCAGATACACCAGAAACACGCCCAGCATGCCGCCCAAAAGTGAAAACACCAGCCAGACCAGAATGCCGGTCAGCCCGGCGATCCAGTAGAGCAGCCCAAGGAACACCACGATCGATAGGTTGTGCAGCAGCACGCCGCGCACCCCGAACCGCATCGTGTTCTTGGGCCAGCGATAGCGGATGAAATAGGTGAACAACGCCCCGACCGGCACCAGGATGAACGGGTTGCGGTACAACCGATAGAACAGCCGCGCCTTCCAGTCGGCCGCGTTCCATTCGCGCAGGGTCATGGTGTGGATCTCACCGGTTTCGCGGTGTTCCAGGTTGCCGATGCCCGCGTGGTGCAGATTGTGGTTCTGCTTCATCACCTCGAACGGCGCGAAGGTGAACGGCGACAGAATATGGCCCGCCCATTCATTCTGCTGCCGGGTTTCAAACAGTGAATGATGTCCGCAATCGTGCTGCAGCACGTACAGCCGCACGGCGGAAAACGCGAACACCACCCCGGCCGGGATCAGGATGTACCAGCGATCGACATAGGCGATCGCCAGCGCCAGCGACGCGAAATAGACAGCAAATGTTCCAAAATAGCTCAGCGCCGCCAGCCGATTGTCCTGCACCGCATATTGCCTTGTGTACTCTCTCAGGTCCATCCAGCCCGCTCCCCACGATGGTCCGGTTCAACAGTCCTTTCGAAAACAAGCACGCGGAACCCGCGCACAAGCCGCGCGCGAAATGGGTGCGCGCCAGCAAATGCTAGCGCGATGTGTGGGGCCTGTCACGCCCCACGCCTGAAAATGCATGAAATTGGCGCGGTTACGCCCTGCCCCTGAGGTGCTTGGCCAACGCGCCCGCGTTCTTCTTTCGCCGGCCCTTGTAGGGGTTCTTGTCCCCCTGCCCGCGCAGCGTCAGGCGGATCGGAGTGCCGGGCATGTCGAAATCATCCCGCAGACCGTTGACCAGATAGCGCGAATAGCTGGCCGGCATCTTGTCGGGATGCGAACACATCACCACGAACCCCGGTGGCCGGGTCTTGGCCTGGGTCATATAGCGCAGCTTGATCCGGCGGCCCTGAGGGGCGGGCGGCGGGTGCTGTTCCAGCATCGCCGTCAGCCAGCGGTTCAGGGCCGCGGTCGGAATGCGGCGGTTCCAGACTTCGTGGGCGCGCAGGATCGCCTCGTGCAGCCGGTCCAGCCCGCGCCCGGTCTTGGCCGAAACCGTGACCAGAGGTGCGCCGCGCAGCTGTGGCAGCAGGCGTTCGAACTGCGCCTTGAGGTCGCGCAGCTTTTCCTGCTTGGCCTCTTCGACATCCCATTTGTTGACGGCGATCACCACGGCGCGGCCTTCCCGTTCGGCCAGGTCCGCGATGCGCAGATCCTGCTGTTCGAACGGGATCGCGGCGTCCAGCAGCACCACGACGACCTCGGCGAACTTGACGGCGCGCAGCCCGTCCGAGACCGACAGCTTTTCCAGCTTCTCCTGCACCTTGGCCTTCTTTCGCATGCCGGCGGTGTCAAAGATGCGCATGGGCGTGCCGTTCCAGTCGATGCGCAGGCTGATGGCATCGCGGGTGATGCCGGCCTCGGGGCCGGTCAGCAGGCGGTCTTCGCCCAAAATCTTGTTGATCAGCGTGGACTTGCCCGCATTGGGGCGGCCGACCACGGCCACTTGCAGGGGCTTGGCGGCGGTGATCGCGGGGGCCTCGCCCTCGGTCTCTCCGGCCTCGTCCAGATCGATGTCTGTTTCGGGGGCGTCCTCGGCCTGCTTCTCCTCGATCGCGTCGGCCAGAGGCATCAACGCAGCATACAGGTCGGTCATGCCCTCGCCATGTTCCCCCGACAAACGGATCGGCTCGCCCAGTCCAAGGCCATAGGCCTCGAGCACGCCCGCATCGGCCGCCGCGCCCTCGGCCTTGTTGGCCGCCAGGATCACGTGCTTGGAGCGTTTGCGCAGGATCTCGGCGAACAGCTCGTCGGTGGGGGTGACGCCCGTGCGCGCGTCGATCATGAACAGGCAGACATCGGCCATGTCCACCGCGCGTTCGGTCAGGCGCCGCATCCGGCCCTGCAGGCTGTCGTCGGTGGCGTCCTCCAGCCCCGCGGTGTCGATCACGGTAAAGCGCAGGTCGCCCAGCCGCCCCTCGCCCTCGCGCAGGTCGCGGGTGACGCCGGGCTGGTCATCGACCAGCGCAAGACGCTTGCCCACAAGGCGGTTGAACAGGGTGGACTTGCCCACATTCGGGCGCCCCACGATGGCGAGGGTCAAAGACATGATACTCAACTTTCAAGACTCAGACGCGCCCTTTAGCGCATCTTGCCGTCAACGGAAAGCGTGCAGTTGCCCTTTGGTCGAAACCACAAACAGGGTCTGACCGGCCACGACCGGGGATGTGGTGGCACCGCCGGGCACCTCGACCTGATGCACCAGGGCACCGTCCACCGGATTGAAGAACCGCAGATAGCCGTCATTCGAGGCGATGACGATCCGGCCGCCGGCCATGATCGGGCCGTAATGCGCGAAGATCGGGCCACGCTTGCCGGGCTTGTCCTTGACGAAGCCCGGAAGATCAACGGCCCAGACCACCGAACCGTCAGCGGCATCGAGCCGCACCAGCTGGCTGCGATCGCTGATCAGGAACACGCTGTTGCCGGCCGGCCAGACGGTATCGACCGCGCCTTCGAAGGCCGTCCACTTGCGCTCGCCGGATTCGGCATCGAGCGCGACGGTGCGACCGGAATGGTTGCCGATATAGATCGTGTTGCCTGCCACGATCGGCCCGCCGGTCACATCCAGGATCTGCGCCGCGGCGCGCCCGCGCCGCCCACCGGCGACCGAACTGTTCCAGCGGCGGATGCCGCCCTTGCGGAAGGCTGCGGCGACATCGCCGGACCCGAAGGCAAAGACCACGAATTCCGAGGCCAGCACCGGGGCCGGCGCCCCCAGAACGTTGCCAACGCTGGGAATGCCCTCGATCTGCCACAGAACGCGCCCGTCCTTGATGTCGATGGCCCAGCCGGTCTGATCTCCGGCGACCAGATACAGCAGACCGCCCGACACCAGCGGTGCGCCGCTGCCGGTCGCGTCCAGTTTCTGCTGCCAGCGGATCGCGCCCGTCTTGGCGTCAAGCGCCGTCAGCCGGCCAAAGCCTGACGAGACGTACAGAACGCCGTCGGCATGGGCCAGACCGCCACCGGTGGCCTGATCGTCCCGTTCGGTCGAAGGCACGAGGTTGGTGCTCCACACCAC
The DNA here is from genome assembly GCF_900129345.1 of Ruegeria intermedia. GTDB lineage: Bacteria > Pseudomonadota > Alphaproteobacteria > Rhodobacterales > Rhodobacteraceae > Ruegeria > Ruegeria intermedia. The sequence goes on along the minus strand of NZ_FQVK01000004.1, from coordinate 27,540 downwards.
CTGCCCCTGCGGCGATACCGCCGAGACCGTCGCGCCGGAATCCAACGTGTAGATCAGGCCGCCCGCCACCACCGGCTCGGCGGTGATGCGTTGCTTGCGCCCGTCACCTTTGCCGATATCTGCGAACCAGACACGCTGAGGTGTCGCCGACAGGGCCGCATTCGTGGTGCGGAAGGACTGGGTGCCGGGGCTTTGCGCCCAAGCGGTATTGCGCTGCGCCGCAGGCAGGCTGATCGGCTTGGACCCGCTGCGCTGGACGGTTTCAAGATCCTGCGACGGGCGGATGTCTTCGCGTTCTCCGGGCAGGATGATCTCGGGCTCTTCGCAGGCGCTCAGAGCAGTCAGGGCGAGCGCCGCAACCGTCAAGCCAACGCGGGAAATAAGTGGTTTTGACATGGAAATCGGTACTCGCCTGTCTTGCATTGCGTGCTGGCTGTCGCGCCTCAACCCTGTTGGGCCACGACCGGTTCGGGCGTGCCCCCCAGGGCAACGATCAGTTGCCCGGCCCGCTGCCGGATCTCGGCTCCGGCCTCGGCATCCAGGCGCAGGGCCTGCAGCCGGTCCAGCGCGGCCGGTACGTCACCCTCGGAGACGTCGATCAGGGCCAGCTGCTCCTGGGCCAGCAGGCGCAAGGGCGCGCCCGGCACGGCCAGAGCTTCGAACTGCTGACGGCGATCCGCCGCCGGCAGGGTATCAGCCTGCAGCAACAGCGCCTTGAAGCTGGCGATCGCGCGGTAGATCTCTGGCAGGTCCCCCTGCACGGCGATGGCGTTCAGCCGCTCGACCGCCTGCGGAACCGACCCCGCCTCGGCCAGCGAGGCCGACAGCAGGAAGTTCACCACCGCGTCGCCGCCGGGCGTGTGCGCCTCGATCCCCTCGAGCGCCGCCGCGCGGTCCGCGGGTTCGTTCTGAACCATCGCCGCCAGAATCGCATCGCCCAGTTCCTGGGCCTGGGCGGTGCTGCGGGCCTTGCGGTATTCGTTGAAGGCGGCGCCCCCGACGATCAGCACCACCAAGGCCACGCCGACCCAGCCCCACCGGCGCAACAGCATGTAAAGCCTGTCGCGGCGCACCTCTTCGGTGACTTCATCAATGAAACTGTCGACGTCGCTCATTCCTGCCCCCGGGGGATTTCGTCATCTGTCTGGCGACATGTCATACCCCGCCGCCACCATCAAGCCAAGTGGCACAAACGCACAAATGCGCCGGCTGCCTCCACTCTTGCGAAAGAAATCGAACCGAACTATTCAGTTCAGTATGGACAAGTGGCCCGGCCCACCCCATCTCTTGCCACACGTTTGCGTATTTCGGGCCCCAATTTCAAGGAGAGACACGGCATGCGGTTGATATCCCTGATCAACGCCGTTCTGGTCACAGTAGCGTTGTATTTTCTGGTATTCGAGCGCGATGCCCTGTTTGCCTTTGCCGGCCGCGAGGACCCGGCCACGCAGACCGAGGCCCCGGCCGAGGCCGCCGATACCGCCCCGACCAAGGCCGTCCGTGTCGTAGCCCTGCGGTCCACCGCCCGCGAGATCGACAGCGCGGTTCTGCTGCGTGGCCAGACCAAGGCCAACCGCCAGGTGCAGGTCCTGGCCGAAACCACGTCGACCGTGATCTCGGAACCGTTGCGCAAGGGCGCCTTCGTCGAGCCCGGCGATGTCATGTGCCAGCTTGATCCCGGACCGCGCCCGGCCCAATTGGAACAGGCCAAGGCTGCTCTGCTCGAGGCCCAAAGCCGAATCCCCGAGGCCGAGGCCAAATTGCAAGAGGCCAATGCGCGCGTCGCCGAGGCCGAAATCAACCTGCGCGCCGCCCGCAAGCTGTCCGAAACCGGCTTTGGCTCGGAAACCCGCAAGATTTCCGCCGAAGCCGAAATGGCCGCCGCCCTGGCCGGAGTGAAATCGGCCGAGGCACAACTGAAATCCACCCAGGCCAGCATCGAGGCCGCCGAAGCCGCGGTGGACGCCGCCCAACTTGAGGTGGACCGCCTGACGATCAAGGCGCCGTTCCGTGGCCTGCTGGAAAGCGACGCGGCCGAGCTGGGCAGCCTGATGCAGCCCGGATCGCTGTGCGCCACCGTGATCCAGCTGGACCCGATCAAGCTGGTCGGGTTCGTCCCCGAAACCTCGGTCAACCGCATCACGGTCGGCGCCCCGGCTCAGGCACAGCTGGTCACCGGCCTGCAGGTCGAGGGCCGCGTGACCTTCCTCAGCCGGTCCGCCGATGAGACCACCCGCACCTTCGAGGTGGAAATCACCGTGCCCAACCCCGAACTGCTGATCCGCGACGGGCAGACCGCCAGCATCCAGATCGCGGCCGAAGGCGCCAAGGCGCATCTGCTGCCGCAATCGGCGCTGACTCTCAACAACGAGGGTCAACTCGGCGTGCGCACCGTCGGATCGGGCAACATCGTGAACTTCCTGCCCGTCCGCCTGCTGCGCGACAGCGCCGACGGGGTCTGGGTGGGCGGACTGCCTGAAACCGCCGACGTCATCGTGGTCGGCCAGGAATTCGTGACCGCCGGCGTGGCCGTCGAGCCGACCTATCGGGATGCGTCGCAATGACCGGTATCGTCTCCTGGGCCGCTGATCGGGCCCGCATGGTTCTGGCGTTCATCGCCATCTCGCTGATCATCGGCGGCTATGCCTATGTCGGTCTGCCCAAAGAGGGCGAGCCGGACATCGAAATCCCCGCGCTGTTCGTGTCGGTGCAATTTCCCGGTATCTCGGCCGAGGACAGTGAAAACCTGCTGATCAAGCCGATGGAAACCGAGCTTGCGGATCTGGACGGTCTGAAGGAAATGACCGCCACCGCCGCCGAAGGCTATGCCGGGATCGCGCTGGAATTCGACTTTGGCTGGGACAAGACCGCCATCACCGCCGACGTGCGCGACGCGATGAACAGCGCTCAGGCCAAGTTCCCCGAGGGCGCCGAGCAATACACGCTGACCGAGATCAACTTCTCGGAATTCCCGATCGTCATCGTGAACCTGTCGGGTCCGGTGCCCGAACGCACCATGGCGCGCATCGCCAAAGATCTGCAGGATGACCTCGAAGCACTGGATTCCGTGCTCGAGGCCGGGATCGCGGGCAACCGCGACGAGATGCTGGAAGTGATCATCGATCCGCTGCGGCTCGAGGCGTACAACGTCACCGCGGCCGAACTGATCAACGTGGTACAGAACAACAACCAGCTGATCGCCGCCGGCGAGGTCGAAACCGAACAGGGCGCGTTTTCGGTCAAGATCCCGTCGTCGTTCAAGACGCCCGAGGACGTCTATGGCCTGCCGATCAAGGTCAATGGCGACCGCGTCGTGACCCTGGGCGAACTGGCCGAGATCAACTATACCTTCGAAGACCGCGAAGGGACCGCCCGGTTCAACGGCGAACCGACCGTGGCGCTGCAGGTGGTCAAGCGCAAGGGCTTCAACCTGATCGACACCGTGGCCCAGGTGAAGGAAACCGTCGCCAAGGCCGAAACGAAATGGCCCCCCGAATTGCAGGCGGCGGTGGATGTGGGCACCTCGAACGACCAGAGCCGCATCGTGGGTTCGATGGTCAGCCAGTTGGAGGGCTCGGTCCTGACGGCCATCGCGTTGGTGATGATCGTGGTTCTGGCCTCGCTGGGCACGCGGGCGGCGCTGCTGGTGGGATTCGCGATCCCGACCTCGTTCCTGTTGTGTTTCGCGTTCCTCGCCATCATGGGGGTCAGCATCTCGAACATCGTGATGTTCGGCCTGATCCTGGCCGTGGGGATGCTGGTCGATGGCGCCATCGTGGTGGTGGAATATGCCGACAAGCGCATCGCCGAAGGCGTCGGCCCCATGCACGCCTATGTCGAGGCCGCGCAGCGGATGTTCTGGCCCATCGTCTCGTCCACCGCGACGACGCTGTGCGCCTTTCTGCCCATGCTGTTCTGGCCGGGCATTCCGGGTGAATTCATGGGAATGCTGCCGGTCACGCTGATCTTCGTTCTGTCGGCCTCGCTGATCGTGGCGCTGATCTACCTGCCGGTGATGGGCGGTGTCTCGGGCCGGCTGAGCCGCCTGTTCGACCGCAGCTCGAACTGGCTGCGCGCGCGGACGCCCTGGTGGGTGCGTGCCATCATGGTGCCGCCGGCGGTCTACATGATCTTCCTGGGCGCGATGCAGTTGCTGAACCCCGCCTACCTGTTGCCCGAAGGCGCCCGGGGCGGGCTGCTGCTGGGCGTGGTGCTGTTCCTGTTCGGCGCCTTCGCCGGATCGGTCACGCTGAGCGCAGCCCGGATCGAGCGCAAGCCGGACGAACGTGTCCACACGGCCAAGGAGCATACGCCCTTCGGGTATGTCATCAAGTTCCTGGTCGGCAATCCGATCATGCCCATCGTCTCGATCGTGGCGGTGGGCTTCGCGGTGATGACGGTGATGACCATGTACGGCCAGAACAACCGCGGCGTCGAATTTTTCGTCGAAAGCGAGCCGGAACAGGCCACCGCCTATGTCCGTGCACGGGGCAACCTGTCGCTGGCCGAAAAGGACGCTCTGGTCTACGCGGCCGAACAGGTGATCAGCCAGCATCCGGCGGTGATCAACGTGTTCTCGTTCGCCGGCGCAGGCGGCCTGAACCAGAACAACGGCGGGGCGCAGGCTCCGGCCGATACGGTGGGCCGCGTGCAGTTCGAGATCATCCCGTGGGAGGATCGCCCGAACGTGTCGGAGCCCGCTCTGGGCGGGTTGTTCGAAAAGCACACCGTGGCGCCCGAGTATGACGGCGATTTCGTGATCGACCAGTTGAACGCCGAACTGGCCAAGCTGCCGGGTTTCGTGGTCGAGATCCTGCCGCTGGAACAGGGGCCGGCCTCGGCCAAGCCCGTGCATCTGCGGATCAAGGGCGACAACTGGGACGACCTGACCAACGCCACGCTTACCGCGCGCGAAATGTTCGAAAACACCCCGGGCCTGATCAAGATCGAGGACACCCTGCCCTTGCCCGGCATCGACTGGCAGATCGACGTCGACGTGGCCAAGGCGGGACGGTTCGGGGCCGACGTGGCAACCGTGGGCGCGATGGTGCAGTTGGTGACCCGTGGCATCCTTCTGGGCGAAATGCGCCCCGAAAGCGTCGATGAAGAGATCGAGATCCGCGTGCGCCTGCCCGATCAGGATCGGGTCCTGTCCACGTTGGATACGCTCAAGGTCCGTACCGCGGACGGGCTGGTGCCCTTGTCGAACTTCATCACCCGTAAACCGGTGGCAAAGCTGGCCGAAATCAACCGCGTGGATCAAGAGCGCTATTACGACGTCAAGGCCGACGTGGAGTCCGGTCTGAGCAAAGTGGTGATCGACACCTCGGACGGAGAACAGCGGCTGGCCGTGGTGCGCGAAGTGACCGAAGGCTCGGAGCCTGCAGGGGCTACGATCAACGGTGCCGATGGAACGACCTATACCTTGGTTCAGTTGACCGACGCCGAAACCCTCCGGGACGTGCAGGCCGCCATCGATGACGGCGACGCCCGCCTGATGCCGGTCAACCCCAACGAGCGGATCGCGGTATTGACCGAGTGGCTGGACACTCAGCCCTTTGCCAACACGATCACCTGGGAATGGACCGGCGACCAGGAAGATCAGGCCGAGAGCCAGGCCTTCCTTTCCAGCGCTTTCCTGGCCGCGCTGGGACTGATGTTCGTGATCCTGCTGGCGCAGTTCAACTCGTTCTACAACTCGGTGCTGGTGCTGCTGGCGGTGGTTCTGTCCACCACCGGCGTGCTGATCGGGATGATGGTGATGGAACAACCGTTCTCGATCATCATGACCGGGACGGGCATCGTGGCGCTGGCGGGGATCGTGGTGAACAACAACATCGTTCTGATCGACACCTACCAGGAATACAGCCGCTACATGCCCCGGATCGACGCCATCGTGCGCACGGCCGAGGCGCGGATTCGTCCGGTTCTGCTGACCACACTGACCACGATGGCCGGGCTGACACCGATGATGTTCGGCCTGTCGCTGGATTTCATCAACGGCGGCTATTCCATCGACAGCCCCACCGCGTTGTGGTGGAAGCAGCTGGCGACGGCGGTGGTGTTCGGCTTGGGCATCGCCACGGTTCTGACGCTGATCGTGACGCCCTCGTTCCTGGCGTTGCGGGTGTGGGTGACCACCTATGCCGTGCGGCTGGGCAAACTGTTGGCCCGCGTGACCGCCGGCCGATCCAGCCAGATCGCGCAGGACATGGCGATCGGAGACTCGGCCCGCCGCATGCAGGCATCGGAAATCGTCTGGACCGACGATGAGGCTGCAGATGCCGAGGAAAGCCCGGGCGACACACCGGGGCATCCGCTGAAAGCGGCGGAGTAACACAGGAAACGGGCCGGTACTGCCGGCCCGTTTTCATTTGGAAACATAGCTGACGAGGTTTCAGGCCGCCTGCGTATCCGATTGCTGGCGGTTCCACAGCTGGGCATAGCGCCCATCACGGCGCAGCAGCTCATCATGGGTGCCCTGCTCGATGATTTCGCCCTTTTCCAGAACGACGATCTGATCGGACTCGGCAATCGTGCTCAGGCGGTGGGCGATGGTGATCACCGTACGCCCTTCGCCGGCGCGGGCCAGGGCATCCTTGATGTCCTGCTCGGTGTCGGTATCCAGCGCGCTGGTGGCCTCGTCCAACAGCAGGATCGGCGGGTTCTTCAACAGCGTCCGCGCAATGCCCACGCGCTGCTTCTCGCCGCCCGACAGCTTCAGGCCACGCTCACCCACCTTGGTCTCGTATCCTTCGGGCAGAGAGGTGATGAAGTCGTGGATCTGGGCGGCCTTTGCGGCGGCTTCGATCTCGGCCTGCGAGGCCCCCTCGCGGCCATAGGCGATGTTGTACCGGATCGTATCGTTGAACAGCACTGTATCCTGCGGCACCACGCCGATGGCAGCGTGCAGGCTTTCCTGCGTCACGTCGCGCACGTCCTGCCCGTCGATCCGCAATGCGCCCTGGGTCACGTCGTAGAACCGGAACAGCAACCGCCCGATGGTGGATTTGCCCGAGCCGGTCGCGCCCACGATGGCAACGGTCTGCCCCCCCGGCACCACAAGAGAGACACCGCGCAGGATCTCGCGGTCGGGGTCATAGCCGAAATGCACATCGTCCAGTTCGACCCGGCCTTCGGTGATCTGCAGGGGCTTGGCGTCTGGCTTGTCCACCACTTCGGCCGGCTGCTCCAGCAACTGGAACATCTGGCCCATATCCACCAGAGCCTGTCGGATCTCGCGGTAGACGGTGCCCAGGAAGTTCAGCGGCACGGTGATCTGGATCATGTAGGCGTTGACCATCACGAAATCGCCCACCGTCAACTGCCCGTTCTGAACGCCGATCGCGGCCAGAACCATCACCCCGATCAACCCGCATGTGATCAGGAAAGACTGACCGAAATTCAGGAAGGCCAGCGAGTATGCCGTTTTCAACGCGGCCTGCGCATAGGCCTTCATCGACACGTCATATCGTTCAGCTTCGCGCCGCTCGGCGTTGAAATACTTGACGGTTTCGAAATTCAGCAGGCTGTCGATAGCACGCTGGTTGGCCTCGGTGTCCTGATCATTCATCTCGCGCCGCAGCTTCACGCGCCATTCGGTGACCGTGAAGGTGAACCAGATGTAAAGCGCGATGGTGACGGCCACCACGACCAGATACCAGACGTCGAACAGCCACATCAGAACCACCGCTACCAGCAGCAGTTCAAGGATCAGAGGGCCGATCGAAAACAGCAGAAAACGCAGCAGGAACTCCACGCCCTTGACCCCACGCTCGATGATCCGGCTGAGGCCGCCCGTCCGGCGGGTCACGTGATAGCGCATCGACAGCTGGTGGATGTGCTGGAAGGTTTCCAGCGCCAGAGCCCGCAGCGCGCGTTGCCCCACCGGCGCGAACAGCGCATCGCGCAACTGCTGAAACCCCACGGTCATCATCCGGGCCACGCCATAGGCCACCGTCAGCCCCACGGCGCCCAGCGCCAGCGGCGGTGCGCCCTCGCCCGCCAAAGCATCGACCGCGCTCTTGTACAGGATCGGCGTATAGACCGCGATCAGCTTGGCCAGAAACAACATGGCCATGGCCAGCACCACCCGCCGCTTGACCCAAGGCTCGTCCGCCGGCCACAGGTACGGGGCGACCTTGCGGATGGTCAACCAACCCGACTTGCGTTCATCCATCTGTGGCAGGTCCTCGGAATTCATCGGCGCAAGTCTTCTCATGTAGCTACCCAAACACGGTTGCGGCCGGGAAAGCCCCGGCCGGCACCAGACCTACGCCTTTATTCGGGAATGGTGAAGACCTGCCCCGGGTAAATCAGATCCGGGTCGCGGATCAGGTCGCGGTTGGCCTCAACCAGGCGCACGTACAGTATCCCGTCGCCATACCGCTCGCGCGAGATCGCCCACAGGGTATCGCCCTTTTGCACCGTGACGGACCGGATCGGAGCCGACGGTTCGAGACCGGAGTCCGCCTCCTGCGCCCCCGCCGCGCGCAAGGCTTCGACCGGCTCGCGCTTGAACGGGGTTTCCACGCGGCTGAGCACCGTGCCGTCCGTGCCCACCTCGTCGACGCGCAGGGTATACAGGCCCGGATCGATCCCCTCGATCTGGCCGCGCCAATCGCCGTCCTGCTCGGGCGTAATGTCGGCGACCAGGCGGTTGTTCAGATACAGTCGCACCGCGGCGCCCTCGACGACGCGGCCCGTCAGTTGCACGTCGCCCTGCTCGGAATAGCCGATCGAATCCAGCGCGACCTGATCGGGTGCCTGGCTTTGGACCGACGGCGATTGCACCACCGACACCCCCTCTTCCCCCGAGCGCAGAACCGCAACCTGCCGCTGTTCGTCGGCATTTTCGGGCGTCATCGCGGGCGGTGTCCCGGGGGCCTGATCCTCGGGCGGGGCATCCTCGGCGGTCGTATCCTCGGCCTGGGTCGCGCCGGTCGCGGCGGGGTCCGGGCGCTCTTCGGTTTCGTTGGCGGTCGCGCCATCGGCGCTGGCGATATCCTCACCAACCGGAGCCGGTTCAACCGGTTTTGGCAGGGCCGCGATCAGATAGTCGTCCGACCGCGCGGTTCGGTCGCCTTCGGTGGTTTCCAGTACCAGTCCGCGCGCGGCCTCGCTGAAGGGAATGGCCACGAATTCGGCGAACTGGCCGCTCTCATCGACGGTGAAACTGTGCACCGGCGCCCCGTCAAGCAGGATCCGAACCCGGCTGCCGGGCCGGGCCGAGCCAGACAGCAAGGCAGTGCCGTCGGGTTCGACGAAGATCTGGTCCAGCACCGGGCGGGGCAAGTCGGCCTGTGTGCTTTCGGGTACGGTTTCGGCCGCGTTTTCCTGTTCCGCGCCATTGGCCGGTGCTTCGGCCTGTGTATCGGCGGGCGTCGTTTCGTCGGCCTCTGACGGCGCGACGGCGCCCTCGTCCTGTTTCTGCGGCGCTTCGGTCAGCGGCTTCGTCTGCGTGGATCCGGCCTGCTGGGGCTGTTCCTCCGTCGAAACCAAGGCGTCTTCGGGCGCCGACGGCGAAGACCCCGAGAACACGCCCAAAAGATAAAACCCGGCCGCAACCAGGATCGCCAGAACACCGGCCAGAACCCCAAAGATGAAGGATCCGGACCGTCCGCTTCCCGATTTGGCGTCCATGTTTCCCCTTTCACTCTGCCGCGCAACCGCTTTGTCTGAAAAGCATTCCTGCGGGCGGTTGAGCCAATCTATCAATCCCGCTATCACGGGTCAAAACCTCTGACACAACCCCGGAGTCGCCTTTCCATGCCCCAGAAGTCCGTCTGTGTGTACTGCGGGTCACGCAATGGCGCCCGCCCCGCCTATTCCGACCAAGCCCGAAGCTTTGGCACACTTCTGGCCCGCGAAGGCTGGCGGCTGGTCTATGGTGCGGGCGACGTGGGCCTGATGGGCGAGGTTGCCCGCGCCGCGCAGGCCGCCGGGGGCGACACGTTTGGCGTGATCCCGGCGCACCTGCTGCGCCGCGAAGTCGGCAAGACCGACCTGACACGTTTCGTCGTCACCGAAACCATGCACGAACGCAAGAAGGTGATGATCATGAACGCCGACGCGGTGGTGGTGCTGCCCGGCGGACCGGGGTCATTGGACGAGCTGTTCGAGGCGCTCACCTGGCGCCAGTTGGGCCTGCATGACAAGCCCATTCTGGTGATGAATGTCGAAGGATACTGGGACAGCCTGCACAGCCTGCTGGACCAGGTGGTCGATCAGGGCTTTGCGGAAAGCTCGCTCGCGCAGTTCATCACCTGGGTGGACGATGCGCCCTCGGCCATGGCGGCGCTGCGTCGGGCGTTGTCCTGAATCTCAGGGCGTGTGATCGGCCAGCACTTTCTCGATCTTCTTCAGCGGATGGTTGGTCAGGGTCTTGTCGATCTCGGCCACGATCTTTGCCTGCACGGTTTCATGCAGGTTGCGGCGCAGCAGCCCAAGAACCTGGGGGCTTGCGATCAGCACCAGATGCGAAAAGGCGCCCTTGTGCCCTTCGCGGTTCAGCAGATCGGCCAGGTCCTGCGCGAACAGCGCGCGGGCATGGGTGCGCCAGGTGTCTTCTTCAACGGCCGATTTCTGGTTCGGCCCCCCGTCGGCCCGGCGTCCGGGCCGGTCGGTCGGACGGGGCTGCACCGCGTCGGGGTCCTGCTGCTCGACCGACAGAACCTTCAGCTTCGGCTCCCAGCCAGAGGCGGTGTTCTCGGTGAACAAGGCTTTTTCGCCATCCGCAATCACAACCCAGGTTCCCGGTACCAGCTTCACCATTTCGTCCTCCTGTCGATCTGAATGCCTGGGGCCGCAACCGTCGCGGACCGTGCAGTGTTCACCTATGTATCAAAAAGAGACTTGCAACGGCAAAGGGGCAATCTTGGCCGACAGCCGCCGGAGGACAACGAAAAACCCGCCAGCTTTCAGGCTGGCGGGCCGTGATCCGGGCGTTCCGGGCCGTACCGTCACATACGCGAGGCGACGTTTTCCCAGTTCACCAGGTTGTTCAGGAAGTTCTCCAAGTAAGCGGGGCGCTTGTTGCGATAGTCGATGTAGTAGGAATGCTCCCACACGTCGCAGCCCAGCAGCGCGGTCTGGCCGAAGCACAGCGGGTTCACGCCGTTCTCGGTCTTGGTGACGGCCAGCGATCCGTCGGCGTTCTTGACCAGCCATGCCCAGCCCGAGCCGAACTGACCGGCGCCGGCGGCGGCGAACTGCGACTTGAACTCGTCGACCGAGCCGAAATTTTCGACCAGCGCCTTCTCCAGCTCGCCGGGCATTTTCGATTCAGCCGGGGTCATCATCTCCCAGAACTGGTTGTGGTTCCACAGCTGGCTGATGTTGTTGAAGATGCCGTTCTGGGCCACCGCGCCGGCCTGGTAGGTGCCGACGATGATCTCTTCCAGCGACTTGCCTTCCCACTCGGTCCCGGCGATCAGCTTGTTGCCGTTGTCGACATAGGCCTTGTGGTGCAGATCGTGGTGATATTCCAGCGTTTCCGCCGACATGCCCTTGGCTGCCAGCGCGTCATGTGCATAAGGAAGATCAGGAAGTTCAAAAGCCATCTCGGCCCCCTGTAAATTATTGTTGCGTTCCCAAGGTTAAATGCTTTGGCAACCGCCGCAGGTCAAGGCCCGAGAGCAGAAAACCCGGAGGTCCGCGATGCTGACGCAGGCGCGCAAGATGTTCTACCGCGCCCGCGGTCATTATGCAGGCAACCTGAACGGCGAGCCGTTCCGACTGGACCCCTACCATTCGAAATTCTGGCGCAAGGCCTCGGCCGGCAACTGGGAGCCCGAAACCTTCGCCGTGCTCGACCGCCATCTTTCGCCAGATCGCGACTATCTGGACATCGGCGCGTGGATCGGGCCGACGGTTCTGTATGGCGCTCGCAAAGCCCGGCATGTCTGGTGTTTCGAGCCCGACCCGACCGCCTATCGCCATCTGGCCTGGAACCTCGACCTGAACGACATCCGCAATGTCTCGGCCTTTGGCGTGGCCTTGTCCGACCGGTTCGGCTTGGCCCGCATGGCTTCGGTCAGGGGCGAGCGTGGCGACTCCACCAGCTCGCTCTTGCATGACGGCGCGCACGGAACCGACGCCCTGACCATCGCATGGGATCAGTTCGCCTCTGCCACCGACCTTTCCGGCGTGTCGCTGGTCAAGATGGATATCGAAGGGGCCGAATTTGCGGTTCTGCCGACACTTGCCGATTGGCTGCAGGATCAAAAACCAGCCCTGTATCTGTCTCTGCACGCGCCCCTGCTGGACGAAAGCAAGCGTTCCGAACAGGTCGAAGGCCTGCTTGCGGCGCTGTCCTTCTATCCGACCACGCGCGATGAGGCCGGGCAGCCAATCTCGGCCAAAGACCTGCTGAGCCCAAGTGCTTTGGCGCAGTTCCGAAGCGTGTTGTTCACGGGATAGAATACGGCGACAAGAATTCTCTTTAAACGAGAAATTACCCTTGCGCTTTCAGTGATGCTCTGGTCATTTTCCTGCGTTAACCTCTGAATACACAGGAAAATTGACTTGAAACTCATCCTATTTGTTGCTGCCGCAGTTTTTGCACAAACCGCCGCTGCAGAAACAATCGCTTATCATTGCAAGATGACCAAACAAGACGCCCATGGCTGGATTGCACCCGAGTATGGGTTCCAGATTGACCTCTCTACCGCATCGGCGATGGCCGCCAGTTCATACCAGGATTGGGTCAAGGCAAAATTCAAGGACCGAGGTGCCAACCGGTATCGTATCGTCTGGAACCTCGATCGAAAAATGGTCGCGGGGGGCAATGCCCGTGTACGATATCAGGCGAATCTGAACACAAGCGACAACACGGTTGCCGTTCGCATGGCGTTCCTGCGGGGGAATTTTGCGAACAAGCCCTACGGAGTCGGGACCTGTTCGAAAGTAAAGTAACAAAAGCCCCGGCAGAACCGGGGCTTTCCTTTTCTTTCAGTAGTACCCAACCTCGCTGCCGGGCTGGGCTGCAACCTTCAACAGCTTGAACACGTAGTCCGCAACCGATCGGAAGCACACCACGCGAAAGGTTTCCTCGTCGTCCATCCAGAACGCTCCGGCCACCTGCGCCAGACGCGTGCGGCGGATCTGGCCCGGCTGGAACGCATCCCGCGACAGATCGACGGGCGCGAGTTTGCCCAGAACCTCACGCGCGGTCGCCCCCGAGACCCGGAACACCGCCCGCGCGTCCGAGACGTTGACCGCCAAGGCATGAATGCCGCTCAGCGCGCCCTGCATGGCGGCCAGTTTTTCCTCGACCTCGGCGTAAGGAACAAGCACCAGCAGCTCGTCCGGCGACATCCAGCAGACCCCGGTTTCGCCATTGACGAAGGCCTCGCGCTGGCCGGGCATCTTCTGGCCGGTGGCGTCCTTGACCGCCTTGATCACGACTTTGTCGGACAGGTCGCCGCGCAGGGTGATCATTCCCTGCAGGCCGCATTCCTCGATCCGGGCGATGCCGTCAAAGCTGGCGTGGTTCAGTGCGCTGATGGGTTCAGACATTCTGCTTCTCCCCGTCCTTGTCGTAGAACACCGGGTCCACGATCTTGGCCTTGTAGATCTTGTCGTCGGTGCTCGGGAACTCGATCACCTCTCCCATGCGGTTCGGCCCGTTCTTGACCAGCCCCATGGCGATGCCCCGGCCCAGGTTGGCCGAGAAATAGGTGGAGGTCACGCGCCCGATCACGTTGCGCTGACCGTTGGCGTTTACGCCCTCGCCAACCGCATAGGCACCGTCGGGCAGAACGGAACCATCCACAGTCTCCAGACCCACCAGTTTCCAGCGATCCGGGTCGGTCATGTGAGAGCGTTCCTGCGCGCGCTTGCCCAGGAAATCCTCTTTCTTCTTCGAGATCGCCCAGTGCAGCCCCAGATCCTGCGGGATCACGGTGCCGTCGGTCTCGTCGCCGATCATGATGAAGCCCTTCTCGGCCCGCAGAATGTGCAGACATTCCGTGCCATAAGGCATCACGCCGAACTCTTTCCCGGCCTCCATCAGGGCATCCCAGAAGGCCTGACCTTGGCTGGCGGGCACCGCGATTTCATAGGACAGCTCGCCCGAGAACGAGATGCGGTAGGCCCGGCAGTCGAAGCCGCCGATCTGGCCGTCGCGCCACTCCATGAAGGGCAGCGCCTCTTTGCTGACATCCATGCCGCCGAGCTTCTCCAGCACCTTGCGGGCGTTGGGGCCCACCACGGCGATCTGGGCGTATTGCTCGGTCACGTTGGCGACATAGACCTTCCAGTCCCACCACTCGGTCTGCAGCCATTCCTCCATATGGGCATGGATGCGTTCGGCCCCGCCGGTGGTGGTGTGGCACAGCCAGGTGTCCTCGTCGATGCGGGCCACGACGCCGTCGTCGATCAGGAAGCCGTTTTCCGAGCACATCAGTCCATAGCGGCATTTGCCGACCTTCAGCGTGGACATCATGTTGGTGTACATCATGTCCAGGAACTTGCCTGCATCCGGCCCCTTGACGATCAGCTTGCCCAGGGTCGAGGCATCCAGCAGCCCGAGGTTCTCGCGCGTATTCCGGACCTCGCGGTTCACGGCGTCATGCACGGTTTCCCCGGCTCGCACATAGGCATAGGGGCGCCGCCACTGGCCCACCGGCTCCCAATCGGCACCATTCCGGTCATGCCAATCATGCATCGGCGTGCGCCGGATTGGCTGGAACACCTCGCCGCGCGCCTCGCCTGCGATGGCGCCCATCGAGATGGGCGTATAGGGCGGGCGGAAGGTGGTGGTGCCGACCTTGGGAATCTCCGACTCCAGTGCATCAGCAAGGATCGCCAGACCGTTGATATTGCTCAGCTTACCCTGATCGGTCGCCATGCCCAGCGTGGTATAACGCTTGGTGTGCTCGACGCTTTCATAGCCCTCGCGCGCGGCCAGTTGCACATCCGAGACCTTCACGTCGTTCTGGAAGTCCAGCCACGACTTCATGCGCAGCTGCACCTCGGCCTTGGCGGGCATCAGCCAGACGGCCTGCATGGGCGCTTCGGTCTCGGCCTCGCCCTGCGGTGCCTTGGTGTTCTTCGGCTTGAAGCCGGCTGCCTTGGCCGCGGCCTTGCCCGCGGCATGGGCATCGGCCAGAACCTCGCCCAGCGCCAGCGGCCCGTTGGCCGACCCCGCCGGCACGACAAAGCCTGCGCCATCCGCGCCCAGCGGCGGACGGTCGGGGTCGGGGCGGAAATGGGCGTTGGCTTCGTCCCAGATCAGCTTGCCGCCGCAATGCGACCACAGGTGCACCACCGGAGACCAGCCGCCCGACATGGCAACCGCGTCGCATTCGACCTCTTCCCGAGCGCCGCCAATGCCTTCCTGGTTGCAGATCGCGACCTTCTTGACCCGCTTGCCGCCCTTGACCTTGGCGATGGCCTTGCCGGGATCGACCCGGATGCCGAGGCTGCGCGCCTCGTCCGCCAGCGGACCGGCCGACGGGCGCGCATCAATCACGCGCAAAACATCCACGCCAGCCTGTTTCAGGATGATCGCGGTGCGGTAGGCGTCGTCATTGTTGGTAGCGACGATCACGCGCTCGCCTGGGGTCACGCCCCAGTTGACCACATAGTCGCGCATGGCCGAGGCCAGCATCACCCCCGGCACGTCATTGCCGGCAAAGGACAGCGGGCGCTCGATAGCACCGGTCGCCGTAACGACCTGTTTTGCGCGGATGCGCCACAGGCGGTGGCGCGGGCCTTGAGTGCCCGGTTTGTGGTCGGTCAGACGCTCGTATCCCAGCACGTAGCCGTGGTCATAGACCCCGGCCCCCATGCAGCGCGACCGCAGGGTGACGTTATCCATTGTTTCGAGTTCGGAAACCAATTGTTCCACGAACTTATCCACAGGCTCGTCGTTGACGGTGCCGCCGTCGACGGGCGCGCGACCACCCCAATGGGCGGTCTGTTCGATCAGCATGACCTTGGCACCCGATTGCGCCGCGGCTTTGGCAGCCTGCAGGCCCGCAACACCGCCGCCGATCACCAATACGTCGGTGAAGGCATAGAAGTGTTCATAGGTATCCGCGTCGCGGCTGTCCTTGTCGGGGGCCTTGCCCAGACCGGCCGACTGGCGGATGAACGGCTCGTACACATGTTTCCAGAACGGTTTGGGGTGGATGAACGTCTTGTAGTAGAAGCCCGCCGGCAGGAACCGCGCCAGCGCCGTGTTCACCGCGCCGATGTCATATTCCAGACTGGGCCAGTGGTTCTGCGAGATCGCGGTCAGACCGTTGAACAGCTCGGTCGTGGTGGCGCGCTGGTTCGGCTCGAACCGGTTGCCCTGCCCCAGACCAACCAACGCGTTGGGCTCCTCGGCGCCACTGGCCACGACGCCGCGCGGACGGTGGTATTTGAACGACCGGCCGACCATCATCTGATCGTTGGCCAGCAGGGCCGAGGCCAGCGTGTCGCCCTGATAGCCCTGCATCGCAGTGCCGTTGAAAGTGAAGGTGACCGGTTTCGACCGGTCGATCAGCCGGCCTTGCTTGGCGAGACGGGTGCTCATGTTTCGGACCTTTCGCGGATGGAGGGCATGGTGCCTCCGGCGGGAATGTTCTTGAATGGGCGGGGCATCAGGAGAACTCTCTCCAAGTCCAGCCCGGCCGTTTGGCCGAGATCGCATCGCGGATCTCCTGCGGCGGCTCGGTGACCTGGGCCGAATAGGTGCCGAACACCTCGAGGGTGGCGGTGCAGCGCGCGGCGTGGAACCACTTGCCGCAGCCGTTGCTGTGGCGCCAGCGTTCGAAATGCGCGCCCTTGGGGTTTTCACGGGCGAACAGATAGTCGTGGAACTCGTCATCCGACGAGCCGGGGCCGAAGCGTTTCAGATGCGCTTCGCCGCCGGCGGTCAGTTCGGTCTCTTCGGCGTCGACGCCGCAATAGGGGCAGGTCAGGATCAGCATCGGGTCAAAACACCTTTGGTCATGGATTCGGCTCGACCGTTTCTTGGGCGGTCAGCGGAACAAGGTTGTTGAAGTGGAACATCGCCTCGATCGGGATGGTGACGCGGCCCGGGCGCAGGGCGACGATGTCGTTGGCCAGCCGATAGGCGACCAGACCGGCCGCGCTCAGGGCCGAGACGATCGCATCCTGTTCGGCCGGGTCGCCGGCGTTGCATTCAACGATGGCCAGCGACAGCCCCAGGCGCGCGGGATCAAAGCTGTCGAGGACAGAGCGTTCGTGCCCTTCGACGTCGATCACCAGGATATCGGCGGCGGAAACGCCCGTTTCGGCCAGAATGTCGTCCAGCCGCCGCGCGGCGACGGTTGTCTCGGCCACGGCCGAATGCGGCACGTCCGCCCCCGTCCTGCGGTTGGCGCGGTCGATCGCGGCCACCATCCGGCCACGGTCCAGCGACGCGCAGCCGCGCAGCCAGCCCGGATAGGCGCCGGAATAGGTCTCGTCGAGGTGATACAGCGTCATGCTGCCCGCCACCTGCGAGACGGCGGCATTGACCAGCGTCACGTTCGGGTTGGCCGCATGCAGCGACGCAAGGGCCGAGAAATACAGCGGGTGCGGCTCGATCAGGACACCTTTCCAATGCGGCTTCGACCAGTACGGCAGGATGGGATCATCCAGCTTGCCGTCATTGGCCCCGACCTGCACCACCTGAACGCTGTCGGACTGGGCGTCGAAACACGCCAGCAGAAAGTCCAGCAACGCCAGCCGGCTTCGGCGCGGCCGGTCAGGTATCGCCGTGGGAAGGGATTGGATGTCCATCAATGCGCGACCCCGGCGGCGACGCTTTCGTCGATGAAGCGGCCCTCTTTGAACCGGTCCAGCGAGAACGCCTCGGTCAGCGGGGAATGCCCGGTGGCCATCAGCTGCGCCATGCCCCAACCCGAGCCGGGGATGGCCTTGAACCCGCCGGTGCCCCAACCGCAATTGATGAAGCAACCGCCCAGCGGCGTCTTGGACAGGATGGGCGAGCGGTCGCCGGTCATGTCCACGATGCCACCCCACTGGCGCAGCATCTTCAGCCGCGAGATCATCGGGAAGGTTTCGACCAGGGCGCGGACGGTTTCCTCGATATGGTGGAAGCTGCCGCGCTGGGTGAAGTTGTTGAACCCGTCGGTGCCGCCGCCGATCACCATCTCGCCCTTGTCGGATTGCGACATGTAGCCATGCACGGTGTTGGCCATCACCACCACGTCCATGCAAGGCTTGATCGGCTCGGACACCAGCGCCTGCAGGGCCAGCGCCTCGACCGGCAGGCGGAAGCCCGCCATCTCGGCCAGCTGGCCCGAGTGGCCCGCCACCACGATGCCCAGCTTGTCGCACTCGATGGCGCCCTTGGTCGTCTCGACCCCGGTGACGCGGCCGTTGGCCGAGCGGATGGCCGTGACCTCGCATTGCTGGATGATGTCCATGCCCATGTTCGAGCAGGCCCGGGCATAGCCCCAGGCCACCGCGTCGTGGCGCGCGGTGCCGCCGCGTTCCTGCCACAGCGCGCCCAGAACCGGATAGCGCGGGCCGTCGATGTTGATGATCGGCACCAGTTCCTTGACGCGTTCGGGACCGATCCACTCGGTCTTGACGCCCTGCAGCGCGTTGGCGTGCGCCGTACGCTGATAGCCGCGCACCTCGTGTTGGGTCTGGGCCAGCATCATCACGCCGCGCGGGCTGAACATGATGTTGTAGTTCAGCTCCTGGCTCAGATCCTCGTACAGGCCGCGCGCCTTTTCATAGATCGCGGCCGAGGGATCCTGCAGATAGTTCGAGCGGATGATGGTCGTGTTCCGGCCGGTATTGCCGCCACCCAGCCAGCCCTTTTCGATCACCGCGACGTTCTGGATGCCGTAGTTCCGGCCCAGGTAATACGCCGTCGCCAGACCGTGCCCGCCCGCGCCGATGATGATGACGTCATAGCGCTTCTTGGGTTCGGGCGAACGCCAGGCGCGCTCCCATCCGGTGTGATAGCGCAGCGCCTCGCGCGCCACGGCAAAGGCTGAATAGTGTTTCATGAGCGAATCCGTCCGGTTCGTGTTTGGCCGAAGATATGCCGTGCAGCGGCAGAATACCCCTGCCATGCAGCGCCGCAATATCGCACTATTGCGACATGTAGGCCATTCGCGGCCATTTGTCCCTTTTGTCGGACCGCAAGCAGGTCTAAGTCAGGGCAACCATTGTCGGAGGGACCATGACGTTCTGGGTTCTGCTCATCTTGTTCGCGCTGCTGATCGCGGCTTTCCTGGCCTATGGGCTGCTGCGGGAACGCCGAAACGAAGAACCGGCGGCGGCCTATGACCTGCGTGTCTATCGCGAACAGCTGGCCAGCGTGGACCGCGACCTGGCCCGCGGCGTGATCGGCCAGGCCGATGCCGAGCGGGTGCGGACGGAAATCTCGCGCCGCATTCTGGCCGCGGACGCGCAGATGCAGGCGTCCGCGACGGGGTCCGGCCCCTCGCGGGCAATGCGCGTGGCGGCACCGGTGGTTCTGACCATGCTGCTGATGGGCGGCGCCCTGGCTCTGTATCGACAACTGGGCGCGGCAGGGTATCCCGACCAACCTCTGTCGGCCCGCCTGGAAATGGCCGACGAACTGCGCGAGAACCGCCCCGGCCAGGCCGAGGCCGAACAGGCCGCCCCCCCGGTCGAGCCGCCGCAACTGGACGAAAGCTATGCCAAGCTGCTGGACCAGTTGCGCGAAACTGTGGCCAGCCGCCCCGACGACCTGCAGGGGCACATGCTGCTGGCTCAGCACGAAACCAATGCCGGCAACTTCAAGGCCGGGTACGAGGCGCAGAAAAAGGTCATCGAGCTGTCGGGCGCGGATGCCTCGGCCGATGCCTATTCGAACCTGGCCGAGATGCTGATCCTCGCGGCGGGCGGCTATGTCTCGCCCGAGGCCGAGGACGCCCTGCGTGAAGCCCTGAAACGCGACCCCACCCATGGCCCCGCGCGCTATTACTGGGGGCAGATGCTGGCCCAGATCGGCCGGCCCGATCTGGCCTATCGGGTGTGGGCGGATACGCTGCGCAGTTCGCCGCCTCAGGCGCCCTGGGCGCAGGCGATCCGCGCCCAGATCGACGATCTGGCCTGGCGCGCCGGCGTGTTCAACGCCCCCGATCTTTCGGCCGCTCCGGCCGGCGCCGGCCCCAGCCAGGCCGACATGGAGGCCGCTGCCGAGATGACGGCCGAAGAACGGCAGGAGATGATCCGCGGCATGGTTGACGGGCTGTCCGACAGGCTGGCGACCGAGGGCGGCACGCCGCAGGAATGGGCGCGGCTGATCTCGGCGCTGGGTGTTCTGGGCGAAACCGAGCGCGCCACCGCGATCCGCGACGAGGCGCTGGCCAAGTTCGCCGACAACCAAGAGGCGCTGGAGATGATCGTCTCGGCCGCGCGTCAGGCCGGGATCGCGCAATGATTCACGACGGGTTCGAGGAGTTTGCCGCCGCCCTGCCCCCTATGCAGGCGCTGATGGGGCTGGACCTGGGCGAAAAGACCATCGGTGTGGCCGTGTCGGACCGGATGCGCGGCGTGGCCAGCCCGCTGGAAACCGTGCGGCGCAAGAAATTCAAGCTCGACTCGGCGCGCCTTCTGGAAATCGCGACCGACCGGGAAATCGGCGGGATCGTCCTGGGCCTGCCCCGCAACATGGACGGGTCCGAGGGGCCGCGGTGCCAATCCACCCGCGCCTTCGCCCGCAACCTGTCGCAACTGACCGATATTCCGATCGGGTTCTGGGACGAACGCCTGAGCACAGTTGCGGCGGAAAAGGCACTGTTGGAGGCGGATACGACACGAAAACGTCGCGGACAGGTGATCGATCACGTCGCGGCGGGCTATATCCTGCAAGGGGCGCTGGACAGGCTGCGCTTTCTGTAACGGGTCGGAGACCGCGCATGACGAACATGATCTGGAAACGGAACGAGGTCGAAAGCCCCTGCGTGCAGATCTGCGTCGTGCATCCGACCGAGAAGATCTGCACCGGCTGCTACCGCACCATGGACGAGATTTCTCGCTGGTCGAAGATGGACAGCACCGAACGCGCCGCCATCATGGAAGAGCTGCCCAGCCGCAAGCCCCGCCTGGCCAAACGGCGCGGCGGACGCGCGGCCCGGCTGGATCGGTCATAGGGCCGTCGTCCCGTCAGAGCCTTTTTTTGAGGCCTGATCGTCGCACCCAGACGCGATTTGCCGGTCGGGTGCCCTGTGGCCTGCCTTCTTGGCCATGAGTTCGCGCTGGAACAGCCGGGTGATCTCGGCCCGGTTGGTTCTTGCGCGGTCTTCCGCTGCGGTGTCGCCGTCAGGCGTGCCCCCTGGGGAACC
Organism: Ruegeria intermedia; assembly: GCF_900129345.1. Lineage (GTDB taxonomy): Bacteria > Pseudomonadota > Alphaproteobacteria > Rhodobacterales > Rhodobacteraceae > Ruegeria > Ruegeria intermedia. Next base: position 6,247 of record NZ_FQVK01000004.1, on the reverse strand, counting down.
GCACCTGACCTTCCCGGAAATCAGCTTGAACAGTCGCAATTCAGCCCCCTTCGAACAGCTCGGCGCCGGTGCGATCCAGCCGAACCCTCGGGGACAATGCCTGTACCGGAATACACGGCAGATTGCAGCAGCGACCGGTGCCTACCGAACTTCGGATCCGTGATTAAGGGGAAAACCTCGCTGAAATTCGCACGAATTTGTCCAAATGGACAAAAAAACATGGCAAGTTCCGATACTTCCGCGCGCGCGCCATCGGCGACGGCGCGCAACGGACGTAACGTAACGAATTCAATACCTTCGGCACGGCCCGGACTGACCCAAGGTCAGCCGGGGAAAATCAAGGGCCAATCGGCCGAATCGCGGACCCGGACGGATCAGCCCGACGCCAGCCAGGTCTTGGCCTCTTCATACTCTTCGGACGGGAAATACTGGGTACGCGTGCCCAGGATGTGCCGCGCGACGCGCTGCGCCATGTGCTGCCAGGCCTTGTCGCCCACGATCGCGGCCCGGTCCAGCATGCCGATATGATTGCGCGCCAGCCGGAAATGCGCCGCCAGCGCCGACAGGCCCTGCCAGCCGTCGAACTCGCGCAGATCGATCAGCAGGCGGAAACCCTCCTTCTGGCTCAGCAAGCTGTCCAGGCTCGCCTCGGCCTCTTCGTACTCCTTGGGGTCCACCTTGCCCAACAGGCTGACCTGCACGCAAGGCCCGCCCAGATCGACGACGTGAATGGCCCCGAGCGATTCACGCAGCCACAGGCGCGCCTCGTCCAGTTGCGACATCTCGAACACCTGCACAGGGCATGGCATCAGCGGAGCCGCCAACCGCGCGCCGGTCTTCGCCCAAGCTTTGTCGGTGACCACCGCGATCCGGTCGAACCCGCGCCAATGGCTGAGTCCCAGCTTGGTGTCCTCCCACGCGGCACCCAGATCGTAGCCTTTGAATTTGGGCCCCACGATCACCAGCATCCGAACCTGGTCATGCTCTTGCAGCGCGGCCTCGATCGCGGGAACCAGAGTGTTGGTGTAATCTGTGCTGGAGACTTCTCCAGTCAGTTCGATTTCGAGCAAAGCTCCGTCAGACGTCTTGTGAATCGCAATCATCGAATGGCCTCCAAATCAGAGAATGGCCCGAGGTTACGGTGTTTCGATCCAATCGGCCACACCGCCGGGCAGTTCGGGCCGGAAATAGGCGATCATCCGTCCGTCGGGTCCGGCCGTTGCACCGTCACGCCAAGGGGCCACCCCGTGCAGGCAATGCCGGTGCAGTGCGATGGCCTCTCCCGGCCGGGCCGGAATCTCGATCCGGGGGCAGGTTTCAAACACCTCTCGGCGAGCAGCCTGATAGGCTTGGGTTATGTCCACCCCTGCCCAATCCGCGCGCGCGACGCCCGCCAGCGCCCGGCGGAATGCCGCCTGCATGATCCGGTGGCTGCCATCCCAGACGACCAGCGGCGCCGCATCGGCGCTGGCCTCGGTCAACGGCAGCCCCAGAATCCAGGCGTGCGGCTCGTCGACATGGCGGCGCCGATCCGGGCCGGTGGGCTTGAGCCCGTCCACATGGGCCCCGTCGCGCCGGGCCCGGTATCGGGCGGCGGCTTCGCCCTCGCCCCGGCGCGGCAGTGGATAGCCCGGATAGACCACCGAGACCTGCCCCGGGTGCAGCGCGACCGGACCGTATTGCGCGCGCAGGAAGTCAAACGCCGCGCCGCCCAACGGCCCCGAACCGCCAACCCGCCCCGCCGCGTCGTTTGGCAGGGCGTCGACGCCGATGAACCACGTCCCTTCACAGTCAAGCCAATGGAGATGGGCCGGATCCCGCACCGCCGCGCGGGCCGCCGGCAGCGCATGCGCCACCCAGTCGGCGACGGCGGGCTCGGCCGGGAAAACCTCCCACCCGCGCGCCCGGAAGGGCCTCACCACCCCAACGCCTGGCGCAGCATGTTCAGCGCCACGAGGGTCAGAAAGACCGCAAAGACGCGTTTGAGCGGTTTGGGATCCATCGCATGAGCCAGCTTCACGCCCCAGGGCGCGGTGATCATGGTCATGGCAACGACCACGCCGAAAGCGATCAGGTTGACGGCCCCGATCGTGAAAGGCGGGCGATAGTCCGGCGCGATGGGCAGAAACAGGAAACCGATGACCGATGGCACCGCGATGATGACGCCGAACCCGGCCGCGGTGGCGACGGCCCGGTGAATGGGCGTGTTGTACAGGCTCATCAAAGGCACGCCGAAACTGCCGCCGCCGATCCCCATCAGCACCGACAGAAACCCCACCATCGGAGAAATCAGCACCCGACGCAGCCCGCCGGGCATGCCATCGCCCAGCCGCCATTCGGATTTCCCCAGGCCCAGATAGGCCCCGATGCAGATGCCGAGAATGCCGAACAATGCCTGCAGCGCCTCGGTCCGCAGGGCGGAGGCGACCATGACGCCCACAATGGCCCCCACGGCGATCCCCGGCCCCCAGCCACGCAGGATCTGCCAGTCCACCGCGCCTTTCTTGTTGTGGCTCAGAACCGAGCGGACAGAGGTCACGATGATCGTGGCCAGCGAAGTCGCCAGGCACATCTGCATCAGTTGCGGGCCGCCATAGCCCAATGTCTGGAAGGTGTAGAAGAACGCGGGCACCAGAACGATCCCTCCGCCCACGCCCAGCAGGCCGGCCAGCACCCCGGCCAGCGCTCCGATCACAAGCAACAGGCCCAGCATCTGGACCAGCAAAAACGTCTCGGGCATCCGTCCCCCTTGGTATGCGGCCCTTCGGCCTTGTCAATTTGCCGGGGCGGCGACGGCGTCCGGCGCCACGCGGGCCAGCGCCTCCAGCACGACCTCGGGACCGGCATGGTCCCGGACCGCCCCTTCCGACAGGGCCCGTCGCCACCCCCGCGCGCCCGGACGGCCCGCGAACAGGCCCAGCATGTGCCGGGTGATCTGGTGCAACCGCCCCCCTGCGGCAAGGTGCCGATCGATATAGGGCAGCATCTTGCGCACGACGTCGACCGGATCGGCGGCGGCCCCGGTGCCAAAGATCAGCGGATCGGCCTCGGCCAGAATGTCGGTGGGTTGGTGATAGGCCGCCCGCCCGATCATCACCCCGTCCAGCCCGGCCTCAAGCTGGGCACGCGCCTCGGCCAGCGACGCGATTCCCCCGTTGATCGAGATGTGCATGTCCGGAAACGCACCCTTCATCCGATGCACCAGCTCATAGTCCAGCGGCGGGATGTCACGGTTTTCCTTGGGGCTCAGACCTTGCAGCCAGGCCTTGCGGGCGTGGATGGTGACCCGCTGACATCCGGCGGCCCGGATCCTGTCCAGAAAGTCGGGCAGCACCTCTTCGGGGGTCTGCTCGTCCACCCCGATGCGGCATTTCACCGTCACCTCGACGCGCACGGCTGCGCGCATCGCCGCGACACAGTCCGCCACGCGCGCGGGGTCTTTCATCAGGACTGCGCCGAAGGTGCCCGACTGCACCCGGTCGGATGGGCATCCGCAATTCAGATTGATCTCGTCATACCCCGCCTCGGCCCCCAACATGGCAGCCTGCGCCAGTTCCTCGGGGTCGGACCCGCCCAGTTGCAGGGCCACGGGGTGTTCTTCAGGGCTGAACTCCAGTAGGTGAAGCGCGCCACCTCGGACAAGAGCGGGTGCGGTCACCATCTCGGTGTAGAGAAGCGCATTGGAACTCAGAAGTCTGTGCAGGTACCGGCAATGACGATCCGTCCAGTCCATCATCGGTGCAACTGACAGCCTCGCGGCCTTTGTTATTAAGGGCTTATCTGTCATTTGGGCAATTTCTGTTGGCTTGCACGATGACCTGTTTGGGCCTTATTTTGCGGGGTTTTGCAATATTTAGAGTTTTTGGCATACCGTTTGGCATACCCACTTGGAGCTTGGCATACCGGGAACCTATAACACCGGTGTGCCAAAAATAAAGAATGGGAAATAATGGGCACTATCGTTGAGCGCAAGAGCAAATCCGGCATCAAGTACCGAGCGCAGGTCATCAAAAAGGACAATGGGAGGATCGTTTTCTCCAAGTCGGCCACCTTTCCAAGAAAAACAACGGCCACAGCTTGGATCCGACGGATTGAAAAAGAGTTCAATGCTGGGAAACTCGTCAGTCATCAGGTCCGCACCAAAGTACAAGAATTGATCGATCAAGTTATCGCCACCCAGCGCAAGGAGATGGGTAAGACCAAATCTCAGGTTCTGAACACAATCAAACTTTTTGACGTCGCTGATTTAGAAGTCACGTCTCTTCGACCCTCAGACCTTGTCGAGTTTGCTATCCAGGTAGCAGAGGGCGAACACGGATCTGCGGCTCGGTCGCCCGCAACTACGTCAAACTACATGAGCCATTTGGCTGGCTGCCTCCGGCTTGCCAGACCAGCGTTCGATGTTCCTTTCGACAAAAGGGTCATCGAGGAAGCCCGAGAAACCACGACCTCACTAGGCATTACTGGAAAATCAAAGAAGCGCACGAGACGCCCAAGTATTGCCGAATTGGATGCGCTCATGGAAAGCTTTGTGCGGCGGGAAACTCGCGACACTCGGGCGATTCCAATGAGCAAGATTGTTCCGTTCGCGATTTTCTCCGCAAGACGCCAAGCCGAAATTTCTCGCATTTTGTGGGATTGACCTTCCCCCACTGAAGTGGTCCGCCGTTATGTTGAGGAAAACGGAGGATCAGAATGGGAACGAAACGACACAAGCCGGAAGAGATTGTCACGAAGCTGCGGCAGGTTGAGGTGCTCGTCGGGCAAGGAATGGCGCGGGTGGATGCGATCCGTGAGGTTCGCATTACCGAGCAGACTTACTACCGCTGGCGCAAGCAGTATGGTGGGATGGGAACCGACCAGCTCAGAGAGCTCAAACGGCTTCAGAAGGAGAATGAGCGGCTAAGGAAGGCCGTGTCGGACCTGACGCTGGACAAGCTGATCCTGGCGGAGGCGGCAAAGGGAAACTTCTGAGCCCCGCCCATCGTCGAGCTTGTATCGAACTTGTCCGCAACGAACTGGGCGTCTCGGAACGTCGTGCTTGCCGGGTGCTGCGCCAGCACCGCTCGACACAGCGCAAGCTGCCGAGGGGACGTGCTGACGAAGAGCGCCTGGTAGCGGACATGATCGAGCTGGCGCGCCAATATGGTCGCTACGGCTACCGTCGGATCGCAGCCTTGCTGAGAGATGCCGGCTGGCATGTGAACGACAAGCGCGTGGAACGGCTGTGGCGACGGGAGGGGCTGAAAGTGCCATCGAGGCAGCCGAGGAAAGGGCGGCTCTGGCTGAATGACGGTTCATGTATCCGGCTTCGACCAGAGTATCGCAACCACGTGTGGTCCTATGACTTCGTCCATTGTCGAACCGACGATGGCAAAGCTTTTCGGACGCTGAACATCCTTGATGAGTACAGCCGAGAATGCCTGGCGATTAAGGTGAAGCGCAAGCTGAACTCCACAGATGTCATCGACGCCCTAAGCGATCTGTTCATCCTACGCGGTGTGCCGGCCTGCATCCGGTCGGACAATGGCCCGGAGTTCGTGGCACAGGCTGCCCGGGACTGGATTTCCGCGGTCGGCGCCAGGACGGCCTACATAGAACCCGGCTCACCCTGGGAGAATGGCTATTGCGAAAGCTTCAACGCCCGGTTCCGCGATGAGCTGCTCGATGGCGAGATATTCTATACCCTGCGCGAGGCACAGATCCTGATCGAACAATGGAAGAGGCACTACAACACGAAACGACCGCACAGCGCCTTGGGTTACCGCCCACCGGCCCCGGAAACCGTCGTCCCGATGGACCACAGGCCGACTATGCACTAACAGTCAAACTGGACCACTCAGGTGGGGCTGATCAAGACACTCCACGATTCTGGTGCGAGACATGAAAGATCCTGGAGAAAAAGAAGGGAACGATAGAGGTGGTTCGGTTCGTTTGAACAGTTTCGAGCCGTTTTGTAGGTGGATTTCCCGCTCGGTTATGCCGCGACCGGGATTGGTCGCGACGGGTTGATGTATGCCTGATCGGGCGTCTGCCCGTCCAGCGATGAATGCGGTCTCCGCGTGTTGTAGAATGCCAGATACCGGCGAAGGCTTTCACGGGCGGCCGAGACGCTGTCATAGGCGCGCAGGTATACCTCTTCATATTTGATCTGTAAAACACACGACTTGATCTGACATTTCTGCTCTTTTGGAGCGCAAGCAAGGAGTGTCGATCAATGACAAGCATTCAGGAAAAGATCATCAAA
>NZ_FQVK01000003.1 GCF_900129345.1 Ruegeria intermedia | reverse complement strand
CGTGCGGGCGCAGATAGACAAGAATACAAAGGAACAAGCACTAAAGGGAAATCTTCCCGGCGCCGTTCAGGGTGCCGTGGTTCGAGCAATGACCTCCAACAACGCTTTGGCATCATTGCTCTTGAAGTCGGACAAGCAGGGGCTTGGTATCCTGACCAACATGATCTACGATATTTTGAAATCCGGGAACGACATCAACCTCGATGACCTGGACGCGGCATGTCTGCCGCAATCCCTCGATAGTTCGACTCAAAAAAGATTTCGAGATTATGGCCTGCGGAGGTTTTCGCGGGCTATTTTTTTATCCTCGGACGCCACTGCCTGCGGGTTCTTCACACCGCCATACGAAATGTAGCCGCGACGTTCTCGTCGCGGCTACGATTAAGTAAACGGCTGGCCCGCAATGGGCGCCTTTTTCTTGGATCACAGCCGCAGATCAGTCGATCAGAGGCAGCAGCTTGTCCAGCGACTGCTTGGCGTCGCCATAGAACATGCGAGTGTTTTCCTTGTAGAACAGCGGGTTTTCGATGCCCGAATACCCGGTGCCCTGCCCGCGTTTCGAGACGATCACCTGCTTGGCCTTCCACACTTCGAGAACCGGCATTCCCGCGATGGGCGAGTTCGGATCCTCTTGCGCGGCCGGGTTCACGATGTCGTTCGAGCCGATGACGATGACAACGTCAGTGTCCGGGAAATCGTCGTTGATCTCGTCCATCTCCAGCACGATGTCATAGGGCACCTTGGCCTCGGCCAGCAGCACGTTCATGTGGCCCGGCAGGCGGCCCGCAACGGGGTGGATGGCAAAGCGCACGTTCTTGCCCTTGGCGCGCAGCTTGCGCACCAGTTCACTGACCGATTGCTGCGCCTGCGCCACCGCCATGCCATAGCCCGGAACGATGATGATGCTGTCGGCATCGTTCAGCGCCGCGGCGACACCTTCGGCGTCGATGGCCACCTGTTCGCCTTCCACGGCCATCTGTTCGCCCTGCGGGCCGCCGAAACCGCCCAGGATCACGCTGACGAAATGGCGGTTCATCGCCTTGCACATGATGTAGGACAGGATCGCACCCGAAGAGCCGACCAGCGCGCCGACCACGATCAGCAGGTCATTGCCCAGGCTGAAACCGATCGCCGCCGCCGCCCAGCCCGAGTAGCTGTTCAGCATCGACACCACCACCGGCATGTCGGCGCCGCCGATGCCCATGATCAGGTGATAGCCGATGAACAGCGCCGCGAGGGTCATCAGGAACAGCGGGAAGAAGCCGCCGGTGCTGAAATACCAGATCAGGCAGATCAGCGACAGGCCCGCCGCCGCCGCATTCAGCGCATGCCCGCCCGGCAGTTTGGTGGCCGCCGAGGTGACCTTGCCGGCCAGCTTGCCATAGGCCACGACCGAACCGGTAAAGGTGATCGCACCGATGAAGATGCCCAGGAACAGCTCGACATGCAGAATGGCCAGTTCGGCCGGGGTTTTCTTGGCGATCAGTTTCGCGAAGGCGCCCAGATCCGACAGGTCGGCATCCTTGGCCGCGTCAACGATCGCAAAGACTTCGGCGACGTTCTTGATCTCGAAATGGGCGTTGTAGCCGACGAAAACCGCCGCCAGACCCACCAGAGAGTGCATGGCGGCCACAAGCTGCGGCATCTCGGTCATCTGGACGCGCTGCGCCACGTATTGACCGATCAGACCACCGCCGATGATCAGCAGCAGCGACAGCAGCCACAGCCCCGATCCGGGACCGACCAGCGTGGCAAAGACCGCCAGCGCCATGCCGACGATGCCGTACCAGACCGCGCGCTTGGCGCTTTCCTGGTTCGACAGGCCGCCGAGCGAAAGAATGAACAGAACAGCCGCAACGACATAGGCGGCAGTGGTGAAGCCAAATTCCATGTGCCCGGCCTCCTTAAGATTTCTGGAACATGGCGAGCATGCGCCGGGTTACGAGGAAACCGCCGAAGATGTTGATCCCGGCCATGAAGATCGACAGCGCCGCCAGCAGAATGACGAGGAAAGACCCCGACCCGATCTGCATCAACGCGCCCACGATGATGATCGAGGAAATCGCGTTGGTGATCGCCATCAACGGCGTGTGCAGGCTGTGGCTGACGTTCCAGATCACCTGGAAGCCCACGAAGACCGACAGCACGAAGACGATGAAATGCTGCATGAAGCTGGCCGGAGCCACCAGCCCCACCAGCAGCATCAGCGCCCCGCCCACGCCCAGAAGTGTTACCTGCTGCTTGGTCTGCGCCTTGAAGGCCGCGATCTCTTGCGCGCGCTTTTCTTCGGGCGTCAGTTCCTTGACCTCGGCCTTGGGTTTGGCCGCGATGGCCTGCACCTTGGGCGGTGGTGGCGGGAAGGTGATCTCGCCCTGATAGACCACGGTCGCACCGCGGATCACGTCGTCTTCCATGTCGTGAACGATCTGCCCGTCCTTGTTGGGCGTCAGATCGGTCATCATGTGCCGGATGTTGGTCGCGTACAGCATCGAGGCCTGCGTCGCCATGCGGCTGGGGAAGTCGGTATAGCCGATGATGGTCACGCCGTTGTCGGTGACGATCTTTTCATCCGGCACGGTCAGTTTGCAGTTGCCGCCCTTCTCGGCGGCCAGGTCCACGATGACCGAGCCGCGTTTCATCGATTGGACCATGTCCTCGGTCCAAAGCTCGGGCGCCTCGCGGTTGGGGATCAGCGCCGTGGTGATGACGATGTCCATCTCGGGCGCCAACTCGCGGAACTTGGCCAGCTGCGCCTCGCGGAACTCGGGGCTGGAGGGCTTGGCATATCCGCCGGTTTCCGCGCCGTCCTGATCGTCCTGGAAATCCAGATAGACGAACTCGGCCCCCATGGACTCGACCTGCTCGGCCACTTCGGGGCGCACGTCGAACGCATAGACCACGGCACCCAGGCTGACGGCCGTGCCGATCGCGGCCAGACCGGCCACGCCGGCGCCGACCACCAGAACCTTGGCCGGCGGCACCTTGCCCGCGGCCGTCACCTGACCGGTGAAGAAACGGCCAAAGTTGTTGCCCGCCTCGATCACCGCACGGTAGCCGGCGATGTTGGCCATCGACGACAGCGCGTCCATCTTCTGGGCCCGGCTGATGCGCGGCACCATCTCCATCGCGATGACGTTGGCGCCCTTTTCCTTGGCCAGTTCCATTCCTTCTTCGTTCCCGGCCGGGTTGAAGAACGAGATCAGCGTCTTGCCCTTGGTCAACCGCTTGAGTTCGGTCTCGGTGGGCACGCGCACCTTGGCGATGATGTCGGCCGTTTTCCAGAGCGCGGCGGCGGTCTTGACGATCTCGACCCCGACGGCCTCGTATGCCTCGTCCGAGAACCCGGCGGCCGCACCGGCCCCTTTCTCGATCGCGCAGTCATAGCCCAGTTTCTGCAACTGAACGGCCGACTCCGGAGTCATCGCGACCCGGTTCTCGCCCTTCAGTATTTCCTTTGGCGTGCCTATTTTCACCGGCAAGTCCCCCTAATTATCACTCTGTTCGAGCGGCTGGTCGGTATTTCCTGTCAAGCAATCATGTATCTCGCGCAACATTATTTCGCAAGTGCAGCATTCATTACGTTGTGTCACGGGTCGGCGCATCTCAGATCCAGCGCCGGGTTTTGCGTTCGTAGCGCGCGAAATCCGCGCGGAAGGTGCGGCGCAGACGGTTTTCCTCGGGCAGGATGAACCGCCGTTCAAGCACCCAGACGAAGACCGGAACCAACACCAGCGACAGCACCGCATCGAAGCGCAGGATCAACCCGGCAAGGATCAGGACATCGCCCAGATAGATCGGATTGCGGCTGCGCTTGTAGATGCCCGACTGCACCAGCGCCGAAGGTGTTTCATGCGGAATGACCGTCGTACGGTGGCGGCGGAATTCAACGATAGCCAGAATGGCCAGCAGGATGCCTCCACCGATCAGCAGCCCGCTCAGCAGATCGGTGAACCAGCCTTCCAGTGACAAGCCGAACGACAGATAGCGGCCCTGCACCCAGGCCAGCGCCGCAAAGCCCACAAGCCACAGTGGCGGTAAGTCGATACGGCGCATTCGCATCCCTTCGTCGTTGCGACAGACACCGGCGGATTGTCGCTTCCGGCTTACGTCCTACCGTTTTCAGGACAGGATGGCAAAACTCCAAGGTGTCGCAACCCGAAATCGGGCCATCGATCCACGAAAACCCGATCGTGGACAGGTCCGCGTCGATCCGATACCCCCGGTTCAAAGATGCACAAACACAGAGAACCAGCATGACCGATTTCGCCGCCACCAAAGCCATGTTCCACCTGCCGGAAGGCGTGCTGTACCTTGACGGCAACTCGCTGGGCCCCCTGCCCAAGGCGGCGGCCGCGAAGGTGCAGAAGATGCTGACCGAGGAATGGGGCCGGATGCTGATCACCGGGTGGAACAAGGCCGGGTGGATGGGCATGCCGACCGATCTGGGCGATCGGATCGGCCGCCTGATCGGCGCCGCGCCCGGCACGGTCGTGGTGGGCGACACGCTGTCGATCAAGGTCTATCAGGCGGTTGCCTCGGCATTGGAGCTGAACCCGGGGCGCAAGGTGGTCCTGTCGGACAATGGCAACTTCCCTTCCGATCTCTACATGGCTGACGGACTGCTGCGCTCGCTGGGCGAAGAGTACGAACTGAGGGTCGTGGACCCCGAGGCCGTGGCCGAACACATCACCGACGAAATCGCCGTGCTGATGCTGACCGAGGTCGACTATCGCACCGGCCGCCGGCATGACATGAAGGCGCTGACCGATCTGGCCCATGCGCGAGGCGTCATTACCGTGTGGGATCTGGCCCACTCTGCCGGGGCCATCCCGGTGGACCTGGCCGGGTGCAACGCCGATTTCGCGGTGGGGTGCACCTACAAATACCTCAACGGCGGTCCGGGCGCCCCGGCCTTCATCTATGTCGCGCCGAAATGGGCCGACACCGCGCGCCCGGCCCTGTCGGGCTGGCTGGGGCACGAGGCGCCGTTTGCCTTCGACCTGGACTATCGCCCTGGCGCAGGCATCGAGCGCATGCGTGTCGGCACGCCCCCGGTGATCCAGATGACCGCGCTGGCTGCGGCGATGGATATCTGGGACATGGCCGACATGGATGATGTGCGCGCCAAGTCCATCGCCCTGACCGAACAATTCATCCAGCAGGTCGAGGCCACCTGCCCCGATCTGGAACTGGCCAGCCCCCGCGCCCCCGCGATGCGCGGCAGCCAGGTCTCGTTCCGGTTTGCCGACGGGTACGCGGTGATGCAGGCCCTGATCGCCCGCGGCGTGATCGGGGATTTCCGCGCGCCCGACATCATGCGGTTCGGCTTCACGCCGCTGTATATCGACGAAGGCGACGTGACGCGCGCCGTCGAAATCCTGACCGACATCATGCAGAACCGTTTGTGGGACAAACCGGAATTCAAGATCCGACAGCGAGTTACCTGACCTCAAGCCCTGCGCCGATCAACGCGGCCAACTGAGCGATGCGCTGCTCGAACTCCTCGGCGTTCGAGGCGGTCATCTTGATCCCCTTCAGCGCGGCGGTGATGGTCCGCGCGGTCTCGGCCGGTCCGTCCGGCAGGCGCACGCGACCGGCCGCCAGTTCGCGCTTTAGCCATTCAGCGTAGAGATCCGCCAGCGCCGCCTCACCCTCGGCCACGATGTCGGCAGCGGTGGACTTGCTGGTATCCAGCATCTCAAGCCCATGCGGCGAGGCCAGGATCGCCGACATCCCGGCGATCTGCGCGTCAATCGCCTGCGCCAGAATCTCGGACACCGTTCCGTCGCCCTGCAGCGCCTGCGCCACCGCCGCGATCTTCTCGGCGTAATGCGCCTGCGTCAGGCTGCGGACGATGGCCTCTTTGTTCTTGTAATGCAGATAGACCGCCGGACGGGACATGCCCGCGCCACGCGCTATGTCATCCATCGAGGTCTTGCGGAACCCATAGGCGGAAAAGGCCTGAAACGCCGAAGTCAGGATCGCCTTTGCCCGTGTATCATCCAGTTTTTCCGCCATGAATTGACCTCTGACAGTTTCGCGCGAAATTGTCAATTGACGTACTGACATTTTTCATCAATTATGTCAGAAACCAGCCACAGCCAAAAGAGGTGCGCCATGGCGACCACGCTGACGATCAACGGAAAGCCACATCAGGTCGATCTGCCCGACGATGTCCCCCTTCTGTGGGTGCTGCGCGACGAGGTGGGCCTGACCGGAACCAAGTTCGGCTGCGGAGTGGCCGCCTGCGGAGCCTGCACGGTGCAGATCGATGGCGAGGCCGTCCGCTCGTGCCAGGTTGCCCTGTCCGATGTCTGGGGCGAGGTCACCACGATCGAAGGGTTGGGGACGCCCGACAACCTGGCCACGATCCAGCAGGCCTGGGTCGACCACCAGGTCGCGCAATGCGGCTATTGCCAGTCGGGGCAGATCATGCAGGCCGCCGCGCTGCTGGCCGAAAACCCCGCCCCCTCTGACGAAGAAATCGACGAGGCGATGCAGGGCAACCTGTGCCGCTGTGGCACCTACCCCCGTATCCGCGCCGCGATCCACGACGCTGCCGCCAAGATGAAGGAGGCCTGATCCATGGCCAGCATCGGAAAAATCCTGCGCCGCACCTTCCTGATCGGGTCCGCCGCCATCGTCGGTGGCGTGGCCTTCGGCGTCTATTACGTCAACCGCCCCGCCAAGAACCCGCTGAAGCCGGGCGAGGGCGAAGCGGCCCTGACCCCCTTCATCCTGATCGACCGGAACGGCGTGACCCTGTTTGCGCCCCGCGCCGAGATGGGCCAGGGCGTCAAAACCACCTGGGCCGCCCTGATCGCCGAGGAACTGGACGTGGATCTGGACCAGGTCACCGTTCTGCACGGGCCGGCTGCCGCAGCCTACTACAACTCGGCCATGATCGGCGAGAGCCTGCCCAACAAGGGCTATGACATCGCGAACTTCCAGCACAACCTGGGCGAGGCCCTGGGCGTGATCGGCAAGGTGCTCAGCCTGCAGGTCACCGGCGGCTCGACCTCGATGAAGGACGGGTTCGAGCGGATGCGCGCGGCTGGTGCTTCGGCCCGCGAAACATTGAAACAGGCCGCCGCCGATCGGCTGGGCGTGGACCGCGGCCAGTTGAAGACCGCCTCTGGCCATGTCATCGCGCCTGATGGCACCAAGATCGCCTATACCGACCTGGCCGCAGACGTGGCGCAGATGGAACCGATCGAGGCGCCCCTGCGTGACCCGTCCGAATGGCGCTATCTGGGCCGGACGCAACCGCGTCTGGACATGGTCGAAAAGGCCACCGGCACCGCGCAGTTCGGCGTTGACGTGCGCCTGCCCGGCATGAAATTCGCCAGCGTTCGGATGAACCCCAGGCTGGGCGGCCAGATGAATGGCTTTGACGACAGCGCCGCCAAGGCAATGCCGGGCGTGGAAGAGATCGTCGATCTGGGCAATGGCGTTGCGGTGATCGCCACCAACACCTGGCTGGCCAACCAGGCGGTCGAGGCGATCGAGGTCGATTGGGGCGAGGCCCCCTATCCCCCCGAAACCGACGCCATCTTTGCCGAGATCGCCAAGGCCTTCGACGCCGCCCCCAACTCGACCATGCGCGATGACGGCGATGCCAACACCGTTCCCGAAGGCGCAACCGTGATCGAGGCCGAATACACCGTCCCCTACCTGGCCCACGCCACGATGGAACCGATGAACGGCACGGCGCTGTTCTCGGGCAACCGGCTGGAATTCTGGGGTGGCAACCAGGCGCCGACCTTCATGCAGATGAAGATCGCCGAGGCCGCCGGTCTGGACACCGAGGCGGTCGAAGTCTACACGACCTATCTGGGCGGCGGCTTCGGACGCCGGGCCGAGTTCGATTTCAGCGTGATCGCCACCAAGGTCGCGATGGCCATGCCCAATGTCCCGGTCCAGACCACCTGGAGCCGCGAAGAGGATATGCGCCACGACTTCTACCGCCCCGGCGCGATGGCGCGGATGCGCGGTGCGGTCAAGGACGGCAAGGCGGTTCTGATCGACGGCAAGGTCGCCTCGCAATCCTGCACGCAGCAGGCGATGCAGCGGATGACCGGCATGCCCGGCGCCGGCCCCGACAAGGTTCTGGTCGAAGGGTTCTTCAACCAGCCCTACGCGGTACCCAACTATCGCATGAGCGGCCACATCGCCGATCTGGACATTCCGGTCGGCTTCTGGCGCTCGGTCGGCAACAGCCACAACGGCTTTTTCCACAAGACCTTCATCGACGAGATGGCTCACGCGGCCGGCCGCGACCCGCTGGAGTTCCGGCTGGCGCTGATGCGCGACGAACACGCGCCGTCGGCCGGGTGCCTTGAGGTGGTGCGCGACATGTCCGGCTGGACGGGCAAGACCCCCGATGGCGTGGGCCGCGGCGTTGCCCTGACCTACAGCTTCGGCACCCCTGTCGCGCAGGTGATCGAGGTGGTGGACGAAGACGGCACCATCCGCATCAGCAAGGCCTGGATCGCCTGCGACATGGGGCTGGCGCTGGATCCTGAAAACGTCAAGGCGCAGATGTTCGGCGGCATGATGTATGGCCTGTCGGCGGCCTGTTACGGCGAGATCACCTTTGCCGAGGGCGAGGTCGAGCAGATGAATTTCCCCGACTATGACGCGCTGCGCATGCACACCGCGCCGCAGGTCGAGGTTCAGGTGCTGGAAACCAACCGCTTCATGGGCGGCGCGGGCGAGCCCGGAACGCCACCCTCGATGCCGGCGCTGGGCAACGCGCTATTCGATCTGACCGGCCAGCGCGCCCGGACCCTGCCGCTCAACAAACAGTTCAACCTGCTGGTGTGAAACAAAAAAGACCGGCGCGGTGGTTGCCGCGCCGGTCTTTCGAAGAAATCTGAGAGCCGATTGTCAGGCCGATTGCCGCACCGGCGTCGGCATGGCACCTGCCGACCAAGCCCGCACCGCGTCGCCGAAAGCCTGAAACAGGGGCCGCGACACCGGGTCATTCGCCGCATCCCATTCCGGGTGCCACTGAACCGACAGGGTGAACCCGGGCGCATTCTGGATATAGATCGCTTCGGGCGTGCCGTCCGGCGCGTGGCCGTCGATCACCACACCCTTGCCCACCGTCTTGATGCCCTGCCCGTGCAGCGTATTGGTCATCACCTCACTGGCGCCGAACAGTCGGTGGAATACCCCGCCCTCGGTCAGCTTGACCACGTGGCGCAGGGCAAATTTCTCTTCCAGCGTGCCATCGGGTGGCATGCGGTGGTTCATCCGTCCGGGCAGATCGCGGATTTCCGGGTACAGAGTGCCGCCCATGGCCACGTTGACCTCTTGGAAGCCCCGGCAGATGCCCAGAAAGGGCTGGCCGCGTTCCACGCAGGCCCGCACCAGCGGCAGGGTGATCGCATCGCGCGCCCGGTCGAATTCGCCATGCGCATCGGTCGCCGGCTCGCCATATTCCTCGGGGTGAACGTTGGGGCGGCCACCGGTCAGCAGGAACCCGTCGCAAACCTCAAGCAGCTCGGCCACGTCGACATAGCGCGGGTCGGCCGGGATCAGCAGCGGCAGACAGTTCGAGACATTCGCGACCGCGTCCGAATTCATCGTCCCCCCGGCATGGGTGGGGTA
Organism: Ruegeria intermedia; assembly: GCF_900129345.1. Lineage (GTDB taxonomy): Bacteria > Pseudomonadota > Alphaproteobacteria > Rhodobacterales > Rhodobacteraceae > Ruegeria > Ruegeria intermedia. Next base: position 206,990 of record NZ_FQVK01000003.1, on the reverse strand, counting down.
CTGGTCGTTCGTCAGATATGAATTGCCGATGATGCCAACGACGGGTCGGGACATTGCGCTACCTTGCTGTTTTTCCTGAACTGATCGGAAATTATCCGCCCAGTCAGCAACGTGCAAGAAAACACGCCCTGCACCATGGCGCAAGGACGTGTTCATATACGCACATGTTATTCCCGATTTCCGCAGATTACTGGACGAATTTTCCGAAACAGGCGACCGCAGCGGAACGGTGGTTCTGCTAATCAGGTTTCGCCGGTCAGCCCGGCGGCCTCGATCCCGGCCATGGCGGCAGCGGCATCGTTGTCCGAGGTGTCGCCGGTGACGCCGACGGCCCCGATCACCGCGCCCTTGCGGTCGCGCAGCAGCACGCCGCCCGGCACCGGTACGACCTGCCCGCCATAGACCCCGTTCACCGCAGCCATGAAATAGGCCTGCGCCTCGGCCCGCTGCATCTGAGCGGTGCCCGCCATGCCCAGCATGACCGATCCATAGGCCTTGCCATGGGCAATCGCGAACCGGCCGGGGGCGGCACCGTCCTCGCGCTCGAAGGCGATGACGTGGCCGCCCGCGTCCAGAACCACCACCGACAGGGGCTTCAAGTCCATCTCGCGACCTTTCTCAAGGGTTTTGCGAATGATGGTGCGGGCTTTTCTAAGTGAAACCGACATGATCCTGTCCTCTGTCTGCAGTGGTCTGTCCCGGTTCTAGCCCTGACGGGCCTTCAGTTCCAGCCGCCGCGCATGCAGGACCGGCTCGGTATAGCCCGAGGGCTGCACCCGCCCCTTGAACACCAGATCGCAGGCGGCTTGGAAGGCGATGCCGTCGAACCCCGGCGCCATGGGCCGATAGGCCGGGTCGTCCGCGTTCTGGCGGTCGACCACGGCAGCCATCTTCTTTATCGCGGCCATCACCTGATCGGCGCCGATCACGTCGTGATGCAGCCAGTTGGCCAGCGCCTGGCTCGAGATCCGGCAGGTGGCGCGATCCTCCATCAGACCCACATCGTTGATGTCGGGCACCTTCGAGCAGCCGACGCCCTGATCGACCCAGCGCACGACATAGCCCAGGATGCCCTGCGCGTTGTTCTCGATCTCGCGGGTGATTTCATCGTCGCTGAGGTTGCGGCCGCCCAGCAGCGGGATGGTCAGCAGATCGTCCAGCGTGCCGCGCGGGCCTCCGGCGGCGATCTCGTCCTGACGGGCCAGAACGTCCACCTTGTGATAATGAGTCGCGTGCAGGGTCGCTGCGGTGGGCGACGGCACCCAGGCGCAGGTCGCACCGGCCATGGGGTGGCCGATCTTGGCCGCAAGCATCTCGCCCATCCGGTCGGGCATGGCCCACATGCCCTTGCCGATCTGCGCCCGGCCCTTCAGCCCGCAGGCCAGCCCGATATCGACATTGCGATCCTCGTAGGACTGGATCCACGGCGTATTCTTCATGTCGCCCTTGGGCAGCATCGGCCCGGCCTCCATCGAGGTATGGATCTCATCCCCCGTCCGGTCGAGGAACCCGGTATTGATGAAGGCCACGCGCGATTTCGCGGCGCGGATGCATTCCTTGAGGTTCACCGAGGTCCGGCGTTCCTCATCCATGATGCCCAGTTTCACGGTGTTGCGCGGCAGGCCCAGAATGTCCTCGACCATGTCGAAGATTTTGACCGAGAACGCCACCTCTTCGGGTCCGTGCATCTTGGGCTTGACCACATAGACCGAGCCGTGGACCGAGTTGCCGCCATCGCGCTGCAGGTCGTGCATCGCGATCAGCGTGGTGCACAGCGAATCCATCAGCCCCTCACCGATCTCGTTGCCCTCGGCGTCCAGCACGGCGGGGTTGGTCATCAGGTGGCCCACATTGCGCACCAGCATCAGCGACCGGCCCTTGAGGCTGCTGGTCGATCCGTCGGGCCGGGTAAAGGCGATGTCCTCGGACAGTTTGCGGGTAAATGTCCGGCCGCCTTTCGTGACCTCTTCGGTCAGATCGCCCTTCATAAGGCCCAGCCAGTTGCCGTAGGCCACGACCTTGTCCTCGGCATCGACACAGGCGACCGAGTCTTCGCAGTCCATGATGGTGGACAGGGCCGATTCCAGGCGCACGTCGGAAATGCCCGCCGGGTCCGAGGCGCCGATGGTGCTGGACGGGTCGATCATGATCTGGATGTGCAGGCCGTTGTTCTTCAGCAGCACGAAGTGCGGGGCCTCGGCCGCACCGCTGAAGCCCACGAATTTCTGCGGATCGGCCAGCGCCGGCACCAATGCGCCGCCTTCGACCTTCAGACCGGACACATCGGCCCAGCTGCCCTGGGCCAGCGGCGCGGCCTCGTCCAGAAACGCCTTGGCCCAGGCGATCACCCGCGCACCGCGGGCCGCGTCATAGCCGCCCCCCTGAGGCAGGTCGCCCATCGCGTCGGTGCCATACAGCGCGTCATACAGGCTGCCCCAGCGGGCATTGGCCGCGTTCAGGGCAAAACGCGCATTGGTGATCGGCACCACCAGTTGCGGGCCGGGCGTCGCGGCGATCTCGGGGTCGACATTCGCCGTGTCGATCTGGAAATCGGGGCCTTCATCCAGCAGATAGTCGATCTCGCGCAGGAACGCCTGATACTCGGCCATGTCGATGGGTTGCCCTTTGCGCGCAAGGTGCCACGCGTCGATCCGGCTTTGGATCTCGGCGCGCTTGTCCAGCAATTCGCGGTTCTGCGGACCCAGTTCGGCCACCATCCGCGCCAGCCCCGCCCAGAACGCATCGGGGGCCACCCCCGTTCCGGGCAGCGCCTGCTGCTCGATGAAATCGGCCAGAACCGTGTCTACCTTCAGCCCGTGCCGGTCTTGTCTGCCGCTCATGAATCGAATCTCCTGCCCTGTTCTGCGGTGGTCGCGTCCATCAAATAGGGCGAGTGTTTCCGATCGGCAACTTGCCGGCAAGCCCCCCGCCCCTCTGCATCCGGCTGAAACAGCTTCAAACGCGCCAAGGCAATGGGCCGCCTGCTTGCGGTGCCCCGCGGCAGCGCCTAACGTAGCGGCAAAAATGACAACGAGGCCCCAGATGCGCGACCCAGCCCCCACAACGATCTACCTCAAGGATTACTCGCCGTTCGGTTACATCGTCGACAGCGTTCACCTGACCTTCGACCTGGCGCCGCATGCAACGCGCGTGACATCGCGCATCGCGTTCCGCCCCAACCCGCAGGCCACCGACCGCACGTTCTTCCTGCATGGCGAAGAGCTGAATCTGATCCGCGCCAGCATCGACGGCACACCGATCACGCCCGAGGTCACCGACAAGGGCCTGACCGCCAACGTCCCCGATGCCCCCTTCGTCTGGGAGGCCGAGGTCGAGATCGACCCCGGCAACAACACCGCGCTGGAAGGGCTTTACATGTCGAACGGCATGTATTGCACCCAGTGCGAGGCCGAGGGGTTCCGCAAGATCACCTTCTATCCCGACCGGCCCGACGTGATGTCCACCTTCACCGTGCGCATCAACGGCGACCTGCCGGTGCTGCTGTCGAACGGAAACCCGACGGGCACGGGCGAAGGCTGGGCCGAATGGACCGACCCCTGGCCCAAGCCCGCCTATCTGTTCGCGCTGGTCGCCGGAGAGCTGGTTGCCTATTCCGACAGTTTCACCACCAGATCGGGCCGACATGTCGATCTGAACCTGTGGGTCCGGCCCGGGGATGAGGGCAAATGCGCCTTTGGCATGGAGGCCCTGAAGCGGTCGATGAAATGGGACGAGGATGTCTATGGCCGCGAATACGATCTGGACGTGTTCAACATCGTCGCCGTGGATGATTTCAACATGGGCGCGATGGAGAACAAGGGGCTGAACATCTTCAACTCGTCGGCGGTGCTGGCCAGCCCTGAAACCTCGACCGATGCCAATTTCGAACGGATCGAGGCGATCATCGCGCATGAATATTTCCATAACTGGACCGGCAACCGCATCACCTGCCGCGACTGGTTCCAACTGTGCCTGAAAGAGGGACTGACCGTGTTCCGCGACGCGCAGTTCACCTCGGACATGCGCTCGGCCCCGGTCAAGCGCATCCATGACGTGATCGACCTGCGCGCGCGCCAGTTCCCCGAGGACAACGGGCCGCTGTCGCACCCCGTGCGCCCCGAAAGCTTTCAAGAGATTAACAACTTCTACACCGCGACCGTCTATGAAAAAGGCGCCGAGGTGATCGGCATGCTGAAAACGCTGGTGGGTGACGAGGCCTATTCCAAGGCGCTGGATCTGTATTTCGAGCGCCATGACGGGCAGGCCTGCACGATCGAGGACTGGCTGAAAGTGTTCGAGGACACGACCGGCCGCGACCTGACCCAGTTCAAGCGCTGGTACAGCCAGTCCGGCACGCCCCGGGTGAAGGTCCAGGAGGACTGGGCCGACGGCACCTATACCCTGACCCTGTCCCAGAGCACGCCGCCCACGCCCGGCCAGCCCGAAAAGCTGCCGCAGGTGATCCCCGTGGCCGTGGGCCTGCTGGGCCCGAATGGCGACGAGGTGCGCGGCACCGAGGTGCTGGAACTGACCGAAGCGCGCCAGAGCTTCACCTTCGAGGGGCTGGCCGCGCGGCCCGTCGCCTCGATCCTGCGGGGGTTCTCGGCGCCGGTGATCCTTGAACATGACCGCCCGAACGCCGAACGCGCGTTTCTGCTGGCCCATGACACCGATCCGTTCAACCGGTGGGAGGCCGGGCGGACGCTGGCGCAGGACACTTTGCTGCGCATGATCACACAGGACGCGGCCCCCGATGCCGAATATCTGGATGGCCTGCTGGCCGTTCTGCGCGACGCCGATCTGGACCCGGCCTATCGTGCGCTGATGCTGGGCCTGCCGACCCAGTCGGAACTGGCCGCCGCGCTGCACGAACAGGGCGAAACGCCCGACCCGATGGCGATCTGGCGCGCGGTCGAGACCCTGCGCCAGGCCACCGCCCAGCACATGCAGGACCTGCTGCCCCGCCTGCATTCCGAGGCGCTGGTGGACGGCCCCTATTCACCCGATGCCGATCAGGCGGGCAAGCGCGCCCTGGGCAGCGCCGCGCTGGCGCTGACCACCCGACTGGACGGCGGGGCGATGGCGGCCGAGGTCTATGCCAAGGCCGACAACATGACCCTGCAGCTCAGCGCCCTGTCCTGCCTGCCGCGGGCCGGCAAGGGCCAGGCGGAACTGGCGGCATTCTACGACCAGTGGCGCCATGACCGGCTGGTTCTGGACAAATGGTTCGGGCTTCAGGCCTCGCTGGCCGCCCCGGACGATGCGCCGCGGATCGCGCGTGCCCTGTGCGAGCATCCCGATTTCAACTGGAAGAACCCCAACCGGTTCCGGGCGCTGATGGGCGGGCTGGCGATGAACCACGCCGGGTTCCACCACGCCAGCGGCGCCTCCTACGCCTTGCTGGCCGACTGGCTGATCCGGCTGGATCCGGTCAACCCGCAGACCACCGCGCGCATGTGCACCGCCTTCCAGACATGGAAACGCTATGACGCCGACCGTCAGGACCTGATCCGCGCCCAACTGACCCGGATCGCCGAAACCCCGAACCTGTCGCGCGACACGACCGAGATGATCTCGCGCATCCTCGGGGCATGACGGCGCCCGAAAGCTCCGGGTTCCGCTTTGCCCGCCACAACCGGTCGCCCCGCAGCATCGCCATTCTGTGCGCTGTCTATGCGGGGCTGCTGGCACTTGTGCTGGTTTTCGACGCGGCATGGTGGCTGATCGGGTTGCTGGCGCTGGGCACCCTGCCCGCGCTGTGGGACGTGCTACGCAACACCAGCGCGGGGCTGAGCCTGGACCCGGCAAAGCTGCGCTGGCATTCGGGCGCGCGGCAGGGTGAAATCGACCTGACCGAGATCGACGCCTTCCGCTTCGACACACGCTGGGATTTTTCCGTGCGGGTGTCCGTCGTTCTGACCAACGGCAAGCGGTTGCGCCTGCCGGACGAGGCCCTGCCGCCGCACAAACAGCTGGAACAGGCGCTGCAACAGGCCGGTTTCCGGGTCGACCGGCATCATTTCACCGTTTTCTGAAACGATTCCGCAGTTTACAGGCCCATTGAACCTGATCCATCGCCGTTTTTGAGCGCCAGCGCCCGACATCTTGAATTTTCGACAATTCCAGAGCACACTAAGCTTTGGTTTTTTACGAGTTTCAAATGGTCCGAGTGTTCCCCATGTTCCGGTCTTTCTGGGCAGGGCTTGCCCCCCTCAAAGGAATTTTTCAATCTACGCCGCATCCGCGCGTTCCGCAGGTCGATCCAGCCGCAGACTGTCTGCACCATGTTGGCCGGCTGAACATTCCCGTCGCACAGACTGACGTGCCAACCGGACAGGACCGGATCGACCGGGGCCGCCATCTGGCCCGCCAAGATCGCTGGGCCGAACTGTCCGCCGAAATCCGGACCGCCGACCGAACCCGCGCCACGGCCCCCGACGGGGTTCCCGTGGCTGACCTGTTGGCCTTTGGGGCACGTTCGGACGTGGTTCTGGCGGTTGAACACGCGTTGTCCGACGGCAAGGCCTTTGCCGAGTATGATGTGCTGGCCGGAATTTCGGAATTGGAAGGCGTGATGCAGGACCACCCCGGCGATCCGATCATCGCGCTGATCGTCGCGCTGGCCCATATCGACCTGGCATGGGCCTGGCGGGGAACCGCACAGGTCTCGACGCTTCCGCCGTTGAACCGGGCCCGTTGCGCTGCGCATTTCGATCGCGCCGGTGCCATCCTGTCGCAATGGCGGCCGGCCGCAGCCGACAGCCCGATCATGGCTGCGGCCGATTGCGCCCTGCTGGGCGGGCAACCGGCCGGCACCCAACGCGTCGCGGACCGGTATGAACGGTTGATCGCGCTGGACCCGCACAACCCGCGGCACATGCGCGCGATGGGCTGCCATCTGCTGCCCCGCTGGTTCGGCAGCTACGAGGAACTGGAACTGCGGGCCCTGCGCGCCGCAGCCAACACGCAATCCATCTGGGGCGCTGGCGGCTATACTTGGACCCAGTTCGACGCCATCGCGCTGGACGAGATCGCCTGTGCCCGCCTGGACACCGACTATTTTCTGCAGGGCCTGTCCGACATCGTCGCCCGCCGGCCCGACCAGCAGACGGTCAACCTGCTGGCGTCCTATTGCGCCCTGACCATGCAGAGCGGCCAATGTTTGAACGAACAGGCCGATCTGGTGCGCAGCCGCATCGCCGACGCCGCCCAATGGCTGATCCGCGACCACCTGACCGAGCTGCACCCGCTGATCTGGGCGCACGCGGCGAATGGGTTCAACAACTCGGTCCGGGTGCAATCGCCCGAACGATACGCCGCGCGGGGACACCGCGCCGCCCTGCGCGCCATCAGCGATCTGTTCCGCGACGAGCTGCGCGACGGCACCGTCGTGACCTTCACGCCCTCGGGCTTGCAGTTGAACACGCCCTGAGATTCGCGCCCCCGCGCCCTTTGCCCCTTGCCCCTTGGACGGTCCGGGCCTAATACGCAGGCCTAGACTTCTGCGGAAATGAGGCGCGCCATGCTCGACTTGACCTATGAACTGCCCAAACCCAAGACCATCGCCGGTGCCAAGCACGACTGGGAACTGGTGATCGGGATGGAGGTGCACGCGCAGGTCTCGTCCAATGCCAAGCTGTTCTCGGGGGCCTCGACCAAATTCGGGGCCGAGCCGAACTCGAACGTGTCTTTCGTGGATGCGGCCATGCCGGGCATGCTGCCGGTGATCAACGAATTCTGCGTGGAACAGGCGGTGCGCACGGGCCTGGGCCTGAAGGCGCAGATCAACCTGAAATCGGCCTTTGACCGCAAGAACTATTTCTATCCCGACCTGCCGCAGGGCTACCAGATTTCCCAGTTGTACCACCCGATCGTGGGCGAAGGCGAAGTGCTGGTGGAACTGGGCGACGGCACCGCGCGCAAGGTGCGCATCGAGCGCATCCACATGGAACAGGACGCAGGCAAATCGATCCACGACATGGATCCGAACATGTCCTTCGTGGACCTGAACCGCACCGGCGTCTGCCTGATGGAGATCGTCAGCCGCCCCGACATCCGCGGCCCGGAAGAGGCCGCCGCCTATATCGCCAAGCTGCGCCAGATCATGCGTTATCTGGGCACCTGCGACGGCAACATGCAGAACGGCAACCTGCGGGCCGACGTGAACGTGTCGATCTGCCGTCCGGGCGACTATGAAAAGTACATGGAAACGCAAGACTTTTCGCATCTGGGCACGCGTTGCGAGATCAAGAACATGAACTCGATGCGTTTCATCCAGCAGGCCATCGAGGTCGAGGCGCGCCGCCAGATCGCCATCGTCGAGGCCGGCGGCAAGGTCGAGCAGGAAACCCGCCTGTATGACCCCGACAAGGGCGAGACGCGCTCGATGCGGTCCAAGGAAGAGGCGCATGACTATCGCTATTTCCCCGACCCCGACCTGCTGCCGCTGGAAATCGAGCAGGCCTGGGTCGATGACATCGCCGCCAAACTGCCCGAGCTGCCGGACGAGAAAAAGGCCCGTTTCATCAACGATTTCGGCCTGACCGACTATGACGCATCGGTGCTGACCGCCGAGGTTGAAGCGGCCGTGTACTTCGAAGAGGTCGCCAAGGGCCGCAACGGCAAGCTGGCCGCGAACTGGGTCATCAACGAGCTGTTCGGCCGCCTGAAGAAAGACGACCGCGACATCACCGACTCGCCGGTCTCGCCCGCACAGCTGGGCGGGATCATCGACCTGATCGCCTCGGACGCCATCTCGGGCAAGATCGCCAAGGACCTGTTCGAGATCGTCTATACCGAAGGCGGCGACCCGGCGCAGATCGTCGAAGAGCGCGGCATGAAGCAGGTGACCGACACCGGCGCCATCGAGGCCGCGCTGGACGAGATCATCGCGGCCAACCCGGCCCAGGTCGAGAAGGCCAAGGTGAACCCGAAGCTGGCCGGCTGGTTCGTCGGACAGGTGATGAAGGCCACCGGCGGCAAGGCCAACCCCAAGGCGGTCAACCAGTTGGTTGCGCAGAAGCTGGGCCAATAAGGTCTTTCGGTTTGTACAGGTCGGGCAACTGGGTTTGTCCGGTTTGTACAAAGCTTTACCCGGAGTTCTTGACGCATTCCGGGGCCGAGGCGGCGCTTGACTCGGGCGGCCGGTTGCGGCCTTTGTCTTGGCCAGAGAGGTGAGGTGCCATGCAGAACAGATTTGACCAGGAGCTGGAGGACCGGCTGGTTCGCTATGCGGCCATCGACAGCCAGAGCGACGAAAACTCACCCACCACCCCCAGCACGGAAGTCCAATACGGTATGCTGAACCTGCTGCGGCAGGAGTTGACCGAAATGGGCGCGCAGGATGTGACCATGACGGACTATGGCGTCGTTCTGGCCACCATTCCGGGCACCGCGCCGGGGCCGACCATCGGCTTTCTGGCCCATGTGGACACCGCACCGCAGTTCAACGCGACCGGGGTCAAGCCGCGGGTCATCAAGGGCTACAATGGCGGCGACATCACCTTTCCCGACGATCCGTCGCTGGTGCTGTCGCCGGCCGAGCACCCCTATCTGGCCAGCAAAGTCGGCGACGACCTGATCACCGCCTCGGGCGCCACGCTGCTGGGCGCCGACGACAAGGCGGGCGTGTCGATCATCATGACCATGGCCCGGCACCTGTTGGCCGATCGGACAGTCGCGCACGGACCGATCCGCATCGCCTTTACCCCCGACGAGGAAATCGGCCGGGGCGTGACCGAGGCGCTTCCCAAGGATCTGGGCGCCGACTTCGCCTATACGCTGGATGGGCAGCAACTGGGCGAGATCGAATATGAGAGCTTCTCGGCCGACCGGGCGGTGATCCGGATCGAGGGCGTTTCGATTCACCCGGGCCTGGCCAAGGACAAGATGGTGAACGCGACCCATCTGGCGGCCAAGATCGTGCAGACGCTGCCGCAGGCCACCATGACCCCCGAAGTCACCGACGGGCGCGAAGGGTTCATCCACGTGACCGACCTGAACGGCGGCTCGTCCGAGATGGAAATCAAGCTGATCCTGCGCGATTTCGAGATGGACGGGCTGGAAGCCAAGGGCGCGCTGGTGCGCAAGGTCTGTGATGCAGTACAGGCCAGCGAACCGCGCGCCAGGATCAGCGTCGAAATCAGCCACCAGTACCGCAACATGCGCTATTGGCTGGAAAAGGACATGACACCGGTGGATCTGGCGCGCGAGGCCTGCCGGGACATGGGGATCGATCCGGTCTCGGTTCCGATACGCGGCGGCACCGACGGGTCGCGCCTGACCGAGTTCGGCACCCCCTGCCCCAACATCTTTACCGGGATGCAATGCATCCACGGGCCGCTGGAGTGGATCTCGGTTCAGGACATGGCGGCGGCGACCGAGCTGTGCCTGAGGATCGTCGGCAAGGCGGCGCAGGGCGAAGGCAACAGTCAGGGCTGAAATTCACTGGGGCGCGAAGTTTTTCTTCTCCGCCCTGGCTGGGCAGGTAAATTGCCCGCCAACAGGCAATAGGGAACCATCGATGCAGCGTTACGAATACAAGGTTGTCCCCGCCCCCCGGAAAGGCACCAAGGCCAAGGGTGTAAAAACGCCGGAAGGGCGCTTCGCCGTCACAATCGAACAGTTGCTGAACGACTTGGCCATTGATGGCTGGGAGTATCACCGCTCCGAGCTTCTGCCCAGCGAGGAACGCTCCGGTTTGACCGGCAGCACTTTGAATTGGCGCAACGTGATGGTGTTCCGGCGAATGGCAAACAGCGAAGCCGCGAACGAAGACATGGCCGCGTTCCTGAGCCCCCCCGAAGAGGACGCCACACCCCTGGCGCGCGCTGTGCCGGACCCCCGCGACGTCGAGGCGCCCAAACCGATTCCGGCCGAACCGGACGAGCCGCCAGTGAAATCCGAGAACAAAGACGATTGACGAGCAACGTGGTCAGCTCGCGGCGCTGGTCCCGGGCGCTCCGCTCCGAGTGCGACCAAGGAACAGCCTTTGCGTCAGTTGGGTCCGGTTCAGCATGTGATGAACCGCCAACGAAAGGCCAAGTGTGATCGGCAATCGCAGATAGTCACTTGCGAGGCCCATGTCTTTCATTGCCAACTGGATGGGCTGATGAATGTACATGATAGTCATCGAGGCAGTGCCAAACACCCCGAACAGCTTTGCCCCCACCGGTATCCGGGTGATCTGTTTGCTGGTGAACCCCAACAGAATAGTGACCGCGACAGCCGCGCCCAAAGTGATCAACGGCCAGCCATAATCGGCGCGCTTCATCCGCATCTGCGGCGACATCTCAAACCACGCGGCTGTCAGGTATCCCACACCGAAAATCAGCAAAGGCACCCATGCAGCCAGGCCGAGGCTCCACCCAGCCTGATACCGGCGCCATTGGTGACCAAGCCAGACGATCGGGAGCGCCATAGCGACCACGTTCAGTGCCCAAGGCAAATGGAAGTCGGGACACAGGTATTGGTTCATCGTGGCCAGGACAAGCGCAACGGACACCACGCCCAGTTGGACCCACGCCAGACACCCTGCACGGAGCAACTCGAACGCAACCAACGCAAAAAATATGTGGTGGGAAACCAGAACACTCCGGTCCAGCCGGTCAGCATTTCGCCACCGTAAGCCAATCTGAGCAAGGCCTTCATGGCGACCTCAGGCGACTGTGCGGCAGCCGTCACAATCGACGGCAACGAGATCAAGACAAGAAACGAAACATAAGGCAACAACACGCGGACCGCCTTGCGCCGCGCCAGCCCGAGCGCAGTTTGCGCATTGGTGACCTGGACTTCCTCGGGCGCCAGAAAGCCGCCCAGAAAGAAAAACAGTGGCATGTAAAAAACGTAGATTACGCTGGATACAGGCGGCTCGAGCACATGGCCGGCCACGACCAGAATGATCCCTATCCCGAGAAGGACGTCCAGATGTTTTAACCGGCACAAGCGCATGTCGACACAGGCTCCGTCCGTCAGAGCACTCCGCGCTCTATTGAAGACCGATCCGTCGAACGGGTCAAAGACTTTGGATGCACCAATCCGGCACCGGTTTTTCCGGTCGCTGCCTCAGTCGCTGACGTCCAGCGCCAGCGCGTGGATGCGCGGCACGACGTCGCCCAACGCTTTGTGCACGGCGCGATGGCGGGCCACACGCGACAGCCCGGCAAAGGCCGCGGCGCGGATGCGGACGTTGAAATGGCTTTCGCCGCCTTCACGGAACCCGGCATGGCCGCGATGGCTTTCGCTGTCGTCCACGACCTCAAGCTCATAGGGGTCGAAAGCCGCCTGCAGGCGGGTGCGGATTTCCTCTGTCATGGTCATTTTCGTGCTCGTGGGCAAATAATTTGCCGCGCCCCTCTTCTACTTTCGGTCACTTAGATTAAACTGCTGCCTCCGAGTCGAAAAGACGCGTTCGTGAGGATGAGCATATGGTAAAACCTGATCCCTTCGGCTTCGACATCTCGGTGTCCAGCGCCAAGAAGAAAAACCCGCGCGGCCGCCGGGGCATGTCGGGCGCATCCGAAACATCGACCCGCGTCTGCGACCACGAGGGCTGCAACGAACCGGGGAAATACCGTGCCCCCAAGGCGCCCGACGTGCTGGATGACTATTTCTGGTTCTGCCAGCAGCACGTGCGCGAATATAACCAGAAGTGGAACTTCTTCGACGGCACGACCGAGGCCGAACTGAACGCGCAGCGGTCCAAGGACAAGGTGTGGGAGCGCGAGACCAAGCCGATGGGCGACCCCGAGGCGCGCGCCTGGGCTCGGCTGGGCATCGAGGACCCGCATCAGGTGCTGGGCGAGAAAGCCACCAAGAACCGCGGCCGCGAGGCCACGGGCCGCCGCCTGCCGCCCACCGAACGCCGGGCGATCGAGATCCTCGAAGCCAAGGACACCTGGACCAAGGCCGAAGTGCGCAAGGCCTACAAGAAACTGATCAAGGTGCTGCATCCCGACATGAACGGCGGCGACCGCAGCCAGGAGGAACAGCTGCAGGAAGTCGTCTGGGCCTGGGACCAGATCAAGGACAGCCGGAACTTCAAGTAGCCGCCGCGGCACGCCGGTGGCCGACCGCTCGCCGGGCTTGTATCTGCACCACGGCATGGCGGTTGCCGGCAAAGCGTCCGGCTTCATCGCAAGGCAGTCGGCTTTCCCTTGCCCTTGCCCGCGATATGTTGCACCACACACGGGTTCGACCCCGGTAGGCGGGGCAAGGAATAAGGACAAGGCTCATGGCTGACGGATCAATCGACATCAACGCAAAACCGACCGAAGAGATCTCGGTCCGGGACGTGTTCGGCATTGACACGGACATGGTCGTCAAAGGCTTTGCCGAGCAAAGCGACCGTGTGCCGGCGATCGATCCGACCTACAAGTTCGACCCCGAGACCACCTTGGCCATTCTGGCGGGATTTTCGCACAACCGCCGGGTGATGATCCAGGGCTATCACGGGACAGGCAAATCGACGCATATCGAGCAGGTCGCAGCTCGTTTGAACTGGCCTGCCGTTCGCGTCAACCTGGACAGCCACATCAGCCGGATCGACCTGATCGGCAAGGATGCGATCAAGCTGCGTGACGGCAAACAGGTGACCGAGTTTCACGAGGGCATCCTGCCTTGGGCGCTGCGCAACCCGGTGGCCATCGTGTTCGACGAATATGACGCCGGCCGCGCCGATGTGATGTTCGTGATCCAGCGGGTTCTGGAGCATGACGGCAAGCTGACCTTGCTGGACCAGAACGAGATCATCACGCCGAACCCCTATTTCCGCCTGTTCGCCACCGCCAACACCGTGGGTCTGGGCGACACCACCGGCCTGTATCACGGCGTGCAGCAGATCAACCAGGCGCAGATGGACCGCTGGTCGCTGGTGGCGACGCTGAACTATCTCAGTCACGATGCCGAGGTGATGATCGTTCTGTCCAAGGCGCCGCATTACAACACCGAAAAGGGCCGCAAGACCGTCAGCCAGATGGTCACCGTGGCCGACCTGACCCGGACCGCGTTCATGAACGGCGATCTGTCCACGGTCATGAGCCCGCGCACCGTGATCAACTGGGCCCAGAACGCTGAAATCTTCCGCGACGTGGGCTATGCGTTCCGCCTGTCGTTCCTGAACAAGTGCGACGAGTTGGAGCGCGAGACGGTTGCCGAGTTCTATCAGCGGTGTTTCGATGAGGAACTGCCGGAAAGCGCCGCAAGCGTCAGCTTGGGGTGATGTCGGAGTTGCGCCCGTGCCGGGCGCAATGCCTCCGGCGGGGATATTTTGGGCCAGATGAAGGCGGGGCCGGTCGTCGCGGTCGGGCGGCGCTTGAATGAGGGCTGAGAAACATGGTGCAGAAGAACGACAACCCCGCTGATCCCTTCAAGAAGGCCCTGGCCGAGGCCACCAAGGTGATGGCCGACGACCCGGACCTGTCGGTCAGCTACACCGTCGATCCCTCGGGTCTGTCGGGCGAGTCGATGCGCTTGCCGCAAGTGTCGCGCCGGATGACGCGCGAAGAGGTTTTGCTGGCGCGCGGCACGGCGGATGCGCTGGCGTTGCAGCGCCGGTATCACGACGAGGCCACCCATGCCCGGTACGCCCCGCCGGGCGACATGGCCCGCGATCTGTACGAGGCGATGGAAACCGCCCGTTGCGAAGCGATGGGTGCCCGCGACATGCCCGGCACCGCCAGCAATATCGACGTCAAGATCAACCACGAGGCGCTGCGGCGCGGCTATGACCAGTGCAAGCAGCCGTCCGAGGCGCCGCTGGCCGTCGCCGCGGGCTATCTGATCCGGCACCTGGCCACGGGGCGCGATCTGCCGCCTGCAGCCACGAATGTCATGGATCTGTGGCGCGGGTTCATCGAGGAACAGGCCGGCGGCACGCTGGAGAGTCTGAACGAAATCCTGTCGGACCAGACCGCCTTTGCCAAATTCGCCCGCCAGGTGATCGACGATCTGGGTTATGGTGACCAGCTGGGCGAAGACCCGGACGCGCTGGACGAGGATCAGGAGGACCAGGCCGAAGAAGAGGCCGAGGAGCAGCCCGACCCCGACAGCACTGGCCAGGACGAGCAGGACGAGCACGACGCCGACGCCACTCCGGAACAGACGCAGGAAGAGCAGCAGGACCAGTCGCAGGCGCAGGTCTCGATGGATGAGATGGCCGAGGACGAGATGGGCGAAGAGGCCGAGATGCCCGAGGGCGAAGCGCCGCTGGAGCCCCCCGCCCCGCCGCCTGCGTCCGAGGCCGACCCGGATTACAAGGTCTATCTGAACACCCATGACGAGGAGATCGCCGCCGAGGAGCTGGCCGAACCCGCCGAACTGGAGCGGCTGCGCGCCTATCTGGATCAGCAGCTGGAGCCGCTGAAGGGCGCCGTCAGCCGTTTGGCCAACAAGCTGCAGCGCCGTCTGCAGGCGCAGCAGAACCGCAGCTGGGAGTTCGACCGCGAGGAAGGCATTCTGGATGCCGGCCGGCTGGCACGGGTGGTGGCGAATCCGACGACTCCGCTGAGTTTCAAGGTCGAGAAAGACACCGAGTTCCGCGACACTGTGGTGACGCTGCTGCTGGACAATTCCGGTTCGATGCGGGGGCGCCCGATCTCCATCGCGGCGATCTGTGCCGATGTTCTGGCACGCACGCTGGAACGCTGCAACGTGAAGGTCGAGATTCTGGGCTTTACCACCCGGGCCTGGAAAGGCGGACAAGCGCGCGAGGCGTGGCTGAACGATGGCCGCCCACAGCAGCCCGGCCGCCTGAATGACCTGCGGCATATCATTTATAAGGGGGCGGATGCACCTTGGCGGCGGGCGCGGGCCAATCTGGGCCTGATGATGAAAGAAGGCCTGCTGAAGGAAAACATCGACGGCGAGGCGCTGGAATGGGCGCATCGGCGGATGCTGGCCCGGCGCGAGCAGCGCAAGATCCTGATGGTGATTTCGGACGGGGCTCCGGTAGATGATTCCACGCTCAGCGTGAACCCAGCGAACTACCTGGAGAAACACCTGCGTGACGTGATCGCCATGGTCGAAAAGCGCAAGATGGTCGAATTGCTGGCAATCGGGATCGGCCATGACGTGACCCGGTATTACGACCGAGCGGTGACGATCACCGATGTGGAACAGCTGGCCGGGGCAATGACCGAGCAGCTGGCCGCCCTGTTCGACAGCGATCCGCGCGCGCGGGCCCGCGTGATGGGCATTCGGAAGGCCAGCTGAGCCAGGCCTTGCCCCGGGCGGGACTTTTCTTGAAAGAACCAAACTGAGGTGGGCCAGAGCCCGCCGCGGATTGAGGGAGACGCAGATGTTCCAATCCTTCGAAGTGACGGCGCGGCCGGAACAGGGGCCGCCGCGACTGGCGGCGTTGCGGGCCGAGTTGGTGCGCGAAGGACTGGACGGGTTCCTTGTGCCGCGTGCCGATGCGCATCAGGGCGAATATGTGGCCCCTCATGACGAGCGACTGGCCTGGCTGACCGGGTTCACGGGAACAGCCGGGTTCTGCGTGGCCTTGCGCGACGTTGCCGGGGTGTTCGTCGATGGCCGCTACCGCACCCAGGTCAAGGCGCAGGTGGCCGAGGAGTTCACGCCGGTGCACTGGCCCGAGGTGTCTCTGGCCGACTGGCTGCAACGGCACCTGCCCCAAGGTGGCAAGGTGGGGTTCGATCCGTGGCTGCACGCGGCGGGACAGATCCGTGACACGCAGGCCGCACTGGCAGGCAGCGGGATCGAGCTGGTGCGCTGTGACAACCTGGTCGACCGCATCTGGGAGGATCAGCCGGCGCCGCCGATGAACCCGGCAAAGCCGCACCCGCTGGACTTTGCGGGCGAAAGCGCCGAGAGCAAGATCACGCGCCTGGCAAAAGGTCTGGCGGACGCGGGGCGCAGCGCCGCCGTGATCACCTTGCCGGATTCGATCATGTGGCTGCTGAACATTCGCGGGTCGGATATCGCCTACAACCCGGTGGCGCACGGGTTTGCCATTCTGCACGCCGATGGGCGGGTGGACCTGTTCATGGCGGCCCAGAAGCTGACCGGGCTGGACAACCATCTGGGGCCGCAGGTGGCGGTGCACCCGCCCGAGGCGTTCCTGGCGGCCGTCGGCACGCTGGAAGGCGCGGTACAGGTGGACATGGGCACCGTGCCTCAGGCCGTGGTCGACGTACTCGCCGAGCGTGCCGTGGATGGCGGCGACCCCTGCGCTCTGCCCAAGGCCTGCAAGAACGCGGCCGAGATCGCGGGCAGTGCCGCCGCGCATCTGCGCGACGCCGTGGCGGTGATCGAGACCCTGTGCTGGCTGGATGCGCAGGCACCGGGCAGCGTGACCGAGACCCAGGTCGTCACCCGGCTCGAGGAAAACCGGCGGCGGGACGACGCGCTGCAGGACATCTCGTTCGACACGATCGCGGGCACCGGGCCGAATGGCGCCATCATGCACTATCGCGTGACCGAGGAAACCGACAGCCGGCTTGAAGACGGGCATCTGCTGGTTCTGGACAGCGGCGGGCAGTATCTGGATGGCACCACCGACATCACCCGCACGATTGCCATCGGAAGCGTCGGCGACGAGGAGAAGGCCTGTTTCACCCGCGTGCTGAAGGGGATGATCGCCATGTCGATGCTGCGCTGGCCGGTGGGGCTGGCCGGGCGTGACATCGAATGCGTGGCGCGTATCCCGTTGTGGCAGGCGGGTCAGGATTTCAACCACGGCGTCGGACATGGCGTCGGTGCCTATCTCAGCGTACATGAAGGCCCGCAGCGCCTGTCGCGCGTCAGCCATGTGCCGCTGCAGCCCGGCATGATTCTGTCCAATGAACCCGGCTATTACCGCGAGGGCGCGTTCGGCATCCGGCTGGAAAACCTGGTGGTCGTGGAAGAAGCGCCCGCCCTGCCCGGCGGTGACGCCGAACGGGCGATGCTGTGCTGGCGTACGTTGACCTATGTCCCGATCGACCGGCGCCTGATCGTGGCCGAGATGCTGACGGCGGCAGAACGCGACTGGTTGAACGCTTACCATCGGGACGTTGCGGAAAAGATCCGCCCAAGGCTGTCGCCCGACGCGCAACTGTGGTTGGATGCCGCGACAGCACCGCTGTGACATGACAATGTTACAAGGACGGGTAGACTTCGGGCCGGAATGGACAAGGGCCGCGACGACGAGGGAAGGAGCAGAAATGACCGCAGATATCACGATCCGCGAGGCGCCGGGCAAATGGTGCGTCCGTTCGGGCGGCGCCATTCTGGGCGAGACCACCAACGCGCTGGAGCTGTTGGAGGGCGATCTGCCGCCGGTCATCTATTTCCCGCGCGACGACATCGCGATGGCCTTTCTGGACAAGACCGACAAAGTGACCCACTGCCCGCACAAGGGCGACGCCACGCATTATTCGATCGTCAACAAATCTTCGGTGACGGAAAACGCAGTCTGGAGCTATGAGAACCCGATCCCGGCCGTGGCCGGGATCAAGGGGTACCTGGCGTTCTACCGGCTCGACTCGGTGAAGGTCGAACAGATCTGACGCTTGCGCAAGGTCACGAGTGTTCCTCGGCTGCCGTGGCCGTCAGCGCGCGGTTGTAGGCCTTGAGCGCATCGACATGATAAAGCGCGCCAACCGGGGTTTCGGTCCCGTCGTCTTCGGGCACCACCACCGGCAGACAGGCAATCTCGTCACGGTCGAAATAAGGCATCGCGGCCTCGAGCGTGGCGCTGGCCGGAATGCAAAGCCCCTGATCCATCAGCACCCGCGCCTGTTCTTCGGTGATCGAGCGCGGATCACCCAGCGGGCGCATCACTGAACCGGCCCGCAGCATCGCCAGCAGATAGGCCTGCGGCCCGGCGGCCAGATGCACGCCCCGGCGTTCCAGCTGGGTCAGGAAGAACGACCTGTCGACAAGCCGCGAGGCCAGCGCGGTGGACATCGAAACCGAAACCATCACAGCCAACCCGATCTGCCAGTCTCCGGTCAGCTCGAACACGATCAGCGTGGTCGAAATCGGCGCCCCCAGCACCGCAGCCGCAACCGCCCCCATCCCCGCGAAGGCATAGAGCGTGTGCGTGCCGGACACATCCGGCAGCAGCCCGGTCGCGATCAGGCCAAAGGCCAGACCGGTCAGCGCCCCGATCATCAGCGAGGGCGAGAACACACCGCCCCCCATGCGCCCGCCCATGGTAATGGCGACGGCGGCGGTTTTCACCACCGCGAACAGGATGGCGGTGGTCAGCACCAGATCGCCGGTCAGGGCGCGGATCGTGGTTTCGTAACCCACACCGATGATATGCGGAAACCAGACGGCAAGCCCCCCCAGCATCGCCCCGGACACCGCCGGGCGCAGCCAGCGCGGCAGTGACAGGCGTGCTTGGACGTGGGTCCCTAAATCCTCGGCAAAGAAGATCGCGCGCATCAGCGCCAGCGACACCAGACCGCAGACCAGCCCGAGGATCAGGAAGGCCGGAAGTTCGACGTAGAATTGCAACGATCCCGGCGTTTCCAGAATGAATTCGGTCACGTCTCCATATTCCAGCCGGTTGATGACCGTGCCCGCCACCGAGGCGATGACGATCGGCGCAAAGGCATGCACGGCGAAATGGCGCAACACCACCTCGAGCGCGAACAGCGCCCCGGCGATGGGGGCGTTGAAACTGGCCGAGACGGCGGCGGCCACGGCACAACCCAGCAGATCGCGCCCGGTGATGCCGTCGGCATGAATGCGGTTGCTGACCCAGGTCGAGATCACGCCGGCCATGTGAACCACCGGCCCTTCCCGCCCGGTCGAGCCGCCGGTGCTGAGCGTGATCAGAGAGGCCAGGAACGAGGCGATGCCGGCCTTGGTTTCGACCCGACCATCGTTGACGGCGGCGCCTTCGATCACGTCGGCAACCGAGCGCACACGGCCGTCATCGGTGAACAGGTGCAAAATCACCCCCACGATCAGACCGCCGATAATTGGGATGATCAGCACCATCTCCCACGGCAGATTCTCGGCAAAACTGTGCAGGTGGAGAATATCGTCAGTCTGGTAGACATAGGCCTGCAAGGCGTTGATGCCCTTGCGAAACCCCAGCGCCATGAACCCTGCCGCGACGCCGATGGCCAAGGCGATGAACCAGAACTGAATCTGGCTTGGCCCGCGGCGGAGCATGACCCGCCAGGCGTCCTTGAGCGCGGCCAGGGCTTGCTGGAGCTGGGTTTGCAACACGGAACGGATGGAGTGGGTCATTGGCCCTCGGCGGGGTTGGGTGATGACCCTTGGTAACGCACGCATCGCGCAGAGAAAAGTCGCAACCTGCGGCAGGCTTGCATCAGGCCTGCAGCAGCGCGCGGGCGGCGGCGCGGGCCTCGGGGGTAATGGTGTCGCCGGAAACCATGCGGGCGATCTCGTCGATCCGGTCGGATTCGGACAGCGGCAGAACGGTGGACAGGGTCTGCCCGTCGGTCACGTGTTTCTGAACCCGCCAGTGATGCGCGGCGCGCGCCGCGACCTGCGGCGAATGGGTTACCACCAGCACCTGCCCGGCCTGCGCCAGCGCCGCAAGCCTGCGGCCCACGGCATCGGCCGTGGCGCCGCCCACCCCGCGGTCGATTTCGTCAAAGATCATGGTCCGGGTGCTGTCATCGCCCGACAGGCACACCTTGAGCGCCAGCAGAAAGCGGCTGAGTTCCCCGCCCGAGGCGATCTTGTTCAGCGGTCCCGACGGCGCGCCCGGGTTGGTGGCCACGGTAAAGGCCACGGCGTCCTGCCCATCGGGTCCGGGGTCGGCGGGCGTGATCTGGGTCTCGAACACCGCACGCTCCATTTTGAGCGGTGCAAGCTCGGCCATTACCGCCGCGTCCAGCCGGCCGGCAGCTTCGCGCCGCAGGGCGCTGAGTGCCTCGGCGGCTGCGTCATAGGCGGCCTGCGCGGCCTGCACCGCAGCACGGCGGTCGGCCAGGTCGGCGTCTCCGGCCTCAAGCTGGCCCAGACGGGCGCGCAGCGTGTCGGCGAAACCGCTCAAATCATCGGGGGCCACGTCATGCTTGCGGGCCACCGCGCGGATGGCGAACAGACGTTCCTCGGTCTGCTCCAACTCGACAGGGTTGAAGTCCAGCGCCTCGAGGCAGGCGGTCACGCCGTCCTGCGCCTCGCCCAGCTCGATCAGGGCGCGCCCCAGGGCGGCGATCGGCTCGTCCAGTTGGCCATCCGCCCGGTCGGCGACGCCTTCCAGCCAGCGCACGGCATCCGCCATCGCCCCTTCGGCCCCGTCACCGCCCAGCAGGGCAAAGGCGCGGGCCACGTCGTCGCGGATGCGCTCGGCCCCCTGCATCATCCGGCGGCGGGCGTCGAGCTCGGCATCCTCGCCCGGCTGCGGGTCAAGCTTGTCGAGTTCGGCCACGGAGTGCCGCAGAAATTCCTCTTCGCTGCGCACGGCGGCCACGGCGGCCTCGGTCTCGGCCAGGGCCTTGCGGGCGCGCGCCATCTCGGCCCAGGCAGCGCGCACGGTGGCCAGTTGCGGCTCGGCCCCGGCATAGGCGTCCAGCATGGCGCGATGGCCGCGCGGGTTCAGCAGGCCCCGGTCATCATGCTGGCCGTGCAGCTCGATCAAGGTTTCCGACAGCGCGCGCAACACCTCGCCCGAGCAGCGGCGGTCATTGACCCAGGCGGTCTTGCGCCCCTCGGCGGTGTTGACGCGGCGCAGGATCAGTTCCGAGCCGCCGGGCAACCCGGCCTCGGCCAGGATCGCATGGGCGGGATGGTCCTCGGGCAGTTCGAACTCGGCCACGACCTCGCCCTGCGCGGCCCCCTGCCGGACCAGTTCGGCCCGTCCGCGCCAGCCCAGCACGAAGCCCAGCGAGTCGAGCAGGATCGACTTGCCCGCGCCCGTTTCGCCGGTCAGCGCGTTCAGGCCCGGCTGAAAGGTCAGTTCCAGCCGGTCGATGATCAGCATGTCGCGGATATCAAGGGCGCGCAGCATCGGGTCGTCAGCGTCCCAAGCCTGTGACCATGGCGATTATAACCACTGGCCCTTGATCGTCTGGCGGTAGATCTGGCTGAGCCAGTTGTTGCCGCGGCTCTTGAGTTCAAGCCCGCGCGACGTCAGCAGCTTGTAAGCCGCATCATACCATTCGGACGACTGGTAGTTGTAGCCAAGGATCGCGCCAGCCGACTGCGCCTCGTCAACCAGCCCCAGGGCCAGATAGGCTTCGACCAGGCGGTACAGCGCTTCGGCAGTGTGGGTTGTGGTCTGGAAATCCTCGACCACGACACGGAAGCGGTTGATTGCGGCGGTATAGTGATCCTGACGCAGATAATAGCGCCCGATCTCCATTTCCTTGCCCGCCAGATGGTCGAAGGCCAGATCGAATTTCAACACGGCCGAGGTGGCGTATTCGCTGTCGGGATAGACCTCGATCACCGTGCGCAGCGCCTGCAGCGCCTGGAAGGTCAGGCCCTGGTCGCGGCCGACCTCGTCGATCTGGTCATAATAGCTGAGCGCCAGAAGGTACTGCGCATAGGCCGCGTCTTCGTCGGTGGGGTAGAAATCGATATACCGCTGCGCGGCGGCACGGCTTTCCTCGTAATTCTTGTCCGAATGAAACGCAAAGGCCTGCATGATCAGCGACCGCTTTGCCCATTCGGAATAGGGGTACAGGCGCTCGACCTCCGAGAAATACCAGGCGGCGTCATCCGGCCGGTTCTGCGACAGCTCGAATTCGCCACGGGTGAAAATCTGTTCGGGGGTATAGCCTTCGAGGTTCTGGGACCGATCGGCCCCCTTGTTTCCGAACAGGCCGCCCGCATTGCCGCATGCCGTCAAAGTAGCCGCCAGAAGAATCACGCCCGCAAGCCTGACTGCCGCCTTGAAGCCAACCATACCGCCCATCCTAGTCGTCTTGTCTCTTTGGGTAACCCCGGATTGGGCTTTGGTCTAGCATATAAAATTCCGGTGCAAAACGCCTTAAACGACCCGCGACGGAATTGTCGCCAAGACGGGACAGATCAGGCCACCTGCGGGATTTCCGCCAAGGCCAGGCCCTGCCCCGGCAATTGCAATGCCTGTTCCGGCGTGCACAGAACCGGGCGCACCGCACCGGGCGTTTCGAACAGTTTGCGCAGCAGCGTGTTGGTCATCGCGTGGCCGGATTTCTCGCCGACGAAATGGCCGAAAATCGGGCCGCCGGCCAGATACAGATCCCCCAGCGCATCCAGCATCTTGTGGCGCACGGCTTCGTCCGCACGGCGGAAGCCGCCCGGGGTCAGAACCGAGTCGCCCTGCACCACGACAGCGTTCTCCAACGTGCCGCCCAGTGCCAGACCGTTTTCGCGCATCGCCTCAACATCCGAGCGACGGCAGAACGTTCGACAATCAGACAATTCGCGGGCAAAGGCACCGTTGCGCATGTCCAGAATCTTGGTCTGCCGTCCGATGGCCGCGTCTTCGAAATCGATGTGAAATTCGATGATCAAACCGTCCGCCGGGCGGATCGACGCCCGCGCGCCTTCGCGCTCGGCGACGACCGGTTTGAGCACCTCGTAGGCCAGAACGGGGCTGGCCTGGCGGCGCACACCCTTGGACATGATGCCGCGCACGAATTCGATGGACGAGCCATCCATGATCGGAACCTCAGGGCCGTCGATCTCGATCAAGGCATTGTGGATTCCGCATCCGGCCAGGGCCGCCATGATATGTTCGACGGTCGACACCGAGACGCCCGCATCATTCACCAGACGCGTGCACAGCTGGGTGCGCTCGACCACGTCATAGATCGCCGGGATCATCGCATTGCCCAGTTCGATGTCGGTCCGCTTGAACCAGATACCGTGCCCGGCGGCAGCCGGCTTCAGAACCATCGTCGCAGGCTTGCCGCTGTGCAAACCCACGCCTTTGAACGTGACCGAAGATTTGAGCGTCTGTTGCAAATGGGACCTCAGTGAGCGGTGTCCGACCTGGATCGGCCGTGTTGCCACTCAGTTAAGGAAGGCTCGAACGCTGCTCAACTCACTCTTTGTAACCGAATGAAACAGTTTTGCGAACGATCGGCAAAAGCCTGCCGACCCGCAGGTAAGTATCTAAAAAACAAAAATAAAGGGCCGCCACCCGGCGACCCTTTTTCAGAATTTGTTACCGCGATCAGTTGGCCTGACGCCGCAGGAACGCCGGAACCTCGATCCGCTCCTGATCCGGGTCGGCCGCGTCCGGCGCAGGTGCCGTAGCGTCAGTCTGGCGCAGTTCGGGCTGCTGCCGCACGGGCTGCGCGGGGGTGTCCGGCGCATGTCCGGTCATCCGGTCGATCAGACGGTTGAAGCCGAAACGCGGCCGTTCCTCAGCCGCGGGGCGCGGTGGTTGCGTCGGCGCCTGAGGACGCTGCGCGTTCAGGCGCTGCGACTCGTTCGGCACTTTCTGAACCGCGGCCTGCAACCGCTGCATGGCCTGCGGCGAAGGGGTGCCCGGCGCATGGGAATGCACAGGATCGGCGGCGGGTTCGACCGGCTGGGGCGCCGGCCCGGCTTCGGCCGCGCGAGGCTGGTAGGCCGGCGGCGGAAGGTCATCGTCATCCGACGCGGTTTCGGCACCCGAGTCGTAGAAGCTCTCTTTGAGCTCGACATCCTCGATCGACTCGAACAGGCTCGGCGCGATGTTCTCGGCCGCCTCGGCAACTTCGGCCGGACGCGGCTGGGTCTCGACTTCAGGGGCTTCCTGCTCGGCCGAGGTGGCGCGGCTCAGCGGCGCTGCCATCGACCGGCGCGGCGCCGGGGCTTCGGCGGCGCTGTCGCTGGCGTCGATCCCGGTTGCCACGACCGAGACGCGCATCTTGCCTTCCATCTCGGGGTCCAGAGTGGAGCCGACGATGATGTTGGCCTCGGGGTCCACTTCCTCGCGGATGCGGTTGGCGGCCTCGTCCAGTTCGAACAGGGTCAGATCGTGGCTGCCGGTGATGTTGATCAGGACACCCTTGGCGCCCTTGAGGCTGATTTCGTCCAGCAGCGGGTTGGCGATGGCCTTTTCGGCGGCCTGGATGGCGCGATCTTCGCCCTCGGCCTCGCCGGTGCCCATCATGGCCTTGCCCATCTCGTCCATCACGGCGCGGACGTCGGCAAAGTCTAGGTTGATCAGGCCCGGACGCACCATCAGGTCGGTCACGCCCTTGACGCCCTGATAAAGCACGTCATCAGCCATCGAGAAGGCCTCGGTGAACGTGGTCTTTTCGTTGGCCAGACGGAACAGGTTTTGGTTGGGGATGATGATCAGCGTATCAACGACCTTCTGCAGCGCCTCGACGCCGTCCTCGGCCTGACGCATGCGCTTGGCGCCTTCGAACTGGAACGGCTTGGTCACCACGCCCACGGTCAGTACGCCCAGTTCACGCGCGGCCTGCGCGATGATCGGAGCGGCGCCGGTGCCGGTGCCCCCGCCCATGCCGGCGGTGATGAAGCACATATGCGCGCCGGCCAGGTGATCGACGATCTGCTCGATGCTCTCTTCGGCGGCGGCGGCACCGACCGATGCCCGGGCGCCTGCACCCAGCCCTTCGGTCACCTTGATGCCCAGCTGCACCCGCGCCGACGAGCGGCTTTGCTGCAGCGCCTGTGCGTCGGTGTTCGCGACCACGAAATCAACGCCGTCCAGTTGTTTTTCAATCATGTTGTTGACGGCGTTGCCACCGGCACCGCCGACGCCAAATACCGTGATCCGAGGCTTGAGTTCGTCGTGCCCGGGCATCGAAAGATTCAATGTCATGCTCTGTCCGCCTGTAATTCTGATCCCGCAAAGCGGTGTTTTTCTTGCCTATCCACGTTTGATTCTACATTTCCAAAGCCCAAACGTCACGCCAAAAATCGCGCGAATCCACAAAATGTGGAGGAATTAAGGCGATTTTCCGCGTCATCTCGCCTGAACCCAGAACATCTAGCGGTCGAACAGGACACTGCTACCAGACACACGTATTCAACCCAACCCATTCAGGCGGGCGGTAATTCTGGAACTTGTTCACGACGGCTGACTGCTCGGGTCCTGCCGGTCGGCCTCTGACGGGCGTTGGGGATATCTTGCGGCATAAACCTCTGCGCCGCAACCGGATTTTTCAGCTGATCGGGACCGAAGGACAGCCCAGCCCTTCGTCTGACATGGCTCCGACCTGCTGGATTTCGCCGTCGCCCAGCCGTGCGATCCGTACCAGCAGGCGCCCTTGGTGGATGAACGGCCACCAACAGACAGGTCCGGGCTCGTTGTCATAGAGGAAACACAGCTGGCCGTCGGGCGTGGTGATGCGGCCGTAGACACAGCCTTCACCCGCGCGCCGCCACACCGAGAGCGTTCGACTGACGAACTGTTCGGTGCCCACCTACGCTCCGCTGGTCAGTTCGTGGAAGGTGACGGTCTTGCCCACGACCGCGTCCAGAAAGTCATCCGGGGTGATGCGGGTCTGGGCCGGGACCGCGCAGGGCATCAGGGCCGCGGCCAGCGCCACGGCCCGAAACAGGCGCCTACCAGTTTTCACGGAACCAGCGCACGGCGCGGCGGAACGGGCGCACCGCCGAGGTATCGACAGGGGTTTCGAAATCCCACCATTCGTCCTGCGGATGCGCGGCAAACAGCGCCAACCCGACCGCCGAAGAAAAGCCGGGACCCGTCGCCGATTGCGGCAGGCCATGCACCCGCAGCGGCCGCCCCAGGCGGACCCGCTGGCCCAGGATGCGGCTGGCCAGACCGTCCAGACCGGGGATCTGGCTGCCCCCTCCGGTCAGCACGATCTGCTGGCTGGGCATGTGGTCGAACCCGGCCGCGTCCAGCCGCAGGCGGACCTCTTCCAGGATCTCTTCGACGCGAGGGCGCATGATGCCGATCAACTCGGCCCGGCTGACGGTGCGGCGGTCGTGCTCCCAATCGCCGGTCTCTCCTCCGATGTCGATCATGTCGCGGTCATCGGCGCCGGTGGCGTTAACGCCTCCGTTGAAGGTCTTGATCCGTTCGGCGATGGTGGTCGAGATCCCCAGCCCCATCGAAATGTCGCTGGTGACGTGATCGCCGCCCATGCGTACGCTGTCGGCATAGATCATGTGCTTTTTGATGAAGATCGACACGCCGGTCGATCCACCGCCCATGTCGATGCAGGCAGCGCCCAGTTCCTGTTCGTCCTCGACCAGCGCCGAGATGCCCGACACGTAGGCCGAGTTGGCAATGCCCGCCAACTCCAGATCGCACCGCTTGACGCAGCGCACCAGGTTCTGAATGGCGACCGCATCGACCGTCAGCATGTGCATGTCCACGGCCAGCGTCTGCCCCATCTGCCCGCGCGGGTCGATCAGGCCCGACCGGTTGTCGAGCGCGAAATTTACCGGCTGGGCGTGCAGCACCTCGCGCCCTGCTCCGTAATCCGGCACGTCGCAAGCGTTCAGAACGCGGCCGATCTCGGCCTCGGTCACCTCTTGCCCGTCCAGGTCCACCTGCGCGTCCAGTCCGTACGAGCGCGGGTTGGCCCCCGAGAAACAGGCGATCACGTGATCGACCCGGATGTCGGCCATCTTCTGCGCCGCCTGCAGCGCGGTGCGGATGGCGCGTTCGGTTTCCTGCATGGCCGTGATCTCGCCGAACCGCACCCCACGCGACCGGGTGGTCGCCGCGCCGATGACCCGAAACCCGGTCTGCCCGGCCAGCGAGCCGATCGAATTGTCCTCGCTCAGCCGACCGGTTCCGTCGAACCGCAGCACCAGACAGGCGATCTTGGATGTCCCCACATCAAGGATCGCGACCACCCCCCGCTGCATGGCCTGCTGGCGCATCTGGCGCATCGCGCGCTGAGACTGATAAAGATCGGTCATCATCGTATTCACTGCCCGTTACCCGTTGTCACTTTTGTATTCCACCAGTCTGCGCTGGCGGCTTCGGTCATTCGGATCGTCGGGCGCGACCCCAGCCGCATGTCGACCACGGCCACGTCCCGCTCCAGAAGATCCTGAACCTCGTTCACTGCCAGAACCCGCTCCAGCGCACGCACCGGGCGTTCGGTCGGCAGCATGATGCGCTGGTTGCGGTCCAGCACCAGATCCCAGCGCCGCTCGCCCACCCGCAGCAGGCCGCGCACACGGTCCTCCAGGCTGCGCGCGGTGCGCAGCAGCTCCAGCGCCTCGGCCACATGCTCGTCGGCGCCCGCTCCCGCGATCAGCGGCAGATCGGGCCGCTCCGTCCGTCGGGCGATCGACGCCACATGCGCACCGGTTTCGTCCAGCAGGTCGAGGCCTTCGCGCGTGCGCCAGACGACCACCGGCTGACGCTCGACCACGTCCACCTGCAGGATACCGCCCGGCCGGATCCGCACGCTGGCCGATTTCACCGGGTCCAGCCCGGTGATCGTGTCTCGGATCTGCTCGACATCCAGATCCCACGAGCTGATCGGGAAATCGAGCGGCACCACCTCGCGGATGTCATCGGACAGGTCGGTCCCGGCCCCGTCGATCGCCATCAGCTTGACCATGAATTCGGGGCGTTCCTGGAAAGCTGTGATCGCACCATCAACTTGCGCAGCCAGCGCGTCGCGCCGAGTTTCGTCGGCAAAGAACAGCCCGATGGCGGTGGCCAGCGCAGCCAGCGGCAGGCCGATCTTGAGGCCGCGCCGGATACCGGGGGTCAGCATCCAGCGCTGCAGGCGGTAGCTGAGGCGCGAAGGGGCGGGATCGGCGCGCCCGGCGCGACGGCGGAACAGGCGACCGCCGCGCAGGCGCAGCTTGGGGTCGGCCTTGGTATTGCCGCCAGCCTGAAACGCGGCATCCGGCCCCGCAAGCGGTTTGGCCCGATACACATCCGGCGCACGACTGGCGGTCAACGATCGCATGAGGCGTCCTCGACCATCCAGGCGCAGAGCTGACCGAAGGTCATGCCAAGATGCGCGGCTTGTTCAGGCACCAGCGAGGTGGGGGTCATACCCGGCTGGGTGTTGGTCTCCAGTAGAAACAGGCCCTCTTCGCCCCGGGTCTCGTCCCAGCGGTAGTCGGTGCGGCTGACGCCCCGGCAGCCCAAAACCTGGTGGGCGCGCAGGGCATAATCCATGCACAGATCGAAGATCCGCGGCGGGATGTCGGCGGGCAGCACGTGGTGCGATCCGCCGGGCTTGTATTTGGCGTCATAGTCATACCAGCCGTCGGTCAGGATCTCGGTCACGGTCAAAGCGCGGTCGCCCATCACGGTCACCGTCAGCTCGCGCCCGGCCACGTATTGCTCGACCATGACCTGCTCGGGCATGTCATCCGACAGCTGCGGCGGGCCATTCGACCCTTCGAACACCAGATAGATCCCGACGCTCGATCCTTCGTTGTTGGGCTTGACCACATATGGCGCGGGCATGACGTGCCCCGCCATCACGTCCGATTTCGGAACGATCACGCTGTCGGCCACCGGCAGGCCGGCCGCGCGGAAAACCTCTTTGCTGCGTTGCTTGTCCATGGCCAGCGCCGAGGCCAACACGCCGGAATGCGTGTAGGGCATCCGCAGCCACTCCAGCAGACCCTGCACGCAACCGTCCTCGCCCCAGCGGCCATGCAGGGCGTTGAATACCACGTCGGGCTTGATGTCCTGCAAACGCGCACAAAGGTCGGGACCGGCGTCCAGCTCGACGACCTCGATCCCTTCTCCCACAAGGGCGGCTGCGCATTCGCGCCCGCTGCTGAGAGACACCTCGCGCTCCGCCGAGGGGCCACCCATCAATACCGCCACTTTGGGGTTTGTCCTGCTCGACCTACCCACGTTCGTGCGCCTCAATGTCCCCGGACCTTATCTGGTGGTCCGTATTTCGTTATGCCTTTGATCCGTCGCCTGATTTTGCCTGTTTTGGTCTGACGGTCGGGGCTTTAATCTGTCAGCGGATCACCGACCCGCATGATTTCCCACTCTAGCGTGATCCCGCTTGTTTCGTAAACCTTTTTTCGCACCTCTTCGCCCAGCCCTTCGAGGTCGGCGGCGGTGGCGTTTCCGGTGTTGATCAGGAAATTCGAGTGCTTGGGGCTCATCTGTGCGCCCCCGCGCCGGGCGCCGCGCATTCCGGCGTCGTCGATCACCTTCCAGGCCTTCAGGTCGTGCACATCATCGGCCCGCCCGGTCGAGGAAAACCCGGCCGGATTGCGAAAGGTCGACCCGGCGCTGCGGTCCTTGGTGGGCTGGGTCTCGTCGCGCTTTTTCAGCTGCGCCTCCATCCGGGCATGCAGGTCGGCCGGGTCACCCGCCGGGCCCTGGAACGTGGCCGACACCAGCACCGCACCCTCGGGCAGGTCGGACTGACGATAGCGGAAGTTCAGCTCGGCGGGTGTCAGTTCGACCACCTCGCCCTGCCGGGTGACGATGGTAGCCGATTTCAGAACATCCGCCGTGTAGCTGCCATAGCACCCGGCGTTCATCCGCACGGCCCCACCGATGGAACCGGGGATGGTGCGCAGAAAGGTCAGGTCCACCCCCGCATCCGCCGCCTTGCGCGCTACATGCGCATCCAGCGCGGCTGCCCCTGCGGTGACGGTGGTGCCCTCGACCGATATGCCGTTGAAGCCGCGCCCTAGCCGGATCACCACGGCCCGCAGCCCCCCATCGCGCACGATCAGGTTCGAGCCGACGCCCATCGGGAACACCGGCATTTCGGCCGGAAGGTCGCGCAGGAAAGCCTGCAAATCCTCAAGGTCAGCCGGCTGAAACAGATAATCAGCCGGGCCGCCGACGCGCAGCCAAGTGAGGTCGTTCAGAGCACGGGCCGCAGTCAGACGGCCACGAGGCGTTGGGATCGTGGTCATTGCCCGGAACGCACCGTCAGGCTGCGCCCGACGACTCCGCCCATGATTTCAGCGAACAGAATCGGCAGAACACCTCCGGTCAACCAGACGA
This sequence comes from Ruegeria intermedia, assembly GCF_900129345.1. Lineage (GTDB taxonomy): Bacteria > Pseudomonadota > Alphaproteobacteria > Rhodobacterales > Rhodobacteraceae > Ruegeria > Ruegeria intermedia. The sequence goes on along the minus strand of NZ_FQVK01000003.1, from coordinate 176,167 downwards.
AGGGGCCAAAGGCCTGCTCCTCCTCGCCCGTGCCGACGCCTGCCAACATCGCGATCAGGACAAGCGCAACAAGCGAAGTCAAACCAATCAGCCACAACAGCGCGCGCAGGCCAAGCCATCGCGCGGCGACAAATCCGGCCAGCGTCCCGAGCACAAGCGCCGCGAGCGGCAGGTAAGCAAATGTGGCGATGTCCGTCATCGTTGGCCTCCGAAGGGTGTCGGGTTATTTGTCCGCCGCCTTCATGCCTTGCATTTTCGCCTTTGTCCAACGGGTCAGATAGATCACCGGCCAGCGCAGCACCGACATGCCGGCGGCCAGTACGAACAGGCCGACCCACGGGCCGTTTTCATAGGTGACATAGCCCAGGATCGGAATACCCACGGCGATCAGCGCATAGGCGCGGGTCCAGTGGTTGTCCTTGCTGGGGATCATGGCCAGCACGTTGGCGGCGATGCCCCACAGGGCGGCAAGCGCAAGCGACCAGCTCATTGTCCCACCTCGCGGCCGGACCATTTGCGCCAGTAGTACCGGATGGGGTTGCGGAACATCGATACGAACCCGGCAAAAGCCAGCACTCCGATCAGCCAGCCATGCGCCACGCCCAGCCAGGCGATCAGAACCGGCGCGCAGATCAGCAGCACGATGCCCGGCGGAAATTGCAGGCGCATCGGCAGCAGTGCCACCACAGTGGCGCAGATAACCCAAAGGGCGGCAAAGATGACGGAATACTCCATGGTTCTCTCCGCAAATGAGTCACATGCAAGGGCAGCGACACATCCGCAAGTTGTGCACCCAAATGCCCGCGAACGTCAAACGGCTTGTTTGACCTTCAACCGGTCCGGCAGCGCGTTGGCCCAGGCACTGATGGTTCCGGCACCCAGGCAGACGACCATGTCGCCGGGCCGGGCCTGTTCGCGGACCAGACGCTCCAGGTCACCTTCGTCCAGCAGCGCCCGCGCGTGGCGGTGGCCGTGGCGGATCAGGCCCTGCACCAGATCATCGCGGTTGGCGCCTTCGATCGGGTCCTCTCCGGCGGAGAACACCTCGGCAATGGCCACGACATCGGCGTCGTTGAAACAGGCGCAGAAATCGTCGAACAGGTTGGACAGGCGCGAATAGCGGTGCGGCTGGTGCACGGCGATCACGCGGCCTTCGGTCGCCTGACGCGCGGCCTTGAGCACCGCCGCGATTTCCACCGGGTGGTGGCCGTAGTCGTCGATGATGGTGACGCCATTCACCTCTCCCACCTTGGTAAAGCGGCGGTTGACGCCGCCGAAATTGGCCAGCGCGTCGCGGATTTCAGCGGTTTTCATGCCCAGATGACGTGCCACGGCCACGGCCGACAGCGCGTTCGAGACGTTGTGATCGCCCGGCATCGGGAGGGTGCAACCCTCTATCACGGTATCCTCGTATTGCAGGTGGATGTCGAAATGCGCGATGCCGCCCTTGTAGGTCAGGTTGACTGCACGCACGTCGGCCTGAGCGTTGAACCCATAGGTGCGCACGCGGCGATCGGTGATGCGGCCCACCAGCGCTTGAACCTCGGCATGGTCGGTGCAGCACACCGCCAGACCGTAGAACGGGATGTTCGAGACGAAATCATGAAAGCCCGCGCGCAGCCGGTCGAAATCACCCCAATGCTCCATGTGCTCGGGGTCGATATTGGTGACGATGGCAATGGTCGCCGGCAGCCGGTTGAACGAGCCGTCGGACTCGTCGGCCTCGACCACCATCCATTCGCCCTGCCCCATCCGCGCGTTCGAGCCGTAGGCATGGATCACGCCGCCGTTGATGACGGTCGGGTCGAAATCGCCCGCCACCATCAACTCGGCCATCATCGTGGTGGTGGTGGTCTTGCCGTGGGTACCGGCGATGGCGATATTGGATTTCAGTCGCATCAGCTCGGCCAGCATGTCGGCACGGCGCACCACCGGCAGGCCCAGCGCACGCGCGCCGTCCAGTTCCGGGTTGCCCGGCTTGATCGCGGTCGAAACGACCACGACGGCCGCATTGTCGAGGTTTTCAGCCCGCTGACCCACGAAAATCTCGGCTCCCAGCGACGCCAGACGGTCGGTGATCTTCGAGGCTTTCAGATCGGATCCCTGCACCTGGTACCCAAGGTTCAGCAGCACCTCGGCGATGCCCGACATCCCGATGCCGCCGATGCCCACGAAATGGATCGGTCCGACATCCTGCGGCAGTTTGGTTGCTGGATTCATGGGGTCTCCTTCTGCGCCAGCTGTTCGACAAGGGCCACCAGACGCTCGGTCGCGTCGGGCGCCCCGACCGTCAGGGCGGCATGGGCCATTTTCTGTGCGGCTTCGGGGTTGGTCAGAACCAGTGCGATTTGCTCGGTCAGGGCGGGAACGTCAAGAGCCTTTTCGGGGATCATGATCGCCGCGCCCGCCTGCACCAGCCCGCGCGCATTGGCGGTCTGGTGGTCGCCCGCTGCGGCGGCGAAGGGGATCAGGATCGAGGGCCGCCCGATCACCGAGATGTCAGCCACGCTGGACGCGCCCGAGCGGCTGATCACCAGTTGCGCCTCGGACATGCGGCGGGGGACATCGTGGAAAAACGGCTGGACCTCGGCCAGAATCCCGTGCTCGGCGTAGAAGGCGGTGACCCGCTCGGCGTCCTCCTCGCGCGCCTGGTGCGAGACACGGATGTACTGGCGCAGGTTCTCGGGCAGTGCAGCGATGGCGCCGGGCACCACGTCGCTGAGGATGCGGGCGCCCTGGCTGCCGCCCATCACCAGCACCGACATCGGATAGTCTCCGGGCGGAATATAGGGCGCGGCGGCGCGTTCCAGTACCGCGGCACGCACCGGGTTGCCGGTGTGGATGCCGTGGGCGCCCTCGGGCAGGTCGGTGGGCCAGACGCCGCAGGCCACATGCGCCACACGGGTGGCGAACAGCTGGTTCACGCGCCCCAGAACGCCGTTTTGTTCGTGGATCATGCGGGGCAGACGCAGCATCACCGCCGCGCTCAGCGCCGGGATCGAAGGATAACCGCCGAACCCCACCACCACGTCCGGCCTGTCGCGCAGAAACTGGGCCGTCATCCCCACAACTCCGGCCGCGATCCGCGGACCGGCCAGCGCCTTGGCCGTCAGCCCGCCGCGCGCGAATGTGGCCGAGGAGACCTCGACGATCTCGGTGGAATGCGGAAAACCGCCTGTATAGCGCGCGCCGCGCGCGTCGGTGGACAGGCGCACGCGCCAGCCCTTTTTCAGCATCGCCTCGGCCAGCGCCTGAGCGGGGAACATGTGGCCCCCGGTTCCGCCAGCCGCGATCAGCAAATAGGGGTTCGTCATCAGCCTCGTCCGCGAAGAATGTCGCCCAGCTCGCCCTGCGGGCGGGTTCGGGTGAAGGCCAGCAGCATGCCCACGGCGATGCCGCCCGCGATCAGTGACGAGCCGCCGTAGCTGACGAAGGGCAGCGTCATGCCCTTGGCCGGCAGCAGGCGCACGGCGACGCCCATGTTGATCATCGCCTGCACGCCGAACATGCAGGCCAGACCGGTGCCCGCCAGACGGATGAACATGTCACGTTCGCGCATCAGCCGCAGCAGCGAGCGCACGACGATCAGCGCATAAAGCGCGATGATGATCAGCACCAGGATCAGGCCGTATTCCTCGGCCGCGACGGCGATGATGAAATCGGTATGCGCATCGGGCAGCGACCATTTCACCTGCCCCTCTCCGACGCCCACGCCGAACAGGCCGCCCTCGCGAATGGCGTTGGTGGCATAGCCCAACTGGGTGGTCGGATCGACCTCCTGATTCAAAAACCCGTCGATGCGCCGGGCGAAATGGTCCGAGTTGGAATAGGCCACCATTCCCCCAAGAACAACCGCCCCCGCCATGCTGAGCAACAGCAGCATCGGTGCGCCGGCCACGAAATACATCACGCCCCAGCCGAACAGGATCAGGCAAGCCTGACCGAAATCGGGCTGCATCACCAGCATGCCAACGATCGACAGGCACAGCGCGAAGGACCACAGACGCCCCGGCGGGCCGTTGATCTCTTGCGCCGCCGCCAGCAGCCAAGCGGCGGCGACGATGAAGCCGGGCTTCAGAAATTCGGACGGCTGGACCGAGGCGAAGCCCAGCGAATACCAGCGCACCGCCCCCTTGCCGAAATCGGTCCCGAAGATCGGCAGGAAGGCCAGCGCCACGAAGGCCGCCAGAAAGCCCAGAACCGCCAGCCGCCGCACCAGCGTGGGCGACATCATCGAGGTCAGCAGCATCGCTGTCAGCGCCAGCGATCCGAACAGCGCCTGCCGCTCGACATAGTGGAACGGATCGAACCCGTTGCGCTGCGCCAGCGGCGGCGACGAGGCCAGCCCCAGCAGAAGCCCGATCGCAAACAGGATCAGCACGCAGGACATCGTCCAGCGGTCAATCGTCCGCCACCATTTCGGAAGGATCGGTTCACCGCGCTGGTCCTGGACCGCGCCATACACCATCTCAGTCATGAGATACCGCCACTCTCTGCCTCGTTACCGTCCCGTTTTCGGGATCTGTTTGAGAGTCTACAGGGAAAACACCCCTCAGGCCAGCCTCTTCCTCTTGTCATTGGCGTCAATCCGCGCCAAGGGCGGGGCATGCGATTTGACACGATCATACTGGGCGCCGGAGCCGCCGGCATGATGTGCGCCGCCCATTGCGGCGGGCGTGTGCTGGTGATCGATCACGCGAAGGCGCCGGGGGAAAAGATCCGCATCTCGGGCGGGGGGCGGTGCAACTTCACCAACCTCCATGCCGGACCACAGAACTTTCTGTCGCAGAACCCGCATTTCTGCAAGTCGGCGCTGGCGCGATACACGCAATGGGATTTCATCGACCTTGTGGGTCGTCACGGCATCGCCTGGCACGAAAAGACGCTGGGGCAGCTGTTCTGCGACGGTTCATCGAAGCAGATCATCGCCATGCTGCTGGCCGAGATAGACCGCGCAGGCGCCGAGCTGTGGTTGCACACGTCGCTGCGCGATCTGCGCAAGACCGAAACCGGGTTTTCCCTGTCGGTCGAGCGCGAGGGCGCTCGGCATGACCTGAGCTGCGCCAACCTGGTGCTGGCCACCGGCGGCAAATCCATCCCCAAAATGGGCGCAACCGGGCTGGCCTATGACATCGCCGCGCAGTTCGGCCTGCGCGTGACTGAAACCCGCGCGGCCCTGGTGCCCTTCACCTTCCCGGATGGGCGGTTCAAGGACCTGTCCGGTGTGTCCGTCCCCGCGCGACTGTCGAATGCGCGCGCAAGTTTCGACGAGGCGCTGCTGTTCACCCATCGCGGCCTGAGCGGGCCGGCGGTTCTGCAACTGTCCTCATACTGGCGCGAGGGCGAGGCGATCCGGGTCAACCTGATCCCCGACCTGCCCCTGTTCGACCTGCTGCGCGAACGGCGGCAAAGCGCCGGCCGCAAGGCCCTGACCACGGAACTCGCGCGCCACCTGCCCACCCGCCTGGTCGAGTATCTGAGCGCCCGGATCCCGATGCACGGCAACCTGGCCGATCAATCGGATGCGGCGCTGCAGGCGCTGACCGATGCGCTGTCCAACTGGGTGCTGACCCCCGCAGGCACCGAGGGGTACCGCACCGCCGAGGTCACCTTGGGCGGCATCGACACGGACGGCCTGTCCTCCAAAACGATGGAGGCCAGGGATGTCCCCGGCCTCTTTGCGATTGGTGAAGCGGTGGATGTCACCGGATGGCTGGGCGGATACAATTTCCAGTGGGCGTGGTCCTCGGGCCACGCCGCCGGAAAAGCAATCGCCGGTCGCGTTCAGCCTACGACGTTGTAGCCGCGCCCGCGCATGCAGTTGCGCACGATGACTTCCTGCTTCTGCGTGTTCGAGATGGCACTGGCGCCCGCGCCCACCAATGCGCCGGCCACGGCCGCGCGGCCCAGATCGCTGGCGCTGTCGTCGATGATGGCCTTGGTGCCGGCCACCCCGGCCGCACCGATGGCGGCACTGCGCGCGGTATTGGCATCGACGGTGCCCTGCTGGCGCGCAAGGGCCTGACACTGGGCCAGGTCGGCATTGTAGTTGGGGCTGACCGGGCCATCGACGATAGGCTGATAGTTCGCGCCGACATCAGCGCAGGCCGCCACAGCCAGAAGCGCGGGCAGGATCAGGGAAAGCTTGCGGTTCAGCATCATTGTGACCTCGTGTCTGTTTCGCCTGACGCAAATCCGGAAACTTCAGGCGCGTCAAGCCGATGGCGGTTCACCTTGGCGCAATCGGCGGTTCATTGCAAACGCCGGGATCACAACCGCCGCTTCACCTGTGCCACAAAGTCGTCGCCGCGCTGTTCGAAATTGTCATACTGGTCGAAACTGGCCGCTGCTGGGGCCAGCAGTATGGTTTCACCCGGTGCAGCGTCCTGCATGGCCTGCTCAACCGCCGCGGCCATGGTGGTGCAGACGCGGGTTTCGACCGACAATTGCATGGCGAACGCGGCCGCCTCGCGCCCGATCACATAGGCGCACAGAACCTCTTCGGTCGCGTCGTTCAGCGCGGCGATACCGCCCTCTTTCTCGAGCCCGCCGCAGATCCAGCGGATCTTCTTGAACGCGCCCAGCGCCTTGACCGCGCTGTCGACATTGGTGGCCTTGGAGTCATTCACGAAGGTCACGCCGTTTGCCTCGGCGATGATCTGGCTGCGGTGCGGCAGACCCGGATAGCTGTGCAGCGCGTCCTCGATCATCTTGGGCGCCAGCCCCAACGCGCGGCAGGCGGCATAGGCCGAACACGCGTTCTGGTGGTTGTGGGTTCCGGGCAGGCCCTTGATGCCGCGCAGGTCGATCGAAGCGGCCTGCCGCCCCTTGCGGTATTCCGACAGGAACCCCTTGCGGGCAAAGACCTGCCAGCCGGGCCCGGCCAATTTGCGCGCCACCGAGACTCGGATCACCCGGTCGTCGCCCGGCCCTTCGGCCAGTTGACCGGCCAGAAACGCGCCTTCGATCTCGTCCACGCCGATCACGGCACGGTCTGGGCCACCTTCTGAGAACAGGCGGCGCTTGGCGGCGAAATAGCCGCCCATGCCCCCGTGCCGGTCCAGATGGTCGGGCGAGAGATTGGTGAACACCGCCACGTCGGGCGTCAGCGCACGCGCCAGCTCGGTCTGATAGCTGGAAAGCTCCAGCACCACCACCGATCCATCACCGCCGGGGTCGATATCCAGCACGCCGCGCCCGATATTGCCCGCCAGCTGCGCCTCGCGCCCCGACTGGGTCAGGATGTGGTGGATCAACGCCGCCGTGGTCGATTTCCCGTTCGAACCGGTGACGGCGACCACGCGCGGCGGCACGTCAAACTTGTCCCATTCGGCACCACCCAACGAGCGGAAGAACAGACCGATGTCGTTGTCGACCGGGACCCCGGCCTGCAACGCGGCGGCAACAACCGGGTTGGGTTCGGGATAAAGATGGGGAATGCCGGGCGATACGATCAACGTGGCGATCGCGTCAAAGGCGCCCTGCCGTCTCAGGTCCTGACACACGAAGCCCTCGGCCTCGGCCTTTTCGCGCGCGGCAGGGTTGTCATCCCAGCAGACCGGCTCGGCCCTACCGGCCCGCAATGCGCGCGCCGTGGCCAGGCCCGACCGACCCAGCCCCAGAACCGCAACCTTATGTCCTGAAAACCCTTTGACCGGGATCATGCCGCGCACCTTCTTCCATCTGCCAATGCGCCGCCACCCTGTACCGAAGAATTGACCCTTGGCAAGGGCGGCGTCAGGCTCGCGCCTTTGGCGCGAGCCGGGCCCAACGGGTACATGCGGGCCGCCGGCCCACCGCGCCCGGCGGGAGCCCTACCGGACCTTCAGCGTGGCCAGACCAATCATCGCCAGGATCAACGAGATGATCCAGAACCGGATCACGATGGTCGGCTCGGCCCAGCCTTTTTTCTCATAGTGGTGATGGATCGGGGCCATCAGGAAGACCCGCCGCCCGGTGCGTTTGAAATACAGCACCTGGATGATCACGCTCAGCGCCTCGACCACGAACAGGCCGCCGACGATCGCCAGCACCAGCTCGTGCTTGGTCGCCACCGCGATCGCACCCAGCGCGCCGCCCAGCGCCAATGATCCAGTATCGCCCATGAACACCGCGGCGGGCGGCGCGTTGTACCACAGGAACCCAAGACCGCCTCCAAACAGCGCGGCAGTGAAGATCAGGATCTCACCCGTGCCGGGCACATAGTGCACGTCCAGATATTCGGTAAAGTCGACGCGACCCACCGCATAGGCTATCACGCCCAAGGTCGAGGCCGCGATCATCGCGGGCATGATGGCCAGCCCGTCCAGTCCGTCGGTCAGGTTGACGGCATTCGCCGCCCCCACGATCACCACGATCGAGAACGGAATGTAGAAGATCCCCAAATTGATCAGCGTGTCCTTGAAGATCGGCACGGCCAGCTGGTTCTGCAGCATTTCCGGATGGTGCAGCGTCGCCCACAGCGCGGCCAGCGCGGCGATGATGATGCCCAAAGCCAGACGCATTTTTCCTGAAACGCCCTTGGTATTCTGCTTCGACACCTTGGCATAGTCGTCCGCGAATCCGATGGCCGCATAGGCCAGCGTGACGAAAAGAACCATCCAGACATAGGGGTTGTCCCACCGAGCCCAAATCAGCGTGGAGGTCACCAGAGCACCGACAATCAGCAGCCCGCCCATCGTGGGCGTGCCGGCCTTGGTAAAGTGCCCCTCGGGGCCGTCATCCCGAATCGGCTGACCCTTGCCTTGTTTCCGGCGCAGCACGTTGATCAACGGCTTGCCGAACAGGAAGCCAAAGATCAGAGCCGTCAGAAAGGCGCCGCCTGCGCGGAACGTGATGTAGCGGAAGAGGTTGAAAAAATCCCCTCCGTCCGACAGGGCGGTCAACCAATAGAGCATCCAAAAGCCTTTCTTACATGGCGGTCATGGGTGGTCATGCATCAAGCGCGCCCACTTGCCCCAATTTCCGCAATCCGTCAACAATCCGTGCCAGCGCCATGCTCAGCGAACCCTTTGCCAGAACCGCATCGCCCGCCTGCACCAGCCCCGGCAGATGCCGGGCCATTTCGGTGCTGGTTTCGAACCACAGGCCACGCTTGTCCTCGGGCAGGGCCTCGTGCAGCGCCCGCATCAACGGGCCGATGCAATGCACCTTGTCGATCCGTGCCATGGCCGGCGCATCGGCCAAGCACGCGTGCATGGCATGCTCTTGCGGCCCCAACTCCTTCATGTCGCCCAAAAAGGCGATGCGCCGTGCGCCCTGCGCCGCCGCCAACACATCCAGCGCCGCCGCCATCGAGGTCGGATTGGCGTTGTAGCTGTCATCCAGCAGTTCGATCTGCCCGCCATCCGGCAGTGTCAGAATCTCGCGCACGCCCCGCCCCGTGACCGGCGCCCATTTGGCCAGGCCGGAGATGGCCGCGTCCAGATCGATGCCCAGCGCGACACAAGCGGCAAGCGCGCCCAGGCCGTTCATGGCAAAATGCGTCCCCGCAGATTGCACATCGAAGGAAATAGCCTGGCCCATGGCCTCGGCGGTCACGTGAATGTCCGTGGGCGACTGGGTCACGCCGGTCAGCCGATAATCCGATGCGGTGCGGCCGAAATCCACGATCACCGCGCCGTGCCGGGCGGCGCATGTGCGCAAGATGTCGGTATGATCCAGGTCGGCGTTCACGATGGCGGTGCCGCCGGCCTCCAACCCTTCGAAGATAGCGGCCTTTTCGTGAGCAATGCCAGCAACCGACTCGAACGCCTCCAAGTGAACCGCGGCGACGGTGGTGACCAGCGCCACATGCGGGCGGGCCTGCCGCGCCAGGGGCGCAATTTCGCCGGGGTGGTTCATGCCGATCTCGATCACCGCATATTCGGTGTTGCGCGGCATCCGGGCCAGAGTCAGCGGCACGCCCCAATGGTTGTTGTAGCTGGCAACGCTGGCATGGGTGCGGCCCTGATCCGACAGGATGGTCGCCAGCATCTCCTTGGTCGAGGTCTTACCGACACTGCCCGTCACCCCAACCACGCGGGCCTTGCACCGGTCACGGGCGGCGCGGCCCAACGCCTCTAGCGCGGTCTGCACGTCATCGACGATCAACAATGGCGCATCTGCGGCCACACCGTCGGGCACGCGCGACACCAGCGCGGCGGCAGCCCCTTTTTCCAGCGCCTGCGCCACGAAATCATGCCCGTCGCGCGCCGCCTTCAACGCCACGAACAGGTCGCCCGGTTGCAGCGTGCGCGTGTCGATCGACACACCGCCCGCCTGCCAGTCGGTCGTGGCCCGTCCGCCCGTCGCGGCGGCGGCCTCGGATGCGGTCCAGAGCGTCATGCGACCCTCCCGTCCAGTGCGGCCACGGCGATGCTGGCCTGTTCCACATCATCGAAGGGCAGAACCTGGTCACCCACGATCTGCCCGGTCTCGTGCCCCTTGCCCGCGATCAGCAGCGCATCGCCCGGCTGCAATGCATCGATGCCGCGCAGGATGGCCTCGGCCCGATCGGCAATCTCGGTCGCGTCGGGGGCCCCGGCCATCACCGCAGCGCGGATGGCGGCGGGGTCTTCCGAGCGCGGGTTGTCGTCGGTGACAAAGACGATATCGGCGTTCTCGGCCGCGGCCCGCCCCATCAGCGGGCGCTTGGTCGCGTCGCGGTCGCCGCCTGCGCCGACGATGGCGATCAACCGGCCCATCACATGCGGACGCAGCGCCTGCAACGCGGTGGCCACGGCGTCGGGCGTGTGCGCGTAGTCGACGAATACAGCCGCCCCGTTGCTGCGGGTTGCCGCCAACTGCATCCGCCCCCGCACCGTGGTCAGATGCGGCAGGGTGTCAAAGACATGGTCGGGCTCGTCTCCGCTGGCAATGACCAGCCCGCAGGCCAGCAGAACGTTTTCGGCCTGGAACCCGCCGATCAGGTTCAGCCGGGTCTGGAAGGTCTTGCCGCGCCAGGCAAAGCGCAGATCCTGCCCGGTAGCGTCAAACCTTTGGTTCAACAGGCAAAGATCGACATCCCCACTGCCTACGGTCAAAACTGTCTGACCGCGCGCCTGCGCAATGTCACGGATCGCGGCCCCTTTCGGATCATCCATGTTGATCACGGCCGTTCCGTCCTGCGGCAGAACCCGGTCGAACAGGCCGGCCTTGGCGGCGAAATACGCCTCGAACGTCGCGTGATAGTCCAGGTGATCCTGGGTGAAATTCGAAAACCCCGCCGCCGTCAGGTGCACGCCGTCCAGCCGGCGCTGTTCCAGGCCGTGCGACGAGGCCTCCATCGCGGCGTGGGTCACGCCGGCCTCGGCAGCCTCGGCCAGACAGCGATGCAGGGTGATGGGTTCGGGGGTCGTGTGGGCCAGCGGTGCGGTCCAGGCGCCCTCGACCCCTGTGGTGCCGAGATTGACGGCCATGTGGCCCAGCTCGGTCCAGATCTGGCGCACGAAGGTCGAAATCGAGGTCTTGCCGTTGGTGCCGGTGACCGCCACCATGGTGCGCGGCTGCGCCCCGAACCACAACGCGGCGGTATATGCCAGCGACTGGCGTGGGTCCTGCACCACCACCAGGGCGGCGTCCGAGGCGGCCAGTTCATCGGCGGCGATCCGCGCGCCTTCGGCATCGGTCAGGATGGCCGCAGCCCCCATGCGCAGGGCGTATTGAATGAATTCGCCCCCATGCACGCGCGTCCCCGGCAGTGCCGCGAACAGAAAGCCGTCCTTGACCTGACGGCTGTCCACGGCCAGCCCGGCAATCTCGGGGTCGGCACCGCCGCGCGCGGTCAGGGCCAGCTGGCTGAGTTTCTTTGACCTTGCGCCCATGACCCACCTCTGTCGGACTGCCTAATTCGAGGTCAGCGTTATAGCAGCGCGATCCTCAGGCTCAAGCCGCGGACGCAGGCCCAGCAGCGGCGCGATGCGGCCGATCAGCTCGGCCGCCACGGGCACCGCCGTCCAGCCTGCCGTGCGGCGCTTTTCGCCGTAGGCCAGGATCGACGGTTCGTCCAGCGCCACGACCAGAACGTATTTCGGATCATAGGCCGGAAAGACCGAGGCAAAAGTGGCGATCACCTTGTCATCATAGTATCCGCCGCGTGGTTTGGGCTTGTCGGCGGTGCCGGTCTTGCCGGCCACGGCATAGCCCGGCACGTCACCAAAGCTGGCGGTTCCGTCCGTCACCACCTTGCGCAGCATCATCAGCGATTGCCGTGCGGCATTTTCCGACATCACGCGCGGCCCGTAATGCGGCCCGTTGCGGCGCAGGATCGTGGGGCTGACATAATGGCCGCCATTGGCAATGGCCGCATAGCCCGCCGCCAGATGCATCGGGCTGGTCGACAGGCCGTGGCCGTAGGAAATGGTGACGGTGCTCAATTCACCCCATTTCCTGGGCTTGAGCGGCACCCCGCCCTTGGCCTCGACGATCTCGAACGGGGTGGGGTCGAACATGCCCAGCGCATCCAAGAACTGTTGCTGGCGCTCGGCGCCGATCTGCAGCGCCAGCCGCCCCGTGCCGCGGTTCGAACTGTGCACGATCACATCGGTCACGCTGATCTTGCCGTAATCCTTGCCGTTGAATTCGCCGATCGGAAACCGCCCGATTTTCATCGGGCCCGAGGTGTCGATGATCGTGTCGGCATTGACCAGCCCCAGATCGACCGCCTGCGCGGCGGTGAAGATCTTGAAGACCGAGCCCAGTTCGTACACGCCCTGCACATAGCGGTTGAACAGCGGGCTGTCCGAGGGATCAAACCCCGAGGTCGGCGGGCGCGGACGGTCGTTCGGGTCGAACGAGGGCAGCGACGCCGCAGCAATCACTTCGCCGGTATGGGCGTTCATCAGCACGGCCGAGGCGCCCTTGGCGTTCATGATCTTCATGCCGCCGTCCAGCACCTGTTCCACCGCCGCCTGGACCGTCAGGTCCAGCGACAGCTGCAGCGGCTTGTTGCCGTTGGCCGGGTCGCGCAGATAGTCGTCAAACTGCTTTTCCACCCCGGCCACGCCGATCACCTCGGCGGCCGAGACGCCTTCGCGCCCAAAGCCCGACCCGCCCAGAATATGCGCGGCCAGCCGGCCGTTGGGATAGAGCCGCATCTCGCGGGGGCCGAACAGGATGCCCGGATCGCCGATGTCATGCACCGCCTGCTTCTGCTCGGGAGAGATACGTTTCTTGATCCACAGGAATTTGCGCTTGCCGGTGAAGTCCTTGATCAGGCGCTCCTTGTCCAGATCGGGGAAGATCGCGGCCAGCTTTTCCGCGGCGCCGATCGGGTCGATCATCAACGGCGGCTGGGCATAGACCGAATAGGTATCCAGATTGGTGGCCAGGATCCGCCCGTGCCGGTCGACGATATTGGCCCGCTGCATGGCGATCGAGGCGCCGGGGGCGCTGGCGACGGGCTCTTGCGCCTCGGACGTGGCCAGAACACCCATGCGGAATCCCACCACGCCGAAGGCCAGAAAGAAGAACACGCCCAGCACCAACAACCGCCCCTCGGCGCGGGCGCGGGCGCGGTCCTTCATTTCCTCATGGCGGCGGCGGATGTTCTCGCGCTCGATCACCTTGGGGTTTTCGCCACGGGCGCGGGCTTCGAGCACGCGGGCAAGCGGGCGGAGCGGCGTTCGGATCATGGGATCTGCACCTCGCCCAGGGCCTGAGTGTCGGTGATCGCCTGCAATTCGATCGGGTCGGCGATAGGCAGGTCGGGATCCTCGGCATAGGCGATCTGGTCGGCGCGCCCGAATTGCTCGGCGCGCAGCGGCAGCAGGCCCAGACGCTCGAAATTCAGGTCGGCCAGTTCACGTAGTCGGTCGGGGCGGTTCAGATAGGCCCATTCGGCCTGCAATATCGCCAGCCGCGCCTGCGCCGCGCCGATCTGGCGCTGCAAGGATTGGGTTTCCTTCAATACCTGTTGGGTGCGGTAGTTTTCCTGATAGGCCCACAGGGCCAGCCCGAAAACACCCAAGGCGGTCAATACAAACAGAATACTCTTCATCTTGCCTTTCCCCCAATCATGGGCATGCCGATGGCGCGGGCATCAATTTCCCCCGCCGGAGCATCGGTACGAACAGCAACCCGCAACTTGGCCGAGCGCGCGCGCGGGTTGTCCTGCAACTCCTGCGCGTCGGGGCCGATGGCCTTGCGGGTCTTCAATGTGAATTGCGGCTGATCCTGCTGGATCTCGGGCGCATAGCGGTTGGCACGGCCGGTCTTGCCCGCGCGCGACTGCAGAAAGCGTTTGACCATCCGGTCCTCGACCGAGTGGAAAGTGACCACCGCCAGCTGTCCGCCCGGCTTCAACGCGCGCTCGGCGGCCATCAGGCCCTGGAACAGTTCCTCGTATTCGGCATTCACCGCAATGCGCAGCGCCTGGAACGACCGCGTGGCCGGATGAGACTGCCCAGGCTTGGCGCGCGGCAGGCAGGATTCTACGATCTCGGCCAGACGCAGGGTGGTGGTGATGGGCGCCTCGGTACGGGCCTTGACGATGGCGCGCGCGATGCGGCGGCTGGCCCGTTCCTCACCATAGTGGAACAGGATGTCGGCCAGTTGCGCCTCGGTGGCCGAGTTGACCAGATCGGCAGCGCTTTCGCCCTCCTGGCTCATGCGCATGTCCAGCGGGCCGTCTTTCATGAAGGAAAAGCCACGCTCGGCCTGGTCAAGTTGCATGGACGAGACACCAAGGTCCAGCACCACGCCGTCGAGGTCGCTGGCATATTCATCCATGCGCGAAAAAACCCCCGGCTGCATCACCAGCCGGTCGCCATATTCCGCCGCCCAATCTGCAGCCATTGCAAACGCCAATGGGTCCCGATCGACACCGATCACCTTGTCGGCGCCGGCCTCGAGCAGCCCTCGCGTGTATCCACCCGCACCAAAGGTACCATCCAGCCAGACGCCGGAAACCGGCTGGACTGCGTCCAGCAACGGGCGCAGCAGAACGGGAATATGGGGCTTGTCGCTTGGAGTGTGATCCGCGCCGGCCATGCCGTCACGCACCTTCGATGCCGTCGAGGAACTGCATCGGATCGAAATCCTCGGGCAGTTCGTCCAGCCATTCCTCGGTGGCGGCCAGCTCCTCGGCCTCGTAGGTCTCGGGCTTCCAGATCTGGAACGTGTCGCCCGCGGCGATGAAGAACGCCTCGCCCTCCAGCCCGATCTTGTTGCGCAGCTTGGCCGGAAGGACAAGGCGTCCGGTTTCATCGACAGTGGTCGGGAAGGACTGGCCATGGAACAGGCGCTGCAGCATCTTTCGCTGCATCGAACCGCGCGGCAGCGCGTCGATCTTGGCATCGACCTCGTCGATCGCCTCCATCGTATAGCATTCAAGGTATTTACGGCGATGGTCGCCATAGACGATCACCAGTTCGGGGTTGCCGCCGGGCTGCCAGTTGGGGTCCGAGGCCTCGAGCACGCGGCGAAACGAGGCCGGGATCGACACCCTGCCCTTCGCATCCACCTTGTGGTGGCTTTCACCTCTGAACCTGCGCGCCAAGACGACTGTCCCTTTCGCTTGCGCCCCACCAAAAATCGCGTCCCCCGGATGAAAAACGGCGGGTTGATCTGCTGCCACCGATCAACCCGCCGCATTGACCCGCTTTGCGGGATGTCCAGCTGCGCGCGCCACCTGGGGGGGGGATGTCTGCTCGCCCGCGCGCCGGATCTGTTGAGTGATGAAAGCGAGATGCCTGTATGAAACCTGATTATCGTTGGTTCGGGGTCGTTTGGCGCCCCATGTGCCTCGTCCTCATCGGATGAATAAGGGATGCCATGGGAATTCATGGAAATCAATGAGAAATTTTCCCCGAATCCGAATCCACACTGGGATAGCACTCATTCTGCAAATCTTCAAACAGCTCACTTACACCTCTAGTTGTAGGTTGTTCCTATTAGCACACAATATATAGTTCAATTCTTCACTGAAGACTTTTTCCCATGAATTCCCAACTTTTTTCAGGCGCCCATCACCGAAACCGAATTCTTTGGCGAAATCACTCTGATCGATGCGAATCACTGCGCCTCTCAGCCCGGCGAACCAAGGCGTTTTCCAGGCCTATCCCACGAAATCCCGCATCTCCCATCTGATCCCATGCACACCCGTTGACGCGACCTGCCCGAGTTCAAGGCATCTCAGAAACGCTGAAATCTCAGCTTTACGCGCGGAAATTTTCGGCAAGATTGGCAAGGCGAGTTTTGCCCGATGCCGTGACAACTACAGGGCATCTGCGGAAAACCCATATTTTATTGGCATCTTTGGGCCGCAACGGGATTTCCCCGTCAATCTATGCATTTGCTGCATAGCGGCATTGAGGGCGTTCGGTATTGTGCGCCTGCAGCATTCGACTATTTTCAGTCTCAAGCAAACGCCGTGGACACGCGGCAGTCACTCAAACGGATTAGGTAACGAACATGGCAGTCGCATCCACCAACAGCGCAGTCAAAAGCGCCTCGGCATTCCGCTTCGCGTCGCTGATCGAAGCTGCAAAAACCCGTTTCGCACGGTACCGCCTGTACCGCCAGACCGTGAACGAACTGTCCGAGCTGTCGGATCGCGAACTGGCCGATCTGGGCCTGCACCGCTCGATGATCCGCCGCCTGGCCATGCAGGCCGCCGAGGAACAATACGCGCGCTGAGCGCATCGAAATACCGAGATCAGGTCCACTCCTCCTCCCACAGGACCTGTATTTCAGCGGCAGCATCTCTCCTCCTCCCTGATGCTGCCGCACCCTATACCGGCCCCAACCTGCCGGAAGCCGATACATCGGGGCTCTCCTCCTCCCTGCCCTGATGTTGAAAGCGCGCGGCGGCGTCCTCCTCCTCCCTGACGTCGCCGCGCACTTCGAGATACCGGGGCAGCCCCCGGGAACGGATGCATCGGGTTCTCCTCCTCCCTTCCCGATGTGAAAAGAGCGCGGTGGTACCCCTCCTCCTCCCTGGTGTCACCGCGCACTTCAAATACCGGGGAAAACCCGGGTTCGGATACATCAGGGCCCTCCTCCTCCCTGCTCTGATGTTGCCAAGAACGGCGGTTCCCCCTCCTCCTCCCTGGGAACCGCCGTTTCTTTCTTTCAGGCATGAAAAAGGCGCCACGGGCAGGCCCGGGCGCCAACCAAAACAGTCGAGCATGTGCCGCAAGGCACATTCCGCCGGATCAGAACGGCACGTCGTCCTTGGCAGACAGGAACCGGGCGACGACCTTCTTGGTCCCGGCCTTGTCGAACTCGACCTCGACCTTGTCCCCTTCGATCCCGACCACGCCGCCATAGCCGAACTTCTGGTGGAACACCCGCTCGCCCAGGGTAAAGCTGGCCACGGCGGTCGCGTCGATCACGGTGTTGCGGGATTCGCGGGGCTGCGACATGCCGTATTGCCCCTGCCGCGCCTGCATCCGCTTCCAGCCCGGCGAGTTGTAGACATTGGCCTGCGCCGCGCGGCTCTCGATGCCAGCCGACATCTGGCCGCCGCCATAGAGGCCCGGAGGCGTCAGAACCTCGACATGATCCTCGGGCAATTCGTCTATGAAACGCGAAGGCATCGCGTTCTGCCATTGCCCGAACACGCGCCGGTTGGCGGCGAAGGAAATGGTGCAGACCTCTTCGGCGCGGGTGATGCCCACATAGGCCAGCCGCCGTTCTTCCTCGAGCCCCTTGAGCCCGGATTCGTCCATCGACCGTTGCGAGGGGAATAGCCCGTCCTCCCAGCCCGGCAGGAACACGGCGGGAAACTCCAGCCCCTTGGCCGCGTGCAGGGTCATGATCGAGACCTTGGGCCCGCCGCTGTCCTGTTCGTTGTCCATCACCAGGCTGACATGCTCCAGGAACCCTTGCAGGTTCTCGAAATTGTCCAGTTGGTTCACCAGTTCTTTAAGGTTTTCCAGGCGGCCCGGCGCCTCGGGCGTCTTGTCGTTCTGCCAGTGGGCGGTATAGCCGGATTCGTCCAGCACGATCTGCGCCAGTTCGATATGCGACACCTCGGGCAGGCCATAGCGCACGGGCGCGGTGCCGTCGTCGATGACCGAATCGTCCTCGAACTCGATCCGGGGGCCGCGGGTCATCGCGTTCCAACGCGCCAGCCCTTCGACCAGTTCGCGCAGAGCCGCGCCGCCTTTGCCCTTGATCAGCCCTTGCTCCAAAGCGATCCGCGCGCCCTGAACCAGTGACACGCCATGTTCACGCGCGGTGCGCTGGATCGTCTGCTGCGCCTTGTCGCCAAGGCCGCGCTTGGGGGTGTTCACGATCCGCTCGAAGGCCAGATCATCCTCGGGCGAAACCACCAGCCGGAAATAGGCCATGGCATCGCGGATCTCCATCCGTTCATAGAAACGCGGGCCGCCGATCACCTTGTAGGGCAGGCCGATGGTCAGGAACCGGTCCTCGAAGGCGCGCATCTGATGGCTGGCGCGCACGAGGATGGCGATTTCATCCAAGGACATGGGCCGCACGCCACGGGTGCCGCCCTGCATGGCGTCGATCTCTTCGCCGATCCAGCGGGCCTCTTCCTCGCCATCCCAATGGCCGATCAGGCGGACCTTTTCGCCCTCGGGCTTGTCGGTCCACAACTCCTTGCCCAGACGGCTTTCATTGCCACGGATGACGTTCGAGGCGGCGGCGAGGATATGCGGGGTCGAGCGATAGTTCTGCTCCAGCCGCACCACATGGGCCCCGGGAAAGTCTTTCTCAAAACGCAGGATGTTGCCCACCTCGGCCCCGCGCCAGCCATAGATCGACTGGTCGTCGTCGCCCACGCAGCAGATGTTCTTGTGCCCGCCCGCCAACAGCCGCAGCCACAGGTATTGGGCGATGTTGGTGTCCTGATATTCGTCCACAAGGATGTAGCGGAACCAGCGCTGGTATTGCTCCAGCACGTCCGGGTGGGTCTGGAAGATGGTGACCATGTGCAACAGCAGGTCGCCGAAATCCACCGCGTTCAGCTCGCGCAGGCGGGTCTGGTATTGAGCGTAAAGCTCGACGCCCTTGGCGTTGTAGGCCCCGGCATCGGCGGCGGGCACCTTGTCGGGCGTCAGGGCGCGGTTCTTCCAGTCGTCGATGATGCCGGCCAGCATCCGCGCAGGCCAGCGCTTGTCGTCGATATTGGCGGCCTGCACCAGTTGCTTGAGCAATCGCAACTGGTCGTCGGTGTCCAGAATGGTGAAGTTCGACTTGAGGTCCACCAGTTCCGCATGGCGGCGCAGCAGCTTGACGCAGATCGAGTGAAAGGTGCCCAGCCACGGCATCCCCTCGGCGGGCTGGCCCAGCAGGCGACCCACCCGTTCCTTCATCTCGCGCGCGGCCTTGTTGGTGAAGGTCACGGCCAGAATCTCGTTCGGACGGGCCCGGCCGGTATTCAGCAGATGCGCAATTCGGGTGGTCAGGGCCTTGGTCTTGCCGGTGCCTGCCCCGGCCAGCATCAGGATCGGACCATCCAACAGCTCGACCGCTTCCCGCTGCGCCGGGTTCAATTCATTCAAGTAGTCCGCCTCGGGCCGAAGCGCGGCCATGGCGCGGGCCGACAGCGAGGCGCCTTCGAAGGCGTCATTTTCATCGAAACTGCTCATGCGCCCAAACTAAGCCGGAAGCGCGCCGAGGGAAAGGGTTTGTTCACGGCTTGTTCGCACGGTTATGCGAATTTCTTTCGCAGCGCCGGTGGAGCCGTCGGGCGCGGGCTGCATCCGGCTGAAACCCTTGCCGAATCGCGCGGCAGGTCGGATCAATCTGCATGGACCTGCACAGCACCTATCCGGGCATCGAGCATCTGAAGCGCCGCGCACGCCGTCGGCTGCCGCGTTTTGTCTGGGATTATGTCGACAGCGGCACCGGGGCCGAGACCGCGCTGAAACGCAACCGGGCGGCGCTGGACCGCATCGGGTTTCTGCCCGCCATCCTGAAAGGCCCGCTGGAATTCGACACCGGCACCCGCTTTCTGGCGCGCGACCATCCGCTGCCCTTCGGCATGGCTCCGATCGGGATGTGCGGACTGATCTGGCCGGGGGCCGAGGCGCTGATGGCGCGCGCCGCCGCGCAGGCGGGCATTCCCTATGTTCTGTCCACCGTCGCCAGCCAAAGCCCCGAGGACATGGCCCCGCATATCGGACCCGACGCCTGGTTCCAGCTGTACCCGCCCAAGGACCCCGAGATTCGCGCCGACCTGCTGAACCGCGCCCGGTCCGCCGGGTTCGGAACGCTGGTGCTGACCGTCGATGTGCCCGTGGCCTCGCGCCGGGAACGGCAGACCCGCTCGGGCCTGACCCATCCGCCGCGCCTGACGCCACGCCTGCTGGCGCAGATCGCCGCCCGGCCCGCCTGGGCCTGGGGCATGGCCCGTCACGGCAAGCCCCGGATGCGCACGCTGGACAAATATATCGACGGCACCGCCAACCTGCCGCCCACGGCACATATCGGGTACCTGCTCAGGACCTCTCCGGGCATGGATTACGTCAAGTGGCTGCGCGACCACTGGCGGGGGCCGTTCATCATCAAGGGCGTGCTACGCCCCGAGGATGCCGAGCGGTTGAAACAGGCCGGGATCGACGCGCTGTGGGTGTCGAATCACGGCGGCCGCCAGTTCGATGGCGCCCCGGCCAGCATCGACATGCTGCCCGCCATCCGCGCCGCCACCGACCTGCCGCTGATCTTCGACAGCGGCGTTTCGGGCGGGCTGGACATTCTGCGGGCGCGCGCCTTGGGCGCCGATCTGGTCATGCTGGGGCGAGCGTTCCTCTATGGCGTTGCAGCATTGGGCGCGCATGGGCCGGCCCATGTCATCGACATTTTGCGGCAGGACATGCTTGCAAATATGGGACAATTGGGTGCCGCAACGCTAAAAGATCTGCCGGATGTTAACGCAAACATTGATGCCGCGATGCAGCATGTGCCATAAAACGCCGCAATAGGCGGCGTTTGCGAGCGATAACATGCCGGTTCTACCCAGAACTACAGATATATCTGCGTGCAAACTCGGTCTATTAACACGGCCAAATGCAAAAGACCGGGACTTGCCATGACTGACTTCAAGAAAATCCTGATCGCCAACAGGGGTGAGATTGCCATTCGCGTGATGCGCGCCGCGAACGAGATGGGCAAACGCACCGTTGCCGTTTATGCCGAGGAGGACAAGCTGGGCCTGCACCGGTTCAAGGCGGACGAGGCGTATCGCATCGGCGAGGGCCTGGGCCCGGTCGCGGCCTATCTGTCGATCGACGAGATCATCCGCGTCGCCAAGGAAAGCGGCGCAGACGCCATCCACCCGGGCTATGGCCTGCTGTCGGAAAACCCCGATTTCGTGGATGCCTGCGTGCAGAACGGTATCACTTTCATCGGCCCCAAGGCCGAAACCATGCGCGCCCTGGGCGACAAGGCCAGCGCCCGCAAGGTGGCGATTGCCGCCGGCGTGCCGGTGATCCCCGCGACCGAGGTGCTGGGCGACGACATGGACGCGATCCGCAAGGAAGCGGCCGAGATCGGCTATCCGCTGATGCTCAAGGCGTCGTGGGGCGGCGGCGGCCGCGGAATGCGCCCGATCCATTCCGAAGACGAACTGGAAGAAAAAGTTCTGGAGGGCCGCCGAGAGGCCGAGGCCGCGTTCGGCAATGGGGAAGGCTATCTGGAAAAGATGATCACCCGCGCCCGCCATGTCGAGGTGCAGATCCTGGGCGACAAGCACGGGCAGATCTATCACCTGTATGAACGCGACTGCTCGGTCCAGCGCCGCAATCAGAAAGTCGTGGAACGCGCCCCTGCCCCCTATCTGACCGACGAGCAACGCGCCGAGCTGTGCGATCTGGGCCGCCGCATCTGCGCGCATGTGAACTATGAATGCGCCGGTACGGTCGAATTCCTGATGGATATGGAAACCGGCAAGTTCTACTTCATCGAGGTGAACCCGCGCGTCCAGGTCGAACACACCGTGACCGAAGAGGTTACCGGCATCGACATCGTGCAGGCGCAGATCCTGATCGCCGAGGGCAAGACCCTGGCCGAGGCCACCGGCAAGGCCAGCCAGGACGAAATCCGCCTGAACGGCCACGCGCTGCAGACGCGCGTCACCACCGAAGACCCGCTCAACAACTTCATCCCCGACTATGGGCGCATCACGGCCTATCGCTCGGCCACGGGCATGGGCATCCGGCTGGATGGCGGCACGGCCTATGCCGGCGGGGTGATCACGCGGTATTACGACTCGCTGCTGACCAAGGTCACCGCCTGGGCGCCGACGCCGGAAAAGGCGATCGCCCGGATGGACCGCGCCCTGCGCGAGTTCCGCGTGCGCGGCGTTTCCACCAACATCGCCTTCGTCGAGAACCTGCTGAAGCATCCGACCTTTCTGTCGAACGAATACACCACCAAATTCATCGACGAGACGCCCGAGCTGTTCCAGTTCAAGAAGCGCCGCGACCGGGGCACCAAGGTTCTGACCTATATCGCCGACATCACGGTCAACGGGCACCCCGAGACCAAGGATCGCCCGCGCCCGCGTGCCGACCTCAAGGAACCCAAGCCCCCCGCGCCCAAGGCCGAACCGCTGATGGGCACGCGCAATCTGCTGGAACAGAAAGGCCCGCAGGCCGTGGCCGACTGGATGAAGGCCCAGCGCCAGTTGCTGATCACTGACACCACCATGCGCGACGGGCACCAGTCGCTGCTGGCCACCCGCATGCGCTCGATCGACATGATCCGCGTCGCACCCAGCTATGCCGCGAACCTGCCGCAGCTGTTCAGCGTCGAATGCTGGGGCGGGGCGACCTTCGACGTGGCCTATCGTTTCCTGCAGGAATGCCCCTGGCAGCGCCTGCGCGACCTGCGCGAGGCCATGCCGAACCTGATGACCCAGATGCTGCTGCGCGGCGCCAATGGTGTGGGCTATACCAACTATCCCGACAACGTGGTGCAGGAATTCGTGCGCCAGGCCGCGCAGAACATCGACGTGTTCCGCGTCTTCGACTCGCTGAACTGGGTCGAGAACATGCGCGTGGCGATGGATGCGGTGATCGAGAACGGCAAGATCTGCGAAGGCACCGTCTGCTATACCGGCGATATCCTAGACCCGAACCGCGCCAAGTATGACCTGAAATACTATGTCGGCATGGCGAAGGAGCTGCGCGACGCCGGCGCCCATGTTCTGGGCCTCAAGGACATGGCCGGCCTGCTGAAACCTGCCGCCGCGCGGGTGCTGATCCGCGCCCTGAAGGAAGAGGTCGGCCTGCCGATCCACTTCCACACCCACGACACCGCCGGCATCGCCAGCGCCACCATCCTGGCCGCCAGCGAGGCGGGCGTGGACGTGGTGGATTGCGCGATGGACAGCTTCTCGGGCAATACCAGCCAGGCGACGCTGGGCACCGTGGTCGAGGCCCTGCGCCACACCGACCGCGACACCGGCCTGGACATCAAGGCGATCCGCGAGATCAGCGATTATTTCGAGGCCGTGCGCGCCCAATACGCCGCCTTCGAATCCGGGCTGCAGGCCCCCGCCTCCGAGGTCTATCTGCACGAGATGCCGGGCGGCCAGTTCACCAACCTCAAGGCGCAGGCGCGCTCGATGGGGCTGGAGGAACGCTGGCACGAGGTGGCGCAGATGTATGCGGACGTGAACCAGATGTTCGGTGACATCGTCAAGGTGACGCCGTCGTCGAAAGTGGTGGGCGACATGGCGCTGATGATGGTCAGCCAGGGCCTGACGCGCGAGCAGGTCGAAGACCCCGATGTCGATGTCGCCTTCCCGGACTCGGTCATCGACATGATGCGCGGCAATCTGGGCCAGCCCCCGGGCGGCTTCCCGGAGAAGATCGTCAAGAAGGTGTTGAAGGGCGAAAAGCCCAACACCGAACGCCCCGGCAAGCATCTGCCGCCGACCGATCTGGAGGCCACCCGCGCCGAGCTGTCGAAACTGCTGGAGGGCAAGGAGGTCGATGACGAAGACCTGAACGGATACCTGATGTATCCCAAGGTGTTCCTGGACTACATGGGCCGTCACCGAATCTATGGCCCGGTGCGCACCCTGCCGACCAAGACCTTCTTCTACGGCATGGAGCCGGGCGAGGAGATCTCGGCCGAGATCGACCCCGGCAAGACGCTGGAAATCCGGTGCCAGGCGATCAGCGAAACCGACGAGAAGGGCGAGGTGAAGGTGTTCTTCGAACTGAATGGTCAGCCCCGCGTGATCCGGGTGCCCAACCGGATGGTTCAGGCCTCGACCATTCAGCGGCCCAAGGCCGAGCCGGGCAACGCCAACCATGTCGGCGCGCCGATGCCGGGCGTGGTGTCGACCGTTGCCGTGACCGCCGGCCAGGAGGTCAAAGAAGGCGACCTTCTGCTGACCATCGAGGCGATGAAGATGGAAACCGGCATCCATGCCGAGCGCGACGCCACCGTGAAGGCGGTGCATGTCCAGCCCGGCGGCCAGATCGACGCCAAGGACCTACTGATCGAACTGGAGTGACCGGTATCGTCCCGAGATAGAAGGCGCGCCCCACGGCGCGCCTTTTTTCGTTTCGGCCCGGTCAGCCGTCGCTGGTTGCCGCGACGGGTTGTTGCGGCAACTGGTCCGGCGAGTCGTCGATCGAAACCTCGTCGTCCTGCTCGATCGGCACTGGCAGGCCCAACAGGTCGTGCAGTTCATGCAACGCCGGATCCGACAGCTCGCGGCCGCCGGTCAGCGTGTCCAGCGCCTCTTGCGGATCGTCAGCTTCGGCCAGCGCGTCTTCGGCCTCGGTCACGGCCTGTTCGGCCTCGGCCACGGCGGCTTCATACTTGTCCTGCGCGGTGATGCCGTCGGCGGCTTCTTCCTCGGTCGGTGCGAACTGGTCTTCGATCTCGGAGTCGCTCAGGCCTTGCAGGTCGGCCAATTCCCGTTCGCGTTGTTCAAGATCCTCGGCGGCGCCGGAAAAACCTAATATGCTTTGCTGATAGCTGTAAAGCTTGCCCGGCATGCTGTTTGGAGCCGCGTTCATCAAAGCCGTCTGGCTGGCGTGCGCAGCATTCAATCCCTTGAGTTCGGACGCGATCTTGCCGTGTTTGTTGGGTTTGGCATAGGGTTCCTCCACCACCACAGTCACGGGTGCGACCCTTGCCTTGCGGACCGGTGTCCCGGCTTTCTTTTTCCCTTTGAACAGGTTGTCCAGTTTCGCCACAAACCCGTTCTGCCGCGTCGCGCGGTTATTCGATTTGGCTGACTTGCGCTCGGCTTTGGGCTTGGACAGCCCCAATCCGGACAAGAAACCTTTGCCCTGACCCGACTTGCCTTTGCTGGCATTGCCGCGCCCGGAATTGCCGCTCTTAGCACCTCCGCGGTCGCCGGCCTTGTCGGCCCCTTTGCCCTTGCCGCCATCGTTGCCGCCGCCTTTGCCCCCGCCGTTGCCGTTGCCATTTCCGTTCTTGGCAACCGCAACATCCGGCGCGGCCACAACCGCAACGAAGCCGACCGCCCCGGCCAGCAACATCGATGTCGCCACGACCCGCGAAATTGAAGAAATCCAATGCCTCACCAACTCCTTCCAAGCTATCCGGGACGAACGCATCACGACACGGATTGCGGACAAATATAGGTTATTGAGTACACTAAATTTCGAAAGTGGCAAAAACCTGACGACGAAACCCTGTCAGCTGTTGGACGCCGGCGTCCGGACTTGCATCACAACCTTTGACTCCATGTGCTTGTCCGGCTGACCGGCCATCAGCGCCAGCAGGATTGCGCCTGCCAAGGCCACAAGCTTCAAATTTTCGACCCTTCCCCTCATTTCACCTCCACCAACGTCTCAGTCGGGTGTTTCAGGTTTTGAACGGCCGCTCGACGCCGTTCCGTCGAAAAAATTTTTTTCGGCTTTCGTGCGTTTTTCCTCTTGCAGCTTTCCGCGAGAATTTATAGTTCACGCCTCACTCGACGGCGCGGGCGTAGCTCAGGGGTAGAGCATTACCTTGCCAAGGTAAGGGTCGTGAGTTCGAATCTCATCGCCCGCTCCAACGAGGACCGAAAGGTCATACAAGATATCTGTTTGCGGGCGTAGCTCAGGGGTAGAGCATTACCTTGCCAAGGTAAGGGTCGTGAGTTCGAATCTCATCGCCCGCTCCAGATGTCAACTTTCTCCGAACACAAAGTCGGGTCCGACCCAGCCGCATGTCGGCCGGATCGGTGTGCGCTTTCAGAACGCCTTGAACGTCATCGTGGTCAGCGACCGTTCGATGTTGGGAATGTCCAGCAGCCGTTCGTTGATGAAATGCCCCACGTCCTGATCCTTGGGGATATAGAGCTTGAGCAGCAGGTCCCATTCTCCGCTGGTCGAATACAGCTCCGAATGGATCTCTCGCAGGGCGATTTCTTCGGCGACCTTGTAGGTGGTGCCGGGTTTGCAGCGGATCTGGATGAAGACGCAGGTGGACATTTTCAATGACCTTGTTTGTTTCCTTGCGCGCAGGCTGGCACGCCGGGCAGCCGGGCGCAATCCCCTGCAACAGTTGGCCGCGACCGAAACGATCTGACTGGAATCCCCTGCCCGTCCCCGTCTATAAGCGCCCCTGTAGCAAGAGGATTTCGCCAATGCGCACAGCTTCGATCAGCCGCAAGACCGCCGAGACCGAGATCGCGGTCGAGATCAATCTCGACGGCACCGGCACCTATGACAACCGGACCGGCGTGGGGTTCTTCGATCACATGCTGGACCAGCTGGCGCGCCATTCGCTGATCGACATGACGATCCGGGCCGAAGGCGATTATCACATCGACGATCACCACACGGTCGAAGACACCGGAATCGCGTTGGGTCAGGCGCTGACGCAGGCGCTGGGAGACAAGAAAGGCATCCGGCGGTATGGCGAGTGCCATCTGCCGATGGATGACGCACAGGTGCGCTGCGCGCTGGACCTGTCCGGCCGACCGTTTCTGGTGTGGAACGTGGACCTGCCGACGCCCAAGATCGGCAGTTTCGACACCGAGTTGGTGCGCGAGTTCTTTCAGGCGCTGGCCACCCATGGCGGCATCACCCTGCATATCGACCAGTTGCACGGCTTCAACAGTCACCACATCGCCGAGGCCGCCTTCAAGGCCGTCGCCCGCGCCCTGCGCCAGGCGGTCGAGACCGACCCGCGCAAGGGGGATGCAATCCCATCCACCAAGGGCGCGCTCTAGATGCTGACCGCGATCATCGACTACGAAAGCGGCAACCTGCATTCGGCGGAAAAGGCGTTTCAACGCATGGCGCGTGAGATGGACGCGGGCGAGGTCGTCGTGACCTCGGATGCCGATGTCGTCGCGCGCGCCGACCGGCTGGTGCTGCCCGGCGACGGCGCCTTTCCCGCCTGCGCGGCCGAGCTGCGCGGGCACAAGGGCATCCACGATGCGATGGTCGAGGCGGTCGAGCAGAAGGGCCGCCCATTCCTGGGCATCTGCGTCGGCATGCAGCTGATGGCGACCACGGGCCGCGAATATACCGACACGCCGGGCCTGAATTGGGTGACCGGGGACGTGGTGCGGATCGAGCCCGAAGACCGCGCGCTGAAGGTTCCGCATATGGGGTGGAACGATCTGGTGATCGAGAGCGAGCACCCGGTGTTCAACGGCGTCACCTCGGGCGATCACGTCTATTTCGTCCACTCCTACCATTTCCGCGTCGCCGATCCGGCGCAACGTCTGGCCCATGTGGACTATGGCGGGCCGGTCACGGCCGTGATCGGCCGCGACACGATGATCGGGATGCAGTTTCACCCTGAAAAAAGCCAGGATGTGGGCCTGCGGATGATCGGGAACTTTCTGACCTGGGCCCCCTGACCGGTTACTGCACGCGGGTCCAGGTCTGACCGCGACAGATCAGGCCGCCCGCGACGCAACCCTTGACCGTCAGCTTGTTCTGACCGTCCAGCGACATCTTGGAGTTGTAGGTCTTGTCCCGGTCCGGCGCCCAGATCTTGCCGCCGCTATAGCTGCCGCCGCCATCCGCGACCATGTCCCAGATGATGTTCTTGCCAAGGTTCTCGTAATCCAGCTGCTGGTTTCCGTCCTTGTCGAAGGCACTGTCTATGGTGCCGCAAACGGCGCTGCCGCAAGGCCCGATCGAGACGTGCAGATATCCGCCGGTATCCCCCGGCTGGGTTTTCCAAAGCCCGTCGACCGGGTCATCCGCCCGTGCGCCGGTGGCCAAGGTGACCAGTACCGCAGCAGCGGCCCAAGCAAGTTTGTTCATGGTATCCTCCCTGTTTTGCAGGCAGTCTGACCGCCGGCACCCGTTCGGGCAAGATTGACTTTGCGTCGCGTTGCATCCCCTGCCCCGCCTGTGCCATATCCCGCGCCAGTACCAGTCACGAAAAGGCCGCCCGACATGATCCTCTACCCCGCAATCGACCTGAAAGACGGCCAGGCCGTACGCCTTCTGCGCGGCGAGATGGACAAGGCCACGGTCTTCAACGAAGACCCCGCCGCCCAGGCCCGCGCCTTTGTCGAGGCCGGCTGCGAATGGCTGCATCTGGTGGACTTGAACGGCGCCTTCGCCGGAGAACCCGTGAATGCCGCCCCGGTCGAGGCGATCCTGAAATCCTGCAACGTGCCGGCCCAGCTGGGCGGCGGCATCCGCGACATGGCCACGATCGAGACCTGGCTGGACAAAGGGCTGGCCCGAGTGATTCTGGGCACGGTGGCGGTGGAGAACCCCGATCTGGTCCGTCAGGCGGCCAAGGCCTTTCCCGGCCAGGTCGCCGTCGGCATCGACGCGCGCAACGGACGGGTCGCCACCAAGGGCTGGGCCGAGGAAACCGACGTGATGGTGGGCGACCTGGCGCGCAGCTTCGAAGACGCGGGCGTGGCGGCGATCATCTACACCGACATCAACCGCGACGGCGCGATGCAAGGCCCCAATGTCGAGGCCACGGCCGAACTGGCCCGCGCGGTCTCGGTCCCGGTGATCGCCAGCGGCGGGGTCAGCTCGCTCGACGACCTGATCGCCCTGCGCGACTGCGGCGCAAACCTGAACGGAGCCATCTCGGGCCGCGCGCTTTATGACGGGGCGCTGGATCTGCTCCAAGCGCTGAAAGCATTGCGCGACTGATTGCTTCATCTGGCCCGAAATATCCTCGGGGGTGAATTGGCCGCAGGCCAAGAGGGGGCAGACAGCCCCCTGCCCCGCCAAAACAAATTGCGCCGACAAAATCCCCGGGACTATAACCACCTCATGCTGAAAACCCGTATCATTCCCTGTCTGGATGTCGCCGATGGCCGCGTGGTCAAGGGCGTGAACTTCGTGGGCCTGCGCGACGCCGGCGATCCGGTGGAATCGGCCAAGGCCTATGACGCCGCCGGCGCGGACGAGATCTGCTTTCTCGACATCCACGCCACCCACGAAAACCGCGGCACCATGTTCGACGTGGTTCAGCGCACGGCCGAGCAGTGCTTCGTACCGCTGACGGTGGGTGGCGGCGTGCGCACCAAGGAAGACGTGCGCGCGCTTCTGCTGGCCGGGGCCGACAAGGTCAGCTTCAACTCGGCCGCCGTGGCCAACCCCGACGTGATCGCCGAAGCTGCCGACCAATTCGGCAGCCAGTGCATCGTCTGCGCCATCGACGCCAAAACCGTCAGCCCCGGCAAATGGCAGATCTTCACCCACGGCGGCCGCAAACCAACCGGCATCAACGCCGTCGAATTTGCCAAAACCGTCGTTGCCAAGGGCGCGGGCGAAATTCTGCTGACCTCGATGGACCGCGACGGCACAAAGGCGGGGTTCAACATTCCGCTCACCCGCGCGATCTCGGACGCGGTCGACGTGCCAGTGATCGCCTCGGGCGGCGTGGGCAATCTGGACCACTTGGTCGAAGGCGTGACCGACGGCGGTGCCAGCGCGGTGCTTGCGGCCTCGATCTTTCACTTCGGCGAATACACGATCCGCGAGGCCAAAGAGCACATGGCATCCGCGGGTATCCCCATGAGGCTGACATGAGCATACTGGACGATCTGGCCGCCACGATCGCAGCCCGAAAGGGCGCCGACCCCGAATCAAGCTGGACCGCCAAGCTACTGTCCAAAGGCCCCGAGAAATGTGCAGAAAAGTTCGGCGAAGAGGCCGTGGAGGCGATCATCGAAGCCGTGAAGGGCGACCGCGCCCGGCTGACATCCGAGGCCGCCGACGTGCTGTATCACCTGCTGGTCATGCTGGCCGCGCGCGACGTGGCGCTGGATGACGTTCTGGCCGAGCTTGCCAGGCGGCAGGGCACCAGCGGCATCGCCGAAAAGGCCGCACGCGACCGGGGCTGAGACCTGGCTTTCACCGACGGCGTCCGCGCCCTATACTGGTTGACCGAAGCGCCTGCCGGGCGCAGGGGCGACAAGGGACGCAGGCATGTACAAACCCATGATCTGGGCACTGACGATGCTGGCCATTCTGGGGCTTGGCGCCTGCACATCCGCGCCGCCCGCCCGCAGCGACGATGTCGCGCGGCTGGCCGCCCAGATCCGGGCGCTGGGGCCCGAAGTGGACCCGGAAGAGGCCCAGCGCGCGGCCCGCATCGCCCATGCCTATACCGCGCAGCTGGCGCAGGAATACCAGATCACCGATCTCCCTCTGATCCACAACGCCAAGGTCAACAAGGGACTGCGGCCGCGCGGGCTGTGCTGGCACTGGGCCGAGGACATCGAGCGGCGCCTGAAGCAGGAGAAGTTTCGCACGCTGACCCTGCACCGCGCGATCGCCAACGCCGACAACCCCTTCCGAATCGATCACAGCACGGCCATCATCAGCCGACGCGGCGATTCGATGTACGACGGTGTCGTTCTGGACCCGTGGCGCTATGGTGGGGTCCTATATTGGAGCCCCTTGCGCAAGGACACGCGCTATGACTGGGTCCCGCGCGACATCGTGCTGGAGAAAAGACGGCAAGAGCAGGCAGCCCGGCTGAAACCGGAGACGGCCAACTGAGCAGCTAGAGCTTTGACGAGATGATCCCCGTGGCGAACCCGCCCATGCGCAACTCTCCGAACAGGCGTTGATATTCGATCTTGGGGCAGCGGTTCATCACCACATCAACCCCGCGCGCCTGCGCCACCGCCGCGGCCTGGGCATTCTCGACACCGATCTGCATCCAGATCGTGCGCAACTCGGGAAACGCGGCCAATGCCTCGTCCACGATCGGGGGAACGGCCTCGGATCTGCGGAAAATGTCCACCAGATCAACCGGTTCCGAGATTTCGGACAGCGAAGCGCGCACGGTCTGCCCGAACAGGCTCGCCCCCGCATGACCCGGATTGACCGGTATCACGTTGTATCCTTTCAGCGAAAGGTAGCGCGCCACATAATAACTGGGCCGCACCGGATTCATCGACACACCCACGACCGCGATGACCTTGGTCCGCTGCAAGATGGATTTCAGGTATTCATCGGAATAGCTGCTCATGCGTGCCAGCCTAGCTGCAGTTCCGGCAAGAAAAAAGCGCCCAAGAAACCTTGGGCGCCGAGTTTTGGAACGAGGGACAGTGAAATGACCCGCGGCAGTTCCAATCCGCGGTCACTGTGACATTTAAGCACGAGTTTCGTAAAAAAAAGAGGTAGCGCTGATTTTTTTGATGACATCCGCCAATTTCGCTCAGCCTGTCAGCGATACAGGACGTCCGGCCAGTTCACCTCGGCCTTGCGGATATAGTCTGCCATGTTGGCCTCCCAGATCTTTTCGACCACCGGCGAGTGGGTCAGGTACAGGCGCCCATCCACGATTTTCCAGGCCGTCGGATCCGCACTGCTGAGCTGACCATGCGCCATGGCAAAGGCGCAATACCCGCCGAATCGCGGCGCAAAGGCCCGCGGATTGCGCTCGAACGCCTCGCGGTGTTCCTGCGACACGAAATGCCAGGCGGCCCCCTTCCACATCACCATGACGTCGGGCCTTCCGCGCATCGGCCGGCCGCCCCGGAAATAGGCCACGGCGTCAAAGCCGGACATCGCCCCATTTTCGGTCGCAAAGAACACCGCCCGCTTTTGCGCCCAAAGCACGGACGGAGCGAGGGCGGACAGGCCCACACCAGCAAGAACGGAACGTCGGGTCAGCATCAGCATCACATTTCAAAATCAACAGACCCCTAAGATGCAACTTTTGCCGCGCGACGAAACCCCCTTGACGCAGTTGTGAAGCCGCGTGTCACGCTGCGTTCAGTCGAAAACATCTTCGATGACGTCCCAGGCCTCATCCAGCACCCGAGACAGCAGGCTCTTTTTCTTTTTTCGGCGCTTGCTTTTAATCGGCGCGTTGCGCGGCACCGCCACGTTGGCCGTCTTGCGCGCCGCAGGGTCCGCCGCCCTCTTGCGGGGCAGCATTTTGAGCTCATGCAGCGGAGCGCCGCAACTGGAGCAGCTCAACTCATGCCGCTCGCGGCCCCTCAGAACCAACGCGGCGCGGGTGCCGCAATAGCAGCATGTGGCAATCTTGGACGGGGCGGGAATGGCTTTCTCCTTTCAATGCGACTGAGACGCATATAGGGCAATCGCCGCGGCATTTGAGACGTTCAGCGATCCAAAACCGCCCGCCGCGTCAATTTTGACAAGCTGATCCACGGTTTCCTTGGTCTTCTGACGCAGCCCCGGCCCCTCGGCACCCAGAACCAGGGCCACGGGTTGATCGCGCCGACCGTCCAGAGCCGCCTCGATAGTCTGGTCGGCCTCGCCGTCCAGGCCCAGAACCAGGAACCCCATGTTCTGCAATTCGACGATGGCGTCGGCCAGGTTGCGCACCCGCAGATAAGGCTGGCGTTCAAGCGCCCCGCTCGCGGTCTTGGCCAGAGCACCGGTTTCCGGCGCCGAGTGATGGCGTGTGCCGATCACCGCGCTGGCGCCCAGAACCTCGGCCGAGCGCAGAATCGCCCCCACATTGTGCGGATCGGTGACGCGATCCAAAAGCAGCACCCGCGGATTTTCGCGCCCGATGCAGTTCTCGGCAAGCCCGCCCCATTCCAGCGGCTTGACCTCAAGCGCCGCGCCCTGATGCACCGAGCCCGGGTCGATCGGGGCGGTGAACTTGCGCGCATCAACGACCTCTGGCTGGATACCGGCTGCGGCGATGGCCTCGGCCAGCTTGCCCTGCGCGTTGCGGGTCACGATCAGGCGCAATTTCTGCCGCTTGGGGTTCATCAGCGCGTCGCGCACGGCGTGCAATCCGAACAGCCAGACGGTTTCGGAACCCGCCGCCTTGCGCGCCTGTTCCTTCTCGATCACCCACTTCGGTTTCTTCATTTTGCTGGCCTCCGGGCCGGAAGAGATGTTTCCTGCGCCAAAGCGGAATTTTCCTGTTGACGCTGCTTTTGAGCGCTAGTAATCACGCCTCCACGTCAGGTGCAACGCCTGACAGTGGGCGACAGGCCGCAAGGTGTGGCAGGGGACTGTAACTCCCTCGCGGAGACGCACGCCTGGTTCGATTCCAGGGTCGCCCACCATCTCCACTCGATCTTGTTGGAAACGGTATCCGGCGCGCACGCTTGGACGGCGCGAATCCGCCCGACATTGCGCGGCAGATCGGGAAAATCGACGCGCCGTGGCAATGCATACGGGGGTACACCGCAAAATACCCGCCAAGCTTGCATGGCGGCACCGACGGCTCTGTCGCCGAACGGCGAAAAAGTTTTCGAGGAAACCGCTTTGCAACAGCGGGATAATCCGGATCCACTCGCGGATGTTTACAGGCTTCCTCGAAGCGTAGTACATTTTTTTACAAAATAATATTTCCTTTCCAGCCACTTGTTGGGGAATTTTCCATCTGCCCCCCATACTTGCCTTGCGAGGTTGTGTTTTACCCGACGGAAGAGGAGCCCGAGGGCGCAACCCGCTGAATGGGAGGAATTCATGTCAAACAAATCTGTCACGCGTCGCGGCGTGCTGAAGTCCGGTGCCGTCACAAGCGCCGGCCTGGCTCTGCCGACGATCTTCACGGCCTCGTCGGCCGCGGCCTATACCAACGAACCCACGGGCGGCACGGTCACGCTGGGCTTCAACGTGCCGCAGACCGGCCCCTATGCCGAAGAAGGCAATGACGAACTGCTGGCGCAGCAGCTGGCGGTCGAGCACCTGAACGGCGAAGGCGACGGCGGCTGCCTGAACACCTTCACGTCGAAGGCGCTGAAAGGCAACGGCATCCTGGGCAAGAAGGTCGAGTTCGTCACCGGCGACACGCAGACCAAGTCGGACGCGGCGCGCGCATCGGCCAAGTCGATGATCGAAAAGGATGGCGCGATCATGATCAACGGCGGCTCGTCCTCGGGCGTGGCCGTGGCGGTTCAGGGCCTCTGCCAGGAGGCGGGCGTGATCTTCATGGCCGGCCTGACCCACGCCAACGACACCACCGGCAAGGACAAGAAGGCAAACGGCTTCCGTCACTTCTTCAACGCCTACATGTCGGGCGCGGCGCTGGCGCCGGTGCTGGCCAAGGAAATGGGCACCGACCGCCGGGCCTATCACCTGACCGCCGACTACAACTGGGGCTGGACCCAGGAAGAGTCGATCGTCGCCTCGACCGAGGCGATGGGCTGGGAAACGGTCAACACCGTCAAGACCCCGCTGGCATCGACCGACTTCTCGTCCTACATCGCGCCGATTCTGAACTCGGGCGCGGACGTGCTGGTTCTGAACCACTACGGCGGCAACATGGTCAACTCGCTGACCAACGCGATCCAGTTCGGCCTGCTGGACAAGGTCGTGAACGGCAAGGACTTCAAGATCGTCGTTCCGCTGTATTCGGAACTGATGGCCGCCGGTGCGGGCGAGAACATCAAGGGCGTGCTGGGTTCGATGAACTGGAACTGGCAGTTGCAGGATGAGGGCACCAAGGCTTTCGTGAAGTCGTTCGGCGAGAAATACGGCAAGCCGCCGTCGAACTCGGCCCAGACCTGCTATGCCCAGGTTCTGCTGTATGCGGATGCGTGCGAACGCGCCGGCACCTTCAACCCCTGCGGCGTCGTCGAGGCCCTGGAAGGCTTCGAGTTCGACGGGCTGGGCAATGGTCCGACCCTGTACCGCGCCGACGACCACCAGTGCTTCAAGGACGTGCTGGTCGTGCGCGGCAACATGAACCCGACCAACGCCTATGACACGCTCGAGATCGTCGAGATCACGCCGCGCGCGCAGGTGGAATACGCACCCGACCACCCGATGTTCGCCGGCGGCGAACTGGGCAAGTGCAACCCGGGCGCGTAATCCCGGCACTCGGTTTTTCGCAAGAAAACCCCTGAGTCCTCAAAACGGCTCTCTCCGGTCAGACAACCGGGGAGCGCTGCCGGGACCAGTCAAAGGTAAGGACAATGGACGCAATCCTACTGCAAATTCTGAACGGGCTGGACAAGGGCTCGGCCTATGCGCTGATTGCGCTGGGGCTGACGCTGATCTTCGGCACGCTCGGCGTGGTGAACTTTGCCCACGGGGCCCTGTTCATGATCGGCGCCTTCTGTGCCGTCACGCTTCAGAAGATCTTCAACCTCAGCTACGAGGTCATCGACGAAACCCAGACAGACTTTCTGGGCAACCCGCTGAAGGTGAAGACCCCTTATGTCGAAAGCTGGTTCGGCCCCGAGCTGGGCGCGACCATCATCGACTGGTCCGTGCCACTGGCCATCCTGTTCGCCATCCCGATCATGCTGATGGTCGGCTACGTGATGGAACGCGGCCTGATCAAGCATTTCTACAAGCGTCCGCATGCCGACCAGATCCTGGTCACCTTCGGCCTTGCCATCGTCCTGCAGGAGATCATCAAGTATTTCTTCGGCGCCAACCCCATCCAGACCCCGCCGCCCGCTGCGTTGAGCGGGTCGGTCGATCTGGGCGTGGCGCTTGGGTTCGATCCCAACGCGATCATCTATCCGATCTGGCGTCTGGTCTATTTCCTGTTCGCGGTGGTGATCATCGGGGGCGTGTTCTCGTTCCTGCAGTTCACCACCTTCGGCATGGTCGTGCGCGCCGGCATGGCCGATCGCGAGACCGTGGGCCTCCTGGGCATCAACATCGACCGGCGGTTCACCATCATGTTCGGCATCGCCGCCGCCGTGGCTGGCCTGGCGGGCGTGATGTACGGCCCGCTGAACCCGCCCAACTATCACATGGGCATGGATTTCCTTGTGCTCAGCTTCGTGGTCGTCGTGGTCGGCGGCATGGGCTCGCTGCCCGGCGCGGTTCTGGCCGGGTTCCTTCTGGGCATCCTTGAAAGCTTTGCCTCGACCACCTGGGCGACCACCACGATCCCGGGCATCAACCAGATCATCATCTACCTTGTCGCCATCATCGTTCTTCTGACCCGTCCGCGGGGTCTGATGGGCCGCAAAGGCGTGATGGAGGAATAACCCATGCTGGGACTGAACAAAAAAGACACAAGCCTGCTGATCATCGTCGCAATCCTGACGCTGCTGGCCCCCTTCATCCTGAACCCCTTCCCCACTGACAGCGCCATGGCGCAGTTTAACGCGGGCTATCCGGACCTGATGCAGCGGTTCGTGATCTTCGGCATCTTTGCCATCGGGTTCAACATCCTGTTCGGCCTGACCGGATACCTGTCCTTTGGCCACGCGGCCTTTCTGGGGGTGGGTTCCTACTCGGCCGTCTGGATGTTCAAGCTGCTCAGCTACAACGTCATCCCGGCCATCGCGCTGAGCGTCGTGGTCGCCGGGCTGTTCTCGGTTCTGATCGGCTATGTCAGCCTGCGACGGTCGGGGATCTACTTCTCGATCCTGACGCTGGCCTTCGCGCAGATGAGCTTTGCGCTGGCCTATTCGGTGCTGTCGAACCCCAAGTTCAACCTGACCAACGGCGAAACCGGCCTGCAGGTCTATGCCGATGACCCGCAGATCCTGCAGGGGGCCAATGCGCCCGATCTGCCGCATCTGTTCGGACTGCCGATGCGCGCGACCTACACGATGGATGTGGGCGCGTGGAGCTTTGACTTCAACGCGGGCTACTATCTGTGCGCGGTGATCATGATGGTGGTGTTCTATCTGGCGATCCGCATCTTCCGTTCGCCCTTCGGCATGATGCTGCGAGCGGTGAAGTCGAACCAGCAGCGGATGAACTATACCGGCCTAAACTCCAAGCCCTACACTCTGGCCGCTTTCGTGATCTCGGGCATGTATGCCGGCCTGGCCGGTGGCCTGATGGCGGCGATGGACCCGCTGGCCGGCGCAGAACGGATGCAATGGACCGCCTCGGGCGAGGTCGTTCTGATGACCATCCTGGGCGGCACCGGCACCCTGATCGGACCGGTTCTGGGCGCGGGCTTCATCAAGTATTTCGAGAACATCTTCTCGAAGATCAACGACAACGTGCTGCACAGCTGGTTCGCCTTCCTGCCCGACGGGCTCGAGGACGCGGTGGTCTTCATCATCCACCCGTTCATCGGCAAGGGCTGGCACCTGACCCTGGGCATCCTGTTCATGCTGGTGGTGATCTACCTGCCCGGCGGGCTGGTCGAGGGCGGTCAGCGGTTGCTGAACTGGATCCGCCGCAAAAGCGTTGGCGGGGATGACACCCGCGAGGGCAAAACCGAGCCGGCAGAATAAGGGAACGCGTCAATGGCAATTCTGAAAGTAAAAGATGTCAGCAAGCGCTTCGGCGGCCTCAAGGCCCTGACGGACGTGAACCTGAGCGTCGAGGAAAACTCGGTCCATGCGATCATCGGCCCCAACGGGGCGGGCAAGTCCACCCTGCTGAACTGCCTGGTGGGCAAGCTGATCCCGGATACCGGTTCGGTCTTGTTCGACAACCAGTCGGTGCTGGGGCGCGAGCCGTACCAGATCAACCAGATGGGCATCAGCCGGGTGTTCCAGACACCCGAGATCTTTGGCGAACTGACCGTGATGGAAAATATGCTGATCCCGATCTTCGCGATGCGCGACGGGGCATTCCGCATGCACGCCTACGAGACCATCGCCAACGAAAAAGAGGTGGTCGAACAGGCCGAGGCCATGCTGGAAGAGATGAACATGGCCGACAAGCGGCACATGCATTCAGCCTCGCTGTCGCGCGGCGACAAACGGCGGCTCGAGATCGGCATGTGCCTCAGCCAGAAGCCGCGCCTGCTGTTGTTGGACGAGCCCACGGCCGGGATGGCACGGGCCGACACCAACAACACCATCGACCTGCTGAAACAGATCAAGGACGAGCGTGACATCACCATCGCGATCATCGAGCACGACATGCATGTGGTGTTCAGCCTGGCCGAGCGGATCACCGTTCTGGCGCAGGGCACGCCGCTGGTCGAGGACACCCCCGAAAACATCCGCGGAAACCCCAAGGTCCGAGAAGCCTATCTGGGCGAGGCGGCGTGAGGAAAAGCTATGAACGAGAAACCTGACTTTTCGAGAAACGCCAACATGGCCAGCACCGCGCCTTCGTTCCTGTCGGTGTGGGACATGCATTCGTACTATGGCGAAAGCTACATCGTCCAAGGCGTCAGCTTCAACGTCCACGAGGGCGAGATCCTGGCCCTGCTGGGTCGCAACGGGGCCGGCAAGACTTCGACCCTACGCTCGATCGCGCGGGTAAACGAGCCCGAGGTGCGCCACGGCGAGATCTGGCTGGACCACAAGCCGCTGCACAATATGACCAGCTACGAGGCCGCGGCAGCAGGGCTGGGCCTTGTCCCCGAGGATCGGCGGATCATCCCCGGCCTGACGGTCGAGGAGAACCTGCAACTGGCCCAGATCGCCCCCCCGATCGGCTGGTCGCTGGAACGGATCTACGAGCTGTTCCCGCGTCTGGGCGAAAGGCGCAAGCAGGAGGGCGTGACCCTTTCGGGCGGCGAACAGCAGATGCTGTCCATCGCCCGTGCGTTGGCCCGGGACATCAAGGTGCTGCTGCTGGACGAACCCTACGAGGGGCTGGCCCCGGTGATCGTGGACGAGATCGAAAAGACTCTGATCCACATCAAGCAGCAGGGCATGACCACCATCATCGTCGAGCAGAACGCGGTACGCGCGCTGCAACTGGCCGACCGCGCGATCATTCTGGACACCGGCTGCATCGTGTTTGACGGCACTGCTGACGAAGTGCTGGAAAACACCCAGCTGCGCGAGGAATACTTGGCGATCTGACCGGCGTCAGTTGGGCAGGCAGGCCCATTCGGCCACGACCCGCCCCTGCCGCAGGGCCAGAACCGTGCCGAACTGGTTCAAAACCGCTTCACTCTGACTGGGGCGCAGCAAGGCGATATCGTCGGGCTGCGCCTTTGTCGTTTTGGGACCAACCCAGACCTCTTGATTGCTTGAACGCCCGAACACGCCGGAATAGCCGAACCCCTCGGGCCAGACGGGGCTGGCCAGGTAATGTCCGCCGGAAATGGCGAGGTTCGTCCGGCGCAGTCCGGGCAGGTCGATCCCCGGCACCGGGTTGCGCGGCATCACCTTGAGGATCGGCGTGGCCAGGAACAGGGCGGGCAGATACGCCCCGGTCGATGCGTGGTCGAAATCCGAGGGTTTCACCAGAACCGACCCAAAGGCGACCTCGGTCGCCAGGCTCTGCGTGGCCGGATCCTGAAAGGTCAGGCTGCCACCGGTGTTCAGGCACAGCCCCTGCGCCCCCTGCCCCAGTGCAGCGACCGCCCGTTCATATGCTTTCGCACTGGCGCGCCGCGCGCGGCGCCGAAGCGGCGCAGGCAGTTTGGCCAGATGCACTTCGTACCCCATCACCCCCGACAGAGCGGCATGGGCGTGATCCGCGATCCGTGCCGCGACGCCTGCGACCTGATCGGGGGTCAACCCGCCGCGGTGCAGGCCCACGTCGATCTCGAGCGACAAGCGCAGGGTTTGGCCCGTGTCAGTGGCCAGCGACAGATACGCATCCAGCCTCTGAGGCGTGTCGATCAGCCACTGCACCCGTCGGGCGGCGTCGGGATGCGTCTCAAGAATCCGCCGGGCGGCCGTCACCGGCAGCGGCTTGCCCAGCAGATGGTCGGTGTCCGGCTCGGCGGCCAGCAGGGCCGACAGCATGGGTTCGGAAAAGCTCATCAGGCCCGATGTCGGAATCCGGGTGCGGATATGGTCCAGCAGAGACAGGCACGGCAGCGATTTGGCCACCAACCGGGCCTGCAGACCGTGGCCCAGCCCCGCGCGGGCGGCGTCGCAATTCGCCTCGACCCGGTCCAGATCGACGACGGCAACCGGCCGATCGACGCCATGATCGTGCAGCGCTTGAGCGAGAAGTTCAAGATACTCTGCGGTCATGGGCGAAACATCCGGGCCAGCGCGGGCGTCAGGAACTTGCCCTTTGGGTCCAGCTTTTCGCGCAATGCGCAGAAGGCATCGAAATCGGGATAGAGGCGCGACAGCTCGGAATAGGTCAGGCTATGCAACTTGCCCCAATGGGGGCGGCCGCTGGCCTGCAGGAACAGCGGCTCTATCGCCTCGAAATAGCGCAGATGGCCTTCCTTCGCATCGGTGTGGATGGCAACCGATACCCGTGGGCCACCTTGGAATGGTGACAGGCTGGCGTCGTCGCCTGCGGTCTGCCGCACCTCGATGGGGAGATAGATGCCGGCATGGTCACGCTCCAACCGCCGGATCAGTTCGGACAGCACGTCCCGGGCGTTTTCCGGCGGCAGGTGGTATTCCATTTCCTTGAACCGGATCTGCCGGTCGCTGCACAGAACACGCCAGCTTTCGCCGACATAGTCCTCGTCGGACTGGGCCAGCGTCAGCAGACGCAGCAGGGCGCGCCGCAGGCCAGGGCTGAGGCGACCCGCATTGCGCGCCAGCTTCAGAACCTTGACGGCGATCATGTCCAGATCGCGCGGCGCACGGGTCTCGGGCGCGTCGGTGATTTCATGCCGGATTTCAACGGTCTTGCCGGTGAAGGGGATGTAGAAGAACTCGAAATTCCGGTTCTCGTCCCAATGCTGGTGCATGCGCTCCAATGTGTCCTGCAGGTCTGACAGACGCACCCGGCGGCACAGGTTGTATTTCGGCACGACGTTGATCTGCGCCTCGGTCACGATGCCCAGCAGACCCAGCGAGACCTGCACCATGTTCAGCGGAATGTCGTCGGTGGTCAGGGTCTGTCCGTCGGCGCCGATCAGCCGGGCCGCGGTGATCTCGGCAGACAGGCACGGCAGGGTACGCCCGGTGCCATGAGTCGCCGTGGCCGCCGCGCCGGCCAGTGTCTGCACGTTGATATCACCCAGATTGCGGAAGGCCATGCCGTGCCGGGCCAACGCCGGTGACAGATCCCGCAGACGGGCATTGGCGTTGACCCAGGCCTGCTCGCCATCGACCCGCGTCACGGCGGGCAGGTTCAAGGCTGTCAGATCAATGATATGATGCGCCCCCGGAACCAGCGGGGTGAAGGAATGCCCTGCCCCGACCGGACGCAGGGTTTCGGCCGAGGCGATCAGTTGCTGCAACTCTTCGGTCGTGGTCGGCCGCTTGGGCCGTATTTGGCTGGTCTGGTTGCCTGCCCAGTTCTGCCACATGGCTGATCCTCCTCCCATCCGGGGCAGAGGATTGCAGCCAGCACGAAACCGAACAAGCCCGGTTTTCAGGACGTTACGTCGGGAAAGCTGCTATTCGGCGGCAGGCCGCAGTTTGGCGACGCTGTCGAACCAGGCCTCGATGGCCTCCAGATCGGGCTCAAGCGCCTGCGCCGCGCCATCGGTGAAATCCACGAACTTGTCGCGGTTCAGGCCGTTGACCCCGACCAGCACCGGGATATCCAGCGCCAGCGCCTCGCCGATGACGTGGCGGAACCCACGGCCATCGGCCTCGTGCTTGCCGAACTTGTTGACGATCAGCAATTGCGGACGGTCGGCCAAAGACGCCGTCACATGGCCCACCGCCTGCTCCAACGCCGCCGGGTCCAGCCGGCACCCGCGCGACTGGCTGCCCAGCGATTGCGAGATGCGGATGGTTTCGCCATCCGGCAGCACGCGCAGGTCCATGTCGCATTTGCTGCTGTCGGCGCATTCGGTGTTGGTCTGAACCACACCGGCCAGACGGGCGCCCTTGGCCAGCAGACGTTCGGCTACCGCGCTCAGCAGGCGGTCGGTTGCGCCGCGATCGGTAGTGGTGACATAGGCCAGGTGCATCGGCAGACCTTTCTGGGTTTCATCTTGTTGTTTCAATTAGCACGCATGGGGCGCCCCTTCCAGCACCCGCATCAAGGCAACGGAGGCACTCCGATCACCGGCGCGTGCAGGTGCAACAAAGCGACATAGGCCAGCGCCGCCACCAACCAGACCCAGGGCCTCGGCCAGGGGCGCGGCAGCCGCAACGACAGGCGTGCGGTGTTGCGCGACAGGTGCGGCCAATCGGCCCCCATCTCGCGCGCCTTGCGCCTGTCGATCAGGGCCATGCCCATCCAGGCAAAACCCGCGAACAGTCCGAACAAAACCACATGCGCCAGGCTGCCATTGGCCAGCAGATGCGCCAGCGCCCACAGCATCATCGCCAGCAGGATCGGGTGGCGGGTGGTGCGCAGGATGCCGGGCTGCTCGGGGTTGAACGGGCGGCGCCCCAGGCCGCCGAAGGAAAAGGGGTTGGTCGCCGCCAGCCCGGCCACCGCCAGCCAGCAGACGACGGGCATCACCAGCAGCGGCACCCAGCGCAGGATCGCCAGCGGCGGGATGGCCTCGACATAGGGCGCGTTGGCCGCGGCCACGATCAGCCAGGCCAGAACCGCCAGCGACAGTGCTGAATAGACCGCGAAATAGGGCCCGCGCCCCATCAACCCGATCAACCGCCCGCGCACTGCCGGACGCGCCGGAATGGCGTGGCTGAGCAGAAAGATCAGAA
The DNA here is from genome assembly GCF_900129345.1 of Ruegeria intermedia. Taxonomy (GTDB): domain Bacteria; phylum Pseudomonadota; class Alphaproteobacteria; order Rhodobacterales; family Rhodobacteraceae; genus Ruegeria; species Ruegeria intermedia. The sequence goes on along the minus strand of NZ_FQVK01000003.1, from coordinate 133,476 downwards.
GTGCAGCAACAAAAGCGCCCCAACCGGCCATGGTCATCTCCGCCTGTTTTGCACCCGAGATACCGGGGGAAACGGCCCCGGTCCTTGTCCGAAATCAAGTGTGGCCGGGGGCAGCTGCACCGCCCCCGATCCAGAGTTACAGGCCCAACGCCTTGCGGCGTTCTTCGGCAAAGCCCTGAACCATGCGGTCAGCGATCAGTGCCAGAATGGCCATCGCCGCCCCGGCCGAAATGCCCAGGCCCACATCCGCCTGCCCCAGCGCCAGATAGATCGACTGGCCCAGACCGGTCGTGCCGATCAGCGCCGCGATCACCAGCATCGCAAAGGCATAGAGGATCGTCTGGTTCAGCCCCAGCAGGATCGTGGGCGCAGCATAGGGCGCACGCACGTCGCGCATGATCTGCCACTCGGTCGCTCCGCTGGCGATCGCGGCCTCCATCATCTCGTCCGGGGTGTTGACCAGCCCGTGACGGGTGTAACGGATCATCGGCACGATCGCATAGGCGCAGATCGCCAGAAAGGCCGAGAACTCGCCGATCTGGAACACCATCAGCACCGGGATCAGGAACACGAACAACGGGATCGTCTGCAGCATGTCGCAGATCGGGCGCACGATCTTCCAGACCGGCGACCAGACCGCGCTGGCGAGGCCGATCAGCCCGCCGACAACGGCGCAGAAGAACACCGCCGCACCGCTGAGATAGAGCGACAGCAGCGCCCTCTCCCACAGGCCCGAGATCAGGATCGTGCTCAGCAGCGCCACCGACAACGCCGCCAGGCGCCAACCGCCCGCCACCCAGCCCAGCGCCGCCGCGCCGGTCAGCACGAACGGCCATGGCAGGTTCGCGATGCCGGTCTCGAGCATGCCGATCAGGATCAGCGTGACCAGACCGCCGGTCAGGTGTCCACGCCACGCCATCAGCAAGGCGATCGCCGCACCTACCGCGAACAGGCCAAAGCTCATGGCCGGGGTCCACTGGAACCCCCAGGTAAAGGGCAGAACCGCCTGATCCAGACCGATCCGCAGCGGCAGCAGCACGTAGAACATCGAGTTGTTCTTGAGCGCATCCAGCCACGGGCCGTTGTCCTGGGTAAAGGCCGTCAGGCCGCTGTCCACCGCCTGCGCGACCGGATCCAGCAGCGTCAGTTCGGACGGGTTGGGCAGCCGCGCCCAGAACAGCAGCGTGAACAGCACCGCAAAGCCGAGAACCGCCCAGACGACGCGGTTGTCGTAGCGTTGGCGCTCGGTCGCCAAAGTGCCGCTCATGCGGTCGATCACCACGGCAAAGACAACGATCACCATGCCGGCCAGCAGAGATTCACCGAACTGCGCCTTGCGCATGGTCAGCAGGACCTCCCAGCCGATGTCGTTGAATCCACCGATGACCGCAGCGATGATCACCATCGACAGGGCCGCCATCAGACACTGGTTCACACCCACCATGATCTGCGTCGCCGCCGCCGGGATTTCCACCTGGAACAGCTGCTGGAACCGGGTGCCGCCCGACATGATGGCGGCCTCCTTGATCTCGGGCTCGACGCGCTCCAACCCCAACATCACGTTGCGCGCCATCGGCGGCGCGGCGTAGATGGCCGAGGCGATCAGCCCCACCACGGGGCCAAACCCGAACAACAACAGCAACGGCGTCAGATAGGCAAAGGTCGGCACCGTCTGCATGATGTCCAACACCGCCTGAACCACCGATTTCACCCGCGGCACTTCGTTGGCCAGAATGCCAATTGCACTGCCGACGATCAGCGCGACCGGAACCGAAACGGCCACCAGCGCCAAGGTGTTCATGCTCTCGGCCCAATAACCCGAGGCCAGCACGAAGCCGAGGCCCAGAAAGCCCAGTGCCGCCATGGGCAACCCGCCCAGATACCAGCCAAGCGCCGTCACCAGCCCGATCAGGATCGGCCAAGGCGTATTGCCCAGCACGAAATTGGCCCAGTTCATCGGATAGGCCATCAGATCGGAAAACAGCCGGGCCGCGGGTTTGATCGCGTTCAGAAACCAGTCGAGGAAGGCGCCCACCCATTGCGTGGCCGGCACCTCCCATGACGCGGGCCACTTGACCAGCCAGGGCACATGCGGCTCGAGCGCCAGGCACAGCGCACCGACGATCAGCGTGATCAGCGCCGCCTGCGCCCCCGCCGTCAGGTGCGCCCGCGCGGGTGTGGGAACATCAGCTGCAACGGTCATGCGTCATCCACCTGCAAAGCGGCGGCCAGATCCGACGGGTTCACCGTGCCCACGATCGCACCGGTTTCGTCATGCACCGGCACCGGCTCGTACAAGGCCATGCAACGCGCCAACGCCGCGTCCAGTGTCATGTTGACGGTCAGGCCCGGGTCGTCGGGGCCGCGCTCGGCATCGCCCGGACGCATGACCGAGGCAACCTTGGCATGCTGGCCCTTGGCCACGTCCTTGGAAAACTCGCGCACGTAATCGTCCACCGGGCGCAGCACGATGTCCGAAGGCGTGCCGATCTGCACGATCTTGCCGTCGCGCATGATCGCGATGCGGTCGGCCAGCTTCAGCGCCTCGGCAATGTCGTGGGTGATGAACACGATCGATTTCTTCAGCGTCGCCTGAATGCGCAGGAATTCGTCCTGCAACTGCCGCCGGATCAACGGGTCGAGCGCCGAGAACGGCTCGTCCAGGAACCAGATGTCGGGGTTCACCGCCAGGGACCGGGCGATGCCCACGCGCTGACGCTGACCGCCCGACAGTTGACGCGGGAAGCTGTCTTCGCGCCCTTCGAGACCGACCAGCGAGATGACCTCTTGCGCGCGGGCCAGACGTTCCTTGCGCCCCACCCCCTGCACGCGCAGCGGATAGGCCACGTTTTCGGCCACCGTCATGTGCGGGAACAGGCCGAAATGCTGGAACACCATGCCCATCTTCTTGCGGCGCAGCTCGGTCAGTTTCTTCTTGGGCGCCCCCCGCACGTTGTCGCCGTCAATGCGGATTTCACCGCCCGTTCCCGGCAACAGCTGCGAGATGCAGCGGATCAGCGTCGACTTGCCCGACCCCGACAGCCCCATGATGACGAACAGTTCGCCGTCGCGAACGTCGAAATTGGCATTCTGCACGGCGGGAATGAACCCGTGTTCGCGCAGCTCGGCGGCGGCCTTTTCGGCGTCATCCCCTGACCGAGCCAGCGCGTCGGTCAGGGCCTTCTCTGCACCTTGGCCAAAGACCTGCCAGAGATTCCGGCAGGCAATGGCTGGCGTATTCGCGTCAGTCACTTAGGCGGCTCACTTGGTTGCCGCGTCCACGACCGGACGCCATTTGTCTTCGTTCTGGGCCATCCAGTCGGCCACGACCTCTTCGACCTTGCCGCCGTCAACATCGATCGCGCCCATCATCGGCTGTTGATCCTCGACGCTCAGTTGATAGTTCGACAGGATCTCATAGGCCGCCGGCCATTTGTCGGCCATGCCGCTCCAAGCGGCCTTGAAGATGCGCGAGGGCGCAAAGTCGCAGTCATTGACGGCATTGGGGTTCGGGCCCCAGGCCGGGTCGGTGAAACAGGCCTCTTCGCCCGGCGGCAGATCGACGAATTTCACGTCATAGGCCGACATCGCCCAATGCGGCTGCCAGAAGGTGATCAGCAGCGGCGACTTGCGCTCGGTCGAGGCGCGAAGCTCGGCGATCAAGGCCCCTTCGGACCCGGCGGGCACGGCCTTGAACGGCAGGTCCAGACCGGCCATGCGATCGGCACCCGGGGTGCCCCAGTCGGCCGGGTAGTCGACCAGACGACCCATCGGCAGGGTTTCAGCGGTGGCGAAGACCTGCGCACAGTCCTTCAGCGCCTCCCACGCGGGCAGGCCCGGGCACAGGTCGGCCACATGCGCCGGATAGGCGATGCCTTCCTTGGCATCCAGGCCCAGGTCGCCGATCTCGACCACGGTGCCCTCAGCGATCTTCTTGGCGTATTCGTCCGACACGTTCGACGACCAGATTTCCAGCGTCGCGTCGATGTCGCCATCGGCCAGCGCCTGGAACTGATTCATCATGCCGGCGGTCACGTATTCGACCTTGTAACCGGCGGCCTCGAGCATCTCGCCCGCGACATGCGTGGTCACGTGCTGGCCGGTCCATTCGTTGATGGCCAGCTTGATCGGCTCGTCCACCGCGCCCATCTCGGCCGCGTGAACCGCGCCTGCGGCAACCACCGCCAGCAGACTAACACTGAGTTTTTTCATGGATTTGCTCCCTGTCTTCCTTGTTTTGCCCACCCCGGCAGGATTGTCCTGCCGGCAGACATGCCTGGTGACATGACCATGTCGCAACATGCACAAATTTGGCCGGAAAAGAAAAGTGAACACTTGGACTGGCTGGAAACATTTGCCGGTCCCGCCTCCCCTTCGTTCCGGTCCGAACACCAAGACCCGACCGCACACATCCGGTTTCGGCGCGGCAGTTTTTTGATTGACCAGTCAATCACAAACCCGATTCCCGTCATTTGTCGAGCATTTCTTTCGCCGAACGTGAAAAATTGCCGGTTTTTTCGGGATTCTGCCCGTTTGAACATCCGCTCTCTTTGGGCTGGGGTTGCACAAATAGGAACAAAAAGGCAACATTCAGGCCGGAGGATCAGCACATGCACCATTTCGACGAAATCTATGGCCTGGCGGCTGATCGGCACGGCGGGATAGACGCGCTCGAACAGAAGCTGACCCGCCCCAAATCCACGGACGAACTGGCCCGGATGCCCGATGACCGCTGGTTGTCGATCCTGACCAAATGCATCTTTCAGGCCGGGTTCAACTGGAAGGTCATCGAGGCCAAGTGGGATGGGTTCGAAGCCGCCTTCGATGGGTTCGACGTGGGGCGCTGCGCCTTCATGGATGACGAGAAATTCGACGCTCTGCTGCAGGACAAGCGAATCGTCCGCAACGGAACCAAGATCGCCACGGTGCGCGACAACGCCGCCTTTCTGCTGGACCTGCGCGCCGAGGGCGGCGCGGGCAAGGTTCTGGGCGGCTGGCCTTCGACCGACTATGTCGGATTGCTCGACATGCTGGCCCGGCGCGGGTCTCGGCTGGGCGGGGCCTCGGCCCAATACGCGATGCGGTTCGCCGGGCGCGACAGCTTCATTCTGTCGCGCGACGTCACCGCCCGCCTGATCGCCGAAGGGGTGATCGACAAGCCCGCCACCTCGAAAAAGGCGATGGCGGCCGTACAGCAGGCGTTCAACACCTGGATGGATCAATCGGGCCGGTCGCTGACGGAAATCAGCCGGGTTCTGGCCATGAGCCTGTGAAAACCGCTTGCGGCCCTGTCCTGCCGGGCTAGGCTTGAGCCATGATCCGGCTGGCTCTGATCCTCGTCGCGCTGACGCTCCTGTCCTGCGGTCGTCCGCTGACCGAGCGGGAAAAGGCCTTTGCCGCACAGGTGCAGGGCGACACGCTGGACCTGGATCGGGTGCGGCTGGTCCGGGGCGCACCGGTGGCCGCCATCACCTATGAACGCAAGGCCCGCCCTCGGCTGGCCTGCCGCGAACGCATCCTGCCCCCCATCAAGACCGAGACCGTCACCGGCAAGCCCGCGGCCGTGGCCCTGTTCAACCGGGTGTATTTCACGCGGGACTGGTATCTAAGGGACTACATGGCCAGCTATCCCGAGCGGATCAACCTGGTGGCCGCGATGCTGCTGGCGCATGAACTGACCCATGTCTGGCAGTGGCAGAACCGGGCGGTGACGGGCTATCACCCCCTGCGCGCCGCAGCCGAGCATGGCGGACGCAAGGACCCGTACCTGTTCGACCTGGACAACTCGGCGGACTTTCTGGACTACGGTTTCGAGCAGCAGGGGGCCATCGTCGAGGAATATGTCTGCTGCCGCGCGCTGGAGCCTGACGCGCCGCGCACCAAACGCCTGCACGAAATGTTGAGCAAGTATCTCGACCTCGCCGCCCTGCCCGGCGGCCGGCGCGAAAGCGACGTGGTCCTTCCCTGGAGTGGCGCAAAGGTTCAGGGCATCTGCCGCTGAGGGTCATCCGCCCTGCAGGGTCTTCAGATAGGCCACGAGGTCGGCAATGGGCTTGCTGGTCAGGATCGGCTGGCCTGTCGGCGCCTTGATCGCCGTATCCTGCCCTTCGAAATAGGGGCCATAGACCGGCATCGGACTGCCATGGCTGACCAGCGGATCGCGCCCGTCGATGCGTTTGACCACCCGTTCGGTGGGGAAAACGCCATCTTCACCACTCAGCGCCGTCAGATCCGAGGGTTGAATGATCAGCACGCCGGCCATCGGGCCGTGGCCGGTTGCATCCAGCCCGTGACAGGTGGCGCAGTGATGCAGGTACAGCTCTTCACCCGCTTCGGCGTCCTGCGCCCAAGCGCCCGGGGCGGCCAGCAGGGCCAGCGTTGCAAATACCAGCAGTTTCATCGCGTTCCTCCATCCAGTCCGGCATTTGCAGGGTTGCCCGGACCGGTGCAAGCCGCAATGATCCAGATCAACGAAACAGGCGACAAGGACCGGGCAATGACACAATACGCAGCCATCATGCTGGCCGCCGGGATCGGCGTGCCCATCCTTGCGGCGCTGAACGCGGCCCTGGGCAAGTTGATCGGGTCGCCGACCGTGGCGGCGGTGATCCTGTTTGCCGTGGCCTTTGCCGCCTCGGCACTGGTGATGCTGCTGGGGCCGGGCACGCAGGCCATGGCCAAGTTGGCGCACACACCAAAGCACCTGATGCTGGCCGGGGTTCTGATTGCCTTCTATGTCCTGTCGATCACCCATGTCGCGCCGCATTTCGGTGTGGGCAACGCGGTGTTCTTCGTGCTGTTGGGCCAGTTGATCAGCACCGCGGCCATCGACCACTTTGGCCTGTTCGGTGCGCAGGTCACCCCGCTGACCCTGATGCGCGCCGGCGGGATCGCGGTGATGGCCGTGGGCGTGGCGATCACTCAACTGGCCTGAGCACACCCCCGTCCAGCCGCAGCATCCGGTCCATCCGTGCCGCCAGGTCAAGGTTGTGCGTCGCGATCAACGCCGACAGGCCGGACTCGCGCACCAGATCCATCAGCGCGGCAAAAACCTGATCCGAGGTCTCCGGGTCCAGGTTTCCCGTCGGCTCGTCCGCCAGCAGGACACGCGGTTCATTCGCCAGGGCCCGGCAGAAGGCCACCCGCTGCTGCTCGCCCCCCGACAGGGCCGCCGGGCGGTGGTCGGCTCGTTCGGCGACACCGACACGGCCCAGCAGATCCATTGCGCGGGCCTTGGCTGCTCGGTCGGACACGCCGTTGGCCAATTGCGGAAGCACGACGTTTTCCAACGCCGTGAATTCCGGCAACAGGTGGTGGAACTGGTATACAAAGCCCACATCGCGCCGCCGCATCGCGGTGCGGGTGCGGTCGCCCTTGCCGGTCGCGTCCTGCCCGCCGATTTCGACCGTCCCGGAATCCGGCGTATCCAGCAGGCCCGCGATATGCAGCAGCGTGGATTTGCCCGCCCCCGAGGGCGCCACAAGCGCCACCGCCTCACCCGCGCGCAGTTCCAGATCGGCACCGCGCAGCACCTGCACCTCGGCGGGCGTGCCTTTCAGATAGGTCTTGGTCAGGCCGGTCAGACGCAAGGTGACATCATTCATAGCGCAGCGCCTCGACAGGGTTCAGCCGCGCCGCGCGGCGGGCCGGGAAATAGGTGACGAAGAAGGACAGGCCCAGCGACAGCCCAACCGCCTTGAGCACGTCCGACAGGTGCAGCTCGGCCGGCAGGGCATAGATGCCGCGGATCGCCGGATCCCAGACACCGCCGCCCATCACGTAGTTCACGAAGGAGAAGATCGGGTCGATATAGAGCGCGAACAGGCAGCCCAGGATGACGCCCATCGCGGTGCCGATGATCCCGGTGAAGGCGCCACAGATGAAGAACACCCGCAGCACCGAGCCTTCGCTCAGCCCGATGGTGCGCAGGATGCCGATGTCGCGGCCCTTGTTCTTGACCAGCATGATCAGCCCCGACACGATGTTCATCGCCGCGATCAGCACGAGGATCGACAGGATGATGAACATCACGTTGTCCTCGACTTCCAGCGCGCGCAGGAAACCACCCGACGCGTCCAGCCAAGTCCAGATCTGTACCCGCTCGCCCGCCGCCTCGAGGATCGGGATCAGAATCGGGTTCAGGTCCTCGGGGCGGTCGACCATCACTTCGATCTCGTCGGCGACGCCTTCGCGGTTGAAAAAGCTCTGCGCTTCGGAAAACGGCATGTAGACGCGGGTGCGGTCAATATCATAGCGCCCGGCCGAAAACACATAGACGACCTCATAGGCATTCACGCGGGGCGATGTGCCAAAGGCGGTCTTGACCCCGTTGGGCGAGGTCAGCTTGACCCGATCCCCAACCGTGGCGCCAATGGCGCGGGCCACGCCCGAACCGATGGCGATTCCTTCCTCGAACCGGGACAGATCGCCATAGGCTTGATCGCTTTCAGCAATTCCGGGCAGGCTGAGCAGATCATCGAGGCGGATGCCGAACACCTCGGCGCCGCTGCTGCGGTCGCGGTTTGTGATCAGGACCTGCCCCTTGACCAGCGGCGCGGCGCGTTGAACGCCCGGCACCTGCGCGATGCGTTCGGCCATGGCGTCATAGTCGGAGATGGTGCGGTCCACCCGGCCCTGCGCGTCGATGTTGCCGGCGGAATACACCGTGACATGCGCATTGGCGCCAAGGATGGTCCCCACGAATTCGGACCGGAACCCCGAGCGGACCGCCAACGTCGCGATCAGGGCGAACACGGCCAGCGTGATTCCGATCAACGAGATCCAGGTCATCACGCTCACGCCGCCCTCGGCACGACGGGCACGCAAATAGCGCCACGCGATCATCCATTCGAAGGCGGCGAAAGGAGGGGGTGTTCTGGCCATTTTCGCTCCGGCAAATCTGTCGGGGGACATTTCAGACATTTGGTTGGATGGTCAACCCGGTTCCGAAATTGCGCGCCCGTTCAACCAGCCAGAGCCGAAGTTGCATCCAACACCGACTGGGTGGTCGCACGATCGCTGATCCCTCGCCGTGCGATGGCCTTGAACAAGCGATCTCGGGTGTCAGCGGTCAGCATGGAAACCGCCCGATTGTGCAGGCCGAGGCTCAGCAATTCGGGATCGTCGATCCGCGCGATCAGGTCCTTCATTTTCTGCTGCGAATAGGTCGGCCACAGCCCCAATGCGGTGCTGGGTGCGTCCTCGAACCATGGGCGAAGGGTCGGATCAGCGCGGAGGCAAAACGCATTCAGCAGCATGAATTCCGAGGGTCTCCGGCGCGACCCGAAGAGTGACTGCACCGAACCGAAGCGTTCGTTGATCTCGTCCAGCAACCCCAATACCAATGACCTGCGCACCGGGAAGGGTGTTGAAAAAGTCGTGGTCTTCAGTGTATCCAGATCGGGAGCCTTGACCTGCAGGGCGTTCAGGCTCTCAAGCAGCCAGTTTCGGTGATATTCGCTGCGGACCGGTATGAATGGGAGTCTGGCCGCGCCGCCCTCGGAAAAGAACTCGGCCCTGTCGAAAGACCGCAGGAAAAGGTTCTTGGTGTCCAGTATGACCATCTGCTCGGACTCGGCAATGCGCGCGGCGCCTAGTTTCAGCACCTGCTGGGTGCGGTAACCGTTGTTGCCACGCCACCCCCCCTTGCGGACGAAGGGGATCCGGTGACGCCCTTCTATCAACACTCGGTCGGCCAACGAACGCCGTGAGGACCTGTCAGGCCCCAGCAACAACTCGTCACCCCCGACGATCCGAACCTTGGACTGAAGCGCTCCGTAGGCAGGCAAGATTGGGGCCAGCCGCGCCCGCAACCCGGCCTCGTCCACGTCGTTCAGAACCACATGAATGGACGCAACTTGTTCCGGATCCACAAAACGCGCGAAGGATCGCGCCTGCAACTCGAGCAGGGGGTAATCTTTGGAATACACAATCGTGACAAAGTTCAGCACGGTCCGGTCGCCCTTTCAGTTCGTTTGGCGCGCTGTAGCAGCTTCTTGGGCCGCCGCCAAACCGGGTTTTTCGGCCGCTGGGGAATCAGTCGAACGCCCTATGGGCCGGCATTGGGTGATTTGAAAGGGCACTCTAAACCGCTGGTTGTGAAGCTGGTCACAGACTGGGCTTCATTGTTTCGCATATCAATTCAATACCAGGCCATGCCTTGCTACTGATCCAGAATTGCAACGCTTTCATGGCAATATTGTTTCGTATTTTGCCTATTTGATGAAATTTTGGCACGCTTTCATTGGGGGAACATTATTTGAAGGGCGGGGGTCGCTCATGAATTTTGAAAAGGAAATTGAAAAGGTTGCCGCGCCAACCTTGATGGTCACATCTCAGAACATGGATTGCGAAACCGCAGCGTTGCTGCGTGCCGTGATCCGCCCGCTGTTTGCCAGTGCGGTCACCTGGGCAGGTCTTGCCGACAGCCTTCGAGAAAAAGGATATCGCCTGGCATTCCAGAGCGGGCGTATGTGCCTCATGGACCTGGCAACCGGTGCGCGACTTTGTGGATTGCGGTTTCTGGATATCGAACTGTTGGATTTGGTCCGGCGCCTCGGGCGTCCGGTGGTTGTCGCTCGAGGGGACAGCGCCGATGGCGAGCTTCTTCGCGCGCGCCCGTCTGCCGACGGCTCCTAGAAGCGCCGCCAGAACTGAACGGACCGGCGAAGAGATTTTGCCAGACTGTGCCGTGCCGCCTTGCGGATCGGCGCCGGCGTGTCCGGACGTTTCAGTACCTCGATCAGTAGTCTGACGGGCATGTGGCCACGGCGGTAGAATTCTGCAAATTCTTCGAGGCCGAAGTTCCGGGCGACGCGGTAGTCAGCAAAGTACTTTTGCCAGACACGGGCATAGTCCTGTCCTGTTGCTTGCTGGTCGCTGGTCTCTCCGCGGTCCCAGAACAGCGAAATAGGATCATCCATCCTTTCGCCGCGATAACCACCGGCAACCAGCCGCAGCATCAGGTCGTAGTCTGCGGCGATGCGAAACTGGGTGTCATGGCCACCCAACTGCAGAAAAACGTCGCGCCGCAGGAAAACAGAGTTATGGCAAAACGGCATCCGCTGAAGGATGGCTTTGACCGACATCCGTTTTTCCATCTTTTCGCCACCGTCAGCGGACCGGTGCAGGGTTGACCCAAAAAGATAGTCGGGGCGGGTCGCGGTCAATCGCTCGGCCGCCCGGTTCAGAACATCGTCCGCGGCCAACGAGTCGTCGGAATTGAGGAACAGGACGTATTCGCCGCGTGCGGCTTCGACGCCGCGATTCATCGCGTCGTACAGGCCTTGGTCCGGTTCACTGATCAGCCGCGTGCGCGGCGCGTCAGCGATCAAATCCTGAATGAATTCGACCGTCCCGTCCGTCGATGCTCCGTCCTGAATGATGTGCTCGGAACGGTCGCAGTTCTGCCGCGCCATGCATTCGATGACGCGGCGAAATGTGTCCTGACGCCCCTGCGACAGCAGGTTCCAGGTCGCCGTGATCACCGAGATCAGTGGCGCGCCACCGGTTTCAGGCGGTGCGCTCATAGATCTCGGCAATGCGGGTTACGGCGGCTTCGGGGCTCAGCTCTTCGCTTTCGCCGGTGCGGCGGCTGGTCAGCTCGACCACCCCGTTCTTCAACCCGCGCGGGCCGACGGTGATACGCCAGGGCAGGCCGATCAGGTCCATCGTGGCGAATTTGCCCCCTGCCCGCTCGTTGCGGTCGTCATAGAGCGGCTCGAGCCCCAGCGCGGTCAGCGCCTCGTAGATCTTCTCGCAGGCCGCGTCGGCCTCGTCATCGCCCTGTTTCAGGTTGACGATGCCGCAGTGGAACGGGGTCACACCCTCGGGCCAGATGATGCCCTTGTCGTCGTGGCTGGCCTCGATAATCGCGCCGATCAGGCGGCTGACGCCGATGCCGTGGCTGCCCATGTGCACCGGAACCTGCTTGCCGTCGGGGCCTTGCACGGTGGCGCCCATCGGCTCGGAATACTTGGTGCCGAAATAGAAGATCTGACCCACTTCGATGCCACGCGCGCTGCGGCGGCGTTCCTCGGGCACCTGTTGGAACAGGGCTTCGTCGTGGGTTTCGTCGGTGCGTGCGTAGAGCGAGGTGAACTCCTCCATGATCGCCTGGCACTGGGCCTTGTCGTCATAGTCGATGTCGCGCTGACCCAGACGGATATCAGTGACCGCGCTGTCATAGAACACCTCGGACTCGCCGGTATCGGCCAGCACAAGGAATTCATGCGTGTCGTCGCCGCCGATCGGGCCGCTGTCGGCGCGCATCGGGATCGCCTGCAGGCCCATGCGCTCATACGTGCGCAGATAGCTGACCAAATGGCGGTTGTAGGCGTGCAACGCGTCCTCTTTGGTCAGGTCGAAATTGTAGCCGTCCTTCATGTAGAATTCGCGCCCCCGCATCACGCCGAAACGCGGGCGGATCTCGTCGCGGAACTTCCACTGGATCTGGTAGAGCGTCAGCGGCAGATCCTTGTAGCTGCTGACGTGCCCGCGGAAAATGTCGGTGACCAGTTCCTCGGCGGTGGGGGTATACAGCATGTCGCGACCGTGGCGGTCCTTCATGCGCAGCATTTCTTGACCGTAATCATCATAACGCCCGGATTCGCGCCACAGATCGGCCGATTGCAGGATCGGCATCTGGATCGGGATGTGCCCTGCGCGGATCTGTTCCTCGTGCACGATGTTTTCCAGCTTGCGCAGCACCTTGAAGCCAAGCGGCAACCACGAATAGATCCCGGCGGCGGCTTGCTTGATCATCCCGGCGCGCAGCATCAGCCGGTGGCTGACGATCTGGGCTTCGGCAGGGTTCTCTTTGAGAACGGGCAGAAAATAACGGCTGAGGCGCATGTTTTTACCTTGCAGGTGAGAATTCCACGGACACGTGATTATGCCAAAGCCCCGCCGGGGGCAATCGGACAATGACCCATTCGCCGGTTCGTGGCCGGGCGGCCGTGCCTTTGATCAAACCACGTGGAAACCGGGGCACGCTTGGCCGCCACGCGAAAATCCAGACTCATGAAGCGCTTGCATCACCGGGTTGCATCGTCCAAGAACAACCACAGGCCTGCAGACAGGAGACCACGATGGCGTTGCCCGTTCGGGACCAGTTGAAATATTGGGGCGTGGCCGCGGCCGTTTTCGTGTTGGTGCTTTGGCTGCTGGGAGATGTCCTGCTGCCTTTCGTCATCGGCGGCGCGATCGCCTATTTCCTCGACCCCGTGGCCGACCGGCTGGAACGACTTGGCCTGTCGCGCGTCGCGGCGACCGCGACGATCACGATCGTCGGAGTGCTGACCTTTCTTCTGATGGTCCTGATGGTGGTTCCGGCGCTGATCACGCAGCTGGCCGATCTGGTCGAAACCCTGCCCACCCTTTTCCAGCAACTGCGCACCTTCGTCGAACAGCGGTTTCCAGCGCTTCTGGACAGTAAATCGAACACACATCAATTCCTGATGTCGCTGAGCGAAACCCTCAAGGCCAAGTCCGGCGACATTCTCGAAACGGTCGTCTCCTCGGTGGGTTCGGCGGTAAACGTGGTGCTGTTGTTGGTGATCGTGCCCGTGGTGGCGGTGTATCTGCTGCTGGACTGGGATCACATGATTGCCCGCATCAATGAACTGCTGCCCCGTGACCATGCGCCGACCATCCGCCGTCTGGCCTCGGACATCGACGCGGTGCTGGCCTCGTTCGTGCGCGGAATGGGCTCGGTCTGCCTGATCCTGGGCACCTACTATGCGGTGGCACTGATGATCGTCGGCCTGCAGTTCGGCCTGATCGTGGGCTTCATCGCGGGGCTGGTCACCTTCATCCCCTATCTGGGCGCACTGATCGGCGGAACGCTGGCCATCGGCCTGGCGCTGTTCCAGTTTTGGGGCGACTGGGCCTCGATCGGGCTGGTGGCCGGGATCTTCGCCGTCGGCCAGGTGGTCGAGGGCAACTTCCTGACCCCCAAGCTGGTGGGAAGTTCGGTCGGGCTGCATCCGGTGTGGCTGCTGCTGGCCCTGTCGGTCTTCGGCTCGCTGTTCGGATTCGTCGGCATGCTGATCGCGGTTCCGGTCGCAGCATCGCTGGGCGTGCTTGCACGTTTCGCCACTTCGCAATATCTGGCAGGCCGCCTCTACCGGGGGCACGACGAGCTGGACCGGGAAAGCGAGTAAATGGCCAGACAACTGAGTTTCGATCTTCCAGCCAAGACCGCGCTGGGGCGCGAGGATTTCTTTGTGTCACCCGCCAATGCGCTGGCGGTGGCGATGATCTCGGCCAATTCATGGCCAGGCAACAAGCTGGTCCTGTCCGGCCCGGCCGGGTCCGGCAAGACCCATCTGGCCCATGTCTGGGCGGCGGAAACCGGTGGGCGGATCGTGTCAGCGGCAGACCTGCGCCACGATTTGGTGCCCGCCCTGGCGCAGGCACCGGTCGCGGTTGAGGACGTGCCGATGATCGCGGGCGACATCGAACAGCAGAAAACCTTGTTTCACCTGCACAACCTCGTGCTGGCAGAGGGGCACGCGCTGCTGATGACCGGACGGTTGGCGCCCAAGTTCTGGGAACTGCCGCTGGCCGATCTGCAAAGCCGGGTCGAGGGCGCGCATCACGTGGCCCTGGACCCGCCCGACGATGCACTGCTGTGCGCGGTTCTGGCCAAGCTGTTCGTGGACCGTCAACTGAACCCCGGCCCCGAGGTGATCGCCTATCTGGTCAAGCACATGGACCGCCGGTTCGAGACCGCCGCCGAGGTCGTGGCCCAATTGGATCACGTCGCCCTGATGGAAAAGCGCGAGATCACACGGGCGCTAGCCGTCCGCGTGTTGAACAAGGACGTCGACGAAACCGTCACCGGCGATTGACCGCTTGGGTCTGATTTCGCATCCTGCGCAGAAAGGGGCCTGGGGAAGGGCATGGAACAGATCACAGCCACGATTCCGGATTGGGGATCATTCGGAAGACCATTGTTCGACGACCCGGGGATTCGCGACCTTTCGCGGGTCGGGGTGGTCGATGTCGGGTCGAACTCGGTTCGGATGGTGATCTTTGACGGCGCGGCGCGCTCTCCGGCCTATTTCTACAACGAAAAGGTGATGTGCGAACTGGGCGCCGGACTTGCGGAAACCGGGCGTTTGAACCCGCGCGGGCGCGAACGTGCGCTGGCCGCCCTGCGCCGGTTCGAACACCTGTCGCGCGATCTGAACCTGCCCGGTCTTCATGTGGTGGCCACCGCCGCCGTGCGCGAGGCAAAGGACGGCCCCGAATTCTGCGACCAGGTCCGGGCCGAGACCGGGCTGCACGTGTCGGTCATCGACGGCGAGGAAGAGGCCCGGCTGTCCGCCCAGGGCGTCCTGCTGGGCTGGCCCGGCGCCTACGGGCTGATCTGCGACATCGGCGGCGCCTCGATGGAACTGGCCGAGATCGGCGGCAACTCGGTCGGGCGCTGCGTGACCTCGCCCCTGGGGCCGCTGAAGCTGCGCGAGATCAAGGGCGGGCGGCGGGCACGCAAGGCACATATCAAGGAAACCATGGAAGCACTGCGCGACAAGCTGGGGCCGCAGCGCGACCGGCTGTTCCTGGTGGGGGGCAGTTGGCGGGCCTTTGCGCGACTGGACATGCTGCGCCGCGGCTATCCGCTGAACGTGCTGCACGAATACCGCATGACCACCAAGCAGGTCCGCGAGACGATCAAGTTCATCGAAAGAAACGATGCCGAAAAGCTGCGGTCGCGGGCCGGGGTGTCGGCCTCGCGCATGGCGCTGGTTCCCTATGCGATGGATGTGCTGTCGCGCCTGATCCGCACCTTCAAACCCAAGGATATCGCCATATCCAGCTATGGCATCCGCGAAGGGCTGCTGTATGAACAGATGCCCCAGATCCTGCGCGACCGGGACCCGCTGATCGAGGCCTGCCGGTTTTCCGAACAGAAGGACGCCCGACTCCCGGGGTTCGGCCGCCACCTGTTCGATTTCGTGATGCCGCTGTTTCGTTCGGCGCCGGAATCCCGGATCCGGTTGGTCAAAGCCGCCTGTCTGCTGCATGACGTCAGTTGGCGCGCGCACCCCGATTATCGGGCCGAGGTCTGCTTTGACAACGTGACCCGCGCCAATCTTGGCGGGCTGAAACATTCGGAACGTGTGTTCATCGGCCTGGCCTTGCAGCACAGATACCGCAACAAACGCCACGGCAACCGGTTCGCACCTCTCTATGACCTGCTGGACGAGAAAGACCAGAAACAGGCCGAAATCCTGGGCAAGGCCATGCGGTTCGGGGCAATGCTGTGGATGCAGAATGACGCGGCCATCGGCAAGCTGCGGTTCTACCCAAAGAAACGCGAGCTTGAACTGTATCTGCCCGGTTCGCTCAGCCCGCTGTTCAACGAGGTCGCCGAGGCGCGGTTCAACTCGCTGGCCGATGCGTTGAAATCCGAACCGCGCGTCATCATCCAGAAATGACCCGGGCGGTCAGATATCCGTGACGTCTTCGCCCTCGGGTCGGTCTTCCTCGGCCTTGGGTGCGGGACTGTCCGGCACAGACGGCTGGGGCTTCTTGCGGATGATGATGTCGCCATTGGGCAGCATCTCGGGCGCTTCATAGGCGCTCCAATCCTGAACCTGTGCCGCCAGTTCGGCCAGCGCCGGGCCCATTTCCTGCAGGAAGGACTGCATCGCCGGGCCGAACTGGTCGGCCAGGTCGCGCAGATCCTCCAGCGCCGGCTCCAGTTCCTGGCGCAACCCCTCAAAAAACAATTCGGCCCCCTGCTCCATCAGGGATTTGCCTTGCGGCTCCTGCGCGGCGGCAGGCAGGGCAGCCAGCGCAAGCGAAACGGTCAGAACAAGATGCTTCATGCGTCAAAGATAAGGGGCGGACGATCAGGTTGAAAGGGCTAGAGGTCGATATCCAGAGTGACCGGAAGATGGTCGGACGCGGTGACCAGGGCGTCGCGCAATTCGGGAACGCTCCAGCAATGCTCGTCCCGCATCGGATGCCAGATGCGCCAGACCGGACCGCGTGCCTTCAGATCGGGGCTGACCATGATGTAGTCCAGCAGCGCCTCAAGATATTGGCCCTCTTCGGGCCGCGGAAAGCGGGCGGTCGACGGAATCCACCCCGGCCGGCGCCGGCAGGCCTGGGCCGCGTGGGGGTCGTACAGACCGGTCTGCAACAGAATCTCGACCGAGGATCGCCCGAACAGGTTTTCGAACTCGTCCAGCCCGGGCCCATCATTCAGATCACCCAGCAGAATTACCGGTTCATGCGCGGCCAGATGCGCCCGGACGCGATGCGACAGCCACACCGCCTGGGCCAACTGCTTGCGACGATTGGCAATCGAAATCCGCATCGCCTGCTCAGCCGTGTCCGCCCCATGCGGCGCCTTGGATTTCAGATGCGCGCCGATCATCCGAAACTCGAACCCGCCCGCCGTCTTGACAGCCAGTTCCACCGGCGGTTTCGAAAACCGGACGATGTCCTCGGTCGCGTCGATGTCCAGGTCGATGCGGAATTCACCGTCGAACCGAGGCGCGTCGCCGGCAAACCCGTCGGTCTCGCGGTCTCCGATCGGGTCGTGGCGGGCGCTCAGCTTGTCTGGATCGTACATCAGGGCCAGTTCCTGATGGGTGTCATTCGGGAAACCCATCACCGCCCGCGAGATGCGCAGGTCGAACACCTCGGCAAATTCCTGCAGGGCGCGCACGGTGTTCTGGCTGCTGCCGGTATTGGGCGCCTCGACGATCAGCATGGCATCCGCGTCGATCGCCGTCAAAACCGTCGCGATGGCCTCGACCTGCTGTGCCTTGGTGACGTTGCGCCGCCCCGACCAGCTGTCATCGACGACCAGCTTGTCGTCGCGGTCGAACAGTTTGGCGAACCATTCGATGTTGTAGGTCGCCAGCCGCATTGCCTCAGGCCCGCGCGCCGTTGATTTCGTCCCAGGCGCGGTTGATGTCGATCATCTTCTTTTCGGCCAGACGAATCGCTTCTTCGGGCACCCCGCGCGCCATCATGGCGTCGGGATGGGTGTCCCGCACCAGCTTGCGCCAGACCTTGCGGATCTCGGGCAAGGGCGTGTCCGGGGTGACCCCCAGAATCGTATAGGGATCCTTGGGCGCATCGGGCACGAACCGGGCGCGCAGTGCCTTGAACTGCGCCTCGGACTGACCGAAGATCCGGGCCACATCCTCGAGAAACCGGTTTTCGTTGGGGTGATAGAACCCGTCGGCCATGGCGATATGGAACAACCCTTCCATCAGGTCGCACAGGGTCGTGCTGTCCTCGGAGAACATCCGCGCGATCTTGCGGGCATATTCCTGATAACCGGCCACGTCCTGACGGGCCAGGTTGAAGACGCGGGCGGCGCCTGCCTCCTCTTCGGGCGGAATGCGGAATACCTCGCGAAAGGCCGCGACTTCGTCGCGGGTCACTTGCCCGTCGGCCTTGGCCATCTTCGCCCCCAGCGCGATCACCGCGATGGCGAAGGCCACGGACTTTTCGAGCGGCGTGCGCAGCCTTTCGAAAACCGTTGCCAGGCTTTCGCCCTTGGCCAGCGCGCTCAGCGCCTCGGAGATGCGGGACCAGATCGACATGGGCGCACCCTAGCGCGCCCGAACCGGACTGTCAGGTGCGACCAATCATTCCGGACCAAGAATTTTCTGCATAAGAACAAGATCCAGCCATCGGCCCCATTTGTACCCCACCTCGGGCATACGCCCGACCTGCGTGAACCCCAAAGCCGAATGAAAGGAAACCGCCGCGGGATTCTCGGCCGAGATCCCGGCAACCAGAACATGAGCCCCGTCCGCCCGCGCGACCTGTTCCAAGGCCTCCATCAATCTTCGGCCGCCCCCCTGCCCCTGCGCCTGCGGGTCCAACATGATCGTATGTTCGCGCGTGGCGTCATAGCCGGGACCGGTGCGAAACTGACCATAAGTGGCAAACCCGACCACCCGGTTCTGCCATTCGGCAACCTGGAACGCGGGCCCTCGCGCGGCGATGTCCTCGGCAATACTGGCGGGGCTGCGCTCTTGGGTCGTAAAGGTCACCAAGGTATCCCGAACCACCCGATTGAAGATCCCCGCGATTTCCACCGCGTCACGGGTCCGCGCCGGTCGGATGATCATTCCAGAACCCGCACACCATGGGGCGTATCGAACTCGGCCCGCAACGCAGCCGGCCCCGTGTCGAAAACAACCCGATCCATCTGGCCCAGCAACCGCGCCATCGTCAGCGCGTCGGGGTGAAAGACGACCAACCGTCGAAGACGGCACCCGCTGGCTTGCAGCATCCCCGCCGGATGCAGATCGCCCTGCCACTGGATCAGCGCCGGAAACAGATTGTCAAAAGGCAACCGGCCCGATTCTGGAACGGCCATCTTCCACCGCAAGGCGCCCCGTTCAAGGTCATGGACCTGCCCCACATCAACCGGAAACGCATCCAGATCGGCCAACAAATCGGAAACCCGACAGATCCAGTTGCTCAGCTTGGGCGGCCCTGCGAACCGATCCAGATCAAACCAACGCGGCCGCCCGGGATCGGGGGCTTGCGGGTCTGTCGCAATCGCCTCAAGATAAAGGCCTTCGTCCAATCCAAGCAGATAGTTGTGCGTACCGAACGCCGCGTGCTTGCCGCCCGGCGCCATCTTCACGCCCAGCGCTTGCTCCACATGGGCCACGGCCTCTTCCAGCGTCGCGGCGGCCACCGCAAGATGATCCAGTTCCATGACCGAGCCTCCACCTTCCAGCCCTGACCTCATCCCCACTCGATACCACGAACCGCCAGACCCCGACACTTCATCTGGCCCCAAATATCCTCGGGGGTGAATGCACGAAGCCGCAGGCTTCGTGCAGAGGGGGCAGACAGCCCCCCAAGTCCCAGTTCAGCGGCGCGCCTCGCGGATCAGGCGCAGAATGTCCTGCGCCGCCTCGGGAATGTTGGTCCCCGGCCCGAATATCGCCTTGACCCCATGATCATACAGGAACTGATAATCCTGCTGGGGGATGACACCACCGCAGATAACGATGATGTCCTCGGCACCAGCCTTCTTCAGCTCTTCCACCAATTGCGGCGCCAGTGTCTTGTGACCCGCCGCCTGGCTGGAAATACCGACCACATGCACGTCGTTGTCGATCGCGTCCTGCGCGGCCTCGGCCGGGGTCTGGAACAGCGGACCGACGTCCACGTCGAAACCGATATCGGCGAACGCGGTGGCGATCACCTTGGCCCCGCGGTCGTGACCGTCCTGGCCCATCTTGACCACCAGAAGACGCGGGCGGCGGCCCTCTTCCTCGGCAAATTCCTCGATCGATTTCTGGATGGCGGCAAAGCCCTCATCACCTTCGTACGCTGCGCCATAGACACCAGCCAGCGTTTTCACTTCGGCCCGATGACGGCCGAATTCCTTTTCCATTGCCATGCTGATCTCTCCTACGGTTGCGCGGGCACGCGCGGCCTCGACCGCGGCTTCCAGCAGGTTGCCGCCCTCTTTCGCGCGCCGGGTCAGTTCGTCCAGCGCGGCCTGACAGGCGGCCTCGTCCCGGGTCGCGCGGATGCGTTCCAGCCGGGCGATCTGCGCCTCGCGGACGGCCTGGTTGTCGACCTCGAGGATCTCGATCGGGTCTTCCTTTTCCTTGCGGTACTTGTTGACGCCGACGATCACCTCTTCGCCTCGGTCGATCATGGCCTGGCGGCGCGCGGCGCTTTCCTCGATCCTCAGCTTGGGCATGCCGCTTGCCACGGCCTTGGTCATGCCGCCCATCTCCTCGACCTCTTCCATCAGGGCCCAGGCCTTTTCGATCAACTCGTTGGTCAGGCTTTCAACGTAGTAGGAGCCCGCCAGCGGATCGACCACGTTGGTGATGCCTGTCTCTTCCTGCAGGATCAGCTGGGTGTTGCGCGCGATCCGGGCCGAGAAATCGGTGGGCAGCGCGATCGCCTCGTCCAGCGCGTTGGTGTGCAGCGACTGGGTGCCGCCCAGAACCGCGCTCAGCGCCTCATAGGCCGTGCGGATCACGTTGTTGTAAGGATCCTGCTCCTGCAGCGACACGCCCGAGGTCTGGCAATGGGTGCGCAGCATTTTCGAGCGCTCCGACTTGGCCCCGAACTCGGTCATCACCCGGTGCCATAGGGTGCGCGCGGCGCGCAGCTTGGCGATCTCCATGAAGAAATCCATGCCGATGGCAAAAAAGAACGACAGGCGCCCCGCGAATTTGTCCACGTCCATGCCCGCGTCGATGGCCGCGCGGACGTATTCGCGCCCGTCGGCCAGGGTATAGGCCAGTTCCTGCACCAGGTTCGCGCCAGCCTCTTGCATGTGGTAACCCGAGATCGAGATCGAGTTGAACTTGGGCATCTCGTTCGAGGTGTATTCGATGATGTCCGAGATGATCCGCATCGAAGGCTCGGGCGGATAGATATAGGTGTTGCGCACCATGAATTCCTTCAGAATGTCGTTCTGAATGGTGCCCGCCAGAACCGATTTGTCGTGGCCCTGCTCTTCGCCGGTGACGATGAAATTGGCCAGAATCGGGATCACCGCGCCGTTCATCGTCATCGAGACCGAAACCTGATCCAGCGGGATGCCGTCAAACAGGATCTTCATGTCCTCGACGCTGTCGATGGCCACCCCGGCCTTGCCCACATCGCCCACCACGCGCGGGTGGTCGCTGTCATAGCCGCGGTGCGTGGCCAGGTCGAAGGCAACCGAAACGCCCTGCTGACCGGCCGCGAGGTTGCGGCGGTAGAAGGCGTTCGATTCCTCGGCCGTGGAAAACCCCGCATACTGGCGGATGGTCCACGGACGGCCTGCATACATCGTGGCCCGCACCCCTCGGGTGAAGGGCGCGAACCCCGGCAGGGAATGCATGTGCGGCAGGTCGGCGGTGTCGTCCTGCGTGTACAGCGGCTTGACCGCAATCCCTTCCAGCGTTGTCTTGGTCAGATCCTCGACGGGGCGCCCTCGCAGTTCCTTTTCGGCCAGCGCGCGCCAGTCCTTCATATCGGTCATGTCGATATCCTCTTTTCCAATTCTGTTTGCGCGGGCGCGGTCCCGCGATCATGTGTCCCCGTGTGGGTTATCAATTCGGCAAGGCCGTCGGCGCCCGCGGCCAGCCAGTCGAGATCGTCGGCATAGTCGATGCACAGCTTCATGGCTTGCTGGGCGTTCAGCCCATGCCCGGCCGGCCGGGATGTGCCGTTGAGCGCAAAGCGCCGGCCCTTGTCCGGCACGGTCAGACCGGTCAGAACCTCAAGCTGGGCGCGCTGTTGCCCGCAGAACTCTTCGAAGGGCAAAACCAGAAAAGGAATGCCCGGGAACGCCCGGCCCAGATCCGTGATGACATTGCGCCAACTCCGCTTGCCGTTTGCGATGCGCTGCCAGCGTTCGGGTTCTGTCGATTCGTTCTTGCGGGTGCGCAAATAGTCCGCCGCCGACGCCCAGTACATGTCCAGCGACCTGATGTTCAGCGCAATCTTCGAAACCCGTCCGCCAAAGGCCCGGGCCAGAAGCTGCCCCCGCTCCTGTACATTTGAGTACAGCGATGCGTAGGCGAAGTTCCGAACCATGGAACCGACAAAGTTCTCTTGACTGATCAGCACCTGCCGAACGCCCTGGCGCATGTACGCATCCAGTTCCTGGTGCAAACCCGCGCGGATCTTTGGCGTCAGTTTGTCGAGACTGTTGAGACCATTGGACTGCGTGCGCTCAGGCCCCCAGTACACAAGCCCCTGGCTCTCCAGTGCCTGGGCATTTGCAGCCATGAACCCCTGGAAACTCGTCGTGGCGCATCGATGCGCACCGCAGTGCAGAATCAGTTCCATCCCAACACCCTGCCGCCGAGCAACTCCATCCGGTTGGACTGGTGCCTGCCACGATCACGCGAACGTTGCGCTGCCGGGCATGCTTTTTTGAAGCCCAAAGTCATTTCGTCGGTCGCATTCGCCGGGACAAAGGCTATATTCAACGTGACGGGAGACGCAATGACACGCTTGATTACCTTGGTTTTTTCCGCACTTGTGCCGTTGGCCGCGTTCGCGGCCGATGGTGCTGCCACGGAAGAAGACGCCTTCATCCGCCCCGCCGGCGACAGCGAGCTGAGCGAGTTTCTCTGGACCCACCGGCCCATCGTGGTGTTTGCCGACACCCCGGCCGATCCGCGCTTCCAGCAGCAGATCGAGATGTTGAAGGAGGGCGAAGACATGATGCGAGAGCGTGACGTCATCGTTCTGACCGACACCGACCCTTCAGCGCGATCCCCGATCCGGACGCAACTGCGCCCGCGCGGGTTCGCGATGGTCTTCGTTGACAAGGACGGAGTGGTGAAGCTGCGCAAACCCACGCCATGGAGCGTGCGCGAGATCAGCCGGTCCATCGACAAGACCCCCCTGCGCGAGCGCGAAGTCCGAGAACGGCGCGAGAAGCACTGACGCGGAATCACCGCCCGCTCGCCGCCCTCGGCCACGGCATCCGCGCGCGTAGCACAGATGCCGGGCAGCGTGACGGAACAGCTATTTCGCGGGCGGGCACACATGGGCTCTATTCGAACTCCATGATCACGTCATCGACGGCCAGGCTGTCGCCCGGGCCGGCGTTGATCTTGGACACCACCCCCTTGCGCTCGGCGCGCAGGATGTTTTCCATCTTCATCGCCTCGACCGTGCACAGCGCCTGACCTTCCTGCACCTCTTGCCCGACCTCGACATCGATCTTCACGATCAGGCCCGGCATCGGGCACAGCAGCATCTTCGAGGTATCGGGTGGCAGTTTCTCGGGCATCAGCTTGGCCAGTTCGGCAGCGCGCGGCCGGCGCACATGCACCTTCAGGTCCGCCCCCCGGTTGCGGATGCGGAACCCGCCCGAGATCTTGCCGACCTTCAGCACCAGCGGGCTGCCGTCGACGTCCAGAACCGCCAGCTGGTCGCCGGGCGTCCAGTCGGACGAAACCCGGTATGCACCGCCGCCTTCAAAGCTGACGGTCGACCCTTCGGGATCGGCGGCGATGGTCACGTTGTATTCGTGGCCCTGCAAGGTGACGGTCCAGTCCGTTCCCACCTTGCGTTCGTGGTTGTCCATCCGGCCCGACACGCGGGTGCGGCGGATTTCGGCCACCCGGTGCATCGCCGCGCATGAGGCCGCGATTCGGCGCAGGTCGGTTTCGGGCAGTTCGACCCCGTTGAACCCATCGGGGTATTCCTCGGCGATGAAGGCGGTGGTCATGTCGCCGCTGACGAATTTCGGGTGATCCATCACCGCCGACAGGAACGGCAGGTTGTGGCCGATGCCTTCGACCTCGAAACTGTCCAGCGCCACGCGCATCGCCTCGATCGCCTGCTCGCGGGTCGGCGCCCAGGTGCACAGCTTGGCGATCATCGGGTCGTAGTACATCGAGATCTCGCCACCCTCGTAGACGCCGGTATCGTTGCGAACGGCCGTCACGCCACCGGGCGCATCGCCCTGCCATTTGCCGTTTTCCAGCAGCGGCCCCGCGGCCACCTCCTGCGGCGGACGATAGCGGGTCAGCCGTCCGATCGAGGGCAGGAAGTTGCGATAGGGATCCTCGGCATACAGCCGGTTCTCGATCGCCCAGCCGTTCAGCTTCACGTCGTCCTGGGTGATCGAAAGCGGCTCGCCCGCGGCGACGCGGATCATCTGTTCGACCAGATCGACACCGGTGATCAACTCGGTCACCGGATGTTCCACCTGCAGGCGGGTGTTCATCTCGAGGAAGTAGAAGTTCTTTTCCCCGTCCACGATGAATTCCACCGTGCCGGCGCTGGAATAGCCCACCGCCTTGGCCAGCGCCACGGCCTGCTCGCCCATCGCGCGGCGGGTCGCCTCGTCGAGGAAGGGCGACGGAGCCTCTTCCACCACTTTCTGGTTGCGGCGCTGGATCGAGCATTCACGCTCGCCCAGATAGATGCCGTTGCCGTGTTTGTCGCACAGTACCTGGATCTCGATGTGGCGGGGCTGCGTCACGAATTTCTCGATGAAGATCCGGTCATCGCCGAAGGAATTCGCCGCCTCGTTCTTCGAGCTCTGAAAGCCCTCGCGCGCCTCCTCGTCGTTCCAGGCGATGCGCATGCCCTTGCCGCCGCCGCCGGCGCTGGCCTTGATCATCACCGGATAGCCGATCTGCTGGCTGATCTTCACCGCCTCGTCCGCATCCTCGATCAGGCCCATGTAGCCGGGAACGGTGCTGACGCCGGCCTCCTGCGCGATCTTTTTCGAGGTGATCTTGTCGCCCATCGCCTCGATCGCCCCTTTCGGGGGGCCGACGAAGACGACGCCTTCCGCCTCGAGCGCTTCGGCGAATTTCGCGTTTTCCGACAGGAAGCCATAGCCGGGGTGAACCGCCTGCGCGCCGGTCTGGCGGATCGCGTCCATCACCTTGTCGATCACGATATAGGACTGGTTCGCCGGCGGGGGGCCGATGTGAACCGCCTCGTCGGCCATTTCGACATGCAGCGCGTTCTTGTCCGCATCCGAATAGATGGCGACGGTGCCGATGCCCATCTTGCGCGCGGTCTTGATGACCCGGCAGGCGATCTCGCCCCGGTTGGCGATCAGGATCTTGTTGAACATGGAACGTCCTCTGTCTTGGTGTTCTGGGCAGACGAAAACGCCGCTGCCGGGCTGGTGCCCCGCAACGGCGTTCCGTCAATTGATGGGCGAGACGGCACGCGCCCCGCGGTATCGGTGTCAGTAACAGTTGTTCTGGGTTTTGCAGTACAGCACGTTGCCTGCCGCACCGACCGCAGCCCCGACGATCGGGTCCGCACTGACGACGGCCGCGCCGATGGCTCCGACGCCACCACCCAGGATCGCCTGTTCTCCGATCGTTTCACCGCAGGCGGTGATGCCGGCGCATGCCGCCAACGCAAGAATGACTCGTGAAGCTCGCATTCGATCTGCCCCTTCTGGTTTCTTGACGAACTGCCGTTCAGTTGCCCGAAACCGGCCCTGATATTCAATAACAGACTTGCCCCGCACAGAACCTGCGCAGGTTTTCGCCGCGAAAGACACGCCGGTGACGAAAAGAAAAACGCGGACAGGTCGAACTGGGAAGGATCGACCTGCCCGCGGAAGGAAGGGGTACGGAATAGTAGGTGCTTGTGCGACGCAGGCAAAGTCGAGCCGCACGGCCCCTCCACCTTGCATTGGACAATTTTACTCACCAAGGGATCATTGTTTCCAAATTGGTTTCCGGCTGAAACCCGCCTATCCGCTGCGCAGGCGCGCGATTTTGCGCCGAAGCGACGGCATCCATGCTGCAGGTTCACGGCGCGCGCATCGGCCCCGGGCAGACCGTCCAAGGCCATCCCGCGCGCATGGTCGTGGGTCAGATATGTGGAACGCCGATCCACCAGCTAGGCCGCTCCGTCGAAAATTTCGGGAAATGACTGCCGCGCAACATCGACATCTATTTTCAACAACGCGTCATAGCTGGCAGGATCAAACGGGTCTTCGGCCGGAACGACCTCGCGGCCGAACAGCCAGCTCAGACGGCCGGCATCCAGATTGCCGCGTTCGAACGGCTGATCCCCGAAATGCTCCCACAGGGCCTCCATGAAAGCCGCGTCGGCGCGACGATCGGCCGGTTTGCGATCACGGAACCGCTCGCGCCGCGTCAGGGGCGTAACCCCCTTGGGGTTTGCGCGCCGAATCGTGAACTGGAAATCGGTGCCGGGCAACCGGCCGGGAAAACCGCGGTGTTTCAGCATGGCGGCACCTGGGCCGCAGTCATGCAAATCCGGTGCAGGCGTCCGTATCGGGAAGAATGGGTCATGGGCATCTCCAAAGCCGCAAGAGTGCATAGTGGGCTCGACGCAGATGAATCGGGCGAGTCATGGTCAGAGCTCCTCCCAGATACAGGTGGATTGTTCCAACCGGTAGGCTTCGAAAAACTGGGTTGCGTCCGGGGCGACGTCCCCGAAACGAACCGTCCTGTCGGACAACGAAATCACCACCCGCGCAGGGTGCAAATCGTGATGCGCGACATAGGGAATGACCAGCGTCTGGCACAGGTGCAGCATGTCCCTGGCGGCCACGTCATAACCGATGCGCCCCACCTCGTCCCCGATCTTGGGCGCGATGAACCGGAACCGAAGCCACAGCTCGCCGGGGTTGTTGTCCAGCAGAACCTCGTTCAACTCGACCGGTTGTCCCGAAGGTACGGGCAGCAGGTTGCCCGGCTGGGCCTGAACGGGGCCAGCCACCCCCCAAAGCAGAACGAAAAGAGCGCGACCTCGGACCCGCCGCGGGCGGGCTCCTCCTTCCGAGGTCGCGTGCGCAAGGCAGCCTGCCTGCGCTGTTCTGTTTCGGGTCGGGCGGATCATGATATGGTTTTGCGGTGTCGGTCAATCCTGAATGTCTGGCGGACACGGGGTCTGCGCCCCCGCTGCCTACAGCGGAATGTTGTCGTGTTTTTTCCACGGGTTCTTCAGCTGCTTGTTGCGCAGGCTGGCGAAGGCCCGTGACACCCGGCGGCGGGTCGAATGCGGCATGATGACCTCGTCGATGAAGCCACGTTCGGCGGCCACGAAGGGATTGGCAAAGCGGTCCTCGTAGTCCTTGGTGTGCTGCGCGATCTTTTCCGGGTCACCCAGATCGGCACGGTGAATGATCTCGGTCGCGCCCTTGGCGCCCATCACCGCGATCTCGGCCGTGGGCCAGGCATAGTTGAAGTCGCCACGCAGGTGTTTCGACGCCATCACGTCATAGGCACCGCCATAGGCCTTGCGGGTGATCACGGTCACCTTGGGCACGGTCGCCTCGCCATAGGCGAACAGCAGCTTGGCCCCGTGCTTGATGACCCCGCCATATTCCTGGCTGGTGCCGGGCAGAAAGCCCGGAACGTCAACGAAGGTCAGGATCGGGATCTCGAAACAGTCGCAGAAGCGCACGAACCGCGCGGCCTTGCGGCTGCTGTCGATGTCCAGACAGCCGGCCAGCACCATCGGCTGGTTGGCCACCACGCCCACGGTCCGACCCTCAAGCCGGATGAACCCGGTGATGATGTTCTTGGCGAAATCCTCCTGGATTTCATAGAAATCGCCCTCGTCCGCCACTTTGACGATCAGTTCCTTCATGTCATAGGGCGTGTTGGGGTTTTCCGGCACCAATGTGTCCAGCGACATCTCGATCCGGCCCGGCTCGTCGAAGAACGGGCGCACGGGCGGCTTTTCGCGGTTGTTGAGCGGCAGGAAATCCACCAGTCGCCGAACTTCGGCCAGCGCCTCGACATCGTTTTCGAAAGCGCCATCGGCCACGCTGGACTTCTTGGTATGGGTCGATGCACCGCCCAGTTCCTCGGCGGTGACGACCTCGTTGGTGACCGTCTTCACCACGTCGGGGCCGGTCACGAACATGTACGAAGTGTCCTTGACCATGAAGATGAAGTCGGTCATCGCCGGGCTGTAGACCGCACCGCCTGCACAGGGCCCCATGATCACCGAGATCTGCGGCACCACGCCCGAGGCCATGATGTTGCGCTGGAACACCTCGGCATAGCCCGCCAGCGAGGCGACACCTTCCTGGATCCGCGCCCCGCCCGAGTCGTTGATGCCGATCACCGGCGCGCCGTTCTGCATCGCCATATCCATGATCTTGCAGATCTTTTGCGCATGCGTTTCCGACAGAGACCCGCCGAAAACGGTAAAGTCCTGGCTGAAGACATAGACCATGCGGCCGTTGATCGTACCCCAACCGGTCACCACGCCATCCCCGGCAGGTTTCTGTTTTTCCATTCCGAAATCGGTGCAGCGATGGGTCACGAACATGTCGAATTCCTCAAAGCTGCCCTCGTCCAGCAGCAGCTCGATCCGTTCGCGCGCCGTCAGCTTGCCGCGGGCATGTTGCGCGTCGATCCGCTTCTGCCCCCCTCCCAGGCGCGCGTTCTCGCGGCGGTTTTCCAGCTCGGCCAGGATATCCTTCATCTCGATCGTCCCCTGTGAATTTTGCAGGGACAATATAGACAGCTCTGCGTCACCCAAAGCCCTTTTCGGCAAATTTGCAAATTATTGGCAATTCATGGAAACCAAATTGCAAATTAGCTAACCCTTGCGGCGCGGCATGGCCTTTGCGCAACCTTCGATCTAAGAGTGAACCATGCAGTTCAGATCCACCTCCGCTGACCGCTCCCCTCCGACACTTGCGACACTGGTCCTTTTGTCCGGCCTCAGCGCGCTCAGCATGAACCTTTTCCTGCCCAGCCTGCCGTTCATGGCAGAGTATTTCCGGGCGGATTACAAGATCATGCAGCTGTCGATCGCGTTGTACCTGCTGGTCAATGCGGTGCTGCAGATCGTGATCGGACCGATCGCGGACAAGGCCGGTCGGCGGCCGGTGCTGCTGTGGGGGCTGGCGCTGTTTCTGCTGGCGACGCTGGGCTGCATCCATGCCCCGAATGTCGAGACCTTCCTGGCCTTTCGCATGGCACAGGCGGTCATCGTGGTCGGCATCGTGCTCAGCCGGGCTGCGGTACGGGACATGTACGATCAGGACCAGGCCGCCTCGATGATCGGTTATGTCACCATGGGCATGGCCGTGGTCCCCATGATCGGGCCGGCCATCGGCGGCATTCTTGAAGAGAGCTTTGGCTGGAAAGCCAATTTCTGGTTGCCGTTCGGGCTGGCAGCGCTCGCGCTTGGACTGACCTACCTAGATTTCGGGGAAACAGCAGCCAAAAGCGGCAAAACCTTGCTCCAGCAGTTCCGAGAGTATCCCGAACTGCTGAGGTCGCCCCGCTTTTGGGGGTATTCGATGTCCTCGGCCTTCTCTTCGGGCGCGTTCTTTGCCTATCTGGGGGGCGCACCCTTCATCGGCTCGGAACTGTTCGGCCTGACGGCAGCCCAGGTCGGCATCTATTTCGGCGCACCGGCGGTGGGCTATTTCTTCGGCAACTTCATCAGCGGGCGCTTCTCGGTCCGCTTTGGCGTCAACCGGATGGTGCGTTGGGGGTGCTGGCTGAATGCCATCGGGGTCGCCCTCTCGGCGGGCCTGTTCCTTTTGGACAAAGGCTCGGCGCTCAGCTTCTTCGGCCTCATGACCTTCGTGGGCCTTGGCAATGGCATGTCGATCCCGAACGCAACCGCCGGCGCCCTGTCGGTGCGCCCACACCTGGCGGCCACCGCATCGGGGTTGAGCGGAGCGATCATGCTGGGCGGCGGGGCGGGACTCAGCGCGCTGGCCGGCGCCCTTCTGACGCATGAAACCGGCGCGATGCCTCTGCTGTGGCTGATGCTCGCCACCTCGGTCCTTGCCATCATCGCCATCAGTTCGGTCATCTGGCGCGAGAAACAAATCGGCTTGTGACAGGCTTGCGAGGATCACTTTGCAAAGTTAGGCTGGTCAAGCAGAATAATTGCAAAGGCAGCCAATGGCCACTCAGAAACTCTATGCTGGCGCCAAGCTGCGCGAAATGCGCACGCGCCTGACCCTGACGCAGAAGGAATTCGCCGCCAAGCTGGGCGTGTCCCTGCCCTATCTGAACCAGATGGAGAACAACAACCGGCCGATCTCGACCACGGTCGTTCTGGCGTTGGCGCAGGAATTCGGCATGGACGTGACCGAATTGAGCACCGGCGACAGCGAACGTCTGGTCTCGGACATGCGCGAGGCGCTGGCCGATCCGGTCTTTGCCGATGCCACGCCCCCGCTGGCCGATCTGCGTCTGACGGCCTCGAACGCCCCGGCCCTGGCGCGGGCCTTCATCGAACTGCACAGAGCCTACCGGCAGACCCACGAGCGGCTGGCCTCGCTGGACGAAGCACTGGGCCGCGAAGATGCGCGTATTCAGGCCAGCCCGTGGGAGGAGGTTCGCGATTTCTTCCACTATTGCGACA
Source organism: Ruegeria intermedia (assembly GCF_900129345.1). GTDB lineage: Bacteria > Pseudomonadota > Alphaproteobacteria > Rhodobacterales > Rhodobacteraceae > Ruegeria > Ruegeria intermedia. Next base: position 102,651 of record NZ_FQVK01000003.1, on the reverse strand, counting down.
ATTACATCGATGCGGTGGACCGCGCCGCCGAACGCTTTGCCGCCCGTGCCGACGGGCCAGGCGGCATTCGGCAGGCCGCGCTGGAAAGCCTGGCAGAGCGCGGCATTCAAGTCACGTTCGAGGACATCCGGGCCCTGCGCAGCTATGACGGCCAGACCAAGACACTGCGCCTGTCATCGCGTGCCGCGCCGCAGACGCAGGTCTTTCAATTGTTGCTGCAGGTCGCCCTGATCAGCCAGGACAAGCTGCTGGAGGCCACGTTGGATTTTGCCAAGTTCCAAAGCGACGAGGCCCGCGCGATCGCCAAGATCGGGCTGGCGAACTACTTTGCCGGCGCATCCCTGATGCCCTATGGCGCCTTTCTGGATGCCGCCCGGGCCTATCGGCATGATCTGGAGTTGCTCAGCAACCGGTTCGGCGCCTCGATCGAGCAGGTGGCCCACCGTTTGTCCACGCTGCAGCGTCCGGGCGCCAAGGGCATTCCGTTCTTCTTCGTGCGGGTCGATCAGGCGGGGACGATCACCAAGAGGCACTCAGCCACGCGGCTGCAATTTGCGCGATTTGGCGGGGCCTGCCCGCTGTGGAACGTGCATCGGGCCTTCGAGACGCCGGGCCATTTTCTGCGGCAGCTGGCCGAAACGCCGGACGGAGTGCGCTATATCTCGCTGGCGCGGGACGTGTCGAAATCAGGGGGCTCCTTCGGCGCGCCCGTGCGTCGCTATGCCATCGCGCTGGGCTGCGAGGTGCGCCACGCCGAGGCGCTGGTCTATGCCGACCATCTGGACATCAACAATGCCAGCGCCTACGAGCCGATCGGCATTTCCTGCCGCATCTGCGAACGCAAGACGTGCCACCAGCGATCAGTACCGCCGCTGGAACGGCGCCTGACAATCGACGCGAACAGCCGCGGCACCCTGCCCTACGAGGTGACCTGACCCCCAAGGGGCGGTCCGGTCACCCGACCCGCAGCGCGTCAGGCCGTGGCCTTGGACAGGATCGCCCAGATCTCGTCCTTCAGCGCGGCGCGCTTCTTGCGCAGCTCGGTTTCGGCCAGTTCCTCCATCGGTTCGATATTGGTTTCGGCGCGATGTACCGCCCGGTTGACCTCGTGGTATTCATCCGCCAGCCGGGCGAAATGCGCGTCCGACTGCTTGAGCTGACTCATCAACTCGACCTTGTCGGGGAATTCTTCGGCCAGTTCATGTGGCGTATGAGACATGTCTGTTCGCTCCTTGTCTTGATGTTGCCATCAACGTCTAAAGCGCCTGAACAGACTCATCTTTGACGCGGATCAAGATGCGGATTGTCGGGCGGAGTTTTTCACTGCCGCGCGGCGCGCCATCCGGCCGCACGCGCTTCGGCGGGTGAACAGAACCAGCGTTCGCCCTTTACCGGGCTGATCTTGGTGCGCGCGTAATACCTTTGTCCCGGCATGTGATAGATTCGCACGCCCTTGGATGAAATGTTGCCCTTGATGTCACAGCCCTTGCTGGCGACCTTGCGCTTTTGCCCGCGGTACAACCAGGGCGCCTGCACCTTGCCCGCATGCAGGCCGACCCCTGCGGCGGCGGCGCGGTCTTCGTCGGCGATATAGTCGCCCGAGTATTTTCGATAGGCGAAGGCCAGACCAACCTGCACCAACATTTCGCCGGCATCGGCACCCTGCACCGTGCACGACGCGACGACCCGGCCATAGCGGTCGGTATCGCGCCGCATGCAGACTGCGCGCTTGCCGCCGAAATTCTGACGGACGACATGCGTGACCCAGGCACCGCAAGACCAGGTCGCTCTGTGTGCGTCCTCGCAGGTCTGGTCCAGTTCGGGGGCGTCGATCCCGTGCAAGCGGACACGCAAGCCGCCCACCTCCCACGTATCGGCATCAATGACCTTGATCCGGCCCGTCAGCATGTCAGCGGCATTGGCGGCGGCAGCAATGAGAACAAACACGAAACAAAGTCTTAACATGGGTTCCATATGCCCGGCCGCAGCCGGACATTCAACCCACAGGTCCAAGACAGGTTAACGCTGCGCGGTCTGCCAGTTCGGGTGGATCCACGGCCGGTCATTGGACTTGGGCAGCGGGTCCTTGCCCAGCAGGTGATCCGACATTTTTTCGCCCACCATGATCGACGGCGCGTTCAGGTTGCCGTTGGTGATCTGCGGAAACACCGAGCTGTCCGCCACGCGCAGCCCATCCACCCCGATGACACGCCCCTGCGGGTCGACGACCGCGTTCGGGTCGTCGGCCCGCCCCATGCGGCAGGTGCCGCAGGGGTGATAGGCGCTCTCGGCATGTTCGGCGATGAAGGCGTTCAGCTCCTCGTCGGTCTGCACCTCCGCGCCGGGCTGGATCTCCTTGCCCGCATAAGGCTTGAACGCGTCCTGGCCGAAAATCTCGCGGGTCAGGCGGATGCAGGTGCGGAAATCTTCCCAGTCCTGCTCGGTGCTCATGTAGTTGAAGCGGATCACCGGCGCGTCCTCGGGCTTGGCCGAGCGCAGCGTCACCGCCCCGCGCGAGGGTGAGCGCATCGGCCCCACATGCGCCTGGAAGCCGTGCCCCTCGGCTGCGGCCTTGCCGTCATAGCGCACGGCGATGGGCAGGAAGTGGTACTGGATATCCGGGTACTCGACCCCCGGCTTCGACCGGATGAACGCCGCGCTTTCAAATTGGTTCGACGCGCCAAGGCCGGTCTTGGTGAACAGCCACTGCGCCCCGATCAGGCCCTTGCCGAACAGGTTCCAGTATTTGTACAGCGTGATCGGCTGCAGCGAGGCCTGCTGGATATACAGTTCCAGATGATCCTGCAGGTTCGCGCCAACGCCGGGCCTGTCGGCGACAACATTGATGCCGTGCTCGGCCAGGTGCGCGGCGGGTCCGATCCCCGACAGCATCAGCAGCTTGGGCGAGTTGATCGACGAGGCCGCCAGCACCACCTCGCGCCGGGCGCGGATTACTTGTTTCTTGCCACCACGGATCAGTTCGACCCCGGTTGCGCGGCCATCCTCGATCACCACGCGCGTGGCGAGGCCTCGGACGATGTCACAGTTCGGCCGTTTCAGCGCGGGCTTCAGATAGGCATTGGCCGCCGACCAGCGCCGCCCCTTCCAGACGGTCTGCTCCATCGGGCCGAAGCCTTCCTGTTTCTCGCCGTTGTAGTCGTCAGTCAGCTCGTAGCCCGCCTGCCGCCCGGCCTCGACGAAGGCCTTGAACAGAGGGTTCTTGCGCGGCCCCCGCGACACATGCAGCGGGCCGTCGGTGCCGCGCCATTTCGGGTCACCGCCTTGGCCACCGTCGTGCCAGTTTTCCATCCGCTTGAAATAGGGCAGGACATCCGCACAGGACCAGCCATCCGCGCCCATATCGGCCCAGGTGTCAAAATCGCGCGCATGGCCGCGCACATAGACCATCCCGTTGATCGAGGACGACCCTCCGATCACCTTGCCGCGCGGGCAGGCCAGCCGCCGGTTGTTCAGGTGGGGTTCAGGCTCGGACTGATAACCCCAGTCATAGATCGACATATTCATCGGATAGCTCAGCGCCGCCGGCATCTGGATGAATGGCCCGGCATCGGTGCCGCCATGCTCGATCACCAAAACCGAGGCCCCTGCCTCGCTCAGACGATAGGCCATCGCGCATCCGGCGGATCCGGCGCCAACGATGACGAAATCTGCTTCCATGGTCGTGTCTCCATTGGTCCCGACCGGTGGCGCGGGATGCCCCGTGCGTTGCCACCGGTAGGCGTATCTTCAAAATGCGAAAGAGGTCATTCGCCGCGCGGGAAGCGCTGGCTTTCCTCGAGATTGTCCAGATTCATGTGATTGCGCATGTAACGTTCCGACGCCTTCTGCAGCGGCTGATAGTCCCATGGGTAATAGCCGCCCTGCCGCAGCGCTTCGTACACCACCCAGCGCCGCGCCTGGCTGGCGCGTACCTCGGCGTCGAACCGGTCCAGATCCCAGCGCGCCTCGGACTTGGCCCGCAGGGTTTGCAGCGTGCCGGCGTGTTCGGGCTTGTCAGCCAGGTTTTCCAGCTCGTGCGGGTCGGCCTCGAGGTCGAACAGCTGATCGGGGTCCAGCGCGCAGCGGTTGTATTTCCACTTGCCATAGCGCATCGACACCAGCGGCGCATAAGACGCCTCGGCCGCGTACTCCATCAACACCGGCGCCGTACGCTCGGTGCCGTTGGCCAGCGGAACAAGGTCCTGCCCGTCCGTCCAGGGGGCAATTTCCGACATGTCGATACCCGCCAGCGCGCCCAGCGTCGGGGTCACGTCGATGGTCGAAACCGGGGTGTCGATGCGGCCCGTCGGCAGATCCGGCGCCGAGATCATCAGCGGCACTCGAGCCGAGCCTTCGTAGAAGTTCATCTTGAACCAAAGCCCCCGTTCGCCCAGCATGTCGCCGTGGTCCGAGACAAACAGGATGATCGCCTCCTGCCGGGTGGTTTCCAGCACGTCGAGGATCTCGCCGATCTTGTCGTCCAGATAGGTGATGTTGGCAAAATAGGCCCGGCGCGAGCGGCGGATGTCTTCTTCGGTGATGTCGAAGCTGCGCCAGTCATTGGCGTCAAAGATGCGCTTGGCGTGCGGGTCCTGGTTGTCATAGCCCAGATCGGGGACCTGCGGCAGCAGATGCTCGCAATCCTCGTACAGGTCCCAGTATTTGCGCCGCGCAACATAGGGGTCATGCGGATGCGTGAAGCTGACGGTCACGCACCACGGCCGGTCGTCCTTGCCACGGGCCAGATCATACAGCTTGGCCTTGGCGTGATAGGCGACCTCGTCATCATACTCCATCTGGTTGGTGATCTCGGCCACGCCTGCCCCGGTGACCGAGCCCATGTTGTGATACCACCAGTCGATGCGCTCGCCCGGTTTGCGGTAATCCGGGGTCCAGCCGAAATCGGCCGGGTAGATGTCGGTGGTCAGGCGGTCCTCGAACCCGTGCAACTGGTCGGGACCGACGAAATGCATCTTGCCCGACAGGCAGGTGTAGTAGCCCGCGCGGCGCAGGTGGTGGGCATAGGTCGGTATGTCGCTGCGGAACTCGGCGGCGTTGTCATAGACCCCCGTGCGCGAGGGCAACTGGCCCGACATGAAGCTGGCCCGCCCCGGCGCGCACAGCGGCGAGGCCGTGTAGGCGTTGGCGAACCGCGTCGACCGCGCCGCCAGTTTCCTGAGGTTGGGCGCGTGCAGCCACTCGGCGGGACCGTCGGGAAAGAGGGTACCGTTGAGCTGATCCACCATCAGGATCAGAATGTTGGGTTGTGTCATTTTTCGGCCTCGAGCAAGGTCGTCAGGACGCGCATGGCGTGGGTAACCGCCAGTTGCGGTTCCTCGGGCGCGGACAAAGCGGCGCGGATGTACAGACCGTCGATCAGAGCGATCATGTTCTCGGCCGCCTCGACCGGGTCCTTCATCAGCGGTCGCAAAGCGTGGATCAGGTTCGACCGGATCCGCGCCTGGTAGATCTGCCACAGGCGCAGCGCGTCGTCATTGGTCTGGGCCAGAACGTAAAAGGTCATCCACGCGGCGATCACGTCGGGGGTAAAGCAGGACGGCGCGAAACAGGCGCGGATGATGGCCTGGGCGCGCTGGTCCGGCGGGGCGGCTTTCAGCTCGGCCCGGGCCTCGGCGCCGAAATCGCCCAGGATGCGGCGCATGGCGGCCAGGAAAATCTGGTCCTTTCCGCCGAAATAGTGATGCGCCAGCGCACTGGACATGCCGGCCCGCTTGGCGATCTGGCTGACGGTCACGTCCAGGGACTTCTTCGCGCCCAACTCGGCGATCGTCGCCTTGATGATCGCATCGCGCCGGATCGGCTCCATTCCAAGCTTCGGCATACGCGCCCCCAACATGACCCACGTAGGAAAAACGCTACGACCTTTTTATTGACTCGTCAATCAATAACGAGATGGCGGCCGCCGTCAAAGCTTGGGGGCGATACTGGGCGGCGTCACGCCGCTGCGGTTCAGCACGGCCTCGCGCCAGGTGATGAAACTGACCGCCCCCAGGATCAGCGTACCGCCCGCGACCACCCAGATGTCCACGCCTTCGTGAAAGACCAGCGCGCCCAGCAGGGTGGCCCAGATCAGCTGCAGGAATGTGACCGGCTGGGTCACGGCGACGGGTGCGGCCTTCAGGGCCAGGGTCATGAAGTAATGCCCGGCCGTGGCAAAGCTGGCGATCAGGAACAGCACGCCGATGTCGCGCAGGCTGGGCGGCGTCCAGACGGCGATCGCAAAAGGGATCAGGAAGATCGTCGTCCAGATCGACAGATGCGCCACCACGACCGAGGGCCGCACATCCCGCACCATCGCCTTGGCCGACAGGTACGACCCGCCCAGCATCAGCGAGGTGCCCAGCATGGCCAGATGCCCGGCAGAGACCTCGCGAAATCCCGGCCGCAGGATGATCGCGGCACCGACGATGGCCACCAGCACGGCGGCGATGCGGCGAAAGGCCATGGTCTCGCCCAGAAAAAGCGCGGCCCCCAGCGTCACATAGACCGGCGTGAGATAGTTCATGGCCGTCACCTCGGCCAGTGGGATGCGGGTCATGGCAAAGAACCACAGCATCACGCCGACCGCATGGATGGCCCCCCGGACCGAAAACAGCGTCAGGTTTCGGCGGGTCAGCCGGGTCGTCAGGATCGCCCGCGCGGCCGGCAGCAGGAACACGAGCCCCAGCGCATAGCGCAGGAAAGCCGCCTGGATCGGATCCATCGTGGTGCCCAGCGATTTGACCAGGGCGGTCATCCCGACAAAGGACAGGCCAGCCGTGAACATCCAGAACATGCCGGCCAAGGGCCGGGATTGGGCGGCGAAAGCTGTCATGGATCCGGTTGAACACCGAAAGCCGCCGGGGAACAAGCCCTTACATCGCCACCAGTTTCCACGCGATGGCCAGCATCACCAGCCCGATCAGCAGGTCCAGCACCTGCCACGCCCGCGTCCGGGCGAAAATGGGCGACAGCACCCGCGCCCCGTATCCCAACGAAAAGAAAAACACGAAGCTGGCCGACATCGCCCCTATCGCGAACCCCAGCCGGTCGGGATATTGTGCCGAGATCGACCCGATCAGCACCACCGTATCCAGATAGACATGCGGGTTCAGCCAGGTGAAGGCCAACACCGTCAGCAGCGCCGCCCGCAGGCTGGTGCGCTGTCCCTCGGCCAGTTCCAGCGCCGCTCCGCCCCGCCAGGCCGAGGCCAGGCTGCGCAGCCCGTACCATGTCAGAAACAACGCGCCGCCATAACGCATCATGGGCTCGAGCCAGGGCGCGGCCTGGGCCAGGCTGCCAAAGCCGGCGACCCCCGCGGCGATCAGGATCGCATCCGAGACGGCGCAGGTCAGGCACAAGGCAAAAACGTGTTCGCGCCGCAGCCCCTGGCGCAGTACGAACGCGTTCTGCGCGCCGATGGCCAAGATCAGGCTGAAGCCCAGCGCAAAGCCCGGAAACATGGATGCAGTCATGGAACCTCCTGTGTCGCAGACGTTGACTACAGCGGGAAAGGTCTTTTATCAAATTAAAGATGCTAATCTGAAATTAGAGTTTCTAATGGAAATCGACCGGAATCACCTGGCGGCGCTTGTAGCGATCCTGCGGCGGGGCAGCTTCGAGGCCGCGGCCGAGGAACTGGGGGTCACCCCTTCGGCGATCTCGCAACGGATCAAGGCGCTGGAAGACCGGATCGGGCTGTCTCTGGTGCGGCGCGGAACCCCCTGCACGGGCACCGAGGCCGGACAAAGGCTGGCCCGGCATGCCGAAGACATTGGCCTGCTCGAGGCGCAGCTTCGGCGTGAACTGGCACTGGATGCAGGGCACGGCCCGGCCCGGGTCCGCATCGCCGTGCCCGCCGACAGCCTGTCGACCTTTTTCATCGCGGCCATGGCTTCGGTCGACGGAATGCTGTTCGATCTTGTGATCGACGACCAGGACCACTCGGCCGACTGGCTGCGGCGCGGAGAGGTCAGCGCGGCGGTCACGGTGGGCGGCCAAACGGTGCCCGGCTGCGCGGCAACGCCGCTGGGATCGCTCAGATACCTGCCCACGGCCAGCCCGGCCTTCATCGCGCGCTGGTTCGCAAGCGGCGTGACACCGCACAGCCTGTCTCGCGCGCCTTGCCTGACCTTCAACCACAAGGACATGCTGCAAAAAACCTGGATCGAGACCCGGACCGGCAAGCGCCTGTCGCCGCCGACCCATTTTCTGCCTTCGTCAAGCGGCTTCGTCACGGCGGCTGCCGCCGGTCTGGGCTGGGGAATGAACCCGGAACCTCTGGTGCGGTCCGCCATCGCCGACGGCCGCCTGCGCGAGATCGAGCCCGACGCCCCGCTGGACGTGCCGCTGACTTGGCAGGTCGGGCGCATTCTGGCGCCGGCGCTGACCCCGCTGACCCGCGCCGTGCAACAGGCCGCAAAGCAGGTTCTGAACTGAAAAACCCGGCCCAAGGGCCGGGTTTTCTGGCAACGTGATGCGGTGGCGTCAGAGCTGCGCCATCACCTCGTCGGAGGCTTCGAAATTGGTTGTGACGCGCTGCACGTCGTCATCGTCTTCCAGCGCCTCGACCAGCTTCATCAGGCGCTGCATGTCCTCCAGCCCCAATTCGGTCGTGGTGGTCGGCTTCCAGACCAGCTTGGTCGATTCCGATTCACCCAAAGCGGCCTCGAGCGCATTGGCGACGTCGTTCAGGTCGGTATCGGCGCACCAGATGATGTGGCCGTCCTCCGAGCTCTCGACATCTTCGGCGCCGGCCTCGATGGCGGCCTCGAAAATGGTGTCGGCATCGCCTGCGGACGCCGGATAGACCACCTCGCCCTTGCGCTCGAACATGAACCCGACCGAGCCGGTCTCGCCCAGGTTGCCGCCGTTCTTGGCGAAGGTCGAACGCACGTTCGACGCGGTGCGGTTCTTGTTGTCGGTCATGGTCTCGACGATGACCGCGACACCGTTGGGACCGTAGCCCTCATAGCGGATTTCCTCATAGGCCTCGGCGTCGCCACCGGTGGCCTTCTTGATCGCGCGTTCGATGTTGTCCTTGGGCATCGATTGCGACTTCGCTTCTTTCACGGCCAGACGCAGACGCGGGTTCTTTTCCGGGTCGGGATCGCCCATCTTGGCGGCCACGGTGATCTCTTTCGACAGCTTGGAAAACAGCTTGGACCGCGCGGCGTCCTGACGCCCCTTGCGGTGCTGGATGTTGGCCCATTTGGAATGGCCTGCCATGTTGCGTCCTCGTATTCGTGTGTGGGTATCCGGCGCACATATAGACGTTTGCGGGGCAAAGGATCAAGACACCCGCTTTCCCGGCAGGTCGGTACCGCTATGGTGGGCCAATGACGACGGACCAGATCATTCTCTTTGCCCTGTTCATTGCCGTATTCGGCCTGCTTCTGTGGGGCCGGTTTCGATATGACCTGGTGGCGTTTGCTGCCTTGATGGTCGGCGTGATCCTGGGCGTTGTTCCAGTTGACAAAGCCTTTGCAGGGTTCGGCCATCCGGCCACGATCATCGTGGCGCTGGTGCTTGTGGTCTCGGCCGGGCTGGTGCGGTCGGGGGCGGTGTTCCTGATCACCCGCACGCTGGTCGATGCCTCGCGGGGCCTGGGCGCGCATATCGCGCTGATGGGCGGGATCGGAGCCGTTCTGTCCGCCTTCATGAACAACGTGGCGGCGCTTGCGCTGTTGATGCCCGTCGACATTCAGACCGCGCGCAAAGCCGGGCGCCCCGTCGGCCTGTCGCTGATGCCGCTGAGCTTTGCCACCATTCTGGGCGGCATGGCCACGTTGATCGGCACACCGCCGAACATCATCATCGCGTCGATCCGGCAGGAAACCCTGGGCGAGCCGTTCCATATGTTCGATTTCGCCCCGGTTGGCGGGCTGGCGGCCATCGCAGGTCTGGCCTTCGTCGCCCTGATCGGCTGGCGGTTGATCCCCAACCGCGGCGAACAGACCGAGAGTTCGGAAACGCTGGCGGAATACATCGCTGAACTGACAATCCCGGCTGAGTCACCCCATATCGGCAAACGCGTCGCCGAGCTGGACGAGGTGGCCGAAAAATCCGACGTCGCCATCATCGGTCTGATCCGGGACGGCAAGCGCCGCTATGGCCGGGCGGCAAACGCAATCCTTCAGGAAGGTGACGCGCTGGTGCTGGAAGCCAGCCCCGAGGCGCTGGACGAGTTCCGCGCCGCGCTGAACCTGGATTTCTCGGATGCCCGCCGGCAAGAGCTGCTGACGGCTGCCGGCGACGGGTTGGAGGTGATCGAAGTCGTCGTACCCGAAAGCGCGCGCATCGCGGGGCGCACCGCACAGGGGCTGGGGCTGGCCTGGCGGCAGAACACGATCCTGATGGGCATTTCCCGCCAAGGCCGGCGTATCACCCAGCAGGTCCGCAAGACCGAGGTGCAGCCGGGCGACATCCTGCTGCTGCTGTGCCCGCGCGACCGGGGCGCGGACGTGACCGAGTGGCTGGGCTGCCTGCCTTTGGCCCAACGCGGCTTGAACGTGACCGCAAATGACAAGGCGTGGCTGGCCATCGGCTTGCTCGCCGCCGCCGTTCTGGCCGCCAGCATCGGGCTGATCTACCTGCCCATTGCGCTGGGGCTTGTGGTGATCGCCTATGTGCTGACCAAGATCATCCCGATCACCGAGATCTACAATCAGATCGAATGGCCGGTCGTGGTTCTGCTGGGCTCGATGATTCCGCTGGGCAGCGCGCTGGAAAGCTCGGGCGGGACGGAACTGATCGCGAATGCGCTGGTCCAACTGACCGAAGGCCTGCCGGCCTGGGCCATACTGACGGTTCTTATGGTCGTGACCATGACGCTGTCGGACGTGCTGAACAACACCGCAACCGCCATCGTGGCCGCGCCGGTGGGCATCCAGATGGCGCGCACGCTCGAGGTTTCACCCGATCCGTTCCTGATGGCGGTGGCGGTGGCCGCCTCGGCGGCGTTCCTCACCCCGATCGGGCACAAGAACAATACGCTGGTGCTGGGGCCCGGCGGCTATCGCTTTGGCGACTATTGGCGTATGGGCCTGCCCCTGGAAATACTGATCGTGGCGGTTTCGGTGCCGGCGATCCTTGTGTTCTGGCCGCTGTGAGGGCTTGCGTGACCGCCGAACCGCGCGCTAAGGGCAGCGCATGAAACGCTTTCTGATCCTGCAACTGCGCCCCGAGACCGATGCCTCGGACGCCGAATATTCCTCGATCCTGAACCGGTCCGGTCTGTCGCCCGAGCGCACCCACCGCATCCGGCTGGATTGCCAAGCCCTGCCCGAAGGTCTTGACGTGACCGACTATGCCGGCGTGATCGTGGGCGGCGGGCCGGGCTGCGTCAGCGACGATCCGGCCAGCAAATCGCCGATGGATGCCCGGATCGAGGGCGCGATCATGGGGCTGATGCCACAGATCACGGCGCACGATCATCCCTTCATGGGCTGCTGCTATGGCCTGGGCATTCTGGCCGCGCATCTGGGCGCGCCGGTCAGCAAGGATCGCTATGGCGAGCCGGTCGGCCCGTCGCGCTGCCACCTGACCGAGGATGGCGCCCGCGACCCGCTGACCGCCGGCCTCGAGAACCACTTCGATGCCTTCGTCGGCCACAAAGAGGCGGTGCAGGCCCTGCCCGAGGGCTGCGTGCATCTGGTCGCGTCAGACCCCTGCCCGTTCCAGATGATCCGCTGGGGCCAGAATGTCTATGCCACGCAGTTCCACCCCGAAGCCGACGCCAAGGACTTTGAACAGCGCATCCACATCTACAAGAACCACGGCTATTTCCGTCCCGAGGACGCCCAACCGCTGATCGACCGCTGCCATGCCGCCGAGGTCACGCAGCCCGGCGAAATCCTGCGCCGTTTCGCCCAGCGCTACGGGTGACCCAACGGCGCGGTTGCCTGACCGGGGACCGCACGCTTAGGTTGGACCGAAACGACTTTGGGAGGGGTTGTTTTGGATCTTCTGATAAACGTGGGCCTGCCGGTTTCGCTGGCCATCATCATGCTGTCTCTGGGCATCGGACTTGAGGTGGCAGATTTCCGGCGGGTGATCAGTCGGCGCTATCCGTTTGCGATCGGCGCGGTCTGCCAGGTCGTTCTGCTGCCGGTCGCGGCCTTTGCCACGGTCAAGCTGTTCGCGCTGCCGCCGGCGATCGCGGTCGGGTTCATGCTGCTCAGCTTTTGCCCGGGCGGTGTCACCAGCAATATTCTGTCGAAACTGGCGAAGGCCGATGTGGCGCTGTCGGTCAGCCTGACGGCGGTGATCAGCCTGTTGTCGATCTTCACGGTACCACTTCTGGCGGCCTGGTCGATCGACCACTTCATGGGCGAGGACGCACCTGAAGTGTCGATCAGCGGTCTTGCGCTGGCGATGTTCCTGATCACCACCCTGCCCGTCGCCATCGGCGTTGGCCTGCGCCACTTTGCAACCGGTCTTGCCAACCGGATCGACGGCCCCCTGTCGAAACTGGCCACCATCCTGTTCGTCCTGATCGTGATCGCTGCGCTGGCTGGAAACTGGCAGCTTTTCGTCGACAATCTGGGCATCATGGGTGGGGGGCTGATCTCGCTGAACCTCGCGCTGCTGCTGATCGGATTGGGGTTGGCGCGAGTGGCGAAACTGTCGTGGAACGAGGCCAAGACCATCTCGATCGAAACCGGCATCCAGAACTCGACCCTGGGCATCACGCTGGCGGCCCTGATCACCGGAACCGAAAGCGGCTTCAGCCCGCTGGCCCTGCCCTCGGCCGTCTATGGGATCACCATGTACGCCGTCGCGATCCCCTTCATCGCCTGGTACCGCAACCGCTGAAAGGACAGAGCATGACCGAAAACACTGCTGATGCGATCGTCGTGGGTGGCGGGCTGGCCGGACTGGCCGCGGCGGCCGAACTGGGTGACCGCGGCAAAAAGGTGATCGTGCTGGACCAGGAACCCGAGCATTTCCTGGGCGGTCAGGCTTTCTGGAGCCTGGGCGGCCTGTTCATGGTCGACACGCCCGAGCAAAGCCGCATGGGCATCCGCGACAGCCGCGACCTGGCCCTGCGCGACTGGATGGGCAGCGCCCAGTTCGACCGCGACGAGGACGCCTGGCCCCGCAAATGGGCCGAGGCCTATGTCGAATTCGCCGCCGGCGAGATGCGCCCCTGGCTGCACCAGATGGGCCTGCGCTGGTTTCCCGTGGTCGGCTGGGCGGAACGCGGCGGATCCTATGCCGACGGTCACGGCAACTCGGTCCCGCGGTTCCACATCACCTGGGGCACCGGCCCGGGCGTGCTGGAGCATTTCATCCGCCGGGTCCGCGAGCATGTCAGCGCCGGCCTGATTCAGTTGAAGTTCCGCCATCAGGTGAGCCACATCATCATGCAGAACGGCGAGGCCAAGGGCGTCTCGGGCGAGGTTCTGGCCGATGACGCAGCCCCGCGCGGCGCCAAGACCAACCGTGACGAGGTGGGCGAGTTCGAGGTCTATGCGCCCTCGGTCATCGTCACCTCGGGCGGGATCGGCGGCAATTTCGAGATGGTGCGCCAGAATTGGCCCCGCGACCGCCTGGGCGAACCGCCCAAGGACATGGTGGCGGGTGTTCCCTTCCATGTGGACGGCCGGATGATCGCGATCAGTGAAAAGGCCGGCGGCCACGTGATCAACGGCGACCGCATGTGGCATTACACCGAAGGCGTGCGCAACTGGGACCCGATCTGGCCCGCGCATGGTATCCGCATCCTGCCCGGCCCCAGCTCCATGTGGTTCGACGCGCGCGGCAACCGGCTGCAGCCCCCCTGCCTGCCCGGGTTCGACACGCTGGGCACCCTGCGCGAGATCCTGAAAACCGGCTATGAATACAGCTGGTTCGTCCTGACCCAGAAGGTCATCAAAAAGGAATTCGCCCTGTCCGGGTCGGAACAGAACCCCGATTTCACCTCGGGCAGTTGGAAGGAGGTCATCCGCCAGCGGGTCCTCTCGGGGTCGAAGGCCACCGGGCCGGTCGAAGCGTTCAAGGAAAAGGGCGAGGATTTCGTCGTCGCCAGCACGCTGACCGAGCTGGTGAGCGGGATGAACCAATTGGGCGGCGGCCTGATCGACGAGGCGCATCTGCGCGCCCAGATCGAGGCGCGGGATTCACAGGTGGACAATCCGTTCTCGAAAGATGCGCAGATGATGGCGATCCTGGCGGCACGGAACTATCGCGGTGACAAGCTGATCCGCACCGCCAAACCGCACAAGTTCCTTGATCCGAAAAACGGCCCGCTGATCGCGGTCAAGCTGCATGTGCTGACCCGCAAGACGCTGGGCGGCTTGCAGACCAATCTGGACAGTCAGATGATCGGGGCGGACGGCCAGGTGGTTCCCGGCCTGTTCGCGGCCGGCGAAGTCGCGGGGTTCGGCGGCGGCGGCTATCACGGCTACAACGCGCTTGAGGGCACGTTCCTGGGCGGATGCATCTTCTCGGGCCGCAATGCCGGGCGGTCGAGGGCCGTCGCCTGACGGCCCTTGGGCATTATTGGTCGCGGCGGAACTGCAGAACCGGTTCACCTGCCGCATCGACCAGAACAAGTGTGTCCCCGCGCTGAACAAAGCTTGCGACCTTTGGCAGAGCGGCAAGGAATTCCCGTTCGACCTCGTCCAGCGGCGGCGGGCAGGCCATCAGGGTGGCGGCCATGTTGTCGGGGAAGGACATCGACTTGCCCGATATCTCGGCCTGTCCGCTGAACCGGTTGCAACCGCCTGTTCCCCCAAAGGCTCCGCCCTCGGCAAAGGTAATTTGCGGGCGTTTCTCGGCGTCCAGTGCAACGCCGTTCACCTCGGTTGCGGTCCATTGCGTGTTCTCAAGCATCGCCGCACCCCGTTCCTGAACCTTGACCATGACCAGATCGACCGAGTTTCCGGCGTCATTGGTCAGAACCGGGTAAGCGGTATCGGTGGTGAACAGCAGCTTGCCGTCCTGATGCACCGAGGCTCGCACCACATAGCGGTGCCGATCCTGTATCAACGCGTCGTCATAGGTCAGCGCGAACTGGGCAGGCACGCCCGTCAATGCATAGCGTTGCGCAGCCAGCGTGACGGCTGGCGCGTCGGCACGTGAAACGTCCTGCAGCTCGACGAACAGGGTCGCACCCGGCGGCACCGCGATCCTTTCGCGGTAGGTGGCGGTTCCCTCGACGGTTCCCGCCTGGGCGGCGCCGCACACGGCTGCCCACAACGCGGTTCCTGCCAGCAGGCTTTTTGCCGTTTGCATTGTCCGATCCCCTCGTCGCCGGTTTCCTGCCTAAAAGATCGTGGCGCCGAAGCGGTTTGCAAGCCTGGCCGTACAGAAACGGCGAAATCAAGCCAAAACTCAAAGTGGCCAGAGGAACGGGATGATCAGCGACGCCAGCAGCCCGACCGTCAGGTTCAGTGGAATCCCGACCTTCATGAAATCGGTGAACCGGTACCCGCCGGGGCCAAAGACCATCATGTTGGTCTGATACCCGATCGGTGTGGCGAAAGAGGCCGACGCCGCGACCATCACCGCCACCACCAGCGGGCGCGGATCCACCCCCACCGCCTGCGCCAGACCGATGGCGATCGGCGTGACGACAACCGCAACCGCGTTGTTCGAGACCAGCTCGGTCAGAACCGAGGTCAGCAGGTAGACGGCCCAGACGATCAGGAAGGGCGGCAGGTTGGCAAAGGACGGGGCGATTGCATTGGCAATCAGCGACACCGCGCCCGAACTGTCCAGCGCGGCCCCGATGGCCAGCATGGCAAAGATCAGCGCCAGCAGACGGCCTTCGACAAAAGAAAACGCCTCGTCCGCGTCGATGCAGCGGGTCATCAGAACCACTGCAACAGCGAGAATCGAAAGCAACAGGATGGGCGCGACCCCAAAGGCCGCCAGCAGTACGATCCCCAGCAATGCGGCGATGGCAATCGGCGCATGCCCGCGCCGGAATGCACGCGCTGAAGGCTGGGTGACGTCAACCATGTCCATGTCGGCGGCCAGACGTTGAATATCGGCCGGCGCGCCTTCCAGCAGCAGCGTGTCACCCACCCGAACGACAAGGTCGTCCAGTTGACCGCTGATATTCTGGTTCCGTCGATGCACCGCCAGCACATAGACACCGTAGCGGCGGCGCAGCCGGAGCGCGCCCAGCGTGCGCCCCACCATCCGGCAGCCCGGCGTGATCAGAACCTCGACCGTGCGCGTTTCGACCGCCGAGACCTGATCGACGCGCTTGAGTTCCTTGTTGCGCTGCAGGCTCAGAAGTTCCGTCATCTGGGTACGCAGCACCACCCGGTCGCCGACCTGCAGGGTGACACCCTGCAGGTTGCGCCGCAGCGACTCGTCGCCGCGGATCACGTCGATCAGCCGCACGCCGGGGCGTTTGAACAACTGCACCCCGGTCACTTCGCGCCCGATCAGGTTGCTGTCGGGGGGGATGACCGCCTCGGTAAAGAATTTCATCTTGGACCGGTCGCTGAGAAGGCTGGCCATGCTGTCGCGATCCGGCAGCAGCCTGGGCGCGATGAACCGCAGGTAGACCATGCCGTAGATCACCAGGATGATGCCCAGAGGCGTGACCTCGAAGATCGTGAAGGGCTGCAGACCCTGCGCCCTGGCGGCGCCGTCGACCAGCAGGTTGGTCGAGGTGCCGATCAGGGTCAGCGTGCCACCCAGAATCGCCGCATAGCTGAGCGGGATCAGCAGTTTCGACGGGGCCACGTTCAGCGTGCGCGCGATCTGGACGAAGACCGGGATCATCACCACCACGACCGGCGTGTTCGACACCACGGCCGAGGCCAGCACCACGAATGTCATCAGCAATCCGATGGCGATGCGAGGGTTGACCTGGGCCTGTTTCTGCGCAGCCACGGTAAAAGCGTCCAAGGCCCCTGTGCGCACCAGCGCGCCCATGATGATGAACATGGCCGCAATGGTCCACGGCGCAGGGTTGGAAAGTACGGCCAGCGCATTCTGATAGGGCAGGATCCCGGTGACCAGCATCACCGAAACGCCGCCGATGGCGACGACCTCGGCCGGGTAGACCTCGCGCAGGAACATGACGAACATGCCCGCGACGACCAGCAGCGCCAGAATCGCGCTGCCTGTTTCTGACAAAGTAAGGAGATTCATTCGTGGTCTTCTGTCCGAACCCTTAACCGGCCACCGTGCCTGAGCGACAGTTTCCAGCATTGCACCGGACAGGGCAAGCCCGCCGTTCGATCACGGCCCGGCCTGTTGCAGTCGCCCGCCCACACGCACCATGCTGACCGATTTCGCCTGACCGTCCCGGTCATCTGTTTCGACGAAAACGCCGCTCAGCGTGGCCTCGCCATTCGCGGGGGTGAACCGGGCCTTGGGCATGCCGGTGATGAACCGCCGCATCGGTTCCTGCTTGTCCATTCCGATCACCGAGTCATAGTCGCCGCACATCCCCGCATCGGTCAGATAGGCGGTACCGCCCGGCAGGATCTGCGCGTCGGCCGTGGGCACATGCGTATGGGTTCCCACCACCAGGCTGGCGCGCTTGTCGCAATAATGCCCCATGGCCATCTTTTCCGAGGTCGCCTCGCAATGCATGTCGACGATGACGGCCTGCGCCTGCCCGCCGCGCGGGTGCGATTTGAGGATCGGTTCGATGGCCGAAAACGGATCGTCGAAAGGCCGCTTCATGAAGACCTGCCCCAGCACCTGAACCACCAGAACCTTGCGGCCGCCGGGTGCGGTGAACAGGCGGTGGCCCCGCCCCGGCGCGCCCTTGGCAAAGTTCACCGGCCGCACGACGCGCGGTTCGCTTTCGATGAATTGCAGCATGTCCTTCTGGTCGAAGGCATGATCGCCCAGCGTGACGCAATCGGCGCCGGCCTCCAGCAGCAGCTTGGCATGGTCGCCCGTCAGGCCCATGCCGTTCGAGGCGTTCTCGCCATTGACCACGACGAAATCCAGCCTCCATTCCTCGCGCAGGCGGGGAAGATGGGTCTTGATGGCGGTTCGACCGGCGCGCCCCATGACGTCGCCCAAAAACAGAATTCTCATATCGCGGTCCTAGGCGCAGCAGACGGCAATAACAAGGCGGAACCGTGCAAAAGCCCGGCCCTCGATGGCTTGCATTCCCCTTGGAGCATGCAATGGTGCCAACATTGATTTGCAACCTCAGGAGGCATCATTGAAAAAACTGATTGTGACGGCAACCGCTCTTCTTGCCGGGGCCTGCGCCCAGGCGCAGACCAAAACCACGATGGCCAATCCGGCGGCCACTTTCTGCATCGAAAACGGCGGAGACTATCAAATCCGCAAGAACGCCGACGGCTCGGAATACGGGGTCTGCGTGCTGGCGGACGGAACCGAAGTCGATGCCTGGGACTATCTGCGCGCCCATTTCGAGAACTAGGTCCGAAAACTCAGAACCCGGCTTTCGGTGACCACCATGTCCAGTGGCTGATCAGTAGGTTCCAGCGGCAGCTCGTCAGCCTCTTGCGCGTCGAAGGCGAAACCAATCGCCAAGGTCGCGCGTCGGGCGCGCAGCCGCTCGAGTGTCCGGTCATAGAACCCGCCGCCATAGCCCAGCCGCCCGCCACGGGCATCGAAGGCCACCAGGGGCACGATCACGATCTCGGGATCGAAATAATCGTCGACCTCGGGCACCTTGGCGCCGAACGGACCGTCCTTCAGCGGCCCGTCCGGTGTCCAGCGCGAAAATTGCAAAGGCTGCCCGGCCCCTTGGATGACTGGAACGCCGACCGGCCCATGGGCCGCGGCCTCGGCCATGGCGGGCAACGGGTCGATCTCGGTGCGGATCGGCATGTAGCCGGACAGGGGCACGCCGCGATAACCCGCCAGCACCTCGGACAGGCGGCCGGCCGTGCCCGGCGGGCGGGCATCGAAAGCGGCCTTGCGTCGGGCAAAGGCGGCCTTGCGCGCCGCGGCCTTGATCTCGGCCAACCCGGTCACAGCAGCACCTGCGCGGCAAGACCCAGGAACGCGAAAAACCCGACCACATCCGTCACGGTGGTGACGAACGGCCCCGAAGCCAGGGCCGGGTCGATGTTCAGACGGTCCAGCGCCAGCGGGATCAGAATGCCGCCCAGCGCCGCCGCCACCAGCGTCAGCACCATCGCCAGCCCGATGACCACCGCCAGCATCGGCACGCCGAACCAGAACCCGGCGACCACGGCCATCACCAACCCGAAAAACAGACCGTTGAGCGCCCCCACCGAGACCTCACGGAACAGAACCCGCAGCGCGTTGTTGGCTGTCAGGTCACGTGTGGCGATGGCCCGCACGGTCACCGTCATCGTCTGGGTGCCGGCATTGCCGCCCATCGACGCGACGATCGGCATCAGGACCGCCAGCGCGACCATCTGGTCGATCGTTTCCGTGAACAGGTTGATTACCAGCGACGCAAAGATCGCGGTCAGCAGGTTGACGAACAGCCAGGTCGCCCGCCCGCGCGCGGTTTCGAGGATGGTGTCCGACAGGCTCGAGTCCTCGTCCACACCGGCCATGCGCAGCATGTCTTCCTCGTGCTCGTCGTCCAGAACCTCCATCGCGTCGTCGATGGTGATGACCCCGACCAGCCGCCCGTCATCATCGACCACCGGCGCCGAGATCAGGTGGTACTGCTTGAAGGCATAGGCCACATCTTCTTCGTCCTGGGTCAGCGGGATGATGTGGAATTCTTCGTCGGCGATGTCGCGCAACGGCGTATCGCGCCGCGCCGCCATCAACCGGCCCAGCGTGACCTGACCCACCGGCTTGAGGCGCGGATCGACCAGAACGACGTGATAGAACTGGTCCGGCAGATCCTCATGCGCGCGCATGTAGTCGATGGTCTGCCCCACTGTCCAGTGTTCGGGCACCATGACCACTTCGCGCTGCATGAGGCGGCCGGCCGAGTGTTCGGGGTAGGACAAAGCCTTTTGCGCCGCGATCCTCTCGGAATCCTCCAACGCATCCAGAACCGCCTCTTGCTGCGAATGCTCGAGATCCTCGAGCAGATCGACCACGTCGTCGCTTTCCAGCTCGCGGACAGCCTCGGCCAGAACGTCGGGCCGCAGCTCGTCGATGACCTCCTCGCGCACGGATTCGTCCAGTTCGGACAGGATGTCGCCGTCGAACTCGCGGTCGTACAGGTGCAGAAGCTGCGAACGGTCCTGCGGGCTGATCTGCTCCAGAAGGTCGGCGATGTCGGCCGCATGCAGCGGCTCCATCAGCTCGACCAGACGATCGCGGTCCCCGTCCTCGACCGCCTGCAGGATTGCCGCGACGATGTTGCGATCCAGCGCATAGGCATCTTCGTCGCGGGGCTGGTCGATCACGATTTCATCATTGTCTGCGGTCATGCGCTGCCCCCGTCCGTTGGATTGGCCCCTAATAAAAGAAGCAGCTACAGGAAAACAATGACAATGGCGCAATTTACCCACATCTTTTGCAGGCTTATGCTGCAATGCGGTTCCACTCACCCGGAGATCAAAGCCGATGGCGCAAAAAACGCTTTTGAAAGGGCGTGTTCTGAGTTTCGAGCAGTCGCCATTTCAGGCTGACCCCGACCAAGCGGCCCGGCTGCACGAGGCCGTTCTGATCGAAGACGGCCGGATCGGTGCGATGGGCACGGCCCAGGCTCTGACGGCCGCGCATCCCGATGCCGAAATCCACGACCATGGCGCGCGCCTGATTCTGGCCGGGTTCGTCGATCCGCATGTGCACTACCCCCAGACCGCGATCATCGCCAGCTGGGGCAAGCGGCTGATCGACTGGCTGAACACCTATACCTTCCCCGAAGAGATGAAATTCGGCGACCCGGATCATGCCGCCGAAATCGCCGGGCGCTATCTGGACCTGACCGCGGCGCATGGCACCACGACCATGTGCAGCTTCTGCACAATCCATCCCGAAAGCGTCGATGCGTTCTTCACCGAAGCGCAGGCCCGCGGGCAGCGTGTGGTGGCCGGCAAGACCTGCATGGACCGCAACGCACCCGACGGCCTGCGGGACACCGCCCAGACGGCCTATGACCAGTGCAGGGCGCTGATCGGCCGATGGCACGGCGTGGACCGGATTTCCTATGCCATCACGCCGCGGTTCTCCCCGACGTCGACGCCCGAGCAGTTGGAAGCGATGGGCGCGCTTTGGGCCGAGCATCACGACTGCCTGATGCAGACCCATCTGAGCGAACAGACCGACGAGATCGAATGGGTCCGGTCGCTGTTTCCCGAGGCCTGCGACTATCTGGACACCTACGAGAAATTCGGCCTGCTGGGCCCGCGTGGGCTGTACGGCCACGCCATCCATCTGGAGCCGCGCGAACGCGATCGTCTGCGCGAGGTCGACGCCGCGCTGATTCACTGCCCGACCTCGAACACGTTCATCGGATCGGGCCTGTTCGACATGCATGGGCTGATGCGCGACGGCCACCGCATCGGTCTGGCCACGGATACCGGCGGCGGGTCCAGCTTCTCGATGCTGCGGACCATGGCCGCGGCCTATGAGATCGGCCAGCTGCGGGGGCACCCGCTGCACCCCGCGCAATTGTTGTGGCTGGGCACCGCCGGCTCGGCCCGGTCGCTGCGGATGGACGACCGTATCGGCAATATCGCGCCGGGGATGGAGGCCGATCTGGTCGTGCTCGATCTGTCCTCGACCCCGGCCATCGCGCAGCGCGTTTCGCAGGCGGACGACATCTGGGAAGCCATCTTTCCCACAATCATGATGGGCGACGACCGGGCGGTGGCCCAAGTCTGGATCGGAGGGCGCCGGGCGCTGGGTTGATCGGCCCGGCAGCGTGGGCTGCGGACGGGCGACAAGCGAGGTTCTGAGGCCGCTTCACGCCTGCAGCACGCGCGCAAGCTGGTTCTGACGTTCGATCACGCGCAGCAGGTCGATGGTGGTGATCTGACCGTCGCGTACGATCTGCCGCCCTTCGACGAACAGATGTCTGACCCGGCTGGGGCCGGCAAGCAGCAGCGCTGCTGGGTCCCAACTGCCGGCACTTTCGACACCGCTGACATCCCACACCGCGATATCGGCCCGCTTGCCCGGCATCAATCGCCCGCAATCCGGGCGGTTGAGAACATCGGCGCCTCCGCGCGTGGCGATTTCCAGCGCCTCGCGGGCCGACATGGCGTCTGCACCGTTGGCCACGCGCTGCAGCAGCATCGCCTGACGTGCCTCGGCCATCAGGTTGCCGCTGTCGTTGCTGGCCGACCCGTCGACGCCCAGCCCGACGCGGGCCTGGGCATCGCGCAGGGCGCGCACCGGTGCGATGCCCGAGCCCAGCCGGCAATTGGAACATGGGCAATGGGCAACCCCGGTGTCGGTCCGCGCAAACAGATCGACCTCGGCCCGATCCAACTTGACGCAATGGGCATGCCACACGTCCGGGCCGGTCCAGCCCAGATCCTGCGCGTACTGACCCGGTCGGCACCCGAATCGGGACTGCGAATACCGGACATCCTCGTCATTTTCAGCGAGGTGAGTGTGCAGCATCACGCCTTTGTCACGCGCCAGCAACGCCGTGTCGCGCATCAGGTCGCGACTGACCGAAAAGGGCGAGCACGGTGCAAGCCCCACCCGGCACATCGACCCTTCGGACGGGTCGTGAAAGGCATCGATCACGCGGATCATGTCATTCAGAATCGCGGACTCGGATTCAACCAGCGCATCGGGTGGCAGGCCGCCCTTGCTTTCGCCGATGCTCATCGCGCCGCGCGTGGGGTGAAACCGCAGGCCCAGCTCGGACGCGGCGGCGATCGTATCCTCGAGCCGCACACCGTTGGGATACAGGTACAGGTGATCCGAACTGAGCGTGCAGCCGGACAGGGCCAGTTCGGCCAGGCCGATCTGCGCCGAAACGAACATGTGCTCGGGGCCGAACCGCGCCCAGATCGGATAGAGCGTCTTGAGCCAGCCGAACAGCAACGCATCCTGCCCGGCCGGAACCGCGCGCGTCAGGGTCTGGTACAGGTGGTGATGGGTGTTCACCAACCCGGGCGTGACCACGCAGCCGCACAGATCATGGATCTCGCCCGAGGTTTCAAGGCGATGCCCGATCCCGGCGATCACCCCATCGCGGACCAGTATGTCGGCCCCAAACAGTTCTTGCCGGGCGTCGTCCATCGTCAGAACGACATCGGCATTTTTTAACAGGAATTCGGTCATCTGGCACTCCTGACATCTGCCCGTCTCATGACAAGAGTGCGTCGCGCCGGTGGAAAACGGGCGGAAGAACCGGCTGCGGGACCTTAGCCGGACAGATGCCGGGCGGCAAGCCGCGTCAGGCCCGGCGCAACAGGTCCAGCGCCGCCGCGTGGAGGTCGGGGTTGGCGGCTGCCAGCACCTGCCCGCCCAGATGGGCCGGGCCGCCCTGCCAGTCGGTGACCACGCCGCCGGCGGCGCTGATCACGGCGATGGGGGCCTGGATGTCATAGGGCTTCAGACCGGCCTCGATCACCAGATCGACCTGACCGGCCGCCAGCAGCGCATAGGCATAGCAATCCATGCCGTACCGCGTCAGCTGCACCTGTTCGGCGACCGCGCGAAACGCCTGCCCCTCGTCGGCGGTCCCGACCTCGGGGAAGGTCGTGAACAGGATCGCGTCCTTCAGCGCTGCGGTTTTTCTGGTGGAGAGGCTGGCCTGCCCCAGCGGGCCCGTCATGACGGCACCCGTGTCGTGCCCTACGAATCGCTCGCCGATATAGGGTTGGTCGATGACGCCAAGCACCGGCCCGGTCGCATCCGCCAGCGCAATCAGCACACCCCATGTCGGCGTTCCGCTGACAAAGCCCCGGGTCCCGTCGATCGGATCCAACACCCAAGTCCGGCCCGAGCTTCCGGTGACGTTTCCGAACTCCTCACCCAGAATCCCGTCTTCGGGGCGAAATTCGGCCAGAACGGCGCGCATCGCCTGCTCGGCAGCCCGGTCGGCAACGGTCACGGGGTCGTATCCCCCCTGCTGCTTGTTGTCCGTTTGCAGGTCGGGTCGGCGAAAAAACGGCAAAATGGCCGCACGCGCAGCGTCGGCCAGCTTTTCCGCAACTTCAAGATCGGTCAATACGGTACCAGACATACGCGACTGGTGCGGCGGGTACCGCGCAAAGTCAAGCGCCTTCTACTCAGGCCACGTCGCTGAGAACCCGGGCCAATTCGAACAGACGGCGGCGCTGGTTCTCGGGGATCGCATAATACGAACGCACGAGATCGAGCGCCTCTTTGTCGCCCATCAGGTCGGCCGGAACCGACTTCTTGCCACTTTCGGATTTCTGCGTGTCTTCGAGCCCCTCGAAGAAAAAGCTGACCGGAACGTCCAGCGCCTCGGCAATGTCCCACAGACGCGACGCGCTGATCCGGTTGGCGCCGGTCTCGTATTTCTGGATCTGCTGAAACTTAATACCGACCTGCTCGGCAAGTTGCTGCTGTGTCATTCCGATCAGCCAGCGACGATGCCGGACGCGCTTGCCCACATGGACATCCACATGATGGGTCATTGGTACTCTCCTATCCTACACACAACCGCCCGGGAAAACGCGAACGCGACAGAGACCGTCATGCCGGCCGCTGAACGACTATCCTTCAACACCGGAAATGCCCCCCGAAACAGCACTTCTGCAGCCCATCATTGCGCCATTTTCGATTCTTTTCAAGAAGGTTGAGTCGGAACCGGTCAACAGAACTTTACGGTTGTACATGCGTTCAGGGGCGTCAAATCACCCTGAATCAGGGAATTTCGACGCTGGTCCGGAACGTTACCCGCCATCGAAGATTGACAATCTCGCCCGCTTGCCCATGCCTAGACCGCGACCACGGAGGACACGAATTGCTCGCCTACCAAATTCCCTCGGCCACAGCCCGGGCCGTACTGCGCGATATCGCAAAACCCGAGCCGGGGCCGGGACAGATCCGCGTAGAGATCCGCGCGTGCGGCCTGAATTTTGCCGACCTCCTGATGCAGAAGGGCACCTATCAGGACACACCCCCTGCCCCGTTCACGCTGGGGCTCGAGATCGCCGGGATCGTGGACGCCGTCGGCCCCGGTGTCGTCCACTTCGGCCCCGGCGACCGTGTCGCGGTCTATTCAGGGCAAGGCGGGCTGGCGGAGTTCGGCGTGTTCGACGCCGACCGGGCCGTCATGCTGCCGTCGTCCTGCAGCTTCGAGGAAGCGGCTGCGATCCAGATCGCCTATGGCACCAGCCACATCGCGTTGGATCACCGCGCCCGCCTGCAACCGGGCGAAACGCTTTTGGTGACTGGCGCAGCCGGCGGCGTGGGGCTGACTGCGGTCGAGATCGGCAGGCTGATGGGGGCAACCGTGATCGCGCAGGCACGCGGCGCCGACAAGCTGACCGTGGCCAAGGTCGCCGGGGCGGACCACCTTATCGATGCGGACGAGGATCTGCGGCAGCGGGTGCTGGACCTGGGCGGCGCGGATGTCGTCTATGACGCGATCGGCGGCGACGTGTTCAAGGCGGCCTTTCGCGCCACCAACCCCGAAGGCCGCCTGCTGCCGATCGGCTTTGCCGGGGGCGAGGTTCCGCAAATCCCGGCCAACCACCTGATGGTCAAGAACCTGACGGTGATCGGCGTCTATATCGGCGGCTATCTGAAATTCCGGCCCGAGATCGTGCGCAACAGCTTTGAAACCCTGTTCCGCTGGCACGCCGAGGGCCGCATCAAACCGCATGTCAGCCATGTCCTGCCCCTGTCAAAGGTGGCCGACGGCATGGACCTGCTGAGGGCGCGCAAATCCACCGGAAAGGTGGTCATCACGCCCTGATCGGTTCAGCTGGCGATCGCGCGCAGCGGCCCGCCCCGCAGCATACGAAAATTCTGGCGGACCAGGTCGGCCAGAGCCTCGACCACCGGTCCTCGGCCCATGTCGCCGCCATAGAGGTTGATCATGTGGGCCGGCAATTCGGGCAGCGCGCCGCCCGAATCGATCTTTTCCAGATGCGCGGCCTCGGTCCCCTCCAGCATCGCGTGCACGGCCAGATCGGCGCTGACCGTGGCCTCGATCGTGCGGTCGTTTTCCGTTTCCACAGACAGCTCCCACGGGATGCCCGCAGCGTCCAGCGCCGCGATGACCTGCGGCCGGAACAGACAGCGGCGGCCAAGCGCCAACGGCAGCGGCCGGCGGCGCCAGGCCGCCCCGCCCGATGCTCCGATCCAACGCAAAGGCAGTTCGGCGATGGTTTCGCCGCCATCGCCATTCGACGCCTCGGTCGTCAGGATGACATCGCATTCGCCGCGCCGGAACATCTCTTTCAACTGGATCGAATACGACGAGACCAGTTGTACGCGCACACGGGGGAAGTCGGCGTTGAACCGCTGCAGAACCCGGGGAATTGCCGGATAGACGATATCATGCGGCACGCCCAGAACCACCTCGCCCTCATAGGCCTGATCGGTCAGCTTCGACATCACCTCGTCATTCAATGCCACCATGCGCCGCGCATAGGCCAGCAGCTGCTCGCCCGAGGCCGTGAGAGCGATCGTCCGGCCCGACCGGTCCAGCAGCTCAAGCCCCAGCAATTCCTCGAGCCGCTTCAGCTGCATCGACACGGCCGACTGGGTCAGGTGCAGAAATCCCGCGGCTCGGGTGACGCCGCCATGATCGGCCACGGCGACGAACGACCTGAGCGTCGTGATGTCGAGATTTCGCATATCACACTTCCTTATGCTTCAATTCATAAACATTCATTTTTCAAATATGACAGAAACCGCCATATAGATCAAGGAAGTTGATTGAACACCATGCCCCCATCACTTCTTGACAAAAGGACAATAAGCATGACCCAAGTTGCGATTCCCCGCCCTTTGTCGGCATCACACAAATCCGGCTGGCTGCAGCGCCTTGTTTCCTTGCCCCGCCAAAGGCGCGCACTGGCGCGGCTGGACGCCCGCCTGCTGAAAGATGTCGGCATCACCCGCGCGCAGGCCGAGGCCGAGGCCGCACGCCCCATTTGGGATGCGCCGGATATCTGGATCTCGGGCCGCTGTTGACCCCATTTTGGCAACGCTGACACCGCCGGTGACGGCGGTGCCGATTTCGCCTGCAATTCCGAGGGTTTTGCCGCGAAGACCCTTGAAACATGCGCCGGACTCTCCGATATTTGCCCTGAGAATGGTCCGCATCGCGGATCGGAATGGATTCAAGGGAGACCCTTAATGGCACAATTCGACACCGTCCGCACGGCGGCCGGCACACGCTCTGCCCAGATCGACGAGGGCCTGCGCGCCCACATGAACAAGGTCTACGGCACGATGTCCGTGGGCATGCTGATCACGTTTGCGGTGGCTTGGGCCGTTGGCACCAGCCCGCAGCTGCTGTCGGTGTTCCGCGACCCGATCACGCTCAGCCCGAATATCCTGGGCTGGATCGTGATGTTCGCCCCGCTGATCATGGTCTTTGCCTTCGGCGCGGCCATCAACCGTCTCAGCGCCGCCGGCGCGCAGCTGTTCTTCTATGTTTTCGCCGCCGTGATGGGCCTGAGCATGAGCTGGATTTTCGTGGCCTTCACCGGCATCTCGATCGCCCAGGTGTTCCTGGTCACGTCGATCGCCTTCGCCGGCCTGTCGCTGTATGGCTATGTCACCAAGAAAGACCTTTCGGGAATGGGAACGTTCCTGATGATGGGCGTGATCGGCCTGATCGTGGCCATGGTGATCAACATTTTCCTGCAGTCGCCCGCCATCATGTTCGCCGTGTCGATCATCGGCGTTCTGATCTTTGCGGGCCTGACCGCCTATGACACGCAGAACATCAAGACGACCTACATTCAGCACGCCGCGCACGGCGATCAGGAGTGGCTGGGCAAATCCGCGATCATGGGTGCGCTGAACCTGTATCTGGACTTCATCAACATGTTCATGTTCCTGCTGCAACTGCTTGGAAATCGCGAGTAACCAGCGGCAGAACCCTGTCATGAAACGGGCCCATTCCGGGCCCGTTTTTTTTGCCCTGCCCACCCAAAGAAAAGGACCCTGCCCACCGGCAGAGTCCCAGAACCCGAATTCGAATTCGTTCTGATCAGCTACAGTTTAACGGAACCGCAAAACCCGAACTGCGCGAGGAGTTGCCCTTGCGGTAGACATCGCCGGCGGCCAGACAGCCGGTGAAACGTTCGGTCTCGCGCCCGAATGCCGCCCCCACCGAATTGTCCACCTTGGTGCTGTTGTTCGCGGTTCGGACAACACCAAACAGAGTACCGTTCACGTTGACCGTGCTCAGGAAGAGGTCGGTGCTGCTGCCGACGAGCTGCACTGCGGTATCGGCCGTGCGTCCGCCGTTGTCGATGGCCACGCCGGCAATCTTGTCGAACTCGGCCTGGTCCGTCTGCACCTGAACCGTCGGCAACTGGGCAAGCTCGGCCGGGACGTTGGTGGCCGGCGGCGTAAAGGCCACGGCGCCCTTGACCTCGGACACGGTGCGCGGTTCGCCGTCAATGCCAGTGAACCCGACACCCTGCCGGTTCCAAGGATCCTCACATGCCGAAAGGGTCAGAACGGCGATGGCAGGCAACAAGATTTTTTTCATGGCGCTCAACATTTTGTGGAGGTTTGCCAAAGCGTATGGCCATGGTGCCTGCAAAAGCAACCCGCAGGCGAACAGAATACCCGGTATGCTGATGCACCACTGCAACGCGCGAAATGGGCGAACCGGTGAACCACCGGTCTGAAAACAAGAAAGGGCCCTGACCGCGTCAGGACCCTTTTACGTCTTGCGTCTGACAAGGCAGATTACTTGATCTTGCCTTCCTTGTACTCGACATGCTTGCGAGCGACCGGGTCGTATTTGCGCACGGTCATTTTCTCGGTCATGGTGCGCGCGTTCTTTTTGGTCACGTAGAAGTGGCCCGTGCCCGCGGTCGAGTTCAGACGGATCTTGATTGTCGTCGGCTTCGCCATGGTTATCTCCTGCGTCCGAAAAGGCAGGGGCCTTTCGGTTGAATTCCTATGAGCGTGCGCTTTTACCCGCTCGCGCGTCCGAGTCAACCGGAATCGGCGGTCTTTCAGCACAAATCGCGGAATCCGTCATGCCGGAGATCAGCGCCCGGTTTGGAGAGATCACGGTTTCGTGATATGATCCCATCCATGCACCCCAGAACGCCGATTTCAAACGTTGAGCGGTGTATGGCAGCGAAACCGGGCAGAACCCTCTGTCGGCAGAGTTTTCTTGTACGCCTGCTTGGGGGAAATCATGACAGAATGGAAACTTCAGGGCGAGACCCTGGCCAATTGCAACTGTGACTTCGGGTGCCCCTGCCAGTTCAGCAGCCTGCCCAGTCACGGGAATTGCGAGGCCGTGGTCGTCTTTGACATCACAAGCGGCCATTACGGTGACACGGATCTTTCCGGCCTGCGCGCCGCGGGTGTCTACCACTGGCCGGGCCCGATTCACGAAGGCAACGGGCAGATGCAACTGATCATCGACGAACGGGCGGATGCCGATCAGCGGGCCGCCCTGCAGGCCATCATGTCCGGTGAGGACACCGATGAAATGGCCACCATGTGGTATGTCTACAGCGCCATGGCGCCGACCAAGCATGAGACACTGTTTGCTGAAATCGACGTGAACTGGAGCCGCGAAGACCGGACCGGCTACGCGAAGGTCAAGAACGTGTTCGATGTGGACGTCAAGCCGATCGCCCATATCGTCTCGGGCCAACCGCACCGCGCGTCGATCCAACTGCCGCACGGATTCGAATACCGCCACGCCGAGGTCGCCTCGGGAACGGCCAGGACAAGCGGTTCAGCCATAGACCTGACCTTCGAGTCCTCACATGCCCATCTGGCGCATCTCAATATCTCGGGTCATGGCGTTGTCGGGCCATAGTGCAGACGCGTCGGAACAGGCCCGCCCTGCCCGAACGATCAGCCTCGAGCGAGTACTGCGAAAAGAACGTCTGATCGTCGCTGGAAGTGTCCTTCTGATCGTTTCTGGTGCGGTCTGGTACACGGTCGCCGGTGTCGGGATGCAGATGTCGGCCGTCGAGATGACCCGGATGGCTGGTCCAATTGGCCAGCCCATGCCGATGGGGGCCGGTGCCGTCTGGACACTTTGGTACGCCGCATTGGTCTTTGCAATGTGGTGGGTGATGATGGTCGCGATGATGACGCCCAGCGCGGCCCCGACAGCGCTGTTGTTTGTGGCGTTGAAACGGGTTGGGCCCGACAGACAGCACAGCGCCAGCTTCGGACTGGCCTTTCTGTCGGGGTATATTTTTGCCTGGGCCGTGTTCAGCCTTGGGGCAACCGGACTGCAATGGGGCCTGCAACAGATCGGAGCGATGGATGGTCCGATGATGACCATCCGGTCCGGGGTCCTGGCGGGCATCGTTCTCTGCGCCGCCGGGATGTATCAGTTCAGCGGGTTGAAATCCGCGTGCCTCCGCCATTGTCAGAGCCCGACTGCCTTTCTGATCCACCACAACCGGCCCGGGCGTTGGGGTGCGTTTCGATGCGGCACCCTGCACGGAGCCTACTGTTTGGGCTGCTGCTGGGCCTTGATGGCGCTGCTGTTCGTCGGCGGCATCATGAACCTTTGGTGGATCGTCGCAATCGCCGTCTACGTCGCGCTGGAAAAGCTGTTGCCTCGGGCGGGATGGCTGACGCCGTTTGTCGGTGTCGTTTTGATCGGATTGGGAGCCTGGGTGTTGATCACCGCATTGGCTTGATGCGGCCAGCCTGTCTTCCGGGCCAAGGAGCCGGCCAAGTGGAGCGCTCTGCACATTTCGTTCACGAGGAGATCGTCATGCCTGTCTTCATCACCTATGCCTCTTATTCCAACGCCGGTGTCAAAGGGATGCTGAAGAAACCGGAAAACCGCACCGGGCCGGTGGCGGCGCTGCTGGAGAAGGTTGGCGGCAAACTCCTGGCGTTCTACGTGACGACCGGCAGCAACGACGTGGTGGTCATCAGCGAAGCTCCGGACGGAACGGATGCCGTGGCCGTTGGTATGGCCGTTGCGGCTTCGGGGGCGGTTTCGCGGGTCGAGACGGTTCGGGCCTGGTCGGCCGACGAATTTGTTGCCATCACCGAGAAGGCCTCGAAACTGGTGGCGGCCTACACACCGCCCGGAGGATGAAGAAAATACGCGCGGAGGGCCTGTAAGCCGGATCCTGTTCCGGGGTTGCCCCCTTCGATGACCATTCCTCTAGGCCGAGCATTGCTGCGCGGCTCGAGCTGCCAACCCGGTCCCTCTCGGCCAAGGCGAGCCTAGCGGCGGTATCGGCTGACGCCGACCGGACCGCGTGGGGACCCTATTCGGCATTGCTCCCGGTGGGGCTTGCCGTGCCGCCGCTGTTGCCAGCGGCGCGGTGGGCTCTTACTCCACCGTTTCACCCTTGCCATGATGTGCCAGAGGCGAACCTCCGATCCGTCATGGCGGTCTGTTTTCTGTGGCGCTTTCCGTCGGGTTTCCCCGCCCGGGCGTTACCCGGCACCGTTGCCTTGTGGAGTCCGGACTTTCCTCTCGGGCCTGGGCCCCAGCGGCCATCCGGCCCTCCGCGCATTGAATTGGGTATGTCCCTGACCCGGGCACGTCAAGAGAGGAATGGACGCGACAAGGGGCCAGATGAATGTTGGTCAGGCGGGGCGGCGCGGCTGCGGCAATGCCGCCACGTCCTCGGGGGCCAGCCTTCCCCTGCCCCAGGGCCGAAAGCGCAACCGCACAGCAGCGAGCAGGGTTTCGTCATCGACGGCAGCGGTATAGCCGGCAGCTTGGGCCGCGGCGCGGAAGTGATGGGCGTCGGGCCGCGACGAAGGGGCGGCGTGAGCGCGCGGCGCGGCCAACCCCTGACGTTCGAGTCGCAGCCAGTCGAAACGTGGCCCGGGATCGTGTTTGCGCCCCGGCGCCATATCCGAATGACCGATCACGCCGGCGGCCGGTATGGACCAACGGACCATGATCTGCGGCAACAGCCGCTCGAGCACCGCCATCTGCGCCTGCGCGAATGGGTGATCGCCTCGGTTGTCGAGTTCGATCCCGATCGAGCGGGAGTTGATATCACTCTGTCCCTGCCACTCGCCGACCCCGGCGTGCCAGGCGCGATCTTCCTCACGGACCATCTGCCAGAGGGTTCCGTCACAGCCGATCAGGTAGTGGGCCGAAACCTCGGACGCCGGGTCGCACAAACGCTCGAGCGCGGATTGGGCGCTGTTCATCGCGGTGTAGTGCAGCACCACCAGAGATGGCTTCAGCCGATCTCGGCGGGGGCCGAAATTGGGGGACGGGCGCCAGATCGGCGAGAGGTCAGTTGCCGACGACACTGCGGAACGGGCTGGGGTCCCAGCCGCAGGCAAAGCCGTCGCCATCCGGGTCCAGGCCCTTGCGGTCACGTTGGGGCCCGCCGCTGGCCAGGAAATCGATCTGGGCCTGATCTGCCGATGGGTATTTGGCGCAGTTCCGCTGTGCCTTGGCCTGCAGATTGAACCCTGCCCGGCTATAGAGTTGCGCCCCGACCGGATTGGTCGTGGAGAGCGCGTATTGCACGATATTGGGCTGGTCGTCCCCGCTGCGCTGAGGAACCGCCGTCGGGGTGACCACCTCATAGGTCTGACGGTTTCGCTGGATCAGGGCGGCGTCATCCTGAATGCTGCGGGTGCTTGAGACCGCGGCAAAATCCTGCTCTTGCGAAATGCCGTTCGACGTCACCGTTGCCGGAGCCGGTGCCTGGGTGGACGTACTGGCGAGCGCTGCGGCCGTTTGAGTCGCGATATCCGCGGCGCTGCCATCGGTGGAATAGGCATCGGCGGAGGGCTCGGCCGACCATGGCTCCTGCGAGATGGCTGGGGGCGGCAGCAGCGGATTGCCTACAGCGCCCTGCCCCGCCAGTTGCGCCTCGCGCTGGGCCTGGTATTGCGGCGTATTGAACCCCGTGCCCTGAACCGGCGCCACCGTATCGCAAGCGGCGACGACGGCGCACACGGGGATCACAAGCATCTTGCGCATCGGACTGCTCCGTTCTTGCAGCGGTCGGGTCGACCGACCGTTACCACCATTTCCCCGGCTTGGCCACGAACCCCGCGGCAGCTTCGAGCGCGTAGGCGGTGTTCAGCAGGTCGCCCTCTTCCCACGGGCGGCCGATCAGTTGCAGCCCCAGCGGCAGCCCCTGCTTGTCCAGCCCCGCCGGCACCGAGATGCCCGGCAGACCGGCAAGGTTGACCGTCACGGTGAAGACGTCGTTGAGATACATCTGAACCGGGTCGGCCTCGGTCATCTCGCCCAGGCCGAAGGCGGCCGAGGGCGTGGCCGGCGTCAGGATCGCATCGACGCCCGCGGCGAACACGTCCTCGAAGTCTTTCTTGATCAGCGTCCGCACCTTGCGCGCGCGGTTGTAGTAGGCGTCGTAGAAACCGGCCGACAGCACATAGGTGCCGACCATGACCCGACGCTGCACCTCGTGGCCAAAGCCCTCGGCACGGGTCTTTTCATACATCTCGGTGATGCCGTCGCCCTGCGCCAGCTGCGCACGGCGGCCATAGCGCACGCCGTCATAGCGCGCCAGGTTCGACGACGCCTCAGCGGGCGCGATCACGTAATAGGCCGGCAGCGCGTATTTGGTGTGCGGCAGCGAGATGTCCACGATCTCGGCCCCTGCATCACGCAGCATCTCGGCGCCATCGGCCCACAGCTTTTCGATCTCGGCGGGCATGCCGTCCATCCGGTATTCCTTGGGGATGCCGATCTTCTTGCCCTTGATGTCGCCGGTCAGCATCGCCTCGAAATTCGGCACCGGAATGTCGGCGCTGGTCGAATCCTTGGGGTCGTGACCGCACATCGCCTCGAGCATGATGGCGGCGTCGCGCACGTTCTTGGTCATCGGCCCGGCCTGATCC
This sequence comes from Ruegeria intermedia, assembly GCF_900129345.1. GTDB lineage: Bacteria > Pseudomonadota > Alphaproteobacteria > Rhodobacterales > Rhodobacteraceae > Ruegeria > Ruegeria intermedia. Next base: position 68,835 of record NZ_FQVK01000003.1, on the reverse strand, counting down.
AGCGAGGACGCAAAGGCCACGATGCCCCAGCGCGAGCAACGGCCATAGGTCGGCTTGATACCGGTGATGCCGGTGAAGGCAGCAGGCTGGCGGATCGAGCCGCCGGTATCGGTGCCGGTCGCCGCAAGGCACAGATCGGCCGCGACGGCGGCCGCAGACCCGCCCGACGAACCGCCGGGGGTCAGTTGCGCATCGTCATTGCCGCGCCGCCACGGGCTGACCGCGTTGCCATAGACCGAGGTTTCGTTGGACGAGCCCATCGCGAATTCGTCCATGTTCAGCTTGCCCAGCATCACCGCGCCGGCATCGGCCAGTTGCTGCGAGACAGTCGATTCGTATTCGGGCTTGAAGCCCTCCAGGATGCGGCTGGCCGCCTGGCTGGGCACGCCCTTGGTGCAGAACAGGTCCTTGATGCCGATGGGCAGACCGCACATGGCGGGCGCGTCGCCGGCCTTGATGCGCTCATCGGCGGCCTTGGCGCGTTCCAGCGCGATCTCGGGCGTCTTGTGGACGAAGGCATTGAGCGCGTCGGCCGCGTCGATGGCCTTGAGGCAGGCCTCGGTCAGTTCGACCGAGGTGGTTTCGCCCTTGCGCAGCGCGTCGCGGGCCTCGGCCAGGCCCAGTTTGTTCAGATCGCTCATGTCTTACTCCACCACCTTGGGAACCGCGAAAAAGCCCTCGCGCGCGTCGGGGGCGTTCGACAGGATCTTGTCCTGCATGTTCCCGTCGGTCACCACGTCCTCGCGGCGCTTGAGCCGCATCGGTGTCACCGAGACCATCGGCTCGACTCCCTCGACGTCAACTTCGTTCAGCTGTTCGATGAACCCCAGGATCGTGTTGAACTCCGAGGCCAGCGCCGGCAGCGCGTCATCCTCGACCTTGATCCGGGCCAGTTTGGCCACCTTGGCGGCGGTGCTTTGGTCAATCGACATGGGAAACCCTCGTGTGCGTTACAGGGGCATTTACCCCTCTGGTGCAGCAGTCGCAAGACCGCCTGCGCCCGGGAATGGCCGGGCCAGACCGATTCGGAATACCCGCCATGCAAAAAAGTGAACCGGTTCGTTCAGTTTTTGACTTGAAGTCCGCGCGCCGCGCCCCCTTATAGTATGAACCAAACAGTTCAGTTCGGAGAAAGCCGATGAAATCGACCATGATCGCACTGTCCGTAGTTCTTGCCACCGCAGCGGCTCCGGCCTTTGCGCTGGGGGTCCCGATGGGCGACCTGACCCCGACGCTGTCCTTTCCCGATCAGCACCCTTCGGATCAGGTGAGCCAGGAGAAAACCTCGCCCCGAAACTGACTTCCTTCTTGCCTCCCTGTTGGATCGGGCCGGTTTCCCCCTTTTTTCCGGCCCGGTCCCCTACCTGCCCTCGTGGCGCCGCCGGCCCTGAACGGGTCGGCGCTTTTTTGTTGTGGCGCTATGTCTTATCGTACATGCACCACGCAGTATCGGGCTGGCGCAACCAGGTTTCCCGACCCCATTTGACGAACGCAGGAGGTGCCATGACGGAGCGCAAGCAGAAGGTTCTGAGCGCAATCGACGCAGCAAATTCGGCCGACCCCACCCAGGAAGACGGTCGCCCCGCCGCGCTGCTTTATGGCGAACGGATGAGCGCCGAGTTGGATCGACTGTTCCCCGACGCCTCGGAACCGCTGCAGATCGCCGCCCGCGGTCAGCATGTCGAGCGCTGGAAGCTGGCCCGCTCGGAATACCCCGAGGGGCGCGCGGGCTATCTGGCCTGGCGCAAGGCCCAGGCCGAGCATCACGCGCAGGTCGTGGCCGAGCTGATGTCCGAGGCCGGGTACGATCAGGCCGAGATCGACGCCGCCTGTCGTATGTTGCGCAAGCAGGGCATCAAGCGCGACGACGACGTTCAGGCGCTGGAGGACGTGATCTGCTTTGTCTTTCTGAAATGGTATTTTGCGCCCTTCGCCGCGAAACACTCGGACGAAAAAATTCAACGCATCGTCGAAAAGACCGCCCGCAAGATGTCGGCCGAGGCGCGCCGACGCGTTCTGGACGAATTCGACCTGCCGGAAGACCTGGCCCGCGCCTTCAAGGATTGACGCGTAATGACCGATGACATGCAGCTGTTGATCGACCTGCACCTGCCCAACGACCGGCAAGGCCCCGGCAGCGACGCGGCAACGCAACTGGCGCTGAAGCTTTCGGGCGTGCAAGCCGATCCCGGGCTGAAGATCGCCGACATCGGCTGCGGAACCGGAGCCGCGGCCTTCTGCCTTGCGCGCCATCTGGGCGCATCGGTGACGGCAGTGGATTTCCTGCCGGAGTTTCTGGCCGAGCTGAACAGACGCGCGCAGGGCTTGGGTCTGGCGGACCGGGTTCAGACGCTTGAGGCATCGATGGAGGACCTGCCCTTCGACGATGCCAGCCTTGACGTAATCTGGTCGGAAGGCGCGATCTACAACATGGGGTTCGAAAACGGCCTGACCGCTTGGCGTCGGTTCCTGAAACCCGGCGGGGTCCTGGCTGTGTCCGAACTGACCTGGCTGACCGATCGACGCCCCGAACCGCTGACACGGCATTGGGATGCCGCCTATCCCGAAGTTGCGACCGCCGGCCGGAAGATCCGCCAGATCGAGACCGCCGGCTATGAACCTGTCGGCTATTTCCCGCTGGGCACCGACTGCTGGATGGAGAACTACTACCTCCCCCTGAAACGCAGCTTCCCTGCCTTTCTCGACCGACATGGCCATTCCGAGCAAGCCAAAGCCATTGTCGATGCCGAACAGGCCGAGATCGCTTTGTATGAAACCTATTCCGACTATGTCAGCTATGGGTTCTACGTGGCGCGACGCCTGCCGGACTGACCGCATCCATCATGGCCCGGCGGTACACCTCGATCATCCAGCCCAGCATGGTGGCGTTCAGGAGGTGCCACATGAAATGCGTTCCCATCGGGACGCGGGCGCAAAGCGGAGCATCGAGCGCGCGAAAGGCGATCGACGCGATCAGGATCGCGGCCCCGATCGCCAGACCCCGGGCCTCTTGCGGCCTGCGCGCGCGCAAAAGATACGCATGGATCAGGATCAGCAACGGCACCGGAGCATATGCGGCCGACCCGCCCAGCCCGGGAACCAGTTGAAACAGCGGAATGGTCAGCGCCGCATAGGGGATGAACAAGGCCGTCAGCACCGCCGCCTTCGGCGTGGACAGCCGCCAGATGTCCCGGTTCACGGCGAAGATATAGACCAGGATGAACAGCAAGATCGGCGTCGTATCCGCCAGCGCGGCCCAGACCCGCGCATGGGTGTGGAACAGATAGCTGCCAATGCCGATCACCGCCAAAATGGCGACCAGCAGGTTGGCCAAGGGCAGACCCTGCCCCCGCACCCGCCGCCACATCACCCATGCCGCCAGCAGAAAGGCCGCGTTGGTCACGGCGTTTACGGGTTCGGCCCAATAGGCCGGCGACAGGCGCTCGCAATAGCCGTCGATTTCGCGCATCCAGTCCATGGATTTTTACATAGCCGATGCTAGGCTGACCCTGAACCGGTTTCAGGAGGATCTGTCATGAAAATCACCTGGTTGGGTCACAGCGGGTTCCGCATTCAGACGGCAGGGCAGGTCCTGCTGATCGACCCCTGGCTGAGCGGGAACCCGATGCTGCCCGAGGATCAGCACGAGGCCGCCGTTCAAGGCGCCACGCATATCCTGCTGACCCACGCGCATTTCGACCACGTCGCCGACGTTCTGCCGCTGGCCAAACGCCTGAACATTCCCGTCGTGGGCCAATACGACGTCATGGCGCATTGGGCCGAGGCCGAAGGGATCGAGACCATCGGCTTCAACAAGGGCGGCCGGGTCGATCTGAACGGGGTCAAGGTCGACATGGTGCCGGCCTCGCACAGCTCGACCTTCGCCACACCCGATGGCCCGCGCGCCGGCGGGTCCGAGGTGGGCTTCATCCTGTCGGCCGATGGTCACACGGTCTATGTCTCGGGCGACACCACGATCATGGCCGACATGGAGTGGATCGGCGACTACTACAAACCCGATATCGGCATCCTGTCGGCGGGCGGTTATTTCACGATGGACATGAAAGCCGCCGCCTATGCCGCCCGGCGGTATTTCGACTTCAAGACGGTGATCCCCTGCCACTATCGGACTTTCCCGATCCTGGAACAATCGGCCAAGGACTTGGCGGATGGGCTGCCGGGCGTTTCCGTAATCGAACCCGAGGTCCTGCAGGAGATCGGGCTTTGACGCCCGCGCTGGCCTTCTCGGCGGAAGAATACGCGGCGCGGCTGGCCAAGACCCGGTCCGCGATGGCCCAGCGGGGTGTCGAAACCCTGCTGGTTGCGGACCCGTCGAACATGGCCTGGCTGACGGGCTATGACGGCTGGAGCTTCTACGTCCCGCAGATGGTGATCGTCCCGCGCGACGGCGCGCCTCTGTGGTGGGGCCGGACGCAGGACAAGCCCGGCGCGGCGCAGACCACCTGGCTGGACCCGGACAACCTGTTCGACTGGCCCGAAGAACATGTGCAGCACCCCGACCATCACCCGGTCGATTCGCTGGCATCGCTGCTGCGCGACCACGGCTGGACGACCCATCTGGGTGTCGAGATGGACAATTATTACTACTCGGCCGCCAGCCACCGGATCCTTGAGACCGCGTTCGGCCGCGATGCGCTGGTCGACGCGACCGGGTTGGTGAACTGGCAGCGTGCGGTCAAAAGCGAGGCCGAGATCGCCTTGATGCGCAAGGCCGGGCAGTTGACCGCGCATATGCACGCGGTGCTGCGCGACGGGTTCCGCGCCGGGGTTCCCAAGAACGTGCTCGTGGCCGAGGTTCAGGCGGCGGGCATCGCCGGGCTGCCGGGACTTGCGGGCGACTATCCCGCGATCGCGCCCATCGCGCCCTCGGGGACCGAGGCCTCGGCCTCGCACATCACCTGGAACGACCGTCCGCTGACACCGGGCGAGGCGACCTATTTCGAAATCTCGGGCTGCCACCGCCGCTATCACTGCCCGGCCAGCCGCAGCCTGTTTCTGGGTGACCCGCCTGCCGATATCCGGCGCGCGGAAACCGCGATCCTCACCGCGATCGAGGACACGCTGGCCGCCGCCCGCCCCGGCGCCACCTGCGAAGAGATCGCCGCCTGCGTCTATGACAGCTTTGCCCGGGCCGGCTATGTCAAAGGCAATCGCACCGGCTATCCGGTGGGCCTGAGCTATCCCCCCGATTGGGGCGAGCGCACCATGAGCCTGCGCCCCGGCGACAGCACCGTTCTGCAGGACAACATGACCTTTCACCTGATGCCGGGCCTGTGGACCCCCGATTGGGGGCTGGCCATCACCGAGACCTTCGTGGTCACGCCGACGGGCGGGCAACCCTTGGCCGACATACCCCGCGAACTGGTCGTGAAACCGGCCTGAGCGCGCCTCAGCCTTTGGGCCCGCCGCCACCGCGCTGCGCGGCAAAGAAGTCGCGCAGCAACCGGGCGCAGTCCTCGGCCGCGATGCCGTCATAGACCTCCGGCCTGTGATGCGCCTGAGGGTGCGAGAACACCCGCGCCCCATGCGCCACGCCGCCCGATTTCGGATCGGCGGCCCCATAGTAGATCCGCCGGATCCGCGCCGCCGCCAGCGCCGCGGCGCACATGGCACAGGGCTCCAGCGTAACATACAGGTCATGCCCCGTCAGCCGCTCGGACCCGACAACCCGGCAGGCGGCGCGCAGGGCCAGGATCTCGGCATGCGCGGTCGGGTCATGCAACTCGCGCGTACGGTTGCCGTCTGCCGCGATGATCCGGCCATCGGGCGACACGATCACCGCGCCCACCGGAACCTCGCCCCGATCACCCGCCGCGCGCGCCTGTTCCAGCGCCTTGTCCATATGCGTTCTGAAGACCATGCCCCTGACTGCCCCAGAAACCCACCTTTCGCAAGCCGCGCCGATGCGCTATGCGCAGGGCATGAGCAACACCCCTCCTCCTGGCGACCGGATCGCCAAAGTGCTGGCCCGCGCCGGCATCGCCTCGCGCCGCGAGGCCGAACGCATGATCGAAGCGGGCCGCGTGACCGTGAACGGCAAGACCATCGAAAGCCCGGCGCTGAACGTTACGACCGGCGACAGGATCACCGTCGACGGCAAGCCCGTGGCCGAGCCCGAACCCGCGCGCCTGTGGCTGTATCACAAGCCAACCGGCCTTGTGACCACGAACCGCGACGAAAAGGGTCGCCCCACGATCTTCGACAACCTGCCCGAGGACATGCCCCGCGTCATGAGCGTCGGCCGGCTGGACCTGAATTCCGAGGGCCTGCTGCTGCTGACCAATGACGGAGCGATAAAACGCAAGCTCGAACTGCCTTCGACCGGCTGGCTGCGCAAATACCGGGTGCGGATCAACGGCCGCCCCAAGGACGAGGATTTCGCCCCCCTGCGCCAAGGTCTTGTGATCGAAGGCGAAAAGTTTCAGCCCATGACCGTGACGCTGGACCGCCAGCAAGGCGCGAATGCATGGCTGACGATCGGACTGCGCGAGGGCAAGAACCGGGAAATCCGCCGCGCGATCGAAGACATCGGCTTTACCGTGAACCGGCTGTTGCGCGTGTCCTACGGGCCATTCCAGCTGGGCAATCTCAAACCCGGCGAGGTCGAGGAAATCCGCCGCCGGGTTCTGCGCGATCAGTTGGGGCTGGACCCCGAGGAAAAGCCCTCGCCCCCCAAACGCCCGGCACGACCCCAGCGCAATCGCAAGCCCGTCGGGCGGAAATCGCGCAGTTGACGCCGGCAAGCGAACCTTCCCCCTAGCGCCAAGCCCCTTGATCCACTAGATTTTCAAGGGACCGCCGCAGATGGAGGACACCATGTCCGGGACCGGAGTGCAAAAAATGGCCTATGCGGCCCTGTTGGTGCTATTGTTCGGCGTCTGCACCGGTTGGCTTGGGGGGCTCTGACGCCATGGCCAAGCGATACGGCGGAAAGTTCAGCCCCGAAGGCCAGTCCGACACCGACGCGCCCGCCCCGCGCGGGCAATACGATGGCGCCCGGGTGAATCCGGTCGGCGCCCGCGCCAATGTGATGTTCGTTCCGGCGATCCCGCTGGTCTTTCTGTCGCTCAACGACGGCGCGATCGGGATGACCCTTGGATTGGTCGCCGCCGGCCTTCTGACCGCTGCGGCCTTTCTGCTGCGCGAAGGGTTGAAGGCCGAGGATGCCTACAACGCACGCCGCACCGCGCGCCGCCCAGCCGTTCCCCGCAAGATCTTTTCATCCGTTTTGACCGGGCTGGGGGTGGGTCTGGCCGCCTATCGCAACGACTATCTGGATGCCGAGGCCGCCAGCCAGGTCAGCCTGCTGGCGCCTGTCCTGTTCGGCGGCGTGGCCACGGCCCTGCATTCGGTCGCCTTCGGGCTCGACCCGATGAAAAACAAAGGCATGGAAGGTGTGGACACCTATCAACAGGACCGGGTCGCCCGGGTGGTCGAAGATGCCGAAGCACATCTGAACCAGATGTCGGATGCCATCAAACGGGCCGGCGACCGCAGGATCGAGGCCCGCGTCGAACGGTTCCAGACCACCGCCCGCGACCTGTTCCGCACGGTCGAGGAGGACCCGCGCGATCTGGCCGGTGCCCGCAAATACCTGACCGTCTATCTGCAGGGCGCCCGCGATGCGACGATCAAGTTTGCCGATGTCTATGCGCGCACCCGCGACCCGCAGGCTCTGTCCGATTACTCGGCGCTGCTGGACGACCTCGAGCAGAATTTCTCGGCCCGCACCCGCAAAATGCTGTTGGATGACCGCAGTGATCTGACGGTCGAAATCGACGTGCTGCGCGAACGACTGCAGCGCGAAGGCGTCCGGCTGGACTGACCGGCCAAACCAAAAACAGGGAAGCTTCTCATGTCTGACGAAATCAAGAAAAAGGCGGCCGAGGCCGAAACGCTGGTTCAGGAAGTTGCAGCCGTCGCATTGCCCGAACCGAACTCCGAGATCGTGCCACTGGAAGACGCCGACGAACCGGTGCGCGCCGAGATCCGCAAGCGCATGGCCGAGATCGACATGGGCGACACCAACTCGATCGTGTCTTTCGGGTCGGCGGCACAGGCCGAGCTGCAGGAAATCAGCCAGGCCATGCTGGCCGACGTGCGCAACAAGGATGTCGGCCCTGCCGGCGACAGCCTGCGCGACATCGTCACCACGATCCGCGGCTTTTCCGTGTCCGAACTGGACGTGCGCCGCGAGCGCAGCTGGTGGGAGAAACTGCTGGGCCGCGCCGCGCCTTTCGCCAAGTTCACTGCGCGCTACGAAGAGGTGCAGGATCAGATCGACCGGATCACCGACAACCTTCTGTCGCATGAACACACGCTGCTGAAGGACATCAAGTCGCTGGACCTGCTGTATGAAAAGACGCTGGATTTCTATGATGAACTGGCGTTGTACATCGCGGCCGGCGAAGAAAAGCTGACCGAGCTGGACAGCCACGACATCCCCGAGAAAGAAGCCGAGGTGAAGGCCGCACCGGAAGATCAGCAGGTGATGAAGGCGCAGGAACTGCGCGACCTGCGGGCGGCCCGCGACGATCTGGAACGGCGCGTGCACGACCTGAAGCTGACGCGGCAGGTGACGATGCAATCGCTGCCCTCGATCCGGCTGGTTCAGGAAAACGACAAGTCTCTGGTGACCAAGATCAACTCGACGCTGGTGAACACCGTGCCGCTTTGGGAAACCCAGCTGGCGCAGGCGGTCACCATCCAGCGCAGCGCCGAGGCCGCCGCCGCCGTACGCGACGCCAATGATCTGACGAACGAGTTGCTGACCTCGAACGCCGCGAACCTGCGCCAGTCGAACAAGATGATCCGCGAGGAAATGGAGCGCGGTGTGTTTGACATCGAGGCGGTGAAAAAGGCCAACGAGGATCTGATCGGCACGATCAATGAAAGCCTCGCCATCGCCGACGAGGGCAAGGCCCGCCGCGCCGCCGCCGAACAAGAGCTGAAGAAGATGGAGGCGGAACTGCGCGACACGCTGGCCTCGGCCAAGGCCCGCAAGGACGGGTTGGGCGACACTGCCGGAACGGCCGTGCCGAAATAAGGGCTGCGTGCATGCGGATGAGGCATCTTCTTGGGCGCATCTGCGGCTTGGGTGCATTGCTGGTCGTCGCCGGCTGCGACGATGCGCTCAAGACGTCGCTGGCGCCGCAGGCCCGCCCCGAGGCTGCTCCATCCGCTGATGTCTACGTTGAACCTTCGGCCGCCAGCCGGGACCTGGCCCGCTATTACGAGCGGGTCGAGCGCGACCTGCTGACACGCGGCCTGCTGCGCACCGACGGGGGCGGGCCGGATACCCCGTATGACGCCGACGATCTGGCGCGGAATTTCGAAACCATTGCGTTCTTCAACGAGTATCCCGGCACGACGGTTTCGGCGGGCGGGCGACGCGTTGGTGGGCGCCTGAGCCGCTGGGCCAACCCCGTCCGCGTCGCGGTCGAGTTCGGCCCCTCGGTTCCGCCCCAGCGCCGCGCAGCGGACAGTACACAGGTGCAGGCCTTCTCGGCACGGCTGGCAGACCTGACCAGCCATCCCGTGTCCTCCGTCAGCCGCAATGGCAATTTCTTCGTCTTTTTCGCCGGGCAGGATGACACCGAATACGTGCAGGCCCGGCTGCGTCAGCTGATCCCCGGCATCACGCAAGAGCAGCTGGATCTGTTCGCGGATCTGCCGCGCTCGTTCTATTGTTTCGTCTTCGCTTCGGCCACGCGCGGAGCGCCGAATACATATACGCGCGCCGTCGCCCTGGTGCGCGCCGAACAACCCGACCTCATGCGTCTGAGCTGCATCCACGAGGAACTTGCCCAGGGGCTGGGGCTGCCCAATGACAGCCCCCGGGCGCGGCCGTCGATCTTCAATGATGACGACGAATTCGCCTTGCTGACCAGCCATGACGAAAAGCTGCTGACGATGTTGTATGATCCGCGCCTGAAACCCGGCATGACCGCGCTGGAGGCCGCGCCGGTGGTGCGGATCATCGCCCGTGAATTGATGGGGCAGTCGCTCTGACCCCGATGACAGGAGAACCCAGATGGGAATTTTCGATTTTCTGACCGGAGAATTCATTGATGTCATTCATTGGGTGGACGACACCCGCGACACGATGGTCTGGCGGTTCGAGCGCGAAGGCCACGAGATCAAGTATGGCGCCAAGCTGACCGTGCGCGAGGGTCAGGCGGCCGTATTCGTTCACGAAGGCCAGCTGGCCGACGTGTTCACGCCGGGCCTCTACATGCTTGAAACCAACAACATGCCGATCATGACGACGCTGCAGCACTGGGATCACGGGTTCCAGTCGCCGTTCAAGTCCGAGATCTATTTCGTCAACACGACCCGGTTCAACGACCTGAAATGGGGCACCAAAAACCCGATCATGCTGCGCGACCCGGAATTCGGCCCGACCCGGATCCGTGCCTATGGCACCTACACGATCCGGGTGAAGGACCCGGCCCGTTTCCTGGTCGAGATCGTGGGCACCGATGGCGAATTCACCATGGACGAGATCAGCTTTCAGATCCGCAACATCATCGTGCAGGAATTCAGCCGGGTCATCGCAGGCTCGGGCATTCCGGTTCTGGACATGGCGGCCAACACCGCCGATCTGGGCAAGCTGGTCGCGGCCGAGGTCTCGCCCGTGCTGGACGGTTATGGGTTGGAGATGCCGGAATTCTACATCGAGAACATCTCGTTGCCGCCGGCGGTCGAGGCGGCGCTGGACAAGCGCACCTCGATGGGGCTGGCGGGGGATCTTGGCAAATTCACCCAGTATTCCGCGGCCGAGGCGATGACGGCGGCCGCCAGCAACCCGAACGGTGGCGGCGGCATGGGTGCTGGCCTTGGCATGGGCATGGGCATGGCAATGGCGAACCAGATGTCGAACATGGCAGCGGGTCGGCCGTCAGGCCCGTGGGGCGCGCCCGCGCCCGCTGCCCCGCAAGCGGCCGCGCATGTGGCCCCGCCGCCCCCGCCGCCGGTCGAGCATGTGTGGCATATCGCGGTGGACGGCCAGACCAGCGGCCCGTTCTCGAAGGCCAAGATGGGCCGCATGGCCAGTGAGGGCGAGATTACACGGGACACTTTCGTGTGGACGCCCGGTCAGGACGGCTGGAAGAAGGCGGGTGATGTGCAGGAGCTGGCGCAGCTGTTCACGATCCTGCCGCCGCCCCCGCCCGGCGCCTGAGGGCAGCGCATGACCGGCCTGGGAAAGCGCTCGAAAAAGGGCAGGCGCAGAACCCGCCCCGAACCGCATTTCGTCTGCCCCTGCTGCGACTATGTCACCCTTTCGGAACGTGGAAGGTACCTGATCTGCCCGATCTGTTTCTGGGAGGACGAGGACGTCTTCTATGACACGAACCCGCGCGAGCCCTCGGCGGCCAATCACGGCCTGACGCTGGCCGAGGCGCGCGACAATTTCAAGACGATCGGGGCCTGCGAGGCCGCGATGCTGCCGCATGTCCTGCCCGAGGAGGACCGCGCGGCCTATCTGAACTTCCCACTCGACAACTGACCACCTATGACACAGCCCCCTGCCCCGCCACCCGGTTCTGCTGAACACCGTTTTCCATGTGACAATTGCGGCGCGGACTATCGGTTCGACCCGCAATCCGGCACGCTGACCTGTGACCATTGCGGCCATTCCGAACCGATCGGGGCTGGCCCCTGGGGCGGCGCCAGCCTGCGCGAGTTGGACTTCGACGCGGCCATCGCCGACCGCCTGCCCGACAGCGAAATCGAAGAGACGCGGGTTCTGACCTGCCCCAACTGCGCGGCGCAGGTCGAGTTCGACCCCAACACCCACGCCGCGGAATGCCCGTTCTGCGCCACCCCGGTGGTGACCGATACCGGCGTGAACCGGCACATCAAGCCGCGCGGCGTTCTGCCCTTTGCGCTGGACGAACGCGCCGCGCACAAGGCCATGAGCGACTGGCTGGGGCGGCTGTGGTTCGCGCCGAACGGGCTCAAGGACTATGCCCGCAAAGGCCGCAGGATGCAGGGTATCTATGTGCCCTACTGGACCTTCGACGCCGATACGAAATCGGCCTATCGCGGCGAACGGGGCGTGGTCTATTACGAAACCCGGACGGTGATGCGTGACGGCAAGCGGGTGCAGCAGCAAGTGCCCAAGGTGCGCTGGACACCGAAATCCGGCCGGGTGGCCCGGTTCTTCGACGACGTGCTCGTGCTGGCCTCGCAATCGCTGCCCAAGTCCTACACCGACGCGCTGCAACCGTGGGACCTGCCCGCGCTCGAGCCCTATCAGCCCGAATACCTGGCCGGGTTTCGGGCCGAGGCTTATACGGTCGACCTGCAGCAAGGCTATCAGGAAGCCCGCGGCCACATGGCCCGCGTGATCGAGCGTGACGTCCGCTTTGACATCGGCGGCGACCGGCAGCGCATCCACGCGATCGAAACCGACATCCGCAACGTGACCTTCAAGCACATCCTGCTGCCGGTCTGGATGGCCGCGTACAAGTATCGCGGCCAGACCTATCGCTTTGTGGTCAACGGCCGTACCGGCCAGGTTCAGGGCGAACGGCACTGGTCGGCGATCAAGATCACGATTGCGGTGGTCCTGGGCCTGCTGGCGGCAGCCGGCATCGGGTATCTGGTGGCGACCGGACAGCAATGACCGCCGGGCTCCGCCGCCGAAAACTCTGCTGAGGAACCCCTTGAACATCCCCGGCTTCTCACCCATCCTGCCGCCGGCTGCCCCGGAGGAGAGGACGACGTGACCCTGGCCGATCTGAACACGCTTCTGACCGCGCGCCATTCCTGCCGCGCCTTCCGAGCCGATCCGGTGCCGCTGGGTGACATCGAACGGATCCTGACCAGCGCCGCCCGGGTGCCCAGCTGGTGCAACGCGCAGCCCTGGCAGGTGGTCGTGACCAGCGGCGCGGAAACGGATGCGTTCCGCAGCGCCTTGTGGGCCGAGGCCGAGACAGGCCAGGCGCAGCCCGACCTGCCCTTTCCGACCGGCTATTCCGGCGTCTATCAGGACCGGCGCCGCGCCTGCGGATGGGCCCTGTACGAGGCAGTCGGCGTTGAAAAAGGTGACCGCGCCGGATCGGCCCGGCAGATGATGGAAAACTTCAACCTGTTCGGCGCCCCGCATTGCGCCATCCTGTCCAGCCCGGCGGAACTTGGCCCCTATGGCGCGATGGATTGCGGCGGGTTTGTCACGGCGTTTACCCTGGCGGCACAGGCCTTGGGCATCGCCACGATCCCGCAGGCGGCGGTGGCCGCCTATGGGCCGTTCCTGCACCGCTATTTCAACATCCCCGATGACCGGCTGATCCTGTGCGCGATTTCCTTCGGCTATCCGGATACCGATCATCCGGCCAACCAATTCCGGACCGAGCGCGCCACGCTGGACGAGTTCGTCACCTGGCGTGGGGCTTCGGCCGAGTGAGCGGAGTTTGAGAAAGACACTGTCATGCGCGCATTGATACAAAGGGTGTCCGAGGCATCGGTCTCGGTCGAGGGGGAAGTCATCGGCCAGTGCGGGCCGGGGCTGTTGATTCTGGTCTGCGCCATGCAGGGCGACGACGAGACCCGCGCCGAGCAACTGGCGGCAAAGATTGCCAAGCTGCGGATCTTCAAGGATGACGCGGGCAAGATGAACCGGTCAGTGCTGGATATGGGCGGATCGGCCCTTGTGGTCAGCCAGTTCACGCTGGCCGCCGACACCTCGCGCGGGAACCGGCCCGGATTTGCGGCGGCAGCCGATCCCGCGACCGGCGAACGACTGTACGAACACTTTGCCCGCGCGCTGGCCGCGCTTGGCGTTCCGACCGAAACCGGGTCTTTCGGAGCGGATATGGCGGTGTCTCTGGTCAATGACGGCCCGGTTACGATCTGGATGGACATGTGATGACGATGCAGGATCAGGCGATCGCGATCTGGAAGGCGGGCGTTGCCGCCGTTGACGGCTATGGCGCGGTCAAGGCGGCGCTGCCCGATATTCCGCGCCCCGATCGGATTCTGGCGGTGGGCAAGGCCGCGGCGGCGATGATGAACGCGGCGCAGGATCATTTCGGCAAGACACCGGGCCTTGTGGTCACGAAAGACGGCCATGCCGAGGGGCTGGCGTCGCACTTACAGGTCATCGAAGCCTCTCACCCCGTGCCCGACGCCCGCAGCCTGAAGGGCGGCCAGGCTCTGCGCGCGGCGGTTCAGGCCATGGAGCCCGGCACGCATCTGTTGCTGCTGGTCTCGGGCGGTGCGTCTTCGCTGGCCGAGGATCTTGTGCCGGGGGCCACCCTGGAAGATCTGGCGCGGCTGAACGCGCAATTGCTGTCCGAGGGGCTGGACATCACCGCCATGAACGCCCGTCGGCGCGAGATGTCGCGGATCAAGGGTGGCGGTCTGCTGGCCGGTTTCGGCGGAGCACGCGCGACGGTCCTGGCCATCTCGGACGTGCCGGGGGACGATATCGGCGTCATCGGATCGGGCATCGGCGCCCTGCCCGAAGCCCCGCAATTCGAAGCGAACGTCCAGATCATTGCCTCGAACGCCCATGCGCGCCGTGCCGCAGCCAACGCGGCACGTGCCGCCGGTCTGGACGTTCTGACCGAGGAAGAGGCCCTGCACGACGACTATCTGTCCGTCGCCGCAGATATCGGCGCGCGGCTGCGCCAGATGCCGCCGGGCGCGATGATCTTCGGCGGAGAGCCGACCGTTGTCCTGCCCGAAAACCCGGGCCGAGGCGGGCGCAACCAGGCGCTGGCCCTGGCGCTGGCGCGCGAGATTCAGGGATGCGAGGGGCTGTGCGTCGTGGTCGGCGGAACCGACGGCACCGACGGGCCGACCGATGCGGCCGGCGGTGTCGTGACCGGCGCGACATGGGCCGATGGGGCGAACCAAGCCTTGCGCGCGGCTGATGCAGGGTCGTTCCTTGACCGGGCGGGCGCTCTGCTGGTGACCGGCCCCACGGGTACCAATGTCATGGATCTGCTTGTCGCAACGAAGGAATGAATTGACGCTTTTGCCCTCACACCATCTGCCGATGCGCCCGAGACTGGGCGCATGACGCAGGCGAAGAACTCACTGTCCGAGATCGAAGAGGTTCCGGATCAGGGCATCATTCTGTCGGACGGCTGCCGCCTGTCGGCGCGGATCTGGCGCCCTGTCGATGCGGCGCGGCACCCGGTGCCCGCCATCCTGGAATACCTGCCTTATCGCAAGCGCGACGGCACGACGGCGCGCGATGCCCTGACCCATCCCTGGTTTGCCAAACGGGGATACGCCTGCATCCGCGTCGACATGCGCGGCAATGGCGACAGCCAGGGCCTGATGGAGGATGAATATACCCAGCAGGAACTGGACGACGCCGTCGAAGTGATCGAATGGCTGGCCCGACAGCCCTGGTGCAGCGGTTCGGTCGGGATGATGGGGATCAGCTGGGGCGGCTTCAACGCGCTGCAGGTGGCGGCACTGCGACCCGCGCCGTTGAAGGCCATCATCACCCTGTGTTCGACCGCCGACCGCTATGCCGAAGACATCCACTACAAGGGCGGCTGCCTGCTGAACGAGAACCTGGGCTGGGGGGGCGACCATGTGGTCGTACTCGTCCCGCCCGCCCGACCCCGCGCTGCGCGACGACTGGCGCGAGATGTGGCTGCAGCGGTTGAGGGCCGAGCCCTTCCTGCCCTCGGTCTGGCTGCGGCATCAGACCCGCGACACCTATTGGCGACATGGCTCGGTCTGCGAAGACCCCGGCGCGATCCGGGCCGCGACGCTGGCGGTGGGCGGCTGGGGCGATGCCTACAAGAACACGGTGCCCTGGCTGGTCGAGAACCTGAGTGCGCCGGTCAAGGGCATCGTCGGCCCCTGGGTACACAAATACCCGCATTTTGCCGTGCCCGAACCACGCATCGGCTTTCTGCAAGAGGCGCTGCGCTGGTGGGACCGCTGGCTGAAGGACAAAGAGACCGGAGTTGAACAGGACCCGGCCTATCGCGCCTATCTGATGGATGGCGTGCGCCCGGCGCGCTGGTATGCCGAACGTCCGGGCCGTTGGATCGCCGAGGATACCGGCGCCACGTCCCACCTGCCGACCGTCACCCTGCCGCTGTCTGATACCGGGCTGGGCATGGACGGGCCGCTGGATGCCCGTATCCGCTCGCCCCATCATTGCGGCATGGATGGCGGCGAGTATTGCGCCATCTGGCTGGGCCCCGACATGCCGGGCGACCAGCGGGCCGATGACGCTCTGTCCGCCTGTTTCGACACCGCGCCACTGGCCGAAGACATGAATCTGGTCGGTGCGCCGCATATCCGCCTGACACTTTCCGCCGACAGACCCCAGGCACAGATCGCCGTGCGCCTGAACCATGTGCATCCAGATGGCGCCTCGACCCGGATCACCTATGGCGTGCTGAACCTGACCCACCGCGACGGCCATGGCGACCCGCGCGCCCTGACGCCCGGAGAGCCCTGCGACATCGCGCTGAATCTCGACCACATCGCCTATCGCGTGCCCAAGGGGCACCGCCTGCGCATCGCGATCTCGAGCGCGTACTGGCCCTTGATCTGGCCCTCGCCCGAAACCGCCGAACTGCACCTGAGCGGCGGCAACCTGACCCTGCCCCTCCGCCCCCGGGCCGATGGCGATGAATGCGTCTTTCCGCCGCCCGACGCCGAAGCCGCGTGGCAGGTCCACCACCTGCGTCCCTCGAACCACGCCCGCCGCGTCGAAACGGACATGACCACCGGCTTGATCCACCTGGTCATCGAGGACGATTTCGGACTGGTCCAGGATGCCGACCACGGCCTGATCAGCGGCGGCACCGCGCAAGAGAAATGGACCATCCACCCCGACGATCCCCTGAGCGCGCGCGGCGAATGCGCCTGGGTGCAGGAGCTGGAACGCGACGCGCTGCGCCTGCGCTCCGAGGCGCGCTGCGAGATGTGGTCGGACCACACCCATTTTCACCTGCGGGCGACGCTCGACGCGTTCGAGAATGATACGCCCGTCTTCTCGAAAACACTGGAGGACAGCATCCCGCGCGATCAGATGTGATGGCCCGGCGCCGCGGCACCCGAGATTTCAACTTGCCCGGTGGCGTGAAATGCGCGAACGTTGACTCATGCGTCAATAAAAAGCCCCCAACGGGCGATATACTCAAGCAACTGGGAGTAACTTGAATGAACGATCAACTCACTCACATGGCCAGCCAGGTGACCGCCGGGAAACTGACCCGCCGCGAATTCATGGGCAAGGCCGCGGCACTGGGTGTGTCGGCGGCCATGGCCAGCACCATCTTTGCGGATGCCGCCCGCGCCGCCGGCCCCAAGAAGGGCGGCGACCTCAAGCTGGGCCTGCAGGGCGGTGAGTCGACCAACTCGCTGGATCCGGCCACCTATGCCAGCTCGGTGCCCTACATGAACGGCCGCCATTTCGGCGACACACTGGTCGAGGTTGCCGCGGACGGCACGATCGAGCCGCGCCTGGCCGAAAGCGTCGAAGGCAGCTCGGACGGCAAGGTCTGGACGTTCAAACTGCGTCAGGGGGTCGAGTTCCACAACGGCAAGACCATGACCAGCGAGGATGTGCTCAAGACCATGCAGCGCCACTCGAACGAGGATTCCAAGTCAGGCGCGCTGGGGATCATGAAGGGCATCGCCTCGATGAAGGCCGATGGCGAGTATTTCCAGGTCACCCTGAACGAGTCCAACGCCGACCTGCCCTATCTGATGGCGGACTACCACCTGATCATTCAGCCCGACGGCGGCATGGACAATCCGGCCGCAGGCATCGGCACCGGCCCCTACAAGCTGGAAGTCGACGAACCCGGCGTGCGCCACCTGTTCAGCAAATTCGAAAACCACTGGAGCGATTACGGCCATTTCGACAGCGTCGAGAACGTGGTCATCAACGACAGCACCGCGCGCACCGCGGCCCTGCAGTCGGGACAGGTCCACATGGCCAACCGGATCGAACCCAAGGTGGCCGATTTGCTGGGCCGGGCGCCGACGCTGACCGTCCAGTCCACGCCGGGCCGGGGGCACTATGTCTTCATCATGCATTGCGACACCGCGCCGTTCGACAGCAACGAACTGCGCCTGGCGCTGAAATACGCGATCAACCGCGAAGAACTGGTTGAAAAGGTGCTGCGCGGTTATGGCTCGATCGGGAACGACATGCCGATCAATGCAGCCTATCCGCTGTTCGATGAAACCATCCCGCAGCGCGAATTCAGCATCGATAAGGCAGCCGAGCACTACAAGAAGTCGGGCCACGACGGCTCGCCCATCATCCTGCGCGTGGCCGACGCGGCCTTCCCGGGCGCGGTGGATGCGGCCGCCCTGTTCCAGCAGACCGCCCAGCAGGCCGGCATCCCGCTGGAAATCAAGCGCGAGCCCAACGACGGCTACTGGTCCGAGGTCTGGAACGTTCAGCCGTTCTGCGCATCCTACTGGGGCGGACGCCCGGTGCAGGACCAGATGTACGCGACCGCCTATCTGTCGACGGCCGACTGGAACGACACCCGGTTCAAGGTCAAGGAATTCGACGACCTGCTGTTCGCCGCCCGGGCCGAGCTGGACCCGGCCAAGCGCAAGGCCATCTACAGCCAGATGGGCATGATGGTGCGCGATCAGGGCGGCCTGATCTGCCCGATGTTCAACGACTTCGTGGATGCGGTCAGCAACCAGCTGGACGGCTGGGAGACCGACCCCAATGGCGAGCTGATGAACGGTCAGGTCTCGCGCAAGATGTGGTTCGCCTGATCCGGGTACGAACGCATGCATCCCATCATCAAACTGGTTTCCCAGCGCATTGCGCTGGGACTCCTTCTTCTGTTCGGTGCATCGGCCCTGATTTTCGGCCTGACCGAAGCCCTGCCCGGCGACGCCGCGCAAGCCGTCCTGGGCCAGTCCGCAACCCCCGAGGCGCTGGCCAATCTGCGCGAAGAAATGGGCCTGAACCGCCTCGCCCTGACCCGCTATGCCGAATGGCTTACGGGTATCCTGCATGGCGATCTGGGCACCTCGCTGACCAATGGCCTCGACATCGCTGAATCGGTGGGCAGCCGGCTGGGCAACACGCTGTTCCTGGCGTTTTGGGCCGCGCTGGTTTCGGTTCCGCTGGCCATTTTCCTGGGCCTTCTGGCCGTGCGCTATCGCAACCGCTGGCCCGACAAGCTGATCTCGGCCGTCACCCTGACGACGATCTCGATCCCCGAGTTCCTGATCGGCTATGTCCTGGTCTATTTCGTGGCCGTCAAACTGGGCATGTTCTCGCCGCTGGCGATGATCAACGACAGCATGTCCTTCTGGCAGAAACTGAACGCCATCGCGCTGCCCGTCATCGTTCTGACCATGGTGGTCCTGGCGCATATGATGCGCATGACCCGCGCCGCGATCCTGAACGTGATGCAGTCGGCCTATGTCGAAACGGCCGAGTTGAAGGGCCTGAGCAACTTCAAGGTCATCTGGCGCCATGCCTTCCCGAACGCCATCGCCCCCATCGTGAACGTGGTGATGCTGAACCTGGCCTATCTGGTCGTCGGCGTCGTCGTGGTCGAGGTGGTGTTCGTCTATCCCGGCATGGGGCAGTATCTGGTGGACCACGTGACCAAACGCGACGTGCCGGTGGTGCTGGCCTGCGGCGTCATCTTTGCCGCCATCTACATCGGGCTGAACATGGTGGCCGACATCGTCGCGATCCTGGCCAACCCAAGGCTGAGGCATCCGAAATGAAGAACATCCCAATCTCTGCAATGATCGGGCTGGCCTTCACCGCCCTGTATTTCATCGTCGCCGTCTTTGCGCCCTTCCTGGCGCCCTACGGCATGGCCGAGGTTGTGGGCGACGTGTGGGAGCCCTCGAGTTCGCAATTCTGGCTGGGCACCGACAATATCGGCCGCGACCTTCTCAGCCGCATGATCTATGGCGGGCGCACGACGATCTTCATCGCCACCGCCGCCACCATCCTCAGCTTCGTCACCGGTTCGATCCTGGGCTTTCTGGCCGCCGTGCTGGGGGGCTGGGCCGATCAGGTGATGTCGCGGACCGTGGACCTCATCATGTCGATCCCGTCGCTGATCACCGCGCTGGTGGTTCTGGCCATGGTGCCGGTCACCATCCCGGTTCTGATCGTGGTCATGGGCCTGCTGGACGCCACCCGCGTCTATCGTCTGGCCCGGGCCGTGGCCGTTGACATCGAGGTCATGGACTATGTCGAGGCCGCCAAGCTGCGCGGCGAGGGCCGCGGCTGGATCATCTTCCGCGAGATCCTGCCCAACGCGCTGTCACCGCTTGTGGCCGAACTGGGCCTGCGCTTCATCTTCATGGTGCTGTTCGTCTCGACCCTGTCCTTCCTGGGCCTGGGCGTTCAGCCCCCTCTGGCCGATTGGGGCGGCATCGTGAAAGAAAACAAGGACGGCATCGTCTATGGCATCGGCGCGGCGCTGTATCCGGCCGTGGCCATCGCCACGCTGGCCATCTCGGTCAACCTGGTGGCCGACTGGATCCTGAACCGCACCACATCGCTGAAAGGAGGCCGGGGATGAGCGATACCCTTCTCAAGGTCCGTGACCTCAAGATCGGCGCAACCGTCTATCCGCCGGGCGAAAAGCCCCGCGACATCGAAATCGTGCACGGGGTCAGCTTTGACCTCGAGCGCGGCAAGGTGCTGGGGCTGATCGGGGAATCCGGTGCGGGCAAATCGACCATCGGGCTGGCCTCGATGGCCTATGGCCGGGGCGGCGTGAAGATCACCGGCGGCGAGGTCTGGGTGAACGGGCGCGACATCCTCAAGACGTCGCTGTCGGATATCCGCAAACTGCGCGGCGGCGAGGTGACGTATGTGTCGCAATCGGCGGCGGCCTCCTTCAACCCGGCCAAGCGGATCATGGATCAGGTGGTCGAAGCCGCGGTGGAAAAGAAGAAGTTCACCCGCAAAGAGGCCGAGGCGCGAGCGCGTGAGCTGTTCGCCAAGCTCGGCCTGCCCGACCCGGACAACATCGGCAACCGCTATCCGCACCAGGTCTCGGGCGGCCAGCTGCAGCGCTGCATGACGGCGCTGGCGCTGTGCCCCGAGCCGGATCTGGTGGTGTTCGACGAACCCACCACGGCGCTGGACGTGACAACCCAGATCGACGTCCTGATGGCGATCAAGGAAGCGATCCGCGATACCGGCGTCGCCGCGCTCTACATCACCCATGACCTGGCGGTGGTGGCGCAGGTCAGCGATGACATCATGGTGCTGCGCATGGGTGATACGGTCGAATACGGCACCACAGACCAGATCATCAACAACCCGCAGGAAGAATACACCAAGGCGCTGGTCTCGGTCCGTTCGATCGAACACGAGGAAAAACAGCCCACGCCCGAACCCGTGCTGCAGGTCGATGGCATAACGGCCCGCTACAAGGGGTTGAACTTCGACGTGCTGCACAACGTCAATGTCGAAGTCCATCCCGGCCAGACGCTGGCGGTCGTGGGGGAATCGGGGTCGGGCAAGTCGACTCTGGCCAGGGTGATCACCGGCCTGCTGCCCCCGCGCGACGGCGAGATCACCTTTGCCGGGCGCAAGCTCAGCCCCGATCTGGCGGGACGCTCGCGCGAGGACCTGCGCGAGCTGCAGATGATCTACCAGATGGCCGATGTTGCAATGAACCCGCGCCAGACGGTGGGTACCATCATCGGCCGGCCGCTCGAGTTCTACTTCAACATGCGCGGCGCCGAGAAGCGCAAGCGCATCGTTGAACTGCTGGACGAGATCGAGCTGGGCGAAGGTTTCATCGACCGATATCCGGCGGAGTTGTCGGGTGGTCAGAAACAGCGTGTGTGCATCGCCCGCGCGCTGGCGGCCAAGCCCAGGATGATCATCTGCGACGAAGTCACCTCGGCACTGGATCCGCTGGTGGCGGACGGCATTCTCAAGCTGTTGCTGGACCTGCAGAAGATCGAGGACGTGGCCTATCTGTTCATCACCCATGACCTGGCGACGGTGCGCGCGATCAGCGACAGCATCGCCGTGATGTATCAGGGGCGCGTGGTGCGCTATGGACCCAAATCACAGGTGCTGAGCCCGCCGTTCGACGACTATACCGATCTGCTGCTCAGCTCGGTGCCGGAAATGCATCTGGGCTGGCTGGAAGAGGTCGTGGCCCACCGCAAGATGGAGAGCGCCGGCAACTGACCGGCCTTGGAAAAACCACCGAATCCCGGCACCTTGCGTGTCGGGATTTTGCCATCCATGGCGCGAACGGACGGATGGGAACAGACCGAATCCCATAGGGTGGCCGGACGCAGACCAACGAAAAGCCCCGACATGAACCGCAAGCTTCTTCTGATCATCCTGGACGGGGTGCCGTGGCGCAATTTTCGCCGTCTGTTCGGCAACCTGGAAGGCTGGGTCGACAGCGGCGAGGCGCGGGTTTGGAAGCTGCGTTCGGTGCTGCCGTCGATCTCGGCCAGCTGCTATGCCTCGATCCACACGGGCGTGACCCCGCAGGAGCATGGCTGCACCGGAAACGGCAACGTGTTCCGGCTGGACCACAAGGACATCTTCAGCCAGGTGCGCGAGGCCGGCGGCGTGACCGGGGCCGTCACCCACAGCTTCTGGTCGCAGTTCTTCAACCGCCACCCTTTCGACTATGTGCGGGATGTCGAATATGACGAATCGGACAGCGCCACCATCAACCATGGCCGCTTCCACTCGATGACGGGCTATGGCAAGGCCAACCAGATGACGCCGTCGGATGTCGACCTGTTCGCGACCCTGACCAACCTGTGCCTGCGGTTCGGGCTGGATTACGGCATTCTCCATACTTGCACGCTCGACAGCATGGGCCACCGGTTCTACCACGACTGTGAAGAGATGGATCACGCCTGTTTCGTCATCGACGAAATGCTGGCCCCTTTCATCCCCCGCTGGCGGCAGTTGGGATACGAGGTGATCGTGACCGCCGATCATGGCCAGGACGAGCGCGGCCACCACGGCGGGCGCAGTGCGCTGCAGCAGGAAACGGCACTGTACTACTTCGGCGATGCCGAGGGCCCCGATGCGGAAACGGTCATCGACCAGCTGCAGTTGGCACCCACGATCCTGACCCGCATGGGCGCTCCGGTGGCCGAGACGATGAAGGCCAGGCCGTTCCTGCGCTGAGCGCGGTCAGTCGTAGTTCCACAACCCCTGCCCCAGCGCCTCGACCGCGATCGAGATCCGTTCGAAGCTGTCGGCGGCGCGGGTCACGGAATGGCGGGCGCGCAGGTAGCCATGCACTAAGCCAGCCTCGTTGATCCAATGCGCCTGCCCGCCGGCGGCGGTGATTTTGGCGCAGTACGTGGCCCCGTCATCACGCAGGGGATCGCAGTCGGCGGTCACCACCACCGTCGGCGGCAGCCCGGAGAAGTCGGTATCGTGCAGGGGGGCGAATGTGGGGTCATGTTCCGGGACGGCGCCGCCGCACCGGACTTTTTCATAGAACAGGACCTCGTCGCGCGTCAGCATCGGGGCGTGGGCGTGTTCGATATACGATCCCTGGTTCGGGTCGCCACCCAAACCGGGATAAATCAGAACCTGCCCCAGGATGTTCCCGATGCGCCCGTGCGCGTGATGGGCGACGGCTGCGGCCAGATTTCCGCCCGCGCTGTCCCCGGCCAGAACCAGCGGATCGCCGAATTCGGCTTGCACCCAGTTCACCGCGGTCCAGCAATCCTGGAACTGCGCCGGATGCACATGTTCAGGACACAGCCGGTAGTCGACCGCCACCACCCGATATCCGGTTTGAGCGCACAGTTCGGCGCAGACGTCATCGTGGCTGTCCAGCCCGCCCACGACGAAACCGCCGCCATGCATGTAGACGACGGTTCGGGTGGGATCTCCGCAGGTATAGATGCGCACCCCGACCCCATCGGCCGAGCTGTCCCGTGTTTCGACGCCCGGTGGACGCGGCTGCCGAAACGCGCGGCACATGTCGTCGTAGACGCGGCGCTGGTCCTCGATGGACCGATCCACCGCGTCTTCGGGATAGCTTTCGGCGGTGCGCCGGATGAACGCCCAGGTCTCCTCGTCGATCAGACGTTCATAGTCCATTGCCCCTCCGGATCAGTCGGCCCATTCCCATGGCCGGGTGAAGTTGCCCAGCACCTGGTTCACATCGTCCTCGGATGCGCCGTTCGCGTCAAGCTGCGCGACAAGGCCACGCTTTTTGTCGTCGATGACCGACACGACCCGCGCCGGAACGCCGGCGGTTTCCAGCGCCTGGTTGTAGACCCGCGCGATCGCCTGTTTGCGCAGTTCCGGCTTGAAGACCTTGCCCACCGCCGTCTTCGGCAGCTCGGGCAGGATGGTCATGTGCTTGGGATGCGCCGCGCGTTCGTGCACGTGGATCTTGCAGTATTCCAGCAGCTCTTCCTCGGTCACGCTGGCGCCTTCGATCAGTTCGACAAAGGCACAGGGCACCTCGCCCGCATGGGCGTCGGGCTGGCCGATGGCGCCGGCAAAGGCCACCGCGTCATGGCCCAGCAAGGCCTCTTCGATCTCGGCCGGGTCGATGTTATGGCCGCCGCGAATGATCAGATCTTTGGCGCGGCCGGTGATCCACAGATACCCGTCCGCATCGAACCGGCCCAGGTCGCCGGTGCGCAGGTATTTGTCGAAATAGTAGAGATCGACGTTCTTGTCTTCCTCGGTATAGGTGTGCCCGGCATAGACGCCCGGGTTCGACACGCAGATTTCGCCCACTTCGTCCACCGCACATTCCTTGGGGCCGTCGGGGCTGTCGCGCAGGATCTTGACGTCAGTGTACGGGAACGGAATCCCGATCGAGCCGATTTTCTTCTCGCCATCCACCGGGTTGCAGGACACCAGGCAGGTGGCCTCGGTCAGGCCATAGCCTTCGACGATGGTCACACCGGTCGCTTTCTCGAACCGGCGGAACAGCTCGATCGGCAGCGGAGCCGACCCCGAGAAGGCCGTCTTGACGGTTGAAATGTCGGCATCCACCGGACGCTGCATCTTGGCCGAGATCGCCGTGGGCACGGTGATGATGAACGAAACCTTCCAGCGCTCGATCAGCTTCCAGAAATTGTCGAACACGCCGTCGCCGCGATACCCGGCGGGGGTCGGGAACACCACATGGGCGCCCGACGACACTGCCGCCATCACGATCACATGGCAGGCAAAGACGTGGAACATCGGCAGCGGGCACATGATCACGTCCTCTTCCGAGAACAGCAGTGTATGGCCCAGCCACCCGTTGTAGATCATGCCGGAGTATTTGTGCTGCGCGACCTTGGGCATGCCGGTGGTGCCGCCGGTATGGAAGTAGCAGGCTACCCGATCCTCTTTGCTGTCCTCAAAGGTCAGCGTGGTGGGTTGCTTCGCCAGTTCCTTGTTGAAATCCAGATAATCGGCGTGGGCCAGATGCTCTTTGTCGGCCATCTTGGGCCGGACCAAAGGCACGATCCACGATTTCGGCGGCGTCAGGTACCGGTTCAGGTCAATCTCCAACACGGTGTTGACACCCGGCGCGTGGCGCACGGCCTCGGCGACCTTCTGCGCGACGTCCGTTTTCGGGAAAGGCTTCAGCGTGACCACGACCTTGGCCTTGGTCTCGCGCAGGATCGACGCGATCTGCTCGGGCTCGAGCAGCGGGTTGATCGGGTTCACGATCCCGGCCACCGCGCCGCCCATCATGGTGACCAGCGTCTCGTTGCAGTTGGGCAGCACATAGGCCACCACGTCGTTTTCCTTGACCCCCAAAGAGCGGAACAGGTTGGCCGCCTGGTTCGTCTTGGCCAGCAGTTGCGACCATGTCAGGGTTTCGGCCTTGTCCTTGGGACCGGACAGGATCTGGAAACTGATCGCGTTGCGATCCGGGAACTTGGCGGCCGTCCGCGTCAGCAGTTGATGGAACGTGACGGGGACGTCGCGGTCCTCCCACGGCATTTCCTGCTCGATCCTGATTTTGTCTTCCTTGCCCACAAAGGCCATGTGGTTCCTCCCCATTTCTGCCCTGCGTTTTTCGCAGGCTGTCCGTCGCTTTCAAGATGTAAGCAAACGCAGCCGCGCGCAACCGAGGGCTGACCCTCGGGCAACGGGAAAATGTAGAATGACGCTGCGGCGGTTCGTGAAATGCCGGGGCGTCACTTCACTCGGCGGCTACGCCATCGGTGAACTGCAGCCGCGCCAGACGCGCATAGAGCCCACCCTGCGCCACCAGATCGTCATGGGTGCCCTGCGCCACGATCCGGCCGTTCTCCATCACCACGATGCGATCGGCCTTTTTCACGGTGGCCAGACGGTGCGCCACGATCAGGGTGGTGCGCCCGGCACGCATCTGGTCGACGGCGGCCTGAACCGCGCGCTCGCTCTCGGCGTCCAGCGCCGATGTCGCCTCGTCCAGCAGCAGAACCGGAGCGTCGCGCAGGATGGCCCGCGCGATGGCGATGCGCTGCTTCTGACCGCCCGACAGCATCACGCCGCGTTCGCCGACGAAACTGTCATAGCCTTCGGGCAGGGCCGAGATGAAGTCATGCGCCGCGGCGGCGCGGGCGGCGGCCTCGACCTCGGCATCCGAGGCGTCCAGACGTCCGAACCGGATGTTCTCGCGCGCCGAGGCCGCAAAGATCACCGGGTCCTGCGGCACCAACGCCATGTGCTGCCGGAAATCCGCCCGGCGCATCTCGCGCAAGTCGATCCCGTCCAGGCTGACCTGACCGGCCTCGGGGTCGTAGAACCGCTGGATCAACTGGATCACGGTCGTCTTGCCCGCGCCCGAGGGGCCGACGAAGGCCACGGTCTCGCCCGGCTTCACGGTCAGCGACAGATCGTCCAGTGCCAGAACATCCGGCCGGGCCGGATAGCGGAAGGTCACGTTGTCAAAGGTGATCTGCCCCTTGACCGGCTGCGGCAGCGCCTTGGGCTGCGCCGGATCGTTGACCGTATCCTCGGCGTTCAGCAACTCGACCAGCCGCTCGGTGGCGCCGGCGGCGCGTTGCAGCTCGCTCCAGATTTCGGAAAGGGCGGCCACGGACCCGGCCATAATGATCGAGTAGATCACGAACTGGATCAGCACGCCTTCGGTCATCACACCGTTGCGCACATCGTTCGCCCCCATCCACAGCACACCGACGATCCCCGAGAACACCAGAAAGATCACGATCACCGTCAGAACCGCCCGCGTCTGGATGCGGCGCAGGGACGCCTGATAGGCGGTCTCGGTCAGGTCGGCAAACTGCTTGCGGCTGGCATCCTCGTGGGTAAAGGCCTGCACGGTTTGCACCGCGCCCAGCGCCTCGCCCGCGTTGCCGGAACTGGCGGCGATCCAGTCCTGGTTCTCGCGGCTGATGGCCCGCAGGCGCCGCCCCAGCACCAGGATCGGCACCACCACCACCGGAATCAGCAACAGCACCAGCCCCGTCAGCTTGGCCGAGGTCAGCAGCATCAGAACCAGACCGCCGATGAACAGCAGCATGTTGCGCAGCGCGATCGAGACCGACGAGCCCAGTACCGACTGGATCAACGTCGTGTCGGTTGTGATCCGGCTGAGCACCTCGCCGGTCATGATGCGTTCGTAGAAGGCCGGGCTCATCCCGATCACACGGACGAACACGGCCTTGCGGATGTCGGCCACGACCCGCTCGCCCAGCCGCGTCACCAGCGCATAGCGGACCCCTGTGCCCACGGCCAGCATCGCGGCAATGCCCAGCGCCGCCAGGAAGTACCAATCCAGCAATTCGCCATCTTCGATGCGGAAATTGTCGACCACCCGCCGCACCGCCAGCGGCAGCGTCAGCGTCATGCTGGCCGTCAGAACCAAGGCCAGCGTCGCCCCGATCATCAACAGGCGGTAAGGTCGCATGAACGGCCAGAGCGAGGCCAGAACGCCCAGTTTCCGCGATCCGGGGCGTTCGTCCTGCGAACCGGGTGCCTGTTTGGTTGCGTGATTGGAGCGCTGCGGTCTTGCCATGCCTGGCCCTTGCTTCATTTTCGGGTTGTCGGGGCTTCTTGGCGGCACAGGCCCGCCGGGTCAAGCGGTGGGCCGCAAATCGTCCCCGAACAAGGGCCATTTGACGCAAGCATCACTGGGGAGACTGGAGCGGGTAGACGGAATCGAACCGACATAACCTGCTTGGAAGGCAGGGGCTTTACCATTAAGCTATACCCGCTTGGTGCTGGGCTGAGTAGTCCATGCCCGGGCGGTCGTCAAGCACTGAAATCGGCCGGTGGCCCGCTTTTCCCGCCGACCTACCCGCCCATGCCGCCCTGGGCTGAAGGTGCCGCCGGTTGGCGGTTTCGTGCAGCCGGCCGCCCGACCTTTCAAGTGTTTGTCATACTCAGTGTCTAAATCCGTTTCACGAATCCATTCCGACAGCCAGGAGCCATCCCATGAAAGACGTTGATCCCACCGCCCTGTCCGCCGACGACTGGGACGAGCTGCATTTCCCCCGTCCCGCCGAGAACGAATTTGACCGCGTCGTGGAACGTGCCCTGTCGCGCCGGGGGTTCCTGGGCGGCGTCCTGGCCTTCGGGTCCGGGGCTGCCGCAATGGGCGCCGGCCTGCTGGGCTCGACCTCGGCGCAGGCGCAAGGCGCGTCCCGGTTTGCCTTCACCCCGATCCCGGCCCAGACCGACGGGACGGTCCATGTGCCCGAGGGCTATGATTGGAAGGTGCTGATCCGCTGGGGCGATCCGCTGTTCTCGGACGCCGAAGGCTATGACATCACCGATGGCGGCCCTGTCGAAAAGTCCGACCGCGTGTTCGGCGAGAATACCGACGGGATGGAAGCGTTTTCCTACCGTGGCCATCAACTGATCGCGGTGAACCACGAATACCCCAACCGCAAGATCAACCTGCCCGCCGCGCAGGAGGGCAAACCCGCCAGCGCCGATGACGTGCGCAAGTTGCAGAACATCCAGGGCGTGACCGTGATGGAGATCGCCGAAGGTCCCGATGGCTGGACCGTCGTCAAGGACAGCCCGTTCAACCGCCGGATCCACCACAACACGCCCATGAAGATCGCAGGCCCCGCCGCCGGGCACGACCTGATGAAGACCGAGGCCGACCCGACCGGCACCCGGTCGCTGGGCACCCTGAACAACTGCGGCGCGGGCAAGACGCCCTGGGGCACCTATCTGACCTGCGAGGAAAACTTCAACGGCTATTTCGGCTCGAGCGACGAGACAGCCAGCTACGACCCCAAGGTCGCGGATGGCTTCAAACGCTATGGCATCAAGGCCCAGAGCTGGAACGGTTACGAGTTGTTCGACCCGCGCTTTGACACCGCGAAGAACCCCAACGAGCCGCACCGCGCCGGCTGGGTGGTCGAGATCGACCCGACCGACCCCGAAAGCACGCCGGTCAAGCGCACCGGTCTGGGGCGTTTCAAGCACGAAAACGCCGCCGTGGAGTTGGCCCGGGATGGCCGCGTGGTGGTCTATATGGGCGATGACGAGCGCGGCGAATACCTGTACCGCTATGTCTCGAATGGCATCTACACTCCCGGCGGCGAAACCGAGGGGCTGCTGGATGACGGCACGCTTTACGTCGCACGGTTCAACGACGACAGTACCGGTCAATGGGTTCCGCTGACGCCCGAGACCACCGGGATGGAGCCGGCCGAGATCCTGATCTTCAGCCGCATGGCGGCCTCGAAGGCGGGCGGCACCACCATGGACCGGCCCGAATGGGTGGCCACCAGCCCCGTGGCGGCCGAGGCCTATTGCTGCCTGACCAACAACAAGAACCGCGGCGTCAAGCCGAATGCGGGCGGTGATGACACCTCGGTCAACGGCCCCAACCCGCGCCAGTCCAACAAATACGGCCAGATCGTCCGCTGGCGCCCGGCGGATGACGACCACGCCGCCGATGGCTTTGACTGGGATCTGTATGTCATGGCGGGCAACCCGACGGTGCATTCCGATGCCTATGCCGGATCGGACAACGTGAACGCGGGCAACCTGTTCAACTCGCCCGATGGCATGATGATCGACAGCACCGGACTGGTCTGGATCCAGACCGACGGCAATGACGACAACGAAGGCGATTTTGCCGGGCACGGCAACAACCAGATGCTGGTCGGCGATCCGGTCACCGGCGAGATCGCACGGTTCATGACCGGCCCTACGGGCTGCGAAGTCACCGGCCTGACCTGGTCGGCGGATCGGCGCACGATGTTCGTGGGCATCCAGCATCCCGGCAAGAACTGGCCCGATGGCGGTACGCCGCGTTCGGCGATCATCGCGATCAAGCGCAATGACAACGAGGTTCTGGGCTGATCCGGCCCAGGGTTCAACGCCGCCTCCGGCCTGCGCCGGAGGTGGCCGTCATCGGGTTCAAAGATCCTGCCCCACAGGGGCCAATGGCCCGCCCTCGGCGGCTAGGTGACGTTCGGGCAGCCACGGGTTCAGGGCCAGCGCGCGGGCCAGTTCCTCGCGCGCTTCGTCGATCCGGTGCAGGCCCATCAAGGTCAGGGCGCGGCCGCTGATCGCCGCGATGTGGTTGGGCGACAACTCGATCGCACGATCCAGATCGGTCAGGGCCGCCTTGAAATCCTGCCGCAGAAAATTGACGAAGGCGCGTTGGTTGTACCCTTCGGCATAATTCGGGCAATAGGCGATGAGCCGGTCGAAATCCTGCAACGCGCCCAGCAGGTCCCAGGCGCTGCGGCGTGACATGCCCCTGTCCAGCACCGCCTGCGCGGCCTCGTCGGGCGCATCGGCCCACAACTCCCACATCTGGTTCGAGATCTCGCGGGCGGCCATCTCGGTATCGGCCTGCTGGATCTGGTCGATCAGTTCGCCCAGCCGCGCCGCGTGATCGGGCGCGGGAGGACAGGTTTCAGCAAGCGCCGGAATCGCAATGCTCGCGCTCAGTACCGCGGAAAGAACAAGCTGTCTCATGCGCCAAGGGTGGTGCGCCACCGGATTTCGTCAAGCCACACCATCGATGGCATCGGCCAGACCGGTCTCTTTCACCGCCTCCATCGCCACGAAAGTCGAGGTGCTGGCCACATGCGGAAGCGACGAGATCTTTTCGGCCAGAACCGCACGATATTCCGTCATCGACCCGGTCCGCACCTTCAGCAGATAGTCGAAATTCGACGCGATCATATGCGCTTGTTCGATCTCGGGCACTTTGCGGACAGCCGCGTTGAACTCGGCCAGCGCTTTTTCCCGCGTGTCGGTCAGGCGCACCTCGACAAAGGCCACATGGTCCAGGCCCAGGCGGATCGGGTCCAGCATGGCCCGG
This sequence comes from Ruegeria intermedia, assembly GCF_900129345.1. Taxonomy (GTDB): domain Bacteria; phylum Pseudomonadota; class Alphaproteobacteria; order Rhodobacterales; family Rhodobacteraceae; genus Ruegeria; species Ruegeria intermedia. The sequence continues at coordinate 37,603 of NZ_FQVK01000003.1, read as the reverse complement.
TAGCCGGTGATGACCCCCTCGGACTCGAGCCGTTTCAGCCGCGCCTGTGTCGGCGATTTCGACAGCCCGATCCGCCGGGCCAGATCAGCGACCGAGATCCGGCCGTCCTCGGCCACGATGGACAGAATCGCGCGGTCAAACCGGTCCAGACCCGGAAAGTCGTTTCGCATGGCATTTGATCCGATATTCAGGACATCGGGTGCCAGATACTTCATTTTCGGTCCGTTGTCCCGCAAAATCGCAAGTATACTGCGTGAAAGACCGGAGGACACATGACTCACAGCCTGCGCCACACCATCGATTCCATGACCTACGCGGACCAGACCGCGTTGCTGAACTCCCTGACCGATCAGGCCGCCCTGACCCAAGCGGACCGCACCGCCATCTGCGCGGCGGCCGCGCAACTGGTGCGCGACATCCGTTCCAGCACCGCGCCGGGGCTGATGGAGGTGTTTCTGGCGGAATACGGCCTGTCGACCGACGAGGGCATCGCGCTGATGTGCCTGGCCGAGGCGCTGCTGCGCGTACCCGACGCCGACACGATCGACGCGCTGATCGAGGACAAGATCGCCCCTTCGGATTGGGGCAAGCACCTGGGCCACTCGTCGTCGTCGCTGGTCAACGCCTCGACCTGGGCGCTGATGCTGACGGGCAAGGTGCTGGACGAAGGCAAGGCCTCGCCGGTCAGCGCCCTGCGCGGCGCCATCAAGCGGCTGGGCGAGCCGGTCATCCGCACCGCCGTCGGACGCGCGATGAAGGAAATGGGCCGTCAGTTCGTTCTGGGCGAAACCATCCAGTCCGCCATGAAACGCGCCGCCGGGATGGAGGCCAAGGGCTATACCTATTCCTACGACATGCTGGGCGAGGCCGCCCGCACCGAGGCGGACGCCGCGCGCTATCACCTTTCATATTCCCGTGCCATCGCCGCGATTGCCGAGGCCTGCACCCATGACGACATCCGCGCCAACCCCGGCATCTCGGTCAAGCTGTCGGCCCTGCACCCCCGCTACGAAGTGGCCCAGGAAGAGCGCGTGATGCACGAACTGGTGCCGCGCCTGCGGGCCCTTGCCCTGCTGGCCAAGGCCGCCGGCATGGGCCTGAACGTGGACGCCGAAGAGGCCGACCGCCTGTCGCTGTCGCTGCAGGTGATCGAGGCGGTGATGGCCGAGCCGGCGCTCGCCGGCTGGGACGGATTCGGCATCGTGGTGCAGGCCTATGGCCCGCGCGCGGGGCTGGTGCTGGACACGCTTTACGACATGGCCGAGCGCCACGACCGCAAGCTGATGGTGCGTCTGGTCAAAGGCGCCTACTGGGACACCGAGATCAAGCGCGCACAGGTCGCGGGCGTCGACGGCTTCCCGGTCTTCACCAACAAGGCGGCCACCGACATCTCTTACATCGCCAATGCCCGCAAGCTGTTGGGCATGACCGACCGGATCTATCCGCAATTCGCCACCCACAACGCCCACACGGTCAGCGCGATCCTGCACATGGCCAAGAACCAGCCCTTCGAGTTCCAGCGCCTGCACGGCATGGGCGAAACCCTGCACCGCCTGGTGATGGAGCGCCACAACACCCGCTGCCGCATCTACGCGCCGGTGGGCGCGCATCGCGACCTGCTGGCCTATCTGGTGCGGCGCCTGCTGGAAAACGGCGCCAACAGCTCGTTCGTCAACCAGATCGTGGACGAGAACGTCCCCCCCGAAGAGGTCGCCGCCGACCCGTTCGAGGCGGTTCGAGAGCCCGCGAAACACCTGCCCACCGGCCCCGAGCTGTTCCTGCCCGAGCGCCCGAACTCGCGCGGGTTCGACCTGACCCATACGCCGACTTTGGACCGGATCGATGCCGCCCGCGACGCCTTTCGCGCGCATCACTGGTTCGCGCAGCCCCTGCTGGCCGGTGATGCGACGCCCGAGGCCGAAGAACCTGTCATCAACCCCGCCCTGCCCGAGGACCGGCCCGGCGCGGTCGCCCCGGCCAGTGCCGCGGATGTGGAACTGGCGTTGGCCGCAGCTGCTCCGTGGCAGGCCTCAGCGGCCGAGCGCGGCCGCGTCCTGAATGCCGCCGCCGACCTCTACGAGGAGCATTATGGCGAGCTCTTCGCCCTTCTGGCACGTGAGGCCGGCAAATCGCTGCCCGACGCGGTGGCCGAACTGCGCGAGGCGGTGGACTTCCTGCGCTACTACGCCGCCAACATCCTCAAAGGCGAGCCCGCGGGCACCTTCACCTGCATCAGCCCGTGGAACTTCCCGCTGGCCATCTTCACCGGCCAGATCGCGGCGGCGCTTGCCACCGGCAACGCCGTGCTGGCCAAGCCCGCGCCGCAGACCCCGCTGATCGCCCACCGGGCCGTGCAGCTGCTGCATCAGGCCGGCGTCCCGCGCGATGCGCTGCAACTGCTGCCGGGCGGGCCGTCGGTGGGTGCCGCGCTGACATCCGACCCGCGCGTCTGGGGCGTGGCCTTCACCGGCTCGACCGCGACGGCGTTGAAAATCCGCGCGGCCATGGCCGAGCACATGCAGCCCGGCACACCGCTGATCGCCGAAACCGGCGGGCTGAATGCGATGATCGTGGACAGCACCGCCCTGCCCGAACAGGCCGTGCAGTCGATCATAGAAAGCGCCTTCCAGTCGGCGGGCCAGCGCTGCTCGGCCCTGCGCTGCCTGTATCTGCAGGACGATATCGCCGATGACGTTCTGACCATGCTCAAGGGCGCGATGGACGCCCTCTCGGTGGGCGATCCGTGGCTGCTCTCGACCGATTGCGGCCCGGTGATCGACGAACAGGCGCGTCAGGGCATCGCCGACCACGTCGCCAAGGCCCGCACCGAGGGTCGTGTTCTGAAGGAACTGGCGCTGCCGCCTCAGGGGATCTTCGTGGCGCCCACGCTGATCGAGGTCCCCGGCATCAATGCGCTGGAACGCGAGATCTTCGGCCCCGTGCTGCATGTCGCGCGCTTCAAGTCGCACGAGATCGACCAGGTGATCGCCGACATCAACGCCACCGGCTACGGCCTGACCTTCGGCCTGCACACCCGCATCGACGACCGCGTACAACACGTCACCGAGGCGATCCACGCCGGCAATATTTACGTGAACCGCAACCAGATCGGCGCCATCGTCGGCTCGCAGCCCTTCGGCGGCGAGGGGCTGTCGGGCACCGGCCCCAAGGCGGGCGGCCCGAACTATCTGGTCCGTTTCTGCGCCCCGGACCGACAGGTCGTGGCCGCGGAATGGTCCGCGCCCTCCGACCTGCCCGCACCGATCGGGCAGCCGGCCGCGCCGACAACCCGCTCGATGCCCGGACCGACCGGCGAATCGAACCGGCTGACCGAGTTTCCCCGCGCGCCGTTCCTGTGCCTGGGCCCCGGCCCCGAGGCGGCCAAGGCGCAGGCGGACGCCATTCTCGCGCTGGGCGGCACGGCAATCCGGGCCGAGGGGGCGCTGGCCCTGCACCGGCTGGAAGACCTGCAGGGAATTGCAGGCGTTCTGTGGTGGGGCGATGCGGACACCGCGCGCCAGATCGAACTGCATCTGTCGCGCAGAACCGGCCCCATCCTGCCGCTGATCCCCGGCTTGCCCGACCGGTCGCGGGTGATGGCCGAGCGCCATGTCTGCGTCGATACCACGGCCGCTGGAGGAAACGCCGCACTTCTGGGCGGTGCGGCATAAGCTGACTTGACGCTGGGCCGGGAAAAGCCCAGCGTCCCCCCATGTTTCCAATTCGAGACCACAACCCCTCGGGGCGCACGCCCTATGTCGTCTATGCGCTGATCGCGGCGAATGTCCTGATTTTCCTCAGCTATGTCGGGATCATGGACGACGCCCGGCTGATCAACCGGTTCTATTTCGACTATGCGATCATCCCCGCCCGCATCAGCGACGGCGTGGCGCTCGAGACGTTGGTGACGTCGATGTTTCTGCATGGCGGCTGGATGCACCTGATCGGCAACATGCTTTTCCTGTGGATCTTCGGCGACAACATGGAGGACGAGATGGGCCACCTGCCCTTCCTGCTGTTCTACATGGTCGCAGGCATCGGCGCCGGGCTGATCCACATCGTCACGGCCCCCGGGTCGCTGGTTCCCACCATCGGCGCGTCCGGCGCAATTGCCGCTGTGATGGGTGGATACCTGCTGATGTTCCCAAAGGCGCGCGTGGACATCCTGCTGATTCTGGTCGTCTATGTGCGGGTCTTCACCATCCCGGCCTTCGTGATGCTGGGTGTCTGGCTGGGCATGCAGTTCCTGGGCAGCGTGTCCAGCAACCCTGACGCCGGCGGTGTGGCCTATTGGGCGCATTCGGGCGGCTTCGTGATCGGTTTGATCCTGTGCATCCCGCTGTGGCTGAAACGCGGCGGGCCAGCCTATTGGAACCGCACCCACGGTCACCCTCCGCATCCCGAACACCGCTACAAGCTCAGCCAGTCCCGCATTCCAAGAGTGCCACGCAGATGACCCGAATGACCGCCACCTGCCATTGCGGCGCCGTGAAAATCGAAGCCGAGTTCCCCGGCGGCCTGTCCACGGCCGCCCGGTGCGACTGTTCCTTCTGCATCCGCCGCGGGGCCGCCGCCGTGACCGCCGTCACCGAGAGCTTGCGCATCCTGCAGGGCGCAGAAAATCTGAGCCTCTACACATGGGGCACGCACACGGCGAAGCACCATTTCTGCAAGACCTGCGGGATATATGTCTATCACCAGAGGCGATCAGACCCCGCGGAATGCGGGGTCAACCTGGGATGCATCGATGGCGGCAACCCGCGCACGCATGGCCCGATTCCGTGGAATGACGGGGGCAACCACCCCTCGGACCGAACCTATTGAGCGGAAGGCTCAGCCCCGGATCACCTTGGCGAACTGGTCGAAGATCGGTTCGTTGGCGCAGATCACTTCGCCATCGTCCAGTATGCTGCCTTCGGGGTTCATCGGCTGCACAAGACCGCCGGCCTCTTTCACGATGATGATGCCCGCGGCCATGTCCCAGGCATTCAGGCGACGTTCCCAGAACCCTTCATAGCGGCCAGCGGCCACATAGGCCAAGTCCAGCGCCGCGGCGCCCCAGCGGCGCACGCCCGCGCAGACCGGCATCAGCCGGGCCAGATCCTGCAGCGTGGCCGGCAGATCCGAGCGTCCGCCGAACGGCAGGCCGGTCGAAAAGATCGACTCGATCATGCGATGCCGGCCCGACACGCGGATACGCATGTCGTTCATCCAGGCGCCCTCGCCCTTTTCGGCAAAGAACATCTCGTCCTTGGCCGGGTCATAGATCACGCCGGCGACGACCTTGCCCTTGTGCTCCAGCGCGATCGAAATGGCCCAGTGCGGCAGGCCGTGCAGGAAGTTGGTGGTGCCGTCCAGCGGATCGACGATCCAGCGCCGGGTCGGATCTTCGCCCTCGATCTCGCCGCCCTCCTCGGCCAGCCAGCCATAGGTGGGACGCGCGCCCAGCAGTTCCTCTTTCAGGATCTTCTCGGCGGCAATGTCAGCCTTCGAGACGAAATCGCCCGCGCCCTTCATCGACACCTGCAGGTTCTCGACTTCGCGAAAGTCCTTTACCAGCGATCGGCCCGCCTTGCGTGCGGCCTTGATCATGATGTTGAGATTTGCACTGCCAACCATTGTTCCGAGGCTCCTGTCCGGTCAAACCGCGCGTATACTGGCGCAACGGCCCCTTGCCAAGAGGAATGATGCGCATGGCAGCCCACCGTTTCGCGCGGGGCCGCGGCCCTATTGCGCCTGCAACTTGCGCGCCTCTTGGCTGGCCAGCTTGACCAACTCCTGCACAAAGGGCTTTTCCATGTCCTCGGTGCGCACGGCGGCGTAGAGGCGCCGCGTGATGCCATCCTTGGTCAGCGGGCGGGTCACATAGTCCGAGTTGTACTTGACCTCGCGCACGACCCAGTCGGGCAGGACCGAAATTCCTCGGTTCGATGCGACCAGCAACAGGATCACCGCCGTCAGCTCGACCTGCCGGATCGCCGCCGGTTCGACCCGCGCGGGGATCAGCAGCTGACTGAACACGTCCAGCCGGGTCCGTTCGACCGGATAGGTGATCAGGGTCTGGCCGCGGAAATCCTCGGCCTCGATATACGGTTTCTCGGCCAGCGGATGGGTCGATGCGGCGACGAAAACGGGGTTGTAGTCGAACAGCTCGATGAATTCGACGCCCGGCAGGTCTTCGGGGTCCGAGGAGACGACCAGATCGACCTCTTCCTTCTGCAGCGCGGGCAGCGCGTCAAAGGCCAGACCCGGCCGGATATCGACATCGACATCCGGCCACGACTTGCGGAAGGCCTCGAGCACCGGGAACAGCCACTCGAAACAGGCGTGGCATTCGATCGCGATGTGCATCCGCCCCGTACGCCCGTCGCGCAGCGAGGAAAACTCCTCCTGCATGGCCTCGACCTGCGGCAGGATCTGCTCGGCCAGGCGCAGCAGGCGCAGCCCCGCCGCCGACAGTTTCATCGGCTTCGACCGGCGCAGGAACAGCTCGACCCCGGCCTGATCCTCAAGCCCCTTGATCTGATGGCTCAGCGCCGATTGCGTGATGTTCAGCTGATCGGCCGCGCGCGCCAGTCCGCCGCAGTCATGGATGGCCTTGATCGTGCGCAGGTGCCGGAACTCGATGTGCATTTGAAGTCGAACTCATGTTGTTCTTGAGGAATATGAGTTTGTCTCACAGTCAGCATCGTGGCACAAGGGCCTGGTCACAAACAGCGAGACACCGATGACCAAGCCCGAGATCTCCTTTGAATTCTTCCCGCCACAAACGCTCGAAGCGTCGTTCCGGCTGTGGGATACGGTTCAGACCCTGGCACCGCTGGGGCCGCGATTCGTTTCGGTCACCTATGGCGCGGGCGGCACCACGCGCGAGCTGACGCGCGACGCCGTGGCGACGTTGCACAAATCGTCGGGATTGCCGGTGGCCGCGCACCTGACCTGTGTCGATGCCTCACGTGACGAGACCCTAGGCATCGCCGAGGAATTCGCCGCCGCCGGCGTCACCGACATCGTCGCCCTGCGCGGCGACCCGCCCAAGGGACAGGACCGGTTCACCCCGCACCCGGACGGGTTCGCGACCTCGGTCGAACTGATCGCCGCGCTGGCCCAGACCGGCAAGTTCAAGATCAGGGTCGGGGCCTATCCCGACATCCACCCCGAGGCCTCCGACGCACAGGCCGATATCGACTGGCTCAAGGCCAAGCTGGATGCCGGCGCCGACGAGGCGCTGACCCAGTTCTTCTTCGAAGCCGAGACCTTCTTTCGCTTTCGCGATGCCTGCGCCAAGGCGGGGATCGACAAGCCGATCGTGCCGGGCATTCTGCCAATCGAGAACTGGACCGGCGCCCGGAAATTCGCGAAACGCTGCGGTGCCCGCGTTCCCGGCTGGGTCGAGGATGCCTTTGAAAAGGCCATCCGCGACGACCGGCACGACCTGCTGGCCACCGCGCTGTGCACCGAACTGTGTTCGGACCTGATCGAGGGCGGCGTGGACAAGCTGCATTTCTACACGCTCAACCGCCCCGAACTGACGCGCGACGTGTGTTTCGCCCTGGGGATCACGCCCAAGGTCGATCTGCAACACGTCGCCTGACCTTTCTTGCCGAAATCCCCTGTGCTGGGGCCGCCCAGGCGGCCCCCTTTTTTCCGTCGGGCGACAGCGTAAAACCCGCTACGAACACAATTGCCGCGCAAACCTCGGACTGTTGTCCAGAAGCGCCCAATCATCTAATTTATTTGACACAAACACCGGTTGTACCGGAACATACGGGAACGTGTTTTAAAGAGTGATTTGGGTATGGAGCCAGTCGACAAAATTCAGGCTCGGGTTGATGCATTGCGGGCGCTTGGCTTGGATCAGACCGCAACGGCATCTGACATTCGCAACGCATGGCGCGACATCGCCTTTCGCGCCCATCCCGACCGCACCGGCGGGGATTGCGCACGGTTTGCCGAGGCCAAAGCGGCCTTTGACTTCCTCAGAAGCGAAGGGCTGGCCACCAAGGCCGCCGGCCCGGCACGGCCGCGCCGCCCCAAGCTCAGGGCGCGTCTGGTCGAATTGGCCGAAGATGCGCTGGAGTCGTGTCGATCGCTTCTCGGGGCCGGCGGCGCCTTGCCGCATGACGATCACCCCGCGCCCTGCCGAAATTCGGAGCAGACCAACGCAGACCACATTCCCTCGGCCGTGGGGTGCCGGGGGCGCGATCTGACGTTCTTCGTGGCCACGCCGGTCTGCGAGGGGAAGAACCGGGTCGCCCTGCCGACCTCGATTCTGACCAGCGGCCGCAAGTTCGAGGCCGAGATCCTGTCTTTTCAGGCTACGTCATCCGGCGCGGGAGAGGTCGTGGTTCCCGACACGATCCGCCAGCGCAAGTTCCCCGGGGCGAAAAGCGTGCGGATCCGGTTCGAGGCCGATCCGCACATGAGCGAGGCGTTCTGAAAACGCGAAAAGGCCCGGCAAGTCCCGCCGGGCCCGCGATCTTCGGTACAAAGGATCAGTTCTGTATCGGTCCGGCCGAGGTGAATTTGGGAATGACGCTGGTCGAGGCGTCCGCCGGCTCGATCTCGGGCCAGTTACCTTCGGCCAGGTTGATGTTGCCCGGCACGTCCTCTTCCCAGAAACCGACCACGACATCGGTGATGTTCAGGTACAGCTTGTCATCCACGATGCGCCACAGGTTGGGGTTGCCCGGCACCTTGCCCCCCTTGGACACGCCATAGGCGCAGTGCCCGTCATATTGCGGGGCGTAATAGGCGGGATTTTCAAGAAACTTCGCCCTGTTCTCCTCGGACGCGAAAGCCCAGGTGGCCCCGTTGTATTCGGCCGTGATGTCGGCGCGGCCGCGCACGGCTTCGGGTTGGGATTGCCCGATGGGCACCTGTTCGAGGTCGCGGTAGGCGACGACGTCATAGCCGGATACGGCATACCCGGTCCCGTCGACATATTGAGGCCCGGCAAAGGCCGGAACGCCCAGCATCATGGCGGCGACAAAAGTTAGTGCAAAACGGTTCATGTAGGTGATCCTTGTTCTGGAGGCGGTGTCCGCGTGGTCTTCGCAGCCGAGAATATTGGAATCCCCCCGGTCGCACAGCCCAGCTAACGCTGCTGTGACCGGCCACGAGAAAACGTGACCGAATTGCGGGGGTTTGTTTCACGAAACGCGCAACGTCGGGGGTTGGCCTCGGGGCGTGACGATACTACCTCTGGGACGACCCGGCGCGCCCGGCTTAGGCATGAAAGGCAGAAGATGAGCGACACATCCACCTATACCCCCCCGAAAGTCTGGACCTGGGACAGCGAAAGCGGCGGACGATTTGCCAGCATCAACCGCCCCATCGCGGGCGCCACCCATGACAAAGATCTGCCCGTGGGCAAGCATCCGCTGCAACTGTATTCGCTGGCTACTCCGAACGGGGTCAAGGTCACCGTGATGCTGGAAGAACTGCTGGCCCTGGGCCATGACGGCGCCGAATACGATGCATGGCTGATCAATATCGGCGAGGGCGATCAGTTCGGCTCGGGCTTTGTCGAGATCAATCCCAACTCGAAGATCCCCGCCCTGCTGGACCGGTCGGGCGACAAGCCGGTGCGCGTGTTCGAAAGCGGGTCGATCCTGTTCCACCTGGCCGAGAAATTCGGTGCGTTTCTGCCGAAATCCGGCCCGGAGCGCACCGAAGTGATGAACTGGTTGTTCTGGCAGATGGGCAGCGCGCCCTATCTGGGCGGCGGGTTCGGCCATTTCTATGCCTACGCGCCCGAGAAATGGGAATATCCGATCAACCGGTTTGCCATGGAAACCAAGCGCCAGCTGGACGTTCTGGACCGCGAATTGGCGCACAAACCCTTCATTGCCGGTGACGACTATTCCATCGCCGACATGGCGATCTGGCCGTGGTACGGGCAACTGGTTCTGGGCCGTCTGTACGACGCCGCCGAGTTCCTGGATGTCGAATCCTACACGAACGTGATGCGGTGGGCGAAAGAGATCGACGCACGCCCTGCGGTGCAGCGCGGCCGGATGGTCAACCGTGCCTTCGGCGAGCCGCACACCCAGCTGCGCGAACGCCACGATGCCAGTGATTTCGAGACGCGCACGCAGGACAAGCTGGAACAGGCCGCCGAATAGGCCGGCGCTTTTCTCAGCCATCTGACCGAAGATGCAGCGCCCCGGCGCTGCATTTTCATTTCAGGATCGGCGGTTTCTCCGGATCGCTTCCGGGCGCGGCGCGGACAGCTTCCGGGCGGGTCGGTTGCGGGATGTCGAACCGCAGCCCGACCGCCGACAGCGCCTCGGTCGCGGCATCGCCATCGGCAAAGAACCCAACGTCCAAAGCCCCGGCTTCGATCCCGGAAAAGGTCAGCGCCTCGGAAACCGCCTTGGCCAGCGCCGGTTCCGCGCCTTGGTCCGCATCGACGAAACCCAGCAGATGCCCGGCCCCGCCGTCCCGGGCGCGCGTCGCCACCAGGTAGGCGGCCGAGGCCAGCCCGACCGCCGTTGCCAGCTTGGCATCCAACGCCGTCAACAGCGCATCGGGCAAGCCGGCAGGCGGCAGAAACTCCTCCAGCCGCGCCTCGACCGCCTGCGGCGCGTGGCTGAGTGTCTCGGCCAGCCAGGTCAGCGCCTCGGCCGGGATCAGCATCGACGATGGCGCCACCTCGAGGTTCAGGCCCAGCCCGATCCCCTGCCCGCCCAGCATCCCGGCCAGAACCCGGCCCGACAGCGCCGCATAGGGTGCCGGCCTGCCTGCGAACTGCACAAGACGTTCCTCGCGGTCGAAGGCCAGGACGAAGCGCCCGTCGGCGACCTCGAACAGCTCGGGCGAGATGTTTTCGCCGCGCGCCTCTTCGGTCAGCATCAGAAACAGCTCGGAATCGGCAAGCCGATCGAAGAATCGCAGCCGTGCCGCATCGTCCTGCGGGCGGGCCTCCATCGCGGCATGGGCTGTGTCCAGGGCCGTGGTATCAGTCATTCAGCACCTCTTGCACCCGGGCGCGCAGAACCGGCAGCAGCTCGGCCTCGAACCAGGGGTTTTTCTTCAGCCATCCCGTATTGCGCCACGACGGATGAGGCAAGGCGAAGACCCGCGGCGCATGGTCCCGCCAGGCCCGGACCGTCTCGGTGACCGAGGATCGGGTGCCCAGGTGGAACCGATGGGCATGACCGCCGACCAGCACGGTCAAAGGGACCGCCCCCAATTCCCGCATGACCTTGGCATGCCAGGTCCTGTGGCAGATGGGCGGCGGCGGAAGATCGGCCTGCCGCGCGTCATAGCCGGGAAAACAAAAGGCCATCGGAACGATCGAGACCCGCGAAAGATCATAGAACTCGGCCGGGCCGAGCCCCAGCCAATCGCGCAGCCGGTCGCCGGACGGATCGGTAAACGGCCGGCCTGAATCGTGGACCCGCGCGCCCGGCGCCTGCCCCGCGACAAGGATCCGGGCGCCGGGACGGAACCACACCACCGGTCGCGGGCTGTGTCCGGTTGCCGTTGCGGCGAACCGCTCGGCGCACAATCGGCACGACCGGATCTGGTCGGACAGGCTTTCCATGAACTCCGCGCACCTTCTTCTGTTGAACCGGGCTTTGGCCTCCAGCGGACATTTCGGCCAAGTGCATGTCACAATCGTACGGAACAGTTTTCCGCGCGCATTGAAGATTTGTTTCACAATTCGACATAATGTAGCCAACATGGCCCGATAACAAAGGGTCTTTGGCCGGACAGTCTTGGCCGGACCGGAAAGAACAGGTTGCGCAGGCCGGAAATGCTCGAGTTTGAAAATGTCAGCAAATCCTTCTGGACCGGGACACGCCGCAAGGTGATCCTGGACCGGGCCTCGTTTCGGGTCGAGCTGGGAAAATCGCTGGGCATCCTTGCCCCGAACGGAACCGGAAAGACGACGCTCATCAACATGATGGCGGGCCTCGAAAAGCCGGACGAAGGCGTGATTCGCCGCGACTGCCGGGTCTCTTTCCCGATGGGGTTTACCGGCGGCGTGTCCAAACGCCTGTCGGCGCTGGAGAACGCGCGCTATATCGCCAAGATCTATGGAATGGACCCGGACTATGTCGAAGCCTATTGCAGCTGGCTGTGTGGTCTGGGCGAATATTTCGACCAGCCGCTGGCCACCTATTCCTCGGGGATGCGCGCAAGATTCACCTTCGCATTGATGCTGGCGCTGGACTTTGACATGTACCTGATCGACGAGGGCATGCCGGCAACCACGGATGTGGAATTCAACAAGAAGGCGGGTTCGATCCTGCAGGAGCGCCTGCGGACGACGACTCTGGTGATCGTATCGCACGACCCCAAGGTTCTTGAGAAATTCGCCAGGCAGGCGGCCGTCTTACTGGACGGTCGGCTTCACGTTTTTGAGTCTCTGGAAGAAGCGAAACAGGTGTATGACTACCAAACCCAAGGCTAAGAAATACGACCCGAACCGGGCTGCCAAGGGCGAAGGAACGGTCGAAGCCCGGGCCGAGGCCATTTCGCGCATTCGCAAGGCGACGCAGGGCGCGCCCGAAACGCCGGCGGGAACCGAGCTGGACGCGATCAAGCGCGAGGGGCTTACGGGGCGGCAACTGCGAATCGCACGGCGCATGGCGCAGAAACACGGCCTGGCGGCAACGTCGGACTGTGACGCTGTGCGGCTGCTGCGCAAAAAGGGGATCGACCCGTTCCCCCGCAAGAATCTGCTGGATATCGTCGGCCAACCGGACGATGCCCCTGCCCCGGACGGCAAACCCAAGGATCAGGTCAAGATCCACCTGCCGCAGACGGTCAAGGAAAAGACCGCGAATCTGCCAGGCCCCGAACTGAGCCCGGCCGAGCGTCGTGCGTTCGAGATTGGCCAGATCCAGAAAGACATTGCCCGGCGGCGGCGGCGCAAGCTGATCGGTCTGTTCGCCCGCCTGGCCGCCTTCGTGCTGCTGCCGACACTGGTGGTCGGATATTATTTCTACAAGGTGGCAACGCCGATGTATGCCAGCAATTCGGAATTTCTGATCCTGCAGGCCGATGGCGGCCCGGGCAGCATCGGCGGGTTGCTGGCCGGGACGCAATTTGCGACGACCCAGGATTCGATCTCGGTTCAATCCTTCCTGGAATCGAAAGAGGCGCTGCTGCTTCTGGATCGTGACGCCGGGTTTTCGAAGGTCTTTCAGCAAGACTGGATCGACCCCATCCAACGGCTTGAACCGGATGCGACCCTGGAAGACGCCTTCAAGCTGTACAAGCGCATGATCACCATCGGCTATGATCCGACCGAAGGCGTGATTCGGATGGAAGTCGCGGCACCGGATCCGGAAACGGCGACCCTGTTCTCGGAGAAACTGATTTCCTATGCCGAAGACCGTGTGAATGCCCTGTCCGAGAAGAAACGCGAAGACCAGATGCGCGACGCCGTCGAAAGCTTCGAAGCGGCACAGGCGGCCCGACGCAAGGCGCAGGAAGACCTGATCGAGTTGCAGCTTGAAGGGGCCGTTCTGGACCCGGAGAACGTGATCGCCAGCCTGCGCGCTCGCATCAATGAAATCGAGATTCAGCTGCAGGACAAGGAACTGCAACTGGCCGCCCTGCTGGACAACCCGCGCCCGAACCAGGCCAAGGTCGACGGCGTGCGCGCCGATATCGAGCGCTTGCAGGCGGTGCTGGAGGAGTTGAACGCCGAGATGCTGGATGCGTCTGCCGGCGAGAACTCTTTGGCGCGGCTGAGCGTTCGCATCCAGATGGCCCAGGCTGATCTTGCGGCCCGGGACATGATGTTGCAGACCGCCATGCAGCAGATGGAGAACACCCGGACCGAGGCCAACCGTCAGGTCCGATACCTGACCGTTTCGGTCAACCCGGTGCCCAGCCAGGAGCCCAGCTATCCGCGCAAGTTCGAAAATACGATTTTGGCATTCCTGCTGTTTGCTGGTATCTACCTGATGATCTCGCTGACCGCGTCAGTCCTCCGTGAACAGGTATCTTCGTAGAGCACATGCAACATGTAAAAATCGCCGACCTGACGGTCGGCAACGATCTTCCGCTGACCGTCATCGCCGGGCCGTGTCAGCTTGAATCCGCCGACCATGCCCAGATGATCGCTGGTCGGATGAAGGAAATCTGTGACAAGGCCGGAGCGCAATACGTCTTCAAGGCCTCGTATGACAAGGCCAATCGCACGTCTCTGTCCGGCAAGCGCGGAATGGGGATCGATGCGGGCCTCAAGGTTCTGGACAACATCCGCAAGACGATGGGGGTTCCGGTCCTGACCGACGTTCACACCGAAGCACAATGCGCCGTCGCGGCCGAAGCGGTGGATACCCTGCAGATCCCCGCGTTCCTGTGCCGTCAGACCGACATGTTGTTGGCTGCGGGAGAAACCGGCAAGGCGGTCAACGTCAAGAAGGGTCAGTTCCTGGCCCCATGGGAGATGCCGAACATCGTCGAGAAGATCGAAAGTACCGGCAATCGGAACATCCTGCTGACCGAGCGCGGAACTTCCTTTGGCTACAACACTCTGGTTGCCGACATGCGGTCGCTTCCGCAAATGGCGCAGACAGGATATCCGGTCGTGATGGACGCCACGCATTCGGTGCAGCAGCCCGGTGGCCGGGGCGGATCGTCGGGTGGTCAGCGCGAATTCGCGCCGGTCATGGCCCGCGCCGCGGTATCGTTGGGCATTGGTGCGGTGTTCATCGAAACTCACCAAGACCCGGACAACGCGCCGTCGGACGGGCCCAACATGATCCCGCTGGACCAGATGGGCGACCTGATCGGGACACTTATGCAGTTCGACGCCCTCGCCAAAGCCAACCCAGTTCAGATTTAATGATTGAGGCCTGTTATGACCAAACCCTTGTCCGAGGTGACACCGAACACCTGGAGCTTTCTGCGCGACGCGATGATCGCGCCCACCGGCTTTCGCGAATATGACGCGCGCTGGAAATACCCCGACGAAATCAACCTGCCCGGCATGACAGCACTGGGCCTTGGCTTGGGCACGCAGATGCACCGGCGCGGGATCAAGCCCGAGATCGCGGTCGGCAACGACTATCGCGACTATTCTCTGGCGATCAAGAACGCGCTGATCCTCGGCCTGATGCAGGCGGGCATCCGGGTCAAGGACATCGGCCCGGCGCTGTCGCCCATGGCCTATTTCGCCCAGTTCCATCTGGATGTCCCGGCCGTGGCGATGGTGACCGCCAGCCACAACCCGAACGGCTGGACCGGGGTCAAGATGGGTTTTGACCGCCCGCTGACCCATGGCCCCGATGAAATGTCCGAACTGCGCGACATCGTGCTGAACGGCGAAGGCGTGGCCCGCCCCGGTGGATCCTACGAATTCGTCGATGGCGTGAAAGAGGCCTATATCGACGATCTGGTCGGCGATTTCAAAATGTCGCGCCCGCTCAAGGTGGTCTGTGCCACCGGCAACGGCACGGCATCGGCCTTTGCACCGGAAGTCTTCGAGCGGATCGGGGTCGAGGTCGTACCCAGCCACAACCGGCTGGACTACACCTTCCCCAACTACAACCCCAACCCCGAAGCGATGGAGATGCTGCACGACATGGCCGCGACCGTCAAAGCGACGGGCGCGGATCTGGCCTTGGGGTTTGACGGCGACGGAGACCGCTGCGGCGTGGTCGACGACGAAGGCGAAGAGATCTTTGCCGACAAGGTCGGTGTGATCATGGCGCGCGATCTGGCCAAGCTGCATCCCGGCGCCACTTTCGTGGCCGACGTGAAATCGACCGGCCTGTTCGCCAGCGATCCCGAACTGCAGGCGCTTGGCGTCAAGACCGATTATTGGAAAACCGGCCACAGCCACATGAAGCGGCGTGTGAAGGAAATCGGCGCGCTGGCCGGGTTCGAGAAATCCGGCCACTATTTCCTGGCCGAGCCCGTCGGGCGCGGATATGACTGCGGCATGCGGGTGGCCGTCGAAATCTGCAAGCTGATGGACCGGAACCCGGACAAAAGCATGTCGGACCTGCGCCGCGCGCTGCCCAGGACATGGTCGACCCCGACCATGTCGCCCTATGCCGCCGACACCGAGAAATACGACATCCTGGCCCGCCTGGTCGACAAACTGGTCGCCAAGGCCGAGGCGCAGGAAACGCTGGCCGGGCGCCCCATCAAAGAGGTGGTCACGGTCAACGGCGCGCGCGTGATCCTGGACAATGGCAGCTGGGGCTTGGTGCGAGCTTCGTCGAACACGCCCAACCTGGTGGTGGTCTGTGAAAGCAGCGAGAGCGAGCAGGAAATGCGCGCCATTTTCGCCGACATCGATGCCGTGATCCGCACCGAACCCGGCGTGGGCGACTACGACCAGACGATCTGACGGCGAAGGGGGTGCCGCCGTCGGCACCCCCCCCTTTTGCCCGGGATCAGTTGTTCCCCAGAAGTTTCAGCAGGCCTTTCACGGCCTCTTCTTCAAGCTTTTTCTTGACCGCATCTTCGATCTGGTCGCTGTCGGTGATGGTCGTATCCAGCTCTTCACCGACTTTCTTCAGAACCTTCTGCTTGGCGTCCTGTTCCAGCTCTTTCAGCTCTTCGCCAGTGGCCGCCTCGATCACCTTGCTCAGATCCGGTCTGATCGACGGGTTGCTCCACGGGCCCTGGATCCGCACGGGAACGGCCAGCCCCTCGCCTGAATTGGCGCGCAGGGCCACCGGCGTGAACACATAGTCGATATCCCGCCGCCCCAGTCCGATTCGGCCAGACCCGTCCGCGCGGAAATTGTCCAGCTGCATCAGCAGGTCATCGTTTCTGAGGTTACCGTCGCGGATCACGAATGAGGCCGTCAGGCTGTTGAACACCGTCGTCCCGCCCACGCCATCGCCACGCCCCATCAGACGGTCAAGGTCGATCCCCGAGATGACCCCTTTGCCCACCTTCAGGCTGCCCTTGCCACTGACCGAGCGCATGATCTGGTCTTCGCTCTGACCTTCACCGAGGAATTCCAGGTCCAGCGCCGCCTTGCCCGACAACCGTTCGACCCCCGCCAGCGCCGTCAAAGCCTGCTGCAGGTCGACCCCCTGCGCCGCCAGCTTGCCGCCGACCGACAATCCGTTGCGGTTGTTGGCGACCACCTGCCCGGTCAGTTGTCCCGCGAACAGCGTGGCCGGGTTCATCTGCAGGACCGCACGCGACCGGTCGAGGCCGAGCGTCAGGTCGCTTGCGCCGAACTCGAGCCCGGGAACCGCGATCGACTCGGCCCTCAGGCGGATCTGCCCATTGGCCAGGCCAAGAACCGATGCGTCGATCGGCTGCTTTGACCATCCGTCGTCGCCCCGTGGTGACGATCCGGCGTTCGAAGCATCGCTATTGGGTCGGTGCCGGGTCTGCGCACCAGCATCCGCATCCGCGACACGCGACAGATCCAGATGGCCGGCCGTCAGGTTTGCGGTGATCTGCGGCGTGGCGGCGACAAGGATGTCTGCATCGCCCGCGATATGGTTCTGATCAAGCGCGACCTGCACGTCGCGCAGCGCGATGCGCCCGTCGCGGGTATAGGTCATCAGTCCGCTCACGTCGGCCACCCGGCCCAGGCCCAGGGGTACGGTCACACCGGCCTGGCCAAAAGCGGCCAGCATCTTGTGAGTATCGGTCGTCGTGACCCGGGTGCGCCCGTCCATTTCCCCGGCCAGATTGACGCGCCCGTCAAAGTTCACCTGGCCGCCGGGGGCGCTCAGATCCAGCGCCAGCGGCGTCGCCTGACCTGAAGAAAAGGCCGGCAGGTCCGATATGCTCAACGACACCGCGACCGCGCCACCCGGCACGGGCATTTCCGCGTCCATCCGCATCGGCTCGGAAATGTCGGGCCAGCTGGCCGACAGATCCACATTCGCGAAATCCATGCGAACCGCGCCGTCTTCGACATAGATCAGCCGGGCATTGGTCAGCTCCAGCTTGTCCAGCGTCACGGAACTGGGCTGCGATGCGGGTTTCGGCCCGTCGGGCGGCAAGGCGGCCTGGGCTGGCGCAGCCTGTTGGCGGGGTGCCAGTTCCCAGTTTCCGCGCCCATCGGACAATTCCAGCCGCAGGACCGGGTCGCGCGCCAAAACACGACCGATCCGTACCTCGCCACCCAGAAGGGCCGAGGCATCAACGCCCACCTCCAGACTGGACGCGCTGAGCATCGGCTCGGGTCCGGCCCAGGGGGCATTCGCAAATCGCACCGGTCCAGTCTCCAGGCCCAGAACGGGCCAGAATGAAATCCGTACGTCGCCCTCAAGCGCAAGGTCGCGCCCGGTCTGGGCCTTGACCTGCTCCTCCAGGATCGCGCCAAGCTTGTCGCCCGGCATCATCAGCAATGCCCCGATGGTCAATCCGATGGCGGCCAACAGAATGAAAAGAATGCGAAACAGCCACTTCATGGTTTCTTGGAACCCCTGTTGCCCTTTGCCTGAACCATGTCTGCCCGACGCGTGGGATTTGCAAGGGGAAGATTTCCCCACTATATGCCGCGCCATGAGCACCAACCCACCCAACCTCCGCCCCGACCTGGCGCCCGCCGCCCGCATCTCAGACGCGCCCCGCGCCGATCAGCCGACCATCGGCATGGTCTCGCTGGGTTGCCCCAAGGCGCTGGTGGACAGCGAGCGCATCCTGACCCGCCTGCGGGCCGAGGGCTATGGCATCTCGCCCGACTATGCCGGCGCCGACGCGGTGATCGTGAATACCTGCGGGTTTCTCGACAGCGCCAAGGCCGAAAGCCTCGAGGCGATCGGCGAGGCGCTGGTGGAGAATGGCAAGGTGATCGTCACCGGCTGCCTGGGGGCCGAGCCGGACTATATCCGCGAACACCACCCGCGCATCCTGGCCGTGACCGGCCCGCATCAATACGAACAGGTGTTGGACGCCGTGCACAGCGCGGTGCCGCCCGACCCGAACCCTTTCGTCGATCTTCTGCCGGCTTCAGGCGTCAAGCTGACCCCGCGCCACTTCAGCTATCTGAAGATTTCCGAGGGCTGCAATCACAAGTGCCGATTTTGCATCATCCCCGACATGCGCGGCAAGCTGGCCAGCCGCCCCGCCCACGCCGTGCTACGCGAGGCGGAAAAGCTGGTGGAAAACGGCGTGCGCGAATTGCTGGTCATCAGCCAGGACACCTCGGCCTATGGGCTGGACCGCAAATATGACTTGAACCCGTGGAAAGACCGCGAGGTGCGCAGCCACATCACCGACCTGGCGCGCGAGCTGGGCCAGATGGAGGCCTGGGTGCGGCTGCATTACGTCTATCCCTATCCGCATGTGCGCGAGTTGATCCCGCTGATGGCGGATGCGGGCTGCAACCTGCTGCCCTATCTCGACATCCCCTTCCAGCACGCCCACCCCGACGTTCTGAAACGCATGGCGCGCCCCGCGGCAGCGGCGAAAACGCTGGACGAGATCGCCGCCTGGCGCGAGATCTGCCCCGACATCACCCTGCGTTCGACCTTCATCGTGGGCTACCCCGGCGAGACCGAGGCCGAGTTCCAGACGCTGCTGGACTGGATGGACGAGGCGCAGCTGGATCGGGTGGGCTGTTTCAAATACGAAAACGTCGATGGCGCCCGCTCGAACGACCTGCCCGATCACGTCCCCGAAGAGGTCAAGCAGGAGCGCTGGGAACGCTTCATGGAAAAGGCGCAGGCGATCTCCGAGGCGAAGCTGGCCGCCAAGGTGGGCCAGACGATCGAGGTGATCGTGGATCAGGTGGACGAGGACGCCGCCATCTGCCGCACCAAGGCCGACGCGCCGGAGATCGACGGAAACCTGTTCATCGACGACGATTTCGAGACACTTCGTCCCGGCGACATCGTCACGGTTCAGGTGGACGAAGCCGGGGAATACGACCTGTGGGGGAAGTTGCTGCGCTGAGGCACAGCCCACGAAAAACAGGCGGCCCCAGAGGGACCGCCTGCGAAAGTCAAAATTGGCAAAGCCTCACTGGCTGACCGGGTTGCAGACGGTCTGGCCTGCTTCCGTGGTTGCCAGCTCGTATCCGGCCGAGCAGCTGGGCGTGCCGTATTTGTCGTAATCGGGCTGGACGTAGACCGGAGTGGGTTCTTCCTGCTGACCGCAGGCGGTCAGGATCAAGCCAAATGCGGCTGCGGCAGCGAATTTCAGTTTCATGTCCATCAATCCTTCAATACTTTTCTGATATTGCCCAACTTTTCGGGACCGCATCCAGAATACGGGCAATATGGCTGCGTGGCAACATTTTGGATCACACGGTCGTGAACCAAGGCGAATCCATGCCGTGTGCCCCATTTCTTGCCCAGGCAAAGGCAATCCGTCAGGATGCTGCGCAACCCGAACCAATTGAGGATTTTTCCCTGAAAGGACAAGCAAGATGGCTGAACCACCGATGATCGCCCGCAAGGCCCCCTATCCAGTCGAGGTGATCGAAGGAAAAACCGATTTCTGGTGCCGGTGCGGGCGGTCCAAGCGTCAGCCACTGTGTGACGGTTCACACAAGGGCACCGGAATCGAACCCGTCTCATACAAGGCTGAAGCGACGCGGAAGGTCTTTTTTTGTGGATGCAAGCAAACCCGAAACCCTCCGGTTTGCGACGGCACGCATTCCCGGCTCTAGCCGCTCAGCGCAATTGCCTCAGAGCATCCGCAATCGCGCAACAAGGCGGCTCGGGCGTCATTTCGTGCTGTTGCTCGGCCAGCCACAGGACGCAGCCTTCGCTGCAGTCGGCCGCCCTGCATCGGGTGACGATCTCGGCATAGGCCTGGTGGCTCAGACGCCCGTCGGCCATGGCTTCGGTCAGCGAAACACCCATGCGACGGGCAACAGAGCGGGCAAGCCAGAAGTGTTTTTCGATATCTCCCAGTTGTATGTGCCGCATCACGACTCCTGACCCGTCTCTGCACGAATTCGATGAAACAGCCCGAGATTGGGACAGGCGAAAGGTACCCGCGCCCCGATCTTCGCGCCTGACAGCCAATCTCGGCACATCTCTGCCCGTCCGCAGCTGCGGCAGCGCTGAACCGCTTGTGCCCAATCCCGCTGCGTCAGACCACCCGACCGGTAGGCACCGAGCAGATCCGTGCGGGTGACGCGCCCCATTTTCAGCACAAGGCGCAGATGGCGCGCGGTGTCTCCCAGAACCTTCATGACTGCCCCCGAGAAATCCGACGCAAACGACCAAGCATCTCGCGGTTTCTGCAGAATTCCGGCGGCTTGCCCCCGAACCCCTCGCCGGCCAGACCGCGCGCGCAACAGGCCGGGTCCGGACATTCGGCGCACCGCAACACAGCATCTGACAACTGGTCAAGTGAAACTGCGCCCGAAATCGCGGCTTGCTGCAGGTCGACGCCCACCTGATCCGCCATCCGGTCCAACAAATCCGCATGTCGCTTCAGCGTCGCTTTGGGTGTCATGGCCCGGCCTTTCCTGATACCGATGGCCTAGACGATACGGCAAATGCGCCGCGCGGCCCTTGATACAGGTCAAGCGGTCGCCCCAAGACGGTCCAGATAGGCCCGCGTCGCATCCTGAACCCGCCGGAACCTGTCGCCACCCAATTTCTTTCCGCCATACCAGCGCGTGACGATGATCACGTGGTTCTCCAGCCCCGCCCGCTGCATCATGCGCAGGATGACCATGGCCGCTCCGGCTTCGCCATCATCGGCCTTGAGGGCACCCGTCGGCAGAACAGCAGCCCACGTGTTGTGGGTGGCCTTGGCATACAGCTTGTCAGCCTTCAACGCCCGCAACACGGCATCGATGTCGTCACGGCTTGCGACCGACGCGCCCGAAACCGCATATTTCGAGCCCCGGTCGGTCAAAACAACGCCAAGGCGGGTCAGTTCCGTCATTCCACCAGCCCCAGATCGGCTGCGGTCTTTAGCACGACCTCGACCCGTCTGGCATTGGGCGGGTGCGACGCCAGGAAACGGTCTCCCGGGTCGGGGATGCGGCTGAAATAGGCCATTCCCTTCAGCGGATCGTATCCCGCTTCGTTGGTGATGACGGTCCCCAAAATGTCCGCTTCCAACTCGAACGCCTTGGCATAGCTCTGCATGCCCACTTCGGCGCCCAGTTGTTGCGCGCGCTCGATCTCGTCCGGCCCCTCGCCCTGGGCTTTGGCCAACTCGCCAAAGACGCGCGCACCCTCCTTGGCGTTTTCGATCTGGCGCGCGATATGGCCCATGATGTGATGCGCGGCCTCGTGGCCCATCACAAAGGCCATCTCGTCGCCGTTGCGGGCCGACCCGATCATGCCTTGGTTGAAAATCACAAGCGGCCGGCCGTGCTCGTCCAGCGTCTGAAAGGCGTTGGGCTGGGAAAACGGCCCAAGGTCCACAAGGATCACGAAGTCACAATTCTGGCCCTTCGTCTGCCGGCGGCATTCCGCGCCCGCAGCCCTTGCAACCGCGCGGCTGACCTGGCGAAAGGTTTCGGCCTTGTCCCGCAAGGCAGGAGAGCTCGGCGCCCAGGCCTCGGCCGGCACCAGAACGTGGCGCTCGACGGCGGCGCCGCACCCGGACAAGGCCAGCAGCAGCAAGACAAAAACGCGGCGCATCCACGATATCCTTCCCTCAGATCCGGCGGAAAGCCTAGCGCAGCCGAACCCGAGAGGCCACAGCGGGCGAACCGATCGATGGTTGCATTGGGTCATCGGGCCGGGCACTGTTGAATCATGTTTTCGATTGAACATGAATTCGACTCGACGGTCATCACCCTGGTGGACGAAGGCCCGCCGCCCCTGCAGGAAGACGTGGTCATCAACAGCTTTGCCGAATGCGTCACCATCGAACAGCTGGACCCACGGACCGACCGCATCCAGAAGATCACGCTGTCGGTCGGGCAGTTGCGCGACCTTGCCGCCGCGCTGGACCTGCCCGAAGGGGTCTATCAGATTCGTGAGACGGACGATCAAGGATCATAGGCGAACAGCTTGTCCCGCGCGGTCTGCCCCTGCACGAGGGTCAGTCGAGAGGGCGCGACGCCCATCGCCTTGGCCAGAATTCGGGCCACCGCCTTGTTTGCCTTGCCATCCTCGGCCGGGGCCGTGACCCAGATCTGGATGACCGAACCATCCACCTGCATGCGATCCCGCGCGGCCTTGGGTGTCGCGCGCACGGCGATTCGTTGCCCCTCCCTGGCCAGATGGCTCAGATCCGGCAGGTGTTTCAACTTTGGTCCGGCCATGCAACGTCTTCCATTTGGTCGATTGAATTGCGCCTGAGTCTTTCGGGATGAGAGTTTGCCCTTGAAATGCCGCCTTGTCTGCCCGAAATACCAATGGCCCATGTGAAAAAGGTTAACATATGTCTCTGAAGAACCCGGCCGCGTTGGACTTTCTGCAATCCCGCCGCTCTCGCCCGGCCAAGACGCTGGTTGCGCCCGCGCCGAGCCGCGACCAACTGATGCCGCTGCTGACCGCGGCGGCCCGCTGCCCCGACCACGGCAAGTTGGAGCCGTGGCGGTTCATCGTTCTGGAGAAAGGCGCCATGCCCCGCCTGTCCGCGCTGACCGAAGAGCGTGGAAACGCCCTGGGCAAAAGCCCCGAAGAGATCGCAAAAGCCCGCAGCCAGTTCGACATGGGGCAACTTGCCGTTGCCGTGATCGAGGTTCAGAATCCGTCGGAAAAGATCCCGGCGATCGAACAGACCTATTCGGCCGGGGCGGTCTGTCTGGGCCTGCTGAACGCGGCGCTGGCCGCCGGTTGGGGCGCAAACTGGCTGTCGGGCTGGCAATCACATGACCGGGAATTCTGCGAACGCGGTCTGGGCCTGGCGCCGAACGAGCGGGTTGCCGGGCTGATCCACATCGCCACCGAAAGCACCGCTCCGCCCGAACGCCCCCGTCCGGATGTGGACGCGATCACCGAATGGGTGTCCGAGTGATCGTTCTCAACGCCTTTTTCGCCGCCCTCGGCCAGATCGGAGACCCCCGGTTCCGCAAGGTCCTGATGCGCGGCATCGGCCTGACGATCCTGTTGCTGGTCGTGGCCTGCGCCGGGGCCATCTGGCTGATCAACGTCGTGTCGGGCTCTGATATTTCGCTGCCATTTGTCGGGGCCGTTCCCTGGCTGAACGATGTCCTCAACTACTCCGGCATCGTGCTGGTGCTGATCCTTCCGGTCTTTCTGATGATTCCGGTGGCTTCGGCGATCACCTCGATGTTCCTGGACGAGGTCGCCCAGGCCGTCGAGGACAAGCACTATCCGGCCCTTCCGCCCGTCCCCCGCATTCCGATCGCAGACGCGGTTCTGGATTCGCTGGGGTTCCTGGGCGTTCTGATCGTCGCGAACCTGCTGGCCCTGGTGCTTTATGCCCTGTTCCCGCCGCTCATGCCGTTCATCTTCTGGGGCATGAACGGTTTTCTTCTGGGGCGCGAGTATTTCACGCTGGCCGCCATGCGCCGGGTCGGCCGGGACGGGGCGCGCCGGTTGCGCGCACGGCATGCCTCGACCATCTGGATCGCCGGCACGTTGATGGCCATCCCGCTGACCTTTCCGCTGGTCAACCTCGTGATTCCGATCCTCGGAGCGGCCACATTCACCCATATCTTCCACGCGCTGAACGGCCGGCCCGAGGCAGCCCGTCAATCATAGACGAAGGATTCACACAGAATCCGGGGCCGGGGTACGCCCAGCGCAGTCAGGTCCTGCTGTACCGAAGTCAGCATTCCGGGCGGGCCGCACAGGACGAACAACCAGCTTCGGCGCGCCTCATCGTCGAACAAACGGCGCAACAGAGGCCGGTCGATCACCCCAACCTCACCGGTCCAGTCCTCGGCCGGTTCCGAAACCACGTGAACCAGGCGCAGATGCCCGCGTCGTTCCATCGCGGCAAGCCTGTCAGAATCGACGATCTGTGCCGCCGACCTGTTGCCATAGATCAGCGTCACCGGGCGCGGATCGCCCTGCGCGCGCAACTCGTCCAGAATGCTCAGCATGGGGGCGATCCCGACGCCCCCGGCGATCAGCGCCATGCCCGGTGCGTCACGCTCGACCGGGGTCAGATGCCCGAACGGACCATCCAAATAGGCCGGTGCACCGATCGGAATCCGCCCCAAGCTGCGGGTGAAGTCGCCCAGTTCCTTGATGACAAACCGTATCTCGGGGCCCTCCGAAGGCGCCGAGGCGATGGAAAACGGGTTGTCGTTCACTGAAAACGGGCCCTGCCCGACCTGCAGCCAGGCAAATTGTCCGGCCTGGAATTTCAGCCCGTCATGGCCGTCCGGCGCCAGCACCAGTTCCCAGGTGCGTTCCGCAATCGGCCCGACGCGTGTCACGCGCCATGGTCGGCGCAACCGGGCCAGCGGCGCCAGAAGATAGACCCGCAGCATGCACGCACCGGCAACCGCCCCCGATGCCAGCCAGAAGCCGGTCAGAACCGGGTCAGCGCTGTACCGGCCCGCCAGAAGCGCGTGCCAGATGGCGAAACCCGCAATGGTCAGGGCCATCAATCCGTGCCCCAACCGCCAGTTCTGGTATTTTTTTCCCAGATCCGACCGCGACAGGGCCAACCCCACCAAGACCGGCAGCAACATCCAGGCGACAGCGCCGGGCAGGATCGCCTCGGGCTCCCAGTTCAGGGTCAGCTGGCGGGTGGTGTCCCAGGGATAGGGCGGGTTGCGCGCGCCTTGATACAGAAAGGGATGGATCAGGGCCAACACCAGGGCCACGCGCGCCAGGACCCGATGCCAACGCATCGTCACATCCATGCCGATCCGACGCGAGATCAGACGAAAGCGGCCCGACAACAGGAACTCGACCAGCAGGATGGCCAAAGCAACCAGACCGGCGCCGGTGGCAAGCTCATCCCACAGGGACCGGAGGGGAAGCCCCTGCATCCCCGCCAGGGCCAGCGGCGCCACCAGCAGGACCACGTATCCGACGATCAGTACCCGCCTCGGCAACAGCAGATACTCCCCTAAGCAAACGCAAGCACCCCGCCGGAGTCACTCGACGGGGTCAAGCTGGTTCAGCCAGTCGAAATCCCTGATCGAGATGACGCCCGACACGATGATTCCGGCAATGATCGCCCACAAGACGATCGAAATTCCGGTGGTGATCCACAGTTTCTTCTTCATGTGGTGAACTTCCGGCGCACCCGCATGGGTGCCCGGCACGATGTCGCCCAGATCCCCCTGCGTCTTGATGCGCACGGGCAGCACGACCAACAGGGTCATAAACCAGATGACGGCGAACAGAACCAGCGCGGCCGTAATGGTCATACAAGAACCTCCCTGCCGAGTTCAGACCTGCTCCAATTCGACGAGGCAGCCGTTGAAATCCTTTGGGTGCAGGAACAGAACGGGCTTGCCATGCGCGCCGATCTTGGGCTCTCCGTTGCCCAGCACGCGGGCACCGGTCGCCTTCAGGTGATCGCGCGCGGCGATGATGTCCTCGACCTCGTAGCAGACGTGATGGATGCCACCCGAGGGGTTCTTTTCCAGGAACCCCTTGATGGGGCTGTCGTCACCCAGCGGGTACAGCAACTCGATCTTTGTGTTCGGCAATTCGATGAACACCACGGTCACCCCGTGATCGGGTTCGTCCTGCGGGTCGCCGACCTTGGCACCCAGCGCGTTTCGATACTGCGCCGAAGCGGCCTCGAGGTCGGGAACCGCGATTGCGACGTGGTTGAGGCGGCCGATCATGACAAACTCCTTCGTTCGGGTCGTCGATGGTTATGGGCGCAGCCCCTGAAAAGGGCAAGTGCGTCAAAGCGCGCGTTAACCCTGTGTTATCCAGATCTTCCTAGCGTGAGGCATCTGCTGAAAGGAGTTCTGCCATGGACGATTCGGTGCCCTTCGCCGCATCCACCCCTGCACCAAGCGCCGCACGGCCGTTGCTTGGGCAGACGATCCTGGTTGTCGAGGACAGCCGATATGCCTGCGACGCCCTGCGCTTGATGTGCCTGCACAGCGGCGCCCGTATCCGGCGCGCGGACTGCCTCAGATCCGCCCGGCGGCATCTTCAGATCTACCGCCCCAGCGTGATCATCGTGGACATGGGCCTGCCCGACGGCTCGGGGGCCGATCTGATCGCGGAACTCGACGTCGCCAGCCCCCGCATCAGCGCCATTCTGGGCATGTCCGGTGACGACGGCGCGCAGGATCTGGCGCTGCGGGCCGGGGCCGATGGATTCATGGCCAAACCGCTGAAATCGCTGGCGCATTTTCAAAAGACAATCCTTCAACTGCTGCCAGAGGACCGGCGACCCGGCAACCTGCATGCAGTCCGCGACGAAGAAATCTCAGCGGACCCGATGGCCTATCAGGACGACATGGCGCACATCGCCGACATTCTGACCGGGCCCGCCGATGACCGAACGTTGGACTACGCGGCGCAATTTCTGCGCGGCGTCGCGCGCGACGCCGGTGACTCGGTTCTGGCCGAAGCGGCGCAACAGCTGGCCACATCACGCGTCAGAGGCGCCCCCGTAACGGTCGTGGCCGCCCGTGTCGCCGGGCTGGTGCAAAACCGTCTTGAACGACGGGAGGCCATCTGAATGACCACGGCGTTTTTCATCACCACCGCGTTGCTGTGCGCCTGGTGGTACCGACAATCCCGGCGACAGGCGCGGGCCATTCGGGTCAATCGACAGAATCAGCCCGGATGGCTGGATTGAAGCTTGCGGCCTTGGGATCTTAGCCCAGCCGAAAGGATCCCGGCCGGAACAACCGTCCCAGATCGGCCGCCCACGGCAAAACCTGACAGGCCAGCGGATACGTGCGCACCCGCTGAACCTGGTTTGGCAGCGGGTACGGAGAGGTCCGAGCGGGCTGGATCAATCCTGCGGAATGACGCGCAGGCCCAGTTCCATCAACTGATCCGAGGTCGGGTCCGACGGCGCCTGCATCATCAGGTCTTCCGCGCGTTGGTTCATCGGGAACATCATCACCTCGCGGATGTTGGCCTCGTCCGCAAGCAGCATGACGATCCGGTCGATGCCGGCGGCGCAGCCCCCATGCGGCGGGGCGCCATAGTGGAACGCGTTGAACAGCGCGCCAAAGCGGCTTTTGACCTCGTCCTCGCCATAGCCGGCCAGTTCGAAGGCCTTGAGCATGATTTCGGGCTTGTGGTTCCGGATCGCGCCCGACACAAGCTCGTAGCCGTTGCAGGCCAAATCGTACTGATAGCCTTTGACCTCGAGCGGGTCGCCCTGCAACGCCTCCATGCCACCCTGCGGCATCGAGAACGGGTTGTGCTCGAAATCGATTTCGCCGGTTTCTTCGTCCTTTTCGTAGATCGGGAAATCCACGATCCAGGCAAAGGCGAACCGGTCCTTTTCGGTCAGGCCCAGTTCCTCGCCGATGACGTCACGGGCCTTGCCGGCCACCTTTTCGAAGGCCTTGGGCTTGCCGCCCAGGAAGAAGGCCGCGTCGCCTTTGCCCAGCCCCAGTTGCAGACGGATGGCCTCGGTGCGTTCGGGACCGATGTTCTTGGCCAGAGGGCCGGCTGCTTCCATCCCGTTCTCGCCCTCGCGCCAGAAGATGTAGCCCATACCCGGCAGGCCTTCCTTCTGGGCAAAAGCGTTCATCCGGTCGCAGAACTTGCGGCTGCCGCCCCCCGGTGCGGGGATCGCGCGGATCTCGGTGCCTTCCTGTTCCAGCAGCTTGGCGAAGATCGCGAAACCGGACCCCCGGAAATGGTCTGACACCACCTGCATCTTGATCGGGTTGCGCAGATCGGGCTTGTCGGTTCCATACCACAGCGCCGCGTCCTTGTAGGAGATCTGCGGCCAGACCTTGTCGACCTTCCGGCCGCCGCCGAACTCTTCGAAGATGCCGGTCAGCACGGGCTGGATCGTGTCGAACACGTCCTGCTGGGTGACGAAGGACATCTCGAGGTCGAGCTGGTAGAAATCGGTGGGCGAGCGATCGGCGCGCGGGTCTTCGTCGCGGAAGCAGGGCGCGATCTGGAAATACTTGTCGAAG
Source organism: Ruegeria intermedia (assembly GCF_900129345.1). Classification (GTDB taxonomy): domain Bacteria; phylum Pseudomonadota; class Alphaproteobacteria; order Rhodobacterales; family Rhodobacteraceae; genus Ruegeria; species Ruegeria intermedia. The sequence goes on along the minus strand of NZ_FQVK01000003.1, from coordinate 8,718 downwards.
CCCGACACCATGATCAGCTGCTTGAACTGCTGCGGCGCCTGCGGCAACGCGTAGAACTTGCCCGGATGCAGGCGCGAGGGCACCAGAAAGTCGCGCGCGCCCTCGGGGCTGGAGGCGGTGATGATCGGCGTCTGGTATTCGCGGAATCCCTGATCCCACATGCGGCGGCGCATGCTGGCGATCACGTCCGAGCGCAGTGCCATGTTGCGCTGCATCGCCTCGCGGCGCAGGTCCAGGTACCGATAGCGCAGGCGGGTTTCCTCGGGATATTCCTGATCGCCGAACACCATCAGCGGCAGTTCCTCGGCCGCGCCCAGCACTTCCAGTTCGCGGACATAGACCTCGATCTCGCCGGTGGGCAGCTTGGGGTTCACCAATTCGGGGTCGCGCGCCTTGACCGTGCCGTCGATGCGGATGCACCATTCCGAGCGCACTTTCTCCAAAGCGTTGAATGCTTCACTGTCGCCGTCGCACAGAACCTGCGTCACGCCATAGTGGTCTCGCAGGTCGATGAACAGCACGCCGCCGTGATCTCGCACCCGATGAACCCAACCCGACAGGCGGACGGTTTCACCGACATTGGCGGCGGTCAGATCGGCGCAGGTGTGGCTGCGATAAGCGTGCATGGATGATATCCCTTCGGGCGCTGAATTCGTCGCGCCGATACACCGCGATCGGGTCGGGAAGTCAAGTGTCGGGGCGCGATGCGGGCCGGAATGCAGACAAATTCGAAAAAAATCGCTATGTTTCGGACAGGTGAACTCAAATAGCTTTCCCGGCACGCGGGAGCCAGGCCCCTTGAGCAAGGAGGTTTTCGGCCGATGTGGCAAACTGTTTTGGATCGCGTATTGCGGGGTTTCATCACCCGCGGAACTCTGCGGGTCACCTTCCCGGACGGGACTGCGCGCACCTATGGCGACGCCACGAAGCCAGAGGCGCATATCACTCTGCATGACCCTGCATTGATGGCGCGCCTGGTGCACAGCCCCGAGATGGCATTTGGCGAGGGCTACATGGACGGTACCCTGACCGTCGACGAAGGCGGTTTGGAAGGCGCCATGCGGATCGCGATCCGATGCGCGGCCAGCGGGTCGTTGCCCCTGCTGCAGCAGATCCAGGACTGGGCCGGGTATCTGCTGCGACCGATCCTGCAGCGCAACTCGGTCCGCTCAGCGCGGCGCAACGTGGCGCATCACTATGACCTGTCCGACGACTTCTACCGGCTGATGCTGGACCCTGACATGCAGTACAGCTGCGCCTATTTTCAGCAGCCCTGGATGACTTTGGAACAGGCGCAAGCCGCCAAAAAGGCGCATATTGCGCGCAAGCTGTGCCTCGAACCCGGCATGCGCGTGTTGGACATCGGCTGCGGCTGGGGCGGTCTGGCCCTGACGCTGGCGCGTGACCACGGCGTGCATGTGACCGGGCTGACCCTGTCGCGGAATCAGCACCGTACCGCGACCGCGCGGGTGCAGCAGGCCGGGTTGACCGACCGCATCGACGTCCGGCTGATGGACTATCGGCAGATGCAGGATCAGTTCGACCGGATCGTCTCGGTCGGGATGCTGGAGCATGTGGGCGCGCCACAGCTGCGCACCTATTTCGACCGAGTCGCCGCCCTGTTGAAGCCCGACGGCGTGGCGTTGATCCATTCCATCGGCCGCAACGGGCCGCCCACCGGCCAGTCGCCCTGGCTGAACAAGTACATCTTCCCGGGCGGCTATGTCCCGTCGCTCGAGGAAATCGTCAGACCCGTGGCACGCACCGGTCTGTGGTTCCTGGATGTCGAAAGCCTGCGGCTGCATTATGCCCTGACCCTGCGCGCCTGGCGCGACCGGTTCGAGACCAATCTGGATCAGGTGCGCGCGATGTATGACGACCGGTTCATCCGCATGTGGCGGTTCTATCTGACCGCCTGCATCCTGGTGTTCGAGGAGCGCGACCAGACCGTTTTCCAACTGCAGTTGGGCCATCGCCGCGACGCGGCGCCGTTGACGCGGGACTATCTGTATCAACCCGATCAGGACATGCGCGACGCCGCCGAGTAGCGCCCCTAGAACGGGCGCTGCACGTTGCCGGAATAGAAGAACACGCCAAGCCCGGCGGCAAAGATGATGTTGCCCGCGATCGCGTGCAGCAGCACCGCATAGAAGAACGACCCGCGCTTGCGGTAGGCCCATGAAAACAGCAGCCCGCCCGCGAATGTCATCACGGTGACGATCCAGCTCCAATACATCAGGTGCGCAAAGGCAAACAGCCCGGCGTTCAGCAACGGCAAGGCCGCGCCGTCGGGCAGGATCGCGTGATAGCGGCGATAGAACAGCGTGCGAAACAGCAGCTCTTGCGGCAGCGCCGACAGCAACGGATAGCCCAGCCAGATCACGGCCAGAAATTCGGGCCGGTTCAGCAACAGGTAAAAAGCCGCATCGGGGCGCGTGGCCATCACCAGGGCCGAACAGATCGCCGCCATTGCGAAGGAGAACCCGATCACCTCGGCCCAGCGCCAGTTGCGCCAGCCATAGCGCAGCTCGGCCCAGGAAAAGCCCGGAGTGCGATGCAGCAGGGCGATTCCGATGGCGGTGAAGAAGAACAGAGCCGGAAACATCCAGTCGGGTGGAAACAGAACCGCGATCAGCAAGGGGACCGCGACAAAGAACGCCACGAATTCAGCCTTCAGGCGCAGGTTCGACACCTGCAATCCACGCGCAGAACTGCGGTCGCTCATGGCAATATCACCCGGGCCGGGATCAAACCGCGCAGGGAATTGCCCATCCAGACCCGGTGCGCGGCGGCCAGGTCATGCAGGGTCAGGACCGCCTCGGTCGCGCGTCCGGTTTCGAGCAACTCCTCACGCAGGATGCCCGGCAGCAGGCCCGCGGCAACCGGAGGTGTCAACAGGCGCCTGTCTTCCGTTTCCACGAACAGGTTGGTGATGGTGCCCTCGCACAGTTCATCCCGTTCGTTCAGGAACAACAGCTCGTCCACGCCGTCGGGTAATTCCGCCCGCGCTTGATCATAGATCGCGCGGCGGGTGGTCTTGTGGCGCAGCCAGATGTCCGAGGACGTCAGCCGCGGCGTCGCCAGGCCCACCGTCCAGCCCGGCGGGTTGTCTGCCAAAGACCCCGTGGTGATCTTGGGTACACCGGTCAAGTCCAGCGTCAGCCGACACCGCAGCGGGTCAGCGCCGGACACACCGTCCAACACTTCGCCGACGCGCCGCACGTCGAACCGAACACCCAGCCAGTCCGCAGTCCGCGCCATACGCCGCAGGTGACGGGTCACACGTACAAAGCCCTGCCCGGGCCGAAACGCAAAGGTTTCGATCAGGCGGAAATCAGGCTCAGTTGGCGGGCGAACCGGGCTTTCCATAGCGCTTCCTCGTATTCCGACGCGGCGGTGCTGTCCCAGACGACGCCTCCGCCGACGTTCAACGTGGCCCGATTGCCCTCGACCATCAAGGTCCGGATCGCGACGTTGAACTCCGACCGCCCGTCCGGGGCGGCCCAGCCGATGGTGCCGCAATAGATGTCGCGCGGCCAGGGCTCCAGATCCGACAGAATCTCCATCGCGCGGATCTTGGGCGCCCCGGTAATCGAACCGCAGGGAAACAGCGCCGTCAGGATGTCGGACAACCCCGCCCCCACCTGCAGCCGCGCCTGCACCAGCGACACCATCTGATGCACGGTGGCGTAGGTCTCGACCTTGAACAGCTCGGGCACCTGAACGGTTCCCGGCAGCGCCACGCGGCTGATGTCATTGCGCAGAAGGTCCACGATCATCAGGTTCTCGGCCCGGTTCTTTTCGTCCGAGGACAGGAAGTCGCGCCGACGCGCATCCTCGGCCAGGTCGGCGCTGCGCGGCTGGGTGCCCTTCATCGGCCGGGTCTCGATCATTCCGTCGGTATCGGTGCGAAAGAACAGCTCGGGCGAGCGGCTGAGCAGATCGGGCAGCCCGTCCTGCTGGACCAGCGCGCCATGACCGACCGGCTGCCCGGCGGTCAGCGCGGCATAGAGCGCGGCGCCGTCGCCCTCGGTTTCCAGGTCGATGGGAAAGGTCAGGTTGGCCTGATAGATGTCCCCGGCCCCGATCGCATCATGCACGGCGCGGAAAGCTTCGGCATAGCGCGCCTCGCTCCAACGCGGCTGGAACGCAGTCAGCCCGGCCGCACCGGACGGCAGATCCTGCACGCTCGGGCCATCGAACACGCCAAAGCACAAAAGCGGCAATCGACGGGTCGCGGGCAGCCTTGCGGCCAGCTTGGGCTCAAGCGCATAGCCCAACTCGTAACTGGCATATCCGGCCAGCCAGCCGCCCTGTGCCCGCGCGTCATCCAGCGCCGCCAACGCCTGGGGCACCTGCTCCGCCCGGTCGGCGCGGATCACCTGGGCGGGCCGATCGAAACCGGTGCCCGGACCGGCGGGTCCCTGATCGAAACGAATGCGCACTTGTTTCCTCATCTGCCGTGCAGCGGCATATAGAGAATACGGCGCCGAGGGAAAGGGGGGAAAGCGGCAATTTCGCTTCCGTTTCCGATCCCCCTTGCACCTTTTGCCCGGGTCCCTATAACGCACGACAATTTGGGCGCTTGGGCGGCGCCAGCGACTCGTGCAAAATCGAAGGGACCAGGCCATGCCGAAGAGAACCGACATCCAGTCGATCATGATCATCGGGGCGGGGCCCATTGTCATCGGGCAGGCCTGCGAATTCGACTATTCCGGCGCCCAGGCCTGCAAGGCCCTGCGCGAGGAAGGCTATCGGGTCATCCTGGTGAATTCGAACCCGGCAACGATCATGACCGACCCGGAACTGGCCGACGCCACCTATATCGAACCGATCACGCCCGAGGTCGTCGCCAAGATCATCGAAAAGGAACGCCCCGACGCCCTGCTGCCTACGATGGGCGGTCAGACAGGCCTGAACACTTCCTTGGCACTGGAAGAGATGGGCGTGCTGAAAAAATTCGGCGTCGAGATGATCGGGGCCAAGCGCGAGGCCATCGAGATGGCCGAGGACCGCAAGCTGTTCCGCGAGGCGATGGACCGCCTGGGCCTTGAAAACCCCAAGGCCACCATCGTCACCGCCCCCAAGCGCGAGGACGGCACCGCCGATCTGGATGCCGGCGTTCAGCTGGCGCTGGACGAGCTGGAAAACATCGGTCTGCCCGCGATCATCCGCCCCGCCTTTACCCTGGGCGGCACCGGCGGCGGCGTGGCCTACAACCGCGAGGATTACATCCATTATTGCCGCTCGGGCATGGATGCCTCGCCGGTGAACCAGATCCTCGTGGACGAAAGCCTGCTGGGCTGGAAGGAATACGAGATGGAGGTGGTGCGCGACACCGCCGACAACGCCATCATCGTCTGTTCCATCGAAAACGTCGACCCGATGGGCGTGCATACCGGCGACTCGATCACCGTGGCCCCGGCGCTGACGCTGACCGACAAGGAATACCAGATCATGCGCAACGGCTCGATCGCCGTGCTGCGCGAGATCGGCGTGGAGACCGGCGGTTCGAACGTGCAATGGGCGGTGAACCCCGCCGACGGCCGCATGGTGGTGATCGAGATGAACCCGCGGGTGTCGCGCTCGTCGGCGCTGGCGTCCAAGGCGACCGGCTTCCCGATCGCCAAGATCGCGGCCAAGCTAGCCGTGGGCTATACGCTGGACGAGCTGGACAACGACATCACCAAGGTCACCCCGGCCAGCTTCGAGCCGACCATCGACTATGTGGTCACCAAGATCCCGAAATTCGCCTTCGAGAAATTCCCCGGATCCGAGCCTTACTTGACCACCGCGATGAAATCGGTAGGCGAGGTCATGTCCATCGGCCGCACGATCCACGAATCGATGCAAAAGGCGCTGGCCTCGATGGAATCGGGGCTGACCGGTTTCGACGAGGTTGAAATCCCGGGTCTGAGCATCGGCTTGTGGGACCCGGTCGAGAGCGGCGACGACAAGGCGCATGTCATCAAGGCCATCAGCCAGCAGACGCCCGACCGGCTGCGCACCATCGCGCAGGCGATGCGGCACGGGCTGTCGGATGACGAGATCCAGGCGGTCACCAAGTTCGATCCGTGGTTCCTGGCCCGCATCCGCGAGATCATCGAAGCGGAACGCACCGTCCGCAAGGACGGCCTGCCAATGACCGAGGACGGTCTGCGCCGGCTCAAGATGCTGGGCTTTACCGATGCCCGTCTGGGCAAGCTGACCGGCCGCGACGAGGACAATGTGCGCCGCGCCCGTCACAACCTGGGCGTCAAGGCCGTGTTCAAGCGCATCGACACCTGCGCCGCCGAGTTCGAAGCGCAGACACCCTACATGTATTCGACCTACGAGGCGCCCACGATGGGCGAGGTCGAATGCGAGGCCCGTCCCAGCGACCGCAAGAAGGTGGTCATTCTGGGCGGCGGCCCCAACCGGATCGGCCAGGGGATCGAGTTCGACTATTGCTGCTGTCATGCCTGTTTCGCGCTGACGGATGCCGGGTATGAGACCATCATGGTCAACTGCAACCCGGAAACGGTTTCGACCGACTATGACACCTCGGACCGCCTGTATTTCGAGCCGCTGACCTTTGAACACGTGATGGAGATCCTGCGGGTCGAGCAGGAGAACGGCACGCTGCACGGTGTGATCGTGCAGTTCGGCGGCCAGACCCCGCTGAAGCTGGCCAACGCGCTGGAACAGGCCGGCATCCCGATCCTGGGCACGTCGCCGGACGCTATCGACCTGGCCGAAGACCGCGAGCGGTTCCAGGCGCTGGTCAACGAGCTGGGGCTGAAGCAGCCCAAGAACGGCATCGCCTCGACCGACGCGCAGGCGCTGGAAATCGCCGAGGAAATCGGCTTTCCGCTGGTGATCCGCCCGTCCTACGTTCTGGGCGGCCGCGCGATGGAGATCGTGCGCGACATGGATCAGCTGAAGCGCTACATCAACGAGGCCGTGGTGGTCTCGGGCGACAGCCCGGTGCTGCTGGACAGCTATCTGGCCGGGGCGGTCGAACTGGACGTGGACGCGCTGTGCGACGGCAAGGATGTGCATGTGGCCGGCATCATGCAGCATATCGAAGAGGCCGGCGTGCACTCGGGCGACTCGGCCTGTTCGCTGCCGCCCTATTCGCTGTCGACCGAGGTCATCGACGAAATCAAGGCGCAGACATATAAGCTGGCCAAGGCGCTGAACGTGGTCGGCCTGATGAACGTGCAGTTCGCGATCAAGGATGGCGAGATCTACCTGATCGAGGTCAACCCGCGCGCCAGCCGCACCGTGCCCTTCGTGGCCAAGGCGACCGACAGCGCCATCGCCTCGATCGCGGCGCGGGTGATGGCGGGCGAGCCGCTGTCTAACTTCCCGCAGCGCCCGCCCTACAAGGCAGGCCAGGACACCAAGATCGCCGACCAGATGACCCTGGCCGACCCGAACATGCCGTGGTTCTCTGTCAAAGAGGCGGTGCTGCCCTTTGCCCGTTTCCCCGGCGTCGATACCATCCTTGGCCCCGAGATGCGCTCGACCGGCGAGGTCATGGGCTGGGACCGCGACTTCCCCCGTGCCTTCCTCAAGGCGCAGCTGGGTGCCGGCATGGTGCTGCCGTCCACCGGGCGGGCCTTCATCTCGATCAAGGACGCCGACAAGGGCCCCGCAATGCTCGAGGCGGCGAAGGTACTGGTGGAACAAGGCTTTACGCTGGTGGCCACGCGCGGCACGCAGACCTGGCTGGACAGCCAGGGCGTGCCCTGTGACGTGGTCAACAAGGTCTATGAAGGCCGCCCCGACGTGGTGGACATGCTGAAGGACGGTCAGGTGCAGCTGGTGATGAACACCACCGAGGGCGCGCAGGCCATCGAGGACAGCAAGGCGATCCGCTCGATCGCGCTCTATGACAAGATCCCCTACTACACCACGGCCGCAGCCAGCCACGCCGCCGCGTTGGCCATCAAGGCGCAGGCCGAGGGCGATGTCGAGGTCAGGTCCCTTCAGGGCTGAAACGCACCGCAGACACGACCCAAAGGCCGCGGTGCTGCGGTGACACATCCGGGATGGCCCGGACCTTCTGAAACACCCCCCCTGCGGCGCAAATCGCGGCAGGGGTCAATTGATGATTGAAGGCGCGACGTGGGGCCTGCGGCGACGCCTCTGTGTCAGATTACTTGCGTTTGACGAACTTGGTCAGGATGACGATGCGCTGGCCTTCGACACGTCCTTCGATACGCTCGGGGTTGTCGGGCACAAGCGAGATGCCACGCACTGCCGTGCCGCGCTTGGCGGTAAAGCCGGCACCCTTGACGGGCAGGTCCTTGATCAGAACCACGGTATCGCCCTGAGCCAGCGGCGCACCGTTGCTGTCGCGGTGCTGACTTTTGGTTGGGACGTTGTCGGCCCAGGCCTGGGTTTCCTCGTCCAGCCAGAGTTGCTCGGACAGGTCGCGGGCCCAGTCGTGATCCGAGAGGCGTTTCAGAAGGCGCGCGGCCAGAACCTGCGTGGCGGGGTCCTCGGACCACATGGCGGTGGCGAGGCAGCGCATGTGGTTGGGGTCCAGACCGCCCTCGACCTGGGTGCGGCAGGTGTCGCAGAGAGCGCAGGCGGCCCCGTCCGGCCCGCCGGTGACGGCAAAGGCAGAGGTGGGAGAGGTGGTTCGGTTCGTTTGAACAGTTTCGAGCCGTTTTGTAGGTGGATTTCCCGCTCGGTTATGCCGCGACCGGGATTGGTCGCGACGGGTTG
>NZ_FQVK01000002.1 GCF_900129345.1 Ruegeria intermedia | reverse complement strand
AGTCGGTCAGTTCATAGCGACGTTGAGACATGCTGCTCTCCTCTTTCACAGAAGTGAATCAGAAACCCTCAAACGCCGATAGCGATTTATGAGTGTGTGACCTAGTCCAGCCGGCTGCGCTGCTGCATCGGGGTGACGCCGAAGGCGGCGCGGTACACGCGTGAGAAATGGCCCGGGCTTTCAAAGCCGCAGGCAAAGGCCACGTCGGTGACCGAGGATTCGGTCTGCAACAAAAGGTTGCGCGCACGATCCAGACGCAGCTCCATGAAGTATTTCTTGGGCGAGGCGTTGAGGTATTTGCCGAAGAGCCGCTCCAGCTGGCGGGTCGAGATGCGGATCTGTTCAGCGATCAATGCCGGCGAGATCGGGTCGTTGATGCGGTCGGCCATGATCTGGATCGCCTTGGCCAGATGCGCGTTGCGCATGCCGTTGCGCGATTGCAGCGACACACGCTGATCGGCGGTCGCGTTGCGCACGGCGTTATAGACCATCTGGTCGGCCACCGCGATCGACAGGTCCTGCCCGTGGTCGCGCTCGATCAGATGCAGCATCAGATCGGCCGTCGCGGTGCCGCCCGAGGCGGTCATGTGCTTTTCATCGGCCACGAAGACGCTGCGCACCAGGTTCACGTCCGGGAAAGCCTCCATGAAGGCGTCGTGATATTCCCAGTGGATCGCCGCCTGCATCCCGTTCAGGAACCCGGCCTCGGCCAGAGGCCACGCGCCCGAACACAGCGCCCCGATGGCCGTGCCGCGCGCCCGTTCGCGGCGCAGCGCGGCCAGCAGGGGGCGGCTGACGTGATCGCGCATGTGAATGCCCGACAAAACGAAGATCTGGTCGCATTTCGGCAGGTCCGTCAGCCCGCCATGCACCAGCGTCACGGACCCGTTCGAACACACCGCCTGCGCGCCGTCCTCCGAGGCGAAGGACCAGCAGTACAGCTCCTCTCCGCTGACCCAGTTGGCGATGCGCAGTGGCTCGACCGCGCAGGAGAAGGCCAGGTGCGAGAACTCGGGAACGAGGATGAAGCAGAAATGTTGCGGGCGGGTCATGCGCTCAGTCTATCACGGGCGGTCAGGCTGATTGTGTACAAGGTGCATTTTATCGGGCAAGAGCAGGGGCGACATCCTGGGTGTCGCGATTCGACCAAAGCGAAGGTTGGGGATGAAAGACGACACGAAAAGCCGCAAGGCGGCGCTGGCCGCGCATCTGAAGGCGGCGGTGATGACGCTGAAACTGCGCCCCGGCGATGACCTGGACGAGGCGCAGCTGTCCGAGGCGTTCGGCCTGTCGCGCACGCCCCTGCGCGAAGTGTTCCGGCATCTGGCCGGGCTGGGCTATCTTGAACTGCGTGAAAACCGGGGCGCGCGGGTGTCGCAGATGTCCTATGCCACGCTGCGCGATTTCTTCCTGGTGGCGCCGATGATCTATGGCGCGGTGCTGCGGCTGGCGGCGCAGAACGCCACGGGTGACCAGATCGACCGGTTGAAGGCGGCGCAGGCGGCGTTTTGGGAAACGCTGCGGACGGGCTCGGCCGAAGACCGCGCGCTGACCAACAACCAGTTCCACGAAATCACTGGCGAGATGGCGGCGAATGTCTACCTGCTGCCGTCGTTTCAGCGCCTGCTGATCGACCATTCGCGCATCGGCATGACCTTCTACCGCCCCAATCAGGACGGGATGGGTGAAAGCCTGGCTCTGGCCTGCGACCAGCATGACGCCATCATTGCCGCGATCGAGGCGCGCGACGAGGCGGCGGCGGGGCAGCTGGCGGCCGATCACTGGGCGCTGTCGCGCGATCAGATCGAGCTGTTCGTGACGCCGGCCGGTCTGGACCTGCCGTTGGGCTCGGTCGAGCGCGGATAGAAAAACGGCCGCCCGAAGGCGGCCGTGGAGATCGGGTTCAGCCCAGCTGCACCAGCGCGTGCCTCTTCTTGCCCGCGCTCAGCTTGATGGGCGAGGACAAGGCCGCTGCGTCGATCATCAGCCCCGCATCGGTCAGCGGCGCGTCGTCCAGTTTGGCGCCGTTTTCGGCGATCAGGCGCTTGGCCTCCTTGCCCGATTTCGCCAGGCCCGACTTCACGATCAGCTGCACGACCGAGATGCCGTCGCCCAGATCCTCGGCGGTCAGGGTCAGGGTGGGCAGGTCGCCGCCCACGCCGCCCTTTTCGAACACCTCGCGCGCGGTGGCCTCGGCCTTGGCCGCGGCCTCGGCTCCGTGCAGCAGGGTCGTCACCTCGTTGGCCAGACGGATCTTGGCCTCGTTGATCTCGGACCCTTGCAGCGCGCCCATGCGGTCGCATTCGTCCGCGGGAAGCTCGGTGAAGATCTTCAGAAAGCGGCCCACGTCGGCATCGGTCGTGTTGCGCCAGAACTGCCAGAACTCGTAAGGCGACAGCATGTCGCCGTTCAGCCAGATGGCGCCGCCCTGGCTTTTGCCCATCTTGCGCCCGTCGCTGGTGGTCAGCAGGGGCGTGGTCAGGCCATAGATCTCGTGATCCAGCACGCGGCGGGTCAGGTCGATGCCGTTGACGATGTTGCCCCACTGGTCCGATCCGCCCATCTGCAGAATGCAGCCATAGCGGCGGTTCAGTTCCAGAAAGTCATAGGCCTGCAGGATCATGTAGTTGAACTCGAGGAACGACAGGGACTGTTCCCGATCCAGCCGCGATTTCACCGATTCAAAGGACAGCATCCGGTTGACCGAGAAATGCCGCCCGATGTCCCGCAGGAAGTCGAGATAGTTCAGGTCGTCCAGCCATTCGGCATTGTTCAGCATCAGCGCGCCGGTGTCGCTGTCGTCATAGGACAGGTACTTGTCGAACACCTTCTGCATGCCGGCGATGTTGGCGTCGATCTGCTCGGGGCCCAGCAGGGGGCGCTCGTCCGAGCGGAAAGACGGATCGCCCACCTTGGTGGTGCCGCCGCCCATCAGGGTGATCGGCTTGTGCCCCAGCTTCTGGAACCAGCGCAGAACCATGATGTTCATCAGGTGCCCGACATGAAGGGACTGGGCGGTGGCATCATACCCGATATAGGCTGTCTGCACCCCGCTGGTCAGAGCATCGTCAAGGCCCTGATAATCGGTGCAATCGGCCAGAAAGCCGCGCTCGATCATCGTGGCGATGAAATCCGATTTGGGGTGATACGTCATGTCTTGCCTCGGGGTTGAATTGCGGGGCACGTTATAGGCGGCGAACGAGGGAAGGAAAAGGCCATGAATAAGGCCCGAGGCAAAGTTGGGGCAGTGCGGGCACTGGGGGCCATGTCGGGCACCTCGCTCGACGGGGTCGACGCGTCGGTGGTGGAAACCGACGGGCGGCAGATCCTGCGGTTCGGCGACAGCGCGTACCGGCCCTATGCCGAGGACGAGCGCAAGCTGCTGCGCGCCGCGCTGGGAAAATGGAGCGGCCCCGAGGTGCACGCCGCCGAAGATCTGGTGACCCGCGCCCATGCCGAGCTGCTGTCGGAATTCGAGGGGGTGGAGCTGATCGGCTTTCACGGCCAGACCCTTGCGCATGAACCGCGCGGCAAGGGCACGTTGCAGGTGGGCGATGGCGAGGGGCTGGCGGTCGCGCTGGGTGTGCCCGTGGTCTGGGATTTCCGCAGCGATGACGTGGCCATGGGCGGCGAGGGCGCACCGCTGGCGCCGTTTTTTCACTTTGCCTGCGCCAGATATGTCGGGGCCACGGCGCCCTTGTGCTTTCTGAACCTGGGCGGTGTCGGCAACCTGACCTATGTGGACCCGTCCTTTGACGGGCCCGAGGCGCCCGGTGCGCTGTTGGCCTTTGACACCGGCCCGGCCAATGCGCCGATCGACGATCTGGTGCAGGCGCGGCTGGGCCTGCCGATGGACCGCGACGGCGCGCTGGCCCGGCGGGGCACGGTCGAGACAGGCGCGCTGGAGCTGTTCCTGGCCGAGCCGTATTTCAACCGCCTGCCGCCCAAATCGCTGGACCGCAACGATTTCGCCGAAATGATCGGCCTGGTGAAGGAACTAGGCGACGCTGACGCCGTCGCCACCCTGACCGGGATGAGCGCGGCGGCGGTGGTGCAGGGGATGGAGCATTGCCCCAGACCGCCCGCGCGGGTGCTGGTCACCGGCGGCGGGCGCCGGAACCCGGTTTTGATGGAGATGCTGCGCGTGGCGCTGGACTGCCCGGTCGATCCGGTCGAGGCCGTAGGTCTGGATGGCGACATGCTCGAGGCGCAGGCCTTTGCCTATCTGGCGGTGCGCGTGGCGCGGGGGATGCCGACCTCTTGCCCCGGCACCACCGGGGTCAAGGCCTTGGTCGGCGGGGGAACGGTCAGCCGGATGTCGGCCTGAGGCTATGTCACGGGCCTGGTCAGGACGTGCTGCCGCAAGGCGTCGAGCATGACCGGGATTTCCTGCGGCGCCAGACGGCCGTGGTTGTGCAGAAAGGTTTCGATGTCGCGGCCGGTATAGCGCCCGACCAACCGGTCGTCGCGGATCACCAACTTGAGCCGGGCGGTTTCCTTGGCCCGGACATGGCAGATTCTGCACTTGGTCCGAAACAGCCCATCCGACAGCTGAATGCGGGTGAACAGCGCGATCAGTGCGTCGATCTCGGCCGGGTTCGCTCGGCCGTGCCCCGACCTCAGGAAACCCACCAGCGGCTGCCCGGTGCGCTTGATCACCAACGGGTCCTGCCCGGCATCCAACAGGGTTTCCACCAGATCCGACGCATGCGGCGCGTGGCAGCCCGCGCAGTTGTGTTCGTAGACGGCATGGGGGTCGATCTGTTCGGCCGGAACCGAATGGTCCGCGCCGAGCAATACCAAAGAAATACGAGTGTCCGCATTGGCCCGTCCTTTCAGAGCCGCAATCTACCGGGCCGGGGCGTGGGCGTCCTTGATAGGCGTCAAGTCGGACGGTCGTGCCCACCGCAGGGTTGCGCGCGCGGTCGGGGTGCTTACTCGACAGGGGTCCCGAACACGGCAATCGCGAGCCCCAGCACCGACAAACCGGCACCAAGCGCAGTTCCGAGCGGGCGGCCGCCTTGATGGGCCGATACGGCGGCAATCAGGGCCTGGATGGCATAGTAGAGCGCAAAGGCGCGGGATGCATAGCTGATGATCTCGAAGATGTTGAAGGACCAGGTCAGCAGGATGCCCAGCCCGACCGGCAAGGCATAGGCCAGCTTTTCGGGGATCCGGCCCGCGGTGACCTCGGCGATCAACCCGCCTGATCCGGCAGTGTCGGCAATGGCGGCGCTGAACTGCGCGCTCAGCGCGGCGGCCACCAGCAGCAGCGGCAGGATCGGCGCCACCAGGTGCATCATGTCGATGATCGTGGTTTCGTCCAACGCCCGCGGGTCGGTGTCGACCGCATAGGTCAGCAGCACCACATAGACCATGTAGATCACGGTCGAGATCCCTTGCGCCATCCGCATCGACCGCACCCGAACCGGCGCGTCATAGGTGGCGCCCAGATAGCGAGAGGTCTCGAACCCCTGCACCGTGATCAGCAGCCCCGCCGCCAGGGTGATCGCCGCCCATCCGGTAACCTGTGGCGGGTCGAAAGCCAGCGCGCCGGCCCCTGCGGTCTTGCCGAAATATGCGGCCAGACCGATGATCAGCCCGGCGATGATCGCCAGCTTGATCCCGACCGAAACCTGTTCCAGCCGTTCCAGCGCCGCAAACCCCCGCGTCCAGCCGATGGCGAGGATGAAGGTGAACACCGCCGTGGTCAGCAGGTTCGCGTGACAGGCGTCGTCCAGCTGGGTGAGGCTGACGCCGAAGGCACCGAACAGGTTCAGGTAATGGGCGACCGAGATGAAATAGGCGAAGGCCAGAACCGCCGATGCAGCGGTTTCCAGCCGTTGCAACAGGGGGAACGGCCGCGTGCGGCGGGCGTTCTGCGCGATGTTGAACCGGATCGCGCCGCCGAACGCATAGGCCAGCGCGCACAGGGCCAGCATCACCAGCGGTGCATAGCCGCCATAGCTGACATCCAGGATCGGCCCCAGCACCAGGAACCCGCTGCCGATGATCTAGGCCAGCGGCGTGATCGTGGCCCGCCACAACGGGGCGTTGGCCAGCCTGGGCCAGGTCAGAACGGCACCGGTCAGCACGACCGCGGCAAGAATCAGGGCATTGATCATGGTGCAATCAGGGCGGTTGTTCCCCTAAAAAACAAGAGACGATCAGTCGTTGCGTGGCATGCGCGGGATGTCGAAATCCGGGGGCGCCAATTCGAACCCTTCGAACCGGAACCCGGGTGAGACCACGCAGCTGACCAGCGTGTAGTTCCCAGTGCTGCGGGCGGCCTGCCAATGCCCGGCGGGTACGATGACCTGCGGCGCGCCCGCGCTCAGGTCAGGCGACAGAATGTGATCGCTTGCCGGTCCGGTATCGGTTTCGCTGATCGACAGGATCAGCGGCGCGCCGGCGTGAAACAGCCAGATCTCGGTCGCATCGACCCGGTGCCAGTGGCTGACCTCGCCCTGTTTCAGCAGGAAATGGATGCAGGTCGCGGTCGGGCGGCCTGTGTTGTCCGCGCGCCATGTCTCGGTATACCAGCCGCCTTCGGGGTGGGGATGCAGTTGCAGGTGGTCGATGATCTGGTCGGCGGTCATGGCGGGCCTTTCACGGCGATGGGATTTGGTGCTGGCAATACTGCGCACAGATCATATGTTTGCGCCATGACCCTGACGATCCCCTTCGACAACTCCTATGCCCGGCTGCCCGGTGCGTTCTATGCGCGCCAGTCGCCCGAGCCCGTGCGCGCGCCGCGGCTGGTGGCTCTCAATGATGATCTGGCGCGGGTGCTGGGCATCTCGCCCGGTGACGCGCAGGACATGGCCCAGGTGTTTGCGGGCAATACGCTGCCTGACGGGGCCGAGCCGCTGGCGCAGCTGTATTCTGGCCACCAGTTCGGCAATTACAACCCGCAGCTGGGCGACGGGCGCGCGGTGCTGCTGGGCGAGGTGGTCGGCACGGACGGGATCCGCCGCGACATTCAGCTCAAGGGCTCGGGGCGCACGCCGTTTTCGCGGCAGGGGGACGGGCGGGCCTGGCTGGGGCCGGTTCTGCGCGAATATGTCGTGTCCGAGGCGATGCACGCGCTGGGCATTCCCACCACGCGCGCCTTGGCGGCGGTGGAAACCGGCGAGGTCGTGCTGCGCGAGGGCCCGATGCCCGGCGCGGTGCTGACGCGCGTGGCGCAAAGCCATCTGCGGGTGGGCACGTTCCAGGTATTCGCCGCGCGCGGCCAGATCGCCGACCTGCGGCGGCTGACCGATTATGCCATTGAACGCCACTATCCGGAGGCCATCGGGCCGATGGGCCTGCTGCGCGCCGTGCGTGACGCGCAGGCCGAGCTGATCGCGCAATGGATGGCGGTGGGCTTCATCCACGGGGTGATGAACACCGACAACTGCGCCATCTCGGGCGAAACCATCGACTATGGCCCCTGCGCCTTCATGGACAGCTATCATCCGAACACCGTCTACAGTTCGATCGACCGGATGGGGCGCTATGCCTATTCCAACCAGCCCGAAATCGCGGTGTGGAACCTGGCGCAGCTGGCGACGGCGCTGATCCAGCAGATCGAGGACAAGCAGGCCGCCGTGGAAGAGGCGACCGAGATCGTACATGCCATGCCCGAATTGATGCAGCAGCACTGGCTGCGCCGGTTCCGGGCCAAGATCGGCCTGACCACCGAGGAGGACGGCGACCGTGCACTGATCTCGGACCTGCTGACGCGGATGGCGCAGAACCAGGCCGATTTCACCAACACCTTCCGCGCACTGGGCAGCGATGCGGCGCGGGACCAGTTCACCGATCCGGCGGCTTTTGACGGCTGGGCCGAGGGGTGGCGCGCGCGACTGACGCGCGAGGCGGACCCGGCCGCGGTGATGCACGCGGCCAACCCGGCCTTCATCCCGCGCAACCACCGGGTCGAGCAGATGATCCAGGCCGCTGTTCAGGGCGACTATGCCCCGTTCCACCGGCTGAACGCGGTGCTGGCCCGGCCCTATGACGACCAGCCCGACGCCGCCGACCTGATGCGCCCGCCCGCGCAGGACGAGGTAGTGCATGCCACCTTTTGCGGCACCTGAGCGGGTTTCGGCATCTGTGCTGAACTATCGGCTTGCGTCCGGGCGCGATCCTGCGAATCCTGACGGGGTAGAACCGTAGAATACCGATGACCACATTGCCCAAGCTGCGCCTTGCCAGCTACAACATCCAGAAATGCGTCGGACTGGACCTGCGACGCCAGCCGCAGCGCATCCTGCAGGTGCTGGACCGGCTGGGCGCCGATATCGTGGTGCTGCAAGAGGCCGACAAACGCCTGCCGCCGCGCCCGGCGGCGCTGCCGCATTTCATGCTGGACGAGGCCGGGTGGAAGATCGTCGATCTGGGTGGTGCGGGCAGTCTGGGATGGCATGGCAACGCGGTGATCTGGCGGGGCGACCACATCCGGGTGCGCCGCGCCGCGCATCACGATCTGCCGGGGCTGGAACCGCGCGGGGCGGTCCGGGTCGAGTTCGACACCCATATCGGGCCTTTGCGGGTGATGGGCATGCATTTGGGTCTGTTCTCGGCGTGGCGCCGCCAGCAGATCCTTCACCTGCGGCAGGACGGCCGCGCGCTGGACCGGATGCCCACCGTCTGGGCGGGGGATTTCAACGAATGGTCGCGCCAGCCGATCCTTGATCGCCTGGCCCCCGACATGCGGTTCCTGCCGCCGGTGCCCAGTTTTCCCGCCGCGCAGCCTCTGGGCGCGCTGGACCGGATCGCGCTGGGTGGCGGGCTCGAGGCGCTGGCCCACGGTGTGCACGGGGAACGGCCCGCGCATATCGCCTCGGACCACCTGCCGGTCTGGGCCGATCTGCGCCTGGCCGGTTGACGCGGCACGGGTGCAAAACACGGTGGCGAAATCCGTTCGGACAGACTAAGACAGAGACCCGAACGGATTCTGAGGGGTGCCATGCCGGACACGATCATCGCGCGTTGCGAAGCCAAGGGCCTGCGCATGACCGGCCAGCGCCGGACCATCGCGACCGTGCTGGAACAAAGCGACGACCATCCGGATGTCGAGGAACTGTACGCCCGTGCATCGGCGCTGGATGCGGGCATCTCGATCGCAACCGTCTATCGCACCGTCAAACTGTTCGAAGAGGCCGGAATTCTCGATCGGCTGGAATTCGGCGATGGGCGCGCGCGCTATGAGGATGCCGAGCGCGACCACCACGATCACCTGATCGACATGAACTCGGGCGAGGTGATCGAATTCGTGGACCCCGAGATCGAAGCCCTGCAAGAGAAGATTGCCGCCAAGTTGGGCTATCGGCTGAAGGGGCACCGGCTGGAATTGTACGGCGTGCCGCTGGACAAGGACTGATCCGGCGCCGACCCATCACGAAACGCGAACGGTCGGCTCAAATCAATTCATCATTCGTGGAAAGGTTGCGGGTTGCCAGACGGGGGCAATCGGGATTTCCTGCGCCGGTCGGGCCGGAATGGCCCGCCGGACGGAGATGCGCGCATGCACAACGTTAACGGCATTCTGCTGATCATCGGGGCGATGGCCGCCTTCACGCTTGAGGACATGTTCATCAAGCACCTTTCGACTTCCGTGCCGACCGGGCAGGTCATGCTGGTGCTGGGCCTGTTCTGCGGGCTGGCCTTTGCCCTGATGGCGGTGGTCACGCGCAAGCGGATCTTTGACCGGGCCGCCTGGCAGCCCTTGCCCCTGATCCGCGCGGGCACCGAGGCCGTCGGCGCGCTCAGCTTCGTGACCGCCTTGTCGCTGGTCGATCTGTCCACGGTCGCCGCCGTGTTCCAGGCCATGCCTCTGGCGGTAACCATGGGGGCCGCGCTGTTTCTGGGCGAACACGTTGGCTGGCGGCGGTGGAGCGCGATCGGCGTCGGCTTCGCCGGGGTGCTGATGGTCATCCGCCCCGGTCTGGACGGGTTCCGCCCCGAGGCTCTGTTCGTGGTGGCGACGGTGGTCGCCATCGCCGCGCGCGACCTGATCACCCGGCGGCTTGATGCGCGGGTGGCCTCGGCCGTGGTGGCGTTGCAGGCCTATGCGGCAGTGGCGCTGGCGGGGGGCGTTCTGATGCTGATGGCGGGCCAGCCATTGGTGCCGCTTCAGGCCGGGCAGGTCGGCCCCTATTTCGGCGCGGTGGGCTTTGGCGTGCTGGGATACTTCGGCATCGTCACGGCGATGCGCGTGGGCGAGGCCTCGGCCCTGACCCCGTTCCGCTATACGCGTCTGCTGTTCTCGATTCTGGCCGGGATGTGGATGTTCGGTGAACGGCCGGACCTGATGACCATGATCGGCGCGTCGCTGATCATCGGGTCGGGCATGTACACGTTCATCCGCGAACGGCGCATTGCGCGGGCCATGGCCCCGGCGGTCTGCTGACCTGTTGGCGCAAACACGCCGCTGTTGGCGCTAAAGGCCGGAAAATATGCGTGTTAGCGATAACGCACACGGTTTACTTTTCCCCGCGTGCTGGTATGAGGCATGCAACCGAACGCATTTTCAGGGACCGGTAGCATGAGCACCATCATCGACATCCACGCACGCGAAATCCTGGACAGCCGGGGCAACCCCACCGTCGAGGTGGACGTGATCCTGGAAGACGGCACCATGGGTCGGGCGGCCGTGCCTTCGGGCGCATCGACCGGCGCCTATGAGGCGGTGGAAAAACGCGATGGCGACAAGTCCCGTTACATGGGCAAGGGCGTGCTCGAGGCCGTGGCCGCCGTGAACGGAGAGATCGCCGAAGAGCTGGTGGGCTTTGACGCGACCGAGCAGGTGGCGATCGACGCCGCGATGATCGAGCTGGACGGCACACCCAACAAGGGCCGTTTGGGTGCGAACGCCATTCTGGGCGTCTCACTGGCCGTGGCCAAGGCGGCGGCGGATTTCACCACCCAGCCGCTCTATCGCTACGTGGGTGGCACCTCGGCGCGGGTTCTGCCGGTGCCGATGATGAACATCATCAATGGCGGCGAACATGCCGACAACCCGATCGACATCCAGGAATTCATGATCATGCCCGTGGCCGCCAGCAACATCCGCGAGGCGGTGCGCATGGGGTCGGAAGTATTCCACACTCTGAAAAAGGAACTGTCGGCCGCCGGCTTGGCCACCGGTGTCGGCGACGAGGGCGGGTTTGCCCCGAACATCGCCTCGACCCGCGAGGCGCTGGATTTCATCCTCAAGTCGATCGAGAAGGCGGGCTACAAGCCCGGCGACGAGATCTATCTGGCGCTGGACTGCGCCGCGACCGAATATTTCAAGGACGGAAAATACGTTCTGGCGGGCGAGGGCAAGACGCTCAGCAGCGACGAGAACGTGGCCTATCTGGCAGCCCTGGTGAACGACTATCCGATCATCTCGATCGAGGATGGCATGTCCGAGGATGACTGGGACGGCTGGAAGGCGCTGACCGACGAGCTGGGCGGCAAGGTGCAACTGGTGGGTGACGACCTGTTCGTGACCAACCCCGCGCGTCTGGCCGAAGGGATCGAGAAGGGCTGCGCCAACTCGATGCTGGTCAAGGTGAACCAGATCGGCTCGTTGACCGAGACCCTGCGCGCCGTGGATATGGCGCACCGTGCCCGCTACACCAACGTGATGTCGCACCGCTCGGGCGAGACCGAGGACGCCACCATCGCCGATCTGGCCGTGGCGACCAACTGCGGTCAGATCAAAACCGGCTCGCTGGCGCGGTCGGACCGGCTGGCGAAATACAACCAGCTGATCCGCATCGAGGAAACGCTGGGCGAGGTCGCTGAATACGCGGGGCGCTCGATCCTTCGCAAGTAACCCGCAAGCTGCTAGGCTGATCCCCGACATTGGCCGGGGGTCCGTCATGCTCAGTATCGTAGAACCAAGAACGCCGGACCAGTTCGACGCTGTCCGGCGTTTGTGTTGGGAATATCACGCCTTTCTGCTGACGCTGGACGACCGGTCGCGGCAGGTCGTCAACACGTTCTATCCGCCCGAGAAATATGCCGCGGTCCTGGCGGCCATCGAGATCGAGCATATGCCGCCCAAGGGCGGGACCCGACTGGCGATGCTGGACGGGAGGGCGGTCGGCTGCGGGATGTTCCAGACGATCGGGCCGGGCATCGCCGAGATCAAGCGCGTGTTCGTGACCGAGGCAGCCCGGGGAACCGGTGCGGGCTGTGCGATCATGCAGGCGCTGATCGCCCAGTGCCGCAAGGACGGGTTCGAGATGATCCGGATGGACACCGGAAAACCGCTGGAAGCTGCGACTCGGCTGTATCTGTCGCTGGGGTTCAAGCTGCGCGATGCCTATTCCGACATTCCCGAAATCGCCCGGGGGCAATTGTTGTTCTTCGAAATGTCGCTGCGAGCCGATGCCGCAGAACCCTAGGGAATTGCAGAGGAATCGCCCACAGCGGCAGGATCCCGGGATCAATTTTGCGGAAAAGAGCAAACATAAATGTGATTATGTGTGAACTTGTTCCTGCAAGTGCGACGTTGGCGGGCGTAGGTTGGGAGTACAGCAGAAAAGGAGAACGTGATGTCTGCTTCAAGAATCCTTCTCGTAATTTCGATGCTCTCCGTTGGTGTTCTGGCGGCCTGTGCGGGGCCTGACACTTATCCGATCACCGGCGAACCGGTGTCGCAGAATGATCCGGTGCAAGAGATGTACTACAGTCCGGGGCTGATCTTCCGCGGTGAGTCGCGCTAAAGCTTTTTGCTCATCAACATGTAGCGGTCGCGCGGTTTGAAGCCGGTTCGAAGGTAGAGTTTCTGCGCGGCCTCGTTGGTTCGATCCACCTCAAGGTGCAGGGCCGTGAGGCCGGCCCCGGCCAGTGCCTTGGGCAGGGCCAGAAGAACTTCGGTTGCGATGCCGCGGCCGCGAATGGCGGGGCGGATGTAGATTTCGTCCACGAACCCGTCCATGCCCCCGAACTCGACCGACCAACCGAAGGTCAGGATGACATAGCCCAGCGGCGCGCGCGCAGGGCCGATCAGGTAGACACAGCCATGCGGGATGCCTTCCAGCAAGGGCGCAAGCGCCGCGCGGCGCTGGTCGGGGTCCTGTTCGATCCCGGCCTCGGCGTGAAAGGCGGCGACAAGTCCCATCAGGCGGTCGAGATCCTCGGGGCGGGCAAGGCGCAGGGCGGCGCTCATAGCCGGGCCAGCCGTTCGGTCAGCAGGGCAAAGAACCCGTCGGCATCCACGTCGCCGATGAACAGCGCGTTGGGCTTTCGGTCGGTGACGCGCCACCAGTCGGCGACGGTCATGCCGAGCGTGAGGTCCGACCGGGTTTCGATCTCGACGTTCACGTGGCGGCCCGAGAACAGCTCGGGGCGGATCAGGTAGGCGGTCACGCAGGGATCGTGCAGGGGCGCGCCGTCGCTGCCGTATTTTTCCTTGTCGAAGCGTTCGAAGAAGTCGGTCATCTCGGCAACCGCGATGCCGACCTTGGTGCCAAGGGCGCGGAAGGCGTCGTTGCGCGGTTTGGTGACCAGCGCCTTGTGCGTCACGTCCAGCGGCATCATCACGATCGAAACGCCGGATTTGAACACGATATCAGCGGCCTCGGGGTCGACATGAATGTTGAATTCGGCAGCAGGCGTGATGTTGCCGACTTCGAAATAGGCGCCGCCCATCAGGACGATCTGCTGCACCCGTTCGATGATGTCGGGCGCCTTCTGGAAGGCCGTAGCGATGTTGGTCAGCGGCCCCAGCGGGCACAGTGTAACGGTGCCGGGATCCTGCGCGCGCAGCGTGTCGATGATGAAATCGACGCCATGCCCCTCGGCCAACGGCATCTGCGGGTCAGGCAGGACGGGGCCGTCCAGCCCGGTCTTGCCATGCACGTGCTCGGCGGTGATCAGCGGGCGTTTCAGCGGGCGGTCGCACCCGGCAAAGACCGGAATGTCGGTGCGCCCGGCCAGTTCGCAGACGATGCGCGCATTCTTTGCAGTCAGCTCCAGCGGCACGTTGCCGGCGACGGCGGTGATGCCCAGCACCTCGATCTCGTCGGGGCTGGCCAGCGCCAGCAGGATGGCGACGGCGTCGTCCTGTCCGGGGTCGGTGTCGATGATGATCTTGCGCGCGGTCATGGAGCCTCCGGGGTCTTGAAGAGCGGACACTGGCAAGCGCGGCCCGGCTTGTCCAGCGGTTTCAGGCGTCGCTTGCGGCCTTGACCGGCGGGAGTTTGCCGTTGGCGGCGTGTTCCTCGGCCTTCACCTCGTCCCAGAGCGCGTCCATCTCCTCGAGCGTGCTTTGCTCGGGCGTCTTGCCGCGTTCGGCGAGACGTTCCTCGATCTTGGTGAAGCGCCGGGTGAACTTGGCGTTGGTGCGGCGCAGGGCGGCCTCGGGCTCGATGCCCAGATGGCGGCCCAGGTTGACCATCACGAACAGCAGGTCGCCGAACTCGTCCTCGAGCGCGTCGGCGTCCATCTTGTCGCGCGCCTCGGTCAGTTCGGCGGCCTCTTCGGCGATCTTGTCCAGCACATGGCCCGCATGGGGCCAGTCGAAGCCCACCCGCGCGGCGCGTTTCTGCAGCTTGTAGGCGCGCAGCAGGGCGGGCAGGTTGGCGGCCACGCCGTCCAGCGCGCCCTTTTGTTCTTTGCCCGCGCGCTCGGCGGCCTTGATCGCCTCCCAGTCGCGGGTCTGCTGTTCGGCAGACTTGTCGCGGCTTTCGTCGCCAAAGACGTGCGGGTGGCGGGCCACCATCTTGTCGGCCATGGTGCGCACCACGTCCTGAAAGGTGAAATGGCCGGCCTCTTCGGCCATCTGCGCGTGAAAGACCGACTGGAACAGCAGGTCGCCCAACTCGCCCTTCAGCTCGTCCCAGGCCTGGCGTTCGATGGCGTCGGCGACCTCATAGGCCTCTTCGATCGTGTAGGGGGCGATGGTGGCGAAATCCTGTTCGATGTCCCACGGGCAGCCGGTGTCCGGGTCGCGCAGGCGGCGCATGATCTCCAGCAGCCGCTCGATTCCGGCGTCGGTATCGTGGATCAGTGGATTTTCAGCCATTGCGAAGCCCCTTGTTCCGGTGTCAGATGCATCCATCCCGCAGCTTGGATCAGGAGTCCACCCCCGATGCCCGTCGTCAACCGTATCGCCGACTACGCCGCCGACATGGCCGAATGGCGCCAGCACCTGCACACGATCCCGGAACTGGAGTTCGACTGCCACCAGACCGCCGCCTTCGTGGCCGGGCGGCTGCGCGAATTTGGCGTGGACGAGTTGCACGAGGGGATCGCGAAAACCGGGATCGTGGCCATTATCAACGGGCAGGGCGATGGCCCCACGATCGGGCTGCGCGCCGACATGGATGCGCTGCCGATCACCGAGGAGACGGGTGTGGCCTATGCCTCGAAGACGCCGGGCAAGATGCATGCCTGCGGGCATGACGGGCATACCACCATGCTGTTGGGGGCGGCGCGGTACCTGGCCGAGACGCGGCATTTCCGGGGCCGCGTGGCGTTGATCTTTCAGCCGGCCGAGGAGATGGGCGGCGGCGCGGGCGTCATGGTCGAAGAGGGTGTTCTGGGCCGGTTCGAAATCGGCGAGGTCTATGCGCTGCACAATGCGCCGGGTTTTGCCGAGGGCGCGTTCTATACCACGCCCGGTCCGATCATGGCGGCGGTCGACACCTTCGACATTCACATCAAGGGCGTGGGCGGGCATGGCGCGATGCCGCACGAAACCCGAGATCCGGTGATCGCCGCCTGCGGCATCGCCCAGGCGATCCAGACCATCGTCAGCCGCAACCATTATGCGCTGGACGATCTCGTGGTCTCGGTCACGCAGATCCACACCGGCACGGTGGACAATGTCATACCCGACACCGCCTATCTGAACGGCACCGTACGCACCTTTGACCCGGCGGTGCAGAAGATGGTGATGACCCGTCTTGAAGAAATCGTGCAGGGGCAGGCCGCATCCTACGGGGTCACGGCGACGCTGGACTACGTCGTGGGCTATCCGGCCACGGTCAACGATGCGGACAAAACCGGCTTTGCCGCCGAGGTCGCGCGCGAGGTCGCGGGCGCCGACCGGGTGATCGCCAATTCGGGGCGCGAGATGGGGGCCGAGGATTTCTCGTACATGTTGCAGGAACGCCCGGGCGCCTATCTGTTTCTGGGGCAGGGCGACGGGCCGGGGCTGCACCACCCCAAGTACAATTTCAACGACGAGATCGCACCCGTGGGTGCCTCGTTCTTTGTGCGCATCGTGGAAAAGGCGCAGCCGTTGACCTGACGGTCCGGGTAAAATCAGGGAGGAAGCGGGCCAAAATGGCATTGGAAGACGCAAAAAACCAGGTCGACGAGGCCTTTACCAACCCCGAGTTGAAGGGGTTGAGCTATGAAAACACCTTTGGCGGGGCCACGTCCTTTCTGCGGCGGCTGTACACCAAGGATCTGACCGGGGCCGATATCGCGGTGACCGGCGTGCCGTTCGATCAGGCGGTGACCAATCGCCCCGGCACCCGTCTGGGCCCGCGCGCGATCCGCGAGGCCAGCGCCCTGCAATCGCCCGATGCGCCCTATGGCTGGCCCTTCGATGCGCTCAGCGAGCTGGCGATCATCGACTATGGCGACATGGCCTATGATTATGCCAACATCCCCGCCTTTCCCGACACGCTGACCAACCATATCCGCACCATTCTGGCGGCGGATGTGGCCTCGGTCACGCTGGGGGGAGATCACTATATCAGCTTTCCCATTCTCAAAGCCTATGCCGAGAAATACGGCCCGATGTCGCTGTTGCAGTTCGACGCCCATACCGACACCTGGGCCGATGACGACATGAGCCGGGTGGACCACGGCACCATGTTCTACAAGGCGGTGAAGTCGGGAATCGTGGACCCGAAACGCTCGGTTCAGGTGGGGATCCGCACCACCAACGAGGACACGCTGGGCGTCAACATCATCGACGCGCGCGAGGTCTACGAAGCGGGCCCCGCCGCCGTGGCGCAGAAGATCAAGGGCATTTTGGGCGACAGCCCGGTCTATCTGAGCTTTGACATCGACGGGCTGGACCCGGCCTTTGCCCCCGGCACCGGAACCCCGGTCTGGGGTGGGCTCAGCTCGATCCAGGCGCAGATCATCCTGCGTGACATCGCCGGGATCAACATCAAGGGCGGCGACGTGGTCGAGGTGTCTCCGCCGTTTGACACGTCGGGGGCCACGGCGATCGCGGGGGCGCATGTGGCGACCCAGATCATCTGCCTGCTGGGATGGAACAAACTGGCGAAAGACGGGCGGCTTTAACCATTGGTTAGCCATGGTTTTGCTATGGCCGGTATCAGGTGAAGCAACGGGACAGGGGGCGAGCACGCCATGAGCCAATTCAACCAACCCATCAGCGGCAATGATCTGGCGCGGTTTTCCGGGCCCAACACCTTCATGCGGTTGCCTGCGGCGGATTCTCTGGCGGGGCTGGACGTGGCGGTGCTGGGCGTGCCGATGGATATCGGAACCTCGTGGCGTTCGGGCACCCGGTTCGGCCCCAAGCAGATCCGCGCCGAAAGCGCGATGATCCGGCCCTACAACATGGCCACGCTGGCCGCGCCCTTCGACAGCCTCCAGATCGCCGATATCGGAGATCTGGCGATCAACACCTTCTCGCTGGCCGACAGCCTGCGTATCATCAAGGAAAGCTATGACGCGATTCTGGCGCAGGGGGTGACCCCCGTTGCGATGGGGGGTGACCATTCGATCACCTTGCCGATCCTGCGGGCGATCGCGGCCCGGCGCGGGCCGGTTGCCCTGGTGCATGTGGACGCCCATGCCGACATCAATGACGAGATGTTCGGCGAGCGCGAGACCCACGGAACGGTCTTCCGCCGCGCGCATGAGGAGGGGCTGATCGTGCCCGACAAGACCTTTCAGGTCGGTATCCGCGGCTCGGGCTACGCGGCCAGCGATTTCGCCGAGGCGCGCGACTGGGGGTTCCGCCAGTTTCCTGCCTGGGATCTGTGGCAGCAGAACCTGACCGAGATCGGTGCGCAGATCCGCAAGACGGTGGGCGACCACCCGGTCTACATCTCGTTCGACATCGACAGTCTGGACCCGGCCTATGCCCCCGGCACCGGAACGCCCGAGATCGGCGGACTGACCACGCCGCAAGCGCTGCAACTGATCCACGCGCTGGGGGGCATGAACGTGGTGGGCTGCGATCTGGTCGAGGTCTCTCCACCCTATGATCCGTCGGGCAACACCGCGCTGACGGCGGCAAATCTGCTGTTCGAACTGCTGTGCATCCTGCCCGGCGTGACGTTGCGGTAGGCAGCGCCGGCAGGTCTTGCCCCGTACCGGCGGGCGGCTAGGGTTCTGCCGGAAGGTCTGAATGGAATGAAACGCATGGTTGTTTGGTTTGTCGCCGCCGCTGTCGTCGGGCTTGGCCTCTATGTGCGGCTGGCGCCGTCCGATCCCGCGCGCTGGCATGTGCCGGTCGTGGCCGAGGCCGACCGTGACCTGCCCGGAGGCGTGATCCGCGTGGTGCGGACCGGACCGGACGGCCTTGCGCGGCTGGACCGGGTGGCGCGGGCGACGCCGCGTACGACGGTGCTGGCCGGATCGGTGGATGAGGGCCTGATCACCTATGTCACCCGCAGCCGGGTGTTCGGCTTTCCCGACTATACCACCGCCCAGCAGGACCGCGACACATTGCGCATCTATGGACGGTTACGATTTGGCCGACGGGATTTCGACGTCAATCGCACCCGGGTCGACGGTTGGCTGGCGGCTCTGCAGTCCTGAAGACAGGCACCCCTCGGACACCTCGCGCCACATCGGCACGTTCAGCGACATCTGGCATTGGGCCATGAACATGCGGCCATCGACCTGCAGGCAGACCATCTCGCCCAGTTCGACCCGTGCGCCGGAGGTGTCGGTGCAATAGCAATCCTGCACCTTGCCGCCGGGGCCGATGACATCGGCCAGACCGGGCGTTGCGCAGACGATCAGCAGGGCCATGATCCGTTTCATGGACGCAGCTTAGCACAAGCCGGGGCCTTGACCAAAGCCGTCGGATGATAGACACCGCCCCAATGATCCCCGAAGAACGTCTTGAACAGATCACCCAGCGATTCCAGTACCTCGAAGCGGCCATGTCCGATGGCGCCTCGGGCGGCGATATCGCGGCTTTGGCCAAGGAATATTCCGACCTCAAGCCGGTGGTCGAACAGATCGCAGCCTGGCGCCAGCTGCGGGCCGATCTGGCCGAGGCCGAGGCGATGCTGGACGACCCCGACATGAAAGAGCTGGCCGAGGAGGAGATCCCGCTGCTCAAGGCGCGCATCCCCGAGGTGGAGCACGCGCTGCAACTGGCGCTGCTGCCCAAGGACGCGGCCGATGCGCGGCCGGCGATGCTGGAGATCCGCCCCGGCACCGGCGGCGACGAGGCGGCGCTTTTCGCGGGCGACCTGCTGCGGATGTATCAGCGCTATGCCGAAGCGCGTGGCTGGCAGTTCGAGATCATCGAAGAACAGCAGACCGAACTGGGCGGCATCAAGGAAGTGGTGGCCCATATCAAGGGCGACAACGTCTTTGCGCGGCTGAAATACGAATCCGGCGTGCACCGCGTGCAGCGGGTGCCCGAGACCGAGAGCGGCGGGCGCATCCACACCTCGGCGGCGACGGTGGCGGTTCTGCCCGAGGCCGAGGACGTGGACATCCAGATCGACCCGAATGACATTCGCATCGACACGATGCGCAGTTCGGGCGCGGGGGGGCAGCATGTGAACACCACCGACTCGGCGGTACGGATCACCCACCTGCCGACAGGGATCGTGGTGACCAGTTCCGAGAAATCACAGCACCGCAACCGCGAGATCGCGATGCAGGTGCTCAAGACGCGTCTCTATGACCTCGAACGTCAGCGGATCGACAGCGAACGCTCGGCCGACCGGGCCAGCCAGGTGGGGTCGGGCGACCGATCCGAGCGCATCCGTACCTATAATTTCCCGCAGGGCCGGATGACCGATCACCGGATCAACCTGACGCTCTACAAGCTCGACCAGATCATGCAGGGCGATCTGGAGGAGGTGATCGACGCGCTGACCGCCGATGATCAGGCGCGGCTGTTGGCGGAGATGGCGCAATGATCGCGGCGCTGACAGCGGCTCAGGCCATGGTGGCCGCCACCGCACGCCTACGGGCCGCAGGTGTGGACGACCCGGCGCGAGACGCGCGGGTTCTGCTGGCCCATGCCGCCCGGATCGAGGCCAGCCGCGTGACCCTGATCGCGCCCGAAGAGCTCTCGCCCGAGATCGCTGAACGGTATGAGCAACTGGTGTCGCTGCGCGCGATCCGGGTGCCGGTATCCCATCTGCTGGGCGAGCGGGAATTCTACGGCCGACGCTTCCGCGTCAGCCGCGACGTGCTGGACCCGCGCCCGGAAACCGAAGCGCTGATCGAAGCCGCCCTGAGCCAGCCGTTCGACCGCGTGCTGGACCTGGGCGTCGGCTCGGGCTGCATCCTGATCACCCTGCTGGCAGAACGCACCAGCGCAACCGGGCTGGGCGTCGATCTGAGCGAGGCCGCCTGCCTGCAGGCCAGCGCGAACGCGGTGGCCCAGGGGGTGCAGGATCGGGCGGAAATCCAGCGCTCGGACTGGTTTGAGAACATTGGTGGGTATTTCGACCTGATCGTTTCCAATCCGCCCTATATCGCGCTGGATGAGATGGATGGCCTGTCGCCCGAAGTGCGCGAGCACGAGCCGCGCCTGGCTTTGACGGATGAAGCGGACGGGTTGGACGCCTATCGCCGGATTGCCGCAGGAGCCCCTGATCATCTGATGCCAGGTGGGCGGATTCTGGTGGAAATCGGCCCGACCCAGGCGCAGGCAGTGAGCGCCCTGTTCGACGCGGCGGGGCTGGTGAATATCCGTGTGGTTCCTGATCTGGACGGGCGGGACCGGGTGGTGGGCGCAAGAATGCCGGGTTAGCCGCGGATTCTGAGGCCGATTTACGCCGGTCGGGGTAAAAAACCCGGCATTTGGTGCATTAACCCCTTGTCTGCGCCGTCAGGACATGCTTACTCAGAGTAGTCAGCGCGGTTGACGCCCCTTCGGCGCGCCCCTGACGCCAAGCCCAAAAAAGTCGACATCCCGTGACGGCACAGGCCACAGAGCAGCGCAGAATACGGGTGGATCGACAGTGCAAGACAAGGCTGACGTACAGTAAGATGAGATCCTCCAAATCCCGTTCGCGGGCGAAGAACAACCGCAATCGTCCCTCTGGTGGCAACGTCGTTAACCGGGTTTTCGACAGTTCGGGGCCCGAGGGCAAGGTGCGCGGCACGCCGCAGCAGATCATTGACAAGTACAACCAGCTGGCACGCGATGCACAGCTGGCCAATGACCGCGTGGCTGCCGAAAACTTTCAACAACATGCCGAGCACTATCTGCGCATGCTGAGCGAAGCGCAGCGCGAGATCGAAGCGCGTCGCGAAGAGCAGGAGCGGCAGAACCGCGAGCGTCAGGCCGAGCGCGATCGGGAACGGGCTGAGCGACAGGAGCGCGAAGCTGCGCGTCGGGCGGATCCGGCCGAAGCGCCGCAGCCGGATGTGTTGGATTTGGGCAGCGACGCGGATACGCCTGAATCCGGGCTGGTCGAAACCCCAGAGAGCAAGGGCGGTACGGCCGACGTGTCCGAGCCGAAGGAAAAGCCCGCGCGCCGTCCGCGCAGCCGCAAGCCCAAGGCGGCGCCGGCCGATGCCGCGCAGCCTTCACAGGGCGGCGATACGCCCGAGGCGGCTGAATAGGCCGGTTGGATCTGCACCGATGAACAGGCCCCGGGCATCTGCGCCGGGGCTTTTTCATTTGTCAGGCTGTCAGGTTTTCTGCAGTTCCCGTGCCAGCGCACAGAAGGCCTCGAGCGAGACCTGCTCGGCGCGTTCGGTGGGTTTGATGCCGGCGGCTGTCAGACGGTCTTCGATATCGGGGGCCAACCCCTTGAGCGCCGCGCGCAGCATCTTTCGGCGCTGATTGAACGCAGCGGCCACGACGCGGGACAGGGTGTCGGCATCCGCCGGAAAGCGGGGTTCGGGCCGGGCGGTCAGGTGGACCACGGCGCTGCTGACTTTGGGCGGCGGCGTGAACGCTCCGGGGGGCAGGGACATGGCGATGCGCGCCTCGGCCCGCCATTGGGCCAGTATCGCCAGTCGGCCATAGGCCTTCGAGCCGGGCTGCGCCACGATGCGTTCGGCCACCTCGCGCTGGAACATCAGGGTCAGGCTTTGCCAGAAGGGTGGCCATTCCGGCGGGGTCAGCCAGCGCACCAGCAGTTCCGTGCCCACATTGTAGGGCAGATTGGCCGCCACGCGGATGGGCGGGGTCAGATGTTCAAGCGGATCGATTTCGAGAGCGTCGCCATTGATGACCTCGAGCCGCCCCGGATAGGCGGCGGCGATTTCCTGAAGCGCGGCGATGCAGCGGGTGTCTTTTTCCACCGCCACCACCTTGCGCGCACCTTCGGCCAGCAAACCGCGGGTCAGGCCTCCGGGGCCGGGGCCGATCTCCAGCACGTCGCATTGGCTCAGGTCGCCGGCCTGCCGTGCGATCTTGGCCGTCAGGTTGAGATCGAGCAGGAAGTTCTGGCCCAGCGACTTGCGCGCCGAGAGCTGGTGCTTGGCGATGACCTTGCGCAGCGGGGGGAGGGTGTCGATTGCGCTCATGATCCGGTTACCGTGGCGCAGGGTGCAGGCGGTGCGCCAGAGATTTTTTGCCTCCGGCGGGGATATTTGGGGCCAGATGAAGGATCAAGTGTTTTGTGCCATGCGTTGGGCGAGTTTCAGTGCCTCGATCAGGCTGGTGGGGTTGGCGATGCCCTGTCCGGCGATGTCGAGCGCGGTGCCATGGTCGGGCGAGGTGCGGATGAAGGGCAGGCCCAGAGTCACGTTCACGCCGCGGTCGAAATCGAGCGTCTTGATCGGGATCAGCGCCTGATCGTGATACATGGCGATGGCGGCATCGTAACGGGCGCGCGCGGCGGCGTGGAACATCGTGTCGGCCGGGTGCGGGCCAGTGACGCTGTAGCCGTCGAGGGCGAGATCGGCCAGCAAGGGCGCGATCCAGTCCAGTTCCTCGCGGCCCATCTTGCCGCCTTCTCCGGCATGGGGGTTGAGCCCGGCCACCGCGATGCGAGGATGCGGGATGCCGAATTGGCGGCGCAGACCGTCGGCTGTGATCGCGATCGTGTCGCGCAGCAGGTCGGGCGTGAGCCGCGAGGACACTTGCGACAGTGGGATGTGGATCGTGGCTGGTACCACGCGGAGTTGCTCGCTGGCCAGCATCATCACCACGCGGGAGCGGCCCGCCAGCGCCGCCAGAAACTCGGTATGGCCCGGATAGGCGAAATCGGCGCCGTCGATCAGGGCTTTTTTGTGGATCGGTGCCGTGCAGAGCGCCGAGGCCGCGCCCGATTGCACCAGCGACACGCCGGTTTCGATGGCGTCGATCACCGAGGGCGCATTGGCCGGATCGGGGTGGCCGGGCAGGTTCGGGGCTGGAAAGGTCAGCGGCAGCACCGGCAGCGCCTCTGCGCAGATGTCAGCCACCTGGGCGGGGTCTGCGATTTCGGTGATGGGTATGTCGTCGGGCAGGTGGCCGGGATCGCCGATGTAGAAGAAGGGGCAGTTGTGGCGCAACGCGGCCCAGGCCTTGGCGGCGATTTCGGGACCGATGCCCGAGGGTTCGCCGCAGCTGAGCGCGATGGGCGCGGTCATTGTTCGATGATCGTGGCGTCGGCGCGCAGTTGTTCCAGAAGGCTGTCGGCAAAGGCTTGCAGCCGCTGTTGGGTCAGCGCATTGGCCACGTCCTGGCGCGAGGTGTCTTCGCCCAGGTCGCGGGTGCGACCGCACAGCATCAGGAACACCAGCGTCTGGCCATTGTTGCGGGTCAGCGTGGTGGACGCTTCGTTCGGGTCGAGCTTGGCGAGTTCGACCGCGTAATCGCGCGGAACCTCCGACGGGCTGGCCTCGACCCGGTCGAGCACTTCGGGGGGCTGGCCCTTGGCGATGCCGTACAGGTCGTCGCAGGTGTCCACGGTTTCCTTGAGCTCGGCCGCGCGCCTTTGGGTTTCGGGGCTGAGGCCGCCAGAAAGGTAATAAGCGGCGTAGTCGATTTTGGAGTACCGCGGCGCGCCGGTTGCGACCTCGCGCAGGCCGCGCAACTGGAACAGGGCGACGGCGTTCGGCAGCGTCAGCGGGGGTGTCACTTCTCCGGTTTTGAGGCCCAGGATCACGGGCTGCAGGACCGGCGGAAGATTGGAGATATTCAGCCAGTCGAGGCGCCCGCCGTTCTCGCGCGTGGGGGCGGCCGAGTATTGCGTGGCCGCGGCCGAGAAGGCGTCGACGGTCTTGACCTGGGCGATCTCCTCAGCCAGCGCTTCGGCCTGGGCAAGGGTCTGGGGAGTGACGGGAATGATGATTTCCGACAGCAGGACCTGAAGCCCGCCGCCGCCGGCCTGGCCCATGGCGCGGTTGATCTCGTCGGGCGTGGGCCGGGCCTGCGAGATGAAGCGCGAACTGACATAGTCGCGCCAGGCCAGTTGATTGCCGACATAGTCCCGCACGGTTTCGGGGTCGACGCCCGAGTCGGCCAGCGCCTTCAGGAACTGGTCGGGCGCCAACTGGCCGCGGGCGGCGAATTCGTCGATCGCCAGCTGGATGTCCTCGGGCGTGGGCTGAATGCCGGCTTCGCGCATGGCCTGCTTGCGCAGCCGCTCGTCGATCAGGGCCTTGCGGACCTCGGGCTCGGAACTGCCGGGAATGCCCAGCAGTTCGAGAAACCGTTGGCGTTGTTCCAACTCGTACCAGGTGATGATGTCCTGGTTGACCCGGATGGCGGGGGCGAACAGGCTTTGGGCCGGGGCCTGATGCGGCAGCGCCGCGATCAGGGCCGCAGCCAGCAGGGGCGCCGCCGATTTCAGAAAACCGGAACGAAGAAAGGTGGATATACCTGGAATCAACTGCATTGTCTCTTGTACTTTTTGCCCCCGCCTTCAACGGCGTATCCTGTCAGTGCAACGGTAAAGCCGAATTCCGTCGTGGGCTCAATACTTGATGTCGATGTATATCGCCGGCTGACGGACATGTTTACCTGCACGCACTCGTTTTCGTAGGTCACGCCGAGGCCCAGCCGCAGCGGTTCCGATCCCGCCAGATCATAGCGGGCCAATGCGTCGGTGCGCCAGTTCTCGTCGATGCGGTGACGCCCCGTCAACCTGATCTCGGAGATCTCCTCGTCGAGGTCTTCTGCCGGATCAGGTTCCTGCCAGATGTAGCTGCCGGACAGCGCCGAGGTTTCGTTGCTCCATGCGCCCCGGATTTCAGCTTTGGTAAAGCTGAAATCGCCATCGAGCAGGCCGCGCGCCGACAGGGTCAGGCCTTTGACGGTCTTGATCTGGCCGGCCAGAAGCAGGTCGGACGAGGTGCCCTGAAGACCTGATGTAAGGGTGAAACCGGGATTGGCATCGGTGCGGAACACCTGGCCGATCGTGGCCAGCGCCTGCCAGCCACCCGGCGCGGAGCGGGCCCAGTTCAGGCCGAATACCGCGGTGGTTCCGTCCTCGCGCCGGTCTGCGGCCGGAAAGCGCGACAGCGACAGCAGGTTGCCCTGATCGAATTCCTGAAACGTGCTTTCGTCATCGGGTACATCGGTGTCCGAAACATGTGTCCAGCCGATCTGGGCGATGGGCTCCAGGAACTGCGTGGCGCCCGAAGCCTCGTGCCGGGTCATGGGATAGCGCAGGGTCAGCGCCGCGCGTGGGGTCGAGCGGGTGATCTGATCAGGGTAGGCGCTGTCGTCCCGGATGTCGAACGTGTCCACCGATGCGCCCAGTTCCAGATCCGCGCGCAGACCGGTCGTGAAGGTCCAGCTGCGCAGCCACTCGGCATCGAAGGTGGCGCGCGCCACGTCACGCCCGGAAATGTCGGCGTCGCTGGTGCGGGTATGGGTATGCGCCAGAAATCCCAGCCGGATCTCGCCGCCCACCGCACCGGGGAAATAGCGCTTTTCGAAGTAAAGGTCGAACACGCGCGAGGGGATTTCGTCCTGATCCTCGCTGTCGCGCAGGGTCTTGTAGTGGATGAAGCTTGTGCGGAAGGCCGTATCACGCTTGATTCGTTCGAGCGCGATTTCGCTGCGCAACCGGTCATAGTCGGGCAGGCCATAGTCGACCAGATACGCGTCGTCCGATGCGGTCTGGATGTCGAAGGTCAGCCGGAAATCGTTCTTGAGGGTGAACCACCCGTTGGCGAAGAAATAGCCGCGATCCTGATCGGTCTGCACGTCGTCGCGCGTGTAGGCGCCTTCGAACTGCAGCCGGCCGTTCTTGAACGCCTGACGGTACCGATAGCCCAGGGTCGTGGTCTTGGATGACAGATAGGGAGTCAGGGTCAGGTCGCGGTGATCGCCGAGCTTGAAGAAATACGGGACCTGAACCCCGGTGCCCAGCTGCGACGTCGTCCGAATGGACGGAACCAGGAATCCGGTCGCGCGGTCCAGTGTCGGGTCGGGCAGGCGCAACGTCGGAAAGTAGAATACCGGGACGTCAAGCACGCGGAACTGCGCGCCCTCGAAATACAGTTGCCGTTCGATCTGGTCATGCACCACTTTGCGGGCGCGGATCTGCCACAGCGGTGGCCGGCCATCGGTGCAGACATGGCACGAGGTGGCGGAAACCTTGCTGAACTGGGTATAACGGCCACTGGCGCGGGTGGCCTGAACCGACGCGATCTGCACCTGCTGGTCAAAGACCATGCGCGCGCCGGTCAGCAACCCGTTCCGCAGCCCGTCATCCAGTTCCGCCGAGTCGGCCAGCACCGTGGCCCGGCCGCCCTGGTCGATGCGGATCGGGCCCTCCAGCGTCAGGCTGCCGGTCTCGCGGTCATAGGTTATGCGCCGTGCGGTCAGCCGGACGTCGCCCTGGAAGGCCTCGACATTGCCTTCGGCGACCAGCTTGCCATCGGCGGTGATGAATACCTTGTCGGCCACCAGCAGGGCGGGCGGGTCCTGCTGCTGCCGCGTGGCGGGGTAGGGCTGGCTGGACTGCGCCGCGGCGACCCATGGGCAACCCGCGGCCAGTACGGCCGTCAGCAGAAAGGGGGCGAACCGGCGCATCAGCCATCCTCCGCATGCAAAAGCAGGCCAAGCGACAGCAGAATGGCGGCAAAGGGCGGCGCCCAGGCCGCGAGATAGATCGGCAATTGTCCGTTCTCTCCGAGGATCTGCGCGAAGTTGCGGATGAAGTAGATGGCGAAGCCCAGCAGAATGGCGCTGAGAACCGCGATGCCCGTGCCGCCGAACCGGACATGGCGCATGGTAAACGCCGCCCCGACCAGAACCATCGAGACCAGAAACAGCGGACGCGCCAGCTGGACATGCATCCAGACCTCGTAGTGCTTGGTCGAAAAGCCGGCCTCGCGCAGGTCGCGGATAAGTTGCGGCAGGTCATAGACCGAAACGGAATCCCGCTGCCCCAGCGTGTCGAGGATGCGCTCGCGGGTCAGGGTGGTCGGCAGTCTGAGCGCGCGGTGTTCGGTCGCGAGGGCTTCGGGGTTTTCGCCGGCCGCCAGTGACCACTCCTTGGCGTCGCGCAGCACCCAGTTTCCGTCCTCCAGGATCGCGCGCCCTGCGACGATCTGGCGATTCGGAATGCCATCGGCGTCGAAGGTGATGATCGTCACGTCGTGCAATTTCAGCGTTTCGCCGTTTTCGGTTGCGGACGCGTGGATGACCGACTGGCCGGCGGCCGATCCCTGGCGCAGCCAAAGGCCGTCGCGGCCTATCGAAAGGGTCGAGCGGCCGCCGTTCTTGTAGAGGTCTGACATGTTGCGGTATTTTTCCGACGTGGCCGCCGCGATCGGATTCAGGAAGGCCACGGCCAGGCAGCCGATCACCAGCGCCACCATCGCCGGTGCCGCCAGCGCGCGGATGCCCGACCGACCGATGGCGCGGGTCACCACCAGTTCGGAACTGCGCGCCAGTCCGACGAACAGCGCGATGGTGGACAGGATCATCAGCAGGGGCAGCATTTCCGAGATCGCCGCCGGCGTGTTCAGCAGCGTCAGTTGCAGCAACTGGCCGAAGGACAGATTGGCGTCGCCAAACCGCCGGAGCTGTTCGATCAGGTCGATCAGGAACATCAGGGTCAGGAAGATGGCGCCGATGACCAGAAAGCTCTGAAGAAACCGCCGCGCTAAGTACCGGTCGAGAATCACGCCCGCACCTCCGACCCGGCCGCTTTGGCGGATTCGCCCGTGCCTGTCTGTTCCTGCGACGGCCTGTGCCTGCCGTTTGGTGCCAAATCGTCCCCCCGGACCTGCCGTTCGTTTTCGGGCGACCTTAATGCAATTGGATGGCGGGGAAAACTGCTATCTGGTCAATGCCGCGCCTGCGGGCTAGGTCTGGGGGCAGAGTCTTTCAGGAGCAAGAAATGAGCAGTCTGGTACCGATCCGCTTCCAATCCCAAGATCTGGACCTGATGGCGCAGGCCGAGGGGCGCGTGGCCATCATCATCCCCGACGACGGCAAGTTGAACCCCGCTGCGCGCCGGGCCAACCGGCTGACCCGCGGGGCCATTGCCCGGCTGGTTGAGAGCGCGCGGTTCGGCAAGGCCAAGACGGGCGAGGTGATCTCGTTGGCCTGGCCCTGCGGCATGGCGGCCGAGGCGCTGGACGTGCTGGTCCTGCCGCGCCGCCCCGATGCGGCCGAGGCGCGCAAGGGCGGGGCCGCGCTGGCCAAGCTGGCCGCGGGCAAGGATCTGCTGGTGATGGCGGGCAACCAGGTGCGGGTCGAGGATCTGGCCATGGGCATCGCTTTGCGCAGCTATGCGTTCGATGCGCACAAGACCAAGGCCGACGCGGATAACGCGCAGGGCGCCGTGACCATCTGCCATGTCAAACCCGACGAGGCCGAGGCCGCGTTCGCGCCCCTGTATGCGGTGGCCGATGGCGTGCGCATGACCCGCGACCTGACCAATGAGCCGGCCAACGTGCTGACCACCACCGAATTTGCCGACCGTCTGAAAGAGATGCAAGAGCTGGGCCTTGAGGTCGAGGTGCTGGACGAGGACGATCTGACCAAGCTGGGCATGCGCACCCTGCTGAGCGTTGGGCAGGGGTCGCACAGCCCGTCCAAGGTGGTGGTGATGCAATGGAACGGCGGCGACGCCGATGACGCGCCTCTGGCGCTGGTGGGCAAGGGGGTCGTGTTCGACACCGGCGGGATTTCCCTGAAGCCCGCGGCCGGGATGGAGGACATGACCATGGACATGGGCGGCGCCGGGGTCGTGGCCGGCACCATGCGCGCGCTGGCCAGGCGCAAGGCCAGGGCCAATGTCGTGGGCCTGGTCGGGCTGGTCGAGAACATGCCCTCGGGCAATGCCATCCGCCCCGGCGACGTGGTCAAGTCGATGAAGGGCGACACGGTCGAGATCATCAACACCGATGCCGAAGGCCGCTTGGTGCTGTGCGACGTGATGTGGTACGCGCAGGAGCGGTTCAAACCGGTGGGCATGATCGATCTGGCCACCCTGACCGGCGCAATCATCATCGGTCTGGGGCATGAAAACGCGGGCGTGTTTTCCAACAACGACACCTTCTGCGATGCGTTCCTCAAGGCGGCTCGGGCCGAGGACGAAGGCGCGTGGCGGATGCCGCTGGGCGAGGCTTATGACAAGCAGCTGGAATCGCGCATCGCCGACATCAAAAACGTGGGCGGCCGGCCCGCGGGGTCGATCACTGCGGCGCAGTTCCTGCAGCGTTTCGTCAAGGAAGGCACGCCCTGGATCCATCTGGACATCGCCGGTGTTGCCTCGGTGGCCAAGGAAACCGCCTATGCGCCCAAAGGCGCGACCGGCTGGGGCGTGCGGGCGCTGAGCCGCTTCGTGCAGGACAATTTCGAGTAGGCCGATGGGCGCCGTCTATTTCTACCACCTGACCCGTCACCCGCTGGAGCACACCTTGCCGGTGCTGCTGGACAAGGCGCGACAGGCCGGGTGGCGGATTGCCGTGCGGGGCACCGACCCCGCGCGGATGGACTGGTTGGACGAAAGACTGTGGCTGGGCCCCGAGGAATCGTTTCTGCCGCATGGGCGCGCGGGCGGGCCGCATGACGCGCGGCAGCCGATCCTGCTGACCACCGGACCCGAGGCCGCCAATGACCCGGCCTGTCTGATGGCGGTGGACGGGGCCGAGGTGGCCGCCGACGAGGTGACCGCGCTGCAGCGGGTCTGCATCCTGTTCGACGGGAACGATCCGCAGGCGCTGGATCATGCGCGGGGGCAGTGGAAGGTGTTGACCGGGGCGGGCTGCGCCGCCCAGTACTGGTCCGAGGAATCGGGCCGGTGGGAGAAAAAGGCCGAGTCCGGGTGAGGCGGCCACGGGCGGTGGGACCGCCCGCGAGGACAGGAGAGACTGAAATGAAGATGAAGCCTTTGGGCCGCACGGGGATCGAGGTATCGGACCTGTGCCTGGGCACGATGACTTTCGGCACCCAGACCGCCGAGTCCGACGCGCATCGGCAGATGGACACGGCGCTGGCGGCGGGGATCAATTTCGTCGATACCGCCGAAATGTACCCGGTGAACCCGATCTCGAAAGAGACGGTGGGGCGAACCGAGGAGATCCTGGGCAACTGGAATGCCACCCATCCGGCGCGGCGGGCCGAATATGTCCTGGCGACCAAGCATTCGGGTGCGGGTTTTGCCGGCGCGCGCGATGGCGCGCCGATCTCGGCCGAGACCATTCCGGGCGCCGTCGAGGGGTCTCTGCGGCGTCTGCGGACCGACTATATCGACCTGTACCAATTCCACTGGCCCAACCGCGGCAGTTACATGTTCCGGCAGAATTGGGATTACGACCCGTCAGGCGGCGACAGGCAGGCGGTTCTGGACAACATGCGCGAATGCCTCGAGGCGCTGCAGCTGCAGGTGGACAAGGGCAATATCCGCGCCTTCGGACTGTCGAACGAAAGCGCCTGGGGCACCGCCCAGTGGCTGCGCCTGTCCGACGAGATGGGTGCGCCGCGGGTGGCCTCGGTCCAGAACGAATATTCCTTGCTGTGCCGCCTGTACGACACCGACATGGCCGAGCTGAGCGCCTATGAGGATGTGGGGTTGCTGGCCTTCTCGCCGCTGGCCGCCGGATTTCTGACCGGCAAGTATCAGGGCGGGGCGGTGCCCGAGGGATCGCGCATGTCGATCGTGCCGCAGATGGGCGGGCGCAAGGGCGACCGGGTGTTCGATGCGGTCGCGGCCTATCTGGAGATTGCCGCGAAACACGGGTTGGACCCGGTGCACATGGCGCTGGCCTGGTGCCAGGCGCGGCCGTTCATGACCTCGGTCATCTTCGGCGCGACCACGCAGGCGCAGTTGGAGCGGATCCTGGAAGGGCGGGATGTCGTGCTGTCGGATGAGGTCTTGGCCGAGATCAACGCGGCCCATCGCGCGCACCCGATGCCGTATTGAGGGATGGGGGCGCTGCCCCCGTCGCCCTTGGCGACTCCCCCGGGATATTTTTGGCCAGATGAAGTGTGCGCCCGTCAGTGATGGGTGGGCTGGGTGCGGTTCTGTCTGAGGTCGCGGGCGGACTGCCCGTGCGCGGTTCGGAAGGCGCGGGCAAAGCTGGATTGTGACGTGAACCCCGTGGCTTGCGCCACGTCCATCAGCGGCATGTCGGTGTCGGTGACCAGACGGCGGGCCTCGGCCAGGCGCAGTTGCAGATAGTGGTCCTGCGGCGTGGTGTTGAGGCGCAGGCGGAATTGCTGCTGCAGGGTGCGCGGGCTGGTTCCCAAGGCCTTTGCGATCTCGGCCAGGGGCAGCGGATCGTCCAGCGCGGCCTGCATGATCGCGTTGGCGCGGGCGGTCAGGGCGCTGTGGCGGTGTGGCGCGCCGGTGCGGCTTTGCGGTTTGCCGGGTTCGGGGGCGCCTTCGTAGAGGAACAGGCCTGAGACACGGGCCGCGAAGCCGGCGCCGTGGCGTGCCGCTATGATGTGCAGCATCATCTCGACCGCGGGGATCGCACCGCCTGAGGTCAGGCGGTTGCCGGATACGGTGTACCGGTCGGGGCGCACGTCGACTTCGGGGAAACGGGTGGCGAAGGTCTCGAGATCTTCCCAGTGGGTGGTGGCGGCGTGACCGTCAAGAAGCCCCGCTTCGGCCAGCAGCCAGGGGCCTCCGTCGATTCCCGCCATCGTGGCACCGGTATTGGCGATGCGGCGCAGCCCGGCCAGAAGGCTGGGGGTGGCGTGGCGCACCAGGTTGAACCCCGCGATCACGATCATCAGGTCGCAGTGGTCGAGACGCGCCAGCGGGATGCCCGGCACTTGCAGCGCGCTGGTCAGCATCGCCGGCTCGGGCGTGGCGGTCACGTAGTCCCAGTCGAAGGCCGGGCGGTCGGCCAGCCGGTTGGCGGCGCGCATCGGGTCCACCGCCGAGGCGAAGCTGAGCGTGTTGCACTCGTCCAGCACCAGAACGGCGGTTTTCAGCGCGCGGTGCTCGGGCTGGAGGATGTTTTTTGCGGATTTCATCAAGTCTGATTCGCATTCTGGCAAGTTGTCCAGCCAAGGCTGCGCCAGAGTCGGGGCCAGACGCAAATCGGAATCCGGGGAGAAGCCTGGGGAAAACCCATGGCGAAGCCGGGTATAACCTGGGGATAACACCATGCCTTTGGAATTGAACCGCGAAGTCTTCATCACTTGTGCCGTGACCGGCTCGGGCGGGACGCAGGATCGCAGCCCACATGTGCCGCGTTCACCCAAGCAGATCGCCGACAGCGCAATCGCGGCGGCCAAGGCCGGGGCGGCGGTGGTGCATTGCCATGTGCGCGACCCTGAAACCGGCGCGCCCAGCCGCCGTCTGGACCTGTATCGCGAGGTGACGGACCGCATCCGCGACGCCGAGGTGGACGTGGTTCTGAACCTGACCGCCGGCATGGGGGGCGACATCGTGTTCGGCGGGGTCGAAGCCCCGTTTCCCGTGGCCGAGGGGACCGACATGATCGGTGCCTCGGAACGCGTTGCCCATGTGGCCGAATGTCTGCCGGAAATCTGCACGCTGGATTGCGGCACCATGAACTTTGCCGAGGCCGACTATGTGATGACCAACACGCCCGGTGCGTTGCGTGCGATGGGGCGGATGATGACCGATCTGGGCGTGAAGCCCGAGATCGAGGCCTTTGACACCGGTCATCTGTGGTTTGCCAAGCAACTGGTGAAAGAGGGCGTTCTGGCCCCGAATGCGCTGGTGCAACTGTGCATGGGCGTGCCGTGGGGCGCGCCGGATGATCTGAACACCTTCATGGCGATGGTGAACAACGTGCCCGACGACTGGCCCTTCAGCGCGTTCTCGCTGGGGCGGCATCAGATGGCCTATGTGGCGGCCTCGGTTTTGGCCGGCGGCAACGTGCGCGTGGGGCTCGAGGACAACCTGTGGCTGGACAAGGGGGTACTGGCCGAAAACTGGCAACTGGTCGAGCGCGCCGGAACGATCATCGAGAACATGGGCGCGCGGGTGATCGGCCCGGCCGAGGTGCGCGAGAAGTTGGGATTGGTCAAACGGGCGCCTGTGGCGTCCTGACGGCAGGGCGACCCTCGCAAAATCTGTCGAACAACGATGGCCCCCGGTGCGGCGCGGACGTTCGGGGCGAAGGAGAGAAGATGAAGACGGCAGCGATCATCGGTGGCGGCGTGATCGGCGGCGGATGGGCCGCGCGGTTTCTGCTGAATGGCTGGGACGTGCGGGTGTTCGACCCGGACCCCGAGGCCGAGCGAAAGATCGGCGAGGTCCTGGACAACGCGCGGCGGTCGCTGCCCGGGCTAAGCGATGTGCCCCTGCCGCCCGAAGGCGCGTTGAGCTTTCATGCCGACATGGCCGACGCGGTGCAGGGGGCAACGTGGATACAGGAGAGCGTGCCCGAGCGGCTGGATCTGAAGCTGACGGTTTACAAGGGGTTGCAGGAGGCCTGTGATCCGGGGGCGATCATCGGGTCGTCGACCAGCGGGTTCAAACCCTCCGAACTGCAGGAAGGTGCGCTGCGGCCCGAACAGATCGTGGTGACGCACCCGTTCAACCCAGTCTACCTTCTGCCGCTGGTCGAGCTGGTGCCTTCGGCCGCCAATCCGCCCGAACTGGTCGCGCAGGCCAAGGATGTGTTGCGCTCGGTCGGTTTTTTCCCGCTGCAGGTCCGCATGGAGATCGACGCGCATATCGCCGACCGGTTCCTCGAGGCCGTCTGGCGCGAGGCGCTGTGGCTGGTCAAGGACGGCGTAGCCACGACCGAGGAAGTGGACGAGGCAATCCGCATGGGCTTTGGCATCCGCTGGGCGCAGATGGGCCTGTTCGAGACCTATCGCGTGGCCGGGGGCGAGGCTGGGATGCGGCATTTCATGGCCCAGTTCGGCCCGGCGCTGAAATGGCCCTGGACCAAGCTGATGGATGTGCCCGAGTTCACCGACGATTTGGTCGACATGATCGCCGAGCAGTCGGACGCGCAGTCGGGGATGCACTCGATCCGCGAGTTGGAGCGGATTCGCGACAACAATCTGGTGGGCATGATGCGGGCCTTGAAGGCGCGCAACTGGGGCGCGGGGGCGGTGCTGAACCAGCATGACGCGCTGCTGAAGCCGGGTGCCCTGCCGACGCTGGATCAGGCGGATCTGAGCCAGCCGATCCTGACGCTGGCCCGCGCGGTGCCGCTGGACTGGACCGACTACAACGGCCACATGAACGAGGCGCGGTATCTCGAGGCCTTTGCCGCAGCGACCGACCGTTTCATGGAGATCATCGGCTGCGATGCCGACTACATCGCGTCGGGCGGCAGCTATTTCACGGCTGAAAATCACATCCGGTATCTGGACGAGGCCCATGCAGGGGCGAAAATCGAGGTGCGCACGCAGATGCTGTTGGGGCAGGGCAAGAAGCTGCACCTGTTCCACAGCATGTACAAGGGCGACAGACTGCTGGCCACGGGTGAGAGCTTTCTGCTGCATGTCAGCCTTGAAACCCGTCGGCCCTGTGCGCCGTCGCCGCAGATCGAAGCCGCGATGTCTCGCATCGCCGAAGCGCAGGCCGGGTTGCCCTATCCCGAGGGCGCAGGGGCGGCCATCCGCAAACCGG
Source organism: Ruegeria intermedia (assembly GCF_900129345.1). Taxonomy (GTDB): domain Bacteria; phylum Pseudomonadota; class Alphaproteobacteria; order Rhodobacterales; family Rhodobacteraceae; genus Ruegeria; species Ruegeria intermedia. Next base: position 219,283 of record NZ_FQVK01000002.1, on the reverse strand, counting down.
CATGACGGGGCGGGTTCTGATCACCGCCGGGGCCTCGGGCGTGGGGCGCGCGATGGCCGAGGCATTCGACGCCGCCGGCGCGCAGGTCTGGGTGGCGGATGTGGACGCCGAGGCGTCACGGGCCTGCCCGGATCACTGGGGGCGATCGCAGGTCGATGTATCTGATGAGGCCGCCGTCGCAGCCCTGTTCGACGAGATCACGGCGCAGTGGGCCGGTTTGGATGTTCTGTGCGCAAATGCGGGTGTCGCAGGGCCGACCGCATTGGTCGAAGATGTGGCGCTAAGCGATTGGCAGAAATGTATTTCCGTCAATCTGGATGGGGCGTTTCTGTGCGCGAAATACGCGGCCCCGATGCTCAAACGGCAGGGGCGCGGCGTGGTGTTGATCACATCCTCGACCGCCGGGCAATACGGCTATCCCAACCGTGCGCCCTATGCGGCGGCGAAGTGGGCGGTGATCGGGCTGGGCAAGACCCTGGCGATGGAGCTGGGGCCGCACGGCGTGCGCTGCAACGTCATCTGCCCCGGCGCGGTGGAGGGCCCGCGGATGGAGGGCGTGCTGCAACGAGAAGCGGCCGCCAAGGGCATGACCCGCGACCAGGTCTATCGGGGCTATGCGGCGGGTACTTCGATGGGCCGCTTCGTCGAAGCGCATGACATTGCCGCCATGGCGGTGTTCCTGGCCTCGGATGCGGCGCGGCTGGTGTCGGGGCAGGTCATCGCCGTCGATGGGCACACCGTGAACCCCGACCCAAAGCTTTAGCCTTGGTTGGGGCCGCGCATCTGGCGGATCGAGGCGCGAACGGCCTGCCAGTTCTGTGCCTCTTCCACGTTTCCGGCGGCTTCGAATTCGCGGGCTTTCTGGGCAGCTTCCGCCTCGGCCTTGTCGCCATGCGCCGAGTAGAGCGCGCGCGCGTATTGAGCAGTTTTGAGAGCGTCCATTCCTGATATCCTCCTTTGGGTCGGATCGTTCGGATTTTCGCGCACCTCAATATAGGCGATCGGTCGGGAAATTGCACCCGTGGACTGGCGTCACCCTGCCGAAATGGCCGCGCGCAGTTGGCGCAGGTGGGTCGGAAAATGCCGGGCGGTCAGATCAGCTTCGCGGACCAAGCTATCGAAATGGCGCGTAAAAACCTCGATCCGGTCCCGATCGCGAAAGGCCATGTAATGGCTGCCGGCATAGAACACGCAGAGCAGCGGACCAAAGATGGTGACCGGCGCGGAATAGAGCCGCTTGGCATCGAACAGGTAGATGCGCATGCGCGGATACAGCTGTTCGCACAGCTCCAGCATGTGGTCGATCTGGTCCAGCCGCACCTGCAGGGGCAGCCCGTCATAATAGCCAGTGCCATGGGCAAAGCTGTGAATCTCGTACAGCGGCATGGCGATTTCGTAGTCAGACTGGGCGCCGCGCATCCAGGTCAGTCGGTCCTCGGAGGCGCCGATGGCCTGGTCGGCGGTTCGGCCCAGATGCGGCGCGTATTCCCATTCCAGCACGGCGCGGGTTTTCAGCATGTCGGGCAGCGTGGCCGGAACATAGCGGATTTTGTAGCCCGCGGCCTGCTGGTGCCATTCAAAGATGCGTTCGTCGACCAGCGCGCGGGGGGCCTCGGTCATGGTCAGCGAACTGGCCAGCAGCTCGGCCGCGCTCTCGGGTCGGTCCGAGAGGCTGAGCAGCCAATCCGCCGACACCCCCAGAGCCGAGGCGCAGCTGCCCACCACATGGGCATTGGGCAGGCGTGCGCCCGTATCGGTCAGCAACTGGGACACGGTCGAGCGATCGACCCCGATGGTGCGCGCCAGTGCGCTTTGGCTCATCTTCCGCTGGTCCATCGCGCGGGCCAGGCGCAGGCGGAACTGCGCGGCGCGGTCTCGTTTGTCGAAATTTTCCTGCATGTGATGATAAATATCACGGTCGCTGAGATTTGTTAATCATATTCGGAATTCTCGACAAGGCCGGCGGCAGGTAACGCTTGTTTGAAAAGCAAAAAAGACTGGGGACCGGAATGGAAACGCGGCGAAGATCTGTCGTGAAGGCAATCATTTGGAATGCGATGGGCCTTGCGGTCATGACCGTTGTGGGGCTGATCGCCACCGGCTCGGCCGCCGTCGGAGGCGTATTGGCGGTGGTGAACACGGCCATCGGGCTGACGCTCTACGTGATTTACGAACGCATCTGGGCCGGAATTTCCTGGGGGCGGCATGGCTGAGGCGACCACCCCCAAATCCCCCGAATGGCCGACCTTTGCCCTGATCGTAGCCTGCTATGCCCTTTGGCTGATTGCGATTTTCGGCGTTGCGGCGTGGTCGCTGTGGCTGGCGGTGCCGATGATGGGTGTCGTCGCGGCGCTGCATTCTTCGCTGACGCATGAAGCGCTGCACGGCCACCCGTTCCGCGCTAAGTGGCTGAACGAAGCGCTGATGGCGCTGCCGCTGACCCTGTTCATCCCCTACAACCGCTTCCGCGATCTGCATCTGGCGCACCATCAGGATGCCAACCTGACCGACCCCTATGACGATCCGGAGTCCAACTATCTGGACCCGGCGGTCTGGGTCAGGCTGCCGCGGTGGCAGCGGTGGGTCTATCAGGCGAACAACACGCTGTTGGGGCGCATGGTGTTGGGTCCGATCATCGGCCAGCTGGCCTTTCTGCGCGACGACTGGCGCGGCGCAGTGCGTGGGGAACGTGACATTTGGCTGGCCTGGGCCTTGCATCTGCCGGGCGTGGCGGTGGTTCTGTGGATCGTGGCGCAATCAGCGATGCCGGTCTGGGCCTTTTTCCCTTCGGCTTATCTGGGACTGGCGCTGGTCAAGATCCGCACCTTTCTGGAACACCGCGCGCATGAAAAGTCGCGCGCCCGCACGGTGATCGTCGAAGACCGCGGACCGCTTGCGTTTCTGTTTCTGAACAACAACCTGCACGTCGTTCATCACATGAACCCGGCGGCGCCATGGTATCGGTTGCCCGCGCTCTACCGCCGTGGGAAAGAACGCTATTTGGCGTGCAACGAGGCCTATGTCTATCGCTCGTACGGGCAGGTCTTCCGGCAGTATTTCTGGCGCGCCAAGGATCCGGTGGCGCATCCGCTCTGGCCAAAACCCTGATTTGACGACAGAAGGGAAGCCATGAGTTTGTGGATTCCCGTGACCTTGGCCGCCGCCACCTTTCAGACGGTGCGCTTCATGCTGCAGAAATCGCTGAGCAGCGTGAAGCTGTCGGCGACCGGCGCGACCTTTGCGCGCTTTGCCTACTCGGTGCCTCTGGTTTTGTTGGGGTTGGTGGGGGCGATGCGTCTCAGCGGTCTGCCGCTGCCGACGCTGCCGCCTCTGTTCTGGCTCTATGCTGCCATCGGTGGGCTGTCCCAGATCCTTGCCACGATCTGCGTCGTGGCGCTGTTCAAGCAGCGCAACTTTGCCGTCGGCATCACCTTCAAGAAAACCGAGGTGATCCAGACCGCAATCGTCGGCTTCGTCGTGCTGGGCGACCGGGTTTCAACCGGTGCGTTCGCGGCCATCCTGCTGGGGCTGCTGGCGGTCCTGCTGTTGTCGAAGACGCCGGGCGGCAGTGGGGCGTGGTGGCGTCACCTGACCAACCGCGCCTCGCAACTGGGGCTGGGATCGGGCGTCTTGTTCGCCTTTTCCGCGGTCAGTTACCGTGGCGCGTCACTGCAACTGGGCGATGGCGAGGCCTGGTTCCGGGCGCTGGTGACGCTGGCGGTCGTGGTCTCGATCCAGTTCCTGTCGATGGCGCTGTGGCTGGTTTGGCGTGACCGGGCCGAGCTGCGCGCGGTGTGGGACACGCGGCGCACCGGTATCTTCGTCGGGCTGACCAGTCTGGGCGGGTCGTTCTGCTGGTTCTGGGCCTTCAGCCTGCAGAACGCGGCCTACGTCAAGGCGCTGGGGCAGGTTGAGCTGATTTTCAGCCTCATGGCCTCGGTCCTGGTCTTCCGCGAGACGGTGACACGGCGCGAGATTGCGGGGATGGTCCTGCTGGGGCTGTCGATCCTGATCCTTGTCGCCGCGATCTAAGACGCAAAAAAGGCGCGCAGAGGACCGTGCGCCTTCTGATCTTTTACTGTGCCGGCGGGTCAGCCCGCGCGGCGTTCGTCAAAGCTGAGTGCGATGAAGCTGGGCAGGTGATCGCCCATGCCGACGACGGCCGGACCGCCCTCGTCGCGGCGTCCACGGCCCCTGCCACGTTTTTCCTTGGCAGGTTTGTCGGTCGACGCGGCGTCCTTGGCGGGCTTGTCCTTCTTGCCCTCGTCCTTGCGGGTCGAGGCGCGCGATTTCTTTTCGGGCTTTTTGTCCTCGGCCTCGGCCGGTTCGGCCTGAACCGGGTTGTCCAGACGCGGGATTTCCTTCTGGATCAGCTTCTCGATCGCATCCAGCGCCTTTTCATCGCGGGCCGAGCAGATCGTGATCGCCTTGCCTTCGCGCCCGGCGCGGCCGGTGCGGCCGATGCGGTGCACATAGTCCTCGGGGTGGCTGGGCACGTCGAAGTTGAACACATGGCTGACCGACGGAATGTCGAGCCCGCGCGCGGCGACGTCAGACGCCACCAGCAAACGTACCGAGCCGTCGCGGAACCCGTCCAGCGTCTTCATCCGCTGCGACTGGTCCAGATCGCCGTGGATCGGCGCGGCGTTGTAGCCGTATTTCTTGAGCGATTTCGCGGTGATGTCCACATCGGTCTTGCGGTTGCAGAAGATGATGGCGTTGGTGCATTTGTCACCTTCGGCATCGATCAGTGCCCGCAGGACCTTGCGCTTGGTGCTGCCCTCGCGGTCACGGCGGCGGCCTTTGACCATCACGACCCCCTGTTCGATGGTCTCGGACGCGGTGGCCTGACGCGCCACTTCGATCCGGGCCGGGGCGGACAGGAACGTGTCGGTGATCCGCTCGATCTCGGGCGCCATGGTGGCCGAGAAAAACAGCGTCTGCCGGGTAAAGGGCGTCAGCGAGAAGATGCGTTCGATATCGGGAATGAACCCCATGTCCAGCATCCGGTCGGCCTCGTCCACGACCATGATCTGCACGCCGGTCAGCAGCAGCTTGCCACGTTCGAAATGGTCCAGCAGACGGCCGGGCGTGGCGATCAGAACGTCCACGCCGCGGTCGATCAGGGCCTCTTGTTCCTTGAAGCTGACGCCGCCGATCAGCAGCGCCTTGGTCAGCTTCAGATGCTTGGTGTAGGTGTCGAAGTTTTCGGCCACCTGCGCCGCCAGTTCCCGCGTCGGGCACAGCACCAGCGACCGCGGCATCCGCGCCCGGGCGCGACCGCGCGCCAGCAGGGTGATCATCGGCAGGGTAAAGCTGGCGGTCTTGCCGGTGCCGGTCTGGGCGATGCCCAGAACGTCTCGCCCTTCCAGCGCCGGTGGGATGGCGCCTTCCTGGATCGGGGTCGGGGTTTCGTAGCCGGCTTCCTCAATAGCTTTGAGGACCTTGGGGTTCAGGTTCAGATCGGTGAATTTCGTCATGTATGTCCGGTTCATGCGGACACTGACCTGGCCCGCGCGTATGAAAAATGCCGGGCCCGGATGGCCATGCGCACCATGCGCGTTTCGGCTTGGTTGCGGACATAACAAAAAGGTGTGGCAGGGTCAAATGAAGTCGCCGTCATGTGCGGCCGTCATCTGTGATTGCGCTTTTGACGCGACAATTCAGCAACTTCCTGACAAGTGTTTCTGCGGTTTCGTGCCTGGAGGCAACCGCATGTGCAGGCCATGTCCCACGCTCCATCGACACGATTCCCCGGCGTGGCGCTGCGGCCCTCGGGGTGTCATGTCGCGGCGCTGCGGTCAGGTTCGGATGGCAGGGCATCCGGCCCGGGCGGCCGGTCCGACCAGGTCAGGGTGCGATAGTCGAACCCGTATTCGATCGTCGGTTTCACGATGCGGAAATAGGGCGACAGGTCAAAGTCGCGCGGGGCGAACAGCGAATGGTGCCGGATGCTGAGGATCTCGCGGACCTGTCCCGCGTCGCAGTCCTCGGTCAGGACCGGCAGGATCGGATAGCGCACGCTCTGGAACGCTTCGGCGATCAGGGTCGAGCAGATGGCGCGGGTCGGGTCGCCCGAGCCCAGTTCCAGCATCTTGCGGCGAAAACGGGCCGGAACCGGCGGATTCGGCAGCAGATACCGCAGCAGGTCGAAGATGTTCTTCAGGTCATAGGTCTTGCCGATGCTGCCGCGCATGAAGGCGATGATCTGCGCCTCGTCTTCCGGGGTCAGGCCGATGGGGCGGCAGATGCGGGTGTTGAGATGGGCGAAATGCGAAACCGGAACCGCGCGCACGCCCTCCTGCAGGTCGGCCTCGATCATCTGGGTGTCGGGGTCGTCGCCCCCGGCGTAGAAGGCCACATGCGACCAGGTCGAGTTGGTGAGATACTTGATCGCCGAGGCGACCCGGCTGTTGCCCTCGACCAGCAGCACGTCGCAGGGCCGCAGGGTGCGGCGCAGGCGCTCGGGCGTGGTGGTCGAAAAGCTCTGATACCCTTTCAGCGGCTTTTCGATGAACCGCGACAGTGCCCGCCCAACCGTGCCCAGAAGCCTGTTCATGCCGCATCCTCCGCGCTGTGTCCGACGGCAGCATACCGCCCAATCCGGTCCGAACCGGATCACAAACCCGTTGTTATTACGTCATCATCTCCTTGGTCGCGGTCAAGGACAGTTTGGGATAGTCGCGCACCACGCGGTCGATGTCCCACTGAAGCCGGGTCAGATAGACGATGTCGCCGTCGTGGTCATGGGCGATGTGCTGCTTGTTTGCATTGACGAACCTGTCGATCTCGGCCTTGTCGCCCGACACCCAGCGCGCACTGGTGAATTGCGAGGCCTCGAACCGCACCGGCAGGCCGTATTCCAACTCGATCCGGCTGGCCAGCACTTCGAATTGCAGCGCGCCCACGACCCCCACGATGAAGCCCGAGCCGATCGAGGGCTTGAACACCTTTGCGGCACCTTCTTCGGCAAACTGCATCAGCGCCTTTTCCAGGTGCTTGGCCTTCATCGGGTCGCCCGCGCGCACGCCCTGCAGCAGTTCCGGCGCGAAGGACGGGATGCCTGTCACGCGGATCGCCTCGCCCTCGGTCAGGGTGTCGCCGATGCGCAGCTGGCCGTGGTTGGGGATGCCAATGATGTCGCCGGCCCAGGCCTCTTCGGCCAGTTCGCGGTCGGATGCGAGGAACAGCACCGGGTTCGACACCGCCATCGGTTTCTTGGTGCGCACATGGGTCAGCTTCATGCCGCGCTTGAAATGGCCCGAGGCCATGCGGACAAAGGCCACCCGGTCGCGGTGCTTGGGGTCCATGTTGGCCTGCACCTTGAAGACAAAGCCCGCCACCTTTTTCTCGTCGGGCGAAATCTGGCGCGGTTCGGCCGATTGCACCTGCGGCTGCGGTCCGTAGGCGCCGATGCCTTCCATCAGTTCCTTGACACCGAAAGAGTTGATGGCCGATCCGAACCAGATCGGGGTCATGTGGCCTTCCAGAACCGCCTGCGGGTCCAGCGCGGGCAGCAGTTCGCGCGCCATCTCGACCTCTTCCAGCAGCTTGTCCAGCAGGTGCGCGGGCACGTGCTCGGCCAGTTTTGGGTCGTCCAGCCCGTTGATCTCGATGCTTTCTGCCACCTTGTTGCGGTCGGCGCGGTCCATCAGCTCCAGCCGGTCGCGCAGCATGTCATAACAGCCGATGAAATCGCGCCCCATGCCGATGGGCCAGCTGGCCGGGGTCACGTCGATGGCCAGCATCTCCTGGATCTCGTCGATGATCTCGAACGTGTCGCGGCTTTCGCGGTCCATCTTGTTGCAGAAGGTCAGGATGGGCAGATCGCGCAGGCGGCAGACCTCGAACAGCTTCTGCGTCTGGCTTTCCACGCCCTTGGCCCCGTCGATCACCATGACCGCCGCGTCAACGGCCGTCAGCGTGCGATAGGTGTCTTCGGAAAAGTCCGAGTGGCCAGGCGTATCGACCAGGTTGAACCGGTAGGGGCCATAGTCAAACGACATGGCCGAGGCCGAGACCGAAATGCCCCGGTCCTTTTCCATCTGCATGAAGTCCGACCGCGTGCGCCGTGCCTCGCCCTTGGCGCGCACCTGTCCGGCCATCTGGATGGCGCCGCCATACAGAAGGAACTTTTCGGTCAGGGTCGTCTTGCCCGCATCCGGGTGCGAGATGATGGCAAAGGTCCGGCGCCGTGCGATCTCGGGCGGCAGGGTGGGCTGGTTCGAGGCGGTATCAAGCATGACCGCGCGCATAGGCGGGGAATCCTGCCGAGGCAAGACAAAGGGGGTGGTTCGAACCGGGTGGGTGTGTCACACAGAACATATAGTGAACAAATAGTGGAGTGGACCAATGAATTTGAAGGAAATCGCCCAGGAACTGGTGGCCGGCTGCCGCGAGGACCGCGCCAAGGAGAATTTGGAAAAGCTGTATGCGCCCGACGCGGTCTCGGTCGAGGCAATGGACATGCAGGGCATGGGCCGCGAGACCCACGGGATCGAGGGCATTCGCGGCAAGCATGACTGGTGGGAAGGCGCGCACGAGGTGTCCGGCGCGTCGGTCAGCGATCCGTTCCTGCATGGCGAAGACCGCTTCGCCGTAATCTTCGAGGTTCAGGGAAAGGTGAAGGACAGCGGCGAAACCTTTGATATGAAAGAGGTCGGCGTCTATCACGTGGCCGATGGCAAGATCGTGCGCGAGGAGTTCTTCTACTGATTTGCCGCTGCCAATCTGGTCTTCCCTGTCTGGCCGGTGCTAGACATGCGGGCAACAACAGACAGGGGGGATCAGATGGATCTGGGAATCAAAGGAAAACGCGCGCTGGTCTGTGCCAGCAGCAAGGGCCTGGGGCTGGGCTGCGCCGAGGCGCTGGCCGCCGAGGGCGTCGATCTGGTGATGAACGCGCGTGGTTCCGATGCGCTGGTGGCGCAGGCCGACCGGTTGCGCGCCGAACATGGCGTCGAGGTGCAGACCGTGGCCTGCGATGTGACCACGCCTGACGGCCAGGCGCAGGTGATCGAGGCCGCGCAGGGCGTTGATATCCTTGTGACAAACGCCGGTGGCCCGCCGCCGGGCCTGTGGTCCGAATGGGATCGCGAGGATTTCATCAAGGCGCTGGATGCCAACATGCTGACGCCGATCGCCTTCATGAAGGCGCTGTTGCCGTCGATGATGGACAAGGGTTGGGGCCGGGTGGTCAACATCACCTCGCAATCCGTGCGGGCGCCCATTGCGGTGCTGGGTCTGTCGAACGCGGCGCGCACCGGGCTGACCGGCTATGTCGCCGGAACCGCGCGGCAGGTGGCCCCCTATGGCGTGACCATCAACAACCTGTTGCCCGGCATTCACGCCACCGACCGGGCGGACTCGCTGGATGCCGGGGTTTCGGCGCAGAAGGGCATCTCGCTGGACGAGGCACGGGCCGAGCGCGCGGCCACGATCCCGGCGCGGCGTTATGGCACGCGGCAGGAATTCGGCGCGACCTGCGCGTTTCTGTGCTCGCAACATGCAGGGTTCATCGTGGGGCAGAACATCCTGCTGGATGGCGGCGCGACCAACCTGACGATGTGACCGTGGCGCAGGGGTTTTCGCTGAAGGATCAACTGTTCAACGCGGAAAAGACCCGTTACCTGGCCGGCCTGTTCACGCAGGCCGACGCCGGTTTTGACGGCGACGCGTTCGAGGCGCGGGTCATGTCGCGCCTGCCGGAGTTGGAGCTGAAGCAGCGGATCGCGTGGATTGCCGATTGTTTGCAGACGGCCTTTCCCGGCGCGCTGCCCGACGTGGCCCCGGTGATCCTGCGCGCCCTGCCACCGCCTCTGGACCCATCCCTGAGTGATAATGATTTCGGCGACTTCATCTTTGCCCCGCTGGGCGAGTGGGTGGCGCAGGTCGGCGCGGACCATCCCGAAATGGCGCTGGATGCCCTTGCAGAGCTGACCCAGCGGTTTTCGATGGAATGGGCGATCCGACCGTTTCTGAACAGCCATCCCGATCTGGTGCTGGACCGGATGCAGGACTGGTGCGGGCATTCCAGCTATCACGTCCGGCGGCTGGTCTCGGAAGGCACGCGCCCACGGCTGCCTTGGGGGCAGGCGGTCGGGCTGGACCTGTCGGACCCGCTGCCGCTGCTGGATCGATTGCACTCGGATCCGACGCGCTATGTCACCAGGTCGGTGGCGAACCATCTCAACGACATCACAAAGAAAGACCCTGACCTGGCGCTGGACCGCCTGACGACGTGGCATGCCTCGGGTGCGCAGGAGGCCGGCGAGATGCGGTGGATCACCGCACATGCCCTGCGCGGGCTGGTCAAGTCCGGCCATGGCGGGGCGATGGCGCTGCTGGGCTATGATCCCGACGCACCGCTGGAGGTGGACGTTGCGGTGATTGGTGAGGCCCGAATCGGTGGTGTTCTGGAGTTTTCCGTCTCGGTTTCCGGCCCCGAAGATCTTCCGGTTCTGATCGACTATATCGTGCATTTTCAGCGGCCTGGTGGGAAAATCTCACCCAAGGTTCACAAGCTCAGGCAAGCCAATCTGTCAGATGGCCGCCTGCGGCTGAGCAAGCGGCACAGGCTCAAGGGCGACGCCACCACGTTTCGGCTGGTGCCGGGGCCGCACAGGCTTGAGATTCAGGTCAACGGCAAAGTCCGCGCGGGCGTGTCGTTTGAACTGCTGGCCTAGCGCCTCTCTTGCGCCCGATGGGCGCGGTTGTTATCCCGGCGCAAGCCCGATGAATTTGATCGGGAAAAGGCAATTGGGGTCCGTCGGTGGCAATCAACACAGCTCCTCCGCGATTGGAAATCCGCAATCTGGTCTGCCGGTTCGGCGGGCGCACGGTGGTGGATGATGTCTCGCTGACCGTTCAGGCGGGGCAGGTGACCTGCCTGCTGGGCCCGTCGGGCTGCGGCAAATCCACGACTCTGCGGGCGATCGCCGGGGTCGAGATGCAGGATGCGGGCGAGATCTATGTCGACGGCAAGCTGATCTGCGACACCGTGTTCCGGGTGCCGCCCGAACGGCGCGAGATCGGGCTGATGTTCCAGGACTTCGCCCTGTTCCCGCATCTGAGCGTGGCCGACAACGTGGCCTTCGGCCTGAAGGGCGGGAAGGACGAGAAACGCGCCCGCGTCGAGGAGCTGTTGGGCAAGGTGGACCTGCTGCGCTATGTCGACGGCTTTCCGCACCAGCTGTCGGGGGGCGAGCAACAGCGGGTCGCGCTGGCCCGTGCGCTGGCGCCGCGTCCCCGGATCATGCTGATGGACGAGCCGTTCTCGGGCCTCGACAACCGTCTGCGCGACGGCATCCGCGACGAGACGCTCGCCATCCTCAAGGAAGAGGACGCCGCCGTGCTGCTGGTCACGCACGAGCCCGAAGAGGCGATGCGCATGGCCGACGAGATCGCGTTGATGCGGCGCGGCAGGATTGTGCAGCAGGGCGCGCCCTACAACGTGTATACCCGGCCGGTCGACAAGGCGGCGGTAGCGTTTTTCAGCGATGTCAACGTGTTGCGGTCACAGGTGAACGGGGCGCTGGCGGAAACGCCGTTTGGCCAGTTCCTGGCGCCGGGCATCCCGGACGGCACCGATGTCGAGATCGTGTTCCGCCCGCAGCATGTGCGGCTGGATTTCGACCGCAACGGCAAGGGGCCGCTGCCCACCGCCACCGACGGCGTCCCGGCCCGCGGCGTGGTCGAGCGGGCGCGGTTCCTGGGCAACGAAAGCCTGATCGAGTTTCGCATGGACTATGACGGCTCGATCCTGAAGGTCACCGTGCCCAACGTGTTCGTGCCCAATCCGGGCCGGGTGATGTGGCTGACCATCCGCCGCGACAAGTGTTTCGTTTTTCCGGCCTGACCGCCCTGCGCCGTCGATTTACCCGCAAGTGGTGCGCGAATGCCGCAGAAAGGGCCGGGGCGTCGCTTGCCGCATTCGGTGGCTGCGTCTATCAAGGGCCAAACGCGGGGGCACAGCAGGCAGATGCGCATACTTCTGACGAATGATGACGGGATCAACGCGCCGGGGCTGATGACGCTCGAGGCGATCGCGGCGGATCTGGCCGGGCCCGAGGGCGAGGTCTGGGTCGTGGCGCCCGCATTCGAGCAATCGGGGGTGGGCCATTGCATCAGCTACACCCATCCGATGATGATCGCCAAGCTGGGCGAACGCCGGTTCGCGGCCGAAGGGTCGCCGGCCGATTGCGTTTTGGCCGGGCTGCACGAGGTCATGAAGGACGCCCGGCCCGATCTGGTTCTGTCCGGGGTGAACCGGGGCAACAATTCGGCCGAGAACACGTTGTATTCCGGCACCATCGGCGGCGCGATGGAGGCCGCCCTGCAGGGCATACCCGCAATTGCCCTGTCGCAGTATTTCGGGCCGCGCAATCTGGGGCTCGAGGATCCATTCCAGGCCGCGGCGCGCCACGGCGCCGATCTGGTGCGGCGCATCCTTGCGGCGACACCGCCCGAGCAGGTCGACTACCGCCTGTTCTACAACGTGAATTTCCCGCCCGTTCCTGCCGACGAGGTGCTGGGCACCCGCGTGGTGCGCCAGGGCTTTCGGCGCGACACGCATTTCTCGGTCGAGCCGCACACCTCGCCCTCGGGGCGGCGGTTCCTGTGGATCAAGGGCGGTTATCAGCACAACCCCACCGCGCCCGGAACCGACGCGGCGGCCAATCTCGAAGGTTACATCTCGGTCACGCCGATGCGGGCCGACCTGACGGCGCATGACGCGCTTGACGCTTTGAAGACGATCGAATGACTGGACCGGACCCGGAAACCAAGATGCAGTTCCTGTTTGCCCTGCGCTCGCGCGGGGTCACGGATGCGCGCGTACTGGACGCGATGGAGCAGATCGACCGCGGCAGGTTCGTGCGCGGCCTGTTCGCCGAACGGGCCTATGAAGATACGCCGCTGCCGATTGCCTGCGGTCAGACGATCAGCCAGCCTTCGGTCGTGGGGTTGATGACGCAGGCGCTGCAGGTCTCGCCGCGCGACAAGGTGCTCGAGGTGGGCACCGGGTCGGGCTATCAGGCGGCGGTTCTGGCCAAGCTGGCGCGCCGGGTCTACACGGTCGAGCGCCACAAGCGCCTGGTGCGCGAAACCGGAGAGCTGTTTCGCGAGTTGGGGTTGACCAACATCACCGCGATGCATTCGGACGGATCCTTTGGATTGCCCGAACAGGCCCCCTTTGACCGGATCATCGTGACCGCCGCCGCCGAGGACCCGCCCGGGCCGCTCTTGGCGCAGTTGAAAATCGGCGGTATCATGGTGTTGCCCGTGGGGCAGTCGGATGCGGTGCAGACCCTGATCCGGGTCACCAGAACCGAATCCGGCTTCGACTATGACGAATTGTTGCCCGTCCGGTTCGTGCCCTTGTTGGAAGGGCTGGGCCGCGACGAAGCGTAGAAGCCGTAGCAAAAAAAGGGCGCCAGAACCCCGGCAAACAGGGGCAGGTGTTGAGGACAGAGACATGAGAGCAGTTTCCAGGTCAGTCTTGGGTCGCGGCGCGTCGGCGCTGGCCACGGTCGCGGTGCTTGCCGGGTGCGAGGGGCCGCTGGATTACGATCTGCGGGGCCAGGTCGGCGGGTTTTCGACCACCGCGGCCGCCTTGTCGGCCACAGCAGACCGTCCGACGCCGGATGCGCGCGGGGTGATCACCTATCCCACCTATCAGGTGGCGGTGGCCCGGCGGGGCGATACGGTCGGCGCGGTCGCGGCGCGCGTCGGCCTGCCCGAGGCCGAACTGGCCCGGTTCAACGGATTGCTGCCCAGCGACCAACTGCGCGAGGGCGAGGTTCTGGCCTTGCCCCGGTCGGTCGGGGCCGGGGCAGGCAATGTCGATATCGCCTCGATCGCCACGACGGCCATCGATCAGGCACCGGACACCGGTGACGTGCGGGTCTCGACGCTGGAACCGGCCAAACCTGCGCCGGTCACCTCGACGGACGAGCCGATCCGCCACAAGGTCAAGCGCGGCGAGACGGCCTATACCATTTCCCGCCTGTACCAGGTGCCGGTGGATGCGCTGGCCGAATGGAACGGGCTGGGCCCCGATTTCGCCGTGCGCGAGGGGCAGTACCTGCTGATTCCGGTCAAGGACCAGAGTGCGCCGCGCCAGGCGGCGGCGCCCGCGGCAACGGCGGTGACCGAGCCGGGGCAGGGGTCGCCGACGCCCACGCCGCCCAGTGCCACCCAGCCCCTGCCGGATGAAAAGATCGCACCGCCGGCCCCGGCGCCGGACGTGACCGCCGAGGCGCCGACCCAGACCAGCGCTTCGGCCCTGGCGATGCCGGTCACCGGCAAGATCATCCGGCCCTATGCCAAGGGCAAGAACGAGGGGATCGACATCGCCGGCAGCCCCGGCACACCGGTCAAGGCGGCCGAGGCCGGAACCGTGGCCGCGATCACGGCCGATGCCGACCAGATCCCGATCATCGTGGTCAAACACAGCAACGATCTGCTGACGGTCTATGCGAATGTCGAGGGGATCTCGGTCAAGAAAGGCGACCGAGTCAAGCGCGGCCAGAGCATTGCCAAGCTGCGCGGGGGCGAGAACGCCTATGTGCATTTCGAGGTGCGCGAAGGCTTCGAGTCGGTCGATCCGGAAACCTATCTGCGCTGAAAACTCCGCGCGATCTTTCAGGGCTGACGGGTCTCAGGCGGTCGGGTCGTAATCGGCCAGCCGCTTTCCGGGCTCGTCGGCAAAGATCTCGGGCAGGGGCGTGACGCTTTCGATCAGGTCGATGCGGAACACGCGGAAGGCGTCGCGCAGTTCGCACCAGGCGGTCAGGGTCCAGACCCGGCCCCAGTATTCCATGTGCAGGGGGCGGATCGTGCGTTCGGTCAGGGTTCCGTCGATGCGCCGGTAGGTCAGCCGCAGTTTCTGGCGCGATTTGATGGCCGCCCGGATCGGCGCCATATGCGCCAGCCCGCGGGCGGCATCGGCAAAGGGGTAGACGGCGAATTTCCAGGCATCCGCCTCGGCCACCACCTGGGTGGGCAGTACCGCGTCGATCTTGGCGGCCAGCGACTCGGCGGCGGCCTTCAGGTCGGGGTCGGCGGCCTCGGCCACGATGGCCATCCCGAGGTTCAGCGCCTCAAGCTCGGCCGGGCTGAGGTTCAGCGGGGGCAGGGTGATCTGCTCGCGCACCATGTAGCCCACGCCGCGTTCGCCCTCGACCGGAACGCCCGACGCCATCAGCGTGTCCATGTCGCGATAGATGGTGCGGACCGAAACCTCGAGCCGGTCCGCGATGTCCTGCGCGCGGTGCAGTTTGCCGTCGCGCAGGATCTGGATGATGTCGAACAGGCGGTCAGTACGGCGCATGACACGCCGACCGGACCGCGATCAGGCGGTCATGTTCCATAGCACTTTCTCGTGGCGCATCTGGATGCTGGCGGGATCGATGGCCGCCATCAGACCGGCGGCAAAATCCTGCTGCGGGAACTGCGCGGCGGCGTCCTGCGCGGCCTTCATGTCGGTCCAGATGACATAATCGGTCCAGCGGCCATCCTCGCCCTGGCTCAGCTGTCGGTGTGCAAAACCCGGGGCCGCGCGCACGAAGGCTTCGGTCGTCTGGCTGAGCCTGACGAACTCTTCCGGCGTGGTGCCATCGGCGAGGGTGAAGGTGACGATTTCAGCAACATGGGTCATGTGAGTCTCCGTTGACCAGGTTTCGATGCCCTGTTCCTAGTCGCCTACAACTGACATAAACCTGTCAGTTGGAAATTGCCAGCCCGCAAAAAGCGCCCGAGCGGCCCGGATTTGAACGCGGATTTGACTTGCGTCACTTTTTTCGGCGGTCCGGTGGGCGTAGACAGGCTTCCAGATCACATTCCCGGCGCGGCGCGCCGACGTAGAAGGAGAAGAGACATGCTCAACAATATCGGCCTTCCCGGCCTGCTGCTGATCGCCGTCGTGGTGCTGGTGCTGTTCGGCCGCGGCAAGATCAGCTCGTTGATGGGTGAAGTGGGCAAGGGCATCACCGCATTCAAGAAGGGCGTCAAGGAAGGCAGCGAAGAGATCGAACAGGACGCGTCCGAGCTGGCCAAGGATGTCACGCCCGAGACCGACAAGGACAAGGTCTGATCGCCCATGTTTGACCTGGGCTGGACCGAGCTGCTGGTCATCGGCATCGTTGCCCTGATCGTCGTGGGGCCCAAGGACCTGCCGGTGCTGTTCCGCAATGTCGGGCGGTTCATCGGCAAGGCCCGTGGCATGGCGCGCGAGTTTTCCAGCGCCATGAACGAGGCGGCCGACCAGGCGGGCGTGAACGACATCAAGAAAGGTCTGGACGCGGCCACCAACCCGGTGGGCAGTGCGATGGACGGCGTCAAGCAGGCGGCCCAGGACATGGCCAAGAGCATGGACCCGACCAAGTTCGACCCCGACAGCGAAACCGGCAAACTGGCCGCTGAGCGCGCCGAGCAGGCCAAGAAGATCCAGGCCGCCACCGCCCGCGCCGCCGCCGAGCGCAAGGCGAAGGAAGCCGCCGAGGCCCTGGCCAAGGCCGAAGAGGCCGAAGCCGCGCTGAAAACCGAAGGCAAGACATGAGCAAGACCGACGAGATCGAGGATACCTCGGCCCCCCTGATCGAGCATCTGGCCGAGCTGCGCACGCGTCTGATCCACAGCGTCGTGGCCTTTCTGATCGGCATGATCATCTGCTTTTCGGTGGCGACGCCGATCTTCAACTTTCTGACCCAGCCCCTGTGCGATGTTCTGTCCCAGCGCGGACAGGACTGTGACCTGATCTTCATCTCGCCGCAGGAGGGCTTCTTCGTGGCGATCAAGGTCTCGCTCTTGGGCGGGTTCATTCTGGCCTTTCCGTATATCGGGTTGCAGATGTGGCGGTTCGTTGCGCCGGGGCTCTACAAATCGGAAAAGAACGCCTTTCTGCCGTTCCTCGTGGCCTCACCTTTCATGTTCCTGCTGGGCGCCAGCTTCGCCTTCTACGTGGTCACGCCGCTGGCCTATGACTTCTTCCTTGGGTTCCAGCAATTCGGGGCCGAGGGCGAGGCCGTGGCCGAAGGAGCTGCGCCGCTGAGCGTGGTTTTCCAGGGCTCGGCGCAGGAATATCTGAACCTGACGATCAAGTTCATCGTGGCCTTTGGTCTGTGTTTCCAGCTGCCGGTTCTGTTGACCCTGATGGGCAAGGCCGGGCTGGTCAGCGCCGAAGGTTTGGGCGCGGTGCGCAAATATGCCGTGGTGGGCATTCTGGTTCTGGCCGCCATCGTGACCCCGCCGGACGTGATCACCCAGATCATCCTGTTCGTCGTGGTCTATGGCCTGTACGAGATTTCGATTTTCCTGGTGGCCCGGGTCGAGCGGAAGCGTGAAGAACAGCTGCGGGCCGAAGGCTACTATGACGATGAAGAAGCCGCCGATGATGCGATGATGGATGAGTTTGACGCAGAAGACGGCAAATAAACCCGAGCAGTAAATGGGGAAGGGCGTGCCTTGGCGGGTGCGCCCTTTCTTCATCCGGGTCTTGTTGGCGGCCCGTGAACGTGGTTGAAATCGGCCGCAAGACTTCGGAGGACCCATGGACGACCAAGCCCTGAACCGCATCGCCGACGCCTTGGAGCGCATGGCCCCGGCGCCGCTGGCCGCGCCCGATTTCTCGGCCGCCCCCGCCTTTGTCTGGCATGTCGCGCCCGACCGGCTTGAGCCGGTGCACCATGTCAACCGCGTCGATCTGGATCTTCTGGTGGGCATCAACCGGTCGCGCGATACGCTGCTGGACAACACGCGCCGCTTCGCCGCCGGGTACAAGGCCAACAACGCGCTGCTGTGGGGGGCCCGCGGCATGGGCAAGTCCAGCCTGGTCAAGGCGGTGCACGGCACCCTTCAGCCCGAGTTTCCCGACCTGAAGCTGGTCGAGCTGCAGCGCGAGGACATGGGTTCGGTCGCGCGGTTGCTGAACCACCTGCGCGCCGCACCTTACCGGTTCATCCTGTTCTGCGATGACCTGTCGTTCAGCCATGACGACCAGCACTACAAGTCGCTGAAGGCCGTGCTGGACGGCGGGATCGAAGGCCGGCCCGAAAACGTGGTGTTCTATGCCACGTCGAACCGCCGCCACCTGATGCCGCGCGACATGATCGAGAACGAGCGTTCGAGCGCGATCAACCCGTCCGAGGCGGTCGAGGAAAAGGTTTCGCTGTCCGACCGGTTCGGGTTGTGGCTGGGGTTCCACCCCTGCGATCAGGACGAATACCTTGCGATGATCGACCGGTATTGCGCGGCTTATGGCGTCAGCGTCGATGCCGACGTTCTGCGGGCCGAGGCGATCGAATGGCAGGCCACGCGCGGCGCGCGTTCGGGCCGGGTGGCGTGGCAGTTCTTTGTCGATCTGGCGGGCCGGAAGGGCGTTCACATCGAATGAAAACGGCGCCCGCTTGGGGCGCCGCAAAATCTTTCCCGTCTTTCTGACCGAAAGGTCTCAGCCCAGCATGGACAGCAGGCGCGCGGCCTCGTCCGAGGGGCTGGCCAGCTTCGACCGGTCCTCACCGGGGAAGAAACGCGCGCGCAGGGCTGTGGCCATCGGCTGGGGCTGCAACACATGAACCTTAGGCCCGGTGCGCACGGTTTCGGCGGCCCAGCTGCGTGCCATGGCGATCTGCGCGGCCTTGGTTGCACCATAGGTGGCGCAGAACTTCTCGCCCGCGCGGGGGTCATCAAAGAACACAGCCTGTCCAGCCTCACCCAACAAGGGCGCGACATAGGGGATCAGCACCGAAGTTGCCGAGGCGTTCACGTCCACGGACTTTTGCCAATCCTTGGGGTCGATGAAATTTGCGGGCGTCAGCGGTGCGGTGTGAATGGCCGTATGCAGCCACAGGTCCAGCTTGCCCCAGCGGTCATGGATGCCCCGGCACAGCGTGGCCATGGCGTTGGGGTCGGCGATATCCATCGGCGCCAGGGTGGCCGCGCCCCCTTTGGCCTTGATGCGGTCATCCAGGTCTTCCAGCCCGCCGGTGGTGCGGGCAACGGCGACGATGTGATACTCGGGCGCCAGCGCCTCGGCCAGAGCGGCACCAAGGCCGCGCGACGCGCCGGTGACAAGTGCGATTTTGGTCTGATCGGTCATGCGCGGGGTTTGAACCCAAGCGCGCAGCCCGTCAAGCCCGGATCAGCTTCCGGGGATGGCGATGCGCTGGGTCCGGCCGCTTTGTCGCAGCATGATGCCATCTTTGTCGATGGCTACGATCGTGCCCGAACCAAAGCGGCTGCCTGTCTTGACCTCTTTCACCCGTCCAGACGATGAGCGCATCAGCGCGCGCATGTCATTGGCGGGACCGAAGACGCCCAGGACGGTCGTGCCATTCTTGCTGAGCGCGCCCTTTTGGGTGGCCGCGCTTTCGACTCTGGGATTTGCCATGTGAACTGGCCGGATTGGTGACCCGGCCTCCGAGTGATTGCGTGAGTGAGCAGCCGGCTGGCTAGCAGAGCCAAAGGGGAAGGAAAAGCCGGTGCAGAGACCCTCGGCCATGTTTTGCCATGCCGCGTGCGCCCATGAAAAAGGGGCCTTGCGGCCCCTGAAACAAGTCCCTGATTCCCGGCCTTATTCGGCCGCCGGTTGCATCTTGAACCCTTGTTCAACCATGTCCGCCGGAGTGACCGGATATTCACCCGAGAAGCACGCATCGCAATACTGCGGGCAGTCCTTGTTGCGGCCCTGCGATTCGCCCACGGCCCGGTACAGCCCGTCCAGCGAGATGAACCGAAGGCTGTCGACCGCCAGATGCTTGGTCATCTCGTCCTCGGTCATGGTGGCGGCCAGCAGCTTTTCGCGCTGCGGCGTGTCCACGCCGTAGAAACAGGGCCAGGCCGTGGGCGGCGAGGCGATGCGGAAATGCACCTCTTTCGCGCCGGCATCCAGGATCATTTCCTTGATCTTGCGGCTGGTCGTGCCGCGCACCACCGAGTCGTCCACCAGGATCACCCGCTTGCCCTCGATCAGGGCGCGGTTCACGTTCAGCTTGAGCCGCACGCCCATGTTGCGGATCTGCTCGGTGGGCTCGATGAAGGTGCGGCCCATGTACTGGTTGCGGATGATCCCCATCGCGTAGGGAATGCCCGATTCCAGCGAGTATCCGATGGCCGCGGGCGTGCCGCTGTCTGGCACGGGGCAGACCAGATCCGCCTCGACCGGGCTTTCCTTGGCCAGTTCGCGCCCGATGGCCTCGCGCGTTTCATAGACCGAGCGCCCTCCCAGAATCGAGTCGGGGCGTGAGAAATAGACATGCTCGAAGATACAGAATTTGCTGGGCTGCGGGCGGAACGGGAAATGGCTTTCGACCCCGGTGTCGGCATTGATCACCACCATCTCGCCGGGTTCGATCTCGCGCAGGAATTCGGCGCCGATGATGTCCAGCGCGCAGGTTTCCGAAGCAAGACACCAACCATCGCCGATCTTGCCCAATACCAGCGGGCGCACGCCCAGCGGGTCGCGCACGCCGATCAGCTTGGTGCGCGTCATGGCGACCACCGAGAAGGCGCCCTCGACCCGGCGCAGCGCGTCCTCCATCCGTTCGGGGATGTTGCGCTGAAGCGAGCGCGCCATCAGATGGATGATGCATTCGCTGTCGGACGAGCTCTGGAAGATCGAGCCGCGCTCGATCAACTCGCGCCGCAGGGCGTTGGCGTTGGTGATGTTGCCGTTATGCGCAATCGCGGCGCCGCCCATGGCGAACTCGCCGAAAAACGGTTGAACGTCGCGGATGGCGGTCTGGCCCTTGGATCCGGCCGTAGAATAGCGCACATGACCGATGCCGATCGGTCCGGGCAGGCTTTCGATGATGTCGGACGAGGTGAAATTGTCGCGCACATAGCCGAACCGGCGGGCCGAGTTGAAGCCAAGCTGGGGGTCGTGGGTGACGATCCCTCCGGCCTCTTGCCCGCGATGCTGCAGGGCGTGCAGCCCCAAAGCGATGAAACTTGCGGCATCCTGGACGCCGACGACACCGAAGATCCCGCATTCTTCGCGGAGTTTGTCGTCATCGAACGGGTGGGCGGGGGGCATCTGCGGGCTTGGCAAGACGGGCAGCTCCGATTCCGTGGCGGGTTGGCCCTCACATAATGTCTAAACCCGCGCATGTCATCAAAGGATCACAAATCGTTTTGCCGCAGCGCGGATTTGGGGTTCAATAATGGGCAAAAATATCGCCACCGCAGGTGTTCCGAGGAGTACGGACCTGCGGTCCCAAGCCGAGATGGAGGTGGCATGTGGCAAGGTCGACCCGGACCCAAGAAGGAAGAACGCGTCAAGCGCAGGTGTCATCGGTGCCGCGGAATGGGACGCGCGCCCTGCCAGATCTGCATGGGCAAAGGTGAGGTTCTGAAAGGCCGCGATCATCTTGGCCGTCCGCAATTCGCCCGCTGCGATGGCTGTTTCGGCCTGAAGACATCGCGCTGTTCGATTTGCGGTGGCGAAGGGTTCGTCTGACCGGAAAAAGAAAAAGCCCGGCCGCGGCCGGGCTTGGTCGGCAATTCCGGGTCGCCGTTATTGACCCTGTGAACCCGCGGTGCAGGTTGCCACCAGTTGCTCGTATTGCGCGGTGACCCAGCCCAGGGCGGCCTCGGGGTTCTGCTCTTGGATCTTGTCGCTGAACTGTTCGAACACCTTGGCCGAGCGGCTTTCATCGACGATCGTGTAGGACTGCCCGGTCATGACGGTGTCGTAGACAAAGAAGGCGATGGCCACCAGAAGGATGCCGCGCGCGATGCCGAAGAAGAAGCCCAGCGCCTGATCCAGACCTCCCAGCGCCGACCGCTGCACCAGCGAGGAAAACAGCGGGGTGAAGATACTGACCACGATCAGGGCCACGGCGAACACGGCGGCGAACCCGGTGATGACAGACAATTCGCAGCTGTCGCGCAGGAAATCCCCGACCACCGGGATTTCCTTGACCAGCGGTACCGCTTGAGGCGCGAAGATGAAGGCCAGAACTGCGGCGGCAACCCATCCGGCGATGGCCATGACCTCGCGCATGAAGCCGCGTGAATAGGCCAGGATGCCCGACAGCACGACGATCAGGGCAACGACCCCGTCAATGATTGTAAAACCTTCCATGGCCCTCGCCTGTTCTTTTCTTCTACCCCTCGGGGCGCGACCTTAACCTGCTCCGAAGGTTTCGCCAACAAACCCGGCCAGATCAGAGGGTCGGGTGAGTGTCAGACCTGCCACAGTGCCGGTTTTCCCGCCTGCCGGAGCAATTGCCGATGTGAAACCAAGTTTTTGCGCTTCTTTCAACCTGTTTTCGGTCTGCGGGGCCGGTCTAAGTGCCCCGGACAGCGAGATTTCTCCGAAAACCACGGTGTCGGCGGGCAGAGCGGCGTCCTCGCGCGCGCTCAGCAGGGCGGCGGCCACGGCGAGGTCGGCCGCAGGCTCGCTGATCTTCAGGCCCCCGGCCACGTTCAGATAGACGTCGAGCCCCGCAAAGGGGATGCCGCAGCGCGCTTCGAGCACGGCGAGGATCATCGCCAGCCGTCCGCCGTCCCATCCGACGACCGTGCGGCGGGGCTGTGAATGGGGCGAGGGGGCGACCAGCGCCTGCAGTTCGACCAGAACCGGCCGCGTGCCCTCGATGCCCGCGAAAACGGCCGAGCCGGGGCTGGGCGTGCCGCGTTCCGACAGGAACAGGGCCGAGGGGTTGGTGACCTGTGCCAGACCTTTGCCCGTCATCTCGAACACGCCGATCTCGTCGGCGGGGCCAAAGCGGTTCTTGACCGCGCGCAGGATGCGGAACTGGTGGCCGCGCTCGCCCTCGAAATAGAGGACGGTATCGACCATGTGTTCGACCACGCGGGGGCCGGCGATCTGGCCTTCCTTGGTGACGTGGCCGACCATGATGATGGACACGCCATGGCGCTTGGCAAAGCTGGTCAACTCATGCGCGGCGGCGCGGACCTGGCTGACCGATCCTGGCGCGCTGTCGACATTGTCCGCCCACATGGTCTGGATCGAGTCGATGATGGCAAGGCCAGGTTTTTCGGCCTCGAGCGTGGTCAGGATGTTGCGCAGGTTGGTCTCGGCGGCCAGCTGCACCGGTGCGTCCTCGAGCCCCAGACGGCGCGCGCGCATGCGGACCTGCGCGCTGGCTTCTTCGCCCGAGACATAGATGGTTTTCAGCCCCGACCGGGCAAACCGCGCGGCGGCCTGCAGCAGCAGGGTGGATTTGCCGATGCCCGGATCTCCGCCCACCAGCAGGGCCGAGGCCGGGACCAGCCCGCCGCCCAGGACACGGTCCAGTTCCTCGACACCGCAGACTGTGCGGGGGGGCGGGGCCTCCTCGGTGGAGAGGTCCGTCAGGGTGACGGTCTGCCCGCGTTTGCCGCCCAGCGATTTCTTGGCTGGTCCGGCTGACAGCGGGGTGTCCTGCACGATCGTGTTCCACTCGCCGCAGGAATCGCACCGCCCGGACCACCGGGAATGCGCCGCGCCACAGGCCGAGCATGAGAAAGAGGTTGATTTTGCCATGCCGCATTTGGTGCCCGAGGATGGGCGGTTCTTCAAGCCCTTGCGTGGCGCTGTTCCGGCAGGCGGGCCGCGGCGTCAGGCCCGGAGGGGCCATCCTTCGCGGCGGGTGCTGGCGCACCCGTCGACCAGTGCCTAATCGGTAGCGCGGGGCGGGGGCATGGCGATGACGCTCGACGCGGCCGGGTCGCTGTCGTCCGGCGGGGTCTGCAACTGGGCGGACAACTCGGGCAAAAGCTCGAACAATTCCTCGCGAAGGCGGGCCAGTTGCGCCTTGGCGATGGATTCCTCGATCTCGATGTCGCGGGTCCACTGCCGCAATTCATGCTGTATGGTCTGGGCCTCTTCGATCCGCTGCTGGAACAGCGCGACCTCTTCCTGCCGCTGTTGCAGGAACGCCCGCGCCCGGGCGACCTTGGCCGCGCCATAGGTCTCGGCCAGTTCGTGGCTGACCTGGCTCATCTGTGCGGCCAGTTCGAGGATCTCGGGTTCCAGCGATTGCAGGTCGGGATGGTCGCGGAGGAACGCCATGCGCTCTTTGACCGCGTCGAATTCCGAGGCCAGCGCGAACACGCCGCTACGGTCGGCCGCATGGGCGATCTGGTAGGCGTCGATTACGTCCTGCATCTGCAGCGAGAACGTCCGATGCGCGTTTTCCAACGCCATCATGCGCGCGCTGGAAGGCAGATAGAAGGCGAGCATCAGAACCAGAGCGGTCAGGCCGATCTGGATGTAGGTGCCGGCGTTCGGGATGTCCCGCCCGCCCAAACCAGCCTGCATCGTCAGCCAGGGCCAGACATTCACGGCGGCCAGCAGGGTGGCGGACACGGCAAACAGGGCGGCGGCGCAGATCAGGAAAAACGTCAGTCGCAGGAATGCGTTCTGGAAATGAATTGAAATCGAATGGAGGGCGGCCATGACAGTCCTACTCCTTTTGAAACCGGCAAAACCGGGCCCGGGCGGAGTATCCATCAAACGTGCAAGACGGTCCGCGTCGGACCCTGAAACAAAAATGACTTGGCTGCTCGAATACAGGTCATCATAGCCAGAAATGCGTTTTCAATCAATCAGGTCCGGGGGTTTCGTGAACCAGATTTCACTTCGGTAACGTAGCCCAGCGCGATCGAGGCAAGGATGCAGCCGGTGAACAGGTAGAGGCCCCACGCTGTTTCGATCGTTGCGTAGGAAATGCCCTTGGCCAAGGTGATGTAGAGCGCGATGAGAAAGATATCGGCCATGGCGAGCTTGCCCATGACGTTCAGCGCGGGCTGAACCCGCGGGTCCAGCAGGTCCCATTGGACCAGCGCGGTGCCGATGGTTTTGATGTACGGGGCAAACAGGGCGAAGACGGTGACGACCAGCGCGAGGAAGATGTCGGATTTCCACAAGGACTGGAGGCCGGTGATGACGCTGATCTCAGAAAGGCCGAAGATCGGCAGCAGGCCCGCGCGCATCAGCGGGGCGAACCACGCGATGGGGTAGAGGATCAGCAGCAAGAGGGTGGCGAGGCGGAGGGTCATGACTACTGCGCTGTCTCAAACTCAAGGCTTACCCACCCCACCAGCGTCGCCATGACTAGGAAAACAAGAGCTGTCGCGATATTGCCTTTCCTCTTCTTTTGGAAGCGCAAGAGCACCTCTTTATGCAACAACCAAGCCGAAATAGCGACTCCGACTAAGGCGGGCGCGCTATCAAGGAAGATGGAGTTTTTGCCAGCAAATGCAACGATGTTTGAAATGATTGTTCCCGGGATAATACCGTACACCAGGCATCTTAGCAGTGGTTTTGGGACCGAAAATGAACGGGCAATCGAGAAAATCAAGCCGTGTTCAGAGAAAAAAACCAAACCAGTAGTACGGAAATGAAGTAGACGCCGGGCAGCGACAGAAAAAAACATCTGTGAAGGGCTTATCACCGCACGGCCTCAATCGGTCCCTCGGCATTGCCACTGATGAATTGCTCGACATAAGGATCACCCGAGGAATCCATCTGGCTGACCGGGCCGGTCCACTGGATCACCCCGTCATGCAGCATCGCCACGTTGTCGGCAATCGCGCGCACGGAACTCATGTCGTGGGTGATGGTCATCGCGGTGGCGCCCATCTCGGTCACGATTTCTCGGATCAGGTCGTTGATGACGCCCGACATGATCGGGTCCAGGCCCGTGGTGGGTTCGTCGAAAAAGATGATCTCGGGGTCGGCGGCGATGGCGCGGGCCAGCCCCACGCGTTTCTGCATGCCGCCCGACAGCTCGGAGGGGTACAGATCGGCCACATTGGCGCGCAGGCCCACGCGGCGCAGCTTGTCGATGGCGATCTCGCGGGCCTCGTGCGCCGGGCGCTTGAGCGAGCCGCGCAGCAGACGGAAGGCCACGTTCTGCCAGACGGGCAGGGAATCGAACAGAGCGCCGCCCTGGAACAACATGCCGAACCGGGCCAGAAAAGCGTCTCGGTCGCCGGTTTCGGCATCCTGACCATCGACATAGATCTTGCCGCTGTCGGGCTTGATCAGGCCCAGAATGCACTTCAGCGCCACCGATTTCCCGGTGCCCGACCCCCCGATGATGACCATCGAGGTGCCCGTGGGAATCTCCAGGTTCACGCCTCGCAGAACATGGTTGTCGCCAAAGGCCTTGTGTACGTTTTCCAACCGGATCATAGCGAGAAGAACACCCCCGTCAGAACGAAGTTGGCGGCCAGAATCAGAACGGCCGCGGCCTCGACCGAGCTTTTGGTCGCGCGGCCCACGCCCTGGGCGCCGCGGCCCGAGTGCATGCCGTAGTAGCAGCCCATGATGGCGGCGATCACTCCGAAGGCCGCGCCCTTGACCAGCGAGGACAGGATGTCCAGCGGTTCCAGGAAATCGACCGTATTCTTCAGATAGGCCGCGGGGTTGAAGCCCAGGTTCTGGGTGGCCACCGCATAGCCGCCGGCGATGCCGATGATGTCGCCCACCGCCACCAGCACGGGCAGGGTGATCAGTGCGGCCAGAACGCGCGGGGCGGTCAGGTATTTCATCGGGTGGGTCGACAGGGTGACCAGCGCGTCGATCTGCTCGGTCACTTTCATGGTGGCGATCTCAGCCGCGATCGACGAGGTGACGCGCGCCGCGATCATCAGGCCGACCATGACGGGCCCCAACTCGCGCACCATGCCGATGGCGACGATCTGGGGCACCACGGCCTCGGCGTTGAAACGCGCGCCGCCGGCATAGATCTGCAGCGCCAGCGCGCCACCGGTGAAGATGGTGGTCAGCCCCACCACCGGCAGCGACAGCCAGCCGATGTTCAGCAGGGCCACGCCGAATTCACGCGGGTAGAAGGGCGGGCGAAAGATATGCGACACCGCATCCAGCGCAAACAATGCCACGCGGCCGAACGCGGCCAGCAGGTTCAGGACCGCGCGGCCCAGTTCGCCAAGCCATGCGATCGGATTCATTCGACGTAACCCCGCGAATAGCGGCTGCCGAGCGAGGTCAGGATCTCGTACCCGATGGTGCCTGCGGCCTCGGCCAGGTCGTCCACCGTCTGATGGCCGTTGAGAATGCGCAGACGTTCGGGAGTGTGCGGCAGGTCGGTCACGTCGACGGTGATCAGATCCATCGAGATGCGGCCGACCACCGGGCAGGGCAGGTCACCGGCGAAGGTGTCGATGCCGCCTCCGATGGCGCGGTGCAGCCCGTCGGCATAGCCCGCGGCCACCGTGGCGATGCGCGACGGGCGCCGGGCCTTCCAGGTATTGCCATAGCCGACGGTTTCGCCGACGGCCAGATCGCGCACCTGGATCACCGGCAGGTCGACGGTGACGACCGGCTTGGCCGCGGCGAAGGGCAGGCCGCCATACAGGCCGATCCCCGGGCGGCACAGGTCGAAATGGTATTCGGGGCCCAGCAGCATGCCGCCGGTGGCGGCCAGCGACCGGGGGGCCGAGACGCCCTCGGTCATGCCTCGAAACGCCTCGAGCTGCTGGCGGTTCATCGGGTGGTCGGGTTCGTCGGCGCAGGCCAGGTGCGACATGATCAGCACCGGGTTCAGCGCCTCGGCCCGGTTGCGCAGGGCGGACCAGTCGGCGGGCTCCAGCCCCAGGCGGTTCATGCCCGTGTCCAGTTGCAGGCCGAACGGATGCACCGGTAGCGCCTGGATGTGGCGCTGGAATTGTTCGGGCGAGTTGAGCAGCGGCACCAGGTCGTGATCGCGCAGCAGATCCGCGTCGCCTTCCATGTGACCGGAGAACACGAAGATCAGAGGGCCGGGGCCGATCGCCCGGCGTACGGCGGCGCCTTCCTCGGCCACGGCAACAAAGAACTTGCGGACGCCTTCCTCGGCCAGCGTGCTGGCAACGGGACCGGCCCCCAGGCCATAGGCGTCGGCCTTGACCACGGCGCCGGTCTCGGTGTCGGTCTTTGCGTCGAGCGCCCGCCAGTTCCCGGCCAGCGCGTGAAGGTTGATCGTCAAACGTGCGGTACTCATGATCCGTTCATGACATCGCGCTGCACGAGGTCAAGGGGGAATGCGCCGCAAATGTGCGGAATCTCCGCGACTTGGGCCGCATGTGGCCGGGCCGGCCCCGACCGGGGCGCGATTGACGGCCACCCGCATTGTTCCCCCATCAGGGTCAAAGTCGGCGACTGACCTCGATCGTTCACATGGCCGACAGGGGAGAGGGGGTCAGTACCCCTCGATCTGACCACTCTGCTGCCAGGGTTTGACAAGGTTGCCGAACCGGGTGAACTGCGCCTCGAAGGCCAGTTCGACCGTGCCGATGGGGCCGTGGCGCTGCTTGCCGACGATGACCTCGGCCTTGCCGTGCAGGCGCTCCATCGCCTGCTTCCACTCTTCCATCTTCTCCAGTTCGTGATCTCCGGGTTTTTCGCGCTCTTTGTAGTATTCCTCGCGGAACACGAACATCACCACGTCGGCGTCCTGCTCGATCGAGCCGGATTCGCGCAGGTCGGACAGTTGCGGGCGCTTGTCGTCGCGGTTTTCCACCTGACGCGACAGCTGCGACAGGGCGATGACGGGGATGTTCAGTTCCTTGGCGATGGCCTTCATGCCCATCGAGATCTCGGCGATCTCGTTCACGCGATTGTCGGACATGCCGCGGCACAGCTGCAGATAGTCGATCACCAGCAGGTCCAGCCCATGCGTCCGCTTGAGCCGCCGCGCGCGCGCCGCCAGCTGGCTGATCGGCAGGGCCGGCGTGTCGTCGATGAACAGCGGGCAGGCCTCCAGCGCCTTGGCGGCGTCGACGAAACGGCGGAACTCGTCCTCGGTCATGTCGCCCTGGCGGATCTTGTGGCTGGAGATCTCGGACGCCTCGGCCAGGATCCGCCCGGCCAGCTGCTCGGCGCTCATCTCCAGCGAGAAGAAGCCGACGACGCCGCCATCGACCGCCCCTTCGGTGCCATCGGCGCGGATGCCGCGCTTGTAGGCCTTGGCCACGTTGAAGGCGATGTTGGTCGCCAGCGAGGTTTTCCCCATCGACGGCCGCCCCGCAAGGATGATCAGGTCGGACGGATGCAGCCCGCCCAGCTGCTTGTCCAGATCGATCAGCCCGGTCGAGATCCCGGCCATGCCGCCGCCGCGCTGATAGGCTTCGTTGGTGACGTTCACCGCCTCGGTCACGGCCTTGAGGAAGGACTTGAACCCCTGTTCGGTCTGCCCCTGTTCGGACAGCTGGTAGAGCTTCTGCTCGGCTTCGACGATCTGTTCCTTGGGTTCGCTGGCCACATCGACCCGCGCCGCCTTGTCCGAGATGTCACGGCCCAGCCGGATCAGCTCGCGCCGGATCGCGAGGTCATAGATCATCTGGGCATAGTCATGCACGGCGAAGGCGCTGATCGAGGCGCCGGCCAGCTTGACCAGATAGGCCGGACCGCCAAGCTCCTTGAGACCCTCGTCCTCGGCCAGGAAGGATTTCAGCGTCACCGGCGAGGCCAGCGCGTTCTTGGCGATGCGCGCGGCGGCGACCTCGTAGATGCGGGCATGGACCGGATCATAGAAATGCTCGGGCCCGATGATCGAGGCGACCCGGTCGTACAGGTCGTTGTTGGTCAGGATCGCGCCCAGAAGCTGCTGTTCGGCTTCGATGGAATGCGGCATGGTCTCGGCGTTCTGAATCTGCGCCGCCGCCTGCTCGATACTGCTGATCTCGTTCATTGCTGCTCTCGCTGTCCCCATGGGACGAAGGTCATATCGCGGCCCCGTGAGTCGGGGCAAATTGTATGTTTTCTGGGGATATGCTGTGCATATCTTTCGCCCTCTGCATCTTGCCGCAGGGACCGGTCATTCGTCAACATCTTGTGGATAGGCAGCCAGGCTGACGGCCAGTGTTTCCCGGCCGTCAACAATGGCCCGACGGTCAGACCTTGTTGGCCTCCTGCCAGCCGCGCGGGTCGTTCAGGAAGGCTTCGACCCCGTCAAGTGTTTCCGCATCAAAG
This sequence comes from Ruegeria intermedia, assembly GCF_900129345.1. Lineage (GTDB taxonomy): Bacteria > Pseudomonadota > Alphaproteobacteria > Rhodobacterales > Rhodobacteraceae > Ruegeria > Ruegeria intermedia. Next base: position 189,360 of record NZ_FQVK01000002.1, on the reverse strand, counting down.
GCTTGCTGCGCCTTGGCCTCGGCCAGAACGTCCCACCAGGTGCACAGGTGGTGCAACTGCACGCCATGATCGCCCAGCGTCTTTTCGGTTTCGGGGAAGATGCCATAATAGAAAATCACCGCCGTATGCCCGCAGGTGGCGCCGGTTTCGCGGATCGCGTCCACGAAGGAGAGCTTCGAGCCGCCATCGGTGGTCAGGTCCTCGACCAGCAGCACACGCTGGCCTTCGGTCATGGCCCCTTCGATCCGGGCGTTGCGGCCATAGCCCTTGGGCTTCTTGCGCACATAGGTCATCGGCAGGGCCATGCGCTCGGCCACCATAGCGGCGAAGGGGATGCCCGCGGTTTCACCGCCGGCGATGTTGTCGAAGGCCTCGAAGCCGGCATTCCGCATGACGGTGACCGTCAGGAAGTCCATCAGGGTCGATCGGATGCGCGGGTACGAGATCAGCTTGCGGCAGTCGATATAGGTGGGGCTGGGCAGGCCGCTGGCCAGCGTGAACGGCTCGCGCGCGTTGAAATGCACCGCCTTGATCTCCAGCAGCATCCGCGCGGTCAGGCGGGCGATTTCCGTGCTGTCGGGAAAGGAACTGGGGATCATGGCGGGACCTCGGTGCTGAAATGACGTTGCGGGCTGATAGCCTGCCGACCGGCCCGATGTCGAGAGGGGTTGGCGCAAAAGAAAAGCGGACCTTGCAAGAGGTCCGCTTGGTGCCCGGATGGGCAGTCGAGTCAGCCAAGGTGGGCTTAGCTGCTCATGTCATAGGCCCGTTCTCCGTGGACCGACAGGTCGGGCCCGTTCGTTTCGGTCTCGGCGTCTACGCGAAGCGGGGTGACAAGCGCAACCACCTTGACCAACACAAACGTGACAACTGACGTAAAGACACCCACGATCACCAGCCCGCCCAGCTGCGCGGTCCAGGTTCCCAGGCCGAAGACGGCGATCATGATGGTGCCGAAGATGCCGCCCACGCCATGCACGGCGAACACGTCCAGCGTATCGTCGATGTTCAGCACGTTGCGGACCACGTTCACCGCCTCCTGGCACAGGATGCCGGCGACCGCGCCGATGATCAGCGCCTGAACCGGATCGACATAGCCCGAGGCCGGCGTGATCGAGGCCAGACCCGCGATGGTTCCGGTGACCAGACCGACCAGCGAGGCCTTGCCGTATTTGATCCGCTCCCACAGCGCCCAGCTGAGCGATGCGGTGGCGGCCGAGATATGCGTGACCGTCAGCGCCATGGCCGCGCCGCCATCCGCGGCCAGCTGCGAGCCGCCGTTGAAGCCGAACCAGCCGACCCACAGCATCGCGGCCCCGATCATGACGTATCCGGGGTTGTGCGGCGGGGTGGTGCGGTTCTTGCGCGGCCCCAGGACCCACGCGATGATCAGAGCGGCCAGACCGGCGGTTTCGTGCACCACGATGCCACCGGCAAAGTCGCGCACGCCGATTTCACCCAGAATGCCGCCATCGGTCAGGATGCCGCCGCCCCAGATCCAATGCACAACCGGCGCATAGCACAGCAGCATCCACAGCCCCGAGAAGACCAGCACGAAACCAAAGCCCACGCGTTCCACATAGGCGCCGACGATCAGGGCCGGGGTGATGATGGCAAAGGTCATCTGGAAGGCAAAGAACAGCACCTCGGGCAGGGTGCCCGACAGGCTGTCGGCATCGACGCCGTTCAGAAACGCCTTGCCCAGCCCGCCCCACAGGCCGGAACCGCCGTCGCCGAAGGCGATTGAATACCCCGCGACCAGCCACAGGATGCTCATCAGACAGGCGATCGCGAAGCAGTGCATGAAAACGCTCAGCACGTTGCGGGCGCGCACCAGCCCGCCATAGAACAGGGCCAGGCCCGGCAAGGTCATGAACAGGACCAGCGCCGTCGCGACGATGATCCAGGCGGTATCGGCTCCGTTCATTGGGCCGTTCTCCTCTTTCCTGATGCTGCGCCAAGGGGCGCGGTGTGAGTGACGTGCCGTGGGTTCAACCGAACGGGCGCCGAGGAAAAAAGAGGCAGGGTGTGAAAAAGGTGCCTGTTTTGGCGTCCTTTCTCCAAGTGGTGACAAAAAGTGCGCCGTATCCGGGCGGGTGCCAGAAATTTAGGCGAGTTCGGAAAGTCCGTTTTCCAGCAGTTTCAGCGCATGATCCCGCGCCGCGCGTCTGACATTGGCGCGGCCCGCGGCGCCGAACTCGACGGTTTCGGTCAGGGTGGGGCGGCCTGTGACGGCAAGGCCGAAACAGACCCGGCCCTCGGGCTTGAACTCGGACCCGCCGGGCCCCGCGATGCCGGTGATCGAGACCGCAAGCTGCGCCTGGGAATGCGCCAGCGCACCCTCGGCCATCTCGCGGGCGACCTCTTCAGAAACGGCGCCATGGGCCTCCAGCGTCTCGGCACGCACGCCCAGCATGTCCTGCTTGGCGGCGTTGGTATAGGTGACGAAGCCTCGGTCAACCACGGCCGAGCTGCCGGGAATGTCGGTCAGCGCGGCGGCGACCATGCCGCCCGTGCAACTTTCTGCTGTGGCGATCATGACGTTCAGCGCCTTGGCGCGGTCGAGCAGTTCGGCGACGGTCATAGGCCCAGTACTCCATGTGCGATCCCGGCCAGGATCAGAACACCCACGGCCGCGAACGCGCCCGCGATCACGTCGTCCAGCATCACGCCAAAGGGGTCGCCGCGCCGGTCGGCCCAGCCGATGGGGCCGGGTTTGGTGATGTCGAACAGGCGGAACAGCAAGAACGCAGCGATCCAGCCCGGCCACAGGGCGGTGACCGCGATGTCATGCGCCCAGGCGGGATAAGACACGGCCCAGATGGCGATGAATTGGCCCGCGACCTCGTCGATGACGATCTCCGAAGGGTCGTGATCGTCCTGCCTGGCGGTCATGACGCCCGTGGCCCAGGTGCCGGCCACCAAGACGGCGACAGTGGCGACGGCCAGCAGCGGGAAGCCGCCCAGCAGGTGCAGCGCCAAGGCCAAAGGCAGGGCGGCCAGCGAGCCCCAGGTGCCGGGGGCAGGGCGCAGATATCCGACCCCGCCCACGGTTCCGATCAGGCGCGCCAGAGTCATGGCTTCACCAGGCAGGCGGTCGCGATAGCGGCGATGCCTTCCTTGCGGCCGGTAAAGCCCAGCCGCTCGGACGTGGTGGCCTTGATCGACACACGGTCGGCCTCCAGCCCCATGATTTCGCCCATTTTCTGCCGCATCGCCGCGGCGTGCGGGCCGATCTTGGGGTATTCGCAGACCAGCGTGCAGTCGATGTTCGAGATGCGAAAGCCCATGCGCGCGGCCAGATCCACCGCATGGCGCAGAAAGATCTCGCTGGCGGCGCCTTTCCACTGTGGGTCGGATGGGGGAAAGTGCTGACCGATATCGCCCTGTGCCAGCGCGCCATAGATCGCGTCGGTGACGGCGTGCATGCCCACATCCGCGTCGGAATGGCCCTGCAGCCCCCGATCATGCGGGATCTCGACGCCGCACAGGATCACGTGATCGCCCGGCCCGAACCGGTGCACGTCATATCCGTTGCCCAGCCTTACATCCATGTCTGACCTCAATATCCGTTCGGCCCGGGCAAAATCCTCGGGCCGTGTGATTTTCAGATTGTCCGCGTCGCCCGGCACGATGGCCACGTCAAGACCGGCGGCCCGGGCCACCTCGACATCGTCGGCGGCCCCTCCGGGATGCGCCGCATGCGCGGCGACGATGGCGTCATAGCGGAACCCCTGCGGCGTCTGCGCGGCAAACAGGCCCGTGCGATCTCGGGTGCCGGTGACCTGGTCGTTCTCTCCGGTCCACAGCGCATCGGTGACCGGCAGCCCCGGCGCCGCGGCGGCGTGGGTGTCGAGGGCCGCCAGCACGTCACCAATGACCCGCGCGCTGACACAGGGCCGGGCCACGTCATGAATCAGAACCTTGCTGACGCCGCGATCGGCCAGAGCCTGCAACCCGTTGCGAACGGATTCTGCCCGGTCGGCGCCGCCGGGCGCAAGAATCAGGCCGCTGTCGGCGAATTCCGCCCAGGCCTCGGGGTCATCGGGGGACAGGACCAGCACGACCAGCGGCACCTGCGCCTTGATCCGGTCGATCGTCCAGTCGGCCACGCGCCGCCCGGCCAAGGGGCGCCACTGCTTGGGCTGGCCCCCTCCGGCGCGCAGGCCGCGCCCGGCGGCGACGATGATGGTGGCGGTTGTCATGTCTGAATTTCCGACCCTCGTTTGGCTTCTGTGTTTAGGCGGCGGTGAAAGCAGAGGCAATCACTCGCGGTCACCTGATTAAAAAATAGGCAGATGATGATTTTGCGGGCTTGCAGGCCGTGGTTTTGTTGTTCATACGCGCCGGATTCGATATGAAAACCGCAATTGCTCAAGGATTAGGCACGTTGACGCTGCGTATTGCCGAGAAAACTTTGACCCCGCCGGTGCTGCTGGCGCCGATGGCCGGAATCACCGACCGACCGTTTCGCGACCTCGTCATGCGGTTCGGCGCCGGGATGGTGGTCAGCGAGATGGTCGCCAGCCAAGAGATGGTGCAGGCCAAGCCCGGCGTGCGCGAACGGGCCGAGCTGTCGGCGGATGTGGAAAACACCGCCGTACAGCTGGCCGGGCGCGACGCCTATTGGATGGCCGAGGCCGCGCGGCAGGTTGCCGACCGGGGCGCGCGGGTGATCGACATCAACATGGGCTGCCCGGCCAAGAAGGTGACGAACGGTTATTCCGGCTCGGCCCTGCTGAAGACACCCGACCATGCCCTGACCCTGATCGAGGCGGTCGTGGGCGCGGTGGAGGTGCCGGTGACGCTCAAGACCCGGCTGGGGTGGGACGACACGCTGCTGAACGCGCCGGACGTGGCGCGGCGGGCGCAGGAGGCCGGCGTTCAGATGGTCACGATCCACGGGCGCACGCGCTGTCAGTTCTACAAGGGCGAGGCGGATTGGGCCGCGATCCGCGCGGTCAAGGACGCGGTCAGCATTCCGGTCGTGGCCAATGGCGACATCACCAGCCCCGAGCGTGCGCAGGCAGCGCTGGAGCAGTCGGGCGCGGATGGCGTCATGGTGGGCCGTGGCGCGCAGGGCAAACCGTGGCTGCTGGCGCAGATCGCGCACGAGCTGTGGGGGACGCCGGCGCCGGAGGTTCCCGAAGGCGACGACTTGGCCGACATGGTGCGGGCGCATTACGAGGCGATGCTGGGCTTCTATGGCGCCGATCTGGGCCTGCGTGTCGCGCGCAAGCATCTGGGCTGGTACATGGACGAGGCTGGAACGCCGGCGTGCCTGCGCCGCGCGGTCCTGACCGCGCGCGATCCGGCCGAAGTTCTGCGGCTGATCGGCGACGCGTTGACGGAAAAGGCCGAGGTGGCGGCATGATTTCCGATCAGGTCTTGTGGGCCTCGCTGCCGGTTCCGGCCTTCATCATCGACCCCGAGGACCGCATCGCCGACGTCAATTCCTCGGGTGAGGGGTTCCTGAACGCTTCGCGCAAATCGGTGGTCGGGCATCCGGTCTGGGACCAGATCGCCGTGGACGCGCCGCTGGAAGAGGCTTTTACGCGCGCCCGCGCTCAGGGCACGCCGCTGTTCGTGAATGACGTGGACGTGGGTTCGGGCAATCGCGCGCCGCTGCAATGCGCGCTGCAGATCGCGCCTCTGCTTGGGCATCCGGGGTCGATGATCATGATCGTCTCGCCGCGCGAACTGGCCAGCCGCATGACCCGCGGCAACACGGTCAAATCGGCGGCGCAATCGGCGATCGGCATGGCCGAGATGCTGGCGCATGAAATCAAGAACCCGCTGGCCGGGATCACCGGTGCCGCACAGTTGCTGAGCATGAATATCGGCCCGCAAGACCTTGAGTTAACGGATCTTATCGTGGCCGAGAGTCGCCGTATCGTGAAGCTGCTCGAACAGGTCGAGCAGTTCGGAAACCTCTCGCGGCCCGAGTTCAAGCCGGTCAACATCCACGACGTTCTGGACCGCGCGCGCCGCTCGGCGCTGCTGGGCTTTGGCGCTGACATGACCATCATCGAGGATTACGACCCTTCGCTGCCGCTGGCCTATGGTGACCCGGATCAGCTGTTGCAGGTGGTTCTGAACCTGCTCAAGAACGCCTCCGAGGCCGCCGGCCCCGAGGGCGGAACGATCCGCCTGCACACCTATTTCGAACATTCCTTCCGTCTGCGGCGCAGTGACGGCTCGGGCCACTCGCTGCCGCTGCAGATCGAGATCATCGACGATGGCCCGGGCCTGCCCGAGGACATCCGCAGCGACATTTTCGACCCTTTCGTTTCCGGCAAGGAAAACGGCACCGGGCTGGGTTTGGCGCTGGTCAGCAAGATCGTGTCCGACCACGACGGTTGGATCACGGCCGAGTCGGTGCCGGGGCGGACGGTTTTCCGGCTGTCGCTGCGCCGCGCGCCGCGCGAGGCAAGGCCGGACAAAGAATAGTCTAGGAGAACACCAGATGGATGGCACGGTACTGGTTGCAGATGATGACAGAACGATCCGGACGGTTCTGACCCAGGCCCTGACGCGGGCGGGCTGCAAGGTGCATGCGACCTCGTCCCTGACGACGCTGATGCGCTGGGTCGGCGAGGGCAAGGGCGACGTGGTGATCTCGGACGTGGTCATGCCCGATGGCAACGGGCTGGAAATGCTGCCCAAGATCGCACAGGATCGGCCGGGCCTGCCGGTGATCGTGATCTCGGCTCAGAACACGATCATGACGGCGATCCAGGCGGCCGAGGCGGATGCCTATGACTACCTGCCCAAGCCGTTCGACCTGCCGGACCTGATGAAGCGCACCGCCCGCGCGCTCGAGCGCAAGCAGCGCGCACGATCCGAGCCGGATACCCCGAGCGAAGAGCGCCCCGACGACCTGCCGCTGGTCGGTCGTACCCCGGCGATGCAGGCGCTGTACCGTCTGGTCGCGCGGGTGATGAATACGGATCTGTCGGTGCTGATCTCGGGCGAAAGCGGCACCGGCAAGTCATTGATCGCGCAGGCCATTCACGATTTCTCGGACCGGCGCACGCTGCCCTTCGTGACGGCCAACTCCGCGGATCTGATCGACCTTGAAGGCCCCGCGCGCGTCATGGCGCGGGTGCGGGGCGGAACCCTTCTGTTCGACGAGATCGGCGATCTAGACGACGAAATCCAGGCTCGTATCGTGCGGATGATGGACACGCCCGGCGATCACGTTCCGCGCTTCATGGCCACCAGCCAGGCCGACCTGACCGAGGCGATGGAGCGCGGTCAGATCCGACAGGACCTGTATTACCGCCTGAGCGGGGCCACGATCCAGGTGCCCGCCCTGCGCGAGCGCGTCGACGACATCCCGCTGCTGGCCGAGCATTTTCTGGCGCGGGACGAGCGCGACACCGGTTCGAAACGCTGGCTGGGGCCCGAGGCGGTCGGACTGGTGCGCCGCTATTCCTGGCCGGGCAACGTGCGTCAGCTGGAGAACGCCATCCGACGGCTGAGCCTGACCAGCCGGTCCGACGAGATCACCAAGGCCGAGGTCGAGGCGGTTCTGGGCAGCCAGCCCGAGGCCGAGCCTCTGCTGGGCGGGGGCGAGCGCGAGAAGCTGTCGTCGTCGGTCGCGCGCCACCTGCGGCGGTATTTCGACCTGCATGGAAACATGCTGCCGCCGCCGGGCCTGTACCAGCGCATCCTGCGCGAGGTCGAGGCGCCGCTGATCGAAATCGCGCTGGAGGCCACGGGCGGAAACCAGGCGAAATGCGCCGATCTTTTGGGGATCAACCGGAATACGCTGCGCAAAAAGATCACCGATCTCGATATTCAGGTGACACGTCGCCGTAAACTGATGTAATATCGCCACACAAAACGTGGCATCCGGGCATGCGCCCGGCAAGGACCACGACATATGGCGGTAAGTCGCGCAAGCGGCACATCAGGATGAGGGCAGATGGTGGCAACCAGGGCACAGAACCGGCCGATGGTTATCCTGGATCGGTGGCGGAAGTCCCGAAAGCTGCGCAATTTCGGCACGTTGGGTCTGGTGGTTCTGGGGCCGGCCCTGGCCTTGGCGACCTATCTGGTGATCGGGCCGTTCGATCTGGGCGCGACCGCGCCGTCGCTGCGGCTGATCCTTCTGGCGGATCTGGTGTACGTTCTTGTCGTGGCGGCCCTGGTGCTCAACCAGTTGGGTCGCCTGATTGCCGCGCGGCGTGCGAAATCGGCGGGGTCCCGCCTGCACCTGCGGCTGATCGGCGCCTTCACGCTGCTGGCGCTGGTGCCCACGGTGATCGTGGCAATCTTTGCCGGCCTGACGGTGAATATCGGGCTCGAAGGCTGGTTCTCGGACCGGGTGCGGCAGGTGGTGGGCTCGTCGCTGACGGCGGCCGAAGCCTATGAGCAGGAGCACCGGCAGGGCCTGACGCAGGATGCGCTTGTGCTGGCCCGGTTTCTGGACAATGCACGCTCGCTGGATTTCTTCATCTCGGATGGGGAACTGCGCGAGGTGCTGGCGCAGGGGCAGGCCCAGATCCAACGCGGCCTGCGCGAAGCCTATGTCATCGACGGCAGCGGCGAGATCCGGGCCCGGGGGGACCGGTCCTATCTGTTCAACTATGAACGACCCACTCCGCAGCAGTTCGAGCAGGCGCGCGCGCAGGGCCATCTGGTCATCGCCGACTGGCCCAACGACGAGTTCCGCGCTCTGGTCCCGTTGGAGGCCTTTCCCGACCGGTACCTGTATGTCAGCCGCGCAGTCGACGGGCGGTTGCTGACTCTGTTGGACGACACCAAGGAAACCGCCCAGTTCTACCAACAGCTCGAACGCGAACGGGGCCGGGTCCTGTTCGAATTCGGCCTGCTGTATCTGGGCTTTGCGCTGATCCTGATCCTGGCAGCGGTGTCGCTGGGCATGTGGTTCGCCGAACGTCTGTCGCGCCCGGTGGGGCGACTGACCACCGCCGCGCAACGGGTCGGGGCCGGTGATCTGGACGTGCAGGTCATCGAAGAATCCGGCGATGACGAGATTTCCATGCTGGGCCGTTATTTCAACCAGATGACCCGGCAATTGAAGGCGCAGCGGGATACGTTGCTGGAAAACACCCGCCAGATCGAAAGCCGGCGGCGGCTGTTCGATTCGGTGCTCAGCTCGGTCACGTCGGGCGTTGTCGGGGTCGATCCGGACGGGCGGGTGACATTCGTGAACCGGTCGGCCGAACGGCTGCTGGACTGGTCCGGCAGCGACCGGCATCCGCCGATCGGCATTGCCGTGCCCGAATTTCTGCCGTTGTTCGAGAAATTGAAGGAAAGCGGGCAGGAGGCCGTCCAGGGCGAGGTCAAGGTGATCCGCAAGGGGCGGCTGGAGAACCTGCTGGTGCGCATGGCCACGCGTCGCGGCGAGGATGGCCGCCTTGAAGGCTATGTGGTGGCGTTCGACGACGTGACAGACCTGGTCAGCGCTCAGCGGATGGCGGCCTGGGGCGACGTGGCGCGCCGGATCGCGCACGAGATCAAGAACCCGCTGACCCCGATCCAGCTGAGCGCCGAGCGCATCAAACGCAAGTTCGCCCGCAAGCTGGAGCCCGAGGACGGCGCCACGCTGGAATCCATGACCGATGTGATCGTGCGCCAGACCAACGACCTGCGCCGAATCGTGGACGAGTTCTCGAAATTCGCGCGGATGCCCGAACCGGACCGGCGCCAGGAGGATGTCGTCACTCTTGTCGGCGAGGCGGTCTTGCTGCAACAGGCCGGGCAGCCGGAAGTCGAGATCACGGCGGATCTGCCGGATCGGCCGGTGCTGGCCGACGTGGATGCGACCATGCTGAGCCAGGCCTTGACGAACCTGATCAAGAATGCCGGCGAAGCGATTGAAACACTGAAGGAAAAGGGCGCGCCCGAAAACCTGAAGCCGCAGATCCGCGTTGCGCTGGAAACGATTGATGACGGGGTTCAGATCACCATCGCGGACAACGGGGTCGGTCTGCCCGAGGATCGGGCCAAGCTGTTCGAACCCTATGTGACCACCCGCGACGAGGGGACGGGGCTGGGCCTGCCCATCGTCAAGAAGATCATTGAAGAACACGGCGGTTCGCTGACCCTCGAAGATGCCCCCGTGTTCGCCGGACAGGACCATTTTGGCGCGATGGCCGTGATCCGCTTGCCGTTGACCGACGCGGTCCCGGCCGCAGCGCCGCAGAAACAGGCAATAAAAACCAACTCACTGAAAGCAGGCCAAAGATGAGCGACATTCTGATCGTAGATGACGAGCGCGATATTCGCGAACTTGTGTCCGACATTCTGGAGGACGAAGGCTACACCACCCGGCTGGCCGCCAACTCGGACGAGTGCATGAACGCAATCAACGCCGAGCCGCCGGGGCTGCTGATCCTGGATATCTGGCTCAAGGACAGCCGGATGGACGGCATCGACATCCTGAAGGCGGTCAAGCGCGACAATCCCGACATTCCGGTGGTGATCATCTCGGGGCACGGCAACATCGAAATCGCCGTTGCCGCGATCAAGCAGGGCGCCTATGACTTCATCGAAAAGCCCTTCAATATCGACCAGTTGATGGTGGTGATCCGCCGCGCCATGGAGACCTCGCGCCTGCGCCGCGAGAACGCCTCGCTCAAGCGCAAGGAAGTCAGCTGTTCCGAGATGATCGGCAGTTCGGCCGCGTTCCGCGCCATGGTGGCCCAGTTGGACAAGGTGACCAAGTCGAACGGTCGGGTGATGCTGCGCGGCCCGGCCGGGTCGGGCAAGGAGATCGCCGCGCGCTACATCCACGCGCATTCCAACCGCGCCAACGCCCCCTTCGTGACGGTGAATTGTGCCGGGATCGAACCCGAGCGTGTGGAAGAGGTTCTGTTCGGCCGCGAGTCGCCCGAACGCGGCATCGAATCCGGTCTTCTCGAACAGGCGCATGGCGGTGTGATCTATTTCGACGAAGTGGCCGACATGCCGCTGGGCACTCAGTCCAAGATTCTGCGGGTGCTGGTGGATCAGCAGTTCCAGCGCGTCGGCGGCAGCGACAAGGTGCGGGTCGATCTTCGGGTGATCTCGTCGACCAACCGCGACCTCGAGGCCGAGATCGCGGCCGAGCGGTTCCGCGAAGAGCTGTATCACCGCCTGAACGTGGTTCCGATCGCGGTGCCGTCGCTGGAGGACCGGCGCGAGGACATTCCGGTTCTGGCGCGGCATTTCATCCAGATCTGCAACGAGACCCAGGGCCTGCCCGTGCGCGAGTTGTCGGACGAGGCGGTGGCGCTGCTGCAGACCATGAGCTGGCCCGGAAACGTGCGACAGCTGAAAAACCTGGTCGAACGAGTGCTGATTCTGGGCGACGGCAGCGGCCCGATCGAGGCGCGCGAACTGCCCAGCGACGAAGACAAGAGCGAAGAGCCGGGCCGCGTGGTGCTGTCGGGCGCGCTGGCAACCTTGCCCCTGCGCGAGGCGCGCGAGGCCTTCGAACGCGAATACCTGCTGACCCAGATCAACCGGTTCGGCGGCAATATCAGCCGCACGGCCAACTTCGTGGGGATGGAGCGCAGCGCGCTGCACCGCAAGCTGAAGTCGCTGGGGGTGGTGACCTCAAGCAAATCCGGCGCCCGGGTGGCCCGGGTGGACGAACCCGAACCGGCCGAGTGACGGGCGGCTTGCCTGCGGGGGTGAATGCCCCTGCGGCGCAGGCGCGAACCGGTGTCGTCCGCGTCAGGGCGTGATGATCTGGAAGGATCCGTCGTCGAATTTGACATAGCAGGCGCTGCCGGTCAGCGGCGGCAGGGTGGTGGTCCGCTGGGGGGCAATTCCGCGTTTCTGGCTCTGCTTGCAGGGCGGCAGGCTGACCGGCAGGTATCCCTTGCGCGCCATGCATTGCGCCTCGACCGTGTCGCGCAGGCCCTTGTTCGCATCCACGGTATAGACCCGCCCCGGCTCCCACCAGCCGGCCGAGCGATAGCAGCGTCCGCGGCCGTCGCAATAGGTCTGGCCCGGCCAGTAGACCGGCGGAGATTGACGCACCTGGTTGGCCACGGGCACCTCGTTCAGCGCCGCGACCTGGCATTCGGTTGTGTCGGTCTGCATCCGGGTCACGCTCGCGCCTTCGCGATAATACATCGACAGAGGGCCGCAGGCGGCCACGGCAAGCAGGATCAGACAGGTGGGCAAAACGGTTTTCATGCCTCGATCTTGCATCACGGATCAGGTCATGACAATTCAATTGACCGCATTCGGGGCATCTGTCATTCAAAACGCTCAGGCAGAAGGGCCAAGGGAATGAAGGTCATCATTTGCGGTGCCGGCCAGGTCGGGTGGCAGATTGCGCGGCACCTGTCGGGCGAGTTGAACGACGTGACCGTCGTGGACAACAACCCGGACCTGGTGCGCCGGGCGATCGAAACGCTGGACGTGCAGGGCGTCGCGGGCTTTGCCAGCTATCCCGACATACTCGAACAGGCCGGGGCGCGGGACGCCGACATGATCATCGCCGCCACCCATTCGGACGAGGTGAACATGGTCATCTGCCAGATGGCGCATTCGGTGTTCTCGATCCAGCGCAAGATCGCGCGGCTGCGTGCGAAGTCCTATCTCGAGGCGATTCACCGCGATCTGTACCGGCGCGACCATCTGCCCATCGACGTTGTGATCAGCCCCGAGCGCGAAGTGGCCGCCGCGGCCATGCGTCGTCTGTCGGCGCCGGCGGCCTTCGACACCGAGCTGTTCATGGACGGCATGGCGCAACTGCTGGGCATCCGGCTGGACGAGGATTGCCCCATCGTGAACACCCCTTTGCGTCAGTTGACCGATCTGTTCTCGACCCTCAGCGCGATCGTGGTGGGGGTTCGGCGCGACGGCACGCTGTTTGCACCGGAATCCGAAGATCAGCTTTTCGTGGGCGACGAATGCTATGTCTTTACCCACGTCAAGGACGTGGACCGCACGATGGAGGTCTTCGGCAAGACGCAGAAAAAGCAGGACCGCGTGGTCATCGTCGGTGGCGGCAATGTCGGGCTCGAGGTCGCGCGCTCGCTGGAAGAGCGCGAGGGTCGGATCCGCGCCAAGGTGATCGAGCGCGATCGGCGCTGCGCCGAGAAGGCCGCCGAGGCGCTGGAGCGCACGATCGTTCTGAATGGCGACGGTCTGGATGCCGCGTTGCTGCGCGAGGCCGGGATCGAACGGGCCGACGCCATGCTGGCCGTCACCGATGACGACCGGACCAACATGCTGTCGGCGGTGCGAGCCAAGGCCGAGGGGTGTCCGCTGGCGATTGCGCTGATCAACGATCCCAGCATGGCGGCCCTGACCGGCCCGCTGGGAATCGATGCCTATATCAACCCGCGCGCCACCACGGTCAGTTCGATCCTGCGCCACATCCGGCACGGTCGTGTGCGGCAGGTCTATTCGATCGGCGACGCCGAGGCCGAGGTGATCGAAGCCGAAGTCCTGTCGACCTCACCGCTTGCCGGGCAGAAACTGCGCGACATCGCCTTCCCCGAAGGGGTGCTGGTCGGCGCGCTGCGTCGGGGCGACGAGGTGCTGCGGCCGTCCGGCAGCCTGCGGATCGAGGAAAAGGACGTGCTTGCGATATTCGCCATGGCCAGTGACGTGCCCGAGGTCGAACGCCTGTTGCAGGTGTCGATCGATTTCTTCTGATGGCCGTCGCGCGCAACGGACAGATCGGCGTTCTTCAACGCCTGCCCCTGTTCCTGCTGATCTGGGGCGTTGCGTCGGTGGCGATGTGGATCCCGGCGATCTATGCGTTGGCGCTGAACGACCATCATACGTCTCAGTCCTTTTTCTATTCCGGCGTGATCGGGGTGTTTCTGGTGTCGATCATCGGATTGGCCCTGTCCAACCGGCGCCCGCGCAGGGGTACGTTGGGGCAACTGGCGGTGCTGTTGGCCACGCTGACCGTGCTGCCGGTCTTTCTGGCGGTGCCGATGCATGACGCGCTGGGAAACACGCGCTTTCTGAACGCCTATTTCGACATGGTCAGCGCCGTGACGACCACCGGCGCCGATCTGTTCAGCGATCCCGGCCGCCTGTCGGCCCCGGTGCATCTGTGGCGCGCGCTGGTCGGCTGGATGGGCGGGCTGCTGATGTGGGTCTCGGCGGCGGCCATCCTTGCGCCTCTGTCCCTGGGCGGGTTCGAGATCACCGCACGCGGTGAGCCGGGGCGGCCGGTCTCGGGTGTGGCGCAGAGCGAATTGACCGATCCTCGCGGCCGCCTGTTTCGCGTGGCCCGGACCCTGACGCCCGTCTATGCGGGCCTGACGGCCGTGATCTGGATCCTGCTGCTGATCGCGGGCGAACAGGGTCTGACGGCGATTTGCCATGCGATGTCGATCATGGCGACGTCGGGGATTTCACCCGTCGGCGGTCTGGAGGGATCGACCGCGGGGATCACGGGTGAGGCCATTCTGTTCCTGTTTCTGTTCTTCGCTCTGTCGCGGTTGACCTTTTCGACCGATACAGCGGTATCCGGTCATACCCGTCTGGACAAGGACCCTGAATTCCGCATCGGCCTGCTGATCGTGGTCGCGGTCGCGGCCCTGCTGGTGTTCCGGGCCCTGGCCGGCATGGCCGAGATCGGAGGGCAGGCCACCGGGTTGCAGATTCTCAACGTGATCTGGGGCATGCTGTTCACGGTGCTGTCCTTCCTGACGACCGCCGGGTTCGAAAGTGCCTATTGGAACGATGCGCAGCAGCTGTCGGGCCTGGGAACGCCGGGGCTGGTGCTGATGGGGCTGGCGCTGATCGGGGGCGGGGTGGCCACGACGGCGGGCGGGGTCAAGCTGTTGCGGGTCTATGCGCTGTATCTGAACGGCGCGCGCGAGCTGGACCGCCTGATCCACCCGTCATCGGTCAGCGGCGCAGGGGCGGGCAATCGCCGCATCCAAAGCCAGGGGGCTTACATCGCGTGGATCTTCCTGATGATGTTTGCCCTGGCGCTGGCGGTCTTCGACGTTCTGCTGGCCGCCGAAGGTGTGGGCTTTGAGCAGGCCATGGTTCTGAGCGTCGCCGCGCTGAGCACCACCGGCCCTTTGATCGAACTGGCGACGGACGTGCCTTTGCGGCTGATCGACCTGTCAGCGGGGGCCAAGCTGTCACTGTGCGCGGGAATGGTGATCGGGCGGCTGGAAACGCTGGCGATCATCGCGCTGATCACGCCCAGCCTGTGGCGCGATTGAATCGGTTCGGGTTACTGCCTGATTTTTCATCTGGAATATCTGTTCGTGTCACTCCATACTCGGCCCGAGGGAGCGCGTTGGTCCGCAGCGCGTATGCAAGAACAACGGCGAGATAACAAAACATGGCTTCGGACAGACAGAATCTTCAGGATGCCTTCCTGAACAATGTACGGAAAGCAAAGGTTCCCGTTACGATTTTCCTGATCAACGGCGTGAAATTGCAGGGTGTCATCACCTGGTTCGACAATTTCTGCGTGCTGCTGCGCCGCGACGGACAGTCGCAGCTGGTCTACAAGCACGCGATCTCGACCATCATGCCGTCGCAGCCGATCAACCTGTATGAAGGCGAAGACGCCTCTTGATGGAACATGACCGGACGCGCACCCGGGCCTGGGTGCTGCATCCCGATATCAAGTCAGATGACCAGCGCCGCGACCCCGTTCCGGCGCTGGAAGAGTCGGTGGCATTGGCTGCCGCCTTGCCCGATCTGGATGTGATCGGGTCCGAGATCGTGCGCCTGCCGCGGGCGCAGCCCGGCCTGCTGTTCGGCAGCGGCAAGATCGAGGAACTGGGCGCGCGTTTTGCGGAAAACGAGATTCAGCTGGTTCTGGTCGACGGGCCGGTCACCCCGGTTCAGCAGCGCAACCTGGAGAAGGCGTGGAAGGTCAAGATCCTCGACCGGACGGGGCTGATTCTGGAAATTTTCTCGGACCGCGCCCGCACGCGCGAGGGTGTGCTGCAGGTCGAGATGGCCGCGCTCAGCTATCAGCGCACGCGCCTGGTGCGGGCCTGGACCCACCTGGAACGTCAGCGCGGTGGGCTGGGCTTTGTCGGCGGGCCGGGGGAAACCCAGATCGAGGCCGACCGGCGTGCGATCGACGATCAACTGGTGCGCCTGCGCCGCCAGTTGCAGAAGGTCGTGAAGACACGGACGCTGCACCGCGCTGCGCGGGCCAAGGTGCCCTATCCGATCGTGGCGCTAGTGGGCTATACCAACGCGGGAAAATCGACGCTGTTCAACCGCCTGACCGGGGCCGAAGTCATGGCCAAGGATATGCTGTTTGCCACGCTGGACCCGACCATGCGCCGGATCGAACTGCCCGACGGCCCCGAGGTGATCCTGTCCGACACGGTGGGTTTCATCTCGAACCTGCCGACCGAACTGGTCGCGGCCTTCCGGGCCACGCTCGAGGAGGTTCTGGCCGCCGACCTGATCGTGCATGTGCGCGACATCAGCCATGCCGAGACCGAGGAGCAGGCCGAGGATGTGCGCACGATCATGGCCTCGTTGGGTGTGGACGACACCCGCCCTCAGCTTGAAGTCTGGAACAAGATCGACCTGCTGTCCGACGAAGACCGGAAGGCCGTGCAGGCCCGGGCCGAGCGCGATCCGGCGGTGTTCCCGATCTCGGCCGTGACCGGCGAGGGCATCGATCCGCTGCTGAGCCAGATCGCCACGATCCTGCAGGGCGTGCGCCGGGAGGAGGTTCTGAAACTGGGGTTCGCCGACGGCAACAAACGCGCCTGGCTCTTCCGGCAGGACGTGGTGCGCGGCGAAAAACAGACCGAGGACGGGTTCGAGATCACCGTTCTGTGGACCGACAAGCAGGCCAACCAGTTCGCGGGCCTCTGACGGTCAGGCCCCGTCGATCTGGCGCTGATGATCGTCGGCATCGAACCAGCCCAACGACGACTGGATTTTGTACTCTGCATCCAGCTCCCATTCTTCCCAGCCGCGCGTAATCACCGCATTGCCGGTCCGGGCGTGGTGCCCTTCAAGGGTCCAGACGAAAATGGCGTGGGGACCGGCCCATCGCAGCATATCGCAGCGTACTTCAAGGTCGGGAAAGTCGTTGTGAAACCTGCGCGCCATGTCCGCGATGGCCGCCCGCCCAACGATGGGGGCGCCGCGATTGATGCTGATCTGTCCGTCCGACGTAAAGAATTCGGCCACGGCATCAGCGTCCCCCGAGCTCCAGGCGATGGCATAGTCGCGGGCTAGATTGTTCAGGGTATCGCGCAAACTGGCCATGATTTTCCCCCTCGCGCTGCGGTCCGGGCGCTCGGGAATGGTAGGCCAAGCCACGGGGCCACGTCCACGGGGCTACAAAAAAGGGGCGGGGGTCCGCCGAAATCCCGACTATTGCGGCATCAGACGGGTGGTCCCGACGGCGGCGGCGCGGGCCAGATCCAGATCCAGCGACATCGGAATGTATTCACCCCGGCGCCACAGCTGCGCCTGATCGTCATAATAGCGCGACAGGAAATGGCCCGATTGCCCGGTCGCCGTGATGAAGACCGAGCTGTCGGGGTCGGCAAAGTCATAGACCCCACGATAGCCCGCGCCGTGCACGTTCTGGAACGGGTCCGGCCCTTCGCCCGAGGTGCGTCCGCGCAGCAGGGTGTTGTCGCCGCCGCTGGTCGATTGGCGGATATTGACGAAATAGCGCAGCACCGGAACCTCGCCCAGCACCGGGTGATAATGGGTGGCCTGGTGGGCATCGCCCCAGCGCAGGGATTCCAGTTGGCTGCCATAGCGCTCGGAAATCCAGACCAGCGCATCGTCCAGGGCCAGCCGGGCCATGTCGGTGCAGGTTTCCACCGGTGCGCTCTGCCGGACGTCGCACCAGGCCGAGGCCCCGTCGATGTCGCGGAAAACGCGTTCGATGAACAGGGGCTCGACGTGCTTGAATTCCTTGGCCAGAGGCCCAAGGTCATCAGCGATCAGGCGTTTTTGCAGCGCGCGGACCCAGGCCGCATAGATCAGCGGCTCGGGCAGGTGCTCGTTCATCTCGCCGTTCCATTCGGCCAGCAGGGTCAGGGCGATCTGGCGCTGGCGTTCGGGGGTGCCTTCGGGCGCGGCCTCGCCGGTGAACCACAGGTCGGCCCCGATCAGCGGCAGCAGCGACCGCGCGGTGAAGCTGACCGTGTCCAGCTGCGCCTCGATGAAGCTGTCGCGGGTGTGCACCTCGCGCGATTGCATCAGGCGTTCCCAGCGGTGGATGCGCTGCGTATCGCCCCATTCATAGGACACATGCAGGGGGAAAGGCCGGTCGATGATCTTGTTGTTGGTGTTGCCCAGCACGCCGCCGGCGGGGGCCACGAATTCGGGGTTGTCGGAATAGGGCAGACGGCCCTGCCAGCGGTTGGCCGCGATCCAGCCCGGCGTCGGGATGCGCCCGCGGCTTTGGTTGTTCAGGTCGCGCCGGGGCATTGCGCCGATCAGCTTCATGCCGATCGTGGTCTTGTCGACCACGGACAGGTTCTGCGACGGCGCGATGTACGTCTCGGCGGCGTCGATGGCTTCGCCCACGCTATCCGCGTTCATCAGGGCCATCGAGGCGCTGATCGAAGTGTCGCGCGGGCTGAGCGCCGTCCAGGACAGCGAGGCCACATGCCCCGGCGGCGTGATGGTTTCCAGGTCGTAGTGCGTGCCGGGCAGGACGGGGCCGTTCTCGGTCCAGCGCAGGGTCAGGGTGATCGGGGGCGCGTCCTTGATTTCGATGATCGAGGGGCGCGTCTTGAAGGGTTTGTAGCCCTCGGGCGTCAAGTATTCCTCGGGGTTGTCGGGGTTGACCTTCTCGATATGCACGTCCTGATCGTCAAGATAGGACGAGGTCAGCCCCCAACCCAGCCGGTCGCTGCGGCCGGACATCACCGCGGGAATGCCGGGGATGGTGGCACCGATGACGCCGCCTTTGGCCAGTTCCAGCCGCGCCAGGTACCAGATCCCCGGCGCGGTCAAGCCCAGATGCGGGTCGTTGGCCAGCAAGGTGCCGCCGCTGGCCGAGCGCGACGGCGCCGCGGACCAGGCATTCGACGCCCCCGCCAGACCGCGTTCGGGGAAGGGCGACAGTGGCGAATCCGGCATGTCGGTTCCTTGGGCATAGCGTGGCAGGCCGGGAAACAGCGCGGAATATTCCGGCAGCGCGGCGATCCCGTCGCCGGGTACGTCGGGCAGGATGTCGGCCAGTCGCGCGGGATCGTTCAGCATCAGCGAGACGCGCGCGCGCAGCACCTCGTCGGCCAGGTGGCCGGACAATTGCACCGCCATCAGCTTGATCAGGGCAATGCTGTCGCCGGGTTGCCAGGGGGCCACGGGGGCGTTGAACAGGAACATCTCGGGTGCGCCGCGGCCCAGGGCGCGGTCGTTGATCTCGTCGAGGCGGGCGTTTACCCCGGCTGCATAGGCGCGCAGGGCGGATTGGGTATAGTCATCCTGAACCTCGAAGGACTGATGCGCGAGCGTGTACAGATCCAGCCGCCGCATCAGCTTGTCGATCTGGACGGTGCGCGGCCCGAACAGTTCGGACAGGCGACCCTGGACCGTGCGGCGCATGACGGTCATCTGCCACAGCCGGTCCTGCGCGTGGGCGTAGCCAAGGCCGAAAAAGACGTCGGGGTCGGACTGGCCCAAGATGTGCGGCACGTTGGCGTTGTCGCGTACGATCTCGACCGGGGCTGACAGGCCCTTGACCTTCAGCGTCTGGTCATAGTCGGGCAGGGATTGGCTGGCCAGGTAATAGACAAGCCCGACAGCGGCCACCGCCAGAACAACCAGCCCCGAGGCGATCCGCAACAACCAGCGAAAGACAAGACCCATCAGCAGCGCCCCAAATCAACCCATCCAATCGCGGCGGAGGTTAAATCATGCCGCCGCCGACCAAAAGAGCCCGCCCCCGGAAAATACCGGCCGGAAACGAAAAACCCTGCCGTCACGCCACGCGGAGGGCAGGGTCTGATTCCGGTCCTGTTCGGGGGATCAGGGAATGATGCGCGTGTATTTGACGCCTTCGACGGTGGCGCCGACCTGCAGCCCGGCCTGGCCGAACACCGCGGCCAGAACCGGTTTGCGCAGGGTGGTCAGGTCGGTCGACAGCTGGTCGCCCTGGTCGCTGACCACATAGCCGATATCGGCGCCTGCGGTCCAACCGTTGGACCGGCGGAACTCGTTCAGCGCGTCCTGGGTCATAAAGAACAGAACATGCGCATATTGCTGGGCGCCGATCTGCAGCCCCGCCGTGCCCTTGACAGCCGAATAGTAATCGACCGTGGCACCGTTGATGCGCAGCGCGCCGCGCCCATAGCCGCCGCCAAAGACGAATCCGGCCTCGGTGATCAGCGGCATGACCAGCATGCCGTTGGCCTTGTTGGCGATTTCGACCGTGTTGGGATACCGGGCGAACATCTCGTTCAGCGTGGCATCGACGCGGGCGTCGATGGTGGCCGCGTTCGAATTGCCGACGCCGTTGCCGCAAGCGGCGGTCAGGGTCAGTCCGGCCATGCCGAGGGCAAAGCCGCGACGGCTCAGTCGTGGTGTGTTGGAGCTGCTCATGTTTCTTTTTTCTCTGTCGATGTGCCTGAAAAGCCGGGTGGTCCCGATCTTGTGTGCAAGAATACGCCGAACGGAGTCGGGTGTCACGGGAAAACCGGCGGGCCAAGGCCGGCCCATCGGCGGAAAATCGCGGAGTCCCGCGGGATTAGCCTTGCAGCAGCTTGGCGACCCGTGGCGCGAAATAGGTCAGGATGCCGTCGCAGCCCGCGCGTTTGAAGGCCAGCAGGCTTTCCAGCATCACCTTTTCGCCGTCGATCCACCCGTTCTGCGCAGCGGCCTGGATCATCGCGTATTCACCCGACACCTGATAGGCATAGGTGGGCGCGCCGAACGTGTCCTTGACCCTCCGGCAGATGTCAAGATAGGGCATGCCGGGCTTGATCATCACCATGTCGGCGCCCTCGGTCAGGTCGCGCTGGATCAGGCGCAGTGCCTCGTTCGAGTTGCCCGGTTCCATCTGATAGGTCTTTTTGTCGCCGGTCAGTGCCCCCGAGGCCCCCACCGCATCACGGAAAGGCCCGTAGAAGGCGCTGGCATATTTCGCGGCGTAGCTGAGGATCATGACGTCGTGATGGCCCGCGGCCTCGAGTGCCTGGCGCATCGCGCCGATCCGGCCGTCCATCATGTCGGACGGGCCGATGATGTCGGCTCCGGCCTCGGCCTGTGCCAGCGTCATCTTGACCAGCGCCTCGACCGTTTCATCGTTCACGATCTTGCCGTCCACCACGTACCCGTCATGGCCGTTGATGTTGTAGGGGTCCAATGCGACGTCGGTCATCACCGCGATTTCGGGCGCGGCCTGCTTGATCGCGCGGATGGCACGGTTGGACAGGTTGTCGGGGTTCCACGCCTCGGCGCAATCCTGCGTCTTGAGGCTGGGATCGGTGTAGGGAAACAGGCAGATCGCCGGGATGCCCATCGCCTGCGCCTCGGCCGCCGCCTTGGCGATCAGATCGACCGAGCGGCGCACCACGCCGGGCATCGAGGGTACGGGCTCTTCTATGCCCTCGCCGTCGCGCACGAAAACCGGCCAGATGAGGTCATCCACGGTCAGGGTGTTTTCGCGCACCAGGCCCCGGATCGCCTCGGACTGGCGGGCGCGACGAAAGCGGCCGTGGGGGTAAGGGGCGATTGTCGGTTTCATGGCGCGTTCTCCTTGAACAGTCGCGCATTGGGTGGCATGAATTTGCACAGGTCTCAAGGGTACCAATGGCCGCGCCGTTGCGATAGAACCGCCTGAGAATTTTGAACAATGAGGCAAGTTTGGACTGGTACTCCACGATCTTCGAGCTCATCGACATGCGCAGTTTCTCGAATCTGTGGTACTGGATCGCGCTTGCGGTGCTGTGGTCCACGGCCAGCCACTGGGTGATGGGGGTTCCATATGATCTGGTCGTGCGCGCCCGTCGCGTCGGAGGCCAGGCCGAAACCGACCTGCTGGACATCGTGCGGATCAACACCAATCGCATGCTCTACATTGCCGATGTTTCGGGGGTCGTGATCCTGGCACTGTGCTGTTTCCTGTTTGCGGGTCTGGCGACGCTGGGGTTTTACTATCAGGTCGAGTTCGCCCAGGCCGTGTTTCTGTTGCTGTTCCCGATGGTTCTTGTCGGCGCAAACAGTCTGCGGGTGGCCCGGAACCTGCGGCGGCAGGACTTGACGGTTGAAGGAGTGTCCAAGGCATTGCACCGGTGCCGCCTGGCAACCCAGATCATCGGAATGTTGGCGATACTGGTCACTTCGATGTGGGGCATGTATCAGAACTTTTCGATAGGCGTTCTGGGATAGAAAATTCGGAAAGGCGGCTTGATGAAGGCTCCGAACCACGTGACAGTCGGCGGCGCCCCCGAGGGGTTTGACGCGCAGCTGGTGCTGAACGAGGTTGCCCGCTCGGGCGGGCCGGTTCTGCATGTGGCGCGCGACGATAAACGTGCCGAGGCGATGCGCGCCGCGCTGCGTTTCTTTGCGCCCGACATGCCGGTGATCCTGTTTCCCGGCTGGGATTGCCTGCCCTATGACCGGGTGTCGCCCAACCCCGACATCGCGGCGGCGCGGGTGGCGAGCCTGGCGGCGCTGGTGCACCAGATGCCCGAGCGCTTTGTCCTGCTGACCACGCTGAACGCGGCCACCCAACGCGTGCCGGCGCGCGACGTGCTGCGGCAGGCGGCGTTTACCGCTCGGGTCGGACAGCGCATCGACGAGGCCGCGCTGCGCGATTTTCTGGTTCGCATGGGGTTCAGTCAAAGCCCCACGGTGATGGAGCCCGGCGACTATGCCGTGCGCGGCGGGATCATCGACATCTTCCCGCCGGGCGAAGCAGGGCCGGTGCGGCTGGACCTGTTCGGTGACGTGCTTGACGGCGCGCGCCGGTTCGATCCGGCCACCCAGCGCACCACCGAAAAGCTTGATCTGGTCGAACTGGCCCCGGTCTCCGAGGTGATTCTGGACGACGCCGCCATCACCCGGTTCCGTCAGAACTATCGCATCGAATTTGGCGCGGCCGGCACGGATGATCCGCTGTATGAGGCGGTCAGCGCCGGGCGCAAGCATCAGGGCATGGAACACTGGTTGCCCCTGTTCCACGAAAAGCTGGAAACGCTGTTCGACTATCTGCCGGACGCGACGATCACGCTGGACGATCAGGTCACGCCCGCGCGGCTGGCCCGGTGGGACAGCATCGCCGATCAATACGAAACCCGGCGTCTGGCGCTCGAGAACCGCTCGCGGTTGGATTCGGTCTATAAACCCACGCCGCCGGGCCTGCTGTATCTGGACGACGACGCCTGGACCCAGGCGGTGGCGCAGCGGCGGGTTATGCAGTTCAGCCCCCTGCCGCAGGCCAGCGGGCCGGGGGTGATCGACGCGGGCGGTCGGATCGGGCGCAACTTTGCCCCCGAGCGGCAGCAGGAAAGCATCAGCCTGTTCGGCGCGCTGGCCAGCCACATCAAGAACAAGCTGGACAAGGGGCCGGTTCTGGTCGCTTCGTACTCCGAGGGCGCGCGCGAACGCCTGACCGGGTTGATCGAGGACGAGGGCCTGGCCGAGGCAATTCCCGTGACCGACGGCTCGCGGATCGGAAAGCGCGGCCTGCACTTGGCGGTCTGGGCGTTGGAGCACGGCTTCGAGACGCCCGACATGACGGTGATCTCGGAGCAGGACGTGCTGGGCGACCGGCTGATCCGCCAACCCAAGAAACGCCGCAAGGCCGAGAATTTCCTGACCGAGACCCAGTCGCTCAGCCCCGGCGATCTGGTGGTGCATGTCGATCACGGCATCGGCCGGTACATGGGCATGGAGGTCGTGACCGCCCTGGGCGCCGCGCATGAATGCCTGCTGCTGGAATATGCCGAGGGCGCCAAGCTGTACCTGCCGGTCGAAAACATCGAGCTGCTGTCGAAATACGGGCACGAGGAAGGTTTGCTCGACAAGCTGGGCGGTGGTGCGTGGCAGGCCAAGAAGGCCAAGCTCAAGGAACGCATCCGCGAGATGGCCGACCGTCTGATCCGCATCGCGGCCGAACGCGCCCTGCGCAAGGCCCCGATCATGGACCCGCCGCCCCACGCGTGGGAGGAGTTCAGCGCCCGTTTTCCCTATCAGGAAACCGAGGACCAGCTGCGCGCCATCGCCGACGTGATGGAGGACCTGCACTCGGGCACGCCGATGGATCGCCTGATCTGTGGCGACGTGGGCTTTGGCAAGACCGAGGTCGCCATGCGCGCGGCCTTCGTTGCGGCCATGTCTGGCCTGCAGGTGGCGGTGATCGCGCCCACCACGCTGCTGGCGCGTCAGCACGCCGCCAGCTTCAAGGAACGGTTCCGGGGTTTCCCGTTGGAGGTCCGGCAATTGTCACGTTTCGTCTCGGCCAAAGAGGCGCAGCAGACCCGCGAGGGGCTGGCCAAGGGCACGGTCGATATCGTGATCGGCACCCATGCACTGCTGGCCAAGGGCATCCGGTTCCAGAGCCTCGGGCTGTTGATCATCGACGAGGAGCAGCATTTCGGCGTGGCCCACAAGGAACGGCTGAAGCAGTTGCGCTCGGACGTGCATGTGCTGACGCTGACTGCGACGCCGATCCCGCGCACGCTGCAACTGAGCCTGACCGGCGTGCGCGACCTGTCGATCATCGGCACGCCGCCCGTCGATCGCCTTGCGATCCGCACCTATGTCAGCGAGTTCGACGCCGTCACCATCCGCGAGGCGCTGCTGCGCGAGCATTATCGCGGCGGGCAGAGTTTCTACGTGGTGCCGCGCATCTCGGACCTGCCCGAGATCGAGGAATTCCTGAAAGAACAGCTGCCGGAATTGACCTATGTGGTGGCCCACGGCCAGATGGCGGCGGGCGAGTTGGACGACCGGATGAATGCCTTCTACGACGGCAAGTATGACATCCTGCTGGCCACCACGATCGTCGAAAGCGGGCTGGACATTCCCACCGCCAACACGATGGTTGTGCACCGGGCCGACATGTTCGGGCTGGCGCAGCTTTATCAGATCCGGGGCCGGGTGGGACGGTCCAAGACCCGCGCCTATGCCTATCTGACCACCAAGCCGCGCGCGCGGCTGACGCCGGCCGCCGAAAAGCGGCTGCGGGTTCTTGGCTCGCTCGATACGTTGGGGGCCGGGTTCACGCTGGCCAGCCAGGATCTGGACATTCGCGGCGCGGGCAACCTGCTGGGCGAGGAACAATCGGGCCAGATGCGCGACGTGGGATATGAGCTCTACCAGTCGATGCTGGAGGAGGCGATCGCCAAGATCAAGGCCGGCGAGATGGAGGGGCTGAGCGAAGCCGACGACCAGTGGGCGCCGCAGATCAACCTGGGCGTTCCGGTGCTGATCCCCGAAGACTACGTGCCCGATCTGGACGTGCGGCTGGGCCTCTACCGCCGCCTGTCGTCGCTGTCGACCAAGGTCGAGCTCGAGGGCTTTGCCGCCGAGTTGATCGACAGGTTTGGCCCGCTGCCGAAAGAGGTGAACACCCTGCTGTTGGTGGTGCGGATCAAGGCCATGTGCAAACGCGCCGGCATTGCCAAGCTGGACGGCGGACCGAAAGGGGCGACGATCCAGTTCCACAACGACAAGTTCGCCTCGCCGCAAGGTCTGGTCGAGTTCATCCAGAACCAGCGCGGGCTGGCGAAGGTCAAGGACAACAAGATCGTGGTGCGGCGCGACTGGAAGAAGGACAGCGACAAGATCAAGGGCGCCTTTGCCATCGCCCGCGATCTGGCCGAGAAGGTCGCCGCCGAGAAAAAGAAGAAGGCCAGCGCCTGAGGGCGCGGCCTAGTCCCCGGCCACGAAGGTACACAGCTGCCAGTCGCCGCTGTCCGATTTCACGAAGGCCGCGCGATAGCCGACCATCGACCACAGAAAGTCGGAATAGATATAGCCGCGCGTTCCGTCGGTCAGGATGACGCCCTGATATTCTGCCTTGTCCAGATAGTCCGGCACGATCACCACTTCATGGCTGATCAGGCCCAGAATGGGCGCGCCGCGGTTCGGGGCCCGGCGCAGGCTGACATTCTGACCGGTCACGAAATAGGCGGTGAACGGGTCCAGCGCCGCCGGCAGGGTAAGCCGCCACTGATGCGGCATCCAGAATTCGCCATCCTCGTCGAAATAGCCGGGCTGGGCCAGCGTGGTCTCGAGGTCGCGCCAGTAGTTCTCGCGCATTGTGTCGGCGTGGCGGCGGTCGGCCTCGGGCAGGGTCTCGGGATCGACCGTCAGGTTGGCGCGGAACGTCTCGGGGCCGTCCGGGTCGCCGTGGCTGGTATAGATCTCGGGGCAGGTGGCGGTCATCACGCCCTCGAGGTCGCGGGCGGCGACCTTGGCGCGCAGGTCCGCACGAAAGGCTTCCAGCGTCGGGTCTTTACTGGCCTCGTCCACAGGCGGAAAGGTTTGACGGTCGGCCAAAGCGGGCCCGCAGAACAGCGCGATTAGCGCAGCATTCAACAGTTTCATTCAGCGGCTCTCATCGCGGCCTGGGCGCAGAAGCACGAGGCGCCGACGCTGCGGTCGGCCCGCGCCAGGGCCAGGTCAAGTCGTTGTCGGATCAACTGCAATTCCTCTACCGCGCCACGCGCGTTGAGACAATCGTGCAAACCCTTGAGGCTCCAGACATTGTCGGGATGGACCGAGGCGCGGCTGAGGGTGCCGCCCAGACCCAGATCCTCGCGATAGGCGGCTTCGGCCTCGGCCACGTGGCCCTGTTCGAACAGCAGCGCCCCCAGCGCGTGGCGGGTGGGCTGCATCCAGCCCCAGGGCTCGTCATAGGGCAGGTTGTCGTCCAATTCGACCGAGCGGCGCAGATGGGCAAAGGCCGTGTCGAAATTGCCTTTGCGGTACTCGATCTCGCCCCGCAGCATCTCGCGCGCGATCTCCAGCAGGTCGATCACGCGGTTGTTGTGCAGCAGGCGGGTTTCGGGCACGCGGTCTTTGGCGGCGAGGAACAGCTGTTCCTCGGCCTCGGCCTCGGCCACGTCGCCGGTGGCGGCATGGGCGATGGCGCGGGCGTAATGCGTGGTCGCCGTCACCGTCAGATACAGGTCGGGATCGGGGGGCAAGGGCAGGGCCTTGGCTTCTTCCCACCGGCCAAAGCGGATCAGGATATGCGGCCCCATGGCCATGTAGCTTTCGAAATAATCCGCCATGGGCGGGCTTTCGATGCGCAGCATTTCCTCGGGCGTGGTGTCCCACAGGCCCTTGTTGGCACGCAGGGCGGGCTCCATCTGACCGAGGAACAACGCGCCATAGATGACAAAGTGGTAGTTGTGCTGCCGATAGCCGGTGTAGATGTTGAACGCGCCTTCGCGCTGGTAATATTTCAGATCGGCGATGACCGCCTGTTCGTTCCAGTGGACGACGTTCTGGTAGTGCCCGCACAGCACGTCGATATGGGTGGGCATGTGCACCAGGTGCCCGGCATCCGGCACCAGCGTGCGCAGCACGTCACCGGCCTTCAGCGCCTTTTCTGGCGTGGGCGACATCTCCATCAGATGTACATAGAGGTGCAGCAGGCCCGGATGCGACATCGCCGCCGGATCGTTGGCCATGGCCCATTCCAGAGCCTCTTGCGCTTCCAGCGTGGCGGCGCCCTCGGCGGGCTGGCCTGTCCTGAGGTCCCACATCTGCCAGGGGGTCAGGTTCAGCAGCGACTCCACATAGATGGTGCGCAGGTCCAGATGGTCGGGCTGGGCCACGAAGGCGGCGCGCATGGCGTCGGCAAAGTCGTGGTCCCAGCGGTGCATGTCGGGTGCCGGGTCACGCTGGGGGTAGCGGGCGGGCAGGGCGCGGACCAGTTCGCGTTCGACAGACGTGCAGCGGTCCAGCAAGGCCAGTGCGCGCTGGGTCGCGTCATAGGCGCAGGTCAGGGCCTTGGCCTTGCCCGCGTCGTCCAGCAGATCCCAGGGCAGGTTGTAGTTGGGCCCGGCTGCATAGGCCACGCCCCAATGGGCCATGGCGCAGTCCGGGTCATGCTCCAGCGCGCGCTGGAAACACACGACCGCCTCTTCGTGGTTGTAGCCGTAGGTCCAGACAAGGCCCCGGTCGAACCACAGCTGCGCCTGATCCGAGGACGTGGTGATGGGGCAGCCATGCGTGCCCAGATCGTAATAGTCGCTCATGCCGAATTTCCCCCTGACTGGGGTCAGCCTAGCGCAGTTCGGGCGCGCGGGACAGGTCAGGCGGGGACGCGGTCTTCGATCCGGCCCATGTGGACCATCAGCCCGAAGGCCAGCACGCACATGGTCAGGATGCCGATGGTCAACGGCCCCAGCGTGCCGTCGAACAGCAGCCCCACCGGCGCGGCGATGGCGGCGGCCAGCACGGTCGAGATCGACCCGATGACCGAGGCCGCCATGCCCGCGATGTGGCCCATCGGCTCCATCGCGATGGCATTCAGGTTGCCCATGGTGACGCCGGCCATGAAAAAGACCGTGGTCTGCCAGAACACGAACAGCGCAAACGAGGCCTGCGGCGACAGGTTCGACATGTTCAGGGCAATCACCAGCGAGGTGATCAGGATCTGTCCGGCCAGCGCCCAGGTCACCATGCGACGCATGCCCACGCGCACCACGACGGCCGCGTTCAGCAGGCTGGCCGAGCCGGACATCAGCGCCACGAACCCGAACCAGAAGGGGAAGCTGTCGGCGCGGTCGTGGATCACGTCATAGACCGGCTGCACCATGGTCAGCATGGTGAACAGCATGCCCATGCACAGGGTCTGGACAAAGATCGACAGACGCACGGTGGGGTGGGCGAACATCTCTTTCACCGCATCGACCATCAGTGGCAGGCGGAACGGGCGGCGGTTTTCCGGCGCGAGGGACTCCGGCAGTCGGAACCCCATCCAGACAATGATGACCAACGCAAACAGGATGAACGACATGAACACGCCGCGCCAACCGGCAAAGGCGATCACGGCGGCTCCGGCCATGGGCGCGATGGCGGGCACCAGGGTGAAGATCATCATCGCGATGGACACGATCCGCGCCATTTCCCGGCCCGAGAACAGATCGCGGATGATCGCCATGGCGACCACGCGGGGTCCGGCGGCCCCCAGCCCCTGAACCACCCGGGCAGCCAGAACAAGCTCCAGCGACGAACTGGCCCAGGCCACGGCCGATGCGAGAATATAGAGCGCCGCGCCGGCAAAGATCACCGGCCGGCGCCCGACCGCATCCGAGATCGGGCCGGTGAAGAACGTGCCGATCCCCATGCCCAGTACAAAGCTGGTCAAAATCAGCTGCGCCCGGTTCACGTCATCAGGGCTGAGCTGCGCGCCGATCTCGGGCAGTGCGGGCAGCATCGAATCAATCGAAAATGCGATGGTGGCAAACATCATCGCGATCAGCGCGATGAATTCGGCCTTGGAAATACGGTCAGCCATGCGGGGACTCCTTGCCTCAACGCGCTAACACGACAGGGCAAGGTGGGCTAGGTGCAATCGCGCACAGAACTCTGTGCTATTCTGCAGAGGAAGGCTCAAGCTGAGACATGATCTCGTCGATGACCTGCGCCCACAGCTCGGGCGGTTGGGCGCCGGGTACTGCGTGCTGGTTGGCGACGATGAAGGTGGGGACCGAGTTCACCCCCATTTCGCGCGAATGGGCGTCGCGTTTGCGGATGTCGTCCCGGTCGGCGTCGGATTTCAGCAGTTTCAGAACCACGGCGGCGTCCATGCCCACGCTGTCGGCGATGTCGGCCAGAACCTCGTGGTCGCCGATGTCGCGGCCCTGCACGAAATAGGCGTCGAACAGCGCATCCACCACCTCGTTCTGTTTGCCCTCGATCCCGGCCCAGTGGATCAGGCGATGGGCGTCCAGCGTGTTCGGCGTGCGCTTCATGGCCTCGAAATTGATGTTCAGGCCGGCCTTTTCGGCGTGTTCCACCACCGGCGCATAGGCTTTGACCGCACCTTCCTTGCCACCGAACTTGCGTTCCAGGTATTCGCGCCGGTCCATGCCGCCTGCGGGCATGTCGGGGTTCAGCTGGAACGGATGCCATTCGATCACGAAGGGATGGTCCGGGGCCGAGGCCAGTGCCTTGTCCAGGTTGGTCTTGCCGATATAGCACCACGGGCAGATCGGGTCGGACAGGATATCAAGCTTGACGGTCTGGGTCATTCTTCGGGTGCCTTGAAATAGGCCGGCAATGCGCGGCGCAGGAGTTTTCCGTTGCCCCCGGTGGGCAGTTCGGGAAGGTGGATGAAGGCGCGGGGTTGCTTGTAGCGCGCCAGGTTGGCCTCGACATAAGCGCGCAGGGCGGTTTCGTCCAGTTTTTCCGGCCCGGAATAGAAGGCGGCGATCACGAAGGTGTCCGGTTTGACCTCGACCGCCGCCGCGCCGACCTGAGAGATCCCGGGAAAGCGCGACAGGACGGATTCAACCTCGACCGGGGACACGCGATAGCCGCCGGCGTTCATCATGTCGTCGTCGCGTCCCAGATAGGTGATCTGCCCATCCACGGCCATCGCCCCCTGATCGCCGGTCAGGAACCAGTCGCCCTGCATGCGCGCGCGGGCCTCGTCCGGAGCGTTGAGGTAGGTCAGCATCAGCCCCGGGTCCGAGCGGTGAATGGCGATGGTGCCTTCCTGCCCCTGCGGAACCGGCCCGTCAGGCCCCAGGATCGCCACGCGGCGGCCCGGTTGCGGCTGGCCCAGCGCATCGCCGCGCGCGGGGTGAGATGGGCTGGATGAGATGAAGGTCGAGCATTCCGACATACCAAAGGCCTCGTACAGCTCGGTCCCGGTGGCCTGAACCCAGCGTTCGTGCAGGGCGCGCGACAGTTTCTCACCGGCACTCAGGCCGTGGCGCAGATGGGGCAGGGGCAGCGTGTACGCCGCGTTCAGCATCTTGCGGTACACGCCGGGGGCGGCCGCAAAGATCGAGGCGCGGTGGCGGCGCAGCAATCCGGGCAGGGCGGCCGGGTCGGTTCCGGCTTCGGGGATCAGCGCGGTGGCGCCGATGGTCCACGGGTCCATCAGGCCGGTGCCCAACGTGTAGGTCCAGTTGAACGCGCCCGCGTGGCACAGGCGGTCGGCCTCGCGCAGGCCGTACCAGCCATCGACCATCATCTGCCGCGCCCAGATCGCGCGATGCGCATGGGCCACAGCGCGTGGCTTGCCCGAGGTGCCCGAGGTATAGACGACATAGGCCATGCGTTCCGGGTCGCCCATGTCGAACGCCGCGGGCGGCAGGTCGCGCATGGCGGCAAGGTCGGTCAGGCCGATCTGGTTGGGATGCGCGGCACAGGCCACGGACGGATCGCGCAGAATGGCGGTTGGGGACAGATCCCGGATCATCCGTTCCGTTTCCGGCTCGGTCAGTTGCGAGGAGGTCGGCACCGGGATCAGCCCGACCGCGATCGCCCCCAGATAGGCGATGGGAAAATCGACCGTATTGCCCAGGCGCATCAGCACGATGTCGCCGGGCACCAGGCCCGCACGCAGCAGCCCGGTTCCGGTGCCCAGAACTGCGGATTTCAGCTGTGCATAGGTCCAATCGTCCGAGCCATCGGCGCGCAGCACGGACAGAGCCACCTTGTCGGCCATGGCATCGGCACGGCGCAGCACATGGGCGGCCAGGTTGAACGGCGCGGGGCAGGGCGGCGGCGGCCCCTGATCGAAGATCGACAACATGCGCCTTGGCTATTGCCCTTTGTCACGCGTTGCAAGCGCGCGGCGCTGGCCCTATAGAATGACGCATGACGAGCAAAGACCACAAATCCATCGTACGCATCGCCCGCGACAACGGCACCCAGTCCGAGCCCGAGCCGGTCGATCTGGGCGCGCGCGTGCGCGAACTGCGCAAGGCGCGCAACTGGACGCTGGAACAGGCGGCCAATCAGGCCGGGCTGGCACGCTCGACCCTGTCCAAGATCGAAAACGGCCAGATGTCGCCCACCTATGATGCTCTGAAAAAGCTGGCGACGGGACTTGAGATTTCGGTGCCGCAGCTGTTCACCCCGCCCGAGCGTGATCAGGTCATCGGCCGCATGGCGGTGACGCGCAACGGGCAGGGGGCCGCGCACGCCACCACGACCTACGAGCACGAATTGCTGGCCGAAACGCTGACGAAAAAGCAGATGCTGCCCTATCGCGCGCGCGTTCGGGCGCGGTCGATGGACGAATTCGACGGCTGGGTGCGTCACGACGGCGAAGAGTTCCTGTATGTGCTTACCGGCGTGGTCCGCCTGTACACCGAATTCTACGAGCCCGTCGAAATGCGCCGGGGCGACAGCGCCTATTACGACGGCAGCATGGGGCACAACGTGATCTCGGTCAGCGAGGAAGACGCAACCATTCTGTGGGTGACGTCGCTGGCCTAGCGATGCGCCAGTTCGCGGTTCAGTCCTTCGGTGAACAGGAAATCCTCTACCTCTTCATGGGCCTCGGTCATCGTCAGGTGATGGCGTTCGGCCAGGTAGGCCTCAAACCGTTTTCGGTCGGCTCTGACGCGTGCCATGTCTTGGTCGCGCAAGTTTGGAAAACGGCGCTTGGCGCGGGCATAGGCCGCGCTCCAGTCTTGTGTCAAATCAGTCCAGTTCAACATCTGCGAGCCTCCCGCGGTTCGGGTTTCAGGACTGCTCTCCTCACTTGTAGCGTACGTAGCGCGATATGGTGTCGCGGGCATGACAAAATGTCGCAGGTCGGTCCTCACTTCGTACAGCCGTACGCGGAAAGGTCCCAAGGACCCTGTGCACCGTTTCACACCTGTCCGTGGGGGGCGGTCCCAACCGGTGGGTTTTGCATGCAAAGGCCTTAAACGTCTGGTTTTTTTCCGGAAAGCTGCGGTTCAAAATACTCGGAATACTCTCCAGCAATTCCAATATTTCGACGTAAGGCTGGTTTGAAATACAGGATCTGCGACTTTGCTGAATACGCTGTAGGTCGCGTCCCAGCCGGGTCATTTTCTTGTGGGTGGGTGATGTGCCGTTTTTTGCCGATCTTCCGTAGGCGCACGCAAGTCCAGGGCTGCCCGCGGGCGCGACCGCCCCCGCGGGCCTTGCGTCAGTCCTCGTACCACCAGACATCGGGCATGAATTGCGGGCCGTCTCCATAGATCGGCAGGATTTCGGGGTGCCGCATCTGCTTGACATGGGCGATGCGGCCGACGTCGAAACTCCAGATCGGAATGACATAGCGCCCCGCCGTCAGCACCCGGTCCAGCGCGCGGGTGGCGGCCACGAATTCCTCGTGGCTTTCCGAGGCCAGCATCGCATCGATCAGCCCGTCGACGGCGGGCGAGGCGACGCCCATCAGGTTGCGCGTGCCCGGCGTGTCGGCGCCTTCGCTGCCCCAGTACAGGCGCTGTTCGTTGCCCGGCGACAGCGACAGCGCGCGGCGGAACGGGGTCATGTCGAAGTCCAGCTTGGAAATGCGTTGGGTGTATTGGGCGTCATCCACCTTGTCGACGGTCAGCTCGATCCCCAGCCGTTCCAGCGCGCGGGCATAGATCTCGGCGATGGCGTCGACGTTCTGCACCACGTTCAGGCCGCCCTGGCTGATGATCAGGTTCACCTTGAACGGCTGGCCTTGGGCGTTGCGCAGCACCCCGTCCTGGATGGTCCAGCCAGCCTGTTCCAGCAGGTCGGCCGCCTTGCGGATGTCCTTGCGGTTGCGGACCGAGGCGTCGCCTTTTGGCAGGTCGTACCCTTCCAGCGCGCCGGGGGGCAGGTCATCGGCGTAGGGCTGCAGCAGCTCGGCCACGCGCCCTTTGGCCGGCCCGGGCCGCATGGCCAGGTCGGACCCCGAGAAATACGATGTGATCCGCGGCTGTGCCCCGCCGGTGAAGGTGCCGCTGATGTATTCGAAGTTGAAGGCGAGGATCAGTGCCTCGCGCACGCGCCAGTCGTCGAACGGCGCACGTCGGGTGTTCATGACCAGCCCGGTCATCCCCGACGGTTTCCTGTGCGGGATCTCGGTTTTGACGATGTCGCCCCGCTGGACGGCGGGGAAATCGTACTGCGTGGCCCATTTGTCGGCGTTGAATTCGCGTATGGCCGATAGCTTGCCGGCCTTGAAGGCCTCGAACAGAACGGTCTGGTCGCCGTAGAATTCGATCCGCATCTCGTCGAAGTTCATCGTGCCGCGCCGGAAGGGGACATCATTTCCCCAATAGTCGGGGTTGCGCTTGAAATTCACGAAACGCCCGGCTTCGTAGTCGTCGATCACGTAAGGGCCGGTGCCGATGGGAATGTCCTGCAGAGGGGCCTCGGCGAAATCCTTGCCCTCCCATTGGGCCTTTTTCAGGATCGGACGCAGGCCCGCGATCAGGGCCAGCTCGCGGTCGGGCTCGTTGAAGGTGATCCGGACCGAGCGCGGCCCGGTCTGTTCGATGCTGTCGATCTTGGACCACAGGCCGCGATAGCGCAGGTGCCCCTGGGTGCCCAGCGTCTCGTACGACCAGATCACGTCCTCGACCGTGACAGGGGATCCGTCCGAGAATCGGGCATTCTCGCGCAGGGTGAATTCGACCCAGGATCGGTCGGGCGCGGTGTCGATTGATTCGGCCAGAAGGCCGTAGAGCGTGAACGGTTCGTCCCAGGACCGGCCCATCAACCCCTCGTGCGTCCAGAACCTCAACTGCCACGGGGCGGTGCCTTTTTGCACGAACGGGTTCAAGCTGTTAAAGCCGCCGGTGTTGCCGAACACGACTTTGCCGCCCTTGGGCGCGTCCGGGTTGGCATAGGGCAGAGACACAAAATCCGGTGGTAGAGCAGGGTCGCCATACATAGCTATGCCATGGGTCGAATCTGCGAGCGCTGACGTAACGGAAAGTGCGGCGGTGATTCCCGCGATCACGGGGCGAAGCGGGCGAAGAAAATCGGGGCTCATTTTGGAAACAATCCTGCTCTGGCCTTATTTTGTTGGGATTCACCGTACCGATGATTTTTCATATTTTCAAACTTTTAGCTTGGATGAAGGCGCGGAATTGCTTATAAAGAATGCACTGCTCGATAGGTTTCTTGCCTGTATGAAACCTGCCTCAATAACTTAACGCCCGCTTCGTGCGGGCGTTTTTTTTGCCTCTAGCCCCGAGTTTCCCGCCATGAACTGTCCGTAACCGCCCTGGGCCATTCCCCGTTTATTTTGCAGGTGCAGCATGGCACTGTGTCGGTAAAACATGAGTCTGTGGGAGACCCCAAATGAACCTGTCGGGAAAAACAGCAATCATCACCGGTTCGAATTCGGGCATCGGGTTGGGAATCGCGCGCGAACTGGCCAAGGCGGGGGCCGACGTTGTTCTGAACTCGTTCACCGACCGCGATGAGGATCACGCGCTGGCGGCCGAGATCGGCAAGGAGACCGGAACCAACGCGCGCTACATCAAGGCCGACATGTCCAAGGGCGAGGAATGCCGCGCGTTGATCGAAAAGGCCGGAGCCTGCGATATTCTGGTCAACAACGCAGGCATTCAGCACGTCGCGCCGATCGACCAGTTCCCGGTCGAGAAATGGGACGCGATCATCGCCATCAACATGAACTCGGCCTTTAACACGACGGCGGCGGCGCTGCCGATGATGCGCAAGGCCGGGTGGGGACGGATCGTCAACATCGCCTCGGCGCATGGGCTGACGGCATCGCCCTACAAGGCGGCCTATGTCGCGGCCAAGCACGGGGTCGTCGGCATGACCAAGACCGTGGCGCTGGAAACCGCGCAGGAGCCGATCACCTGCAACGCCATCTGTCCGGGCTATGTGCTGACGCCGCTGGTCGAGGCGCAGATCCCCGACACGATGAAGGAATACAACATGAGCCGCGAGGACGTGATCAAGAACGTCATGCTCGAACGGCAACCGTCCAAGCAATTCGCCACGGTCGAACAGCTGGGTGGAACCACCGTGTTCCTGTGCTCGGACGCGGCCGAACAGATCACAGGCACCACGATCTCGGTCGACGGCGGATGGACCGCCTTGTGATCCGCGGCGCGCGCCGGGGCCGGCGGACATGGTAAAGCGCATCAATCTTGCCCTGCAGGGCGGCGGTGCGCATGGCGCCTTTACCTGGGGCGTGCTGGACCGTCTGCTGGACGACGAAGACATCGAGGTCGCAGCGATTACCGGAACCTCGGCCGGGGCGTTGAACGGAGCCGCGTTCAAGGCCGGCATGGTTCATGCCGGTCGCGATGGCGCGCGCGAGACCCTGAACGCCCTGTGGGAGAGGATGGGCGCGGTGGGCGACATGCGCATCGCCAACTGGCTGGCCGGGATGGAACCCGCCCAGATCGCGCAGGCGATGGAGTATTCCTTGCCGTTCTCGGTGGCCGATACCTGGTCGCGGATGGTATCGCCCTATGCCTATGGGCCGTTCTACCGCAATCCGCTGGCCCCGGTGGTCGAGGCCTTTGACTTTGGTGAGGTCTGTGCGGATCAGGGGCCGCGCCTGTTCGTTTGCGCCACCTGCGTGCGCAGCGGCAAGATCCGGGTGTTCACGGGCGATGAGGTGACGACTGACGCGATTCTCGCCTCGGCCTGCCTGCCGAATCTGTTCCAGGCGGTTGAAATCCACGACCCCGAAACGGACCGGACCGAAGCCTATTGGGATGGCGGCTATACCGGCAACCCGGCGCTGTTTCCGCTGTTCAACGCGGGCCTGCCCGAGGATGTGGTGATCGTGAACATCAACCCGCTGGAGCGCGACGAGGTTCCCAAGACCCCGCAGCAGATTCAGAACCGGATCAACGAGATCAGCTTCAATTCGTCCCTTCTGCGCGAGCTACGGGCGATCAACTTCGTGCAGCGCCTGCTGGCCGAGGGCAAGTTGAAG
Source organism: Ruegeria intermedia (assembly GCF_900129345.1). Classification (GTDB taxonomy): domain Bacteria; phylum Pseudomonadota; class Alphaproteobacteria; order Rhodobacterales; family Rhodobacteraceae; genus Ruegeria; species Ruegeria intermedia. The sequence continues at coordinate 152,594 of NZ_FQVK01000002.1, read as the reverse complement.
GCGGGCGAGATGAGCCGGGTCTTGGTACACATGATTGCGGATGATGTCTTGATGAACAGCCTGTCGGTGGCGACCAAGACGGTGCCCAACCCGGTGGTTCTGCACAGCCTGAAACAGGCGGGCCGGGCCGCGGCCGACCGGTTTCTGGCCGATCACAAACCCGATCTGGGTGCGCGCAGCACCGTTGATCTGCCCGCGATGTTCGGCTGATCACTCGGGCGGCTGCGTGGGGTCTTTCTGGTTCGGATAGACCAGCCCGGCCGAAATCACCAGCTTGGCGGCATCTTCGATCGTCATGTCCAGCAGGATCACGTCTTCTTCGGGGAAGAACAGCAGAAAACCCGAGGTCGGGTTCGGCGTGGTCGGGATGAACACGCTCAGCAGGCCGCCGCCGGTTTCGGCGCGTTTGTTGATCTCGCCCTTTGCCTCGGTCGAGACGAAGCCGATGGCCCAGATGCCCCGGCGGGGATACTGGACCAGGCAGGCCTTCTCGAACGACCGCTCGGTCTGGGCAAAGACGGTTTCCGAGATCTGCTTGATCCCGGAATAGATCGACCGGACGACGGGCATCCGGTTGACCAGGCTTTCGGCAAAATGGATCAGCGACCGCCCCAGGATGCCTTTGGCGATCCAGCCGACCAGAACCGTGAAGATCAGGAAGAACAGCACGCCCACGCCGCGCAGGTTGATGCCCACATATTGCTCGGGCCGGAACTGGTGCGGGATCAGGGGCAGGACCGCACTGTCGATCCAGCCGACCACCGACAGGATCAGCCACAGCGTCAGCCAGACCGGTGCGATGACGACGATACCCGTCAGAAACGACGCGCGTAGCCGCGACAGCAGGCCGGGGCGGCGGTGGGGTTCTTCATCAAACGGTGTGTTCATCGCGGTTCCGAGCGGTTTGCCGGACTAATTAATCAGTCCGGCGCCTTGGTACAATAGCTCCGTTTGACGCTTAGTCAGCCTGAGCCTTCAACGCCTTGGCGATACCAGCCGCAAGGCGCGCATTGTTGCGCACCAGGGCGATGTTGGCGGTCAGGGATCGGCCCTCGGTCCGCTCGTAGATGCGCTGCAGCAGATAGGGCGTGACGGCCTTGCCGGTGATGCGATGTGCTTCGGCGTCCTGCTGGGCCGAGGCGATGATCGGGTCCAGTTCCTCGGACGGGATCTGATCGGCCAGCGGGATCGGGTTGGCCACCAGTTGCCCGCCGGGCAGACCCAGCGCGCGGCGCGTGGCATGGGCCTTGGCGATCTGCTCGGCCGTGTCCATCCGCAAGGGGGCGGCAAAGGGCGACTTGGCCGACCAGAAGGCCGGGAATTCATCCTGCCCATGGGCAATGACCGGCACGCCAAGTGTCTCCAGCACTTCGAGCGTTTTGGCCAGATCGAGGATGGCCTTGGCCCCGGCAGCCACGACCGTGACCGGGGTCTGCGCCAGTTCGTGCAGGTCGGCCGAGATGTCAAAGCTGGTTTCCGCGCCGCGATGCACCCCGCCGATGCCGCCGGTGGCAAAGACCTCGATCCCCGCGAAATGGGCCGCGATCATCGTGGCGGCAACGGTCGTGGCCCCGGTCCCGCCCGAAGCGATGCAGGCCGCCATGTCTGCGCGCGAGATCTTGGCCACGCCCTGCGCCTGTCCCAGATCCTTCAACTGATCGGGTTCCAGCCCCACATGCAGCCGGCCGTCGATCACCGCGATCGTGGCCGGAACGGCGCCCGCGTCGCGGATGTCCTGCTCGACCTGGGCCGCCACTTCGATGTTCTGAGGGTAGGGCATGCCGTGGGTGATGATGGTGCTTTCCAGGGCAACGATGGGGGTTCCGTTGTCCTTGGCCGCGCGCACTTCGGCGGAATACTGGATGTCGATCACAGGGGGGTCTCTCCGGATACATAGGTTGCGGCGGCATGCAGGGCGCGGGTCAGCGCCTCGTCGATGCTGGCGCCATTGGCTTCGGCGGCGATATGGGCCGCCATGAACGTGTCGCCCGCCCCGGTCACGCGTGTGACCAGAACCGACGGGGGTTTCTGGGTGATCACCGCCTGGGCACTGGCCACGGTGGCCGAGTTGCCCCCGTCGGTCACCAGCGCACGCAGCGCACCCCGCTCCAGCAGCGCGCGGGCGGCGGATTCGGAATCGGCGAACTCGCGCTGGCACAGCAGCCCGGCTTCTTCGAGGTTCACATACAGCGTGGCCCGGCCGTGCTTGAGGAACGGCAGCAGCCGCTCGGCCTTGCCGGGCGAGGCCGGGGCCACGCGCAGGTCGGCACGGGCGAAGGCCGGGCTGACGGCGATCTCTTCCAGAAGGTCCAGCGTCAGGTTGCCGTCCAGCGCGATCTGCCCTTCGAACGGGGTGTTTTCATAGCCCAGCGGGCCATGGATCAGCGGGCGCAGGATCTTGGCGCCGGCAGCCTCGAGCGAATGGGCATCGGCGATGGCGGCGATCAGGCCGTTGGCGCCTTCGACCGCCATGTAACGGTCGGTGGGCAGGTCCTGCGAGCGGTAGACATGGGTCGTGTCCATGCCCAGCCGTTTGCAGGCATGGACCAGCTCGTCGCCCTCGGGGTCGCTGCCGATGGCGGTCAGCAGGGTCGGGGTCATGCCGAAACGCACAAGCGTCATGGCGATGTTCATCGCCACGCCACCGGGCAGGCGCGTGATGCGGCCGGGCACGTCCGAACCCTGCCGCATGTGGCTGGCGGATCGTCCGATCACGTCCCACAGAACGGACCCGATACACAGGATGTCAGAATTCCGAGTCATGTCCTCGTCATGCCGCAGGGTCGCCATGGGCGCAAGCCGGAAGCGGGCGGAAACGGGCCTCCATGAGCGAACGGACTTGTCAAACGCCCATATCCCGGAAACACTCGGGGGCAGTGTTTTGTTTCATTTCCGGATCCCTCGGGATGGGTTTCATCATTCGCCTGCTGGCTGTTCTCAGGCACCATCTGCCGCCCATCAGTTGTGTCTGTGTCCTGCTTGTGTTGGCCGGTCCGCTTGCGGCGCAAGGCGTTGGCCGGTCGGTCGTGGAGTTTCAGGCCAAGGGCGAGCAGTTGCTTGTGGAAATCACCCTGAATGCCGAGGCGCTGCTGGCCGGGCTTGACCCGCAGGACGTGGCGCAGGGCGGCGACGGCGGCAGCACGCATTATGCCCGGCTGCGCCGACTGCCGTCTTCGGAACTGGAACCTTTGCTGCACGCACATGTGGCAGAGTGGAAAAGCGCGATGAAGATCGACGCGAACGGCCCGGTCGATCTGTCCTACGAGGGGGCGCGCATTCCCGTGGTGGGGAATTCTAGTATGCCCAGGCTGTCACGGGTGCTGCTGGTCGGTACATTGCCGTCCGGGGCGACCGAGCTGCGCCTGACTTGGCCTGCCGGGTTCGGCTCGGTGGTTCTGAGGCAGACAGGCGTTGACGCGCCCTATACCGGGTTGCTGGCGGGGGGCGAGACCAGCCCCGCCATTCCCTTGCGCGGTGGCGCGGGGATGGGGCCACGAGAGGCTGCCGAAACCTTCTTTCGGCAAGGCGTGGCACGGGTTTGGCAAGACGAGGGGCAGCTTCTGGCGCTGGCCCTGGCGCTGGTTTTTCTGACCCTGTGGGTGCGCCCCGTTCTGACGCAATTCACCGCCCTGGCGCTGGGTGTTCTGTTGGCGCAGCCGCTCGGGCTGTCCCGCCTGCTTGGGTTCGGGGATCAGGCGTATTGGCTGGCTGTTGCCGGGGCTGTCGTCATTCTGGCGACATGGAACCTGATCGGGTCGCGGGCGGGTGCGTTGCGGTTGGGGGCGGTCTTCCTGACCGGCGCGGTACTTGGCCTGGGCCTGTCGCACGAACTGATCCGCTTGGGTGTTCCTCCGCTTCATGTCGTGCCGGCCCTGCTGGCCTATTCGGGCGGGGTCTTGCTGGCGATGGCGAGTGTCGCCGGTCTGGCACTTGCCATAATGACCGTGCTGCTGCCCGATGCGCCCCGGCTGCGGGGGCGCATTTCGACCGTCGCATCGCTGATGCTGGCGGGTCTGGGGCTCTACTGGGTCGTGCTGCCGGTCCTGCCGCTCTAGCGCATCGGCGCCAGCAGTGTGTCGAGCGCGCGCAGCGGGTCGTCGTCGCCCCAGATCTCGTCACCGAGGCCAAAGAAATCGGTGCAGGGGGCGAGTTCGGCAACCAATTCGGGCGTCAGGCCGCCTTCGGCGACCACCGGAACCTCGATCATCTCGGACCACCATTGGAACAGGTCGCGTTCGGCGCGGTTTCCGGTGCCCAGCGCCACCTCGCCGACCGGGCCAAAGGCCACATAGTCGGCCCCGGCTTCGCCCGCGGTCATCCCGTCATGGCGCGAGGTTCCGCAGAAACTGCCCACGATGGCATCCGCCCCCAGCTCCTTGCGCGCGGCCCGGACCGAGCGGGCCGCATCGTCCAGATGCACCCCGTCCAGCCCCAGCCGTTGCGCCAGCAGGACATGGTTCGAGATCACCAGCGCCACGTCGCGCGCATGGGCCACCTCGCGGCAGGCGTCGGCCGCGCGGGCGATGGCGTCCTCGTCGCTGCCGGCCAGCGCCAGCCGGATGCAGGCGATCTCGGTCCCGTCCAGAACGCGGGCCAGCCGGTCGGGAAAGGTGGCCGGGTCGATGGTCGGCGGGGTGATCAGATAGATCTGAGGCTGCTCGGGGGTGTCCATTGGCGGATCCTTCGCGGTTGGTCTTTGGCGCGGTTTAGCGGATTGCGGCGGCGAATCAAACTTTATTGCCCGCAGACCGCGTGATTTGCAATCGGGCAGGGCGGCCGGGCTTGCCCTGTGCAATCGGCGGCAGTATGGCAGGCGCAACTTTCGGAGATCAAAATGCCCAGCGACAGACCCCAGCCCTCATTCGTGCTTGTCCGCCCGCAGATGGGCGAAAACATCGGTGCCGCCGCGAGGGCGATGTGGAATTTCGGTCTGGACCGGATGCGCATCGTCGCCCCACGCGACGGCTGGCCCAACCCCAAGGCCGTGGCCATGTCGAGCGGTGCCGGGCGGCTGCTGGACGAGGCGCAGCTGTTCGACGATCTGGCCGGCGCGTTGGGCGACCGCACATTCGTTTTCGCCACCACGGCCCGTCAGCGTGGCCTGACCAAGCCCGTCTACAGCCCCGAACGCGCCATGCAGATCGCGGCCCAAAAGGTGGCGGCGGGCGAAAAGGTGGCCGTGCTGTTCGGGCCCGAGCGGGCCGGATTGGAGAATGAAGACATCGCCAAGGCCAATGCGATCATCTCGGTGCCTGTGAACCCCGAATACGCCTCGCTGAACCTGGGGCAGTGCGTGTTGCTGACCGCCTATGAGTGGATGCGCCAGACCGGCGACGTGGTGCACGAGGCCACCGATCTGGGCAAGGGCGACTGGGCCACGGGCATCGAGGTCGAGAAACTGGTCGAACACTACGAGCAGCGGCTGGAGGAGGCCGGGTTCTTCTACCCGCCGGAAAAGGCCGAAGGGATGAAGGTGAACCTGCGCAACCTGTGGTCGCGCATGCGCATGACGCGGGCCGATGTGCAGATGCTGCACGGGATCATGCGTCAGATGGTCCGCTGGAAGGACAAGGGCTGAGGCTGGACCTTCCCGGGCACTGGCCCTAGCTTGCGGGAAAATCAAGGACATGAGGACGGCATGAGCGGCAAGCGCAGCATCTTCGAAGAAGTCTCGGGTGAACAAAAGCAGGAAACGGTCCAGCCTGGCATGATCGACCGCGGCCGGGGCGGGGCACGCAAGGCCATCCGTATCTGGCTGATGGTCCTGTTCGCGCTTGTCGTCGTGATGATCGCGGTGGGCGGGTTGACCCGCCTGACCGACAGCGGCCTGTCGATCACCGAATGGCGACCGGTCACCGGGGCGATCCCGCCGATGTCCGAGGCCGACTGGCAGGCCGAGTTCGACAAGTACAAACAGATCGACCAGTGGCGGATCATGAATCAGTGGATGGAGTTGGAGGACTTCAAAACCATCTACTGGTGGGAATGGGGCCACCGGCAGCTGGGCCGTGTGATCGGCCTGGTCTGGGCGCTTGGGTTCTTTGGCTTTCTGGTGTTGCGCAAGATCCCCGCAGGCTGGACCGGGCGCCTTGCGATCCCCGGACTGCTGGGCGGCGTTCAGGGCGCCGTCGGTTGGTGGATGGTGGCCTCGGGCGTGACGCAGGGCGAGGGGATGACCGCAGTTGCCAGTTATCGCCTGGCCACCCATCTTGGCCTTGCGTTCGTGATCCTGGGCTTTCTGGCCTGGTACATCTTCATGCTGGGGCGCGAAGAACGCGACCTGATGCAGGCCCGCCGCGCCAAAGAGGCGCGGCTGTTTTCGCTGTCGACCGGGCTGCTGCACTTTGCCTTTCTGCAGATCCTGATCGGCGCGTTGGTGGCGGGCATCGACGCCGGCCGGTCCTATACCGACTGGCCGCTGATCGGCGGGCAACTGCTGCCGCCGGACGCCACCGCGCTTGAACCGATGTGGCGCAACTTCTTCGAAAGCCCGGGGCTCGTGCAGTTCATCCACCGCTGTGTGGGTTATGCGCTGTTCGCCTTCGGTATCTTCGTCTGGCGGCGCGGCGGCAGCAGCGCCCACCCGCAGACCCGGTTCGCCTTCAACGCCATGTTCGCGGCGCTGTCGCTGCAGGTGGTCGTGGGCATCCTCACCGTGGTCTATGGCGCGCCCTGGCAGATCGCCATCTTCCATCAGTTCATGGCCGTGGTCGTCTGGACCCTGATCCTGCGCGCCCGGTTCCTGACCGCTTTTCCCATCGCAACCTCGCTGCGCGGAGCTTGACCCAATGACTGCATTCAATGACCTGATGGCCTTTCAGCGCGAAACCGAGGCGCTGGCGCAGATCTCCGGCCGCCTGGGCTGGGACCAGGAGACCGTCATGCCGCGCGGCGCCGTCAACCAGCGCGCCGAGGAGCTGGCCGCAATCGAAGCCGTGTTGCATGCGCGCCGCTCCGATCCGCGCGTGGCCGAGTGGCTGGAGAACGCTCATGCCGACACCGAGGTCGGTCAGGCGCAGCTGCGCGAAATCCGCCGCACATACGAGCGCACCGTAAAGGTGCCCGCCGATCTGGCCACCGCCATCGCCCGCGTGACCTCGGCCGCGCAGGGCAAGTGGGCACAGGCCCGCGCCGACGAGGACGTACCTGCCTTTCTGCCGGTTCTCGAAGAGGTCGTGGCGCTGAAACGCGAAGAGGGCGCGGCTTTGGCCCAGGGCGGCGATGTCTATGACGCGCTGGTCGAGGACTATGAGCCCTACACGACGGCCGCCGAGATCGCCGATATCTTCGACGCCCTGCGCCCACGCCTGGTTGCGCTGCGCGCGGCGGTGCTGGACCGGCCGTCCCCAGCAGGCGTGACCGGAACGTTCGACGAAGCGGCCCAGATGAAGCTGACGAAAAAGCTGGCGGAGACTTTCGGCTACGACCTGAACCGGGGGCGGGTGGACAAGGCCGTACACCCGTTCTGTTCGGGCAGCGGCGACGACGTGCGCGTCACCACCCGCACCAGCGAGACCGACCCGTTCAACTGCTTCTACTCGACCATCCACGAGGTCGGGCACGCCTGCTATGAGCAGGGCATCGACCCGGCTTACGCGCTGACACCGCTGGGCCAGGGCGTGTCGATGGGCGTCCATGAAAGCCAGAGCCGCATCTATGAAAATCAGCTGGGCCGCTCGCGCGCCTTCACGGGATGGCTGTTCCGGCAGATGACGGACACCTTCGGCGATTTCGGCATTGCGGACGAACAGGCCTTCTATGCCGCCGTCAACCGGGTGCACAACGGATACATCCGCACCGAAGCGGACGAGGTTCAGTACAATCTGCACGTCATGCTGCGGTTCGATCTGGAACGCGCGCTGATGTCGGGCGATCTGCTGGTACAGGACCTCGAGGCCGCCTGGAATGATCGCTTCCATGCCGATTTCGGCTATGCGGTCGACAAGCCGTCGAACGGCTGCCTGCAGGATGTGCATTGGTCGGTTGGCCTGTTCGGCTACTTCCCGACCTATTCGCTGGGCAATGTCTATGCCGGTTGCCTGTACCAGGCCCTGCGGGCGGCGGTTCCCGGTCTGGACGAGCAACTGGCGCAGGGCGATACCGCCGCTGCGACCGGCTGGCTGCGCGAGCATGTTCAGCAGCATGGCGGACTGTATGCCCCACGCGAACTGATCCGCCGCGCCAGCGGCATGGAGCCGGGGCCCGAGCCGCTGCTGGCCTATCTCGAAGAAAAATTCGGCGCGCTCTACGGTCTGTAGAGGGCGCCGCGAAAGGCTGCCGGGGCGGCCTTTCGTTTCGACTTACCGACAGCCTTTCAGGTCTTCCATCTCGCGGATGAGAGACACCAGATGCTGCTGCTCGTCATCCAGATCCGGTGACTTGGTGTGGCATTCGTCATTACCGAACACCTGCTTGCCCAGTTCGCTGTCAAAGCAGTAGCCGTTGACGTGGAAGATGAAATTCCGCCGCAACCACAGTTGGTCACAGTCGAACTCGGCCAGCGCATCCATGATCCCGGATCCGGTGTCGCCCTCGGGCTGCGCAGTGGGTTCGGCGTCAACTCCGGGCAGGTCGGCCAGGAAACTGGTCATCGGATAGGCGATCAGCATGGGATAGGCCCGCGGTTCCACGTCGCGGTCCAGCAGACCCTGCCAGTAGCGGCGCGGAGTTGACTGAAAGGCGTAATCCGCGGGGTCATAGCCGCCCGAAGGAAACTGCGTTCCGATCATGACCTGGATGGCGTTCATGGCGGTCGAGGCCTCGTGGGCGTCGCGTTGCCTGGCCAGCAGATCCACGTCGCCGATATCGGCATATGTGTCCAGCCTGACCAGACAGTCCTGCGCCGAATAGGGGCCGCCGGTGCGATAGCCCCGGGCGACGCCATAGATGTGCCCGTCGCCCTGTTCCAACTGGATGTCGTAGCTGAAATCGGCATCGTCGATCCAGGCGGCGGCGACGGCCTTCTGGAAATCCTCCCAGATCATGGGCATCGAGGCCAGCGGGTGCCGCTTCCAGGTTGGACCGAAGGCCCAGTCGAACATGCCGTCGTCCAGCATGAAGACGTTGTCGCAGATGGCCTCGATCAGGTCTTCGTCCAGCCGGGCCCGGATGTCGATGCCGGTCACGGCGACATCGGCCAGAAGCGCATCGCCGACCGTATCGATATAGTACATGCCCCGCGGCGGCGTTTCGAGCGTACGCTGGAACAGATACGTGTTCATGAACAGATCGCCCTGGGTATCGCGACGCTGGGACATGGTGAAGATTCCGGCCGCATTCCGAATGGCATGGGAATAGGCGCCATTGACGGCTGCTGCGCCGGTAAACCGGTCGCCGTCACCCAGATCGATCCGCGGCGCGTGTACGCCCAGTTTGGCGGTCGCGGCGATCGAGCGGTGTTTCGCCCATAGGACGGTTTCACCTTCTTCCAGCCATGCGCCGGCAAAGAACAGGATCGAGCAGGCAGACGTGCAGGTATCCCCGTCGATCACGCGGGTTTCCAGCCCGGCGCCGATCCGGGCCAGAAAACCGGCGATCTCCAGGGCGGTGTCGAAATCGCCGCCGGTGCTGTCCAGGCACAGGACCGAGTTGTTGACATAGTCGCTGTAGGAACTGCCATACGGGCCGTCGGGCGTGTAGTCGTAGATTGCGTGGAAATATTCCAGCTCGTGACCTTCGATTTCGCCGGTCAGAACCATGTCGCATTCGGCATAGGCTTCGGCCGGTTTGTACTGCGACACGAACGGTTCCAGGTGGTCCGGCGGTGGCGTGTCATATTTGTGGAAGATGATGAGGTCGGCGGCCGTTGCCGGAACTGCGGCGCACAGGGTCAACCAGGCGGCCGCCAGCAGTGGCCCGACAGTGGGGCGTATCAAGGCGTTCCTTACAAGTCCTTGCAAACAATCATGTGTCTCAGGTCGAGACATATTTTGCCTAGCGGGCCGGATGGCACGAAAACAGGCCATGCGCACCAGAACCCGGCAAAATGTTGCTTTTGAACATCAAAAAGGAAAACGCCCCGAACAGCGCGGGCTGTCCGGGGCGTGATCTTTCAGGTCTGCGGCCTCAGGTCACGCGCCGTCTTCTTCTCCGTCGCCCTGATCGGCGATGCGGGCGACGCTGACGACCTCTTCGCCCTTGCCGGTGTTGAACACCTTGACCCCTCCGGCGCTGCGGGACCGGAACGAGATGCCGTCGATCGGAACCCGGATCGACTGCCCCTTGGAGGTGGCCAGCATGATCTGATCGTCGATTTCGACCGGGAACGAGGCCACAAGCGGGCCGCCCCGCATCGCCTTGTCCATCGCCGTCACGCCCATGCCGCCGCGACCGCGCACCGGATAGTCATGCGACGAGCTGAGCTTGCCCGATCCCTTCGCCGTGATGGTCAGGATCAGGTTCTCGGCCGCCGACATCTCGGCATAGCGTTCCTGCGGCAGGATGCTGTCGGCATTGCCGCCATCCTCGTCGGTCTCGGCCTCGTCGGTCACGCCGGCCATCAGGCGGCGCATCTTCAGATAGGCGGCGCGCTCGTCCGGGGTGGCCTCGAAATGGCGGATCACCGACATCGAAACCACGCGGTCGCCCGGGTTCAGCCGAATGCCGCGCACGCCGGTCGATTTGCGCCCCTTGAACACCCGCACGTCGGTGGTGGGGAAACGGATCGCCCGGCCGGAATTGGTGACCAGCATCACGTCGTCATCGTCCGAGCAGATGCGCGCGTTGACCAGTTCCACGCCCTCGGGCAGGTCCATCGCGATCTTGCCGTTGCGCTTGACGTTGGTGAAGTCGCTCAGCGCGTTGCGGCGCACGTCGCCGGCGCTGGTGGCGAAGACGATCTGAAGGTTTTCCCATTCCTCGTCCGGCACATCGACCGGCATGATCGCCGCAATCGAAACGCCGGTGGGAATCGGCAGGATGTTGACGATCGCCTTGCCTTTGCCGGTGCGCCCCGACTGGGGCAGGCGCCAGGTCTTGAGCTTGTAGACCATCCCGTCGGTGGTGAAGAACAGCAGCTGGGTATGCGTATTGGCCACGAAGAGGGTGGTGACCACGTCTTCTTCCTTGGTCTGCATGCCCGACAGCCCCTTGCCACCCCGCTTTTGCGCGCGGAAATCGGCCAGCGGCGTACGCTTGATGTAGCCGCCCGAGGTCACGGTCACGACCATGTCCTCGCGTTCGATCAGGTCCTCGTCTTCCATATCGCCGGACCAGTCGACGATTTCAGTGCGGCGCGGAACGGCAAAGTTCTCTTTCACCTCGCGCAATTCGTCGGCGATGATGCCCATGATGCGTTCGCGCGAGGACAGGATATCCAGGTATTCCTTGATCTTGGCGGCCAGGTCTTCCAGCTCGTCCGTGACCTCTTTGACGCCGATCTGGGTCAGGCGTTGCAGGCGCAGATCAAGGATCGCGCGGGCCTGAACCTCGGTCAGGTTGTAGGTGCCGTCGTCGTTCATCTTGGACAGCGGGTCGTCGATCAGGCGCAGGTAATCGGCGATGTCCGCGGCCGGCCAGCGCCGGGTCATCAGCTTTTCGCGTGCCTCGGCCGCGTCGGCCGAAGACCGGATCGTGGCCACGACCTCGTCCACGTTCGACACCGCCACGGCCAGACCGCACAGGATATGGCTGCGTTCCCGCGCCTTGCGCAGGTCGTATGCGGTGCGGCGGGCGACCACATCTTCGCGGAAGTCGATGAAGCTGGTCAGGAAGCGGCGCAGGGTCAGCTGCTCGGGGCGGCCGCCGTTCAGCGCCAGCATGTTGCAGCCGAACGAGGTCTGCATCGGCGTGAACCGGTACAGCTGGTTCAGCACCACCTCGGGCGTTGCGTCACGTTTCAGTTCGATCACCACCCGCACGCCGTTGCGGTCGGATTCGTCCTGAACGTGGCTGACGCCTTCGATGCGCTTTTCGCGCACGGCTTCGGCGATCTTCTCGATCATCGAGGCCTTGTTCACCTGATAGGGGATCTCGTCCACGATGATGGCATATCGGTCCTTGCGCAACTCTTCGACGCGGGTCTTGGCGCGGATGATGACGCTGCCGCGGCCCTCCAGATAGGCCTTGCGCGCGCCGGACCGGCCCAGCATCACGCCACCCGTGGGGAAATCGGGGCCGGGAATGTATTCGATCAGTTGTTCGCTGGTCAGGTCCGGGTCTTCGATCAGCGCCAGCGTGGCATCCACGACCTCGCCCAGGTTGTGCGGCGGGATGTTCGTCGCCATGCCTACCGCGATACCGCCGGCGCCGTTGACCAGCATGTTCGGGAACCGCGCGGGCAGGACGGTGGGTTCCTTGTCCTTGCCGTCGTAGTTGTCCTGGAAATCGACCGTCTCTTTCTCGATATCCGCCAGCAGCGCGGCGGCGGGCTTGTCCATGCGGACCTCGGTGTAGCGCATGGCCGCCGGGTTGTCGCCGTCCATCGAGCCGAAGTTGCCCTGACCATCCAGCAGAGGCAGCGACATCGAGAAATCCTGCGCCATCCGCACCAGCGCGTCATAGATCGCGCTGTCGCCGTGCGGGTGGTACTTACCCATCACGTCGCCCACCGGACGGGCCGATTTGCGATAGGGTTTGTCGTGGGTGTTCCCGGTCTCGTGCATCGCATAGAGGATGCGCCGATGCACCGGCTTCAAGCCGTCGCGCAGATCGGGGATCGCTCGGGACACGATGACCGACATCGCATAGTCCAGATAGGACGTGCGCATCTCGGATTCGATGGATACCGTCGGGCCGTCGTAGACCGGGCGCTCGGGCGGGGTTTCATCCATGTTTTCGGGGATTTCTGGCGTATCGCTCACGTAAACTGCCCGTTTATTGTGCTGGGTCTATATCTTGTGAATGCATCTTATCAGACCCGGCACATAAGGTGCAAGCAAGCAGCGCAGATGCCGGGCAAATCTCGGGTTCGGATCTCTTAACATGTTGTTTTAATGAAATTTGAATGGGAATCATGCTAGTCTGAAGAGACCTTTTGAGAAATTGGAGGTCTGAATGAAGCAAACCGAAACCGAGCTGATGCTGAAAGGGTACGGGCTGACGACGGCGGAGTTCTTTTATCGCATGCCCGACTACATCCATGTTCTGAACACGTTCATCTGGCAGGACTACGATCTGGCGCCGGATCATCCCAAGCTGTTCAAGTTCATCGAATTCTGGCAGCGCGAGATCGAGGGGCCGCTGCATTCGGTCCGCTTCACCCACCGCAAGATGATAGCCCCCGGCGAATGGCAGAATGTCGTGGGTGAATACCGGCTGAATTAGGCGCGGACCTCACCAGATCCTTTGCCTTGACGCTCTTGGGGCCTGGCCCCCGACCCAACGGGGCCGACCCGGACTTGCCTGACGTTTCGACGACGAGTCTCGGCACTGATTGTATTCCTTGGCCTGATCCGTCAGCGCGATTTCAGTTCCGCCCCAAGTCGCCATCTCTGCATTTTTGATTTCACCCGCATCAGCAATAGAGTGATTTCGACAGATGTCTGATTGAACACGGATTTTCATCGGAACGTTTCGGAATGGTCGAGAAGATGATTGCGCTAACATTGGACATGTGCGTGCGGGCGGGTTAAGGACGCTTCATGGTTTCACGCGTCATACCTGTCGATCCGTTCGATCTGGTCATCTTCGGCGGCACCGGCGACCTTGCCCAGCGCAAGATTCTGCCGGCCTTGTTCCGTCGCTACTGTGCCGGGCAATGGCACGATGGCGTCCGCATCCTCGCGGCCGCGCGGTCGGAGCATGATTCCGACGCCTTTCGTGCGATCGTGGCGCGGTCGCTGGCCGAATACGCGCCGGAGCATGCAGGGCAGGACGACCTGCGCAGCGGGTTCCTGCAAAGCCTGGACTATGTGCAATTGGACGCCGGGGCCGACCCCGGTTGGGATGTGCTGGCCCGCAAGCTGACCGAGGATCGGATCCGGGCCTTTTATTTTTCGGTCGGGCCCAGCCTGTTCGGGCCGCTGGCCGAGCGGATCCGGCAGCATGGGCTGGCCACCCCGCAGACGCGCATCGTGGTGGAAAAGCCGTTCGGTCACGACCTGGACAGCGCGCGCGCGCTGAACGCCACGCTGGCAGCCTATTTCGACGAGAATCAGATCTATCGGATCGACCATTACCTGGGAAAGGAGACGGTCCAGAACCTGATGGCCGTCCGGTTCGGCAACATGCTGTTCGAACCGCTGTGGAACAGCCAGTATGTCGACCACATCCAGATCACCGTCGCCGAAACCGTCGGCGTGGACGGGCGCGAGGAGTACTACGAGCGCGCCGGCGCCATGCGCGACATGGTGCAGAACCACCTGATGCAGCTTCTGTGCCTGATCGCGATGGAACCGCCTGCCAAGTTCGATTCGGACGCGGTGCGCGACGAAAAGCTCAAGGTGATCCGCGCGCTGGATCCGGTGCAGCCGCATCACATCGTGCGCGGGCAGTATACCGGCGGCCCCGACGGGCCGGGCTATCGCGAGGTGGTGGGCAATCCGCGCTCGACCACCGAAAGCTATGTTGCGCTGCGCGCGCATGTCAGCAACTGGCGGTGGGCGGGCACACCGTTCTATCTGCGTACCGGCAAGCGGCTGGTGGCACGGTCCTCGGTCATCAACGTGATCTTCAAGGACGCGCCGCATTCGATCTTCGGGGCCGAGGCCGGGCGGCATGCCAACACGCTGTCGATCCGCCTGCAGCCGAATGAAGGCATCACGCTGAAGGTCACGATCAAAGAGCCGGGGCAGGGCGGCATGCGCCTGATCGACGTGCCGCTCGACATGAGCTTTGCCGAAGCGCTGGGGCCCGAGAACCATCAGGCCCCCGACGCCTATGACCGCCTGGTGATGGATGTGATCCGGGGCAACCAGACCCTGTTCATGCGCGGCGACGAGGTCGAGGCCGCCTGGGCCTGGACCGACCCGATCATCGCCGGATGGCAGGCGCGCGGCGACGTGCCCAAACCCTATGACAGCGGCAGCACCGGTCCCGGCGACGCCGAGCTGCTGATGAAACGCGACGGTCGCCAATGGCAGGGGATCAAGCCATGAACATTCAGGAATACGCTGACCGCGACATGCTGGCCATCGACGTGGCCAATGTGCTGGCCGGAGAGCTGGAGACCGCGCTGCTGCACAATGACACCGTGGCCTTGGCTGTGCCGGGCGGCACCACGCCCGGCCCGATCTTCGACAACCTGTGCGCGGCCGACCTGGACTGGGACCGCGTGCGGGTTCTGCCCACCGACGAACGCTGTGTTCCGGCCGACAGCGACCGGTCGAACGAACGGCTGATCCGCGAGCGTCTGCTGACCAACCGCGCCGCCGCGGCCGAGTTCGTGCCCTTGTTCATTCCCGGCAAGTCGCCCGAGGACATCCTGCCCGAGATCGAGGCGCTGATCGTCCCGGTTCTGCCGCTGTCGGTTCTGGTGCTGGGCATGGGCGACGACATGCACACGGCCTCTCTGTTTCCGGGGATGGCCGGGCTGGACGCGGCCCTGGATGGGGATGCGCCCCCGCTGACGGTCGCCCGGCCGCAATCGCAGCCCGAGCCGCGCATCACGCTGACCGCGCCGGTGCTGAACGGGGCGTTGTCCAAGCATCTTGTGATTTTCGGCCCGAAAAAGCGCGACGCGTTGGAGCGGGCCATGTCCCTGCCGCCCGAAGAAGCTCCGATCGCGGCGGTGCTGGACGGCATTTCGGTACATTGGGCGGAGTAGGACATGCAGCTCGACAAACTCAGAACCTTTGCCGCGCAGGCGGCGGATACCCGCATACTCGACCTGTTCGCGCAGGACCCCGACCGGGCGCAGACCTTCTCGGCCTCGACCGGCGATCTGTTGTTCGACTATTCGAAAACCCTGATCGACGCCGATATCCGCGCGGCGCTGATCGACCTGTGCGATCAGGCCGGCCTGGCCGAACGGCGCGACGCGATGTTCCGGGGCGACAAGATCAACGAGACCGAGGGCCGCGCGGTGCTGCATACCGCGCTGCGCAATCTGGATGGCGGCCCGGTCGAGGTTGATGGCCAGGACGTGATGCCCGAAGTTCTGGACACCCTGCAGCGCATGCGTGTGTTCGCCGAAGAGGTCCGGGGCGGAACGGCCCAGGGGGCCGGGGGCAGCTTTACCGACGTCGTGAATATCGGCATCGGCGGTTCGGACCTTGGGCCGGTGATGGCGACGCTGGCGCTGGCGCCCTATCACGACGGGCCGCGCCTGCACTATGTCTCGAACGTGGATGGCGCGCATATCGCCGACACGCTGCGCGAACTGGACCCGACGCGGACGCTGGTGATCGTGGCGTCCAAGACCTTTACCACCATCGAAACCATGACCAACGCGCGGACCGCGCGGGCCTGGATGCTGGATGGCGGCGGCGACCCGGCGCGGCAGTTCGCGGCCGTGTCCAGCGCCGTGGACAAGACGGCAGACTTCGGCATCCCGTTTGACCGCGTATTCGGCTTTGCCGATTGGGTCGGCGGGCGCTATTCGGTCTGGGGGCCGGTCGGGCTGCCGGTGATGATCGCGGTGGGCTCGAACGCGTTTGACGCGTTCCTGCGCGGCGGGCAGGCGATGGACGTGCATTTCCGCGCCGCGGACTGGGCCGAGAACATGCCGGTGATGCTGGCGCTGGTGGGCATCTGGCACCGTCAGGTGCTGGGTCATGCCAGCCGCGCGGTGTTGCCCTATGATCAACGTTTGTTGCGGTTGCCGGCCTATTTCCAACAGCTCGAGATGGAATCGAACGGCAAATCGGTGGCCATGGACGGCTCGGCGCTGAGCGTGCCCTCGGGGCCGGTGGTCTGGGGTGAGCCCGGCACCAACGGGCAGCACGCGTTTTATCAGCTGATCCACCAGGGCACCGACGTGATCCCGTGCGAATTCATGGTGGCCGCCGAAGGCCACGAGCCCGAACTGGCCCATCATCACCGTCTGCTGCTGGCCAACTGCCTGGCCCAGTCCGAGGCGTTGATGCGCGGCCGGTCGTTGGAGGAAGCGCGGGCGCGCATGGCCGAGAAGGGCCTGCAGGGCGACGCGTTGGAGCGTCAGGCCCGGCATCGCGTGTTCCCTGGCAACCGGCCCTCGACCACGCTGATCTATCCGCAGCTGACGCCCTTCGTTCTGGGCCAGATCATCGCGCTCTATGAGCACCGGGTGTTCGTCGAAGGCGTGCTGTTGGGCATCAACTCGTTCGACCAGTGGGGGGTGGAACTGGGCAAGGAACTGGCCACCTCGCTGGGGCCGATCGTCGATGGCGATGCGGGCACCGAGGGCAAGGACGGCTCGACCGCGGCACTTGTGGCCTATGCGCTGCGGCATCGGGGCTGAAGCCCTGCAAATCTGACGGCCTGCCGCCACGGCAGGCCGCAATCTTTTATTGTCAGACAATTGAATGATTGGCAGGATCGGCCCCGAGGAGAAGCCCCGGGGCCGGCCACGCCGCCGTGCCGCCTGGCCGCAACAGACGCCGCATCAAGCCGGCGCGACAAATGGGAGGATGTCCATGCTGGGACAGATGATGACGCAGCCGCTGTTGATTTCGTCACTGATCGATCATGCTGCGCGCTATCATGGTCAGACCGAGATCGTTTCGGTCGAAACCGACGGAACCGTCACCCGGACGACCTGGGGCGAGATCGCCGCCAATGCCCGGCGCATGGGATCCGCGCTGACCAAGCTGGGCCTGCAGCCGCAGGACCGGATCGGCACCCTGGCCTGGAACAACCGCCGGCATCTGGAAATCTACTATGCGGCCTCGGGTGCGGGTTTCGTCTGCCACACGATCAACCCGCGCCTGTTCCCCGAACAGCTGGTTTACATCATCAACCACGCGCAGGACCGGGTGCTGTTCTTCGACGCCACCTTCATCCCGCTGGTTGCCGCGATCCGCGATCAACTGACCGAAGTGAAGCATTTCGTCCTGATGGGACCGCGCAACGTGGATGCTCTGCAGCAGATCCCCGGACTGGAATTCTATGACGAGTTGATCGAGACCGGCGACGCCGATTTCGAATGGCCCGTCTTCGATGAAAACACCGCCTCGAGCCTGTGCTACACCTCGGGCACGACCGGCCACCCCAAGGGCGTTCTGTATTCGCACCGTTCGACCGTTCTGCACAGCTTTGCCTCGAACACCCGCGACGTGATCGGGTATTCGGCGATGGATGTGGTGATGCCGGTGGTGCCGATGTTCCACGTCAATGCCTGGGGGTCGCCCTATGGCTGCGCCATGTCCGGTTCGCAGATGGTGCTGCCCGGGCCGGACCTGCATGGCGAGGCGCTGGTGAACCTGATCGACACCTATGGCGTGACGCTGGCGATGGGGGTTCCCACGATCTGGCAGGGCCTGCTGGCCCATGCCGCCAAATGCGGCACCAAGCTGGAAAGTCTCGAACGGACGGTGATCGGCGGTGCGGCGTGCCCGCCCTCGATGATCGCGACCTTCCGGGAAAAATACGGCGTCGACACCGTGCATGCCTGGGGGATGAGCGAGATGAGCCCGCTGGGCACCGCCAACATCCCGCTGGCCAAGCATCGCAAGCTGCCGATCGAGGAGCAGCACAAACTGCGCGAAAATCAGGGCCGTCCGCCCTTTGGGGTCGAGCTGAAGATCGTCGATGACGACGGCAACGACCTGCCGCATGACGGGGTCACGCAGGGCGACCTGATGGTGCGCGGCCACTGGGTGCTGGACAGCTATTTCCAGCTGCAGGATCAGGAGCTTCTGCAGGATGGCTGGTTCGCCACCGGCGATGTGGCCACGCTGGACCCCGACGGCTACATGACCATCCGCGACCGCTCCAAGGACATCATCAAGTCGGGCGGTGAATGGATCAGCTCGGTCGAGCTGGAAAACATCGCGGTGGCGCACCCGAAACTGGCCACCGCGGCTGTGATCGGCGTGCCGCATCCCAAATGGGACGAACGCCCGCTGCTGGTGGCCGTCAAGGCCGAGGACGAGGACCCGTCCGAGGCCGAATTGCTGGAGTTTTTTGACGGCAAGATCGCCAAGTGGCAGGTGCCGGACAAAGTGGTTTTCGTCGATGCGCTGCCATTGAACGCAACGGGCAAGGTTCTGAAACGCAAGCTGCGGGATGAGTTCAAGGACGCCCTGACGGGGTGACTTGTACGGGTCTTTGATAAATGGCTCCGGCGGTAGGGATCGAACCTACGACCAATTGATTAACAGTCAACTGCTCTACCGCTGAGCTACGCCGGAACGGTGCGCGCCGTATAGCAACCCGGTCCGGCGGCGTCCAGAGGGCGACGCAAGATTTTTTCGATCGATTTTCAGGTTGCGCGAACACCGGGAAATGCGCGCCACGGCGCGGGTTTCAGAAGCGATTTCGGAGGGAGGATTTTGGCTCCGGCGGTAGGGATCGAACCTACGACCAATTGATTAACAGTCAACTGCTCTACCGCTGAGCTACGCCGGAACTGAGGCGGATATAGCAACCCGAATTTTCAAGGTCCAGAGGGGAAAAGCCGTCGATGCGAATTTTTTTGACGTCAGGCGACCCGGGTGAATTCCGCCTGAATGCCAAGCGCGCCGTTCGGGGTAACTCGTTGTTTCCCGGTCAGGTCGACCAGATGGGCAAAAACGTTGCGCTCGGCCGCGGGCAGCAGGGCAGAGGGCGTGTCGGAATAGATTCGTCGCGCCAGATCCCGCGCTGTTCCCGGTGCCTGTGACAGGGTGTCGAGTATCTGTGCCTCGCGCGCTTGCCGGTGCCCGATCAGCCAATCCAGCCGGCAAGCGGGGTCGGTGATCGGCGCACCGTGACCGGCATGGAACACCGACCAGGACCGGGCGCGCAATTTGTGGCAGGAGGCCATGAAATCGGTCAGGTCTCCGTCGGGAGGAGACACCAGCGAACTGGCCCATCCCATCACATGATCGGCGGTGAAACAGACATCATTCCATCCCAGCGCGATGTGATTGCCCAGATGGCCCGGCGTGTGGATCACCTCCAGCGCCCAGCCGTCACCTTCGATCCGGTCCTGGTCGGCCAGCTCGATGTCGGGGCGGAACGCGGCGTCGATGCCTTCGCCGCCGCCGGCCATCCCCTGTGCGGCCAGCCGGGCCATGACCGTGCTGCGCCCGGCCTCGGGGCCGCCGAAGGCCAGAATGGGCGCGCCGGTCCGCTTGGCCAGCGGCGCGGCAAGCGGAGAGTGGTCCAGATGGCTGTGCGTCACGATGATGTGGCTGATGCGCTGATCGGGGGCCAAGGCGTCGAGGATGGCCCGAAGATGGGAGTCGTCGAGTGGGCCGGGGTCGATCACGGCGACGTCGCGGCTGCCAAGAAGGTAGGTGTTCGTGCCGCGATGGGTCATGGGTGACGGATTCGGGGCCAGAATGCGCCTGAGGCCCGGTTGCAGCTGGACGGGCAGTCCGGGCTGCGGGTCGAATTCGTCGTCTGCCATCTGTCGTCGCCTCTTTCGCATGTCTGAACGGCCCGCTAGGTTTAGCGCATGACCGCACGCTGGCTCAAACCCTATATGCCGCGCAGCCTGTACGCGCGCGCGGCGCTGATTCTGGTGCTGCCGATGGTGGTCGTGCTGCTGGTCGTGTCCATCGCCTTCGTGCGCGAACATCTCAAGGACGTGACGCAGCAGATGACCCATGCCGCGTCGCGCGAGGTGCGGTTGATTCTCGACACGATGGCGGAATCCGAAACTCAGAACGAAGGCCTGGCCCAGGTGCGGCCGCTTCTGAAGGGGCTGGCCATGCAGGCCCGGTTTCTGGGGCCAAACGAGTCTCCGACGATCGAGGCGCGCCGCTGGTATGATTTCATCGCGCCGCAGGTCGAATCGTTTCTGCGCGATGAGCTGCCCGCGCTGTCGGCGGTTTCCTTGCCGAACAGCCAGATGGCCACCCTGTATCTGCAGACCGATCTGGGGGTGCTCGAATTGCGTTTCGACCGGCGGCGGCTGTCGACCGTGGCGCCGCATCAGTTGATCGTGACGATGGTGTTCTTCGCGGTGCTGATGACGTCGGTGTCGTTTCTGTACATGCGCAACCAACTGCGGCCGATTACCCGGCTGGCCGAGGCGGCGCAGGCCTTCGGGCGGGGTCGGGTTGTACCGTTCTCGCCGGGCGGGGCGGTCGAAGTGCGCGCCGCGGGCAGTGCGTTTCTGGACATGCGCGCCCGCATCGAGCGGCAGATCGAACAGCGGACCTTGATCCTGTCGGGCGTCAGCCATGACCTGCGCACGCCTCTGACGCGGCTCAGGCTGGGCCTGTCGTTGCTGCCCGAGGAAGACGCCGCACCGCTTTTGCAGGACGTGGCCGAGATGCAGTCGTTGGTGGATGCGTTCCTGCAGTTCTCGCAGGGCGTGTCCGAGGGCGACCCCGTCGATGTCGACCCGGCCGCGCTGGTGCGGCAGAT
This sequence comes from Ruegeria intermedia, assembly GCF_900129345.1. Taxonomy (GTDB): domain Bacteria; phylum Pseudomonadota; class Alphaproteobacteria; order Rhodobacterales; family Rhodobacteraceae; genus Ruegeria; species Ruegeria intermedia. The sequence continues at coordinate 131,219 of NZ_FQVK01000002.1, read as the reverse complement.
CGTCGACGATGCCCAGAGGGCCGGCCAGAATGCCGCCTTAGGGACCATCACGGGCGAAGGCACGGTCAAACTGCGCCCGGTTGCCATCCGGCGCGCGGTCGAGAACCTGATCGGCAATGCCGTCCGCTATGGGACGCGGGCCGAGGTCGGTATCACTCTGACCGGCAGGTCTTTGCGGATCCGGGTCGAAGATGACGGGCCGGGCATTCCGCCGGACCAGCGCACCGAAGCCGTGCGCCCGTTCAGCCGTCTTGACCCGGCGCGCAACCAGAATCAGGGCAGCGGCGTCGGGCTGGGGCTGGCGGTCGTGGCCGATGTGGCCCGCGCCCATGGCGGCGTGCTGCGTCTGGGCAAAAGCGAAAGCATGGGCGGATTGTGTGCCGACATCATCATCGGGCGATGAACGGGAAAGTGGTAGGCCCGGAGGGACTCGAACCCCCAACCAAAGCGTTATGAGCGCTCTGCTCTAACCAATTGAGCTACAGGCCCGCCCGACCGCTTGGGTATCACGCAGAACGGCCGCGTCAAGCCTGACCGTTGCAACGCGGCGCACAATCGACTAACCCGCGCTGAAAGCATTCATGAGGGAACGGCCATGACAGCGGGCAAGAACGGCATCACCTATGCAGATGCGGGCGTGGATATCGATGCGGGCAACGCGCTGGTCGACCGGATCAAGCCCGCCGCAAAGAGGACGAACCGCCCCGGCGTCATGAGCAGTCTTGGCGGGTTCGGCGCGCTGTTCGATCTGAAAGGGGCAGGGTATTCCGACCCGATCCTGGTGGGGGCAACCGATGGCGTGGGCACCAAGCTGCGGATTGCGATCGACACCGGCGTGGTCGATGGTGTGGGTATCGACCTGGTGGCCATGTGCGTGAACGACCTGATCTGCCAGGGGGCCGAGCCGCTGTTCTTCCTGGATTACTTCGCCACGGGCAAGCTGGACACCGGCACCGCCGCGCGGATCATCGAAGGCATCGCCGAGGGCTGCGTCCGCTCGGGCTGTGCCCTGATCGGGGGTGAAACCGCCGAGATGCCGGGCATGTACCCCGATGGCGATTTCGACCTGGCGGGCTTTGCCGTCGGCGCGATGGAGCGCGGCAGCGATCTGCCCGCCGGTGTGCGGGCCGGGGATGTTCTGCTGGGGCTGGCCTCGGACGGGGTGCATTCCAATGGCTATTCGCTGGTGCGCAAGCTGGTTCAGATCTCGGGCCTGGGATGGGATGCGGATTCGCCCTTCTGCGACGGGCCTTTGGGAGAGGCGCTGCTGACGCCTACGCGGCTCTACGTCAAACCCGCCCTGGCCGCGATCCGGGCCGGTGGCGTTCATGCGCTGGCGCATATCACCGGCGGCGGGCTGACCGAGAACCTGCCGCGCGTGCTGCCCGACGACCTGGGTGTGCAAATCGACCTGACCGCCTGGGACCTGCCGCCGGTGTTCCGCTGGATGGCGGAAACCGGGGGCATTGCCGAGGCGGAAATGCTCAAGACCTTCAACTGCGGGATCGGCATGATCGTCGTCTGCGCCGCCGACCGCGCCGATGACCTGGCCGCCCTGCTGTCGGATGCCGGCGAGAGCGTCGCGCGCATCGGGTCGGTCACCGAAGGGGCGGGCGTTTCCTACGCAGGTAAGCTGCTGTGAGCCACAAGCGCGTCGCCATCCTGATTTCCGGGGGCGGGTCGAACATGGTGTCGCTGGTCGACAGCATGACCGGTGACCACCCGGCGCGGCCTTGTCTGGTTCTGTCGAACAATGCAGATGCTGGCGGACTGGCCAAGGCTGCGGATCGCGGGATTGCCACAGCCGTGGTCGATCACCGGCCGTTCGGCGGTGACCGCGCCGCGTTTGAGGCCGAGCTGTGCAAGCCGCTGCTGGAAGCCAAGCCCGACATCATCTGCCTGGCGGGGTTCATGCGGGTGCTGACGGGCGATTTCGTGTCGCGCTTTCAGGGGCGGATGTTGAATATCCACCCCTCGCTGCTGCCCAAATACAAGGGGCTCAACACCCACGCCCGGGCCATCGCCGCCGGAGATGCCGAACATGGCTGCACCGTGCACGAGGTCACCGCGGCGCTGGATGACGGCCCGATCCTGGGTCAGGCCCGGGTCAAGATCGCGCCGAATGACACACCCGAGACCCTTGCGCGGAAGGTTCTGGAGTGGGAACACAAACTGTACCCGGCGGTTCTGGAGCGGTTTGCCCGTGGCGACAAGGCGCCGGTCATGTTGCCTTGATATCCCTCCAGAGATTTACATGCGGCGCGCAATCGGCTTATGGTCTGCCGAAGCGCTCGGGGCGGTGAAAGACCAACGGGCATTGACCGAAGCAAGAGCAAGAACAGCACGCGCATGAAGACCCTGAAGACCACGCAAGACCTGGCCGACTTCTGCACGGCTGCGGCCAAGTTTCCCTATGTGACCGTCGATACCGAGTTTCTGCGCGAACGAACCTATTACTCGAAGCTCTGCCTCGTGCAGCTCGCCGTGCCGTCGGACGACGAAGACAGCGCGGTTCTGGTCGATCCGCTGGCCGAGGGGATATCGCTCGCGCCGCTGTATGACCTGTTCCGGGACGAAAACGTCGTCAAGGTGTTCCACGCCGCGCGGCAGGATCTCGAGATCTTCTGGGTCGAGGCCGGTGTCTTTCCCAAACCGCTGTTCGACACCCAGGTCGCCGCCATGGTCTGCGGGTTTGGCGAGCAGGTGGGCTATGAAACGCTGGTGCGCAAGATCTGCAAGCAGGGGCTGGACAAGACCTCGCGCTTTACCGACTGGTCGCGCCGCCCGCTGAGCGATGCGCAAAAGACCTATGCGCTGGCCGATGTAACGCATCTGCGTCAGATCTACGAACACCTCGCGGCCGAGCTTGAAAAGACCGGCCGCAGCCGCTGGGTCGCGGAAGAACTGCAGGTTCTGACCAATCCCGACACCTATGACATCCGCCCCGAAGAGGCCTGGCGTCGGGTCAAGACGCGCACCAATTCCGGCAAGTTTCTGGCCGTTGTGCGCGAACTGGCCAAGTTCCGCGAAGCCTATGCGCAAGAGAACAACATTCCCAGAAACCGGGTGTTCAAGGATGACGCGCTGATCGAGCTGGCCTCGACCAAGCCCCGCACCCATGCGGATCTGGGCGGCTCGCGGCTGTTGCTGCGCGAGGCCCGCAAGGGTCCGATCGCAGATGGCATCCTCGAAGCGGTCAAACGGGGCGTCAACTGCCCGCCCGAGAACATGCCCAAGGTCGACAACAGCCGTGACAAGCTGAAGGTCAACCCGGCCCTGGCCGATCTGCTGCGGGTACTGCTCAAATCCAAGACCGAAAGCGCCGGCGTGGCCGCAAAGCTGATCGCCAACAGTTCCGAGTTGGACCAGATCGCGGCGGGCCAGCGCGACGTGCCGGCCATGTCGGGCTGGCGCTACGAGGTGTTCGGCGAGGACGCTCTGAAACTGTGCGAGGGAAAGATCGCACTGGCCGCCAAGGGGCAGGACGTCAAGGTCGTGCCGCTGTAGGGCGGCTCAGCGCCGTCGCGACTCCAACGCGTTCTGCTGGCCTTTGACGCGGATCAGGCGGATGCCGTCGAGGTCATCCTGGCTGATGTCGATCGCGTCGGTCAATTCGCGCGTCCGCTCGGGCCCCTGCGGCGTGGCAAAGGGCGGATAGTTCACGCGGAATTCAAGCTCGAGCACGCCGTTCTTGCGGTTTTCCTCCGACTCAACCGGACGCAGTTGGGCGTCATAAGCCCCCTGGCGAAAGGCCGTGCCGCTGGCCAGAACGATCGCGCCCGAGGGGCTGCGGTCGATCCGCAACTCGTCGATCGTGGTGATCAGAACGCTGGTGTCCTCGGCCTCGGGCCGGGCGAAGAACCCACGCCCGGAACCCTGATCGGGGACCAGGGCGTTGGCGTCATCAGCGGGCGTTTCGACCGGGGCGGCGGGGGCGCTGCGGCCGAACCAGTTCGACGGGTTCACCCGCGAATCCCGCCAACCACTGCAAGCCGAAAGGGTCAGGGACGCGATCATGAGAGCGGACAGAGTTTTTTGCATGGACCCAACGCTTTGCACAGAGTTACCCGATACCGATTAGACTAATTCCAGTGGTTTGAAAAGGCGCGCTTGGGGTGGACAGGCCCGGTTTCGCGGCTTAGGTCAGGCCTGAGATGGAAACCAGAGGATCTGTGCCCATGGCAAGCCCCGCGTTCGAGGACATCGTCGAGGATTTCGAATTCCTGGAGGACTGGGAAGATCGCTATCGCTATGTGATCGAGCAGGGCAAGGCCATGCCGCCCCTGGACGACGCGCTCAAGGTCCCGGCCACCAAGGTGGACGGCTGCGCCAGCCAGGTCTGGCTGCACCCGGTCATCGAAAACGGGGTTTTCCGCTTTGACGGAGACAGCGACGCCCTGATCGTACGCGGACTGATCGCGGTGTTGCGGGCGTTGTACAACGGCCTGCCGGTCTCCGAGGTGCCCAAGGTGGATGCGGCGGCCGAACTGGCGCGGCTGGGTCTGAACGAGCATCTGTCGTCGCAACGCTCCAACGGGTTGCGGGCGATGGTGCAGCGCATCCGCAGCGTCGCCAGCGAACACGCCTGATCCGGGCGTCAGTCTCTGGGGACGCGGCTGGCCCAATCCGACAGAGTTCGCTCCAGATCGCCATACCCGGTGAAGCGGCGTTCGAAGGTCAGGCCCATACGGTCGGCGCAGTCCTTGGCTCGCTTGGTCAACTCAGGGTCGTCGATTTGCGCCTGATAGACCAGCTTGGTGTAGTTCCCGAAATACATGTCGCGCAGCTGCGGATGACGGTCGAGCCCCAGCGGTTTCCAGACGAAGGCATCGAACTGACGCGCCAGGAAATCGGTCAGATAGAAGGCCGTGGCCTCCTCGTCGCCATGTTGGGCAAACCGGTCATTGCCCTCGAAGAACGAATAGCAATGCGGCCCCTTCACCATTTCGACGCCCAGCCGTTTGCAGGCCTGCTCCAGCAGGCCGCCGGTGCCGCAGTCGGCATAGACCACGAAGATGCGGTCGAAATCGTTGCGGTGCCGGGCCACGGCATCCTCGACCGCCTGGGTGATCCGTTCGGGGTGTACATGCAGGATCGCCGGCAGGCAGGTCAGGGCCAGATGGTCCCAGCCGTTGCGCCGTTTCAGATCGAGGATCTCGCGCGCCAACGCTCCGCAAGCGATCAGAAGAACGTTCTGCCGCGCGGCCGTGTCTGTATATCCGCGGATCGTCAGGCTTTCGTCATCCGGAAGATCATCGCTGTGCATGAGCCGCTTTCCCTTGGTGCCACACCCAGCAGATACCGTCCGGGCCGACGATGCAAGCTCGGTTCCGACATGGTCTGTCAGGCGACCGACGCCATGGTCTCGTATGCGCGCAGGGCAGGGCGCCCCGTTGGGCCAAAGGCCTGCAGCCCGCGTTGCGCAAGCTCGGGGAAGAGGCTCAGAACTTCGGCGCGGGCGGCTTCGTCCAGGCTGCTCCACCCAAGGGTGCCGGGGTGGAAGCTTTCGCTGATGCACCCCTCGGACCAGACAAGCTCGTGCCGGTCGAACAGCAGATGCAGATAGGTGACATGGCCGCCGGGGCGCAGCGCGATCGAGTGGCCGTTCACCAGATGCTTCGCGGGTGCCAGCGCTTCGGCGTGGCCGGTGTTCAGCTCGACCCGCCAGTCGCGCACCAACATGCGATGTTGCTGCGAAACCAGAAGGTCACGGTCGTTGCCGATGACCCCGCGCCGAAACAGGACCGGAGCGAAAGCGCCCCGGGCAGGCACCGTGCGACGCCCGATCCAGCGCAGCGGCTGCAGGCCGTGATCGACCGTGGCCACCAAGTCGCCCGGTTTCAGAGAGTCGACAGGGCGGTCGCCGGTCTGAGTACGGATCCGGGTGCCTTGCGTGAAGCATGTGACCAGGTCCCAGGTCTCGCGACTTGCGGTCAGACCGCGGTAGTTGCGCCCCGCCAGGCTGTTCAGCCGGATCGACTGAATCGGTCCGGCGGACAAGGCGGCCTGATCGCTGTTGGGAGAGAACTCGGGCGCAAGATAGGTATTTCCGTCCGTGTCCTGCGCGATGACCGCGCTGATGTCGGCCGTTGTTCCATCGGTATAGGTGATGGTTGCGTTGTAGATCGACGTGCCGTCGAAGGTCTGGGGCGGTCCCCCGTCGATCGAAAACCTGTCGCCATTGGCGAGGTTCATCTCGTACACGCGGCCGGGGTTGCCGACGGCGCTCCAGGTCACGGCGTTGTTGAGAAGGGCATTGCCCGGCCCGCCGAATTGAGACCCGACCAGAGCCTGCGCGTTTTCGGCGCGGTAGTTTCCTTCGACCGTGTCAATATCGGCCAGATTGCCCAAATAGATGGCTGTAAACGTCGTTGGCACCTGAAACCTCGCGTACTCGTGCGAAAAGCTTTGCCAGAAATAACATCAATAGGTTTAAGGAATTGTTTTGGCAGCATGAAATGCCATCTGAACAAGAAAACCGCCCGTGAACGGGCGGTTTTCCGGTGTTGAGGGGTGATTCAGCCGGCCAGCTGATTGTGTTTGCGCGACACGAATTCCTTGGCCGTTTCCACCGCCACGGCGGCGTCGCGGCAATAGGCGTCGGCGCCGATGGCCTTGCCGAACTCTTCGTTCAGCGGGGCGCCGCCCACCAGCACGATATAGTCGTCGCGCTTGCCCTGCTCGACCAGCGTGTCGATGACGACCTTCATGTAGGGCATGGTCGTCGTCAGCAGGGCGGACATGCCCAGAATGTCGGGCTGTTCGGTCTCCAGTGCTTCCAAATAGTTCTCGACGGGGTTGTTGATGCCGATGTCCACCACCTCGAACCCGGCGCCTTCCATCATCATGGACACGAGGTTCTTGCCGATGTCGTGGATGTCGCCCTTGACGGTGCCGATCACCATCTTGCCCACGCGCGGCGCGCCGGTTTCGGCCAGCAGCGGCTTGAGGATCGCCATGCCGCCCTTCATCGCGTTGGCGGCCAGCAGAACCTCGGGGACGAACAGGATGCCGTCGCGGAAGTCATGCCCAACGATGGTCATGCCACCGACCAGAGCCTTGGTCAGAATGTCGTACGGAGCCCAGCCGCGTTCCAGCAGAATGTTGACGCCTTCCTCGATCTCTTCCTTCAGGCCGTCATACAGGTCATCAAACATCTGTTCGACGAGCTCGTCGTCATTCAGTTCCGACAGGACGATGTCTTCTTCATCGGACATGGGGCAAATCCCTGAGCTGTTGGGGCCTTGGGCCCGTGGTGGCTGTTTTTTCCGTTTTGGCCAAAACGTCGCAGGCGGACTGTGACGATTGCGACCTCGGCGGTTCCGGGACCGACCTATAGGCGAAATTCTTGCGCCCAACGAACGAAAATTTCACATGATCATCCTGTGGAATTTTCACGTGGGGTTCTTCTTCGGAGTTTGACCGGGTTGCGGCCGAACGCGGTTCGACTTGCGCCGAGATCGTCCTGCCGCTATCACTGAAAGACGAGAACAATAGGTGAACAACTATGCGTGTTCAGCAGGAAAAGCGTGCGCGCGGCGCCCGGTCCAACCAGGCCGGCCGGTACGAGCGGTTCGCGCATGAAGACTTTGATGACGGCTGGGATATCCCCGAGGTTCTGCCGCCTCTGCGCACGGATGTCCGGAACGAAACCGCGCGGTCACTCGTCACCTACAACAGGTCGCCGGATCTGCCGTTCGACCGCTCGATCAACCCGTATCGGGGGTGTGAACATGGGTGCGTCTATTGTTTTGCCCGGCCGACCCATGCCTATCTGGGCCTGTCGCCGGGGCTGGATTTCGAAACCCGCCTGATCGCCCGGCCGAACGCGCCCGAGATCCTGCGGGCCGAGCTTTCGGCGCGCCGCTACAAAGTGGCGCCGATCGCGTTGGGAACCAACACGGACCCGTACCAGCCGATCGAAAAGACGCGCGAGATTACAAGGCGTTGCCTCGCGGTGTTGCAAGACTTCAACCATCCCGTGGCCATCGTGACCAAGGGAACGCTGGTCGAGCGGGACCTGGACATCCTTGCGCCGATGGCGGCCAAGGGGCTGGTGCGGGTCGGCATTTCGCTGACCACGCTGGATGGCAGCCTGTCGCGGCGGATGGAGCCGCGCGCGCCGTCGCCGCAGCGGCGGTTGCAGACCATTCGGGCGCTGACCGAGGCCGGGGTCCCGGTGCGGGTGATGACCTCGCCCGTCATTCCCGGCCTGACCGACCACGAGCTTGAGGCCCTGCTGGAGGCTGGCCGGGATGCGGGGGCGGATGCGGCCAGCTGGATCATGCTGCGCCTGCCGCGCGAGGTCTCGGACCTGTGGAGGGAATGGCTGGCAGATCACGAGCCGGGCCGCGCCGAAAAGGTCATGGCGCGGCTGCGCGAGATGCATGGCGGCAAGGACTATGACCCGCGCTGGGGGCATCGGATGCGGGGCGAGGGCGTCTTTGCCGAACTGATCGCCAAGCGGTTCAATGCAGCCGTGGCCCGGTTGGGTCTGGCGGTGCGATCGCCCGATCTGCGCTGCGATCTGTTCGCGCGGCCGCCGTTGCCCGGCGACCAGATGTCATTGTTCCAATAAGATAAGACCCCGCGCTTGGCGGGGTCAGGTTCTTCAGCGGTTTTCGATGTCGACATAGTCGCGCCGGGTCTCGCCCAGGTACAGCTGGCGCGGACGGCCGATCTTGTTCTGCGGATCGGCGATCATCTCTTTCCACTGGCTGACCCAGCCGACGGTCCGCGACAGGGCAAAGATCGGGGTGAACATCGAGGTCGGGAAGCCCATCGCCTCGAGGATGATGCCCGAGTAGAAATCGACGTTCGGGAACAGCTTCTTCTCGGCGAAATACGGATCTTCCAGGGCCTGTTTCTCAAGCGCCTTTGCCACCTGCAGTTTCGGGTTGTTCTCGATGCCCAGCAGGTCGAGCACTTCGTCGGCCGATTGCTTCATCACCTTGGCGCGCGGGTCGAAATTCTTGTACACGCGGTGGCCAAAGCCCATCAGTCGGAACGGGTCGTTCTTGTCCTTGGCGCGGGCGATGTATTCGGGGATGCGGTCGACGCTGCCGATCTCTTCCAGCATCTCCAGGCAGGCCTGGTTGGCGCCGCCATGTGCCGGGCCCCACAGACAGGCGATGCCGGCCGCGATGCAGGCGAACGGGTTCGCGCCCGAAGACGAGGCCAGGCGCACGGTCGAGGTCGAGGCGTTCTGCTCGTGATCGGCGTGCAGGGTAAAGATGCGGTCCATGGCGCGACTGAGGATCGGGTTGACCTCGTAATCTTCGGCCGGAACGGCAAAGCACATGCGCAGGAAGTTCGACGCATAGTCCAGATCGTTGCGCGGATACACGAAGGGCTGGCCGATATGGTACTTGTAGGCCCAGGCCGCGATGGTGGGCATCTTGGCGATCAGGCGGTGCGACGCGATCTCGCGCTGGCGCGGATCCGAGATGTCGGTCGAATCATGGTAGAAGGCCGACATCGCGCCCACGACACCCACCATGATCGCCATCGGGTGCGCGTCGCGGCGGAACCCGCGATAGAAATACTGCATCTGCTCGTGCAGCATCGTGTGGTGGGTGATGGTGGATTCGAACTGCTCCAGTTCGTCGGCCTTGGGCAGATATCCGTACAGCAGCAGGAAGCACACCTCGAGGAAGTGGGATTTCTCTGCCAGTTGGTCGATCGGATAGCCGCGGTGCAGCAATTCACCCTTTTCACCGTCGATATAGGTGATGGTGCTGTCGCAGCTGGCGGTCGAGGTAAAGCCGGGGTCATAGGTGAACACACCCGCCTGGCCATACAGCTTGCGGATGTCGATGACGTCCGGCCCGGCAGTCGGCGAGAGCACCGGCAGTTCGTAGGTTTCGCCGTGAACGGTCAGCGTGGCGGTCTTGTTGCTCTCGGTCATGGTATCCCTTCCTCAATCATGCGTATGCCGGAGCCCGCACCGATGGTGCGCGCAGCCCGTGCGTCGTTGGTCCTAGCCGAGCAGCGTTACCCGAACGTGAAGTCAGGCCTGGTTCGCTGCGTCGGATATCCGCGCCAAGGTCTCATCCCGCCCCAGCACGAGCATCATGTCAAAAACCGAAGGAGTCACCGCCCGTCCCGCCAGTGCCGCCCGCAGCGGGCCGGCCAGCTTTCCGAACTTCAGCCCGTTCGCCTCGGCGAACGAATTGAGAACCTCCTCCAGAGCATCTCGCGTCCAGCTAGCATTTTGCAGGTGCGGCGTCAATTGCTTCAGTATACCATCGGATACTGAAGCAAGCGCCTTCTGCGCCTTCTCATCCAAGTCGATCGGGCGTGAGGCCAGAACAAACCGCGCTTTTTCAAGCAGTTCCGGGAAAGTACGTGCGCGGTCCTTGAGACAATACATCGCGCGTTCCAAATCGGCCGCCTGACCGTCCGTCAACTGCGGCAAATTCGCGGCCTCAAGATAATCCTGAATTTCTTGCCGCAACGCAGCATCGTCCGAGATCGCGATGTGCTGACCGCACAGATTTTCCAGCTTTTTCAGGTCGAAACGCGCGGGGCTTTTGCCGATTCCGTCCAGATCGAACCATTCCCGTGCCTGTTCGTCGGTGAAAAATTCGTCGTCCCCGTGGCTCCAGCCCAGCCGCGCCAGATAGTTGCGCATGCCGGCCGCGGGATAGCCCATCGCCTGATATTCCTGCGCCCCCAAAGCGCCGTGGCGCTTGCTGAGCTTCTTGCCGTCGGGGCCGTGAATCAGCGGGATATGGGCCCAGACCGGAACGTCCCAGCCCATGGCTTGATAGATCATCATCTGGCGGGCTGCGTTGTTCAGGTGGTCATCGCCGCGTATCACATGGGTGACGCCCATGTCATGGTCATCGACGACCACCGCCAGCATGTAGACCGGTGTCCCGTCCGAACGCAGCAGCACCATGTCGTCCAACTGGTCGTTGCGGATGGTCACATCGCCCTGCACCTTGTCGCGGATCACCGTCACGCCCTCTTGCAGCGCCTTGATGCGCACCACGAACGGGCGGTCGGGATGGGTGCTGGGGTCGGCCTCTCGCCAGGGGCTGCGGAACAGGGTCGATTTCCCCTCGGCCCGGGCCTGTTCGCGGAACGCCGCGATTTCTTCCTGGGTCGAGAAGCACTTGTAGGCCTTGCCTTCGGCCAGCAGCTGATTGGCGACTTCGGCGTGCCGGTCGGCGCGGGCGAACTGGCTGATGACCTCGCCGTCATGGTCCAGCCCCAGCCAGGCCATACCCTTCAGGATGGCCTCGGTCGCCTCGGGGGTCGAGCGTTCTCGGTCTGTGTCCTCGATCCGCAGCAGGAACTTGCCGCCGCGACCACGCGCATACAGCCAGTTGAACAGTGCGGTGCGGGCGCCGCCGATATGCAGGAAACCGGTGGGCGAGGGGGCGAAACGGGTGACGACCTGTTCGGACATGGGCGTGATTAACCTTTTGGTAACCGTGGTGGGCGTAGTCTGGCGCCTGTCTAACGAGCCTCAAGGACGGGGGCAACCATGCGTGTTCTGGCACGGGTCGAAGACGCGCTGCTGAACCAGCGCGGGCATCTCTTTCCGTGGTCTCCGGTCTGTCTGGCAATCGGCATCGGCCTGTATTTCGGACTGCGGTTCGAGCCCGGTCCGAGCCTGTATCTCGGTGTGTCCGTCATGGCCCTGCTCGCCATGTGGGCCGGCTGGCGGATGCACGAAGCCTGGGCGCCGTTGGCAATTGGGGGGGCGTTGATCGCCGCCGGGTTTCTCCTGGCCGGTGCGCGCGCCCACATGGTCGCAGAGCCGGTTCTGCAATGGCGCTTCTATGGCCCGGTCGAGGGGAGGGTCGTAGCGCTTGACCGGTCTGCGTCGGGCGCGCTGCGGGTGACATTGGACCAGGTACGGATCGGGGACGTACCGCCGGACCAGACGCCGCGGCGCGTCCGGCTTTCACTGCACGGGGATCATGTCACGCCGGTTCCGGGTCAGCGGATCATGACCACAGCACATCTGAGCCCGCCGCAAGGCCCGGTCGAGCCCGGCGGGTTCGACTTTCGCCGCCATGTCTGGTTCCAGGGGCTTGGGGCGGTCGGCTATTCGCGCGTGCCGGTTCTGACGGTTGCGCCGCCGCGGGCCGAGGGCGTGCGCATCGCCGGTTGGCGTATGGCCATATCGCGGCATGTCCAGTCGATCCTGCCCGGCGATGTCGGAGGCTTTGCCGCCGCCGTCACGACCGGAGACCGAAGCGGCATGTCTCGTGCCACGCTCGAAGGGTTGCGGGCGTCGAATCTGGCGCATCTTCTGGCGATTTCCGGGCTGCACATGGGGTTGCTGACGGGGTTTGTCTTTCTGGCCTGCCGGATCGCGCTGTCGGCGATCCCGCCGGTTGCGCTGCGGCTTCCGGTGCGCAAGGTCGCGGCGATGTGCGCGCTGGCGGCCGCCACATTCTATCTGTTGATGTCCGGCGGCAATGTCGCGACCGAGCGCGCCTTCGTCATGGTCGGCGTGATGTTCTGCGCGGTGCTGATCGACCGCCGCGCCATATCGCTGCGCGCAGTGGCGGTTGCCGCGCTGATCGTGTTGGTGCTGCGGCCCGAAACGCTGCTCAGCCCGGGTTTCCAGATGTCCTTCGCGGCAACGACCGCGCTGGTCGCCGTGTTCGGCGCCTTTCGAGAACTCCGCCTGACTGAAGCGCCCCGATGGGTGAAGGCGGCCGGCGGACTCGTGGCGTCGTCCGCCGTGGCGGGCCTTGCCACCGCTCCGATCGGGGCTGCACATTTCAACGGCGTCTCGCATTATGGCTTGTTGGCGAATATCCTGTCGGTCCCCGTCATGGGCACGGTCGTCGTGCCGGCGGCGGTGGCGGCGGCGATCCTGGCACCGCTGGGGTTCGAGGCCGTGGGGATTCAGGTAATGGGCCTGGGGCTCGGGTGGATCCTGACGGTTTCGGATTGGGTGTCCGGTCTGGACGGGGCACGCGGCTTCGTGTCCAGCCCTCCGGGCTATGTGCTGCCGGTCTTAGCCCTGGGGGCGCTGTGGGTCGTGTTGTGGCGCGGCTCGGCGCGATGGTTGGGGGCCGTGCCGGCCCTGGGAGTGTTCCTGCTGTGGAACCAGGCCAGCCGGCCCGAAGTTCTGATTGCCGATACCGGAGGTCTGGTCGGCGTGATGACCGAACAGGGACGGGCGCTCAGCAAGGAAAAGGGCGGCGGGTTCATCGCCTCGGTCTGGCTGGAGAATGACGGGGACGGCGCCGTCCAGGCACAGGCGGCCCGTCGTTGGCCCGACGATGGCGGGCTGGTGCGCCGGATTGCTCTCGGAGAAACCGAGCTGGTGCATGTCACCGGCAAACGCGCGGCGAAAACGTTGACTGGCTGCACCGACGGCCAGATCGTCGTTAGCCCGGTACCGCTGCACCTGACCGGTGGATGCGCGGTTTTCGGACCCGAGGAACTGCGGCGCAGCGGCAGCCTTGCGCTGAAGGGCGGGCAGCTTGTCAGCAGCGCCGACATTGGCGGCAACCGGCTGTGGTCCCCGGTTGCGCCGCGCGATGCAAAAATTCAGTAGGTGCGGATCAGGCCGACAAGCCGCCCCTGGACCTTGACCTTGTCCTCGGGCAGCACGCGGGTTTCATAGGCCGGGTTGGCCGCTTCCAGCGCGATGGCGTTCCCCTTGCGAAAGAACCTCTTCAGAGTGGCTTCCTGATCCTCGACCAGGGCGACGACGATATCGCCATTGTCGGCGGTCGAGGTTTCGCGGATGACCACGACATCCCCGTCGTTGATCCCGGCATCGATCATCGAATCGCCGCGCACCTCAAGCGCGTAGTGCTCGCCGCGACCGGACACCATCGTTCCGGGCACGGCCACGTGATGCGAGACATGGCTGATGGCTTCGATCGGCACGCCGGCCGCGATGCGCCCCATGACGGGTAGCTCGGTCGCGTCCACGGAAACGGGCTCGAAATTGGCGGGGCGGGGCTCGTCGGGCCTGTCGCCTTCGATCACCTTGGGCTTGAAGCCGACGGTGGGTTCGCCACCCAGGCTTTCCGGCAGTTTGACGATCTCGATCGCGCGGGCACGGTGGGCAAGGCGACGGATGAAGCCCCGTTCCTCGAGCGCGGTGATCAGGCGGTGAATGCCGGATTTCGATCGCAGGTCCAGCGCGGTCTTCATTTCGTCGAAGCTGGGCGGAACACCATCCGCCTGCACCCGCTTGTGGATGAATTCCAGCAAATCCAACTGCTTCTTGGTCAGCATCGCTCAAACCTCGCCGCTCATGCGTTTTCTTTTGTTCTACGCATGTTCACCTTTTGTGTCAACGGTGGCGGTGGCCGGGGTCAGATCGGCAGATATTGCACGATCTCTCCGCTGGCGCGTTCCGGGTCGTGGGGCGGGCGTACGATCAAGGCGTTGGATCGCGCCAGAACGCCCAGCAGAGAACTGTCCTGGTCGTCGAAGGCGCTCAGCCCCTCATCGCCCAGCCACGCACGCATGTAGTGTTCGCGCGGGCCGTTGGCGGGCAGGGGGCTGGCCAGTCTTGCCTGTTTCACCTCAGGCCCGGCCGGGGTCAGGCCCAGCATCCGGCGTACCATCGGCACCAGAAAGACATATCCGCAGACCATGGCGCTGACCGGGTTTCCCGGCAGGCCCACCATCGCGGCCTCGCCCAACTGCCCGGCCATCAGCGGTTTCCCAGGCCGCATGCGGACCTTGTAGAACGATTGCTGCAGGCCCAACTTCTCTGAGGCTTCGCCGACCAGATCATAGTCGCCGACCGAAGCGCCGCCGATCGTCACGACGACGTCCGCGCCTTGCGCCAGATTCAGCGCGATCTCGAGTGACTTGATCGTGTCCCGCGCGATCGGCAGCATCCGCACATGCGCGCCCGCGTCTTCCAGCAACGCCTTGAGGCCAAAGGAGTTCGACGCGATGATCTGGTCCGGCCCCGGAGTTTCGCCGGGCATCACCAGCTCGTTCCCCGTGGCAATCAGCGCGATCTGCGGCTTGCGGGCCACCGGGACCGCAGGAACGTTCATCGCGGCAAGCAGGGCCAGATCCCTGGCGTTCAGCCTCCGGGGTGCGCTGAGCGTGGAGCCAACCCGGAAATCCACGCCCGCCGGGCGGATGTTGGTCTTGGGTCCGGGTTCGTCGGTAATTGTCAGCAGGTCGCCGCGTCGCTGGGTATCTTCCTGAATGACAATGAAATCCGCGCCATCCGGCACCGGGGCGCCGGTGAAGATCCGAACCGCCTGTCCGGGGCCGACGGTTCCGTCAAACCGCTGGCCTGCGGTCGCTTCGCCGATGACTTTGAACATGGCATGCAGTTCGACCTCGGTCGCCTTGACCGCGTAGCCATCCATCGAAGACGCCGCAAAGGGCGGTTGGTCACGGTTCGCAGTGACTTCGGCGGCCAGGACGCGCTCCGCCGCCTCGGCTAGCGGAACCTGTTCGGTTTCCATCTCCGGCGCCAGGTCCAGGACCAGAGCGCGCGCCTCGTCTACCGTGATCATGACGCCTCGTAACGTCCCGATTTTCCGCCATCTTTCAGAATGACGCGGATACCGCCGATCTCCATCGCCTTGTCCACGGCCTTGGTCATGTCATAGACGGTCAACGCTGCGGTCGAGACCGCGGTCAACGCCTCCATCTCGACACCGGTCTGGCCGGTCGTCTTGACGGTGGCCTCGATCCGAACCCCGGGCAGGTCCGGGTCCAGCGTCAGGTCGACCGAGACCTTGGTGATCGGCAGTGGATGGCATAACGGGATCAGGTCCGGGGTCTTCTTGGCTCCCATGATCCCGGCCAGCCGGGCCACCCCAAGCACATCGCCCTTTTTGGCTCGACCTTCCGAAATGATATCAAAGGTTTCGCGGGCCATCTTGACGTATCCGCCTGCCACCGCGATGCGATCGGTCACGCGCTTGTCCGAGACATCGACCATATGCGCCTGGCCGTCGCTGTCGAAATGGGTCAGTGGCATCACATCACCCCCGGCACCAGCGGGTTCGCCAACAGGCGGCGGGTCGCGGCGGCCACGTCCTGCTGGCGCATCAGGCTTTCGCCGATCAGGAAACACCGCGCCCCATAGCGGGCGATATCGGCCAGATCCTCGGGGGTGTTCAGACCGCTTTCGCACACGATCGTACGGTCGGCCGGGACCAGTTTGGACAGCCGGCGCGTCGTATCAAGCGAGGTCTCGAAAGTCTTGAGATTGCGATTGTTTATGCCGATCAGCGGGCTTTTCAGTGCGGTCGCGCGCTCCAGTTCGGCCTCGTCATGCACCTCGATCAAAACATCCATGCCCCAGTCAAAGGCCGTCTGTTCAAGTTCAGCCGCCTGCGCATCTTCGACCGAGGCCATGATGATCAGGATGCAGTCCGCCCCCAATGCCCGGGCCTCGACCACCTGATAGGGATCGTACATGAAATCCTTGCGCAGGGCCGGCAGGTTGCAAGCGGCGCGCGCGGCGGTCAAATATTCCTTGGCGCCCTGAAAGCTGGGTGTGTCGGTCAAGACCGACAGGCAGGCCGCACCGCCTTCTTCATAGGCTTGCGCCAGTGCGGGCGGGTCGAAATCCGCGCGGATCAGGCCCTTGGACGGGCTTGCCTTCTTGATTTCCGCGATGAGCCCGTATCCTTGGCGGCTGGCCCGGTGCAGTGCCTCGGCGAAGCCACGGATTGCGGGTGCCTCGCGGGCGTCCTGTTCGACGGCCTCCAGCGGTTTGCGCGCCTTGTCGGCGGCGATTTCTTCCAGCTTGTAGGCCTTGATCCTGTCGAGAACGGTTTCGGTCATGCAGCTTCCTGTGTCAGTCGCGCCAGAGCGGCGATTTTTTCCTTGGCCTTGCCGCTGTCGATGCTTTCAGCGGCCATGGAGACGCCGTCCCGCAGGTCCTCCGCGGCATCCGCCACGACCAGCGCGGCGGCCGCGTTCAGCAGTACGGCGTCGCGATAAGCCGACGGTGCGCCCTGAAGCAGGGCGCGGAACGCCGTGGCGTTGTCTTCTGGCGTGCCGCCGACGATGGCCTCGAACGGATGCACGGGCAGGCCGGCATCCTCGGGGTGCAGTTCGACCTCTTTGACGCGCCCGTCTTCCAGCGCGGCGACCCAGCTGATGCCGGTGATCGTCAGCTCGTCGGTGCCGTCCGAGCCATGCACCAGCCAGGCGCGATCCGACCCCAGCAGGCCCAGCGTTTCGGCCATCGGGCGGATCAGGTCGCGGCTGAAGGCGCCGGTCAACTGGCGTTTCACCCCGGCCGGGTTGGTCAGCGGCCCCAGGATGTTGAAGATGGTGCGGGTGCCCAGTTCCTGACGTGTGGGCATGACATGGGCGATGGCCGGGTGATGCATGGGCGCCATCATGAACCCGATGCCAACCTGTTGCAAAGCCTTTTCAACCACTTGCGGGCCAACCATCACGTTGATGCCCATCTGTGCCAGCGCATCCGCCGCGCCCGATTTCGAACTCAGATTCCGGTTGCCGTGCTTGGCCACGGTCACACCGGCCCCCGCCACGACAAAGGCCGTGGCGGTCGAGATGTTCAGCGTGCCCTTGCCGTCGCCGCCGGTGCCGACGATATCCATGGCGCCTTCCGGGGCCTTGACCGCGTTGCATTTCGCGCGCATCACCGCTGCGGCCGCGGCGTATTCCTCGACCGTTTCGCCGCGGGTGCGCATGGCCATCAGCAGACCGCCGATCTGGCTGGGCGTCGCTTCGCCCTCGAACAGGATCTCAAAGGCCTGTTCGGCCTCGGCGCGGGTCAGGGCGCGATCGGCTGCGGCCCCGATCAGCGGTTTCAATGCGTCGCTCATGCGGGGACTTTCATCTCGTTCAGGAAATTCTTGAGCAGGGCATGACCATGCTCGGATGCGATCGATTCCGGGTGGAACTGAACCCCGTGAATGGGCAGCGTCCTGTGCTGCAGGCCCATGATCGTGCCATCCTCGAGCTCGGCTGTGATTTCAAGGCAGTCTGGCAGGCTTTCGCGCTCGACAACCAGCGAATGATAGCGCGTGGCCTGGAACGGCGAGGGCAGGCCCGCGAACACCCCTTTGCCGGAGTGGTGCATCGTGCCCATCTTGCCGTGCACGATCTCGTGGCAGCGCACGATCTTGCCGCCAAAGGCCTGCCCGATGGTCTGGTGGCCCAGGCAGACGCCCATCAGCGGCGTTCCGGTCTCGGCCGCGGCCTGGGTCAACGCCAGGCAGATGCCGGCCTGGTCCGGGTCGCAGGGGCCGGGGCTGAGCAGGATGCCGGCGGGGTTCATCGCCATGGCCTCCTGCACGTTCAGCGCGTCGTTGCGGCGCACCACCATTTCGGCGCCGAGCTCGCCCAGATAGTGGACCAGGTTGTAGGTAAACGAGTCGTAGTTGTCGATCAGCAGCAGCATATTGCACGTGTCTTGTGTTTGGGCAATTCGGACTGGCGATCCAGCCGCGAGCCACGGTATAGTGTTGGCACATACATGCTCAGGCTTGCAGGGCAGCGTCAAGGGGACAAGCTGCCGATGACGGGTCGCGGGCAAGCGCCGCACAGATGGCGCCGGGTTCACCGAGGCAGATTGCAGGGCGAGAGGCAAAAGAGATGGGCGGATTTTTCGGCGGGGTCTTGACCGGCGCGGTTGTCGTCGTGGTGGTGGGGGTCGTGTTGTCCCTGAACGCACCCTTGGGCAGCAGGCCCGAACTTGTGACCACCGCCCCCGAGGCCAAGGGCGTCGCGCCGCAGGCCGAGGAAACCGATCTGTCCGAGCCCGGGCCCGATGCCGATCTGGTCGAACTGGCGCCGCGGGGGTTGAACGCCTTGGATGACGCGACGGGCCAGACCGAGGCCCCGATCGGCATCGCCGCCGAGCCGGATGCGCGCCCCGATGTCAAACGTCAGATCGGACAGGTCGAAAAGCCGGCCACCGGTGCTGCGTCAACGGTGGAGATTGCGCGCGTAGCACCGGCTGCACCCGCTGCGCCGTTGACCGCCCCGGTGACGCAGGATCAAGGCGCCGAGCCGGTTTCGGTCGATCCGACACCGCCCGCCGCACCCCGGCCGCCCGAGGCCACCGCGCTTGCCGAGCCGCAGCCGACGCCGGGTGCGGATTCTGGCCAGACCGAGGCATCCCCGGCCCCCGAGGGTGATGCCGCCGAGCCGGACGCAGACCTGCCGGAACAGCAGGCCGCGGTCACCGAACCGCAGGCTGCCGCTCCGAACCCGATTGCCGTCGAGGGCGAAGAAAACACTCAGC
The DNA here is from genome assembly GCF_900129345.1 of Ruegeria intermedia. GTDB lineage: Bacteria > Pseudomonadota > Alphaproteobacteria > Rhodobacterales > Rhodobacteraceae > Ruegeria > Ruegeria intermedia. Next base: position 112,021 of record NZ_FQVK01000002.1, on the reverse strand, counting down.
CGCGCAAGCGCGCGCGGATCGCGGCCTTGCCTCAGATCGGCGGACAACAGACTGCCTCGGCCTCTCCGACCATCGGGCAGCGTGTGGTCCCCCTGACCGAACGCGACGACCCGGCGGAAGACGTGGTTCAAGTCGCTGAAAAAGCACCCGCCGATCCCATCGACGCCTATGCCGCGCCGTTCGAAAACCCGGAAGGCAAACCGTTGATGTCGATCATCCTGATCGACGACGCGGGCGCATTCGGGGCCGAGGCGCTGCAGGATTTTCCCTATCCGCTGACATTCGCGGTCAGCCCGTCCGACCCCGAGGCCGCCGACAAGATGAAGCGGTATCGCGAGGCGGGGTTCGAGGTTCTGGCCATCGCCGACCTTCCCGCCGCGGCCAGCGCGCAGGATGCCGAGGTTTCGCTGTCGGTCTGGCTGGACATGCTGCCCGAAACGGTCGGGATCCTCGAAGGCGTGCAGACCGGCGTCCAGGGCAACCGCAAACTGGCCGACCAAGTGGCCGCGATTGCAGGCGGGACCGGGCGCGGGCTGGTCTTGCAGGACAACGGGTTGAACACGGCGTTCAAACTGGCTGTGCGCAACGGGATTCCGTCCAGCGTGGTGTTTCGCGACATCGACGGTGCCCGGCAGGACGCCGACGTGATGCGCAGGTTCCTGGACCAGGCCGCGTTCCGCGCCGGTCAGGAAGGCGCGGTGGTGATGCTGGGGCGTCTGCGGCCCGAGACCATCTCGGCACTGTTGTTGTGGGGCCTCGAAGATCGCAGCGGCAGGGTTGCGCTGGCGCCGATCTCGGCGGTCATGAAAAGCCAGATCCAGTAGGCCGGCCCTGTCGGATTGAAGAACGGGTGGCCGTCGCGCCACCGGTTTGCCGTTCAGCCGTTGCCCGAGCCGGTGAACCGGGCCGCATCCGCCGCAGCCCGCCGGATCGCGTTGGATTTGTGAACCGTCTCCATGTACTCGGCCTCGGGGTCGCTGTCATAGACGACACCGCCGCCGGCCTGGATGTACAGTTTCTTGTCCTTCACGATGGCCGTGCGCAGCGCGATGCACATGTCCATGTCGCCGCCGGCGCTGAAATAGCCGACCCCGCCGCCATAGATGCCGCGCTTTTCGGGCTCCAACTCGTCGATGATCTGCATCGCGCGCACCTTTGGCGCGCCTGAAACCGTGCCCGCCGGCATTCCGGCAAAAAAGGCGTCCAGCGCGTCCTTGTCCTCGGCCAGTTCACCGACCACGTTCGACACGATGTGCATCACGTGGCTGTAGCGCTCGATGATGAATTCCTCGGTCGGGCGCACAGTTCCGATTTTGGACACTCGCCCCGCATCGTTGCGGCCCAGATCCAGCAGCATCAGATGTTCGGCCAGTTCCTTCTGGTCGGCCAGCAGGTCCGCCTCGTTGGCCTTGTCCTCCTCGGGGGTGGCGCCGCGGGGGCGGGTGCCGGCGATCGGGCGGATCGTCACCTGGTTGCCGAAGACCCGCACCAGGATTTCCGGGCTGGCGCCCACCACCTGGAACCCGCCGAAATTGAAATAGAACATGAACGGTGACGGATTCGTGCGCCGCAGCGACCGGTACAGCGCAAAAGGCGGCAGCGGGAAATCCTGCGTCCAGCGCTGAGCGGGCACCACCTGAAAGATGTCGCCGGCACGGATGTATTCCTTGGCCTTTTCGACCGCCTCCATATAGCCAGACTTGGTGAAATTCGACACCGGCGGCGCGACCTCTTGCGCCTCGCCCAGGTCGCGGGTCTCGGCGGGCATGGCGCGTTCCAGATCGCGCACCGCGTCCATCACGCGCTCGGCCGCCTGCGCATAGGCCGCCTTGGCCGATTGCCCCTCGGTGACCCAGGCGGGCGAGACGATGGTGACCTCGCCCTTGACACCGTCCAGAACCGCCACGACCGAGGGCCGCAGCAGGATGGCGTCGGGCAGGCCCAGCGGGTCGGGGTTGACGTCGGGCAGGTACTCCACCAGCCGCACCATGTCATAACCCAGATAGCCGAACAGCCCCGCCGCCGCCTGCGGCAGGTCGTCGGGCAGCGCGATGCGGCTTTCCGCCAGCAGCGCGCGCAGATTGTCTATCGGGTTGCCGTCCTGAGCGGAAAAATCATCCTCGTCGAACCGGGCCGAGCGGTTCAGCTCGGATGTCTCGCCCCGGCAGCGCCAGATCAAGTCGGGCTTCATGCCGATGATCGAATAACGCCCGCGCACCTCGCCTCCGGTCACCGATTCCAGCACAAAGGCGTTTTTCTGCGCGCCCGTCAGCTTGAGCATCAGCGACACCGGCGTGTCCAGATCTGCGGCCAGACGGGTATAGACCACCTGGTTTTCACCCGCGTCATAGGCGCGGGTGAAGCTGTCGAAATCGGGGGTCAGAGCCATTTGTCGATCCGGTCAGAAATTGGCCTGGACGGCGTTCAGCGCGCGCTGGTCCAGCGTGGGCCGGGCGCGGGTCTGCGCGTCGCGCACATAGGCGTCAAAGATGTTCTGCGCCAGCGCCTGGTTCAGCTGCGCCGCGACCGCGTCTTTCATCTGGCGCTGCTCGTCGGTTTCCGCCGGGGGCAGCACCTCGTCCAGACGCACGATGAATACCGCGCCCTGACCGGGAATGACACGCAGTTCGCCCGGCTCCATCTCGAACACCTGGGTCATGAAATCGGCGGGCACGTCATCCAGGAACGCCGTGCGGGTCAGCGCGTTTTCCACCCGGAACGGCAAGCCCGTGGCGGTGAAGTCCCCGTCAACGGCCAAGCTTGTCACGACCGTATTGGCCTTTTCCAGCAAAGCCTTGCCGATTTCCTCCTGTTTCCATGCCTGGATCACGCGGTCGCGCGCTTGCGCCAGCGGTTCGGGGCGGGGCGGCAGTTCCTCGTCCAGACGCAGCGCAAAGACCGAGCCGTCCTCGAGAAAGCCAATCTCCGGGAAGTCGCCCTCGCCAACGGCCTGGGCCGCGCTGCGGAAGGCGTCATAGGCGGCAAGGCCCTCGTCGCTCTGGGTCGTCCAGTCGATCTGGCCCAGTTCCATCTCGGTTTCTGCGGCCAGTTCTTCCAGCGTCGCACCGCCGGCCAGCATGTCGTTGTATTCTTCGGCCTGCGACTCGATCACGCGGCGGGCGCGTTCGGCGGCCAGTTCCTCGCGCAGTTCGGGTTCGGCCTCGTCAAAGCTGACATTGTGCTCGGCCAGCGTGCCGTTCACGCGGAACAGCGCCGGGCCGAAGGCCGACGGCAGCGGGCCGACCACATCGCCGACCTCGGCGGCAAAGACGGCATCTGCCGCTTCGCCCAGATCGTCACGGGTCACATCGCCCAGATCGACATCGCTGAGCTCCAGCTCGCGCGCGCGCACCAGCTGTTCGAAATCGACGCCGCCGACCTCAAGCTGCGCCTTGGCTTCGGTCGCCTCGGCCTCGGACGGGTAGACCAGCCGTTCCACCAGGCGCCGCTCGGGCTGCTGGTATTGCTCCTTGCGCTGCTCGTAGAGGCGGCGCAGGGCGTCCTCGTCCACCTCGACCGTGTCCTGCAGCATCGCGGGCGACAGAACCGCATAGGTGATCTTTTTTGTGCGGGGCAGGGTGAAGCGGTCGGTGTTGGCGTCATAAAACGCCTGGATGTCCGCGTCGGTCGGCTCGGGCACCGGTGCGTCCAGCGCGTTCGCCGACAGGGTGGCCACGGTAAAGCTGCGGCGCGCCAGCACATAATCGGCCAGCGTGTCGGTCAGAATCGCGGGCATTTCGATGCCGTTCATTATGGCGCCTTGCACAAGGGTGCGAGCGGTTTCCTTGCGCAGGTCTTCCTCGAACTCGGCTTCGGTCATGCCGATCTGTTCCAACTGGAACCGATAGGCCTCGCGGTCGAACGATCCGTCTGCGCCCTGGAAGGCCTGAATGCGCAGGATCTCCTTTTGCAGGTTCTCGTCGCCGACCGAGATGCCCAGCTGCGCCACCTCGTTGTCCAGCGCGGCCAGGGCGACCAACCGCGACAGGGCGCGCTGATCCAGTCCCAGGTCGCGGGCCTGAGACATCTGCAGCGGCTGGCCCGTCTGCGCCTCGACCGCGCGAATTTCGCGCTGAAGCTCGCGGGCATAGGCATCGACGGTGATGACCTCGTCCCCCACCTGCGCGACCGTGCGCACGGTGCCGCTGAGGTTGACGGCGCCGAACCCGGCAAGCCCCAGCATCAACAGACCCATCAGGATCCAGACAAAGGTTTTGGAAAGGTTCTTCATGCCTGCGGCCATAGTGCCCTCTTGGATCTTGCGGCAGGGTTCTGCCGTCTGTGTTGCGGCCCTGAATACGACGCGGGGTGCCGGGGGGCAAGCTCAGAAGGACAGGGCCTGCAAGCGGTCGAACAATTGCTCGATTCCGGCGCGGTCCAGATTGGCAAAAGCAATGCGCACCTGGCGTTTCCCGGCGGGGTCGTGATCGGGCATGAACATCGTCCCCGGCAGCAGCAGTATACCGGCGTCACCGACCAATCTGCGCGCCAGTTCGTCCGACGGCATCTCGAACGGATGTTCGAGATAGGCGAAATAGGCCCCCAGACCCAGCAGCCGCCAGCCCTTGTCGGTCAGGCGGGGCATGTTCTGCGTGATTGCGGCGCGGCGGTCCAGAATTTCGGCGCGTTCGCCCGCCAGCCATTGTGACAGGTTCTGCATCCCCCACAGCGCCGCGAACTGGCCTATTTGGCCGGGGCAGATGGCGACGGTGTCGAGGAATTTCTCGACCTCGGCCAGCAGCTGCGCACCGGTGGCAATCGCGCCCACGCGGTGTCCGGTCAGGCGGTAGGCCTTCGAGAAGGAATAGAGATGCACCAGCGTCCGGTCCCAGTCGGGCTGCTGGAACAGTGCGTGCGGCGGGCCGTTGCGGCTGTCGAAATCACGATAGGTTTCATCGACCAGCAGGCGCAGGCCATGTTCTTGCGCGAGGTCATAGAAGGCACGGACCAGATCCGCCGGATATTCGACCCCACCCGGATTGTTGGGCGTGACCAACGCGATCGCGCGTGTGCGCTCGGTAATCAGCGCGCGCGCCCGTTCGGGATCGGGCAGCAAGTCCGACCCGGTCGGCAGATCAACCGCCCGAACGCCGGTCATATCCAGCCACATTTTGTGGTTGAAATACCACGGGGTTGGCAGGATGACTTCATCCCCCTGGCCGGTGATCGCCGAGATGACCGAGGCGAAGGCCTGATTGCAGCCCGAGGTGATGGCTGTCTGTTCCGGCCGAATCTCGGCAGCGTAGTGATCGCCGATCTCACGCGCGAGTTTCGCGCGCAGATCGGGGTTGCCCAATACCGGGCCGTAGAGATGTGCGGCATCCTGATTGATCGCGAAATCGGCCATCGCCTGCCGCAGCGCCAGCGGCGGCGGATCGACCGGCGCCGCCTGGCTGACGTTGATCAGCGGGCGATCATCGGTGAACGTGACCCCTTCAAGCCAACGCCGCGCCTCCATCACCGGAGGGGCGAAGGTGGCGGCGGTGCGGGTCAATGTCATCGGGGGTCCGGTCTTGCTGAATTGTGGTGAAACGGGCGATCAGTCGGTGCCGCGATAAGGCTCGACATATTGCAGGGCCATGTCCCAAGGGAAAAAGATCCAGGTGTCCTGACTGACTTCGGTGATGAAGGTATCGACCATCGGTCGGCCCTTGGGCTTGGCATAGACCGTGGCGAAATGGGCCTTGGGGTACATCTTGCGTACCAGTTCCAGCGTCTTGCCGCTGTCGACCAGGTCGTCGATGATCAGCACGCCTTCGCCATCGCCCATCAAATCGGCGTCCGGGGCCTTGAGCACCTCTGCCTCGCCACGCTCCTGATGGTGATAGGATTTGACGCTGATCGTATCGACGGTGCGGATGTCCAGCTCGCGGCTGACGATCATCGCCGGTGCCATGCCGCCGCGCGTGATCGCGACGACGGCGCGCCAGGCGCCCTCATCCGGACCCTGACCGTCCAGCCGCCAGGCCAACGCGCGCGAGTCGCGGTGGATCTGGTCCCAGCTGATGTGAAAGCCTTTTTCGTGGGGCAGGCGGTCCTTTGCGCTCATGGTCTTATCCCTTTTCCACATCCGGCGCATCGACGGCTTTCATGCCGACGATGTGATAGCCCGAATCCACATGCAGGTTCTCGCCGGTCACGCCGCTGCTGAGATCCGACAGCAGATACAGCGCCGATTTGCCCACGTCATCGATGGTCACGTTGCGACGCAGGGGCGAGTTGTATTCGTTCCACTTCATGATGTAGCGGAAATCGCCGATGCCGCTGGCGGCCAGGGTCTTGATCGGCCCGGCCGAGATCGCGTTGATGCGGATGTTGTCCTTGCCCAGGTCCTCGGCCAGATATTTCACCGACGCCTCGAGCGCGGCCTTGGCCACACCCATGACATTGTAATGCGGCATGACCTGCTCGGCGCCGTAATAGGTCAGGGTGATGGCGCTGCCGCCGTCGGTCATCAGCTTCTCGGCGCGTTGCATGACGGCCGTGAAGGAATAGACCGAGATGTCCATGGTCAGCTTGAAATTGGCGCGCGACGTGTCGACGTAGCGGCCGCGCAGCTCGTTCTTGTCCGAGAAGCCGATGGCATGGACGACGAAATCCAGCTTGCCCCATTTTTCCTTCAGCGCGTCGAACAAGGCATCGATCGAGTCCTCGTCGCTGACGTCGCAGGGCAACACGATTTCGCTGCCCAGTTGCGCGGCCAGCGGATCGACCCGTTTCTTCAGAGCGTCGCTCTGGTAGGAAAAGGCCAGTTCGGCGCCGGCGTCCGACAAGGCGCGGGCGATCCCCCATGCGATGGATTTGTCATTGGCCAGTCCCATGATGAGGCCGCGCTTGCCGGCCATCAACTGATTTGACATGTTCGGTTCTCCGCCTGTCGTCGCGTTGCGTTGCGTTGGTTTAGGCCATTGATTGCGCTGCATCAAGGCTATCTGTCCTTGTCCATGGCGGGTTCTCGCCCTAACGTCAGAGCCAATTCATTCCAGGGGATGGGCATGAGCGAGAGAAATGGCATTTTTGCCGGCGACGACCCGTTTGAAATCGCGCGTCGCTGGTTGGCCGAGGCCGAGAAGACGGAACCGAACGACCCGAACGCGATTGCGTTGGCGACCGTGGACCCGGACGGCATGCCCAATGCGCGGATGGTGTTGCTGAAGGAAATCGAGCCGGACGGTTTCGTGTTCTATACGAATTATCACAGCGCCAAGGCCCGCGAACTGGAAAGTGCGGGAAAGGCCGCTTTCGTGATGCACTGGAAATCGTTGCGGCGTCAGGTGCGGGTTCGTGGTACCATCATCAGGGAAGATGGAGCGAAGGCCGACGAATATTTCTCGTCGCGGTCACTGAAAAGCCGTTTGGGCGCATGGGCTTCGCGGCAGTCGGAGCCGCTGAGCAGCCGGACGGCCTTGATGGCCGAGGTGGCCAAGGTCACGGCAAGGCTGGGGTCCAATCCGCCGCGTCCCGAGTTCTGGGGCGGTTATCGGCTGATCCCGGTGGAAATTGAATTCTGGGCCGACGGGGCGTTTCGGCTGCATGACAGGTTTCAGTGGCGTCGCGAGAGTCCCGGTCAGAATTGGATAATCCAGAGGTTGAATCCGTGACATTCGCGCGACGTGAAATGCAACACTCGGAAATGACAGCGGTTTTTAACCTTGAACTTGTTAACGATATGCGGGATCTACGAGCCTCGGACCAGCAGCAATAATTCGTGATGGAAGCACCGTGTCAGACGACCAGAACACAATGTACCGCGTTCGCGGACACGTAAAATGGTTCGACCCCGCCAAGGGGTACGGGTTCGTCGTGTCTGACGAGGGTGGTCCAGATATCTTGCTGCATGTGAACGTGTTGCGAAATTTCGGTCAGAGTTCGGTCGCGGACGGTGCCGGAATTGAAATCATGACCCATCGCACCGACCGTGGCGTTCAGGCGGTCGAGGTGCTTGGCATCGACCCGCCCGAGCGGGCCGATTCGATGATGCTGGCTGATTTCGCCGAGATGGATCCCGCGCAGATCGCCCGGATGCCGCTGGAGCCCGCGCGCGTGAAATGGTTCGACAAGGCCAAGGGATTCGGCTTTGCCAATGTGTTCGGCCGGGACGAGGACGTGTTCCTGCATATCGAGGTTTTGCGCCGGTCGGGGTTTGCGGATCTGCAACCTGGCGAGGCGCTGGCCATGCGGGTCATTGACGGCAAGCGCGGCCGGATGGCCGTGCAGGTTCTGGCCTGGGAATCCGCACTGAAGAATTGAGAGGGAATGATACGGGCTCTGGTTCTTGCAGCTTTGACCTCTGTCTGGGCGCAGGCTGCCATGGCTGGCTGTCGCCCGGATCAGGTTTTTCTGCGCAACGAGGTGGCGCAGGTGCGGTTCGATGTCGAACTGGCCATCACGCCGCAGGACCGCGCGCGTGGGTTGATGTTCCGAGAGTCGCTGCCGCGTCAGGCCGGAATGCTGTTCGTGTTCGATCCGCCGCAGCCGGTGGCGTTCTGGATGAAGAATACCCTGATCCCGCTCGACATGATCTTTGTCGACCGCCGGGGCGTCGTTACCCGCGTGCATCGCGGTGCCATACCGGGTGATCTGACCCCGATCGACGGGGGCGATGCGGTTTTTGCGGTTCTGGAGATCAACGCGGGGCTGGCGGCGCGATACGGGATTGGCCCGGGCACGCAACTGCGTCACGAAATTTTTGCGGAAGGTCCTGCGATCTGGCCCTGTTAGGGGTTTTCAAATCAACAAGTCGCGGTTAGGAAGGCGCACGGTCCGGGGCGTGGCGCAGTCTGGTAGCGCACCTGTTTTGGGTACAGGGGGTCGTAGGTTCGAATCCTGCCGCCCCGACCACTTTCCACTTACAGCGGCATTCCACCGAAATACCGGTAGAGGGTCGTAAGCTCCTGATCCAGGGCCGCGCTTTCGATGGGAACCTTGACCGGTGCGCCCTCTTTCTGGGGGATCAGGAAGAACAGTTCGGCATCCACGCGATAGCCTGCCGTATTGCGTCGGGCGGACAACCGCCGGATGCCTTTGGGCAGGTCTTGCGTTGACCCGTCATAACTCAGAATCAGAAAGGCGGTGGTGTCGGGCGGCAGGGCGGAAAGGCATTCGAATTGCGTCGACTTCGTTTTGCGGAATTGCTCGCCGGGTCCGTCGCAACTGATCTCGAAGGTTTCGAGCAATTGCCGAGGATAGTCAGTGAACTGGGCGCTGCGCGAGGTCGGCTCCGGGGGCGACGATGTACACCCCCAAAGAAGGGGTGGTCCAAGAGCGAGAGCGATGAGTGCGTTTTTCACAACGGTTCCTGTCAACTCGTGGGCGCGAGATCCGCGAGCCCCAATGGCCTCGGATCCGTGATTCCCGATTCAGTATGGGGCAGAAGGGCTTGCTTGACCATTGTGCTGCAACCGCTCTGAAAAAAGGTGAAAAAACCGAATGCGCACCGGGCCTGCGGAAAAAACGGTCGCCCTGTGGATGAATCGGTTCCGGTGCGCGGGCGCCGTCCGGACGAGCGGGGTCAACCGAAAAGTTCTGTGTTTCGAGCAAAAAATCTCGTTGACCAACTATGGGTAGATACGCCAGATTGTATGGGCCGAAGCAATGGCCACTAAATCTGGTATGAAAAGCCAGTCAAAGGGCAACGGGCGAGGCTCGGAAGCAAACTCAAACTGACGTGTACCGTTCAGACGGGTTCACGCCGCTTTTGCGGCGCCGGGCCAATATGTCCAGAGGTTTCTTGCAGGCACGGCGGGCGGCACCCAGCCGATTGTGAATTGGGTGCCGGGGACATGAATTGCACTGTTTGATGATCTGGGGCTGCGGACATGAAGATTGAAAGAAAGTTTACGAAACCTGGGCAGGACGCTTATGCCGATCTGGACTTCGTGTCCGTCACTTCGGAAATCCGCAACCCCGACGGCACCATCGTGTTCCGGCTGGAAGGCATCGAGGTGCCCTCGACCTGGAGCCAGGTCGCCAGCGACGTGATCGCACAGAAATATTTCCGCAAGGCCGGCGTTCCCAGCAAACTGAAGAAAGTGCGCGAGAAGGACGTGCCCGAATTTCTGTGGCGCTCGGTTCCTGCCGAGGATGCCGAGTTCGGAGGGGAGACGTCCTCGAAGCAGGTGTTCGACCGTCTGGCCGGTGCTTGGGCCTACTGGGGCTGGAAGGGCGGCTATTTCTCGACCGAAGAGGACGCGCGCGCCTATTTCGACGAGATGCGCTATATGCTGGCGACCCAGCGCGCCGCGCCGAACAGCCCGCAGTGGTTCAACACCGGTCTGCACTGGGCCTACGGGATCGACGGCCCGGCCCAAGGTCACCACTATGTGGACTACAAGACCGGCAAGCTGACCAAGTCGAAATCGGCCTATGAACATCCGCAGCCGCACGCGTGTTTCATCCAGTCCGTCGACGACGACCTGGTGAACGAAGGCGGCATCATGGATCTGTGGGTGCGCGAGGCGCGCCTGTTCAAATACGGCTCGGGCACCGGGACCAATTTCAGCCATCTGCGTGCAGAAGGCGAGGCGCTGTCGGGTGGCGGCAAGTCCTCGGGGCTGATGGGCTTTCTCAAGATCGGCGACCGCGCCGCTGGCGCGATCAAATCAGGCGGGACAACCCGTCGGGCAGCAAAGATGGTGATCGTCGATGCAGATCACCCTGACATCGAGCAATTCATCGAATGGAAGGTGATCGAAGAGCAGAAGGTGGCCTCGATCGTTGCCGGATCGAAGATGCACGAGAAGATGCTGAACGGCATTTTCGAGGCCATCCGCGCCTGGGACGGTGCGCAGGCGGATGCCTATGATCCCAAGAAGAACGACGCGCTGAAAACGGCGATCCGCGAGGCGAAAAAGGTCGCGATCCCCGAGACTTACATCAAGCGCGTGCTGGATTATGCCAAGCAGGGCCACGACAGCATCGAGTTCCCGACCTATGACACCGACTGGGATTCCGAGGCCTACAACTCGGTCTCGGGCCAGAACTCGAACAACTCGATCCGTGTGACCAACGCCTTCCTGAAGGCGGTCGAAAAGGATGCCGACTGGGAACTGATCAACCGCACCGACGGCAAGGTGGCCAAGGTGGTCAAGGCGCGCGACCTGTGGGAAAAGGTTGGCCATGCGGCCTGGGCCTGCGCCGATCCGGGCATTCAATTCCACGACACGGTCAACGAATGGCACACTTGCCCCGAAGACGGCGAGATTCGCGGCTCGAACCCGTGCTCGGAATACATGTTCCTGGATGACACGGCCTGCAACCTGGCGTCGATGAACCTGCTGACCTTCCTGAAGGATGGCGAGTTCCAGGCGGCCGATTACATGCACGCGGCCCGTCTGTGGACGCTGACGCTGGAAATCTCGGTGATGATGGCGCAGTTCCCGTCGAAAGAGATCGCGCAACTGTCCTATGATTTCCGCACGCTGGGTCTGGGCTATGCCAACATCGGCGGGCTGCTGATGAACATGGGCTATGGCTACGACTCGGACGAGGGTCGCGCGATCTGTGGTGCCCTGACCGCGATCATGACCGGCGTTGCTTACGCCACCTCGGCCGAGATCGCCGGAGAGCTGGGGCCGTTCGCGGGCTATGAGCGCAACGCCGAGCATATGCTGCGGGTTATTCGCAACCACCGTCGCGCCGCGCAGGGCGTGACCGAAGGGTACGAGAAACTCTCGGTCAAGCCGGTGCCGCTGGATCACGCCAACTGCCCCGACAAGCGCCTGGTCGATCTGGCCATGAGCGCCTGGGACGAAGCGCTGAGCCTGGGCGAGAAGAACGGCTATCGCAACGCGCAGGCCACGGTGATCGCGCCGACCGGCACGATCGGTCTGGTGATGGACTGCGACACCACCGGGATCGAGCCCGATTTTGCGCTGGTCAAGTTCAAGAAACTGGCCGGAGGCGGCTATTTCAAGATCATCAACCGCTCGGTTCCGGCCGCGCTGGAAAAGCTGGGCTATTCCTCGGCCCAGATCGAAGAGATCGTGTCCTACGCGGTGGGGCATGGCACCTTGGGCAACGCGCCGGGGATCAACCACACCTCGCTGACCGGTCACGGGTTCGGCCCGAACGAGCTGGCGAAGATCGACGCCGCGCTGGAAAGCGCGTTCGACATCCGGTTCGTCTTCAACCAGTGGACGCTGGGCGAGGATTTCTGCACCGGTGTTCTGGGCATCCCGGCCAGCAAGCTGAACGATCCGACCTTTGACATGCTGCGCCATCTGGGCTTCAGCAAGGCGGATATCGAGGCGGCCAACGACCATGTCTGCGGCACCATGACCCTGGAAGGGGCCCCGCATCTGAAGCCCGAGCACTATGCGATCTTCGACTGCGCCAACCCCTGCGGCAAGAAGGGCAAGCGGTTCCTGGGGGTCGACAGCCACATCAAGATGATGGCGGCGGCGCAAAGCTTCATCTCGGGGGCGATCAGCAAGACGATCAACATGCCCAACGACGCCACCATCGAAGATTGCCAGAAGGCCTACGAGCTGTCCTGGAGCCTGGGCGTCAAGGCCAACGCGCTGTATCGCGACGGATCCAAACTCAGCCAGCCGCTGGCGGCGGCGCTGGTCGAGGATGACGATGAGGCGGCGGAAATCCTGGAAAGCGGATCGGCGCGGGAAAAGGCCGTGACCTTGGCCGAAAAGGTCATTGAGAAGGTCGTGGTCAAGGAGGTCATCCGCAGCCACCGCGAAAAGCTGCCGCATCGCCGCAAGGGGTACACTCAGAAGGCGATCGTGGGCGGCCACAAGGTCTATCTGCGCACCGGCGAGTTCGAGGATGGCAAACTGGGCGAGATCTTCATCGACATGCACAAGGAAGGCGCCGGCTTCCGCGCGATGATGAACAACTTTGCCATCGCGGTCTCGGTCGGCCTGCAATACGGGGTGCCGCTGGAAGAGTTCGTTGACGCCTTCACCTTCACCAAGTTCGAACCGGCCGGGATGGTGCAGGGCAACGACTCGATCAAGAACGCCACGTCGATCCTCGACTACATCTTCCGCGAGCTGGCGGTGTCGTATCTGGATCGCACCGACCTGGCCCATGTGAAGCCGCAAGGCGCAACTTTCGACGATCTGGGCCGTGGCGAGGAAGAAGGCGTGTCGAACGTCGCCGAAGTCAGCGACAGCGCGGCGTCGAAATCGCTGGAGGTGCTGAAACAGATCAGCTCGACCGGCTATCTGCGCAAGCGGCTTCCGCAGGATCTGGTGGTGTTCAACGGCGGGCAGGCGGCCGCGACCGGCATGTCCGAGGCCTCCGTCACCTTCGAGACCAAAAGCGAGACCACCGTCGTTGCCGAGACGGCCTCCGGGATGGATGCCCGGACCAAGGCCAAGATGCAGGGTTACGAGGGCGATCCCTGCGGGGAATGCGGGAACTACACGCTGGTGCGCAACGGCACCTGCATGAAATGCAACACCTGCGGCGCAACCAGCGGGTGTAGCTGAGCCAAACGCCCCGGCAGCCCGGGGCGCAGGGGCCGGACGCTGCCGATACGGTGCCGGTCCCGACGAATACGGAGACAGGCCGCAAGGCTTACCATCTGGCCTTTCTCCGCCCGGCCGACATGCCCGTGTCGGCCAGGAACAGGGTGGGGCGGAATATTTGCTCCTTCCCACTCTTTCACGGGGCGGGTGCGCTCGTCCCATGTGCAGTCCAGGCCGCAGGCAAAAAACACCGGGCGGTCAATGAGAATGAGCCTGGACGGCAAAACTGACAGGGGGCTTCGGCCCCCTTTCTTTTTGGGCGGCGTTCTGCCGGATCGGGCCGCCCGCATGAGGGGAGTCATGCCGCAACGCCCCGGCGGAATTTTGCACGGCAAAAGATCGCGCGGCCGCGTACGCAAAAGGGGCGGGGATCGGCGCGAATCGGGCCGTTCGGCACGGCGGCGATGACAGGGGCCGGGCAAGGGTGTTTGGTGCCGGTGTCCGGACAGACTACCGCACACCCCTTACCTGGAGATCAAACGATGAAACCTCGCAATCTGGCCCTTCTGGCCACCGTGACCTTGAGCGTTCCGGAATTTGCCCTGGCCCAAGGCAGTGCCGATGCCAACGTCGACGGCGTTCTGACCATCGAAGAGGTGCAGGCCGTTCTGCCTGACATGGATGCAGACACGTTTTCGGCGATGGATGCAAATGGTGACGGCGCGCTGGATCAGGCCGAAATCGCCGTCGCGCAGGAGGCAGGGTTGCTTCCCCCAAGCAACGGCTGACACCTGTCGGCGGAGGACGGCCCGGGGAAAACCCGGGCCGTTTTTCAATGTGTTAAGCGGGCAAGTGAATGTTGAACCTGCTGCGGATCCGGGCATCCAGTGCCGGGTCGAACCGGGCGGGCGACGGCTGGCCCAAAATCTCTTCCTTGCGGGCGGTCGCCCTGGCAATCAGGTCCGGTTTGCCCAGTTCGGCCCATTCCTTGGGCGAGGTCCGATCCCCCAGCGTGGGATAGACATAGTCGGCCTGCATCCGGCCGAGCGTGGCATCGGTGCCCAGATAATGGCCCGGCCCGCCCAGACAGACCTCGGCAATCTGGTCGACGGCCAGGGTGTCGTCATTCACCTCGATCCCGCGGACGCAGCGCAGGGCCTGTCCGATCAGGTCGTCGCCCAGAATCAGGCTCTCGAAACAGAAGCCCAGCAACGAGGCGTGCATTCCCGCAGCCTCGTACACCATGTTCAACCCCGACAGCCCGGCCATGATGTTCGAACACATCTGCTCCCACCCGGCCTGCATGTCGGGCAGTTTGGCATCCGAGGCGCCGGCCGCGGCACCGCCCGGCATGTCGTAGAACTTGTGCATCTGGGCGCAGCCCGCGCTCAGCAGCGCCTGCTCGCCCGAGCCGACCGACATCGCGCCCGTGCGCAGGTCCAGGCCAAAGGGCCAGGTGCCAATAACCGCCGGAGCACCGGGACTTACGGCATTGACATAAACCAGCCCGGCCAGGCATTCGGCGGTGGCCTGAACGATCGCGCCCGCGATGGTCGAAGGCGCGGTTGCCCCCGCCATGCCGGCCGACAGCAGCAGCACCGGCATGCCGGCCTTGATGCATTCCTCCATCACCTGGCAGCTTTCGGTGGCGAATTTCATCGGCGGCACGACGAAACAGTTCGAATTCGACACGAAAGGCCGTTCGCGCCACTTGTCCTCGCCGCCGGCGATCATGTGCAGCATCTCCATCGCCGGCGCCACATAGCTGGGGTCGGTGAAGGACGTACCGATATGTTTGTAGGTGCCGGAACAGCAGGCATAGATCGTGTTCAGGTCCATTTCGCGGTTGTCGGCGATGTCTCGGCAGACCATGGGCCGCTGCACGAAATGGATGTTGTCCAACTGCTCGCAGATCCGGGCCGCGTCGTGCAGGTCCTGCACGGTCGAGTCGCGATAGTTGCGGCCCTGGGCATCGACCATGCTGACCGCGGCCCCGGCGGTGCCGTAGTGCACGCGGTTGCCCGAAAGTTCGAGATCGGTCTTGCCGTCGCGGCTGTAGAGCGTCACCGAGCGGTTGGCGCGGGCGATCGTGTCCTCGACCAGCGCGCGGGGAAAGCGGATGCGCCCGTCGTCGCCAAGCGCGCAACCGGCGCTCACAAGATAGTCGATGCCGCTGGGCGGTGCGTCGGCCAGGCCGATGGTTTCCAGCGCGTCCAGCGCGGCGGCGTGAATACGCTCCATGTCCTGCTGGCCGAGCGGTTCGTACGTGCCGCCCTCAAGCCCGGGGCGGACGGGGCGGAGATGTTCGGGCAAGGCTGCGGCACGGGCGGCACGACGGGCGGCGCGGCCGCCGCTGCGGGGCGTTGAGCGTGAGTGATCGTTCATCGTGAGGTTTCCAAGTTGTCTGTCAGGTCAAAGGTGAATACTTCGGCCCGTCACGGCCGCCCTCGGGCCGCGCGTCCCCGATCGGCACCGATGGTGCGGCTGATCAGGCAGATCTTCCAGACATCGTTTGGCATGTAGTCCTCAACTCCTGCGGCGAATGGTGTCAGGGTCCGAACAAGCAATCTGTCCTGTTTGCGACCGATGTCGTTTTTGGCCCTGGAAAATCCGCATTGCGATGAAGTCGCCCATAAATCCTCACGCAGTGGGCGAAATATGTTATGCTTCCATTACTTATTGTTAAGATTTGCGTGACCTGAATTGATCTGAGGGCGCCAAGGCACATGTTTGATTGAGGTACACA
Source organism: Ruegeria intermedia (assembly GCF_900129345.1). Classification (GTDB taxonomy): domain Bacteria; phylum Pseudomonadota; class Alphaproteobacteria; order Rhodobacterales; family Rhodobacteraceae; genus Ruegeria; species Ruegeria intermedia. Next base: position 95,848 of record NZ_FQVK01000002.1, on the reverse strand, counting down.
GCACCGCACCTGTTGCAATCGCACAGGGTGCCGAACGAAAACCGGAGGCTTGCATGAAACTGATCCGCGCCTTGCTGTCGGTCCTGCTGATTCCAGCGGCGCAGGTGGCGTTGGCCGAGGATTGGACCGGTGCTTACGCCGGGTTCACCTTCGGTTATACCGACGCGGACGGCCCCGGCGGCAGCGGAGACAATTAGGGCAGCATCGGTGCGAATATCGGATACGATCTGGATCTGGGCAGTTTCGTCGTCGGCGGCGAGTTCGAATATGATCGGCTGAATCTCGACCTGGGCGCCTCGGAGGGCAGTTTGGACAGCGTGTCCCGCGTGAAACTGCGCGGCGGGTACGAGTTCGGGCCCGCTTTGGGCTATGTCGTGGTGGGTGCCGCGCGGGCGAATACTTCGGGCGACAGCGACACGGCCGCCGTCTACGGGATCGGCTTCGCCTATCCTCTGGGCGATCGGCTGATCATCAGTGGCGAAGCGATGCGGCAGAATTTCAACGATGTCACGCGGTCGCGCGGAGACCTGGATACCAACACCTTCAATCTGCGCACGACCTTCCGCTTCTGAACGCAACCCGTCTGCGGTCACTCCGCCGCTGTCTGACCCGCCAGCCGGGCGGCGAAATCGCACAGGGTCTGAAGGGCCGCGGCGAACCGGTCATCATCAATGGTCATGGCCACGCGCACATGCCCTGCGGCGGCCTGGCCGAAGCTTTCTCCGGGCATGACCGCGATAGCGTGGGTGTCCAGCAGCGCATTGGCGAAATCTTCGCCGCTTTGCCCCGTCGCGCGGATGTCCAGCATCAGATACATCGCGCCTTGGGCCGGGATCAGGCCAACGGTGTTCTGTCGGGCCAGATCCTGCATCGCCAGAGCGCGGCGGCGGCGGAAGGGGGCCGCGGCCTCTTGCTCCAGTTCGTCCCCCGCAGTCAGCGCAAAGCTGGCGGCGTCCTGAATGAAACCCGGAACCCCGTAGGTGGTGTGCGTGGCGAGGTTGATGAGATGTTCGATGGCCTCTTCGGGGCCAACGATCCAACCACAGCGCGACCCGGTCATGGCGTGGGACTTCGACATCGAGCCCACGACCAGGGTGCGATCGGCCATACCGGGCAGGGCGCGGGGCGACAGGTGTGCGCCGTCCCAGACCTGCGTGTCATAGACCTCGTCCGAGATCAGCCAGAGGTTCCGCTCGCGGCACAGATCGGCGATCTCGGTCAGGGTTTCGCGGGAATAGACGACCCCGGTCGGGTTGTTCGGCGTGTTGATCAGCAATGATGCGGCACCCTCGGCCTGTTCCGCGATCCGAGCCGCGTCGGGCTGAAAGGCGTCCTCGGCCCGGGTCTGAACCGCGCGCGATCGCGCCGGCCCCGCGGATCGTGCCGGGATAGGTCGCGTAGAACGGGTCGAGATAGAGGCCCACATCGCCCGGGTCGCACGCTGCCATATGCGCGGCGAACAGCGCGGCCTGTCCGCCCGGGGTGATCAACACGTTGTGGCGCGTGGTGGGAACGCCCGTCCGGGTCTGCACCCGCGCGGCCACGGTATCGCGCAGCAGATCGGTGCCCGGAACCATGGCGTATCCGGTATGGCCCGCGCGCGCCGACCGGTCCATCTCGGACAGGATCGAGGGGTGGGTGCGGATGTCATGCTCGCCGATGGTCAGCTCGGTCACGGCCTGGCCTTCGGCGATCATGCGGCGCGCGCGATAGAACACATCCCACCCGTCCGAACCGCCTCCGGTCAGATGCGTGATGCGGTGCGAAAGTTTCATGGCGCGCCTCCGTTGCAGCAAGTCCGCCGAATGGGTCAGAGCCGCGGTGATTTGTCAATCAGCTTCCCCGGTAGGCAACAGAAGTCTTGGCGTGCGGGGCCGGGCGTGCTATGGGATGGGCCATGAACCGGAAGACCTGCATCATTATCTGCTGCATTCCCTGCTGAACTTTCACGCGGGCCGGTTTCTTTCGTTTTCTTCCCTGAGACAAGTTGCTAAGCCCGCGTCAACGCGCACGCTATTGCTGTATCCAGGAGCCAGACGCATGACGACGATCAAACTGCACAACACGCGGACCCGGACGAAGGAAGATTTCGTTCCGATCGATCCCGACAACGTGCGGATGTATGTCTGCGGACCCACCGTGTATGACCGGGCGCATCTGGGAAATGCGCGGCCCGTGGTGGTGTTTGACGTGCTTTATCGCCTGCTGCGCCATGTCTACGGGCCCGAGCATGTGACCTATGTGCGCAACTTCACCGACGTCGATGACAAGATCAACGCGACGGCCCTGGCGCGCAAGCAGGCCGGGGCCGAAGGAACGCTCGAGCAGTTGGTGCAGGAGCGGTCGGACGAGACGATCGGCTGGTACCTGCATGACATGGGCGCGCTGGGGGCGCTGGAGCCCGACCAGATGCCGCGGGCCACGCGGTACATTGACCAGATGATCGCCATGATCGAGGACCTGATCGCCAAGGGTCACGCCTATGAGGCCGAGGGGCATGTTCTGTTCGCGGTGGACAGCTGGCGCGACGAGTATGGCAAGCTGTCTGGCCGGTCGGTCGATGACATGATCGCAGGCGCGCGGGTCGAGGTGGCGCCCTACAAGAAGAACCCGATGGATTTCGTGCTGTGGAAGCCCTCGGACGATGAACTGCCCGGGTGGGAGTCGCCCTGGGGTCGGGGGCGTCCGGGCTGGCATATCGAATGCTCGGCTATGAGCTATGAGTTGCTGGGCGAGAGTTTCGACATCCATGGCGGCGGCAATGACCTGATGTTCCCGCACCACGAAAACGAGATCGCCCAGAGCAAATGCGCCCATCCGCACGGCGAATTCGCGCGCTATTGGCTGCATAACGAGATGCTGCAGGTCGAAGGCAAGAAGATGTCCAAATCGCTGGGCAATTTCTTCACCGTGCATGACCTGCTGGATCAGGGCGTACCGGGAGAGGTGATCCGGTTCGTCTTTTTGCAGACCCACTATCGCAAGCCGATGGACTGGACCGAGAAAAAGGCGCGCGAGGCCGAGGCCACGTTGCGCAAGTGGCGGGCGCTGACTGCGGGCATCGAACCCGCAGCCAGCGCGGCGCCCGCGGTGATCGAGGCGCTTGCCGATGACCTCAACACGGCGGGCGCCCTGGCCGAGCTGCATCGTCTGGCCTCGGACGGCGACGCCGCGACCTTGCTGGCCAGTGCGCGGGTCCTTGGCCTGTTGGAGCCTGACATGGGGGCCTGGGCCGAAACCGACGGCGTGGATCTGTCGGCCCATGCCGACCGGCTGTCCCGTGTTCGGGCCGAGGCGATGCAGACCAAGGATTTCTCGGAAGTGGATCGGTTGAAGGCCGCCTATCTGGCGGCCGGTCTGGAAGTTCGGATGAGCAAGGACGGGGTCGAATTGGTGCCCGGCGCGGGTTTTGACGCCAGCAGGCTGGAGGGCGTGGAATGAGCAAGGAGCGCCTGTACCTCTATGACACCACGCTGCGGGACGGGCAGCAGACGCAGGGCGTTCAGTTCTCGACCGCCGAAAAGGTCCAGATCGCGCAGGCGCTGGATGCTTTGGGGGTGGATTATATCGAAGGCGGCTGGCCCGGCGCGAACCCCACCGACAGCGCGTTTTTTGACGCCGCGCCCAAGACGCGCGCCTGCCTGACCGCCTTTGGCATGACCAAGCGGGCCGGACGCTCGGCCGAGAATGACGACGTGCTGGCCGCCGTCATGAACGCCGGCACGCGGGCGGTCTGTCTGGTGGGTAAGTCGCATGACTATCACGTGACCGACGCGCTGGGGATCTCGCTGGAGGAGAATGTCGAGAACGTCCGCGCCTCGGTCGCGCATATCGTGGCGCAGGGGCGCGAGGCGCTGTTCGATGCCGAGCATTTCTTTGACGGCTACAAGGACAACCCCGCCTATGCCATGCAGGTCTGTCAGGCGGCGCTGGAGGCCGGTGCCCGCTGGGTGGTGTTGTGCGACACCAATGGCGGCGCGCTGCCGGCCGAAGTTGGGCGGATCGTGTCCGAGCTGATCGCGGCGGGTTTTCCCGGCGACCGGCTGGGCATTCACACCCACAACGACACCGAAAATGCCGTGGCCTGTTCCTTGGCGGCCGTGGATGCCGGCGCGCGCCAGATTCAAGGCACGCTGAACGGGCTGGGTGAGCGCTGCGGCAACGCAAACCTGACCGCGCTGATCCCGACGCTGCTGTTGAAGGAGCCCTATGCCTCGGCCTTCGAGATCGGGGTCAGCCGCGACGCGCTGACCGGTCTGACCCGCATCAGCCGCATGCTGGACGACATCCTGAACCGGGTGCCCAGCAAACAGGCGGCCTATGTCGGCGCCTCGGCCTTTGCGCACAAGGCGGGGCTGCATGCCAGCGCGATCCTCAAGGACCCTTCGACCTATGAACATGTCGATCCGGCCACCGTGGGCAATGCGCGGATCATTCCGATGTCGAACCAGGCGGGCCAGTCGAACCTGCGCAAACGCCTGACCGAGGCCGGGTTGCAGGTCGAGCCGGGCGACCCGGCGCTGGGGCGCATCCTGGAGCGGATCAAGGCGCGCGAGGCCGAGGGGTATTCCTATGACACAGCGCAGGCCAGTTTCGAGCTGCTGGCCCGCGATGAACTGGGCCAGTTGCCGCAATTCTTCGAGGTCAAGCGCTACAAGGTCACGGTCGAGCGGCGCAAGAACAAGTACAACCAGATGGTCAGTCTGTCCGAGGCGGTCGTCGTGGTGAAGGTGGACGGCGAGAAGAAGCTGTCGGTCAGCGAGTCGCTGGACGAGAGCGGCAGCGACCGTGGCCCGGTGAACGCGCTGGCCAAGGCGCTGGCCAAGGATCTTGGGCAATACTCGCCCATTCTGGACGATATGCACCTGGTGGACTTCAAGGTGCGCATCACCCAGGGCGGGACCGAAGCCGTGACCCGAGTCATCATCGACAGCGAAGACGGGCAGGGGCGGCGCTGGTCCACGGTGGGGGTCAGCGCGAACATCGTCGATGCCTCGTTCGAGGCGCTGCTGGAGGCGATCCAGTGGAAGCTGGTGCGCGACTGCAGCCCGCAATTGGTGGTGGCCGAGTGAGCGTACCCTTCGACGACGACGTCAAGGCCTGCGCGGCGCTGGTCCACCGGGCCGACCCCGATCGGTTCATGGCCGCGATGGCCGCGCCCGTGCAGGCGCGGGCCGTGCTGTTTCCCATCTATGCGATGAATGTCGAGGTCGCCCGCGCGCCGTGGGTCACCCAAGAGCCGATGATCGCGGAAATGCGCCTGCAATGGTGGCGCGACGCGCTGCAGGAGATCGCCGAAGGGCCGACGGTGCGGCGGCACGAGGTGGTCACGCCCCTGTCGCGCGTCCTGTCCCCGCATCTGGCGGCGATGCTGGATGAATTCGTGGCCGTAAGGCGTTGGGATATTTACCGGGATCCGTTCGAGGACGAGGAGCACTTCGAGGCCTATCTGACGCACAGCGCCGGGTCGCTGATGGTCGCCTCGGCGCAAGCCCTGGGTGCCGCCGACGAAATGGTTCTGCGCGACTTTGGCTATGCGGTCGGTGTGGCGAACTGGTTCCGCGCCATCCCCGAGCTTGAAGCCCGCGGGCGCATTCCCCTGTTGGACGGGACGCCGGACGGGGTGCGCCAGCTTGCCAAGCGGGCGCTGGACCGGATGGCCGCGGCGCGAGCACGGCGCGCCGAGGTTTCGGATCGGGCACGCCCGGCGCTTGTGGCTGGGTGGCAGGCCGAATGGGTGTTGCGCCGCGTGGTCGCCGACCCGACAGCGGTCAGCCAGGGCGCCTTGAAACAAAGCGAGTTTCGTCGGCGGGCGTCCCTGATCTGGACCGCGACCACCGGTCGGTGGTGATCAGGCCGCGTCTGCCGCGTCGGGTCTGAGCACCAGCCACAGCAGCGCCCCGCCCGCAAGGGTCAGCAACGGCACCATCGCCAGGTTGACGGCGGTCCATCCCTCGACCGGGGATCCGCCCGAACAGTTCATCAGCCCGCCCGAGGCCAGTGAGGCCAATGTCACGCCTCCGAACACCAGCAGGTCGTTCAGGCCCTGCACGCGGCCGCGTTCATGCACCTCGTGCTGTGCGGCCAGCATGCTGGTGGCGCCGATGAAGCCGAAGTTCCACCCGACGCCAAGCAGCACGAGGGCCAGAAAGAAGTTCTCGATCTCAACGCCCTGCAGCGCAACGACACCCGCGCCGCCCAAAATCGCGAGGCCGATGGCGACCATCTTCTCGGCCCCGAACCGGGCGATCAGGTGACCGGTAAAGAAACTGGGAACATACATCGCCAGAACGTGGCTGGTGACCACATCCGCCGCATCACCTTCGGAGAAGCCACAGCCGACAACCGCCAGCGGCGTCGAGGTCATCACAAGGTTCATCAGCGCGTAGGAGACCATGGCACAGATGATGGCCACGGCGATGCGCGGAGTTTTCAGCAGTTCAAGTCGCGAGCGGCCTTTGGGGGCATCCTGTGACGGACGGTCGGGTGTCGGAATGTCCAGAAACAGGAACAGGACCGAACCGATGACGTTCACCGCGATCACCGCGAAATAGGTGCCCAGGAATGGAATGACATAGGCCTGCGAGGTCAGCTTGACGATCTGCGGCCCGATGATGGCGGCAGCCAGACCGCCGGCCATGACGTAGGAAATCGCCTTGGGCCGGAACGCGTCCGACGCTGTATCGGCGGCGGCAAAGCGATAGAAGCCATGCGCGCTCATGTAGATGCCGGTCAGCAGGCTGCCGACAAGAAAGACGGGGAACGACCCCAGGTACAGGCCATAGGCGCCCACGGCTCCGCCCACCGCACCGGCGGTTGCGCCGACCAGAAACCCGGCGCGGCGGCCCCAGCGCTGCATGATGGCCGAGACCGGCGTGGCCGCCAGCATCGACCCCAGAACGATCAGCGAAATCGGCAGTGTGGCGAGGCAGGCGTTGCTGGCCAGCGACTGGCCCGCCAATCCGCCGACGATGAAGATCATCGGCATCTGTGCGCCCAGAATCGCCTGCGCCGCCACCAGAACGGCAACGTTGCGCTTGGCGCGGGTATCGTCGGGGGCGGTGCTGGTCATCGTCATGCGCAAATGGGTATCGGCGAACCGGCGGACATACAAGCGGGTTGCATATGCGACAAAGCAGCCTAACCTGCGCCCCGAACCGCCACCCGGAGCCGCCATGACCGTTGGTCGAATTATCGAGACACCAGAATGCGTTGCGGAAGGGGCCGCGTGGCTGTCTGACGCCTGTCCGCGCATGGCGCACGCGATCGAACTGACCCGCCCGTTGCCCCTGCGCCGCCGGCCCGACGGCTTTGCGCAACTGCTCAGCGCCATCGTCAGCCAGCAGGTCAGCGTGGCCTCGGCCAACGCGATCTGGGGGCGGATGCAGCAGGCGGGCCTGACCGGGCCGCGTAAGATCAAATGGGCCACCGACGACGATCTGCGCGCAGTGGGGCTGAGCCGCCAGAAGATCCGCTATGCGCGGGCGCTGGCCGATGCGCGGATCGACTACAAGGCCCTGCGCGAGGCACCCGATGACGTGGTCATTGCGACCCTGACACAGGTGCCGGGCATCGGGGTCTGGACGGCCGAGATCTATGCCATGTTCTCGCTGGGGCGGGCGGATGTGATCGCGCCGGGCGATCTGGCCCTGCAGGAGGCCGCGCGGATGCTGTACGGCCTGCCGGATCGGCCGACCGAAAAGGCGCTGCGGCAGATGGCCGGGGCGTGGTCGCCGTGGCGGTCGGTTGCAGCCCGGGTTCTGTGGGCCTATTACCGCGTGGCCAAGGATAGGGAAGGGATCAGATGACACGGGTTTTGAACGCGCTCCGCAAAGAGCCGGTTTCGGGCGACACGCGCTCGGTCGTGGTGTTCGTGCATGGCTATGGCGCCAACGGGGCCGATCTGCTGGGGCTTGCGGATGTTCTGGGCGAACACCTGCCCGACACGCTGTTCGTGGCCCCCGACGCACCCGAGCAGATCCCCGGCATGCCCAACGGGTATCAGTGGTTTCCGATCCCGTGGATCGACGGCTCGTCCGAGGAAGAGGCCCGGCGCGGCATGGAAATGGCGGTCGAGGATTTCAACGCCTTTCTCGATGCTCTGATGGTGGACGAGGACGTGCTGCCCGAGCAGGTGGTGCTGTTCGGCTTTTCCCAGGGCAGCATGATGAGCCTGCACGTGGCCCCGCGCCGCGAAGACCCGGTGGCCGGCGTCATCGCCTTTTCCGGCCGCCTGCTCGAGCCTGACCTGCTGGCCGACGAGGTGGTCAGCCGGATGCCGGTGCTGCTGGTCCATGGCGATGCCGATGACGTGGTGCCCCCGCAATCGCTGCCCGAGGCCGCCGAGGCCCTGCAGCGCGCGGGCTTCAAGGAGGTCTTTGCTCATGTCATGAAGGGCACCGGCCATGGTATCGCGCCCGACGGGCTGGGCGTCGCGCTGGCCTTCATGCGCGACAAGTTGAACCTGTGACGCGGCAGGGTCACCCCCACAGGTGACCCTCGGCAAACTCCACCGAATTTCCGGCCGGGTCGCGCACATAGAGCGATCGTGCCCCGTTGGGCCAGTCGAACTCGGCCTCGACCGGGACGTTCCAGTTCAGCAGATGCTTGCGCATCGACGCGATCTGGTCGCGCGTCAGGATCAGGCACACATGCCCCGGACCGCGTGCGCCATGCGGCGGCACCGGCAGGTCGGGGTTGGTCGGGGGCTGTTCCGTCTGGTCGGGGTTGAACAACAGCAATACCGAGGCGCCGACTCGGAAGAATACATGTCGGCCATCGGCACGCTGAATGCGGTCCAGGCCCAGAACCTCGCCATAGAACCTTTCGGCGGCGTCCAGATCATCGACATACAGCGCGGCCTCGAGAATGCCCGAAGGCGACGGGATTCCGGCAGCCACTTTCATGGCGACATGATAGCCGACATCGCCGAAAAAGTCACCGCCGCGGACGCCGGTCCCGCTTGCGTTGGGGGGCGGTTTCCAGAACGGGCATCGGCAGGCTGTCCCAGCTGCCGGGGGCGAGGTCGTCCAGGGTCCAGTCTCCGATCCGGGCTCGGATCAGGCGCAGGGTGGGGTGGCCCACGGCGGCCGTCATGCGGCGTACCTGCCGGTTGCGCCCCTCGCGCAGGGTCAGTTCCAGCCAGCAATCCGGCACCGTCTTGCGTTCGCGGATCGGCGGCGTGCGCGGCCACAGGCCCTGGGGTTCGTCGATCAGCCGCGCTTTGGCTGGGCGGGTCATGCCGTCATTCAACTCGACCCCGTCACGCAGGGCCCGGATGGCCGCCGCATCCGGGTTGCCCTCGACCTGGACCCAATAGGTTTTGGGCATCTTGTGCTTGGGGTCCGAGATATGGGATTGCAGCCGTCCATTGTCGGTCAGCAGCATCAGCCCCTCGCTGTCACGGTCCAGCCGCCCGGCCGGGTAGACCCCTGGCAGGTCGATGAAATCCGACAGGGTGCGGCGCGGCGAGTCGGCATTTTGCCGGTCGGTGAATTGCGGCAGCACGTCGTATGGCTTGTTGAAGCGGATGAACCAGGACATGGCCCCCCATAGCTGCGGATCATCGCTCGCGCAAGCTGTGGATAACTGTCACGCGCCTGTTACGGCCGCCGGCTATCATGCTCTCGAGATATTGTGGAAACTCAGGGCTTGCCAGAGCTTTGCCACGATATATAGTTGAATCAAGACCGGGGCGGGTGCTCCCCGCTCTGGTGTCCCATACAGGCAGCCGAGAGCGAGGAGCGATTCTGCGATGGACGGAGATTTCAGGACCGAATTTGTCAGGGAGCCGGGTGCGCTGAAGCACCACCCGGCCCTGGTTTTGAATGCCGATTATCGTCCGCTGTCCTACTATCCGCTGTCGCTGTGGCCCTGGCAGGAGGCGATCAAGGCCGCCTGGCTGGACCGGGTCGATATCGTCGCCGAGTATGACGAGGTGGTCCGCAGCCCCAGCACCGAGATCCGAATACCGTCGGTGGTTGTCCTGAAAGATTATGTGAAACCCAGAAAGCGCGTGGCCTTCACGCGCTTTAATTTGTTTCTGAGGGACGAATTCCGCTGTCAGTACTGCGGCAGCCGCGGAGATCTGACCTTTGACCATGTGGTGCCGCGCGCGGCCGGTGGCGTCACCAGTTGGCAGAACGTGGTCGCCGCCTGCAGCCCATGCAATTTGCGAAAAGGGTCGAAATCGCTGCGTCAGGCCGGGATGAGCCTGCGCAAGCCGCCGCGTCAACCCGACGCCGAGATGCTGCAGAACATCGGGCGGAAATTTCCGCCCAACCACCTGCACGAAAGCTGGATCGACTTTCTGTACTGGGATGCGGAACTGGACGCCCAGTAGGGTCAGCGCGCGCGCCAGGCGGCCAGCCAGACCAGGACCAGACCGGCGGACAGCAATGCGTTCCATCCGGCCATGGACAGGCCGAACATCTCCCACGGGATTTCGTCGCAGCGCACCAGCGGGGCGGCCATGATCTGTTCCATCAGTTCTTCCGCCGACAGGCCGCTGATGCTGCCCGAGGTGCAGCTGGACGGGCCTTCCCACAGCCCGCGCTCGGCTCCGGCGTGATAGATGCCGATGCCCGAGGTGGTCGCGGCGGCCGCCGCGCCGAGAAGCGGAAGAAGGCGCACGCCCGGCAGGGCGAAGGCCAGGGCACCGATCACAATTGCCGCGCCATGAGGGTAGCGTTGCCAGATGCACATTTTGCAGGGCGCCATGCCGCCGATGTATTGAAAGGCCCAGGCCCCCAGCAGCAATCCCAGGGATCCGGCCGCGGCCAGAAGGATGAGTCTACGTTTCCGTGTCATATGTATTTCACCACCACGAATCCGCCGATCAGCAGAAGGATGAACAGTGTAAACATCAAGCCCAGTCGTTTTTCGATGAAATCGCGGATCGGTTCGCCAAAGCCCCACAGCAGCCCCGCGACCGCGAAGAACCGCAGCGCGCGCGCCAGGATCGATGTCGCGATGAAGGTGCCCAGCGGCATGCCGGTCCAGCCGGACATGATCGTTATGACCTTGTAGGGAAAGGGCGTGACGCCGGCGGTCAGAACCGCCCAGAACCCGAAATCGTTGAACCTCTGGTTGAATTCCTCCATGGCATGCGCCTTGCCCATCGCCTCGAGGATGGGCTGGCCCAGGCTTTCGTAGAAGAAAGCCCCGATGGCATAGCCGAGCATCCCGCCCAGCACCGAGGCAACCAGGGCCACGCTGGCGATCAGCCAAGCACGCGACGGGCGCGCCAGAATCATCGGGATCATCAGAACATCCGGCGGGATCGGAAAGAACGAGCTTTCGATGAAAGCCACGATGGCCAGCGCCCACAGGGCATGGGGGTGATCGGCCAGACGGATGGTCCAGTCATACAGCGATCGCAGCATTCGCACCAGGTTCCACTGTTCAAGTCCGACGAGGCAAATCACGCGCACGCCGCAGCGTCAACCTCTTGCGTCACCGAGCGGCGGGATGTTTGGTGATTTTTGCCTCTGGACCTTCGTGCACATGGGCGGTAATTCAATGCGCGTGGCCCAAGTGGCGGAATGGTAGACGCAGGGGATTCAAAATCCCCCGGTAGCAATACCGTGTGAGTTCGAGTCTCACCTTGGGCACCACCTTGTTTTTCCACGAACAATGCCTTGATGCGCCGGGGCGGCCGGGTCAACCGGCGGTTGCCGCGTTTGCTTGCCGCGAAGGGTTCGCGTGCCGCATCGTATGGCCGAAGGGGGAATTATTCCGACCGGTCGTCACATCTGCGGCGGGCAGGGTGCCCCTAGGGCAGAAGGCTTGACAAAGCGTCTGGGTGACACAAACCTCGGAGCTGTTGGGAGAATTTGGGAAAACAGACGGTTGCATCCGTTGCATGACGCGCCGGATTGTCCTATCCGCTCGATCCCCGGACCGGGTTCTTGGCCCGTCTTCCGTCAGAAAACAAAAATCTTGGGAGTCCTCAAATGATCAAGAAAAGCAAGCTGAGCCTGGGCGCGATCGTCACCGCCGCGCTGATGGCCCCTGCGGCCTATGCCGAAGAATTCATCACGATCGGCACCGGCGGCGTGACCGGCGTGTATTACCCGACCGGCGGCGCGATCTGCCGTCTGGTGAACAAGGGCCGCAAGGAACATGGCGTGCGCTGCTCGGTCGAATCGACGGGTGGGTCGGTCTACAACATCAACACCATCCGCGAAGGCGAGCTGGAGTTCGGTGTGGCCCAGTCGGACTGGCAGTACCACGCCTATAACGGCACTTCGAAATTCGCCGATGCAGGCCCGTTCGAAAAGCTGCGCGCCGTGTTCTCGGTCCACCCCGAGCCGTTCACCGTGGTGGCCCGCGCCGATTCCGGCATCAAGAACTTCGAAGACCTGAAGGGCAAGCGTGTCAACATCGGCAACCCCGGTTCCGGTCAGCGCGGCACCATGGAAGTGCTGATGGAAGCGATGGGCTGGACCACGGATGATTTCGAACTGGCCACCGAGCTGAAGGCCGCCGAACAGTCGGCCGCCCTGTGCGACAACCAGATCGACGCGATGGTCTACACCGTCGGCCACCCCTCGGGGTCGATCCAGGAAGCGACCACCGCGTGTGATTCCGTTCTGGTCAACGTGACCGGCCCGGCGGTTGACAAGCTGGTCGAAGAGAACTCGTTCTACCGCAAGGCCACCATCCCCGGCGGCATGTATCGCGGCACCGACGAGGACGTTCAGACCTTTGGTGTGGGCGCGACCTTCGTGACCTCGGCCGATGTGTCGGAAGATGCGGTCTATGCCGTCGTCAGCTCGGTCTTCGAGAACTTCGACGACTTCAAAAAGCTGCACCCGGCCTTCGCCAACCTCAAGCCCGAGGAAATGATCAAGGACGGCCTGTCCGCTCCGCTGCATCCGGGCGCCGAGAAATACTATCGCGAAAAGGGCTGGATCCAGTAACCCGGCTTTGACCCAAGACCGCGAGGCGCCCGACGGCGCCTCGTTTTCCACCGGCGGGAGGCCGGACAAAAAACCAAGCAGGCCACGAACCGGCCGCGGGACGGGAGATTTTTGATGAGCGCTGACCCTCAGGGCAATCGTCCGCTATCCGAAGAAGAGCTGCAGGAACTGGTCGCATCCTCGGATGCGGGTGCGCGGGATCCGGCGGGCAATGTCGGGCTGTTCCTGGCCATCGTCGCGGCGATCTGGTCGATCTTCCAGGTCGTTCTGGCGTCGCCCCTGTCGAATGTCATCCTGCCCGGCAGCATCGTCAACAACGCGCGTCAGTTCCACCTGGCCTTCGCGTTGTTTCTGGCCTTTGCGGCCTATCCCGCACTGAAATCCAGCCCGCGCAACTACATCCCGATCCAGGACTGGATCATGGGCGTTCTGGGCGCCGGCGTGGCGCTGTATGGATATTTCTTCTACGACAAGATCGTGAATGCCGGCGGCCTGGCCGACGACGTGGACAAATGGGTCGCCCTGGGTGGTCTGCTGTTGCTGTTCGAGGCCGCGCGCCGTGCGCTTGGCCCGGCCATGGCGATCATCGCGACGATTTTCCTGGCCTATGTGTTCTTCGGCTCGTCCGAATGGGTGCCCGAAGTGATCCGCTGGAAGGGTGCCAGCCTGAAAAAGGCCATGAGCCACATGTGGATCACGTCCGAGGGCGTGTTCGGCATCGCCTTGGGCGTTTCGACCAAGTTCGTGTTCCTCTTCGTTCTGTTCGGCGCGATGCTGGACAAGGCCGGGGCGGGGAACTATTTCATCAAGATGGCGTTTGGCGCGTTGGGTCACCTGCGCGGGGGGCCGGCCAAGGCCGCCGTCGTCGGCTCGGCCGCGACCGGCCTGATTTCGGGCTCGTCCATCGCCAACGTCGTGACGACCGGCACCTTCACCATCCCGCTGATGAAACGCGTGGGCTTTTCCAGCGAACAGGCCGGCTCGGTCGAGGTTGCCAGCTCGGTCAACGGCCAGATCATGCCGCCCGTGATGGGCGCGGCCGCCTTCCTGATGGTGGAATATGTGGGCATCTCGTATGTCGAGGTCATCACCCACGCCTTCCTGCCGGCGGCGATTTCCTACATTGCGCTGGTCTATATCGTGCATCTCGAGGCCGTGAAGCGGAACATGCCCACCCTGGGCGACCGCGACGTGCATCTGGCCCGTACGGTCGTGGGGATGCTGATGTTCTTCCTGGTGTTCGCAGGGCTGTGTTATGGCTCGCAATACCCGGTCGAGGCCGTTTCGGCCTGGGCGCCGTCCAGCGCGGGGCTGATCCTCAGCCTGATCGTCTGCGCGATCTATGTGGCCTTGGTCTATCTGGCCGCGCAGGTGCCTGACCTTGAGCCCGACGATCCGAACGCAACCGAAGTGAAGCTGCCGGTGATCTCAGAGATCTACAAGGCCGGCCTGCATTACCTGCTGCCGATCGTCGTTCTGGTCTACTTCCTGATGATCGAGCAGAAATCGCCGGGTCTGTCGGCCTTCTGGGCGACGGCGCTGCTGTTCGTGATCCTGCTGACGCAGAAACCGCTCAAGGCGATTTTCCGGGGGCAAAGCGATCTGGCGAATGCCTTTGTCGATGGGGTTGCCGATCTGTGGCAGGGCCTGATCGACGGCGCGCGCAACATGATCGGCATCGCGCTGGCCACGGCCACCGCCGGCGTCATCGTCGGCACCGTGACCCTGACCGGCGTGGGGCAGGTGATGGCCGATCTGGTCGAGTTCCTGTCCGGCGGCAACCTGATCCTGATGCTGGTGATGGTCGGGCTGCTCAGCCTGATCCTGGGCATGGGGCTGCCGACCACGGCAAACTATATCGTCGTCAGCTCGTTGATGGCGGGGGTCGTGGTGGAACTGGGCGCGCAAAGCGGCCTGATCGTGCCGCTGATCGCGGTGCACCTGTTCGTGTTCTACTTCGGCATCATGGCCGACGTGACGCCGCCCGTGGGCCTGGCCAGTTTCGCTGCGGCCGCCGTATCGGGCGGTGATGCGATCAAGACAGGCTTCACCGCCTTCTTCTACAGCCTGCGCACCGTGGCGCTGCCTTTCGTGTTCATCTTCAACACCGATCTGTTGCTGATCGATGTCACCTGGGTCGAGGGGATCATAGTGGCCATATTCGCCACCATCGCCATCCTCGTGTTCACGGCTGGCACGATGGGGTATTTCCTGACCCACAGCCGCATCTATGAAAGCGTTGCGCTGATCGCGATTGCCTTTGCGCTGTTCCGACCGGATTTCTTCATGGACCGGATCTCGCCCTCGCATCTCGAGGTCGAGCCGGCCGGGTTCGTGCAGGCGGTGGGCGAGGTCGAGCCCGGCACCGAGCTGCGGGTGGTGGTCAGCGGGCCGGATTTCGACACCGGCAACATGACCGAGACCACCGTCGTCGTCACCGTCGGCACCGAACCTGACGGTGCGGCGCGGGTCGAGGCCATGGGCTTTCTGCTGATCGAAGAGGACGGTCTGGTCAAGATGGACGAACCGATGTTCGGCGCGCCCATCGCCGATGACCTGGCCAATTTCGACTACTACGGCGACGAGCCGGTGCGTATCGCATCCGCCGATCTGCCGGTCAGCCAGCCGCCAAAACAGCTGATCTACATCCCGGCCATGCTGCTGCTGGGGTTGATTGCCTTCCTGCAACGCGGCCGTGCCGCCAGACAAGAGGTGCCCGCATGAGCAAATCGGTTCTGTGCGCCGTTGACATCAGCAACGGCAAGATCGACGCCCCGGTCCTGAAACAGGCGGCCAAACTGGCCGATATGGACGGGGCGCAACTGGACGTGGTGACCGTGCTGCCGGATTTCGGCGAAAGCTGGGTGTCGGGTTTCTTCAAACCCGATTTCCACGAAAAAGCCACGCAAGAGGCCCATGACCAGCTGGTCGCCCTGTGCGAGGACGTGCTGGGCGCCGAGCGCAATGCCACGATCCGGCATGTGGTGGCCACCGGCACGGCCTATCAAGAGATCCTGAAAACCGCCGAAAGCGCCGGCAGCGATCTGATCGTGATCGGTGCGCACAAGCCGGATTTCAAGGACTACCTGCTGGGTCCGAACGCCGCGCGGGTCGTGCGCCATTCGGATGTTTCGGTCTACGTCGTCCGCTAGGGCGGCGCGCCATACCCCGTCATTTCCAGGTAGCCGCGCCCGGCATGGCTGCCTGACACGGTCACCGGCCCCTCCCAATAGGCAAATCGGGTCCCCATCCAGGCGCCGGGGTTCAGCGCGCTGACGCGAATTTCGACCCCCTTGGCCGGCAGCGATATCGCCCATTCGGTCGGGATGTCACGCCCGGCCACCGAACTGGTCTGCACTGGTGTGAACCGGATCTGACCATCGGGCAGGGACTGGCTGGTGCCTTCGGCATTGATCCAGGTCGCGGCCGTGAAGTCCCCGCGTCCGCCGCGCAGGCGAAAGGCCATCAGCTTGTCGCCCGTGTCGAATGTCAGCGAGAACCAGTCCCACCCGGACTGGTCCGCGGCCAGCGGTTGCGAGGACCACTCGCGATCCAGCCAGCCTTCGCCGGTAACCTGCACATCGCGGTCGGGCAGGTGCAGAACTCCTGAAACCGCGTATCTGGGTTGCGAATAGTAATAGCTGGCTTGTCCCTCGGCGGATTTGACCGAATACCCATTGTCGCCGTGGAATACCAAGGGGCCGTCCGCTGTCAGGCTCAGGTCATACCCGAAGTCGGCCCCGTTGGCGCGCAGGCTCAGCGCGTCGATGATGTCGCCGCGCATGTGCCACTCGTCGATCCAGGCCTGGAACGGCACGGCTGTGACCCCGGCCTGCCCGATGCCGCCACGCGCCAGGCGTTCGGCAAAAAAGTGGGTGTCCGGGGTCGTCAGGCCGGCATGACCCATCCACAGCTGCGGGCTCTGCCAGCCGCTCTGCTCGAACGGCCGCAGCGCTGATCGGAACAGGGTCCATTGGATGCCATACTCCTGCCCGTCCGCGCCTGTCAGGTTGGCGGTCAGGTACCACCATTCGATGCGGAAAGACGGGTGCGGGCCGTGATCGGCCGGGAAGTCGAACCGATGGCCCGGCTGCGGAATGTCAAAGCCTTCGGCGCTGCTGCCCAGACCGGCAAAGCCTTGGGCCGATGCCGCGAAAGGGGTCAGCAGCAGAAAGACGAGCGCCTTAACGTTCATTGGCAAAAACCCTCAGCAGATCGGCGGGTGGAACGCGGCGCAATCGCCACGCGGGCAGGGCGGCGGCCAGCAGGGCGGCGATGGCCGTCAGAACGAAAAGCTGCACCCAGGCCCAGGGAAACAGGAACATGGGCAGGCGCCAGCCAAAGGCCTGAACGTTGATGACCGACAGCAGGACCCAGGCCAGCACCAGCCCCAAAGGCAAGGCAAGGAAGGCGGTCAGGGCGGCCAGCACCACGCTGCGCAACAGCTCCAGCGCGGCCAGCCGAGACCGGGTCAGCCCCAGCGCCCAGATCGGCGCGATCTGTGGCAGACGCTGTGTCCACAGCGTCAGCAGGCTGGTGAACATGGCAAAGCCCGCGACGCCCAGGGTCAGCACGTTCAACGCCGAGGTCACGACGAACGTCTTTTCGAAGATCGCGCGCGACTGCGCCTTGACGGCGGCTTGCGGCACGACGGCACCGGGGCCCAGATCGAACCGCGTGCGCAGTGCATCGGCCAGAGGGCTTGCCTGAGACGGGTCGATCCGTATGCCGAACCGGCGGTTTTCGGCCTCGGGCGCGATCTGATCGAACAGGTCCATGGCCACGATGGCCTGCCCGGTCGGATTGCCATAGTCGGAATAGACCCCCGCGATCGTCAAGGCCATGCCGGGCGCAAGGGGCAACCGGTCGCCGGGCCACAGATCGGCGCGGCGGGCCAGTTGTTCGTTGATCAGAATGCCCTCGCCGCGAAACAGCGTGTCCCAGGCATCGGGGGCGCCGGAGATCAGCGGCCAGTGTTCGCGATAGGTCGGGTGATCGACGATGCCATACAGGAACAACGGCCCGGTTTCATGGGGCAGCTCGACGTTGCGGATCGGCAGAACCGCCTCGGCGCGCGGTTCAAGCCAGGCCTGGATCTGCCGGCCCTGATCCGAGTCCTCGGCCGTCACGTACAGTTCCGACACCAAGCGCTGATCGAGCCAGCCAAGGAAGGTCAGCCGAAAGCTGGATACCATCGTGCCCACGCCGATATTCGCCGCCAGCGCCAGCAGCAACGCCATCAATGCCAGAGACAGCCCCGGCAGTTGCGCCTGCATGTCGGCCCAGACCCATTGCGTCACGGGCTTTCTTGCACGTCGGCCAAAGACGCGCAGGGCAGTCGACACAAGCATTGGCAGCAGCAGCGCGCTGCCGGTCAGGATGCCGCCCAGCAGGACAAAGCCCGCCACCAGCCCGTCGAACAGGGAATACGCGGCAATGCCCGCCGCGCAGACGAACAGCCCGGTAAGGGCGCTGGTGCGGTGGTCGGTTCCGCGCCGCCAGGCCTGCACGCCGGGTGCGGCCAGCAGAGGCAGCCTGGCCAGTCGCCACAACGCCTGTCCGCTGGCCAGGATCGTGCCGCCCACGGCCATCGCCAGCCCGGCGGCGGCCCACCCGGGCCGCAGGTGCAACTGTCCCTGGACCGGTGCGCCATACAGACCACGCAGGGTGGCGGCCACGTCGGGCAGCAGCGCGCCCGCCAACAGATGCCCCAGCACCAGACCCAGAGTGCCGCCGATCAGGGCAAAGACGACCAGTTCGGCCAGCATCAGCCGCGAAAGGGTGGCCAGCGGCACCCCAAGCGCGCGCAGGGTCCGAACCATGCCGCGCCGCTGCGCAAAGGCCAGCCCAACGGTGCCATGAACAATGAACAGCCCCACCGCAAAGGACAACAGCCCGAAGGCCGAGAGGTTCAGGTGAAAACTGTCGGTCAGGCGGGCCGTGTCGATGCGGCTGTCCGGGCCGCGGCGACGCAGGTCGGGCGCAACCTGATCCAGCGGCGGTCGCGCACGGGGCTGGTCGGGCAGCAGCACCAGGCGCGTCAGACTGCCCGACTGACCCAAAAGGGTTTCGGCTGTGCCGATATCCGTCAGGACCAGATCCGGCGGCAGCGCCGTGCTGGTCAGGATCGGAGGCAAATCCCGCCGCTCAGAAAGCCGCGCGGCCAGATCAGGCGTGGCAAACAGCCGGCCGGGCGGCGTCAGCACGGATTCGGGGGCGGGTGGGTTCCCCTGCGGATCAGCCAGCGCCGGCAAGGCCGGGTAGGAGACCATGTCGACCCCCATCAGGCGCACCGATCGTCCGCCCGCGTCGATCCGGCCGTCCAGAACCGCGGCGACCTGCCAGCCCGAACGGCGCAGCGCGACGTAGGTTGCCAACGGGATGCGCCCCGAGGGATGGATCAACTCGTCCAACTGGCCCAACCCCAGTTGCGCATTGGCCCGGTCATAGCTGGCGCGCGCCTCGGCGTTGATGGCCTGCACGGCCGACCACAACCCGGTCGCCAGAGCGATTCCGGCCAGCAGGGTGGCCAGTTGCACCCGGTGCCAGCGCCAATGCGACCACAGCGCCTGCAGGACGGGGCCGATCATGCGATCCGGCCGTTGGTCAGGTGGGCCTGCCGGTCGAGGCGCGCCGCGATGGCCTGGGAATGCGTCACCAGCAGCAGCGCGGCGCCGGTTTCCGCAACCAGCGCCAGCATCAGATCGAGCACCGCGGCGCTGGCGGTTTCGTCCAGGTTGCCCGTCGGTTCATCGGCCAGCAGCAGCCGGGGCCGAACCGCCAGGGCGCGCCCGATGGCCACCCGTTGCTGCTGCCCGCCCGAGAGGCCTTCGGGATAACGCCCGGTCAGATCGGACAGCCCCAGCCGCCGGGTCAGATGCGCCTCCCACTCGGGGTCGTGCCGGCCGGCCAACCGCGCATGGAACGACAGGTTCTGACCGACGGTCAGCGACGGGATCAGGTTGAACTGCTGGAACACCAGCGCCACATGCGTCCGGCGCAGCGCCGCGCGGTCGGCATCTCCGAGCCGCGACAGGGCGGTGCCGTCCAGAAGGATTTCTCCGCTGTCAAAGCGGTCGAGGGTGGCCGTCAGGTTCAGCAGGGTGCTCTTGCCGCTGCCGCTTTCACCGGTCAGGGCGAGGGTCTGCCCCTGATCCAGCGACAGCGAAACACCGTTCAGAACCGGGCGCCCGCCGGGATAGGTTTTGTGGATATCGTGAAATTCCAGCAACATGTCAGGGCCTGTCATAGTCCACCCCAGAATGTGCGGCACGCGGCGCCGGTGTCCAGTACCCGAACCCAGCGCGATCATTTCGCCGCACCCGGACGTCCCTTGTACCGGGCGCGCGAAACCGTCATTCTTCGGGTTCGGGGTTGGCCGAATGCCGGGGAGAGACATGACATTGCTGCATCAGATCCTTTGGGGCAGCTTCTATCTGGGGCTGTGTTTCCTGATCGAGATCGGGTTGCTGACCTGGTGCGTTCAAGTGCTGCGCCGGCTGGACGAAAGCTGGCAGAACCGCAGCCGCATCCTGCGCACCGCCGGACCGATCGCCTTTTCCCTGGGCGTGATCGTCGCGGCGCACACGGTTCAGGTCTGGATCTGGGCGGTGGTCTGGGTGCTGGGCGACGTGTTGCCCGGCTGGAACTCGGCGCTGTATTTCTCGTTGGTAACCTTCACCACGCTGGGCTACGGCGACATCGTCCTGGGGGAAGGGCTGCGCATCTTCGGCGCTTTTGCCTCGGTGACCGGGCTGCTGGCCTTTGGCCTTTCCACGGCCTTTCTGGTCGCGTTGATGACCCGGATGTTCGAGGAACACCTGAATCCCTAGAGGATGGGGGCGAACAGGCGCGCCAGCGGTGCCCCGTGGCGGATATGCGGCGGCTGCTGGATCAGCCTGCGCGTCAGCTCATAGCTGTTTTCGAAATCGGTACGCAGCATGTCGGCCACGGCCTCGGCCGCGCGTTTGTCGAAGAACAGGGCCATCGCCTCGAAGTTCAGCCGGAACGAGCGGTTGTCGAGGTTGGTGGTTCCGACGGCGGCCAGCGTGTCATCGACAACGAAGGCCTTTTGATGCATGAACCCGTCGGTATAGCGCAGGACACGCACGCCGCAGTCGCGGATCTCGTCGAAATAGGCGAAGGCCGCCAGCCAGGGCAGGCGATGGTCGATCGCGTCGGGCACCAGGATGCGCACGTCCACGCCCCGCAGAGCGGCATTTTGCAGCGCGGCCATGATGTCGATGTCGGGCACGAAATAGGGCGAGGCGATCCACACGCGGTCGGTCGCCGCGGCAATCGCGGCAAAGAACATCATCGCCCCGGTTTCCGTGTCGTCGCCGGGGCCGGTCGCCACCAGCAGCGCGTTCATGTTCCGGTCGGATTCGCTGCCGGCCCAGTCCAGCAGATCGATCAGGTCTTCGCCGCGGGCCCAGTGCCAGTCCTCGGTGAAGATCAACTGCAACTGGCGCACGATATGGCCCGTCATCCGGATGTGGGTGTCGCGCCAGCGGCCAAATTCGGGGTCCTGGCCCAGATACTCGATGCCGACATTGTGGCCGCCGATGAAGCCGATCTCGCCATCGACGATCACGGTCTTGCGGTGGTTGCGATAATTCAGCTGGAAGCGGAAATTGGGGCCGCGCTGGTCGCGGGGGTCGGCCACGTCCACACCGGCCTGACGCAGCTCCTCCAGATAGGCCCGCGGCAGGCCATAGCTGCCGACCGCGTCGGTCATGAAGCGGACATGCACGCCGCGGCTGGCCGCGTCGATCAGTTTTTCCTGAAGTTCCAGCCCAAGCGCATCGTCGCGCACGATGTAGAACTGGATCAGAACGTATTTCCGGGCCTGATCGATCGCGGCGAAGATCGCCTCGAAGGTCGCCTCGCCATCGATCAGCAGGTCCATGCTGTTGCCACGACAGACGGGCAGGTGGGACAGGGCCTCGAACGGTTTGGGGTTGACCGAAAGGTCGGTGGGGTCGGGTTTTGCGGCGTCGGAAAAGGCGCGAATGCCTTCGACGACGCGTTCACTTTCCTTGCGGGCGATGCGATAGCCCTGAAACCGGTGATGGCCAAGAAACAAGTACAACGGAACCGCCAGAAAGGGCGCCGAAAGCAGAAACACCGCCCACCCGACGGCCCCTTGCGGCGTGCGCGCCGTCTGCGCCGCCCGCACCGAGAAAAACACCGCGACGCAATAGACGGCAAAGACCGACAGCGAGGCGATGAATGTCCACATGGGGCAACCCTTCCGCGCTTCAGTTCGATCCGGTGAAAACCCGGGACCAGTCCTTGGCCATGTCCACGATAACCCAGCCCATTTCCGGGCCTTTGTCCAGACCGTCGACAAGGCGCCCGATGTGGCTGTCGCGATCATAGGCCCATTCCCGTTCGGCGTCGGTGTGATGGATCAAAACCCCCATCCGCGGCCCGTCGCCGGCCGTGGTCCATTCGAGCATGGCGAAATCACCATCCGAGTTTCCGACTGCCAGAATCGGGCGTTTCCCGATCGAGCGTTCGATGTTGATGGGCTTGCCCTCCTTGTCGTCGATGAACGCCAGCGCGGGTGCCTTCATGATCGTGGGCGTGCCATCCACCAATTCATAGGTGCTTTCGGCATAGGTGCCCAGAACCTGGTTGGGCGGAATCCCATAGGCGTCTTCGGTAAAAACGCGCATGAAATGCAGCCCGCCCCCCGAAACGATGTAGGTGGAGAACCCTTCGTCGCGCAGGTATCTGAGCAGCTCGACCATGGGCTGATAGGTCATCTGGTCATAGGCCAGCCCTGTTTGGGGATGGCGCTCGGTCTGGAACCATTCGGCGACGGACGCCTGGAACGCCTCGACGCTGAGGCCCGAATGCGTGGCGCTGACGACCTCGATCAGGGCGTCCTCTCCGCCCTTCAATACGGTCTCGGCGTCGCCCCTGGCCGCGGCTTCCAACGTCGGCGTGGTCAGGATCGACGGGTCGTCCTGTGCCATCTCGGCCAATTCATCCATGGCATAGATGAACTGGAAATAGACGGGCTGTTCCGCCCACAACGTGCCGTCATTGTCGAAAACGGCCACCCGGTCGGCGGGGATGACATATTCAGGCGTGCCCGGCGTCGTGACCGTTTCCACGAAGTCGATGATCCGCTCTTTGGTGGGCCTGTCGGTCCAGCTGGGCAAGGGATCGGCCGCAAGCCCTGCCGGCAGCGCAAGAAGGGTGGCTGAAACAAGCTGTCGAAACATGAACTATCCTTTCAATGCAATAAAATTAGGGCCGCCGTTCAAGCCGGCGACCCCCGATCGCAAGTCCGGCCAGGATCAGTTGTTGGTCGGCGTCAGCATTGTCTCGATCACCTGGTCCAGGCTGAAGCTGGCTGCTTTCTGGCGCGGCGGGAACTCCTGGAAGGTTGCCAGGAAATTCGCCACATATTGTTGGGCCGGCACCAGCAGATACACGCGGTCGATCATCCAGTCATAGTAGGTGTTGGACGTGCGATATCCGCGCTCATAGGGATCGCGGCGCAGGTTCACGATGATCGGCACCCGCAGTTCGGTCCACGGCTCCATCCAGGCGCGCAGGGTGGCCCAGGCCTTCTGCTCCAGGAAGATCAGTTTCCAGTCGTCGTAGCGCAGGGCGGTCAGGTCGCCGTCATCCGAGAAATAGAAGATCTCCTTGCGCGGGCTTTCGGTGGTTTCACCGGTCAACAGCGGCAGGATGTTGTAGCCGTCAAGATGCACCTTGTAGTCGCGACCCATGGCGGGCGAACTGTAGCCCTGCTTCAGTTTTTCCTTGATCTCCGGGTCTCCGGCCGCCGCCAGGTAGGTGGGCAGCCAGTCCATGTGGTGCACGATCTCGTTGGTGGCCGAACCGGGTTCGATGTGACCCGGCCAGCGCACCATCGAAGGCACGCGCCAGCCGCCTTCCCAGTTGGTGTTCTTTTCGCCCCAGAACGGCGTGGACGCGGCATCGGGCCAGGTGTTGTAATGCGGTCCGTTGTCTGTCGAATAATGGACGATCGTGTTGTCCGCGATGCCCAGCTCGTCCAGCAGATCGAGCAGCTGGCCCACATGCATGTCATGTTCGATCATGCCGGCCGAGTATTCGTCCATCACACGCCCGGTCATGTCATTGGCCTGCTGGCGCATCTCGTCTTTGACATGAGTGCGGAAGTGCATCCGCGTTCCGTTCCACCAGACATAGAAGGGCTTGCCCTGTTCGTGCGCTCGCTTGATGAAGTCGATCGCCGCGGCCACGGTTTCGTCATCCACGGTTTCCATCCGCTTCTTGGTCAGCGGTCCGGTATCTTCGATGGTTCCGTCGGCCTTGGACTTGATGACGCCACGCGGGCCAAAGGCTTCGCGGAAGGTCCGGCCATCAGGCAGAACCGCATCGCCCGGATAGTCCTCGTTTTCGGGTTCTTCTTCCGCATTCAGGTGATACAGATTGCCGAAAAATTCGTCAAAACCGTGGTTTGTCGGAAGATGTTCATCCTTGTCGCCCAAGTGGTTCTTGCCGAATTGACCGGTGACATACCCATGATCCTTCAGCAGCCCGGCAATGGTGGGGTCTTCGACCTGCATGCCGAGATCCGCGCCCGGCAGGCCGACCTTCGACAACCCGGTGCGGAACACCGACTGACCCATGATGTAGGATGACCGGCCCGCAGTACAGGACTGCTCGCCATAGTAATCAGTGAAGATCATGCCTTCATTCGCAACGCGGTCGATATTCGGCGTGCGATATCCCATCATGCCCATGGTATAGGCCGAGATGTTCGACTGACCGATATCATCGCCCCAGATCACCAGAATGTTCGGCTTCTGTTCCTGCGCCCAGGCCGGCACGACCAGCGCGAGGGACACCGTGGCCACGGCCAAGCGCCGCAACCCTCTGCGCCAAAGTTCTTTGGGATTGTCCTTTGATGACATTTTTTTCTCCTTTGTAATTCAGGCTGGAAATGGCCTTGCTGCAAAATCAAATGGGGAAAGATCCGCCCCCAAACCCAGTCAGTCAACCAACGCGACCGCCACAAGTAGGACGGGTCGCGACACATGCGGAATCGCTGCAAACCCTGTTGGCAAATTCTGGATACCACAAAGCGCAAACTAAATATACTAATGTATGAAATCAGGGGGCTGGGCTGCCGCAGCGCGGGGATCGAACGCGGAACGCGACGCCAGTTTCGCAATCACGGGTTGAGTTTCGGCAAGCCCGAGCTCACGTGACGCCGCGGTCGGGCGATACGTTTCAGGCAGGCCTGAACGTCGGACCAGTTTTCCGGTTGCGGACGGCCTCCGTACCGAACGGCGCCAATCCGTGCCAGAGACGCCTCGAACTCGCTTGTGTCCACCGGATCCGGCAGACGCCGTTTCCACGCCTCCAAGTCCTGATAGGCTTTGGCGATGTCTTTTTGACGAACAGCGCGCCGCAGTTCGGCGAACGCATACCCGGCCGAGGACAGCCTGCGGTGCCGGGCCGCCCGCCATCGTTCTTCAAGAATCGGCCGCAACCTTCTGGCCAGCAACCAAAAGCCGACCGACAATATGGTGAAGACAGCACTGATGCGCAGGATCGTTTCCCGGTCGGGCGGCTGCCAGGGCGGCGGCGCCAGAATCAGATCGACCGGACCGACCCGCGCGGTTTCGACCGCCCCGCTTTCAAGGTTGAACCAGTCGACTTCGAGCCCCGGCAGTCGGGCTTGACCGCCGTCCTGCGCCACATAGGTCACTCGGTCGGTCCTCTGGCCGGACAGCACGCCTCGATTCTCGGTTTCCGACAGGCGGGGCTCGCCGGGATAGGCTCTCAGCAGAGGGTCCTGAAACGGGGGCAGCAGGGCCGGGATCATGATCGCTGTGGTACCCGAGATGGTGGCCGTCAGCGTGCGGGTCAGAGCGTCTCCGGTTTGCAGGTTGGTGTCGCCTTCGATCTTTTGCCTCAGGGCGAAATCCTTCGCGATGATCAGCGGATCCAATCCACGCGCCGCGTCGGGAACCTGGGCCGTCAGCCGCGCTGCCGGAAGCGGAACCGAGACTTGAACGGGATCGTTGGTTTCGGGATCGGCATAGGTCACCTGCACCTCGGCCGCGGCAAATTCATACGTGCCGGGGGCAAGCGGATACAGACGATAGCTGCGCTGAACCCCAGACCACGTTTGGCCTTCGATGCTCTCGCTGACCGGCCCCGAAGCGCGTTCAGGCAGGCGTACCAGAAGGTTTTCCTGTTCAAGCGATGGAAAGACCGGCGGGTTTGGCATGTAGGTCGGTACCAGCACTTTCAGGCGAACGATGGCGGGCTGGCCGACGATTGTCGGATCCGGCGGCACTTCGATCGTGACGCGGGGCTGGATGTCTGTTGCTTGCGCCAGAACCTGGGCGGGGCAAAGATATAGCATCAAGAGCGCGAGGTACCTCATTGGGATCGCTCCTGATTTTCCAGAACAAACCGGCTGCGCAGGAAGTCCTGCATGTCGGTGTCGATGGCGCTGATCCACTGGTCGGCCGACAGGGGCGCGGCGTCCCCGGTCTCGGCCTGTTGCGTGGTCTCCGCGCCCAAACCGGCTTCGTTGTCGAACACCACGTCATCAGCGCCGATGCCCGCTTCCTCGCCGGTATCGGATTGCGCGCGTGTGGATTCGACCTCGGCCAGAATGGCCTGGGCGACGGCCAGGTTGTACGCGGCCTCCGGCCAGTCCGGGCGACGCTCCAGCGCGGTTTCAAAGGCGGCGATGGCCGGACGATACTGTCGATTTCGGATGCGGGCCATGCCTTCGGCAAACGCCGCTTCGGGCGTGGAAAGCTGGGCAAAGGTCTCGGAGGCTTCGGCATATTGCCCGGCTTTCAACTGGGCGTAGCCCCGGTGATACCGATCCTGAAACAGCGTGCTGGCGGCGGCGTAGTTCTTGCGATTCATGGCGATCTGGCCCTGCTGGTCCGGGGTCAGGAACCAGTCCCGCCAACCGTCTGCGCGCGCGCCGGACGGTGGCAGAAACAGCAATGCCACGAACCCCCAGCGGAATACCCAGCCGCGTCGGAACCACAGCAGCGCGATCAAGGCGACGGGCCAGGCCAGGATCCAGGCGCGGTCCTGCCAGTCGACGCGGTCATCCTCGCCCAATGCCGCGGAAGAACTGCGGGTGATCGCGCGGTTCAGACGGGTGATGTCTCGGTCGTCGCCCGAGAAGGGAACGATCGTGGCGCTGCGCAGGCCGTCCAGTTGTGGGATCTGACGGCCATTCGGAAGCATTGTCAGAAAAAACAATGGTGTATCGGATTGTCCCAATGCGGAAACCTGTTGCGGATCGATATCGTCCAGCACGAAGAGAACCGCGCCTGTGCCTTTCTGATCGCCCAGAATGTCCTGCGCCAGCGTCAGCGCGTCACCGGCGGCATCGCCCGCCACCGGCATGACCGCCGGGGTCAAGCCTTCCAGCAAGGGGCGCAGGATGTTGGCATCTTCGGTCAGCGGCGCGACCCGGTGTGCGGATCCGGCATAGGCGATCAGCGCGGTGGGCGCGCCTGCGCGGGTGTTGATCAGATCGGTGATCTTCAACTTGGCGCGGTCCAGCCGTGACGGCGCCAGGTCTGCCTCCTCCATGCTGTCGGTGACCTTGAGCGCGATCACCAGCGGCGCGGTGTCCGCAATCAGAGGGTTCGGCGCCCGCGACCATGTCGGCCCTGCCACGGCAAGGGTCAGAAGACCGGCGGCGAGCGCGGCGAGGTCTACCGGACCGATCCGCCGTTGATCTTCGGCCCCTAGACGCAGTGCCTGCGCCAGGTGGGGCGCAACGCCCGCAGGCAGGTCCGAGCTGCCCGATCTGCGCGGCCGAGACAGCCACCAGACAGCGGCAATAGGCAGCAACAGCAACAGCCAGTAGGGGCGCAGGAAATGGAACTGGGCCAGAGCGTCGATCATGCCACGCGCCTCCGACCCTGTGAAAGGCGCAAGCCCAAGGTGCTGGCGAGGATGAGGAGCAGTGCCGCCGCCAGCGGATAATGCGCAAGGCTGACCCGTGGGCGGTAGCTTTGGGTTTCCACTACGCGGGGGTTCCGGGCGTCGATCTGCTGGTAGACCTCGGTCAGGGCGGCCTCGTCGTCGGCAAAGAAATACTGGCCTTGGGTTTTGTTGGCGATGTCCTTCAGCGCGTCCAGATCGACCCGGTCTTCTCCCGTGGCATCCGGGTCGCCGACGCCGATCGTGTAAATCACGACACGCTTGTCCGCCGCAATCGACGCGGCATTGACCGGCGTCATGCGGCTTGAGGTGTCGGCGCCATCCGACAGCACGATCATCAGGCGTTGGTCCACCTCGCTCGACTCGAAAGTGCGGATGCCCAGCCCGATCGCATCGCCCAGCGCCGTGTTCGGACCCGCCATGCCGACGGCGGTCTGGTCCAGAAAACCGTTGAGGCTTTGCAAGTCCTCGGTGAACGGGGCCTGAACGAAAGCGCGGGTGCCGAAGATGATCAACGCCATCCGGTCGCCGTCGCGCGCGGCGATGAAGGCGCGCAGAACGTCCTTGACGGCCTCCAGCCGCTGCTTGGGCGTGCCATCTGCGGCCTTGAAGTCGCGCTGGTCCATCGAACCCGAGATGTCCACCGCCAGCACCACGTCGCGGGCGGATTTTTCGATGACGATCGGGTCGCCCAGCCGTTCGGGCCGGGCCATTGCCAGAACCAGCAGCACCCAGATCAGGATCGCCAGACCGGTTTGCATGCGCGTCCGTCTCAGGGTGACCGAGCCGGATCGCGGCTCGGCCCCGGCCGCTTGGGCGACGTGGCGAAAGAACGGGATGCGAATGGCATCGACCCGTTGCCGGTGCAGCGGAGCAAGGAAATAGACCAGTGCCGGCAGCGGCAGCAGAAGAAACACCCAAGGCGCGGCGAAACTGAACATCACGCCGCCCCCTTGGCCCGATGCGACTTGATCCAGTGCCGCGCCAGTTCGGCGGCATCCGGGTCGGTGACCCCCTTGCGGTAGGGGGCGGCCGCCAGATTGCCGAGGGCAGAGGCGGAAAACCCGGACAGGTCAGCGGTTTGGCCCAGAAACTTCGTCCAGTCGTCACCGGTCAAACCGGCCACCTGAGACCGGGGAAAGGCGACAAGGGCCGCGCGGCGCACGATCTCGGCGGCTTTGGCCGGGTCATTCTGACACCGGTCCAATTCCCTCAGCGCAAGCCGCCGATAGGCATTTGCCCGCCGGTGCCGCCGGATCGCCACGAAGATCAGACCAACCACGACCAACAGCGCCACCGCCAGAACAATCCAGCCCCAGGTCTGCGGCACCATGGAAATCGGTGCCGGCTCGGGCGCCGGTTTCAGCATGTCCAGCAGCTCGACCAGCGATTTGCCTTCGGTGTCCGGGGTCATGACCGCCCCCGTTGGTGGCCGAACAGCCTCAGGATCTGGGCCAACGCGGGCTCGGCCGTTGTCAGCGGGACGACGGGAAACCCGTATCGGCGCGACCAGGATTGCAGCTGCGCCAGCCTCTGCTCCATCGCCTGTGTCACGCGGTCCGACATTTGCCTGTCTGACGCGTCCAGTTCGATCTGCTGGTCGCCGTCCGAGACCGTCAGCCGCAGCTCGGGCGGCATGTGGCGCGCGATCGGGTCGTAAATGTCGAACAGGATCAGGTCATTGGAATGGGCCAGGCGGCGCAGCAGCCGTTCTGACCCGTCGGTCAGACCGTCAAAGTCCGAGAAGACGCAGACCAAGGCATTGGTATGTGCGATGCGCGCAGCCTGTTGCAGCACCTGGTTCAGCGAGACCGTGGTCTGTGGGCGCAACCCGGCATTCAGGCTGCAATTGAGTGCGCCAAGCGAGGACAAAAACCGCCGCAAGGCCGCAGGGCGGCGCTGTGGCCGATGTTCGGCCAGGTCGGTATCGCCGAACACGATCCCGCCGACGCGGTCGCCTTGCGCCAGAACCCGATGGGCGGCGATGGCCGCGGCTTCGGCCGCCACCACCGATTTCATGTAGACTTGTGTGCCGAAGAACATCGAGACCCGCTGATCCACCAGCAGCAGCGCCGGGCGGTCACGCTCTTCGGTATAGACGCGCACATGCGGCTCGCCCGTGCGGGCCGTCACTTTCCAGTCGATCGTGCGGATGTCGTCGCCGGGCAGATAGGTGCGCAGTTCCTCGAAATTCAGGCCGCGCCCGCGCAGGCGCGAGGCATGGCGGCCGTTCAGCACCGAACGGGCCGGCTGTCGGGGCAGAAGGCTGAGCGCGCCGCTGCGCCCGCCCAGGCTCAGCAGGTGGCGGGCATCGACGTGGATGCGTGTGTCGCGGGATGTCGCTGCGGTCGGGGACACGCGGCTCTCCTTTGTTGCGGTCAGGGCAGGGCGACGAGCTTCAGGATCTCGTCGATCACGTCATCGGCGGTCTTGGCGTCGCCCTGTGCTTCGAAACTCAGCGTGATGCGGTGGCGGAACACGTCATGGGCAATGGCACGGATGTCGGCTGGGTCGACATAGTCGCGCCCGTTCATCCAGGCGTGGGCCCGGCCGCATTTGTCCAGCGCCAGCGATGCCCGCGGGCTGGCGCCGATCTCGATCCACGCCGCGAGGTCATCGCTGAGCGCGGACGGCGTCCGGGTGGCCTGAACCAGATCGGCCATGTACCGATCCATCGCATCCGAGACATGGATCTGCCCGATCTGCTGCCGTGCGGCAAAAACGGCATCTTGGGGGATCGGTGAGGGTTTCTCGGCGGCGGTCCCGGAATTGGCGGCGGTGTCCTCGCCGCGGACCAGACGGATCACCAGCACCTCGTCCTCGACCGGGGGGTAGGTGATCTGAACATGCATCAGGAACCGGTCCATCTGCGCTTCGGGCAACGGATAGGTTCCTTCCTGTTCGATCGGGTTCTGGGTGGCCATCACGATGAACAGCGGCTCCATCTTGTGGGTGGTGCCGGACACGGTGACCTGCCGTTCCTCCATCGCCTCGAGCAGCGCGGCCTGAACCTTGGCCGGCGCGCGGTTGATCTCGTCCGCCAGGACGATGTTGGCAAAGATCGGGCCGGGCTCGAACCGAAAGGTGCCGCCCGCGTCGGTCTGGGTATAGACCTCGGTCCCGGTCACGTCGGACGGCAGCAGGTCGGGCGTGAACTGGATGCGGCTGAATTTTGCATCAAGATTGCGCGCCATCGCCTTGACGGCACGGGTTTTTGCCAGGCCGGGCAAACCTTCGATCAGCAGGTTCCCGTTGGCCAGCAGCCCGATCAGAAGGCGGTCGATGACCTGTGTCTGTCCAATGATCGATTGGGCCATCCGGGCCTTCAGAACGTTGATTTGGTCAAGCGGTGTCATGGCGGTCCAATCATCAAAAAAACGGTTATCCAAATTATTTGCGTCGGACCCGGTGGATCCTGCGGCCAAGCCATTGCAATATTTGAAGGCTAGCAGCGCACCCGTGACCGATCCACCCCCGATTTCAGGGCGTTCAGCCCTGATTAGGGCCGTGTTGACTTGACGTCCTCGGCCAGGCGCCCGTCCAGCGACATTAAAATGGCGATGGGGCGCAGGGCCGGAATGTGGCTGAAGATGATCAGGATGCACACGGTCAACGGAACGCTGAGAAACGCGCCGATCAGGCCCCAGACCGTGGTCCAGAAGGTCAGCGCCAAAATCACCAGAAAAGTCGACATGTTCAGCGAGCGCCCCAGCAGCGCCGGATCAAGGAAGTTGCCGATCAGGAACTGGATCGTGCCGCACCCGAACACGACCACTAGGAAGGGGCCGAGCGTTTCGAACTGAACCAGAGCGATCATCGCCGGAAAGACGACCGCGATGATCGAGCCGATCGACGGGATGAAGTTCAGCGCAAAGGTCAGAACGGCCCAGGTTTCCGCGTATTCCAGCCCCAGAGCCCGAAAGATGGCATAGCTGATTCCGGCGGTGACCAGGCTTATGAAGGTCTTGACCCCGACATAGCGCCGCAGGCTGAAGGTTATCGCATCCAGAACCGAAAAAAGCTCGGCCCCGGTGACGGGGTTTCCGGCCGCGATCCTCAGCTTTTTGCGGAAGGCCAGCCGCTCGGCCATCAGGAAGGCGACATACAGGCTGATCAGGAAAAACTGGTTCAGCATCGAGGTGGCGCTGCCCAGCAACACCCGTGCGACCGAGGCCATGTCCATGCTGATCAGATTGTCGCGGACAAAGGAGGTCACATCGTTTCCGACCAAGCCGGTCACGCGGTTGATCACGCCGTCGAACTGGCTTTCATAGTCGCCCGCGGTCCGTGCGAACTGCGTGGCCTGGCTGCCCAGGATATAGGTGATCATGAACAGGCCGGCCAGAACCACCGTGACGGCAGCCAGATTGGCCAGCCAGACCGGCGCGCGGGTCAGGGCGATCACCCGGTCGCTGAGCGCGATGATCAGCACATTGATCAGCAGCGCCATGGTCAGCGGAACCAGAAAGCTTGCACCCGCATAAAGCCCCAGTACCACAAGGGTCAGTACGATGGTGACGTCGCGAACGACGCTCAACCGCAGCGGTGTTCGGGTCGGCGGAGCGGATTTCGTCATGCGGGCCTCGGCTGTTCCAGCGCGCGCTGGGTGCAACGGGATTGTCCGTTGGCGATCCTGCACGGACGGCAGGCTTTGTGCAATCGGGCCAGACGGTTATTCGGAAAAATCTCGGGGATTTGCTTCATTGGCCGGTTCTTTCGCCGCGGTTTGCGGGCTAGGGTTTCCAAATGACACAAGTCCTGATTCCCGTTTTGGGCCGGTTTGGCCGGGCGCTTTGGCTGGCCGTCCGGCGCTTTGACGACAAGAACGGGTTCGTCATGAGCAGCCATGTCGCCATGTCACTGATGCTGGCGCTGTTTCCCTTTGCCCTGTTCACCGTGTCCCTGGCCGGCCTGCTGTCGCAGGACTATGTCACCGACGAGATGATCGGCCTGATTTTCGGCGTCTGGCCCAAGGACGTGGCCGAGCCGATCGTGACCGAACTGCGCGCGGTTCTGAACGGGGCAGGGTCGGGAACGATCACCCTGGGCGCGGTGCTTGCCGTCTATTTCGCGTCGAACGGAGTCGTGGCCGTTCGGGCGGCCATCAATCAGGCCTATCACGACACCGACGGCTGGCCGTTCTGGAAAACGCGCCTGTTCTGCCTGGGGCTGGTCATTCTGGGCGGCGCCGCGATTCTGATCGTTGCGGCGGTGGAACTGCTGTTGCCGATCTATTCCCAACTGATGTCCGAGAAGACGTCGGTGAATGTCGCCGACTGGTTGTCCGTCGAACGCCTGCGGTGGACCTTCGCCGTGGCCGTCCCGGCACTGACGGTGCTGCTGGCCCACCTGGTTCTGCCGGTCGGCCGGCATTCGCTGCGCCAGATCCTTCCCGGCGTGCTGTTGACGCTGGGTTTGTGGCTGGCCGGCGGGCTGGCGTTTTCGCTCTATATCGGTCAGTTCGCGCGCTACAGCGCCACCTATGCGGGGCTGGCCGGCGCCATGGCTGCATTGATCTTTCTGTATCTGAGCGCGGCCATCATGATCTTTGGTGCTGAATTCAACGGCGCGCTGATGGATATCGACGCTCAGGACGAGGGTGGACCCACATGACGATTTGGCCGCACGCCGCATGGGTAATCGCCGTCTCTTTCGCCTGCATCCTGCTTGCCGGGCCGACGGCGGCGCAGGACTATGTAGGTTCGGAAGCCTGCCGGGATTGCCATGACGAACAGGTGCAGGCCTGGGCCGGGTCTCATCACGCCAAGGCCTGGACCGCGCCCACCCCCGAAAACGTGGTGGCCGATTTCGGCGGCGCGACATTTGCGGGGAACGGCATGGCGGTCGAGTTCCGACGGGAGAATGGCGCCTACCTCGCGGACGTAACCGAACAGGACGGTCAGATGCGGACATACAGGGTCCATTCCGTCGTCGGCATCGAACCGTTGCAGCAATATCTGTTCGAGACCGAACCCGGCCGATTGCAGAGCTTCGACGTGGTCTGGGACACGGAAGAAAAACGCTGGTTCCACCTCTACCCGGATCAGGACCTGCCCCCGGATGACGGGTTGCACTGGACGGGCCCCTACAAGACCTGGAACGGCCGCTGCGCCGAATGTCATGCGACGGGGTTCAAAAAGAACTACGACGTGCGGACGCAAAGCTATGCCTCGACCCAGTCCGAGATCGGCGTGGGGTGCGAATCCTGCCACGGTCCGGGCTCGGCCCATCTGGATTGGACCCGTGGACAGGCCGTGCCTGCCGGGTTGGGCGCGTTCGGGTTTTCGATGCAATGGGGCAGGGGCGATACCGAGTCCGAAATTCAGCAATGCGCTGGCTGCCATTCCCGCCGCGAGGCGTTCGCGGATGGAAATCCACTGCCGGGAACCCCGTTTCACGATGCCTACAATCTGGCCATTCTTCGGCCCGGACTGTACCAGCCCGATGGCCAGATCATGGACGAGGTCTATGTCTACGGCTCGTTTCTGCAATCCAAAATGTACGCGAAGGGCGTCGGTTGTCTGAATTGCCACGAGGCGCATGGCGCAACCTTGAAGGCCGAGGGCAACGCCGTCTGCACGCAGTGCCATTCGCCGGCCGGCAATCCCGATTTTCCGACCCTGCGCAAGGCGCTGTACGACGGTCCCGCGCACCATCGCCACACGCCTGGGGGCGAGGGGGCGCAATGCAAAAGCTGCCACATGATCGAACGGGTCTACATGGGCGTCGATGGCCGGCGTGACCACAGTTTCCGTGTGCCGCGCCCTGATCTGGGCCTGGGCGCGGATGCCTGTACCGATTGCCACAGCGATCGGGATCAGCCCTGGGCCGCGGCCGCGATCGACGCGTGGCACCCGGACCCGGCCCACCGCCGGCCGCATTTCGGCACGGTCTTTGCGCCGGTCTTTTCCGGTCAGGGCGCGGACCCTGGCGCCCTGACGGCGATCGCGCTGGACGCGGATCAGCCCGGCATCGTGCGGGCCACCGCGGCCTATCTGCTGCAACCGCACGGGTCGGCGGAACTGGCGGCGGCCACCGCCGGTCTGCTGGCGGATGCCGACCCGCTGGTGCGGGCCAATGTTGTTCCGCTGCAACGGTCCGCCGACCTGCCGGACCGGATCGACCGGCTGGCCCCGTTGCTGTCGGACCCCGCTCGGTCCGTCCGGCTGTCGGCCGCCAAGGAATTCCTGACCGTTCCCGGCCAGACGCTGACCCCGTTGCAACGCAGCAACGCGCGCGAGGCCATGGCCGATTGGCAGCGCACATTGTCGAACCGGCTGGATTTCCCAGAAACCCATCTGGTCCTGGGGGGCATGGCGCTGACGCTGCGCAACGCGCCGGCGGCCGAACGGGCCTTTCGCCGGGTGGTGACCCTGGACCCCCAGCGCGAAGAGGCCTGGCCGATGCTGGTCCAACTGGCGCAGATCAATCGCGGCGTCGAGGCCGCGCGCGCCGTCCTGCGTGAGGGGCTGAAGGTTCTGCCCGACAGCGCGGCGCTTGGGGCGCTGGCCGATCAACTGGGCCGCTGAACCGGCACCGAACTTCCCCGATTCTGCCATCTTGACGGCGGATTTCCGACCTATCCCTTTTCCGAGGGCAGAAGGCCCGTTTGGTGATGGGTGTAGCATGCTGCATTCGACATTCCCGCCCACGCGGTCCGAAAAAGCCGCGATGCCACGCGACCCTGCGCTGGTTCAACGGATCGAGTCCCTGCGCAGCCGCCCCGTCGTCTATCTCGGGCGTGGCGACGCACTGATGCTGCTGGGATTGGCCAACGCATCCCTGCGGGAACAGAAGTTCGCAGGCGGAAACCCCGAGGAAGACGCGTAGGTTCAGCCCCGGAACCCGGTGGCAACCACGAATTTCTCGGAGCTGTCCGACCGGGACGCCGGCGGTTTGACGTTCGCAACCTTTTCGAATTTCTGTTTCAGCAGTTTCTGCAGGTCGCCCTCGGCCCCGCCTGCCAGAACCTTGGCGACGAAGGTGCCGCCCTGTTCCAGAACATCAAAAGCGAAATAGGCGGCGGTTTCACACAGGGCGATGATGCGCAGATGGTCGGTCTGCTTGTGCCCCGACGACGCGGCGGCCATGTCCGACATGACCACATCGGCCTTGCCGCCCAGCCAGGCTTTGACCTTTTCGTCGGCGTCGTCTTCCATGAAGTCCAGCTGATGGATTTCGGCGCCGGCGATGGGTTCGACCTCTTGCAGGTCGATGCCCAGAACGGTGCCGATCCGCTTGCCGGATTTCTCTCCCAGCGCGTTCACGCGTTTGACCGCGACCTGGCACCAGCCCCCCGGCGCACAGCCCAGATCGACGACCCGCGCACCTGGCACCAGGAAGCGGTACTTGTCGTCCAGTTCCATGATCTTGTAGGCCGCGCGCCCGCGATACCCCTCGGCCTGCGCCCGTTTCACGTAGGGGTCGTTCAGCTGCCGCTGCAACCAGCGGGTCGAGCTGAGCTTGCGCCCGCGCGCGGTCTTGACCTTGACCTTCAGGTCACGCTGTCCGCGCCCCGAGGTGTTTTTGCCGGTTGGTGTCTTCGCCATCAGAACGGTCCGTCTTCCAATACCCCGTCCGCGCTCATCTGGGCATAGAGCAGACCCTCGCGCAGCCCCCGATCCGCAACCGAAAGGCGGTCGGTGGGCCAGCAGCGCAGCAGCGCCTGCAGAATGGCCGAGCCGGACATGATCAGGGCCTGCCGGTCCTCGCCGATGCGCGGATCACGGCGCCGACCCTGAGGGCCGAGTTCTAGATAGCCGCGTATGACCTTGTCAATCTGATCGCTGGTCATGCGCAGCCCGTCCACCTTGGTGCGGTCGTACCGCTTCAACCCCAGATGCGAGGCCGCGACCGTCGTGACCGTGCCGCTGGTGCCGACGATCTGGAACCCCTCGCGGGCCTGTTCATCCTTGTAGGGGGCGAAATCGGCCAGATTTTCTTCGAAGAACCAGCTCATCAGCGCGAACCGGGCGGCGTCGTCCTCGACATCGTGGAACTGGTCGCGCAGCGTGGCCACGCCCAGCGGCACGCTGATCCAGTCCACCACCTTGGCCGCCGGAAAGGGGCTGTCGGCGGTGTGGAACCCGTTGTGCAGCCGCATGATCGCCGATGGCCGGTCGCGCCGCGGCACCGAGGACAGGTCGATCCAGACCAGCTCGGTCGAGCCGCCGCCGATATCGACCACCAGCAGCTGTTCGGTCTTGGTGCTGACCAGCGGCGCGCAGGAAATCACGGCCAGGCGCGCCTCTTCCTCGGGTTGGATGATCTCCAGGGTCAGGCCGGTTTCGCGTTTCACCTGCCGGATGAAGTCGCGCGCGTTCCGGGCGCGGCGGCAGGCTTCGGTCGCCACCAGCCGCATGCGCTTCACCTTGTTGCGCTTCAGCTTCTGCTGGCAGATGCGCAAGGCTTGAATGGTGCGCGCCATCGAGGACCGCGACAGACGTCCGGTCCGTTCAAGCCCCGAGCCCAGTTGCACGGACTTCGAGAAGCTGTCCACCACATGGAACCCGCTGCCCTTGGGCTGGGCGATCAACATGCGGCAGCTATTTGTTCCCAGATCCAGCGCCGCATACAGCGCATCTGGATCGGGTCTTGCCGGCGCGGGGCTTTCGACCACTTTCGGGAACGCGCCCGCACCTTTGGGACGCTTGGGCGCCATCGTCACGCCCTCCGATTTTCGAGTTACCCCGACATTAGGTTGCGGGCGTCCGACGTGCAAGACGCTCATTAAGGTCATGAGGATTTTGATGGCCCGCGGCACTGGAGAGACGACCCGAGGCGCTGTATCCCAAGAGGGCGAAAAGGTCGCTGGAAATGCCCCGGGTGTCGAAATCCGACCGACCCGGCCCCACATTGCCGTTTAGAACCGGACCATCTGGTTAGGAGGAATCACGATCAATGCCTGACGTCACCATCGTATACTGGCGCGACATTCCCGCTCAGGTCATCGTCGGCAAGGGCCGGCGCGGGGCCAAGCGGCAATTGTCGGAACGGTTCGAACAGGCCATCGACCGCGCCGCCATGAAGGTGAACGCCAGGGACAGCGATGCCTACCTGGCCGAATGGCGCAAGGCCGAGCCGTTCGAGGTTGAGGGCGACCCGGCCGAGATCGCCGAGGCCCAGGCGCTGCGCCTGGAGGAGGACTACGATCAGGATCGCCTCAAGGCGCTGATCGCAAATGACGGTTGGGCATGAGCCCCAGATCTTTATGGGAGGCCGCAATGGCTTTGCTGAACTTCAAGAAACGTGATGCGGCCGAAAAGGCCCCGGTGAACCCTGCCGTCGAAGCCTTTCTGAAAGGGTATTCGATCGAGGTGATGCCGCGCACCGCCGAGAAGGTCGAGGATTTCCGCGACCTGCTGCCCGAGGGCACGCGCGTCTACATCGCCCATATCGAGGGCACCCCGATCGAAGACATGGTGCGCACGGCCAAACGGATCGCGGCCGAGGGCTATCCGGTCATGCCGCATTTCCCGGCCCGCATCATCAAGGACGCGGCGACGCTGGAAAACTGGATCGCCATGTATCAAGGCGAGGCCGGCGTCGACCAGGCGCTGCTGCTGGCCGGAGGCGTGGCCAAGCCGCATGGCGAATTCGACAGCTCGATGCAGTTGCTGGAAACGGGTCTGTTCGACAAGGCGGGCTTCAAGCGTCTGCACGTCGCAGGCCACCCCGAGGGCAACAAGGACATCGACCCGGACGGTTCGACCAAAAACGTGGACGAGGCATTGCGCTGGAAGCAGAAATTCAGCGAAACCACCGACGCCGAAATGGCGCTGGCCACCCAGTTCGCCTTTGACGCCAAGCCGATCATCGCATGGGCCGACGGCCTCAAGGCGGCCGGGATCGACCTGCCGATCCACATCGGCATCGCCGGTCCGGCCAAGCTGCAGACCCTGATCAAGTTCGCGATCGCCTGCGGTGTGGGCCCGTCGCTGAAGGTGCTGCAGAAGCGTGCCATGGACGTGTCCAAGCTGCTGCTGCCCTACGAGCCGACCGACGTGATCACCGCGCTGGCCGAACACAAGGCGGCCAACCCCGACTTCAATATCACCAACGTACACTTCTTTCCGCTTGGCGGCATCAAGACCAATGCCAACTGGGCCATCGAAAACGGCGGCGCCTCGGCGAAGCCTGCAAACGCTTAAGGACCGGACATGACCCGTACAGTCGTAGAATCAAAGACCAAAACCGCGATCATCGGCTTCGATCAGCCGTTCTGCGTGATCGGCGAGCGGATCAACCCCACCGGCCGCAAGAAGCTGGCGGCCGAGCTGGAAGCGGGCGATTTCTCGACCGTCGAGAAGGACGCGCTGGCGCAGGTCGCGGCCGGGGCGACCGTGCTCGATATCAACGCGGGTGTGGTCTACAACTCGAACCCCAACCCGAACGAGACCGAGCCGCCGCTGATGACCAAAATCGTCGAGCTGGTGCAGGGCCTGGTCGATGTGCCGCTGTGCATCGACAGCTCGGTTCCGGGCGCGTTGGAGGCCGGGCTGGAGGCCGCCGAAGGCCGCCCGCTGCTGAACTCGGTCACCGGCGAGGAGGACCGCCTGGAACTGGTGCTGCCGCTGGTCAAGAAATACAACGTGCCGGTCGTTGCGATCTCGAACGACGACACGGGCATTTCCGAAGATCCCGACGTGCGGTTCGAGGTGGCCAAAAAAATCGTCCAGCGCGCGGCCGACTTTGGCATTCCGGCGCATGATATCGTGGTGGACCCGCTGGTGATGCCGATCGGCGCGATGGCGACTGCGGGGCTTCAGGTCTTTGCCCTGGTGCGCCGTCTGCGCGAAGAGCTGGGCGTGAACACCACCTGCGGCGCGTCCAACATCTCGTTCGGTCTGCCGAACCGCCACGGCATCAACAACGCCTTCCTGCCGATGGCGATGGGCGCGGGCATGACCTCGGCCATCATGAACCCGGTGGCCTTGCCGGTGACGCAGAAGAAGATCGCCGAGAAAAAGGCCGAGGTTGCGGCGGCGGGTATCATCCTGCCCGAGGGCATGGACGACGAAACCTTCGTTCAGATGTTCGGGCTGGGCTCGACCAAGCCGCGCGCCGGCAAGGAGATGGAGGCCATCCGCGCCGCCAACCTGCTGACCAACAACGACCCGCATGGCGGCGAGTGGATCAAGTTCAACAAGCCGGCCGATGCCGCAGGCACCGAAAACGAGGGCGCGCGCGGCCGTCGGGGCGGTGGCCGCCGCCGCCGGGCCTGATGGGGGTTTGACGCTGTTCCGGGGCCGGGCATTCAGCCCGGCCTTTTTCTGTGGCAACAAAGCGTCTTTCCTGTAGATCGCCGCTTGATCCCGGCCCCCATCCGGTGCTATCTCAGCCTCTGCGGCGGGTATGATGTAATGGTAGCCTGTCAGCTTCCCAAGCTGAACGCGCGGGTTCGATTCCCGCTACCCGCTCCAGATTTTCCCGCTTTGGCAATGTGGTCGTTCGTTTGAGCGTCAGGTCCGCTCTGCTGCAAACAGCGGCTTCAAACGTGCCAGCAGTTGGTCGCGCACCAGCGTGAACCTGGGGGTGTGGGCAATCTCTTCCAGCATGGCGACCCATAGCGGCACGGTCATCCCAGGGGGCGTTTCGGGGTCGCGCTGCAGTCTGGGCTCGGCGTCTCCGACGAAGGTCGGCAGGAACGTCCGGCCCGCTCCTTCGGCAGCCATCTGCCGCAGGACCAGAAAGCTGTCGGCGCCGCTGATGATGGACGCGGGCGCGATGTTGTCCGCCATCCACTGCGCGGGCTTCGACTTGTCCAGCGCGCCTTGCAGGGCCAGCCATTTCTGGCCGGGCGTGCCATCGTGATATACGGCAAAGCGCAGTGCGCCGGCCTTCAAACCGGTCAGCCCGCCATCCAACCCGGGGGACGGGCGCACCACGATATCCGCCGTCAGGCGGGTCAGGTCATGGTGCGTGTTGTTGCTGAGCAAAGTGAAATCCAACCCCGGAAACCGTTCCGAGATGCGACGCAAAATACCTGGCAGCACGATCTGGCACAGGCTGTCCGTCGAAGCGATCCGCACTTTTCCCACCGGCGACCGGTCGGCCCCTGCGATCGTCCGATCCAGCGCCAAAACCGCGTTTTCGACATCTTCCATTGCGGCAAAGATCTGCTGAGTCTCGGGGCGGGGTGCATAGCCGGACGTGGCTTTGCCGAACAGATGGCAGGCGTGGCGTTGCTCGAACGCGGCGACCCGGCGCAGGACCGTGGCATGCGTAACGTTCAGGGCCGTTGCCGCGGCGTTCAATGAGCCATGGCGACGGACGGCCAGCACGTAGCGGATGTCATCCCAATTTTCCTTGTTCATAAATGAACAAGGTCAGCAAAATATCAAACAATTACAAGAAAATTTATTCAAGCTAGTCTGAACCCGTTCAATCAGGGAGCAGAATTATGACCAAATATCTTTCCTTTGCGGCGGCCGGGCTTCTGACGGTTGCGATCGTAGGTACCAGCATGGCGCAAGAGGCGAAGAATCCCGCGGTGAAGGCGCGGCAGTCTCTGATGTCGCTCTATGCGTTCAACATCGGCCAGTTGGGCGCCATGGCCAAAGGCGAGGCGGAATACAATGCCGAGGCCGCGGCGGCGGCGGCGAGCAATCTGGCCACGCTGACCCAAGTCGATCAGTCGGCGATGTGGCCGGCCGGAACCGACAATGCGGCCGATCCGTCTTCGCGTGCCTTGCCGGCGATCTGGCAGAACTTCCCTGATGTCAGTGCCAAGGGGCAGGCCCTGGCCGAAGCCGCTGTTGCCATGCAGGCGGCCGCTGGGCAGGACCTTGATGCCCTGAAGGCCGCGATGGGGCCTCTGGGCGGGGCGTGTTCGGCATGCCACAAGGCCTATCGCGCGCCCAAGGAGTAAGAGCGGAATGCGAAAATGGGGTGTCACGGCCGCCGCCTGTGCGGCCGTGATCGTGGGGGCTGGACTTTTCGTGACCCGCCCGCGTTTGGCTGATCCGGCAGTGTTGAGCGGCCTGGTTCCCGATATTGCGCAGGGTGAACAGGTGTTTCATGCCGCCGGCTGCGCGGCCTGCCATTCGGCACCCGGGGCCGAAGGCGAGGCCCGCTTGGTCTTGTCCGGTGGGCGCAGGTTTTCCACGCCGTTCGGCACCTTCGTCGCGCCCAACATATCCAGTGATCCGGCGCACGGGATCGGCGATTGGACGCCCGTCGATCTGGCCGGCGCGCTGTGGCATGGCAGCAGTCCGGACCGCCAGCATTATTACCCCGCTTTCCCCTATGCGTCCTACGTCAGGATGGCGCCGCAGGATGTCGTCTCGTTGCATGCCTTCCTGATGAGCCTTCCCGCCGACGCCACGCCCAGCGCAACCCACGAGGTAGGTTTTCCGTTCAATCTGCGGTTGGCTCTGGGAGGGTGGAAGCTGCTGTTTCTGCGATCAGGCTGGATCGTGGACGGGGATCTGTCCGGCCAGCAGCAGCGCGGCCGCTACCTTGTCGAGGCGCTGGGTCATTGCGGAGAATGCCATACCCCGCGCAACGCCCTGGGCGGGTTGATCCTGTCGAAATGGCTGCAAGGGGCGCCGAATCCCGGCGGCAAGGGACGCATCCCGGGGCTGGCCCCCGATCAGTTGGACTGGTCCGAAGCGGATATCGCCGAGTATCTGAAGTCCGGGTTCACGCCGGACTATGACAGTGCCGGGGGCGAGATGGCCGAGGTGGTGCTGAATACCGCGAAACTGAGCGACGCAGATCGTCTGGCCATCGCCAGCTACCTGAAGGCCATCCCTCAATCGCGTGATTGATTGACATCGAAGTTGCGTTGTCTCGGCGTCGGGCCGGTACGTATGCTCCTGTTCGGAGGCTTGTTCGGAAGAAAGACCTGTCGGGCAGTGTCCCAAGGGCCGAAAATTCGTCCGACCATGGGCCGATGTTGCCGTTTCCCCAGCCTGCTAGCTTTTTCTCAATGGCGTCAAGAGGGGCGCCTGGACAGGAAAGGATATCGAGATGAGCGTGAAATCGAAAATCGCAAGGTTGTTGAGCACCGCCGCCCTGGCGTCGGCCTTCGCCGCCAGCCCCTATTCACTGAGTTTTGACTTCGACTCCGGTTTCCATGTGGATCCCTCCTATGCTTTTGCAAAAAGCGGAAAAGGCAAGGATGGTGACGACGACCGGGACGACGACCGCGACGACGATCGGGATGACGACCGGGACGACGATCGGGATGATGACAGCGACGACGACCGCGACGACGATGACGACAGCGACGACGACCGCGATGATGACAGCGACGACGACGAAGACGACAAGTCCCGCAGCGGCAAAAGCAAACGCGGCGGATCCGCGGCCGCGTCGGGATCGGGCAACGGTCCGGTGCGCGTGACCAAGATCGAAACCAGCGCCAGCGGTGTCGAGGTTCGCTATTCGGACGGCACCAAGGAAGAAATCGAGAACGGGCGCTATGAGCGCAAGAACGCGCAGAACCGCACGGTCGAGGAGCGACCGGCGACCGGCGCGGACGTGACGCGACTGCGTTCACTGGCCGACAGCGTGACCATCAACAGCGTGCCGTCCAGTGGCAACGGCGCCGGTGGCCGGCCGGCCAAGGTGGAACGTCAGGGCGGCAATATCGAGGTGCGCTATACCAATGGCTGGAAAGAGGAAATCGAGGCAGGCCGGTACGAGTTGAAGGATCCCTACAATCGAACGGTGGTCGAACGCCCGGCGACCTCGGCCGATATGCAGCGGTTGAACGCGATCACCAACTAAGCAACCCGCCCGGCAAACCAGGCACGGCCCCCGGAAATTCCGGGGGCCGTCATCCGTTGGGCGTCAGGTTTTCCAGGCGTCATGGGCGATCAGCGCCGCCTCGACCCGGTTTCGCGCGTGCAGCTTGGACAGAATGCTTGTCATATAATGCTTTACGGTCTTTTCCTGAAGCTTCAGCTCATCGGCGATTTCGCGGTTGCTCAGCCCCTTGGCCACGCGGCGCAGAATCTCTTCTTCGCGATACGTCAGGTCGCTCAGCCCGTCAGGTTCGGTATCCTTGGCCTTGCCTTTTCCGATCGAGAACAGCACCCGTGCGGCCAGTCCGGGGGACACGACCCCTTCACCGGCGGCGATGCTGTGCAGCGATCCGGTCAGGGCGCCGGCTGTGACGCCCTTGAGAATGTAGCCCGTCGCCCCGGCCTCCAGCGCGTCGGCGACGTCGTTGCTGTCCTCGGAAACGGTCAGAATGGCAATGCGGGGCGGGTCCTCCATCGCCGCGATCTGCCGCGTCGCGGCAATCCCGCCGCCCGGCATGGACAGGTCCAGGATGACGAGGTCGGGCTTGTGGCTTTGGGTGAGTTGCACGGCCTCGTCGGCGCTCTCGCCGGCCGCCAGCACCTTGAATTCGCCCGAATCCTCCAATGTCCTGCGCAATCCGTCCCGGAAAATCGGGTGATCGTCCGCCAATACGATTGTCCTGGTCATCTCGGCCTCGCTTGCCTGTGAAACAAAGTCATCTTGATCGTTGTTCCCGCGCCGGGGGCGGTTTTGATCTCGAAACGCCCGCCGGTGCTTTCCACCCGGTCACGCAGCCCCAAAAGGCCCTGACCGCCCTCGGTGCCCAGCTTGATGGCATCTGACGGATCGAACCCCGGCCCATCGTCTGCGACCGTCACCGACAGCTCGTCGGGACTTGATGCGCAGGTCACGGTGCATTTCGCCCCCTTGGCGTGACGGGCCGCATTCGACAGGGCCTCCTGCACGAACCTGAAAACGCACAGCTTTTCGGCGTAGGACAACGCGGGCGTCACGTCGCCGCTGATCGACAGCTCGGGGGCGTGCGTGCCGGGAACCGACCGGTCGCTGGCGGCGAGCACGATTGCGTCTTCGAGGTCCAG
The DNA here is from genome assembly GCF_900129345.1 of Ruegeria intermedia. Taxonomy (GTDB): domain Bacteria; phylum Pseudomonadota; class Alphaproteobacteria; order Rhodobacterales; family Rhodobacteraceae; genus Ruegeria; species Ruegeria intermedia. The sequence goes on along the minus strand of NZ_FQVK01000002.1, from coordinate 51,129 downwards.
CGCCTCGATGTCGGGGGCGGCCAGCCCGCGGGACAGGGCGCGGATCTCGCTCAGTGCGCGTTGAATCGATTGGTGAACCTCGTGGGCGACCTTGTCGCCGGACCCGTCCTGGGGGAAAGGCCGAATCCAGCCGCAACGCCGCCAGCGCCAGATATTGGGCCGGGCCGTCATGTAGTTCGGCACCCAGCTTGCGCAAAAAGCGGTCGGTCTGGGCGGTGGATCGGTCCGACGCCTCGATCACCCGCGCGCGCAGGTCGGCGTTCTGTTGCGACATCTTCTGGCTTTCGGCCAGACGGGCCTTCAACAGGTCGGACTGGGTGCGGATCGTCCGGTCGCCGACCGCCACGATCAGGTACAGGATCAGCGTGCTCAGCCCGAAGGTCGTGGCCACCACCAGCCAACTGGTGCGTCTGGCCTGCATCAGGTCGGTCTGCAACTGATCCGCGCGCTGGTAGAATTCGCCGACGGCGATGATCTCGCCGGACCAGATCTCGCGGATGGGGCTGTAGGCTTCCAGCAACGGAAGGCCCATCGCGGCTTCGGCCTGGTTCTCGGCGCGGTCCAGTTCCTCGAACGAACCCGAGATCTGCCCCGACCAGGCGCGTTTCAGATCGTCGGTGGGGGGGAACGTGCGTCCGATGATGTCCGGGTCGGACGCATGGGCGATCAGCCCGCCCTTTTTCCAGATCTTGTACGAGACGATCCGCTCTTGCATCGATTGCTGGTCGAACAGCTCGGACACGGCCCTCGCTGCCGGGTCCGACAGGCTGTCGCCGTAGGCCAGTTCCTGGCTGAGCGGCGACAGGATGCTTTCCATGTAGAGGGCTGCGGAATTGGCCGAGTTCTGAACGACCGCATCTTCGATCCGGCCCGTGACCCAGCCGCCGATCACGATGGCGCCAGTCCCCATGACGACGACGCTGGCCGCAAGATAGGCGCGCGACAGGGACCAGGTTCCTGAACTGAGATCGGGCTTTGGTAGTTTCATGCTTCCCCCACTATTGCCCGGCCGGCCGCCCTTTGCCACGGACCTTGGTCGGAAAAGATCACCCCCGGGATGCGGCAATGGCCGCACTGGGTGCAACGGTAAGGGGCCGCCTCAGGCGGCGCGGCGGGCCTGGAACAGGTTGATGACCGCGGGCAGCCCGGGAATGCCATCGACGACGAAATGTTCAAATTCGCCCTGAACGGCGCGCTGGATGATGCGGGCGTCGTCCTCGGACCCGTCGAAATGCGCGATGACCCGCGCGGCAGGCCCCACGCGGGTGCACAGGCTGGCCGTGTCCTCGACGCTGTTCAGGCCGGGCAGTCGCAGGGGGACAGGTTCGCCGGAAACATCGCGCAGCCCGGCCCGGGTCATCAGGCCGGTGACGCGGTCGATGTCCTGAAAGGCCAGCGGGCCGGGCGCGTGGCGTCCGTATTTGGGTGGGTGGCCCAGATGCGCCGTGGCGGCCACATGCGGCACCCGAAACCACGGGTTGTCGGACAGCGGCCCCCAGGCGGCAAAGATCATCCGTCCGCCCGGAACCAGCGCCTTCGCGATATTGGTAAACGCGGCGACGGGATCGTCGAAGAACATCACCCCAAAACGTGAAATGGCCACGTCGCGGGTTTCCGGCTCGAACGGGGCGACCTGGGCATCGGCCAATTGGAACGCGGCGTTGGGCAGGCCGACCGCGTCGGCACGCTGGGCGGCACGGTCAAGAAACGGGGCCGAGATATCGGCGCCAAGAACGTGCCCCTCGGGCCCGACCGCGCGCGCGGCCGCGACCGTGCTGGCACCGGTGCCACAGCCGATGTCCAGCACCCTCAGGCCGGGCGTCAGGTCTGCGCGCTCCAGAACCAAGTCTAGCACCGGGGCCAGCATGTGGTCCAGTTTGTCCTCGAAGGTCAGCCATTTGGTGCCGGATTCGGAGTTGCCCCAGTATTCAGCCTGATCTTCGTTTGCTGTTTGCATGGGGGTCCTCCGCAGTTTTTCGGACTATGCCTTTCTGCGGCGGCGGCGGCCAGTTTTTTCCGCGTCGCCGCCGGTGTTGAAGGACGGGGTGGGCAGGGTGACGACCTTGGCCAGTTCCGGGAACGGGTCGGTCTTGTGCGGAATGGCGTTGGCGGCGACGAAATGCTCCTGGAATTTCGGCTCGATCGCGGTTTCGACCTTGGTGATCTCGCGCACCACGCGTTCGATCTCGGCCCGGGCGGCGATGTTGCACAGCGCGATGCGCGCGCCGGTACCGGCGGCGTTGCCCGCGCTTTGGACCTTGTCCAGCGGCGCGTCGGGGATCATGCCCAGAACCATCGCGTGCTTGGTCGAGATATGGGCGCCGAACGCCCCGGCCAGCACCACGCGATCCACCTTGTCTATGCCCATCTCGTCCATCAGCAGCCGCGCCCCGGCATAGAGCGCGGATTTCGCCAGCTGGATCGCCCGGATGTCGCCTTGGGTCACGGTGATGCGCGGGCCGCCTTCGGCGCTGGCGTCATGGATCAGGTAGGAATGGGTGCGGCCCTCGGGGACGCAGCGGCTGGTGCCGGTCTGCTCGGCCGAGCCGATCAGGCCGCTCTCGTCCAGCAGGCCGGCCATGCGCATTTCGGCCACCGCCTCGATGATGCCCGACCCGCAGATGCCGGTGATACCGGTGGTGGCGATGTCTGCCTCGAACCCTTCCTCGTCCGACCACTTGTCCGAGCCGATCACCCGGAACCGGGGTTCCTTGGTCACGGGGTCGATCTGAATGCGCTCGATCGCGCCGGGGGCGGCGCGCTGGCCCGAACTGATCTGCGCACCCTCGAAGGCCGGTCCGGTGGGCGAGGAACAGGCCAGTACGCGGGTCGTGTTGCCCAGCAGAATCTCGGCATTGGTGCCGACGTCCACGATCAAAACCAGATCCTGCGACTTGCCCGGCTCTTCGCTCAGCGCCACGGCGGCGCAGTCGGCCCCCACATGGCCCGCGATGCAGGGCAGGATGTAGACCTGCGCACGGGGGTTCATCGTGGTCAGATCCATCTCGCGCGCGGGCAGCGAGACGCTTTCCGACGTGGCCAGCGCAAACGGCGCCTGGCCCAGTTCAACCGGGTCCAGGCCCAACAGCAGGTGGTGCATGACCGGGTTGCAGACGAACACGGTTTCCACGATCAGGGCTGGGTCGATCCCGGCCTCGTCGGCGATTGAGGTGACCAGATCGTTGATCGCCTCTCGCACGGCCCGGGTCATCTCGTGATCACCGCCGGGGTTCATCATCGCGTACGAGACGCGGCTCATCAGGTCCTCGCCGAACCGGATCTGCGGGTTCATCAGGCCCGAGGAGGCCTTGACCTCGCCGGTTTCCAGATCGGTCAGATGCGCGGCGATGGTGGTCGAGCCCAAATCGATGGCCAGCCCGTACAGCCCGTTTTCGTGCAGGCCGGGCCAGATTTCGACGATGCGCGCCACGTTGTCCTTGTGGCCCTTGTGAAGGGCGACCGTGACCTCCCACTTGCCCTTGCGCAGGGTCGGCTGCAGCTTGCACAGAAGCGACAGGTCGGCAGTGACGGCCTCGATCTGCCACTGCTCGCGCAGGGCACGCTCCAGCCGTTCCAGATCGCCGGTGGGCGAGTGCATGTCGGGTTCTTCGACCACCACGAAATAAAGACGCGTGGCCGGGTCCATGGTGATGGCGCGCGCGGCGGCGGCCTTGCGCACAACCTGGCGGTGCACCTGGCTTTCGGGCGGAACGTCGATCACCACGTCGCCCTGAACGGTGGCCTGACAGCCCAGACGTCGGCCCGGTTTCAGGCCGCGCTTGTCGTCATAGCGCTGCTCGACCGCGTTCCATTCGCTCAGCGCGTCTTCGCGGACCGTGACGCCGTGTTTGGGAAACTCGCCATAGCTGGGCGTGATCTGGCATTTCGAGCAGATCCCGCGCCCACCGCAGACCGAATCCAGATCGACCCCCAGCTGCCGAGCCGCCGTCAGGATCGGAGTGCCCACGGGGAAATGTCCGCGTTTGCCCGAAGGGGTAAAGACGACAAGGGGATCGGTGGTCATGGATGGCCTGCCTTTTCAATATTCGCGCGTGTGGCGGCAAGATATGGGTTTCGCGGCAAAGGGAAAGGCCAATCCGCGGCAGGTTTTGCGCGGCTTGCGTCGTTTTCCGCGCCATCGCGGCGGTTTGTGGGCGAACAAGTCGGGGCAGGGGCTTTCCCTTTGGTCGAAACCATGCAATAGGGTCACCGCCAAACGGGGTTTTGCATGGGGTTAGCAGATGCAGATTCGTGAGGCACTCACCTTTGATGACGTTCTTTTGGTTCCGGCGGCCTCGTCGGTCCTGCCGGCAACGGCGGACACGTCCACGCGCGTGACACGCGCGATCACCATGAACATACCGCTGCTCAGCTCGGCCATGGACACGGTGACCGAAGCGCGCATGGCCATCGCCATGGCGCAGGCCGGCGGCATCGGAGTGATCCACAAAAACCTGACGGCCGAGGAACAAGCCCGCGAGGTGCGCCGGGTCAAACGCTTCGAATCCGGCATCGTCTACAACCCCGTCACCCTGCGCGCCGATCAGACGCTGGCCGATGCCAAGGCCTTGGTCGAGCGCTACAACTTCACCGGGTTCCCGGTGGTGGATGACGCGGGCCGCGTCGTCGGCATCGTGACCAACCGCGACATGCGTTTCGCCACGTCTGACGATCAGCCGATCCGCGCGATGATGACCTCGGACAACCTGGCCATGCTGCAGGAACCGGCCGATCGGGAAGAGGCCATCAGCCTGATGAAGGCCCGCCGGATCGAAAAGCTGCTGGTCGTGGACGCCAACGGCAAGCTGACCGGCCTGCTGACGCTGAAGGATACCGAACAAGCGGTGCTGAACCCAACGGCCTGCAAAGACGATCTGGGCCGGTTGCGCGTCGCGGCGGCCACATCGGTCGGCGATGCCGGTTTTGAACGGTCCGAGCGGCTGGTGGATGCGGGCGTCGACATCATCGTGGTCGACACGGCGCACGGCCATTCCCAAGGGGTGCTGGACGCGGTGAAGCGGATCAAGTCCCTGTCGAACGAAGTGCAGATCATCGCCGGCAACGTCGCCACCGCAGACGCGACCAAGGCCCTGATCGATGCCGGAGCCGATGCGGTAAAGGTCGGGATCGGGCCGGGCTCGATCTGCACCACGCGCATGGTGGCCGGTGTCGGCGTGCCCCAGTTGACGGCAATCATGGATTGCTCGGCGGCGGCTGGTGACGTGCCGGTCATCGCCGATGGCGGCATCAAGTTCTCGGGCGATTTCGCCAAGGCCATCGCGGCGGGGGCGTCCTGCGCCATGGTCGGTTCGATGATCGCCGGCACCGACGAAAGCCCGGGCGAGGTGATCCTGTACCAGGGCCGTTCGTTCAAATCCTATCGTGGCATGGGCAGCCTGGGCGCGATGGCGCGCGGCTCGGCCGATCGCTATTTCCAGAAGGACGCCGCCAATGACAAGCTGGTGCCCGAAGGGATCGAGGGGCAGGTGCCCTACAAAGGCTCGGCCAGCGCGGTCGTGCACCAGTTGGTCGGCGGTCTGCGGGCGGCCATGGGCTATACCGGCTGTGCCACGATCGAAGAGATGCGGCGCAACTGCCAGTTCGTGAAGATCACCGGCGCGGGCCTGAAGGAAAGCCATGTGCACGACGTGCAGATCACCCGCGAAAGCCCCAACTACCGCATCATGTAACGGCGCCAACGGATTGCCCGAACGGATCAGCAGATGACACCAGCCGCGCGGGTTCAGGCCGCCATCGAAATTCTGGACGAGATCCTGTCGGGTGCGCCCGTCGAAAAGGCGCTGACCGGCTGGGCGCGGCGCAGCCGCTTCGCCGGGTCCAAGGATCGCGCGGCCATCCGCGACCACGTGTTCGACGCGGTCCGGTGCATGCGGTCCTACGCGGCGCGCGGCGGAGCGGTGACCGGGCGTGGGTTGATGCTGGGCGCGCTGCGCGCGGCGGGCGAAGAGCCGGACGATTTTTTCTCCGGGGATCGGCACGCACCGGCGCCGGTGCGGGACAACGAAGTCAGCCGCGCCTTTGCCACCGAGGCCGAAGAACATGATATCCCCGAATGGCTGTGGCCGATCTTCGAGCGGTCCCTCGGTGATCTGGCGCGCCCCACCGCCGTCGCCCTGCAGCGGCGGGCGCCGGTGCATCTGAGGGTGAATCTTGCCCGCGCCGATGTGGAAACGGCTGTCGCGTCACTGCGGTCTGATGGTATTGAGGTGGTCCCGCATCCGGCCTGCGCAACCGCGCTCGAAGTCGTCTCGGGGGCGCGCCGTGTATCGAACGGCCAGGCTTACGCGCGCGGGCTGGTCGAACTTCAGGACGCGGCCAGCCAGGCGGTGGTGGCCGAGTTGGGCCTAAAGCCCGGCATGCGGGTTCTGGATTTCTGCGCCGGCGGCGGCGGCAAGGCTCTGGCGATGGCGGCCCACGCGGGGGTTCAGGTGTTCGCCCATGATGCAAACCCGGCCCGGATGCGGGATTTGCCGGTGCGGGCGGGCAGGGCCGGTACAAGCGTGACGCTGCTGGCACCGCACGAGGTCGCTCGGCACGGGCCTTTCGACCTGGTGCTGGTGGACGCACCCTGTTCGGGCAGCGGGTCCTGGCGCCGCGCGCCCGCCGGAAAATGGGCCTTGACACCGGATCGGCTGACCGAGCTGTCGGGCATTCAGGACAGCATTCTTGACCAGGTGGCACCGCTGGTCACCGATCAGGGTGTGCTGGCCTATGCCACCTGTTCGCTGTTGGATGTCGAGAATGATCGGCGCGTCGAACGGTTTCTGGGGGATCACGCAGGCTGGACGTGCAGGTTCCGGCAATTGTGGCAGGTTGTACACGGAACCGATGGTTTTTTTGCCGCTCACTTGACGAGATAGCCGCGAGCTGGAAACAACTTTGGGTAGTGGTTGGCGCCGAAGGTTGTGTTAACCCGATTTTTACCATCCGTGTGCCCGACTGCGCACGAGGTCGAATTGGAACAGGCTATTTCATGACTCAGGCGGTTGGGGCGGTACCCGGGCTGAACGACAGATCATTACCCAGTTGGTCGCGGATGTTGTCATTGCTTGGGGCGGCCGTGGGCCTGATTATGCTGCCGATGCTGCCGGCCATCCCTGATGAATGGACGCCCGGCATTCTGGCGGTCGGCGGGTCCTTTCTGGCGGTATTTTTCTTTGTGGCGCTTCGGGGCTTGCTTGAGGAACGCGCCAACGGCAAGGCTAGGGCGATACTGGCTGCCTTTCTGGAAAAGGAACCCGCGCCTGGCTTCATCTCTGATTCCGACGGGACCATCGTCATCGCCAATTCAGCGGCCCGAAGCCGGTTCAACGCCGGTCCGGGCGTCCGGCTGGACCGATGTCTTCGGTCGGTCTTCGCCAACCCGTCGCCCATCTTGCTGCGCATGCATTCGCGGGCCGTGGCCCATGGCCGGGCGGCCGAAGATATCGTGAGCAATGGCGCCAGCATCCCCGTTCTGACCGTCGATCTGGGCAACAGCCTTTTCTTGTGGCGCATCAAGGCGTCGGGGCGCCAGCAATGGGCGCATGTGTCGGTTCCGGTGGTCACTTTGGGGCACAAGGACAGCGTGCTTGCAGTGAACCCGCTGGCGCAGGACCTGCTGAGCCGGGTCCCCGACGCGCTGCAGCAGGCCCTTTCCGCCGGGTCATCGAAAGGCGCCGGGATGGTTCGCGTCGAAGGAGATGATTCGGTGAGCCGTATCTGTGTCACCGAACTGAGGAGGACGAACTCGGGCCGAGACCTGGCGCTGATCGAGATCGACGAGATCAAACCGGCCCGATGGGCGCCGGCGGTGGCGGACTTGCCCGTGCCGCTGTTGCGGTTGTCGCTGACCGGAGATGTCATCGAGGCCAACCACCTTGCTGCGAAACTGTTGGGCGACTTTCCTGTCGGCCAGACCAACATCGGTGAGATCATGCAGGGATTGAACCGCCCGGTATCGGCACTGTTGGCGGATGTGGCCCAGGGCGAAGCTTCCCCATTTTCCGAATTTCTGCGGCTGAGTCGGAAGGACAAGGACATCTATGTTCAGGTCACCCTGTCGCGGGTCGTCAATGATGGCGAGGTCGGCCTGCTGGCTGTGCTGCATGATGCGACGGAATTGAAGACGCTGGAAGCACAGTTCGTCCAGGGCCAGAAGATGCAGGCCGTCGGGCAGTTGGCCGGCGGCGTCGCGCATGACTTCAACAACCTGCTGACCGCGATTTCAGGTCACTGCGACCTGCTGCTGCTGCGGCACGACGCCAGCGATCCTGATTATGCGGACCTGGTGCAGATCAACCAGAACGCCAACCGCGCGGCCGCCCTTGTGGGGCAGTTGCTGGCGTTTTCCCGCAAACAGACCTTGCGGCCCGAAGTCCTGGACCTGCGCGACACCATATCCGATCTGATCCACCTGCTGAACCGATTGGTGGGCGAGAAGATCCGCCTGATCCTCAGCCACGACCCGGTGTTGAAGCCCGTGCGGGCGGACAAGCGTCAGTTGGAGCAGGTGTTGATGAACCTCGTGGTCAACGCGCGTGACGCCATGCCCGATGGCGGCGATATCCGCATCGAGACCGAGGTCGTCGTGTTGACCGAGGAATTCAGGCGTGACCGGGCAACCGTCGCGCCCGGCGAATACGTTTCGGTCAAGGTCATCGACAGCGGCGTGGGAATTCCGGGGGACAAGCTGGACAAGGTGTTCGAGCCGTTCTTTACCACGAAGCGCACCGGCGAAGGCACCGGGCTGGGGTTGTCGACGGTTTACGGGATCGTCAAGCAGACCGGCGGGTTCATCTTCGTGGACAGCGTCGAAGGCCGCGGCTCTGAATTCAACGTGCTGCTGCCGGTGTGCAATACGGCCGAACCCGAAAAGCCGTCGGAACACAGGCCCGAGGAACCGGGCACCAGCCATTCCGGCGAGGGCGTGGTTCTGCTGGTCGAAGACGAGGCGCCGGTCAGGGCCTTTGCGACCCGGGCCTTGCGCTTGAAGGGGTATACTGTTCTCGAGGCCGGATCGGCCGAAGAGGCGCTGAAGCTCCTTGAAGATCCCGATCTGCATGTCGATGTCTTCGTGACCGATGTCGTCATGCCGGGCATGGACGGCCCGACCTGGGTCTCCAAGGCGCGCATCGACAGGCCGGACGTGCGGGTGGTGTTCATGTCGGGATATACCGAGGGTGCCTTCGGCGAGTCCGGCCCGGATATGCCCGATGCAAGTTTCCTGCCCAAGCCGTTTTCGCTGACGCAACTGACCGAAGCGGTGCAGCAGCATCTGAACTGAGTCATCTGGCCCGATCGTACAGGTCGAACTCGGCCGCATGGATCTTGCGAAACCGTCGCTCGGTCTGCGGCGCGATGTCCATCGGGCGTTTCGGTGACACGTTTTCCCGGGTCAGGTTGATTTCGGTATCCAGACGGTCCTGCAGGAAGTCGAGGATCGCCTGTTGGTTGTCATAGCGAAAAACATGGGTCGCCCCACGGCCATTGCTGCGCGTTCTGAAGAATTCGGATTGGCTGCCCACGTCGGCAAAGGCCGGGCGCGGTGTGCGCAAGTAGCCTTGAACGAAGGCGTCGAAGCTGAGGTCATGTGTCGCCTTTTCGTGACCCAGCAATTCAGGCCGCGACCGGTACCTGTACCAACTGCCCAGCCAATCCAAAGGCTCGCGGACAACGGCCATGACCTCGAGTTCGGTATCGTACATCTTCAAGAAAATGTTCTGAAAGAACCGGTCGAACCGGCGCACAGGCGCGTGCTTGAGATCGGGAGGGCCGGACACCACGATATCGGCCCGATCCCGCAGCGATTTGAAATATGCCGTGCTGCCGGTCTTGGGGACGGACAGCAAAGCCAGCCGTTCTTTGAAGAATATCAGCATGAACCTACTGCCCGACGCAAAACCCGTTTGATGGGCCAATGTTTGGCCGGGCATGTGCGCAAGGTCAATGACGCAGCCGGATTCGAGGCGCAAATTGCAGAAAAAACGCCCTTTCTCAGCGCTTTGCGCGATTCACCGTTCAAGTAAACGTCTCGTTAACATCTTTTGTCGAAAGTGAATGGTGAAAGTTTTAGTTGAAATGTTCACTTTTTGATCTCATAAGGAACAAGGGGCGAACAAAGCAGCGATTGCCGCCCGGTTTCGGGTGTGACAAAAGGGAAGGCGACAGGACAATGGCGGATCTTCTGACGATGAGCGACAAGAAAAACGCGGACAAGCAAAAGGCGCTCGACAGCGCGCTGGCCCAGATCGAGCGGCAGTTCGGCAAGGGGTCGATCATGAAGCTGGGCGACGGCGCCCGCCAGGAGATCGAGGCCAGTTCGACCGGCTCTCTGGGGTTGGACATCGCCCTGGGCATCGGCGGCTTGCCGATGGGGCGGATCATCGAGATCTATGGGCCGGAAAGCTCGGGCAAGACGACGCTGACCCTACATTGCATCGCAGAACAGCAAAAACGCGGTGGTGTGTGTGCGTTCGTCGATGCGGAACATGCGCTGGACCCGCAATACGCCCGCAAGCTGGGGGTGGATCTGGACGAGCTTCTGATCTCGCAGCCCGATACGGGTGAACAGGCGCTGGAAATCACAGATACGCTGGTGCGTTCCGGGGCGGTCAACATGGTCGTGGTGGACTCGGTGGCGGCGCTGACGCCGAAATCCGAGTTGGAAGGCGACATGGGCGACAGCAACGTAGGTGTGCAGGCCCGGCTGATGAGCCAGGCGATGCGCAAGCTGACCGGCTCGATCGCCCGCAGCAACTGCATGGTGATCTTCATCAACCAGATCCGCATGAAGATCGGCGTCATGTTCGGCAGTCCGGAAACCACGACCGGGGGCAACGCTCTGAAATTCTACAGTTCGGTCCGCCTGGACATCCGCCGCATCGGCGCGATCAAGGATCGCGATGAGGTGGTCGGCAACCAGACGCGCGTGAAAGTGGTCAAGAACAAGGTGGCGCCGCCGTTCAAGCAGGTGGAATTCGACATCATGTATGGCGAAGGCATCAGCAAGATGGGCGAATTGCTGGACCTGGGCGTCAAGGCCGGCGTGGTCGAGAAATCGGGTTCGTGGTTCAGCTATGGCGATGAACGGATCGGGCAGGGGCGGGAAAACGCCAAGCAGTACCTGCGCGAGAACAGCCGGATCGCGCTGGAGATCGAAGACAAGATCCGTGCCGCGCACGGGCTGGAGTTCGACATGCCGCCCGGGGTGGACGAGGACGACATCCTCGAAGCGTGATCGACCGGGGCAAAGACGGGCAGGGCGGTCCTTTGGGCCGCCCTGTTTCCTTCGCGGTGCAGCAATCCTGTGGACTATCGGCGGGCGGGGGGCTAAACCGTCGCGACAGATCATGAATGCGCGCTGAGAGAGCCCAATGCCCACGCTGAACGATATCCGCTCAACCTTTCTGAACTACTTTGCCAAACAAGGGCACGAAGTGGTCGCGTCGAGCCCGCTTGTGCCGCGCAACGACCCGACGTTGATGTTCGTCAACTCGGGCATGGTGCAGTTCAAGAACCTGTTCACCGGGCTCGAGACCCGCGACTACAAGCGCGCGACCACCGCGCAGAAATGCGTGCGCGCCGGAGGCAAGCACAACGATCTGGACAATGTCGGTTACACGGCCCGCCATCATACGTTCTTCGAGATGCTGGGCAACTTCTCGTTCGGGGATTACTTCAAGGAAGCGGCGATTCCCTTCGCCTGGGAGCTGATCACCAAGGAGTTCGGGATCGACAAGAACCGGCTGCTGACGACGGTCTATCACACCGACGACGAAGCGTTCGAGATCTGGAAAAAGGTCGGCGTCCCCGAGGACCGGATCATCCGCATCGCCACCAATGACAATTTCTGGCAGATGGGCCCGACCGGCCCCTGCGGCCCCTGCACCGAGATCTTCTATGATCACGGCGACCATATCTGGGGTGGCCCTCCGGGTTCGGCTGACGAGGACGGCGACCGGTTCATCGAAATCTGGAACATCGTCTTCATGCAGAACGAGCAGTTCGAGGACGGCTCGATGCGTGAACTGGACATGCAGTCGATCGATACCGGCATGGGGCTGGAACGGATCGGCGCGCTGCTTCAGGGCAGCCATGACAACTATGACACCGATCTGTTCAAAACGCTGATCGAGGCGTCGGCGGATGTGACCAATGTCGACCCCTATGGCGACCAGAACGTGCATCACCGGGTGATCGCCGACCACCTGCGGTCGACCTCGTTCCTGATTGCGGATGGTGTGATGCCGTCGAATGACGGGCGCGGCTATGTGCTGCGCCGGATCATGCGCCGGGCCATGCGTCACGCGCATCTGCTGGGCGCCAAGGATCCGGTCATGCACCGTCTGGTGCCCACGCTGGTGCAGCTGATGGGCGCGCAATATTCCGAACTGGGCCGGGCGCAGGCGCTGATCGAGGAAACGCTGTTGTTGGAGGAAACCCGGTTTAAGCAGACGTTGGACCGCGGTCTGAAGCTGCTGGACGACGAGGTTGCCGGCCTGCCCGACGGTGCGCCCTTGCCCGGCGAGGCCGCCTTCAAACTGTATGACACCTATGGCTTTCCGCTGGACCTGACGCAGGACGCCCTGCGCGAAAAAGGCCGCACCGTCGACACCGAAGGGTTCGATGCCGCGATGGCCGAACAGAAGGCGAAGGCTCGGGCCGCCTGGGCGGGATCGGGGGAAGCTGCCGATCAGGCCGTGTGGTTCGATGTTCTGGACGCCGCCGGAGCGACCGATTTCCTGGGATACGAGACCGAAAAGGCCGAGGGTCAGGTTCTGGCCGTGATCCGCGACGGTGCACTGGTTGACAAGCTTGAGCCGGGGGAAAGCGGCTGGATCGTCTCGAACCAGACGCCGTTCTATGGCGAGGCCGGTGGTCAGGTCGGCGACTCCGGCGTCATTCGGCGCCTGGAGGACCGCGACGAGGTCGCCCTGGTCGAAGACACCAAGAAGTTCGCCGACGGCAAGGTGATCGCGCACAAGGTTACGGTCGAGCGTGGCACATTTGCCAAGGGCGAGGCGGTGGAGCTTGAGGTCGATCACGCCCGTCGCAGCGCGATCCGGGCCAACCACTCGGCCACGCATCTGCTGCACGAGGCCTTGCGCGAAACGCTGGGGGCGCACGTGGCGCAGCGCGGCTCTCTGAATGCCGCCGACCGCCTGCGCTTTGATTTCAGCCACACGAAGGCGATGACGCCCGAGGAAATCGAAACGGTCGAGCGCGAGGTGAACGCTTTCATCCGTCAGAACTCGCCCGTGGAAACCCGGATCATGACCCCAGACGATGCCCGAAAGCTGGGCGCGCAGGCGCTGTTCGGCGAGAAATACGGCGATGAGGTGCGCGTGGTTTCGATGGGCAAGGCGCCCACGGGCAAAGGCCATGACGGCGAGACCTGGTCGATCGAACTGTGCGGCGGCACCCATGTGCGCCAGACGGGTGACGTCGGCACATTCGTCATCCTGGGCGACAGCGCCAGCAGCGCCGGCGTGCGCCGGATCGAGGCTTTGACGGGGGATGCCGCCCTTGAATACCTCTCGACCCAGGACCGCCGCCTGGCGCAGGTCGCGTCCGAACTCAAGGCGCAGCCCGAGGATGTGGTGAGCCGGGTCAAGGCCCTGCTGGACGAGCGCAAGGCGCTGCAGAACGAGGTGGCACAGCTGCGCCGCGAACTGGCCATGGCTGGAGGCGCGGGTCAGGCCAATGGTGCCGTGGCCAAGGATGTCAACGGCATCAAGTTCCTGGCTCAGGCCCTGAGCGGGGTCTCGGGCAAGGACCTGCCGGCCTTGATCGACGAACACAAAAGCCGTCTCGGCTCGGGTGCGGTTCTGCTGATTGCCGACAGCGGTGGAAAAGCCGCGGTTGCGGCCGGTGTGACCAACGACCTGACGCAGAAAATCTCGGCGGTCGATCTGGTTCGGGCAGCCGTGCAGGAACTGGGCGGCAAGGGCGGCGGCGGACGGCCCGACATGGCCCAGGGCGGCGGCCGCGATCCTTCGAACGCAGCCGCGGCCATCAAGGCGGCGGAACAGGTATTGGGAGGTTAGGATGCCTGCACTCTGGATTGCTCATGTCACGGTGACAGATGCCGAGGCATATGGAAAATATGCCGAACTGGCAGGCCCTGCGATTGCCAAGCATGGCGGGCATTTCATCGCGCGGGCAGGGCGGTATGTTCAGCTTGAGGGCAAGGAACGGCCGCGCAACGTCGTGGCCAAGTTCCCGTCCGTCGAGGACGCAGTGGCCTGCTACAACTCGCCGGAATACCAGCAGGCGCTGGATCATGCGCGCGGGGCCAGCGAACGTGAACTGATCGTTGTTGAGACCAACGAGTAGAGAAAGTTTTCAGGCCGACCACCAATCGGCCTGAATTTGGATTGCTGCCGAGAAATGACGTCGGTCGGATATTTTTGCCGACCGTGGCGAAAATCCTCTGTGCACGCGCAGAGGATGCCTGCCCCGGCAAGGTAAGCCTGCAAGCGCGTTGTTTCGTGGCGTGTCTTTTTGTGCCTTATTCTTGATCTGAAAACGCCCAATTGAGTCACGGATTTCTGCCGTTTTCGATTCTTATTCTGACCGGTGAACGCGCGGTGCCCTAGGTCGCTTGAGGCTTGTTTGCAAGCTGGGTCGGGCAACTGGGTACCTGCGTTCGGTTGGAATTGATCATGGGGCAGACATGAAGGCGGCATGCGGGACTGTTTTCATTTCGAATTTGATTGGCGCCATTCGGAGCGGCTCGCTGCAACGCATGTTCTGCGCTCTGCTGACAGGCATGATTGTGACCACAAACGTCGCGGCCGCCGAAACGGCGTTCATCCCGGTTGGCGTCGCATCTCCGCCGCCAGCCGGCGCCATTCAGCTGTGCAAAACGTATAGTTGGGCGTGTGCGAAGGAGTCTTTTCGAACGCTCAGTCTGACCTCCGAGTTGGAAGTCGTTCGCCAAGTCAACCGGAGCGTAAATTCTTCGACCCGCGAAGTGCCCGATCGAACTCAATACAAGACAGTGGAAAAATGGGCGCTGCCGACAGCCTCAGGTGGGGATTGCGAGGATATAGCTCTTCTCAAGAAGAAAGAACTTGTGAAGGCGGGTGTCAGTCCGAAGCGGCTCTTGATTGCCACCGTTCTGGACAGGAGCAAGAGCGGTCACGCGGTGTTGGTCTACCGTTCCTCGAATGGCGACATGATCTTGGACAATCAAACCAACCGGATCAGGCCGTGGTCAGCGACCAAGTACCTATTCCTGCGCATGCAGGATCCCAATCAACCCCACCGATGGATCGGAGTTTATCGGCGCAGCTGAATTTTCTTCCAGCGCGTGTCGATTGACGAAATCGCTGAAGGCAGGGCTAAGAACTGAAGCCCTGCATTCGCGTTCGAGCCCTTCAACTCTTGTCGTCATTGGCATTGAAGCCTTGTTCTGGGCCGCTTCCCTTGGGGCCATTGCCACCCGCAGTGTTGCCCTTGCTTCCCCAGCGACCTCAAGCGGAACTCTTGCCACTGTTTTTTCCATTTCCACCCTTGTTGCCTTTGCCCTTCTTCTTACCTTTCCCGTCCTTCTTGCCCTTGCCGCCTTTTTTACCTTTGCCTCCCTTATTTCCTTTGTCGCCCTTTTTGGCTTTTCCCTTTTTCTTGCCCTTTCCGTCGCGATCAGGCCTGTCGTCGTCGTTCGGAGGGCCTGAACAGGTGCAACCTCCATCGTCACCGCCGGTGTTGTCGCCATCGCCACCGCCGGTGTTGTCGCCATCGCCACCGCCGGTGTTGTCGCCATCGCCACCGCCGGTGTTGTCGCCGTCGCCACCGCCGGTGTTGCCGCCATTGCTGTCGGTCGTGCCTGGCCCCTGCGCGTCTGAGCTGCCAGTCTCGGGTTCGGACGGTCCGTCGCCTCTTCTCTGTTGCTGAACACCGATTGAGGCTGTCGGAATATCGGTCAGGAGCACGGCAAGTTGCGGGCATTCAGCGCCAACCCTCGTCAGAATCTGTTCAAAGTCCGCGCGGCGTTGGATGTATCTCAGCATACCTCTTGTGACTTGATCGCATTCACACAGTACCTAAGCGGACGCCCCGGATTGGCGCGCAGTCTTTACACTACAGGCCTGTGAGGCGTTTGCGGTGGTCACGGAAACAGCCAGAAAACCAAATGCTACAATCAAACTCGAAAATGAAAGGGGCTGAGAACCCATAGCAGATACCTCTCAGAACTCGTTACTCGATCTGCTCAGCTGCCTTGGAGTTTCATAACCTGCGAAACCCACGGAGACTCCAATTGGCAGCGTCACGCTTTCGACAAATTTTGCACAAGCCGTCGCCATATTGGCAAGGTTTGCCAAGGAAAAATCGCAGCATTCTTTTCGGGCCAATGGAGGAAAGAAAAGAAAAAACGGAAAAAAAGGCGCATTCTGGGAATGCGCCTTGAAATCCCTTGTTTGCGGGATTTGGAAACAGTTAGGTTCCTGATGAACTATTGCACAAGGGGATGCATCAATTTTTAGGATGCATTCAGGCGGACTTGGCCATCCGCTTCCGCTCGTGCGGGTCGAGGTAGCGCTTCCGAAGGCGGATCGCGTTCGGGGTCACTTCGACCAGCTCATCGTCATCGATATAGGCGATGGCTTCCTCCAGCGAGAACTGGACATGCGGGGTCAGCCGAACCGCGTCGTCCGATCCGCTGGCGCGCACGTTGGTCAGCTTCTTGCCCTTCAGCGGGTTCACTTCCAGATCGTTTTCGCGCGAGTGCTCGCCGATGATCATCCCCTGATAGACATCCGTCTGCGGGCCGATGAACATGCGGCCGCGCTCTTCCAGGTTCCACAGGGCGTAGGCCACGGCCTGACCGTTCTCCATCGAGATCAGAACGCCGGCGCGCCGCCCGGGAATCGGCCCTTTGTGGGGCGCCCAGCCATGGAACACGCGGTTCAGAACGCCGGTGCCGCGGGTGTCGGTCAGGAACTCGCCGTGATAACCGATCAGCCCGCGCGACGGAACATGCGCGATGATGCGGGTCTTGCCGGCGCCGGCCGGGCGCATCTCGACCAGTTCGCCCTTGCGTGCGCCGGTGATCTTTTCGATCACGGAACCCGAGTATTCGTCATCCACGTCGATGGTGACTTCCTCGATCGGCTCCAGCCGCTGGCCATTTTCCTCGCGGAACAGAACCTGTGGGCGCGAGATGCTGAGTTCGAACCCTTCACGCCGCATGTTCTCGATCAGAACACCCATCTGCAATTCGCCGCGGCCGGCCACCTCGAAGGCTTCTCCACCGGGGGTGTCGGTAATCTGGATGGCCACGTTGGATTCGGCCTCTTTCATCAGGCGGTCGCGAATGACGCGCGACTGGACCTTCTTGCCGTCACGCCCCGCCAGCGGCGAGTCGTTGATGCCGAAGGTCACGGTGATGGTGGGCGGGTCGATCGGCTGGGCGGGCAGGGCCTCGTCGACCTGGGGCGCCACCAGCGAATCCGCCACGGTGGCCTTGCTCATGCCCGCGATGGTCACGATGTCGCCCGCTTCGGCCACGTCGATCGGCTGCTGGCCGAGGCCGCGGAAGGCCAGGATCTTGGTGGCGCGGAAATTTTCGATCAGGGTGCCGTCACGGCTGAGCGCCTTGAGCGCGTCGCCGGCCTTGAGCGTTCCGCTTTCGACACGGCCGGTCAGGATGCGGCCGATGAACGGGTCGCTGCCGAGGGTGGTGGCCAGCATGCGGAAGGGTTCGTCCTTGCGCGCGATCTGTTTCGGGGCAGGGACGTGATCGACGATCAGGTCGAACAGCGCCGACAGATCCTTGCGCGGCCCGTCCAGTTCCATGTCGGCCCAGCCCGACCGCCCCGAGGCGTACATGGCCGGGAAATCAAGCTGGTCATCGTCGGCGCCGAGGTTGGCGAACAGGTCAAAGCATTCGTCCAGCGCGCGGTCCGGCTCGGCGTCGGGCTTGTCAACCTTGTTCAGAACGACGATCGGGCGCAGGCCCAGCGCCAGAGCCTTGGACGTCACGAACTTGGTCTGGGGCATCGGGCCTTCGGCGGCATCTACCAGAAGCACGACGCCGTCGACCATGCTGAGGATACGCTCGACCTCGCCGCCGAAATCGGCGTGGCCGGGGGTGTCAACGATGTTGATCCGCGTGCCTTTCCACTCGACACTGGTGGCCTTGGCCAGAATGGTGATGCCGCGTTCGCGTTCAAGGTCGTTGCTGTCCATGGCGCGTTCGGCCACGGCCTGGTTCTCCCGGAACGCGCCGGATTGTTTCAGAAGTTCGTCCACCAGGGTCGTTTTGCCGTGGTCCACGTGGGCGATGATTGCGATGTTGCGCAGGTCCATGAAGTCAGCCTTTGAACGGGAAGTTGCCGCGCGCATAGCGCGGGACGCCACAAGTTACCACCCCTAACGCGCGATCAATGCACCGCCGCGCGCGAAAACAGGTGAATGACAAGGATTCCGCCCAGAATCATCGCCAGCCCCAGCACCGCGGGCCAATCCAACCGCTGCCCGAAAACGACGAATCCGATCAACGCGATCAAGGTGATGCCCAGCCCGGACCAGATGGCATAGACGATGCCCACAGGCATCACCTTCAGCGTCAGCGCCATCAGATAGAAGGCGACGCCATAGCCGACCACGACCAGAACCGAAGGCCACAGTCGCGTGAATTGCTGGCTGGCCTGAAGGGCCGTGGTGCCGATGGTCTCGGCGACGACCGCCAGCAGAAGGATCAGATAGGCTTTGGGCATGATGCGGTACCTTGTTTCGAAGTCTCCGAAGGTTGACCACAGCCAGAGAGGAATTGGCAAGAGGCGGACGCCCTTGGCGCGGATGCCGATTGACGCGAAGGTCAGGTAAACCGGACTATGCCAGCGGGCAAAGTGATGTATCTTGAGAACAGTTTTTGGTGCTTTTGTTACGAGTTTTTCATATGACGACTTTTATCAAGTTCGTCCTGTGTGCTTCGGCACTCATTGCGGCGACTGGGTGGCTTGCTGACGGGGGGTCCGTCGATACCGACGCAGCCTATCTGGCTGAAAGGTCAAGCAAAACAGAAATTTGATCGCCGATGAGGTCGCGAAAAGGAGCCCGAGGGCTCCTTTTTTTGCGGCTTATTTCTTTTCGATGGCCTTCAACTTGGCGCGATGTTCCGACAGCCTGCGGATCACGAACTGGCGGGCCTTGCGCTCGGCCAGGCGCACGCGGATCTCGGTCAGAAAGGCCTCTTCCAGCGACTGCGAGGCCGCGCCCAGCACTTCGCCGACCTCGACATAGAAACGGTCCTGCCCGGTTTCGTCCATGACCTTCATCGTGTCCTCGGCCAGTTTGGCGGCCAAAGTGGTGATCGTGTCCGACATCAGCGCGTGTTCTCGGTCAGGCGACGTTTCACATAGTCGGTGACGTTGGTGATCAGCGTATCCATGTGTTCGCCCTGGAAGAAATGGTCGGCGCTCTCCACCTCGGTATGGGTGATGGTGATGCCTTTCTGCTCGTGCAGCTTGCCGACCAGCGCGGTGGTGTCCGCGGGCGGCGCCACGCGATCGGCGGTGCCGTTGATGATCAGGCCCGACGAGGGGCAGGGCGCGAGGAACGAAAAATCGTACATGTTGGCCGGCGGTGAGACGCTGATGAAGCCGGTGATCTCGGGCCGGCGCATCAGCAGTTGCATGCCGATCCAGGCTCCGAAGGAAAAACCTGCGACCCAACAGTGTTTCGAGTTGTTGTTCATCGACTGCAGATAGTCCAGCGCCGCCGCGGCATCGCTGAGCTCGCCCACGCCCTGGTCATACTCGCCCTGGCTGCGGCCGACGCCCCGGAAATTGAAGCGCAGGACCGTGAAGCCCATGTTGTAGAACGCGTAATGCAGGTTGTAGACGACATTGTTGTTCATGGTCCCGCCGAACTGGGGGTGCGGGTGCAGCACGATGGCGATCGGTGCGTCTTTTTCCTTTTGGGGGTGGTAGCGGCCTTCCAGGCGGCCTTCAGGTCCGGGAAAAATCACCTCGGGCATGTGTGCGGTTGTCCTGTCTTTTTCTCGCGGGCGCCGCGATATACTTGACGGTTATCGTCAGGCACCTTAGAACGGTTCTAATTGAGTATCGCAGCGTGAACACGCTGTCCGACGGAGATACGCATTGACTGCGGCGACGTCAATGTTTTCACGCGGTTCACGCCGGAGGGATCGAGGAAATGAAGCTGTCCACCAAAGGTCGTTACGCGATGGTTGCGCTGGCCGACATCGCACTTCAGCCCGCCGACACCCTGGTGACGCTGGGTGAGATTTCCGAGCGTCAGGACATCTCGCTTCCTTATCTGGAACAGCTGTTCGTCAAACTGCGCCGCGCCGATCTGGTCGCATCGGTGCGCGGGCCGGGCGGCGGCTATCGTCTGGCGCGGCCAGCGTCCGAGATTCGCGTGGTCGAGATTCTGTCGGCCGTGGACGAGACCGTGGACGCCATGCACAAGGGGGCCGGGGCGTCTGGGGCGTCTTCGGGCAGCCGGGCGCAGTCGTTGACCAACCGCCTGTGGCAAAGCCTGAGTGCCCATGTCTATGTATTTCTGCACCAGACCCGGCTGTCGGATGTCATCGAGAACGATCTTGCGCCTTGTCCGGCAGTGCCCAGCCTGTTTTCGGTCGTGGACGATTGATCGGATGAAACCTGCGATGCGCTCTGAACGGATGTCGGAAAAGGTGACTCCATGAAACGTGTTTACCTGGATCACAACGCCACGACCCCGCTGCGCCCCGAGGCGCGCGACGCGATGATCGCGGCGATGGAGGTCTGCGGGAACCCGTCCTCGGTCCATGCCGAGGGGCGTGCGGCCAAGGCCGTCATCGAAAAGGCGCGTGCGCAGGTTGCGGCGGCCTTTGGGGCGGATGGTGCCGATATCGTATTCACATCCGGGTCGACCGAAGGCGCGGCGCTGGCCTTGGAAGGGCGCGGGCTGCATGGCGCGGCGATCGAGCATGATGCCGTAAGGGCCTGGACTGTCGAGGATTTGCCGGTTTCGCGCCAAGGCGCTGTCACCGTTGCCGACCCGGGCCGATCCACGTTGCAACTCGCCAATTCTGAAACCGGGATCATTCAGGCCTTGCCCAAGGGTCTGGCCGTCACCGATGCCACGCAGGCGTTCGGGAAATTGCCCATCGCCTTCAACTGGCTGGATGTGCAGATGGCGTTGGTCTCGGCGCACAAGCTGGGCGGCCCAAAAGGCGTGGGCGCCGTGGTGATGAAACGCGGCACCGATCTGGAGGCCCGGATCAAGGGCGGTGGCCAGGAAATGGGGCGCCGGTCCGGGACGGAAAATGTCATTGGAATTGCGGGGTTCGGCGCTGCAGCTGAAACGGCGGCGCGGGATCTGGCAGACGGAGTTTGGGAAAAGGTTGCAGAACTTAGAAATATTCTAGAAAAGGCCCTTGAGGCTGGTTCTAAATCTACTATTTTTGTCGGGAAAGATCAGGATCGGTTGCCCAACACCCTGTGCTTTGCGACGCCCGGCTGGAAGGGCGAAACGCAGGTGATGCAGATGGATCTGTCGGGCTTTGCGATCAGCGCCGGTTCGGCCTGCTCCAGCGGCAAGGTGAGGGCAAGCGCGGTACTGACCGCGATGGGATATGACGAGGCCACGGCGGCCAGCGCGGTGCGCGTTTCGCTGGGTCCCGAGACGAGTGAAGAAGACGTGCTACGTTTCGCCGAGACGTGGCTGGAAAAAGAGAAAAAGCATCGCGCGCGGGCCGCGTGATCTGACGGAGGGTGGAACATGGCCGCTTTGGACCAGACCCAGGTAAAAGAAGGTGTCGATCAGGAAACCGTTGACGCGGTGCGCGAGGTCGGAACCTACAAATACGGGTGGGATACGGATATCGAGATGGAATACGCGCCCAAAGGCGTGAACCCCGATATCGTCAAGCTGATCTCGGAAAAGAACGAAGAGCCCGAGTGGATGACCGAATGGCGTCTGAAGGCCTTTGAGCGCTGGACCCAGATGGAAGAGCCCAAATGGGCCATGGTCCACTATCCTGAAATCGATTTTCAGGACCAGTATTACTATGCCCGGCCCAAGTCGATGGAGACCAAGCCCAAGTCGCTGGACGAGGTCGATCCCAAGCTGCTGGCCACTTACGAAAAGCTGGGTATCCCGCTGAAAGAGCAGATGATTTTGGCAGGCGTCGAAGGCGCCGAGGACGCCCCGGCCGAGGGCCGCAAGGTCGCCGTGGACGCGGTGTTCGACTCGGTTTCGGTGGGCACGACCTTTCAGGACGAACTGAAAAAGCATGGCGTGATCTTCTGCTCGATCTCCGAGGCGATCAGGGAACATCCCGAACTGGTCAAGAAATACCTCGGCTCTGTGGTTCCGGTGTCGGACAATTTCTATGCCACGCTGAACTCGGCCGTATTCTCGGACGGCTCGTTCGTATATGTGCCGCCCGGCGTGCGCTGCCCGATGGAGCTGAGCACCTATTTCCGCATCAACGCGGAAAACACGGGCCAGTTCGAGCGGACGCTGATCATCGCCGACAAGGGCTCGTACGTGTCCTATCTGGAAGGCTGCACCGCGCCGCAGCGTGATACCGCGCAGCTGCACGCCGCAGTGGTCGAGATCATCGTCGAGGAAGACGCCGAGGTAAAATATTCGACCGTCCAGAACTGGTTCCCGGGCGATGAGAACGGCAAGGGCGGCATCTACAACTTCGTGACCAAGCGCGCCGATTGCCGGGGCGACCGCTCCAAGGTGATGTGGACCCAGGTCGAGACCGGCAGTGCCGTGACCTGGAAATACCCGTCCTGCATCCTGCGGGGAGATGACAGCCAGGGCGAGTTCTACTCGATCGCCATCACCAACAACTACCAGCAGGCCGATACCGGCACCAAGATGATCCATCTGGGCAAGAACACCAAGTCGCGCATCGTGTCCAAGGGCATCAGCGCGGGCAAGGCCCAGAACACCTATCGCGGGCTGGTGTCGATGCACCCCAAGGCCAAGAACAGCCGGAACTATACCCAGTGCGACAGCCTGCTGATCGGCGACAAATGCGGAGCGCACACCGTTCCGTATATCGAGGTCAAGAACAACAGCAGCCGGGTCGAGCACGAGGCCACCACCTCGAAGGTCGATGACGATCAGCTGTTCTATTGCCGCCAGCGTGGCATGGACGAGGAAGAGGCCGTGGCGCTGGTGGTCAACGGTTTCTGCAAGGACGTGCTGCAGGCGCTGCCGATGGAGTTCGCCATGGAAGCCCAGCAGCTGGTCGCGATCTCGCTGGAAGGCTCGGTCGGCTGATGGCCCGCTCGCCGCGCAACCGCAGGGATGATGTCCTGACCGCGGCGTCTTATGCGCTGCCGGTTCTGGGCGGCTTGCTGGGCGTGGCCTATGTCAACGTGAAATACACCGATTTCATCAACCCGGTCTGGGCAATCGGCGGCGGGGCGGTCCTGGGATGGATCGCGGCGCGGCTGCTGCGCAGGGTGCTGGGATAGGAACAGACCGGGGCCGGCGCGTCCCGACGATACGCAAAAGGACAAAACATGCTGGAAATCAAGAACCTGCACGTCAAACTTGAGGAAGAGGAAAAGCAGATCCTCAAGGGCGTGGACCTGACGGTCGAGGCCGGGAAGGTACACGCGATCATGGGGCCGAACGGCTCGGGCAAGTCGACGCTCAGCTATGTGCTGTCTGGTCGCGACGGGTACGAGGTGACCGAGGGTTCGGCGACGCTGGATGGCGCGGACCTGCTGGAGATGGAGCCGGAAGAGCGCGCCGCGGCGGGCCTGTTCCTGGCGTTCCAGTACCCGGTCGAGATCCCCGGCGTGGGCAACATGACCTTCCTGCGCACAGCCGTGAATGCCCAGCGCAAGGCGCGCGGCGAAGAAGAACTGTCGGCCGCAGATTTCCTGAAACTGGTGCGCGAAAAGGCCAAGTCGCTGAAAATCGACGCCGACATGCTGAAACGCCCCGTGAACGTGGGTTTCTCGGGTGGTGAGAAGAAGCGCAACGAAATCCTGCAGATGGCGATGCTGGAGCCCAAGATGTGCATCCTGGACGAGACCGACTCGGGCCTCGACGTGGATGCGATGAAACTGGTGGCCGAGGGCGTAAACGCGCTGCGCGACGAAGGCCGCGGGTTCCTGGTGATCACCCACTATCAGCGCCTGCTGGACCACATCAAACCCGACGTGGTGCACATCATGGCCGATGGCCGGATCGTCAAGACCGGCGGGCCCGAACTGGCGCTGGAAGTCGAAAACAACGGTTACGCCGACATTCTTGCCGAGGTGAACTGATGGCCTTGCCCGACGTGAAACAATCCGCGACCGAAGCGCGGCTGGCCACGCTGCGCATGCCCGAAGCCGGCTGCACCCGCGATGCACGCGAGGCGGCCTTGGCCCGGCTGCGCGCCATGGGTCTGCCCGGGCGGCGCGACGAGTATTGGAAATACACGCGCCCCGATACGCTGATCTCGCCCGAGGCCCCGAAGGCCGAGGTGTTCCACACCGACGAACCGATGGTCTTTGACGGGTTCGACCGCCTGAAGATCGTCTTCGTCGATGGCGTGTTCAGCCCCGAGGACAGCGATGACCTGACACTGGAAGGCGTGAGCATCGACCGGCTCGAGGATATCTGCTGCAAAGACATCCACTGGGCCAAGCAGCTGTATGGCGTGCTCGAGGAGCGCGGTCAGACCCCGGTTCAGCGCCCGTTGGCGGCCCTGAACACCGCCTTTGCGCAGGACGGCGTGGCGATCCATGTGACCGGCAAACCGTCCAAGCCGATCAGCCTGATCTATCGCCACGACTCCGAAAGCTCGGACGCGATCCTGCACCACGTGATCCGCGTGGAAAGCGGGGCCGAGGTTACGATTCTCGAGAATGGTCCGGCGGCCTCGCGGTTCAACAAATGCATCGAGATCGACATCGCCGATGGCGGCACGCTGCATCATGTCCGGGCGCAGGGCAGGGACCATCAGCGCCGTGCCGCGACGCATATGTTCACCCGGCTGGGCAAGGACTCCGTCTACAAATCCTTCACCCTGACCGTGAATGGCGTGCTGACGCGCAATGAACAGGTGGTCGAACTGACCGGCGACGATGCGGTGGCGCATGTGGCCGGCGCCTGTGTCGGAGATGGCGATTTCCACCATGACGACACGGTGTTCATCACCCATGACGCGGTGAACTGCGAAAGCCGTCAGGTGTTCAAGAAGGTTCTGCGCAACGGCGCGACCGGCGTGTTCCAGGGCAAGATCCTGGTCAAGGAAGGCGCCCAGAAGACCGACGGTTACCAGATCAGCCAGTCTCTGCTGCTGGATGACGACAGCCAGTTCCTGGCCAAGCCCGAGCTTGAGATCTATGCCGATGACGTGGCCTGTTCACACGGGTCGACCTCGGGCGCGATCGACGAGACCGCGCTGTTCTACCTGCGCTCGCGCGGGGTTCCGGCCAAGGAAGCGACCAACATGCTGACGCTGGCCTTTTTGGCCGAAGCCGTCGAAGAGATCGAAGACGAGGCGCTGGCCGAGGACATCGTCTCGCGGCTGGAAGGCTGGTTGGCGCGGCACAGCTGATGCCGGTGACCACCGATATCGTCGCCACCTATCGCGGCCCCGGCCGCGTGGTGCGCCGTCTGCTGGACATGGGCCAGCGCGAAGACCGCGCGCTGGCCTTCGTCATGGCGTTCTGCGTGATCGGTTTTGTTGCCCAGCTGCCGGGGCTGGCGCGCCGGGCCCATCTTGAGGGGCTGGACCTGAACATGCTGATGGGCGGAGCCTTGCTGGGTTCGGTATTCATGCTGCCGCTGATGTTTTACGTTCTTGCGTGGGCGTCCGGCGGAATTGCTCGGCTGCTGGGCGCGCCCGTGACGTCCTACATGGCGCGGATTGCATTGTTCTGGGCGCTTCTGGCGTCTTCGCCACTGGTTCTGCTGAATGGCCTGGTGGGCGGCTTCATCGGTCCCGGCCCGGCGCAGACGGGGGCCGGCCTGCTTTGGGTTGCGGTTTTCGCGTGGTTCTGGTTTTCGGGTCTGGCACAGGCATCGAGGACCGCGACATGAACAGCGCCTATCTGGGCAACCTCGCAATTCTGACCCTGGCCAATCCGGCCGAGGCCGCGCGGCGGCTGCTGGCCTCGATCCCTCCGCGCGAGGTGTTGTGGATCGCACTGGCGCTGGTCGTGGTTCTGAACGCTCTGGCGCAATCCGCTTCGACGCTGGTTTTTCCGGCGTTGGACCCGTCGCTGAACATGCCCTTCGAACCGGTCGTGCAGTCGCTGGCGACGTCGGCCGGGGCCTTGGCGCTGAGCATTTTCGCCTTTCTGTTCGTCGGGCGCATGCTGGGCGGCACCGCCAGCCTGGATGGGATCATGGTATTGATGATCTGGCTGCAGTTCCTGCAGATTCTGGGCCAGCTGATCATCTTCGTCGTGGTTCTGGTGATGCCCGCGATGTTTCTGATGCTGGTCCTCGCCATGAGCCTGTACAGCCTGTACATCAGCCTGCATTTCGTGAACCAGGCGCACCAGTTTCATTCGCTGGGCAGATCCTTCGTGGTCATTCTGGTCTCGGGGCTGCTGGCCATTCCGTTCGTTCTGATGATGACCCCCAGCGGGCCGGTCTAGGGAATCTTGTCCATGTATGATGTCCAGAAAATCCGCGCCGATTTTCCGATCCTTTCGCGGCAGGTGAACGGGAAACCCCTGACCTATCTCGACAACGGCGCCTCGGCGCAGAAACCCCAGGTGGTGATCGATGCGGTCACCAATGCCTATGCGCAGGAATATTCGAACGTGCATCGCGGGCTGCACTATCTGTCGAACCTGGCCACCGAGAAATACGAAGCCGTGCGCGGCACCGTCGCGCGGTTTCTCGGGGTGGCCGACGAGAACGAGATCGTGCTGAACTCGGGCACCACGGAAGGGATCAACCTGGTGGCCTATGGCTGGGCCATGCCGCGGATGCAGGCCGGAGACGAGATCGTTCTGAGCGTCATGGAACATCACGCCAACATCGTGCCTTGGCATTTCCTGCGCGAACGTCAGGGCGTCGTTCTGAAATGGGTGGATGTGGATTCCAACGGCGCGCTGGACCCGCAGGCCGTGATCGACGCAATTGGCCCAAGGACCAAGCTGGTGGCGGTTACGCATTGCTCGAACGTTCTGGGCACGGTGGTCGACGTCAAGGCGATCACCGAAGGCGCCCATGCCAAGGGCGTGCCCGTGCTGGTCGATGGCAGCCAGGGCGCAGTGCACATGCCGGTGAACGTGCAGGACATCGGCTGCGATTTCTACGCCATAACCGGGCACAAACTGTATGGGCCTTCGGGATCCGGCGCCATTTTCATCAAGTCCGAGCGGATGGCGGAAATGCGCCCGTTCATCGGCGGCGGCGACATGATCAAAGAGGTCTCGAAGGAGTCGGTGATCTACAATGATCCGCCGATGAAGTTCGAGGCCGGAACGCCGGGTATCGTACAGACCATCGGCTTGGGCGTCGCGCTGGACTACATGATGGATCTGGGCATGGAGAACATCGCCGCGCACGAGGCGGGCCTGCGGGATTATGCCATGCAGCGGCTGGGCGGGCTCAAC
This sequence comes from Ruegeria intermedia, assembly GCF_900129345.1. Taxonomy (GTDB): domain Bacteria; phylum Pseudomonadota; class Alphaproteobacteria; order Rhodobacterales; family Rhodobacteraceae; genus Ruegeria; species Ruegeria intermedia. Next base: position 23,572 of record NZ_FQVK01000002.1, on the reverse strand, counting down.
TGGCTGCAGGTGCAGGGAACCGTGCCGGACAAGGCGGCGATCTTCAGCTTTACGCTGGATGGCGCAGGCCATGCGCATGACGTATCGACGATTCTGGACAAGAAAGGCGTCGCCGTCCGCGCCGGCCACCATTGCGCCGGGCCGCTGATGGATCATCTGGGCGTCACCGCAACCTGCCGTGCCAGCTTCGGCCTCTACAACACCAAGGACGAGGTCGACACGCTGGTCGAGGCGTTGGAACTGGCGCACGATCTCTTTGCCTGAAATCGCGCCGGAAACCGGTTCGTCTGGTGCAAAATCCGGTTGCACCCGGATCGGAACAAGGTTAGCTAACGGCCAACGCACCTGTAGCTCAGCTGGATAGAGCGCTGCCCTCCGAAGGCAGAGGCCAGAGGTTCGAATCCTCTCAGGTGCGCCACTTTCAAAAGTTGTGACGGTCGATCCGACGACGGCTGGGGCGCGCTTGCCGCCCCGAGCGGCGATTGGTCCGGGGTCAAAACAAAAAGCCCCGGGCGCGGGGCTCCGGGGCGGGCAGGTGGAACAGCGGGCTGTGGCTTCAGCCGCGCCAGGTGCGGACGTCACCGCAATCCATGTGCACGAAATTCGAACGGTAATACTGGCCGACACCACCGGCCCGGCAGGACATGGCCGCCTTGGCCATTTGCGAGACCGAACGCGACGCCAGTCGCAGGTCCGCGGCCTGGCCCTTCATGTGCAGAGAGTTCTTGGCGACGCCGCGCGACCGGCGGCGCAGCATCGCGTTGGTCTGCGGCGACCGATAGCCCGACAGCAGCATATAGGGTTCGTTGACATCCAGCAGGTTGTGTGCCGCGGCCATGATGTCGATGGTGCGCAGGTCGATGTCGGTGGACTGATCCGTGCGCCAGTCGCGCATGAAATGATTGATCTCTTTCACGGCGTCCTTGATGTATTTTCCATCGACCCAATAGATCATGTCAATGCGTTCACCGGTGCGCCCCGAATACATGCGGATACGGCGGATGTCGCCGCCACCGCGAAGAAATCCTGCTGCATTTGCATAGGTCGGTGCTGCGGTCACGGCCGTTGCCGCAAATGCGCCCAGAAGGGCACGCCGGGTGATTCCCGATGCACTGCTCTCGGTCATTTCGTGTTCGTCCCGTACAGTTCCTGCCTGCACACGATGTTACGTGCGCTTTCTTAACTTAGTTCCATCCCAGATGCCGAAATGTATGCCACACGGGGATTCGGCGGCCAAGAAGTCTTTGGGTCGCAGGGTCGCCACGGGGAATTTTCGGCGAATTTCTGCGCATGTGATGCAAATTTCACCCGCTTGCATGTTTCGGTGCCCCAAAGATGCAAGCGCGCATCACGCCGAAGCGGATGCGCCCGGTTCCTGCCTTTGTGAATGGACAATCCGCCACCGGCTGACTCATACTTGGACGGCTCGGGAAATGGTTGCACAAGTTGTTGATTGAATTGAGGTACGGAATGAATTTCATCCATGGGAATACGCGTCGGTTGTTGATGGTCGCAGGGCTCGTCCTTGCGGTCGGGCACACCCCGGCCGCGGCCCAGGACGCAGGGCAAACCGCGTTTCGGATGGCAGTTGCGGAAAGCGCGCTTCACCAGGACGAAATCACCGCGTTTTATCGATCGAACGGGTATTCCGCGATCTGGGTCGGTGACGCGCCCGAGCATGTTGCGCGGCGTGCGGCGCTCATCAATGCCCTGTCGTCGGCGCATCTGCACGGCCTGCCGACCGGGGCCTACGTTGTCGAAGGCCTGCTGGCGCTGATGAAAAATGCGCGGACTCCGCGTGAACTTGGTGCGGTTGAAGCGGCGCTCAGCCTCGCATTCGTCCGGTACGCGCGCGACGTGCAATCGGGCGTTCTGCATCCGTCCGAGATCGATGACGGCTTGGTGCGTCCGGTGGCCGTGCGACCGGCATCCGAGCACCTGTCGGCCATGCTGGCCGATGATGACGGGGCCTATGTCGCGCAGCTTGCCCCGCGATCCAGCCAATACCGCGCCCTGATGAAGCAGAAGCTGGTCCTGCAGGAGCTGATCCGCCATGGAGGTTGGGGGCCGACCGTTCCCGATGGGAAATACGAACGCGGCGCAAGCGGCGCCGGGGTTTTGAAGCTGCGTGACAGGCTGGTGGCGATGGGTTTCATGAAGCCGACGGCCAGCCCCGTCTACGATGACGCAATGGTTGCGGCGGTGCAGGCCTTTCAGCGCGCGCACGGGCTGGAACCCGACGGCGTGGCCGGGCAGGGGACGGTGGCCGAAATCAACAGGTCGCCGGCCGACCGGCTGAAATCGGTCATCGTCGCGCTCGAGCGCGAACGCTGGCTGCCGGCCGATCGCGGCGAGCGGCACGTCCTGGTCAACCAGGCGGATTTCTCGGCCAAGATCGTTGACCACGGCCGCGTCACCTTTCAAACGCGTGCCGTCATCGGCAAGAACACCCATGACCGCCGCAGCCCCGAGTTTTCGGATCAGATGGAACACATGGTCATCAACCCCAGCTGGCACGTGCCGCGGTCGATCATCACCAAGGAATATCTGCCGAAACTGCGCGCCAACCCAAATGCCGTGCGCCATCTGGAAATCACCGACCGGCGGGGCCGGCGGGTGGATCGCGGGGCCGTGGATTTCAATCAATTCTCGGCCAACAGTTTTCCGTTCGCCATGCGCCAGCCGCCGGGCCAGAGCAATGCCCTTGGGCTGGTCAAGTTCATGTTCCCGAACAAATACAACATCTACCTGCATGACACGCCGCAAAAAAGCCTGTTCGCGCGCGAGGTCCGGGCGTTTTCCCACGGGTGCATCCGTCTGGCGCAGCCGTTCGAGTTTGCCTATGCGTTGCTGGCCCGGCAGGAAGAAGACCCCAAGGCGTTCTTTCACCGGATCCTGAATACGGGCAAGGAAACCAAGGTGGATCTGGACCAGCCCGTACCGGTGCATCTGATCTACCGCACGGCCTATATCGGGCCGAAGGGCGATGTGCAGTATCGTCGTGACGTCTATGGCCGGGACGCCAAGATCTGGGACGCGCTGCAAAAAGCGGGGGTGGTCCTGCCCGACGTTCAGGGGTAATCACGGGGCAGATCCTGTCACGAGGAAGCCCGCGATGCAGTTCACTTTGCAGCAGATTGCCGACGCCCTGGGCGCGCCGGCCGAAGGAAACACCAGCCTGACGATCCTGCGGGCGGCCGAACCGGCCGACGCCGGTCCGACCGATCTGGCCATGGCGATGGCGCCGAAATATGCCGAGGCTCTGGAAAAGGGCGCGGCGCGTTGTGCCGTGCTGTGGGAAGGCGCCGACTGGAAGGCCATGGGCCTTGAAGGTGCGATTTTCGTGACCCGCCCGCGCATGGCAATGGCGGGCATCACCGCGATGCTGGACCGGGGGCAGGGCGTCGAACCCGGCGTGCATCCCTCGGCCGTGGTGGATCCGACCGCCGAGATCGGCAAGGGTGTCTCGATCGGCCCATTGTGCGTGATCGGTCCCCGAGCGCGGATCGGTGCCGGGTCGGTCATCGGCGCACAGTGCCATATCGGTATGGACGCGGCTCTGGGCGAAAACTGCCTGCTGCGCGAAATGGTCAGCATCGGCGCGCGCGCAGTGATCGGGGACCGTTTCATCGCCCAGCCCGGCGCACGGATCGGCGGCGATGGGTTCAGTTTCGTCACCCCCGAGGTCTCGGGCGTGGAAAACGTGCGCAAGACGATGGGCGATGCCGGCGATGCCAAGGCCCAAAGTTGGCTGCGTATCCATTCGCTGGGCGCGGTCGAGATCGGCGACGATGTCGAGGTCGGCGCCAACTGCACCGTCGACAACGGCACCATCCGCAACACCGTGATCGGAAGCGGATCGAAGCTCGACAACCTCGTGCATGTGGGCCACAACACCCGGGTCGGGCGCGACTGTCTGCTGTGCGGCCAGACCGGCGTGTCCGGCTCGGTCGAGATCGGCAACAACGTGGTACTGGGCGGCCAGACGGGCGTCGTCGACAATATCTTCATCGGCGATGGGGTGATCGCGGCCGGCGGAACCAAGATCCTGTCGAACGTGCCGGCCGGGCGCGTGATCATGGGCTATCCGGGCGTGAAAATGGCCACTCATACCGAAATATACAAGGCGCAGCGCCGCCTGCCGCGCATCGCGCGTGACGTCGAGGCGTTGAAAAAGGCGGTTTTCAAACAGCCGCCGAGCGACTAAATCAACGCCAACGTGACAATCAGGGGAATGACATGAGCATCAGCGACCGCGTCATCGCAATCATTGCCGAGCAGGCCGTGCTGGAGCCGTCGGACGTGACGCCCGAAAGCACGCTCGAGGATCTGGGGATCGACAGTCTGGGCCTGGTTGAAAGCATCTTCGCGATCGAGGAAGAGTTCGACATCTCGATCCCCTTCAACGCCAACGAACCCGAGGCCAGCGATTTCGACATCTCGAACGTGGCGGCGATCATCGCAGGGATCGAAAAGCTCGTGGCGGAAAAGGTCTGACACGGGGCCATGAAACGGGTTGTCATCACCGGCGCGGGCACGATCAACGCGTTGGGCCATTCGGTGCCCGACACGCTCGAGGCCATGCGCGAAGGTCGCTGCGGCATTTCCGAGCTTGAATTCCGCGATGTCGAACGGCTGGCCATCAAGATCGGCGGGCAAGTGCGCGGGTTCGAGGCCGAGGGCCGTTTCAACCGACAGCAGATGTCGCTGTACGATCGCTTTACCCAGTTCACCTTGACCGCCGCGAAGGAGGCGATCGATCAGGCGGGCCTCGCGTTTCATGGCGACTTGGCGGCGCGGTCGGGCGTGGTTCTGGGAACGGCCGGGGGCGGCGTCTCGACCTGGGATGACAACTATCGCTCGGTCTACGAGGACGGGAAGAACCGGGTGCATCCCTTCGTGGTGCCCAAGCTGATGAACAACGCGGCTGCAAGCCATGTGTCGATGGAACACAACCTGAAGGGCCCCAGCTTTACCGTTTCCACCGCCTGTGCGTCGTCGAACCACGCGATGGCGCTGGCCTTCCAGATGGTGCGCAGCGGGGCGGCGCCGGTGATGATTACCGGCGGCTCGGAATCCATGTTGTGTTTCGGCGGCGTCAAGGCCTGGGAAGGGCTGCGGGTGATGTCCAAAGACGCCTGCCGCCCGTTCAGCGCCAACCGCAACGGCATGGTGCAGGGCGAAGGGGCAGGCGTTTTCGTGTTCGAGGAATACGAACACGCCCGTGCCCGTGGCGCCGAAATCCTGTGCGAGGTCGCGGGTTTTGCGATGACATCGGATGCCTCGGACATCGTGATGCCCAGCAAGCAGGGCGCCGCGCGCGCCATGGCCGGGGCCTTGAAGGATGCCGGGCTGAACGCCAGCGATGTCGGTTACATCAACGCCCACGGCACCGGTACCGCCGCCAATGACAAGACCGAATGCGCCGCGGTGGCCGATGTGTTCGGCCCGCATGCCGACGAGTTGATGATCTCGTCGACCAAATCGATGCACGGACACCTGATCGGTGGCACCGGGGCGGTTGAACTTCTGGCCTGCATCATGGCGCTGCGCGATGGGATCATCGCGCCCACGATCGGCTATGAAGAGCCCGACCCGGAATGCGCCCTGGACGTGGTGCCGAACGAGGCGCGCGAGGCCAAGGTCGATGTCGTTCTGAGCAACGCCTTTGCCTTCGGCGGGCTGAACGCGGTGCTGGCCCTCAAACGGATATGAAAAAGCCGCCCCAAAGGCGGCTTTCCCAATCCAAGCGTGCCCGGATCAGTTCTGGTTGACCGGCAGGCCGTCGAAGGCCGAGGTGAAACCCGACAGCGACATGTCCATGTTGACGATCTGATCCGGCGCACGGGCCGGAACCAGCGACAGAACGGCCTTCGACCCGGCCTTCATCGCGTCGATGTCGCCTTGCGTCAGCCCCAGCTGCGCCACGCAGCCGACCGGAACGCAGTGGTGATAGTTGTACAGTTTGCGCGGCGCACCATCGACCGAAATCGCCAATTGCGCCTGCAGAAGGGTCTCCAGCGGCACGATGACATTTGCCCAGGCGACGGCGGCACCGCCTTCAGGCAGCTTGCCGATGGTGATCTCGGCGATCGGTTCGCCCTGAGGGCCGTTCAGGATCTGGACCATGGCGCAGGGGTCATTGCCGTCCTGCGCCTTGATGCAGGACACATCCCAGTCGCCGGATTTTTCCTTGATGTACTGCTCACCCACGCGCGGACCGGTTTCGCCCAGATCCAGGTCCGAGCCGGCGGGCGCCGGGGTTTCCGTCTCGCTCGATGCCTCCTGTGCCAGCGCCGAACCGGTCAGGGCGAAACCCGCCAACAGGGTGAGTGGAAGAAATTTCTTGATCATGTCTGCCTCATGGTGCTCAAACAGCGTTTGCCTTCGTCTAGCATCCGACACGGGCGCTGTCAGGCGGAAAACTCGTCCGGCGGCGCAGGCCAAACGGATTTCCGCCGATCGGTACAGGTATGGTCATCAACGGAAAAGGGAGCCGCTCGTCCGGCTCCCTTCGATCAATGTATCTCCCCGTCGGACTGGCCGACTTAGTTATGCGGGAACGTTACGAGAGGCAGCCGCAGCGGTCAACTGCTATTGTCAATTTTTAATGTGGGATCAGACGGAAAACCCCGCCGGACACAAAAAGGGCTGTGCCCGAAGGCACAGCCAGTCGACAGGGAGGAAGTTTGCATCCCATCCGGGATGACAAATCAACTATGGCAGTCAAAGGTTAAGTTTGTATGGTGGCCTCAGATCGGTAGGTTGCAGGGATTTGGAAACGTATGACGGACGAAATTTTCATCGGCGGCGGAGGCAAGGACTATGCGCAGCCGCAAGGCCTACGCCTGAAAAACGCCAACCGGCACGGCTTGATCGCGGGTGCGACGGGGACGGGCAAGACCGTGACCCTTCAGATCCTGGCGGAAGGTTTTTCCACGGCCGGGGTGCCGGTGTTCCTGTCAGACGTCAAGGGCGACCTGTCCGGTCTGGCCAAGGCTGGCAGCCCCGATCACAAGCTGCATCGGGCCTTCATGGATCGCGCGGCGCGGATCGGGTTTTCTGACTATGCCTATGACCGCTGTCCGGTGACGTTCTGGGACCTGTTCGGCGAACAGGGCCACCCGGTGCGCACCACCGTTTCCGAGATGGGACCGCTTCTGCTGTCGCGCCTGATGGAACTGAGCGAGGCGCAGGAGGGCATCCTGAACATCGCCTTCCGCGTCGCCGACGAAGAGGGGATGCCCCTGCTTGACCTGAAAGACCTGCAGGCGCTGCTTGTCTGGATCGGGGAAAGCCGCGCGCAGCTGTCTCTGCGGTACGGCAACGTGTCGACCGCCTCGATCGGCGCCATCCAACGCCGGTTGCTGGTGCTCGAGAACCAGGGCGGCACGAACCTGTTCGGTGAACCCGCGCTGGAGCTGGCCGATCTGATGCGGACCGATGCGACCGGGCAGGGCATGGTCAACATCCTGGCCTCGGACAAGCTGATGGGGTGGCCCCGCCTGTATGCGACCTTTCTGCTGTGGCTGCTGAGCGAACTGTTCGAGGAACTGCCCGAGGTCGGCGACCCCGAGAAACCCAAGCTGGTCTTCTTCTTCGACGAGGCGCATCTGTTGTTCGACGACGCGCCCAAGGTGCTGATCGACAAGGTCGAGCAGGTCGCGCGCCTGATCCGGTCCAAAGGGGTGGGGGTGTATTTCATCACCCAGAACCCTGCCGACATCCCCGAGGACATTCTGGGTCAGCTGGGCAACCGGGTTCAGCACGCGCTGCGCGCCTTCACCGCGCGCGATCGCAAGAACCTGCGGCTGGCCGCGGAAACCTATCGCGAGAACCCCGAGTTCGATACCGAAACCGCGATCCGCGAGGTGGGGGTCGGCGAAGCACTGACCTCGATGCTCGAGAAAAAAGGCGTGCCCGGCATGGTGCAGCGCACCCTGATCCGCCCGCCCAGCTCGCAGCTGGGGCCGATCACCCCGGCCGAGCGTCAGGCGATCATGGCCGGCTCGCCCATGGCCGGAAAATACGACAGGGTGCTGGATCGCAAATCAGCGTTCGAAATGCTGAAAGCGCGCGCCGCCCAGGCCGCCCAGGAGGCCGAGGCCGCCGAAGACGAAGAAGAGTTGGAACGCCAGAGCCCGGCCGAACGCGAATATGCCTCGGCCCGGCGATACAGCGGCAGCCGCGTCGGGCGGTCGTCCGCGCGGAGGGTTCGAAAACAGGACAGTTTCGCCAGCGCCCTGGGCGAGGCGGTCATCAAAGAGCTGAAGGGAACCACAGGCCGCCGCATCGTGCGCGGCATTCTGGGCGGCCTGTTCCGAAACCGCTGAATGCAGCCGTTGGGTCAGCGCCCCAGGCGGCGCTGGCCTTCCTGCTGGCAATAGGCATCCGCTTCGGGGACGGACATCTTGGTTGCCGGGAAGTCGATCGCACGATCCCAGTCAACCCGATCCTGCCGGTACAGTTGACAGGTCACGACGCCCTTGGGTGTCTGGACCTTGACGGGCGTGGTCTCGAGGTCGCGGGGCGACGGAATACATCCGGCCAGAACGGCCAGTCCGGCCAGCAACACGGTTGATTTGACGGTCGTCGAAGTCATGGTGTTCCAATGCTCTTGAAGTCTGGGTTGGTATCCGCTGGTGGTGCGGGCGACGGCTGAAAAGTTCGGACGCGCCTGATTTTCCTATTCATTTTAAAGACCGGAATCAACTAGCCGCGCCAGGAGGCCGGCGCGGCTTGTGTGATTTGGTGGCGCTGGCGCCTATTTCTCGGGGATCAGGCCCCTTGGGCTGAATCTGAGAACGATCAGAAGGATCAGGCCCATCGTGAACAGGCGCATATGAGCGGCGCTTTCCACAAGATGCGTCTTGAGCGCGCTGCCGTCCGGCATGCCGGCGGTGATCAGATCCATCAACCACAAACCGATCGGTTCGACCTGCACCCACAGGAACCAGATCAGAAACGCCCCCAGGACCGAGCCGAAATTGTTGCCCGACCCACCGACGATGACCATGACCCAAACGAGGAACGTGAACCGCAGCGGCTGATAGGCGCTGGGGGTCAACTGCCCGTCCAGCGTGGTCATCATTGCTCCGGCAATGCCGCAGATGGCCGAGCCCAGCACGAAGATCTGCAGATGGCGGCGCGTAACGTCCTTGCCCATGGCCTCGGCCGCGACCTCGTTGTCGCGGATGGCCCGCATCATGCGGCCCCAGGGGCTCTTGAGCGCCATCTGCGCCATCCAAAGCAGGACCAGCAGCACGACGAGGAACAGGAAGGCATAGCCGGTCTTGACCCACAGCGTCGATGCGGTGACCGGGTCCAGACCAAGGCTTGCGGCGCGCTCGACGAAAGACGGATCGCTTTGCAGGTCGATCTCATAGCCCACGAACGGGGTGGGGCGCGGGATGCCGTAGACGTTCTTGACGCCGCGCGCCAGCCAGTCCTCGTTCTTCATGATGGCGATGATGATTTCGGCGATGCCCAGCGTGGCAATGGCCAGGTAATCCGAACGCAGCCCAAGGGCCGTCTTGCCGATCAGCCATGCGGCTCCGGCGGCCAGAAGGCCACCGGCGGGCCAGGCCAGAAGCACCGGCAGGTTCAGGCCGCCGATATTGCCGGCCACTGCGGGGTCGATGGCCTCGACGGCTGCGACGCTGGGGTCGAACACGGCGCGGTACACAAAGAACCCGACCACGAGGATCGCGATGATCGCCAGCGTCTGGGTGCGCCCCTTGGGCAGTTTCCTGGCCGCCATGACCGCCGCAACCACGGTGGCCGCACCCAACAGAAGCGCAAGCAAGATCCCGTACCCGCCGGCGGTCCAGGCTCCGGGCGTCGGCGGGGTCGAGACCAGCACCACCGCCAGCCCGCCCAAAGCGACAAAACCCATGACGCCGACGTTGAACAGACCGGCAAAGCCCCATTGCAGGTTCACTCCGATCGCCATGATCGCAGAAATCAAGCCCATGTTCACGATCAGGATCGCCGTATTCCAGCTTTGCATGAAGCCGGTCAGCAGGATCAGCCCGCCGACCAGTGCAAACAGCAGGGTGTTCTTGACCGTTTCGCTCATACCGCTTTCCCCTTGAACAGGCCCGTGGGCTTGAACAGCAGCACGATCAGCAGAATGACGAAGCTGACCGCGAATTTGTAATCAGTTGACAACAGCTGCACCAGACCCGACGGCTCGAGGCTGTCCGGCAGCAAGTAGACCAGCACCTTTTTCCAGGCATAGGTGATGGTCACTTCGGAAAAGGCGATGATGAAGCCGCCGGCGATGGCGCCGATCGGGTTGCCCAGTCCGCCGACGATGGCCGAGGCGAAGATCGGCAGCAGCAGTTGGAAGTAGACGAACGGCTTGAAGCTTTTGTCCAGCCCGTACAGTACGCCCGCCGTGGTGGCCAGCGCGGCGACGATGATCCAGGTGATCATCACCACGCGTTCGGGATTGATGCCGGACAGCAGTGCCAGATCCTCGTTGTCGGAATAGGCGCGCATCGACTTGCCCGTACGGGTCTTGTTCAGGAACCAGAACAGCAGCGCCACGGCGACGACGGCCACGATTACGGTGATGCCTTGCGAGGTCTTGATCGCCAGACCTTCGCGCAATCCGGTCAAAGCCTTGAAATCCCGCGCGGAAATCAGGAACCGCGCGCCATCGGAAAACCGCTGGTCATCAGGGCCGATGATGAAGCGCACCAAGCCGTTCAGGATGAACATGACGCCCATGGAGACGATCACCAGGATGACGGGCTTGGCCTTCTGGTCACGATAGAAGCGATAGACCAGCCTGTCGGTGATCAGCACAAGGGCGATGCAGCCCAGAATGGCAAAGGGCAGGGCCAGCAGCGCGGTGGGCAATGGCCCGAACGTGACCCCGGCGGCCTGGAAACCCCAGGTGACCAGCACGGCGATCATGGCGCCAAAGGCCATCGTGTCGCCATGGGCAAAGTTGGAAAACCGCAGGATGCCGTAGATCAGGGTGACCCCCAGCGCCCCAAGGGCCAGCTGGCTGCCATAGGCAACCGCGGGCACGATCACAAAGTTCGCAAGCGCCACAAGCGCGTTCAGTAGATCCATTGTATTTTCTCACTGTCCGGGTGCGGCTTTATGGCATGACGGCGGCACGAGACTCAACAATTTGGAACATGATTTTTGCGGCTTTGCGCATGTTTTTATGCGGTTTGCCAGAGTTCCGACATTCGTGCCGCGGCGCCGGGGATTTCCCGCAAGAAAAAGACCGCGCCGAAGGGGGGCGGCGCGGTCTCTCTGCCTGCTGAGGGGGTGCTCAGGCGGCGGCTTCCGTGCATTTCCCGCGGTCGTTTTGAAGGACCGGGCGACGAATGGACAGGTTGTAGGACAGATCCGGGCTTTTGACGAAGAACGTCATGACATGCTGTTCGGTCGCCAGGATGAAGGTCAGGTTGTTCAACCCTGGGAACACCTGGGCATCCCCGGTCGTGTCACCGAATTTGACCGATCCCTTTTGCCCGTCTTCAAGCCGTGTCAGCCGGTATTCGGTTCCATCAATGTCCGAGATGCACACGAATTCGCGTTGCTGCGCGACAGCGCCGGTTGCCAGTTGCGCGGTCAAGGCCGCGATCATCCATTTTTTCATTTTTGACTTCCAATTCCTGTGCCCCAGCAGGGGCGCTTTTCGAAGGGGGGTGGAGTGGTTCGGTCGCAGCGATATTTTCGAAGTTTGACCGGATTACAGCAGCAGATTGGCATTCCGCTATTTTCTCCGCTCTTTTTTTCACGACGGGTCGCGGGAAAATTATTGATGTTTTCCAGTTGTCTAATTCGGCCCGGTTTGTCGTGTGGTTTTGTTGGGAACATCGGCTGCCATGTTCTGGCCTTCATTTCTTCGCAATGCGATCAAGCAAAAAGACCAGCCGAGAATCCCGACTGGCCCCATGGAAAAACCGGCTTTTCGAATGCGTCGATCAGCCACCCAAAAACGACTTGCGCACCTCGGGGTCGGCCAGCAGTTCCTTGCCGGTTCCGGTGTAGGCGTTGCGCCCCTGGACCAGCACATAGCCCTTGTCGGCAATCTCGAGCGCCTGGCGGGCGTTCTGTTCCACCATCAGAATCGGCAGACCGGTGCGCGACACTTCGATGATGCGGTCGAACAGCTCGTCCATTACGATCGGCGAGACACCCGCGGTGGGTTCGTCCAGCATCAGCACCTTGGGCTTGGTCATCAGCGCCCGGCCCACGGCCACCTGTTGCCGCTGACCACCCGACAGTTCACCGGCGGGCTGGTGGCGCTTGTCCCGCAGGATCGGGAACAGCTCGAACACCTGCTCCATCGTGTCCGAGAAATCGTCGGTGCGGATGAAGGCCCCCATTTCCAGGTTTTCCTGAACCGTCATCGAGGTGAAGATGTTCGAGGTCTGCGGCACGAAGCCCATGCCCTTGACCACCCGGTCCTGCGGGCTGAGGTTGGTGATGTCCTCGCCATCCAGCCGCACCGAGCCCGAGCGCACATCCAGCATCCCGAACACCGCCTTCATGGCGGTGGATTTGCCGGCGCCGTTGGGGCCGACGATCACGGCGATTTCGCCCTTGTCCACCGAGATGGTGCAATCGTGCAGGATGTCGGGGCCCTTGCCATAGCCGCCGGTCATGCTGTCGCCGATCAGGAAGGGGCCGCCGCCCACATATTCGGTCTTGCCGCTGACACGGTGCGCCGGGGTCATGGTGCCCATGCCGCGGGTATTGGTGATCGAGGCGTCCTTGTTGCCCTTGTCGTCCTGGTAGGGGTTGTCGCTCATGCCCCGGCCTCCAGCTTGTCCTTGTTCTTCAGGCCGGTGCCCAGATAGGCCTCGATGACGTGCTCGTTGGCCTTGATCTCGTCCAGCGTACCCTGCGCCAGAACCTTGCCCTCGGCCATGCAGATCACCGGATCGCAGATCTTGCCGATGAAATCCATGTCATGCTCGATCACCACGAAGGTATAGCCGCGCTCTTTGTTCAGGCGCAGGATCGTGTCGGCGATGGTCATCAGCAGGGTGCGGTTCACGCCGGCGCCGACCTCGTCCAGGAACACGATCTTGGCGTCCACCATCATCGTGCGGCCCAGTTCCAGCAGCTTTTTCTGGCCGCCCGAGACCTGACCCGCCTTGTGATCGGCCAGATGTTCGATGGTCAGGAACTCCAGCACCTCGTCCGCCTTGGCACGCAGGGCGCGCTCCTCGTCGGCGATCCGCTTGCGGCCGAACCAGGTGTTCCACAGCGATTCCCCCGACTGGTTGCCCGGCACCATCATCAGGTTCTCCCGGCAGGTCATCGACGAGAATTCGTGCGCGATCTGGAAGGTGCGCAGCAGGCCCTTGTGGAACAGCTCGTGCGGGGGCAGGCCGGTGATGTCCTCGCCATCCATCCAGACCTTGCCGCTGGTCGGTGGCAAAACACCCGCGATCACGTTGAAAAGAGTGGTTTTTCCAGCCCCGTTCGGGCCGATCAGGCCGGTAATCGAGCCTTTTTCGATTTCCAGCGACGCCCCGTCCACCGCATGGAAACCGCCGAAATGCTTGTGCACGTCCTCGACGACGATCATGTGTTCCCCTGTCCGCGGCATACGCGGCTCTTCCTGTTGCCCCATTCCCGAAAGGGTGGCGCCTTTTGTCATTGAAACAGCCCGGACACAAGGCCCGGGCTGTCTGCTCTCAAGTGGTCGTCCGACCGATCAACGGAACTTGACGGTCACGTTCTTGCCGTCCTGAACCTCGATCTCGCGGTACGAGCCGGCGCTTTCACCCGGTCCGATCAGCTCGACGCCCGAGGCGCCGACATAGTCGATGTCCTGACCGGCGGCCAACAGTTCCAGACCCTTGGCCAGTTCACCCGGATAGATCTTCTCGCCGGGGGCGTTGGCGACCTCCATCACCTTGCCGGCATAGTCGGCCGGATTGGTCGAGCCCGCGGCCTGCATTGCCAGCATGAACAGCGCGGCGGCGTCATAGCTTTCGGGCGAGTAGGGCGACGAGCCGTCGAAACCGGCGGCTTCGGCCATGGCGAAATACTTCTCGGCGCCTTCACCGCCCGAACCGGCGATCTGACCGAACGAGCCGTTCAGGTCGGGGCCGACATTGGCGGGCAGCGAGTCACCGATCATGCCGCCAGGCAGGCCGAACGTGTCGAACGCGCCGCTGTCCAGCGCCGACTGGATGATGCCCAGACCACCCTGGTCGAGATACCCGGCAACCACCAGGATGTCGCCACCGGCCGACGCCAGCGCGCCCACTTCGGCCGAGTAGTCGGCCTTGCCGTCTTCATGCGCGGCGACGATGGTCACTTCACCACCCACCGCCTCGAACGACGACTGGATCGCGTCGGCCAGACCTTTGCCGTAGTCGTTGTTGGTATAGGTCAGGGCGATCGAGTTGATGCCGCGATCCTTCAGGATGTCGGCCATCACCTGACCTTCGCGCGCATCCGACGGGGCGGTGCGGAAGAACAGGCCGTTGTCCTCCATGGTCGACAGGCCCGGCGAGGTGGCCGAGGGCGAGATCATGACCATGCCGTTCGGAATGGCGACGTTCTGCAGAACGGCGCCGGTCACGCCCGAGCAGTCGCCGCCGATGATGCCGGCCACGCCATCCGCGATCAGGCGTTCACCGTTCGAGGTGGCCAGACCGTTGTCGATACAGCCGGTGTCGGCGCGCATCGGGGTGACGGTGGATCCATCCAGCAGCTTGCCGGACTCGGACACTTCGGCGATTGCCAGTTCGGCGCCCGCGCCCATGGCCGGGGCCAGCGATTCAATCGGCCCGGTGAAGCCCAGCAGAATGCCCAGCTTGACGTCTTCGGCCATTGCGGCACCGGCCAGCAATGCGGTTGCTGCAGTTGCAGTAAGCAGCTTTTTCATAAGGTTACTCCCTGTTTGGAACGATGTCGTTCTGGCCCGACCCTAGGCAAGCTGTCGGAAAAAGAAAAGTCCTAACGAAGATGTGCCTTTGGTGGCGTTAACACTATTTGATTTGATGGGCTTGGTTCGGGCCATCGCCCGACAAGGCAGCTTATGAGGCATCATCATGACCCGGATTTTCGCGATTCTCTGGCTGATGGCATCGGCTGTGGCTGGGGCGGCGGACGGCTTGCGGACATCGCTCGGCCCGGTATCCGTGACCCGGATGCTGGGCGGGCTGGACACGCCGTGGGCCATCGGGCTGCTGCCCGACGGCAGCTTTCTGGTGACGGAGCGCGACGGCGACATGCTGCTGGCCCGCGAGGGTCGGGCCCGGCGCGTGCGGGGTGTGCCGAAGATCGCCGCGCAGGGGCAGGCCGGGTTGCTGGACGTGACCGTGGCCCGCGACTTCCCGACCAGCCGCGAGATCTTTCTGACCTTTTCCAAACCTCAGCCCGGCGGCGCCGGGACCGCGCTTGCCGTGGCCCGCCTGTCCGATGACGGCCGCCGTCTGACCAACCTGCGCGTGATCTTCGAGGCCATCCCCGGCGGCTCGGGCGGGCGTCATTTCGGATCGCGCGTGGTCGAGGCGCCAGACGGCACCCTGTTCGTCACGCTGGGCGACCGCGGAGACCGGCCCAGCGCCCAGGATCTGGCGACCCACATGGGGACCGTCGTCCGCGTCAATCGGGATGGCTCGATCCCGGCTGACAACCCCTTTGTCGGGCAGGCCGGTGTACGCCCCGAGATCTGGTCGTATGGCCATCGCAACCCGCAAGGCGCTGATATTGATACACGCGGCCGCTTGTGGGTTTCCGAACATGGCGCCAAGGGCGGCGACGAGGTGAACCTTGTCAAGCCCGGCGCCAATTTCGGCTGGCCGGTGATTTCCTACGGCACGCATTATTCAGGGGAAAAATCGGTGAGGGAACAAGCAGACCCGGCATGGAACAGCCGCGCCTGTACTGGGATCCGTCGATCGCACCGTCGGGCTTGATGGTCTATTCGGGCAGGATGTTTCCTGAATGGAGGGGCGACATTTTCGTAGGTTCGCTGAAATTCGACTATATCGCGCGGCTGTCCGGAAACCCGTTGCGCGAGGTCGAGCAGATCAAAGGCCCCGAGATCGAACGGGTCCGCGACATCGTGCAGGCCCCGGATGGCGCGATCTGGTTCATCTCGGTCGGGCAGGGCGCGGTTTACAGGATCGCCAGATCCTCCTAGGGGTGTCGCGATACACTTCAAAGAGGATTGATATGTTCCGCTTTCTCGCAGCCGTTGTCCTTTGCCTGTCATCCCTTCCTGCCGCGGCCGACGAGGTCTTTTCGACCTATGCCGATTATGAAGCCTTCGTCGACACCAAGATGAAGAACCGCGAGTTTTCGAACGTCATCAGCCGGTTGGGCGGCGCCGACGAATACACGCCGCAGCAGATGCAAGTCCTGCAAGGGCAGCTGCGTGACCGTGTTCCGTACTACCTGACCAATGCCGACGTGGCCAAACGGGTCGAGCTTGAGAACGGGTTCGCGCAGGAAATGCGGATCTACTGGAACGACAAGAACAGCTATCTCTACTATTATGCCCTTCTGCACCAACGCGACGACGGCGTGATGGTTCTGCAGTTCAGCATCAACACCCGCGCCGAGCCCATTCTGGCGAAGTTCTAGGCGTCAGACCGACAGCCGTCCGCTCTGCGTTCCACGCTCGCGATAGGGCGTGGTGTTGTAATGCGCGCGGTAGCATTTCGAGAAATGGCTGGGGCTGGCAAAACCGCAGGCCAAGGCCACGTTGATCACGCTCATGTCGGTCTGCATCAGCAGGTTGCGCGCCTTGTGCAGGCGCAGTTCCATGTAATAGCGCTTGGGCGAACGGCTCAGGTACCGCCGGAACAGCCGCTCGAGTTGGCGGGTGGACATGCCGACCTCCTTGGCCAGGATCGAGGGCGAGATCGGCTCCTCGATGTTTTTTTCCATCATCAGGATGACCTGGCTCAGCTTGGGGTGGCGTACGCCGATCCGTGTGGGCGTCGACAGGCGCTGGGTGTCCTGATCGGTGCGGATCGAGGAATAGATCATCTGGTCGGCCACCGCATTGGCCAGTTCCTCACCGTAATCATCGGCGATCAGCTTCAGCATCAAATCGATCGACGAGGTGCCGCCCGCCGTCGTCATCCGGTTGCCGTCGATCAGAAACACCGATTTGGTCAGTTCGACCTCGTCGAATTCCTCGGCGAAACTGTCGGCGTTTTCCCAGTGGATCGTGGCGCGTTTGCCATCCAGCAGACCGGCCTTGGCCAGGGTATAGGCAGCGGTGCACAGCCCGCCGATCCGCAATCCCTTGCGGGCCTCGCGGCGCAGCCAGTTCAACACTTTCTTGGTCGTGGCGGCCTGCACATCGACCCCGCCGCAGACGATGATCACGTCATCGCGCTGCAACTCGCCCAGATCGCGATCCAGTTGAAAGGTGGTTCCGGCCGAGCATTGCACAGTCTCGCCGCCTTCGCCAGCCAGGGTCCAGGCATAGATCTGTCGGTCCGCCATCCGGTTCGCGATACGCAGACTGTCGAGCGCCGAGGCGAACGACAGCAAGGAAAACTTGTCCAGCAGAACAAAAACGAAGTTGCGCGGCTTAACCGCATCCTTGTCCACGGTGACAACTTGGCGTTGCTCTTGCATGGCGAACTGTCCTTGATTCGGCGGGCCGAGGCGCAGGGCCTGCGGCGAACTTGACCGCCACCATGCTCAAAGCTTGTTTCCGACGTCAAGAGGCGCAAATCGGTTATGGTCTCTGGCCCGTGGATTTTGTATAGAGACCACCTGAAATACATCAGCGGAGATCAAAGCTATGACCGAGTGGCAAAAATCGAACTGGCGCACCAAGCCGCGGGTTCAGATGCCAGACTATACCGACAAGGCCGCCTTGGCCAAGGTCGAGGCCAAGCTTTCGCAGTATCCCCCGCTGGTCTTTGCAGGCGAGGCGCGGCGCCTCAAGCAACATCTGGGTGCCGCCGGTCGCGGCGAGGCCTTTTTGCTGCAGGGTGGGGATTGCGCCGAAAGCTTCGACCAGTTCAGCGCCGATGCGATCCGTGACACCTTCAAGGTGATGCTGCAGATGGCGATGGTGCTGACCTATGGCGCCAAGGTTCCGGTGATCAAGGTGGGTCGCATGGCCGGCCAGTTCGCCAAACCCCGCAGCGCCCCGACCGAGGTGATCGACGGCGTCGAGCTGCCCAGCTATCGTGGTGACATCATCAACGAGCTGGCCTTCACCCCCGAGGCGCGCGAACCCAAGCCCGAGAAGATGTTGCAGGCCTATACCCAGGCCGCGGCCACGCTGAACCTGCTGCGCGCGTTCTCGACCGGCGGCTTCGCCGACATGAGCCGCGTGCATTCCTGGACGCTGGGCTTCACCGACGAACAGGACGTGCAGAAATACTCCGAGATCGCCGACCGCATTCAGGACACGATCGACTTCATGGAGGCCGCCGGAATCACCGCCGACACCACCCATGAATTCTCGACCGTCGAGTTCTACACCAGCCACGAAGGGCTGTTGCTGGAATACGAAGAGGCGCTGACACGGCTGGATTCGACTTCGGGCAAGTGGCTGGCCGGCTCGGGCCACATGATCTGGATCGGCGACCGCACCCGCCAGCCCGACGGCGCGCATGTCGAATTCTGCCGCGGCGTGCTGAACCCGATCGGTCTGAAATGCGGCCCGACGACAACGGCTGAGGACCTCAAGGTTCTGATGTCCAAGCTGAACCCGGACAACGAGGAAGGCCGCCTGACCCTGATCGCGCGTTTCGGCGCGGGCAAGGCGGGCGAGCATCTGCCGCGTCTGATCAAGGCCGTCAAGGAAGAGGGCGCCAAGGTGACCTGGGTCTGCGACCCGATGCACGGCAACACGATCAAGTCGGCCACCGGCTACAAGACCCGGCCGTTCGAATCGGTCCTGCGCGAGGTGCGGGATTTCTTCGGCGTGCATCAGGCCGAGGGCACGATCCCCGGCGGCGTGCATTTCGAGATGACCGGCCTGGACGTGACCGAATGCACCGGCGGCGTCCGCGCCGTCAGCGAAGAGGACCTGTCGGACCGCTACCACACCGCCTGCGACCCGCGCCTGAACGCGTCGCAGTCGCTCGAGCTGGCCTTCCTTGTGGCCGAAGAGCTGACCAACCTGCGCCGCGAACGCAAGAAACGCGCGGCCAGCTGATCGCGGTTGTTCCGAAACGGGAGCGGCGGGCCGAGGCCCGCCGTTTTTCGTTCGATCGAACAGGGTTCAATCGTCTCGGGAATAGACCAGCTTCAGATGGCCAGATGGGCCCTTGAACTCGGCCTGATCCTCGGCAAACCCGGACTCGAGACGGGGGTGTTCGGCCTGCCGTTGAACCGCGACCAACGGCCGGACCTGGCTGGAGTCGATCGTAAAACGGCGGGGCGTCGTGCCGATCACGCCATCGCTGACCAGAACGCCAAGAATCCGGCTGACATCGCCCAGATCGCTGCGCAGAGGCAGCAGGATCATCCGCGCCTCGAGCCGGACCCGACCCAGCTTGCCCTTCGAAACCAGGGTGAACTCTCCGATCGCTGGCTCGGAGAAAACCTTCTCCAGTTCTTCGGTGATCCGGTCGCGCGACGAAGGATCGAAGAACGCGGTCAACGGCATGCCGCGTACTTCCATGCCGGCGATCTTGCTCAGATGGCTGCCGGCCAGCCGGAACCGGGCCAGACCGGGCGCGATGCGTTCCAGGATGAACGTGTATTCCAGAATGTTTTCCAGTCCGCGCGGATCGATCTGCGACCTCCGGGGAACCCCGTCGTCGCCCAGCAGCGCGGTCCAGTAAGATTCTGCCTGACGGATCGGCGACAGACTGCGCCCACTGTCAAAGCGGTCCATTGCGATGATCTTTCCAAGTTTCGGCCCGGAACCGTTCCCGAAGAAGGTTTTCATTTCATCACCTCGTGTCGAATGGCCGCCCTTTGGTCTGCTGCGGCGCTGCGGCCAACTGCAACCGACCTGTCCTTGTGACTGACAGATTGACACGGGTTTACATAAAATTGGAGCAAATCTTTAACGAATGGTTAACTTGCCCGGATGAAGTGCGCCATAAGCAAACTCTTGCCCTGACCGGCGCGATGGCATTAGGTGCAGCAGCGCAGGGCGACAGTCGGAAAGGGCAGGCATGATCAAATCCATGACGGGTTTTGCTTCGGGCAAGGGGGCCTGCGGGCCGCATGGCTGGAGTTGGGAACTGCGCAGCGTGAACGGCAAGGGGCTGGACATGCGGCTGCGGGTGCCCGAGTGGCTGACCGGGCTCGAAGCGGCGCTGCGGGCCGAGCTGTCGCGCATGATCGGCCGCGGCAACGTAACGCTGACCCTGCGGATCACGCGGCAGGAAACGGCCACCGACCTGAGCCTGAACGAACCGGCGATGCGTGCGGCGCTGTCCGCGGTTGCCCGGGCCGAGGAACTGGCGGCGCAACAGGGCGTTTCTCTGGCCCCTACGCGGGCGGGCGACCTGCTGGCGTTGAAAGGGATGCTGGAGACCGGCGCCGAAGACGACGACCCGGCGCCGCTGGTCGAGGCGCTGAAGGCCGCGTTCGGAAACCTGCTGGCGGATTTCATCGAGATGCGCAGGACCGAAGGCGAGGCCCTGGCTGCGGTTCTGGCCGACCATCTGGACCGGATCGAGGCGCTGACCGCGCAGGCCGTCGATCTGGCGCAGGCCCGCGCCGACGCGATGGCCGATGCGCTGCGTCAGAACCTGGCCCGGGTTCTGGACAACGCCCAGGGCGCCGACCCGGACCGCGTGGCCCAGGAACTGGCGCTGATCGCCGTGAAATCCGACATCACCGAAGAGCTCGACCGGCTGACCGCCCATGTCGCCGCGGCACGGGCGCTGCTGGCGCAGGACGGCCCGGTGGGCCGCAAGCTGGATTTTCTGGCGCAGGAGTTCAACCGCGAGGCCAACACTTTGTGCTCCAAATCGCAGAACGCCGAACTGACGGCGGTTGGCCTGGAGTTGAAGGCGGTGATATACCAGTTGCGCGAACAGGTACAAAACGTTGAATAGACAAGGACAATCACAGATGGCGGATCGCCGGGGCCTTCTCATCATTCTGTCATCGCCTTCGGGCGCGGGTAAATCGACGCTGGCCCATCGGCTGATGAACTGGGACCCCGGTCTTCAGTTCTCGGTTTCGGCGACGACGCGCAAGCCCCGCCCGGGCGAGGTTCACGGGAAGGATTACTGCTTTCTGTCCGAGGACGAGTTTCGCCAGCAGGTCGCCAGCGGACAGATGCTGGAACACGCGCATGTCTTCGGCAATTTCTACGGCTCGCCCGCCGGCCCGGTGCGCGACGCGATTCAAAGCGGCCGGGACGTGCTGTTCGACGTGGACTGGCAGGGCGAGGTGCAGATCCGCAACTCGGAACTGGGCAAGCACGCGCTGTCGATCTTCATCCTGCCGCCCTCGATCAAGGAACTGCGCCGCAGGTTGGAGACGCGCGGGCAGGACGCGCCCGAGGTGATCGCCAAGCGCATGATGAAAAGCTGGGACGAGATCAGCCACTGGGGCTATTACGACTATGTCCTGATCAACGACGATCTGGATGCGACCGAGGACAAGCTGAAAACCATCGTCAGCGCCGAGCGAATGCGGCGGATCCAGCAACCCAAACTGCAAGAGCATGTCCGCGCCCTGCAACAAGAATTTGAGAGCATGAAATGACGATCTATGCATTGGGCGATCACGCCCCGCAAATCCACGAGGACACCTGGGTTGCCCCCGATGCCAACCTGATCGGCAAGGTGGTGCTGGAACAGGGCGCCTCGGTCTGGTTTGGCTGCACGATCCGTGCCGATCACGAGGAAATCCGCGTGGGGCAGGGCAGCAACGTGCAGGAAAACTGCGTGATGCATATCGATGCCGGGTTCCCCCTGACCATCGGCAAGAATTGCACGATCGGCCACAAGGTCATGCTGCACGGCTGCACGATCGGCGACAACAGCCTGATCGGAATGGGGGCGATCGTACTGAATGGCGCCAGGATCGGGCGGAACTGCCTGATCGGGGCCGGCGCCCTGATCACCGAAGGCAAGGAAATCCCGGACAATTCGCTGGTCATGGGCGCGCCCGGCAAAGTGGTGCGCGAACTGGACGCGGCAGCCGCGCAGCAGATCACGCTCAGCGCGTTGCACTATCAGGACAACATGCGCAAATTCCGCGACGGCCTGAAACCCGTGCGTGTCGGGGACTAGACGCAAGGGGCCATTCATGTCCGACGCCAACCTTGCCGAATTCGTTTCGGCCGTGCCGATGCCAGCGCTTGTGATCGACCAGACCGAGCGGATCATCGCCGCGAACGCCGAGGCCAGAACCCTGTTGGGGCGCAATCTCGACAACCGGCATTTCGCCACGATCCTGCGCCAGCCGCCGGTCGTCGAAGCGATCGAAAAGAGCCTGCGCGCCAAGGGATCGGCCACCGCGCGGCACCTGGCCAATGACGGGGCGCAGGACACTACCTTTCAGGTCCACTGCCGTTACATTGATGGTGTCGGCGCTGTGTCGGCCGGTGCTGTTCTGGCCAGTTTCATGGACGTGACCCATCTGGAACAGGCGCGGCAGATGCGCCGGGATTTCGTGGCCAATGTCAGCCACGAGCTGCGCACGCCGCTGACGGCCCTGATGGGGTTCATCGAAACGCTGCGCGGCCCGGCCCGCGACGACCCTGCCGCGCGGGACAGGTTCCTGCAGATCATGGCCGACGAGGCCAGCCGCATGAACCGGCTGGTCGGGGACTTGCTGTCGTTGAACCGGGTCGAAAGCGAAGAGAGGGTGCGCCCGACGGAACGGCTGGACCTGACCGAAGTGCTGGAGTCCACCCTGGCCACTCTGCGCCCCCTGGCCGAGAGCGCGGACGTGACGCTGGCTCTGACGGCGCCCGAGGCGCCGGTGCACCTGCCCGGAGACGCCGACCAGTTGCGGCAGGTGTTCACGAATCTGGTCGAGAACGCGATCAAGTACGGCGGCAGCGGCGGCAGCGTCGAGCTGCGGGTTTCGGTAGCCGAGCGCGATCCGGCCGTCCGCGGCGCTGCGGTTCGGGTTCAGGTCATCGACAAGGGCCCGGGGATCGACCCGATACACCTGCCGCGCCTGACCGAGCGGTTCTATCGCGCCGACAGCCACCGGTCGCGGCAACTGGGCGGCACGGGCCTGGGCCTGGCCATCGTGAAACATATCGTCAACCGGCATCGGGGCCGGCTGCGGGTCGAGAGCGATCTGGGCAAGGGCGCGGTGTTTACGGTCATTCTGCCGCTGTGATCGTTCCGATCCGCGCACAAGCGGCAAAGCTTGACCTTTGACCGCCCGGCATGCGATGGCCCGGTTGCGGGGGGCGCCTTTTCGGCAATGCGCGTCTTTACCTGCAGCAACCGGACGAACTGGCGCGAGCGGAGCAGGAAGTGGGCGAAAAAACGATCAAGATCTCGGCACGGGACGTCAACGTCCACTATGGCGACACGCATTCCATCAAGGACGTGAACGTCGAAATCGGAGACAAGACGGTCACGGCCTTCATCGGGCCGTCGGGCTGCGGCAAGTCCACGTTCCTGCGCTGCCTGAACCGGATGAACGACACGATCGACATCTG
>NZ_FQVK01000001.1 GCF_900129345.1 Ruegeria intermedia | reverse complement strand
ATGATCCCCAAAGGATACTGAACGGGCATCTCCCAGCCCGCAAAATCAACCAGCTTGCCACCCAATTCAACATGAAGTGCATGCAGCGGCGTGCGGCGGAGCGTGTCTGTCATTTCAATGACCTTTCCTTGGATGAGCCCGCAGGGGCTGAGTCGCACCGGAAGGGCAGGCGAAATCGAGTCGGCCCCATCCTAGCCCAATAACCGCGACGCAGGAGCCCCATTCCTGTGGGTGAGACCGGATCAGTGGTGGCGTCAATCGGGTGGCGGTCATTGCGGCCCAAATCGCGATGCAAGACAAGAGGTATACGGCCGCATACGGCAGCCAATGTTCCTATAGGAAACTTTTTTCCGTTAAGCAACACGCGAATTGACCCGGGCCGCCTGTGTCTTGATCGCGAGATTTACGGCCCTGCCGGTCGAACGCCTCTGGCCCCCTGCGGAAACCTGCCCTAAGACTTCGCAGCAAGAGGGACGCACATGTCATACATCACATTGGTCCGGCACGGACAGGCCAACACCGCCGCGCGCGACGAAGACAGCTACGACAAGCTCAGCCCGCTGGGCCATCAGCAGGCCCGGTGGCTGGGTGCTTATCTGCAGGACACGCGGGCGCATCATCCGCGCGTGTTCTGCGGTACCCTGACCCGCCACCTGGAAACGGCTGCCAGCATGGGCCTGCCGGATCCGGTCCGCGACCCGCGCCTGAACGAGATCGAGTATTTCACCCTCGCCAAACTGTTCGAGGACCAGCACGGCGTGGCGATCCCGACCGACCGCGAGGGCTTTGTCCGGCACCTGCCGCAGACCTTCGAGGCCTGGGCGCGGGGCGATATCAAGGATGCGCCGGAAACATTCGAACAGTTCGAATCCCGCGTCTCGGATGCTCTGCGCGAAATCCGAAACGGCGACGGGCCGGCCATCGTGGTGACCTCGGGCGGGTTGATCTCGATGGCGGTGCGGCAGGCGATGGGGCTGGACATTCCGGCGATGGCGCGGGTGGCCCTTGCCATCATGAACACCTCGTTGCATCGTCTGCACCCGATCGGGGCCGATCTGAGCCCCGTTCTGTTCAACGCAGTCCCGCATCTGGAAGCGCCCGACCGGCAGTTCGCCCAGACGCATCTGTAACCGCCCAGCCCGACGGAGCCGCCGATGCAGCTGTATTATGCGCCCAACACCATATCGGTTGCGACCGCCATCACCCTGGAAGAGGCCGCGCTGCACTATGAGGCGATCAGGGTGGATTTCGCCGCGGGCGAGCAGACGACGGCAGCCTACAGGCAGATCAACCCCAAGGGGCGCGTGCCCGCGCTGGTGGTCGAGGGCGGGATTCTGACCGAAACCGGCGCCCTGCTGGAATTCATCGCCGCCAAGGCCCCCGAGGCCGGGCTTGTCCCCGACGACCCGCTGCTGGCGGCGCGGATGCGCGAGGTGATGTATTACCTGGCCTCGACCATGCATGTGAACCATGCGCACAAGATGCGTGGGCACCGCTGGGCCGACAGGAAATCCAGCTGGAAGGACATGGCGGCCAAGGTGCCACAGACCATGACCGCATCCTGCAAGTATATCGAGGCGAACGGCCTGCGCGGCCCGTTCGTGCTGGGCGAAAGGTTCAGCCTTGCCGACCCGTATCTTTACGTGGTGTGCAGCTGGCTCGAGGGGGACGGGGTCGACGTTTCGGCCTTTCCCAAGATCGTCGCGTTTCGCGACGCGATGGAAGCACGCGCATCCGTCAGGGCGGTTCGGGCCGCCGGGATGCTGGGATAACAGGAAGAACAGATGACACATCTCTGGGTCCGGGCCGAACAGCGCCCGAACGAGGAACGGGTGGGGCTGACGCCCGAAGGCGCGGCGCAACTGATCGCGGCCGGCATCCGCGTGACGGTCGAAGAAAGCCATGTCCGCGCCATCCCGATCGACGGCTACCGCGCGGCGGGCTGCGAAATCGCGCCGGAAAACTCGTGGCCGGAGGCGCCGCCGGATGCGATCATCTTCGGCCTCAAGGAACTGCCCGAGGACGGCACGCCGCTGCCGCATCGACACATCATGTTCGGCCATGCCTTCAAGGGCCAGCATTCGGGCCGCAAGCTGCTGGAACGGTTCAAGGCCGGCGGCGGCACGCTGTATGATCTGGAATACCTGGTGGACGAGAATGGACGGCGCGTCGCGGCCTTTGGCTATTGGGCGGGCTACGCGGGCGCGGCGGTGACGCTCAAGACCTGGGCGGCGCAGCAGCGCGGCGAGATCTGCGGCCCCGTCGGGGTCTATCCCGGCAAGGACGCACTGAACGCCGAGTTGCTGGCCGAGCTGGACGCCACCGGAGCGCCCCGCCCCCGTGCAATTGTCATCGGCGCCTTGGGCCGCGTGGGCACCGGCGCCTCCGACCTGTGCGAGGCGATGGGCGTCGAGGTGACCAAGTGGGACATGGCGGAAACCGCCCTTGGCGGGCCGTTCCCGGAAATCCTGGAACACGACATCTTCCTCAACTGCATCTTCGCCCGCCCCGGCACCCCGGTCTTTGTCCCGCGCGAGGCGCTGAATGCCCCGCGCCAGCTGACCGCCATCGGCGACGTGGCCTGCGACCCCGACAGCGACTACAACCCGGTGCCGGTCTATGACCGCGCCACCACCTGGGAAGAACCCGCCCTGCGCGTGGCCACCGACCCGGTGCTGGACGTGATGGCCATCGACAACCTGCCCTCGATGCTGCCGGTCGAAAGCTCGCAGGACTACGCCGCGCAGCTTCTGCCCTCGCTGCTGACCCTGACCGACCTGACCTCGGGCGTTTGGGCGCGGGCCGAGGACACCTTCAAATCCCATATCGAAAGGATCTGAGCCATGACGATTCACTGGTGTGGCACCGGCCTGTCGGCCATCCCCGGCCTGCGCCGCCTGATCGAACGCGGCCACAAGGTCACCGTCTGGAACCGGACCGTCGAAAAGGCCCGCGCCGAGGTCGGCGATCTGACCGACGACATCCAGGCCTTCGACATCGACGCCCTGGGCGCGGTGCTTGAAAAGGGCGACGTGATCGTCTCGATGCTGCCGGGCGACTGGCACGTGCCGCTGGCGGAACTGGCAATCGAGAAGGGCGCGCATTTCGTCTCGTCCTCCTACATCGCGCCCGAGATGCGCGCGCTGGACGACAAGGCCCGCGAGGCGGGCGTCGCGCTGGTCAACGAGGTCGGGCTGGACCCCGGCATCGACCACCTGATGGCCCACGCGCTGGTGGACGACTACCGCGCCTCCGACGCCTTCGACCCGGACAACCACCTCAGCTTCATTTCCTATTGCGGCGGCATCCCCAAGAACCCCAACCCGTTCCGCTACAAGTTCAGCTGGTCGCCCCTGGGCGTGCTCAAGGCGCTGCGCTCGCCCTCGCGGTCGATCCGCGACTATGCCCCGCTGGACGTGGCCCGGCCCTGGGACGCGATCAGCACCTATGTCGCGCCGCTGCCCACGCCCGAAAGCTTCGAGGTCTATCCGAACCGCGACTCGATCCCCTTCATGCAGCAGTACCATTTCGAGGAGCACTGGCCGGTCAAGGAATTCGTCCGCGGCACCCTGCGGCTGAACGGCTGGTCGGATGCCTGGGCGGACGTGTTCCGCGAGATCGAAACGCTGGAAGGGCCCGAGGGCGAGGAGCGGCTGAAGGAAATGTCCGACCGGTTCTGGGCCGAAAACGCCTATGAAGAGGGCGAGCCGGACCGGGTGGTGCTGTGCGTCGGCCTGAAGGCCGAGAAAGACGGCAGGCCGGTCTGGCACAAGACCTACGTGATGGACGCCTGGGGCGACGCGCGAGGCAGCGCCATGGCCCGCCTCGTCTCGATCCCGGTCTCGCTGGCGGTCGAGGCGGTTCTGAACCGCGCCATCCCCGCCGGGGTTCACGCCGCCCCCAGCGACCCGAAACTGGTAAAGGACTGGATGGCCGAGATCGACACGCTGGCGCAGCACCTGCAGGTGGTCGATCACACCGCCTGACAGATCAAAGGGCGCGGGGAACCCGCCGCGCCCTGTTCTTCTTCTTTTCGAAAATACTCCGGGGGCACGAGGGGCTGGCCCCTCGCTGACACGCTCACATCAGATCGTTTTCCACGTCCTCGGCGGAAATCCCCAGCGCGTCCAGACCGTTCTCCAGATGATCCGACAGGTGCGGCGTGCCGATCAGGTAGTCGGCGCAGGGGGTCGAGGCCTCGGCCTTGGCCGTCGCAATCGCCTCGGCCAGGTCCTCGGGGAAAAAGCTTTCGCGGCCGATCCACATGATCGCCACCAGTTCGGCCTGTTCGTCCTCGCTCATCCGGTCGATGAAGGCGCGCAATTCGCCTTCGGCCCGGTCCAGTTCGCGCCCCATCAGGGCAACCTGAGCCACTTTTCTGGGCGAGATTTCCAGCATCGGTGTCAACTCCTCTGTCCGCGTCTGCACCCATCTGAACCATCGGCACCGGGCGTCGTCCTTGATCTTGCGCAAATTGCGCCGGTCACTCGTGCGTCCGCGACACGGGCTCGGCCGGCACCGGCGCGGTGCGGAACGGCAGGAAGGGCGCTTTCCTGACCCACAGCCTGAGCGCCTGCCAGTGGATCAGAAACACCGCACGCCGGGCCCCGAATGGCCGCCGAAGCAACGACCACAGGATCGCCCGGTTGGTGAGCGCCCGGCGCGGGCCGGTAAGCGTGGCAATCAGCCCGCCCCCATCGCGCCCATAGTCGATCCAAACGCCAACCCGGTCGGGCCGGAAATCGAAGCGGAAGGTATATGTCCCCTCGATCTTCTGGAACGGGGACACATGCATGCGCTTCTCTGCCCGGATGCGATCCGATGGCCCGATCGGTGTGAATCCGGGCTTGTGGCAGACATAGCTGTGGCGCGTGCCGTGGGTATTCGTGACCTCGGCCACGACTGCATAGGGTTGGTCCGCGTCATCGAGGCAGAACCAGAAACTGACCGGGTTGAACACATGGCCAAAGACCCTGGGTTGCGTCAGCAGGGCGATCCGGGCGGGCTGCGGGATGTCCATCTCGCGCAGGCGCGCGCGCAGCCAGGCGGCCCCGCTGCCCCGCCCCGGCAGGCCGCCGTGGTCGCGGGTGCGCCAATTGGTGATGTTGGCGCGGTCCACCGAGAACAGAAGCGGCGTCCGCGGCCGGGCTTCGGGATCGAACAGAATGTAGTCGACCGAATAGCGAAAGGCGTTCTGGATGGCACCTTTCCTGCCGTGAAAGGTGTGGGCGGGGACGAAGTCGATCGAAGTCATGAACCGGTGCCGTATTCAACTGCTTGAGGCCGCACGGCTTTTCGTGCGGCCGTTAGTTTGTGTACGAAAATTATCCGTATTCGGATCAAAAATCCCGTTTCCTGTGATCCAGCTTGGGCCGAGCGTCGTAATGCGGTTATGTTTACCGAGATCGACACCGTTGATTTGGACAGTGCCGCGGCAGGAACCGCGCCGCGGCGCGCCCACGGCGGCAGCAAACGAACCAAGGGAAGTTCGGTGAACGGAACACAATCGAATGGCGCAGCGCGGTGCCCGTGGGTCGACCACGTGAAACGCATCCGCGAGGCGCAGGATCAGGCGGCCTTTGCCGAGCTGTTCCAGCACTTTGCTCCAAGGGTCAAGGCGTTCCTGATCCGCTCGGGGTCCGACGCCGCTCTGGCCGAGGAATGCGCGCAGGAGGTGATGGCGACGCTGTGGCACAAGGCCCATCTGTTCGACCCGACGCGGGCGACGGTATCCACATGGGTCTTCACGATCGCGCGGAACAAACGCATCGACGCGCTGCGCAAACAACGGCGCCCCGAACCTGAAGACCTGACCTGGGGACCCGAAGCAGAGCCCGAACAGGCGGACGTGGTTGCGATGCAGCAGGAAACGGCGCAGTTGCGCACGGCCCTGCGCGCGCTGCCCGAGGCGCAAAGGGAACTGATCGTGAAGGCCTATTTCGGAGACCTGAGCCACCGCGAGATTGCCGCGCAGACGGGTTTGCCGCTGGGCACGATCAAGTCGAGAATACGGCTGGCGCTGGACCGTCTGCGCCATGCGATGAACTGAGATGACAAAGATGAGCAACGCGATCAAACACCACCTGACGGACGATCTTCTGATGGCCTATGCCGCGGGCGCCCTGCCCGAGGCATTTGACCTGATGGTCGCCACGCACATCTCACTGTGCGACCATTGCCGCGCGCGCGCGGAAAGCTACGAGGCCGTCGGCGGGCATCTGCTGGAAGATCAGGACGACACGGTGGCGATGAGCCGGGATTCGCTGGCGGCGACCATGGCGCTGATCGCCCAGAACGCCCCTGCGGCGAAACCCAAGCGCCAGGCCTGCAGTGTTCTGCCCGCCCCGTTGCAGGATTACGTGGGCGGCGACGTGCACAGCATCCGCTGGAAACCGATCGGCATGGGGGTCAAGCAAGCCATCCTGCCGACCACGAAGGAAGCAACCGCCCGGTTGCTGTTCATCCCGGCCGGTGCGGCGGTGCCGGATCACGGCCACAAGGGCATCGAACTGACCATGGTCTTGCAAGGCGCGTTTTCCGACGAGGTGGATCATTTCGCCCGCGGCGATGTCGAGATTGCAGACGAGGATCTGGAACACACGCCCGTGGCCGACATGTCCGAAGACTGCATCTGCCTGGCCGTGACCGACGCTCCGCTGAAGTTCAACGGCCTGATCCCACGTTTGGTGCAGCCCTTCCTGCGAATCTGACCGATCCATCGGGTGTGCAAGGCTTGGATCCGGAAATCACCGGGAGGATATGCAGAATGTTGAAACAAGCTCTCGCAGCCCTGTTCATGGCCGTTGTGGCCGTTCCGGCCTTGGCCCAAAGGAAGGCCGAGGTGAAGTTCCAGCCTGGAAATTTCGGCACCATGGTCAACGGCACCATCACGGGTGATGAATATTTCGACTATGTGCTGGGTGCGAAGGGCGCGCAGGAACTGTTCGCCGAACTTCAGGTCAGCGATACCAACGGCAACGGCGTGATCTATTTCAATATCCTGCCGCCGGGCAGCGACGGTGTCGCGATCTACAACGGCTCGATCGACGGCAACACAGCCCGCATCACCCTGCCCGAGGACGGAGATTATACCATCCGCGTCTAGCTGATGGGCAATGACCGGGATACCGGCAAGACCGTCGGCTACAATCTGGACCTGTCGATCCAGTAGGCCTCAGCCCTCGGACTTGCCCAGCGGCACCACGTTGGCGCGGTCCTCCGGGGCCAGTTCCTCGAAATCGAAATTGTCCAGCCGCTGCGCCCGGCGACCCGCCTTTTCGGCGCTGATCTTGATTTCCGAGATATCCTTGGCCGCCTGACCGAAATGCCGGTCCAGGTTGGCCACCCGGTCGCCCAGACGCTCCACATCCTTGTGCAGCAAGCCCAGTTCCTTGCGGATCGCGCCCGCCTGTTCGCGCATCCGCGCGTCCTTGAGGATCGCCCGCATCGTGTTCAGAGTGGCCATGCAGGTGGTGGGCGAGACGATCCAGACCCGTTTCGAGAAACTCTCCTGCACCAGTTCGGGGAACTTGGCGTGCAGCTCGGCATAGACCGCCTCGGAGGGCAGGAACATCAGCGCCCCGTCGGCGGTTTCGCCGTCCAGGATGTATTTCGTCGAGATGTCCGTGATGTGCTTGCGCACCGTGCTGCGGAACATCTGCACCGCCGCCTTCAACTCCATGTCATTGCCCGCGCCCACCAGCGCCTCATAGGCCTCCAGCGGGAACTTGCTGTCGATCACGATGGGCCCCGGCGGGTTGGGCAGGCGGATCAGACAGTCGGCGCGTCTGCCATTCGACAGGGTGGCCTGCAGCACATAGCTGTCCGAGGGCAGCGCCTTGGACACGATGTCGTTCAACTGGATCTCGCCGAAGGCACCGCGGGTCTGCTTGTTCGACAGGATGTCCTGCAGCGACAGCACGTCGCCCGACAGCTTGGTGATGTTGTCCTGCGCCTTGTCGATGGCGGCCAGACGCTCTTGCAACTGGGTCAGCGAGGTCGCGGTCTGTTTCGACGTGCCGTGCAGGGTTTCCTTCATCCGCTCCTGCATCTCGGCCAGTGCGCGGGCGGATTTCATGGCGTTGTCGGCGAGCCGGTCGTTCATCTGCTGCTGCACCGCCGACAGCCGCGCCTCGACCGTCTGGATCACCTGCACCTGCGCATTGGCCTGCGTGTCCGAGACATGCTGCAACCCGCCGCGTAATTGCTCCTGCCCCTGCCCCAACTGCTGCACATGCTGGCCCAGATAGGCCAGCTGCCGGGCCAGCGGCTCGGCCATCCGGGCCGAGCGGTTGGCCGCGCGAAGGGCCAGAAACAGCAGGACGAGGATCAGCAGAACCACCCCCGCCCCGATCAGGGCGGCCATCACCATGGGGTCTTCCAGCGAATATCGGGTGCCTGCAATCTCGATCATCTCAACCTGCGCGTTCTTGTTTTGTTTCTTCTTTTCTATCGCCGACCGGCGGCCGGATCAACTGCGGCCGAACAACCTTTCGATATCGCTCAGCTTCAGTTCCACGTAAGTGGGCCGCCCGTGGTTGCACTGGCCGGAATGGGGCGTGGCCTCCATCTCGCGCAGCAGGGCGTTCATCTCTTCGGCGCGCATCCGGCGGCCCGAGCGGACCGAGCCATGGCAGGCCACCCGGCTGAGGATCGCCTCGATCCGTGCCTGCACCGTCTGGCTTTCGCCCTGATCGGCCAGTTCGTCCAGAATATCCAGGATCATCGCTCGCGCGTTGACCTCGCCCAAAATGGCCGGGGTTTCGCGCACCGCCACCGCGCCGCCGCCGAAGGGCTCGATGGTCAGGCCGAGGCGCGACAGGTCATCGGCCACCGCGAGCAGGCGGGCGCAGTCGCCCTCGGAGAGTTCCACGATCTCGGGGATCAGCAGCGCCTGTGCGGCCACGCCGTTCTCGGCGATCTGCTTCTTGAGTTTCTCATAGACCAGCCGTTCATGCGCGGCGTGCTGGTCCACGATCACCATGCCGTCCGCGGTCTGGGCGATGATGTAGTTTTCATGCACCTGACCGCGCGCGGCCCCCAGGGGCAGATGTTCGGGCGGCGTCTGGTCGGGCTGCGCAGAGGCGGGTTCGGCCACCGGTTCGACCACGCTGCCGCTGTAGGCATTGGCCAGATCGGCAAAGCCGGGCGCCTGCGCCTGATAGGCCATGGCCCGCGCCGCGGGCGAGGGCCGGTCCATCTGATAGACCCGCGCGGGCGCCGCCGGGGCCGGCTCGGGCCGCATCGCGCCCAGCGTCGCGTTGGCCACGGTGGTCGAGGCGCGGTGCCCCGCCTCGGCCAGCGCGTGACGCAGGCTCGAGACGATCAGCCCGCGCGCCACGCCGGGATCGCGGAAGCGCACCTCGGATTTCGCCGGGTGCACGTTCACGTCGACCAGAGTCGGCTCGCAGTCGACGAACAGCGCCGCCGCCGGGTGCCGGTCGCGGCTGAGGAAATCGAAATAGGCCGCGCGCAGGGCCCCGGTCAGCATCTTGTCGCGCACCGGCCGGCCGTTGACGAACAGGAACTGCGCCACCGCGGCCCCGCGCGAATAGGTGGGCAGCGCGGCGTAGCCATAGAGCCGAATCCCCTCGCGGGTGGCGTCGATCCGTAAGGCATTCTCGGCGAACTCGCGGCCCAGGATGCGGGCCAGACGGGCGTGCAGCGCGTCGAACAGGTCTCCGTTCTCGCGGTCGGCGCGGAACACCACGCGCCCCTCGCCCCCGCCCGAGACATCGCGCAGGGTGAAGGTGATGGAGGGTTCCGCCATGGCCAGCCGCTTGACCGTGTCCGAGATCGCCTGCGCCTCGGCCCGGTCGGTGCGCATGAATTTCAGCCGCGCGGGCGTGGCATAGAACAGGTCGCGCAGCTCGACCACGGTGCCGGTGCGCAGGGCGGCGGGTTTCACCGGTTCCATCTTGCCGCCGGCGACGCGGATCTGGGCCGCCTCGGCCCCCGGCGCGCGGCTGGTGATGGTCAGACGCCCCACCGCCCCCAGCGAGGGCAGCGCCTCGCCCCGGAACCCGAAGGTGTGGATGTTGAGCAGGTCCGACCCGTCGATCTTGGAGGTCGCGTGGCGCGACAGGGCCAGCGGCAGATCCTCGGGCGCGATGCCGCATCCGTCGTCGGTGACGCGAATCAAGGTCTTGCCGCCATCGGCGATGTCGATGGCGATCCGGGTGGCGCCTGCGTCGATGGCGTTCTCCACCAGCTCCTTGACGGCCGAGGCCGGACGTTCGACCACTTCACCGGCGGCGATACGGTTGATCGCGGCCTCGTCGAGTTGCCGGATTACGGGGCGATTTTCGCTGATATTGGGGTTTGCCTGCGCCATACCGCTAGACCTAGCACGGCCGCGCGCGATTCTACCACAGGTTTGAGCAAATTCAGGAGAAGGGGCCGGATCGTCCGGGCCATCGAAAACGGCAAGCTCGACAGGTTGCCTGTATCACAATGACTGCCCGGACGACCCGTGGTGAGTGGTGGTCGTGCATTTTGCAATGGCCGGGGTTCTAGCACGATGCGCCGCACAAAGCGCGCCCTGATTTCCGGCCCGCCCGGTCTCGGCGAAGTTTGGCCGAAGCGGCGCGGGTCGCGGCGGCGAAAACCTGCGGGGTCAACCGGTGCCCGGCGCCCCCGCCCGTCCGCGGCATGGCCCGAAAGCAGCGGCCAGGACCAGGATGACGCCCGAGACCGTGGCGATCATGCCAGCGGCACTGACCGCATCGGCCCAACCCAGCCACAGCGGCCCATAGCCCGCCAGAACATAGCCGATCACCGCCGACAGAACCGCGAACAGAACGCTCCAGCCGATCTGCGCCTCGAGCCGGTTGGTCATCATCCTTGCGGCGGCGGGCGGGCAGATGAACATCGCGATCACGATGATCGAGCCCACCGCGTCGAACGCCGCCACCGCCGAGATCGCCGCGACCAGCACCAGCGCAAGGCCCAGCGCGCCGGTGCGGATGCCGATCGTGCGGGCAAATCCTTCGTCGAAGGTCGAAATCTTGAGCGGCCGCCAGAACAGCCCAATGAACAGCGCGACGGCCAGCAGCGTGACCGCGATCCGCGGCAGTTCCGGCGGCAGCCCGGCCAGCGCCTTAGGGTCCAGCAGTGAGGCCCAGCCCGTTGCATCCAGCCAGATCAGGCTTTCCAGATTGCCGTAGAGCGCATGTTCCACGTCCAGATGCACGCTCGAGGTGTCGGTCTGTTCCAGCAGCAGCACACCGGCGGCGAACATGGTGGTGAACACAACGCCCATCGCTGCGCCCGGCTCGATCCGGCCCAGCCGTCGGATGGCCTCGATCAAAATCACCGCCACCGCGGCCGCGCCCGCCGCGCCCAGCATCATCGGCCAAGTCGAGATCACCCCGGTCAGCAGAAACGCCACCACGATGCCCGGCAGCACCACATGGCTGATCGCATCGCCGATCAGCGCCTGCCGGCGCAGCAGCAGGAAGTTGCCCGGCAGCGCACAGGCCACCGCCGCGCAGATGCCGATCAGCAGCGGCGTCAAGGAAAGGGGAACGAATTCTTCGCCGCTCATGCGCGCACCTCGTGCGGGGGGCCGATCCGGCGGTCGATCTCGTCGATCTGATCGCGGGTCAGGACGGTTTCGATGTCGCGCAGGCCGTCATATTGCGCCGCGGCGGCTTCGTGCGTCTGGTCCGCGCGCACGAGGCCCCAGCGCCTTTCGTCGCGCAACGCCTTGGCGGCCCGCGCCCGGCCCGCTTCGGTGGCCACGCCGTCGGCGCGCATCAGCCCGGCCCGGCGCAACAGGCGCCGGGTGTAGGGCTCATAGACTTCCTGCCCCTGCGCCAGGGCCAACAGACCCTGCCGGACATGGACGCGGCGCTGAAACCGCCGGTGACGCAGCACCGCCGCCAAGACCCCGCGCGCCGGCGCCAGCAACAGCGACAGCGCAAAGAGCGCGAAGCTGATCAGCACGATGATCGGTCCGGTCGGAAGGTTCGGGGCCGAGGCGGACACGGCCGCGCCCAGATACCCCGCCAGCCCCCCGGCGATCCCCGACAGCAGAACCACCCGATCTGCCCGGTCCGACCAGAACCGCGCCGTGACCGGCGGGATGATCAGCAGGGCCACGATCAGGATCAGGCCGACGATCTTCAGCCCGATCACCGTGACCGCCATCACCAGGCCCATCATCGCCAGGTCAACGCGATGCACCGGCACCCCCGTGGCCGCCGCGTATTCGGCGTCGAAGGCCACCATCAGCATCGGGCGACGCAGGATCATGACCAGCAGCACGGTCGCTGCGCCGCCCACCGCGATGATCAGCGCGTCGGCAAACAGCATCCCCGCGGTCGAGCCCAGCAGGAACCCCTCGAGCCCCGCCTGACGGCCAACGCCCATCGTCTGGATCACCGTCAGCAGCACCACGCCGAACCCGAAGAACACCGACAGGACGGCGCCGATCGCCGCGTCCTCGGCCAACCGGGTGCGCCGGGTCAGCCCGTTGATGCACAACAGCCCCACCCAGGCCGACAGAGCCGATCCCGCCAGCAGGCCGGGCAGGTTGCGCCCGTCACCGCCCAGCGCCACCATCACCATGAAGGCGATGCAGACACCCGGCAGGGTCGCATGGCTGATCGCATCGCTGACCAGCGCCCGTTTGCGCAGAAACAGGAAGGTACCGGTCACCCCGGCGGCAAATCCCAGAAGCGTCGCGCCGATGGCGACCAAAGTGGCGTTGTAGCCCAACTGCAGGGTCAGCGCATCCCACAGCATGGCCTAGCCCAGAGCTCCGGCGATCTGGTCGATCTGCGCGGTGGCCAGCCGGCCGCCATAGGTGGCCTGCAGGGTCTCGGCGGTAAAGGCCTCGTCCACCGGGCCTGCGGCCAACTTGCGCGTGTTGATCAGGAAGACGTGGTCGAAATAATCCGTCACGGTGGCCAGATCATGATGCACCGCCACGACGGTCTTGCCCGCCTGTTTCAGCGATTTGAGAACCGCGATGATCGCCTTTTCGGTGGCGGCATCCACCCCGGCGAAGGGCTCGTCCAGCAGGTATAGGTCGGCGTCCTGCGCCAGCGCGCGGGCCAGGAACACCCGCTGCTGCTGGCCGCCGGACAGCTGGCCGATCTGGCGGTCGGCAAAGTCATGCATGCCGACCCGGTTCAGGCAGTCCATCGCCTTGGCGATGTGCCGCATGCGCACCCGGCCCAGCAGGCCCAGTTCGCGCGACAGCCCCATCAGCACCACGTCGATCACGCGGGTGGGGAAATCCCAATCGACGCTGGCGCGCTGCGGCACATAGGCGATGCGGGCGCGCTGTTTCTCAAGCGGCCTGCCAAAGACGGTGACCTGCCCCGAAACCGGCCGGACGATGCCCAGCGCCGCCTTCAGCAGGGTGGACTTGCCCGCGCCGTTCGGACCGATGATCGCGGTCATCGACCCAAGTTGAACGGTCATGTCCACGGAAAACACCGCCGGTTTCTGGTTGTAGGACACGGTCAGCCCGCGAATGGCCAGCGGGCTGGCCTGAACCGATGGATCGGTCGGGCGAACGCCCTGTTTCGCGGCAAGCTCGACCATGTCAGGACCCCGCCGCCAGCTTGCCGTCCATGCCGCGCGCGGGCACATCGGCGCCCAGCCCGCGGGCGATGACGGTGAAGTTGTGATCGAGCATGCCGACATAGGTGCCCTCGTAGGTGCCCGGCGCGCCCATTGCGTCCGAGAACAGCTCGCCGCCCACGGCAACGGTGTGCCCCTTGGCCGCCGCCCCCTCGATCAGCGCCCGAACCGACCGGTCGGACACCGAGCTTTCGACGAACACCGCCGACACCTGCCGTTCGACCAGCATATCGACCAGTTCGCCGATCCGGTTGAGCCCCGCCTCGGACTGGGTGGAAATGCCCTTGATGCCGGTCACCTCGAACCCGTATTCCGCGCCGAAATAGCCAAAGGCGTCATGGGCCGTGACCAGCACCCGCTTGTCCGCGGGGACCTGCGCCAGAACCTGTTCGCCATAGGCGTGCAGGCGGTCGATCCTGTCCAGAAACGCCTGGGTGTTCGCGGCGAACAGGTCGGCGGCCTCGGGGCGTGCCTCGGTCAGGGCCTGCTGCACCTCGATCACGACGTCGCGCCACAGGACCGGGCTCATCCACAGATGCGGGTCGTACTTGTCGGCATAGTCGTCATGGGCCCGCAGTTTCGACTTGTCGACCCCCTCGGCCACGGCCACCACCTGGCGTTTGCGGCCGAGATCGTGAAAGAAATCCTCCATCTGCGCCTCGAGATACAGGCCGTGCCACAGAACCAGGTCGGCGCGGGTCATGGCGACGATGTCGCTGCGGGTCTGGCGATAGGCATGGGGGTCCACGCCGGGTCCCATCAGCGATTTCACCTCGACCTGGTCGCCACCGATCTGCTGCACCGCATCGGCGATCATGCCGGTCGTGGCCACCACCTTCAGCGGGGCCTCGGCCCATCCGGCGACGGGCAGTATGGTGGCAAAGGCGAGCGCAGCGAGAAATTGACGGCGAATCATGTTCGTCCTCGGGTTGGGTTCACGTTGACCCCGAATATGAGAACCATTCGCAACTAAGTCAATGCAATTGCGAATTACTCGCAAGAAAATGCCTATTTTGTCCGTTTGGTCAAAAATCTGAGGTTACACGGTGCGCAACGCCTTTCCTTCGCCGCCGTCTCGTGCGATTTTGGCGCAAACCTCCCAAAGGACGTGACAATGGATACGCAGAGCTCAGAAAGCCCCGTGCGCACCGCGCATCTGCCGCAAGTGACCGAGCCCCGAAACCCCGGCATGGATCTGGACCTGGACTGGGTGCGCGCCGTGCAGGCCAACACCTCGGCCATCGAGCGCCGCGCTGCGACCCTGCCCGGGCGCCGGTCGGTCAAGAAAGAGCATCAAGCCGCGTGGCTGCTGAAGGCGATCACCATGATCGACCTGACCACCCTGTCGGGTGATGACACCGAAGGCCGCGTGCGCCGCCTGTGCGCCAAGGCCCGGCAGCCGGTGTCCCCCGCGCTTCTGAAGGCGCTGGACATGCCGCCGATCACCACCGGCGCGGTCTGTGTCTATCACGACATGATCGAAACCGCGGTGGAGGCGCTGACAGGCACAGGCATTCCGGTCGCGGCCGTGTCCACCGGCTTTCCGGCGGGTCTGTCACCTTTTCACCTGCGCGTGGCCGAGATCGAAGAGAGCGTGAAGGCCGGGGCCGAGGAGATCGACATCGTGATCTCGCGCCGCCATGTGCTGAAGGGCGACTGGCAGGCGCTGTATGACGAGATGAAGGCGTTCCGCGCAGCCTGCGGCGAGGCGCATGTAAAGGCCATCCTCGCCACCGGCGAACTGGGCAGCCTGCGCAACGTGGCGCGCGCCTCGCTGGTCTGCATGATGGCGGGGGCCGATTTCATCAAGACCTCGACCGGCAAGGAAAGCGTCAACGCCACTCTGCCCGTGTCGCTGGTGATGATCCGCGCGATCCGTGACTATTATGACCGCACCGGCTATCGCGTGGGCTACAAGCCCGCGGGCGGGATCTCCAAGGCCAAGGACGCGCTGGTCTACCTGTCGCTGATCAAGGACGAGCTGGGCGACCGCTGGCTGCAGCCCGACCTGTTCCGGTTCGGCGCGTCGTCGCTGCTGGGCGATATCGAGCGGCAGTTGGAACATTTCGTCACCGGGGCATACTCGGCCGGCTACCGGCACCCGATGGGCTGAGGACAGGAACAATGACAGTCAAAGAGATTTTCGAGACCATGGAATACGGACCCGCCCCGGAAAGTGCCGTCGAGGCTCTGGCATGGCTGGTCGATCAGGGCGACAAGTTCGGCCATTTCATCGACGGCGCCTCCACCAAGCCGGGCAAGGGGTTTGAAAGCCGCAACCCGGCCACCGGCGAGGTTCTGGCGACCCTGACCCAGGCCACCCAGGCCGACGTGGATGCCGCCGTGGCCGCCGCGCGAAAGGCGCAACCCAAATGGGAAAAGCTGGGCGGCCCCGCCCGCGCCCGATACCTCTATGCCATCGCGCGGCTGATCCAGAAACACGCCCGCCTGTTCGCGGTGCTGGAAACGCTCGACAACGGCAAGCCGATCCGGGAATCGCGCGACATCGACATTCCGCTGGTGCAGCGGCATTTCTACTATCACGCGGGTATGGCCCAGCTGATGGAAAGCGAATTGCCCGACGCGCAAGCGCTGGGGGTTTGCGGCCAGATCATCCCGTGGAACTTCCCGCTGCTGATGCTGGCGTGGAAGGTGGCCCCGGCGCTGGCCATGGGCAACACGGTGGTGTTGAAGCCTGCCGAATACACCTCGCTGACGGCGCTGCTGTTTGCCGATATCTGCATGCAGGCCGGTCTGCCCAAGGGCGTGGTCAACATCGTCACCGGCGACGGCGCGGTGGGCGAGATGATCGTGAAGGCGGACGTGGACAAGATCGCCTTTACCGGCTCGACCGAAGTGGGCCGCCGCATCCGCGAGGCCACCGCCGGGTCGGGCAAGTCCCTGACGCTCGAGCTGGGCGGCAAGTCGCCCTATATCGTCTTTGACGA
Organism: Ruegeria intermedia; assembly: GCF_900129345.1. GTDB lineage: Bacteria > Pseudomonadota > Alphaproteobacteria > Rhodobacterales > Rhodobacteraceae > Ruegeria > Ruegeria intermedia. Next base: position 320,851 of record NZ_FQVK01000001.1, on the reverse strand, counting down.
CGCCGATATCGATTCAGCCATCGAAGGTCTGGTCGATGCGATCTGGTTCAACCAGGGCCAGGTCTGCTGCGCGGGCTCGCGCCTGCTGGTGCAGGAGGGCATCGCCGAGCGGTTCTACGCCAAGCTGCGCGCCCGCATGGACACGCTGCGCATCGGCAACCCTCTGGACAAGTGCATCGACGTGGGCGCCGTGGTGGACCCGGTGCAGCTGCAGACCATCAAATCGATGGTCGAGGGCAACGCGGTGGGCCAGGTTTACCAGCCCGCCTGTGAGTTGCCATCGAATGGCTGCTACTACCCGCCGACGCTGATCACCGGACTCGAGACCTCGGACCCGCTGATGCAGGAGGAGATATTCGGCCCGGTTCTGGTCTCGACCACCTTCCGCACCCCGGCCGAGGCGGTCGAGTTGGCCAACAACACCCGCTATGGGCTGGCGGCCACGGTCTGGACCGAGAACGTCAACCTTGCGCTCGACATCGCGCCCAAGCTGGTTGCGGGCGTGGTCTGGGTGAATGCCACCAACCTGTTCGACGCGGCCGCGGGCTTTGGCGGCGTGCGCGAAAGCGGCTTTGGCCGAGAAGGTGGCTGGGAAGGGCTGAGCGCCTATACCAAGCCCAAGGGCAAAACCAAGCCGCTGGCGAAAATCGAGCCCGTCGTGGGCGAGGGCGGCCCGGTCGACCCGATCGACCGCACCGCCAAGCTGTATGTCGGTGGCAAGCAGGCGCGGCCCGATGGCGGCTATTCCCGCGCGGTCTGGGGCAAGGCGGGGCTGCTGGGCCATGCGGGTCTGGCCAACCGCAAGGACGTGCGCAACGCGGTCGAGGCCGCGGCGGGAGCCAAGGGCTGGTCCAAGACCACCGGCCATCTGCGGGCGCAGATCCTGTATTACATCGGCGAGAACCTCTCGGCCCGCGCAGACGAGTTCGCGCATCGCATCGACGCGATGACCGGCCGCAAGGACGGCGCGAAAGAGGTCGACGCCGCGATCCAGCGCCTGTTCACCGCCGCCGCCTGGGCCGACAAGTATGACGGCCAGGTGCATGGCGTTCCGATCCGGGGCGTGGCGATTGCGATGAAGGAACCGGTGGGCGTGATCGGCGCGCTGTGCGCCGACGAGGCGCCGCTGCTGGGTCTGGTCTCGGCCATGGCGCCGGCGATCGCGATGGGCAACCGGGTGGTTCTGGTGGCGTCCGAGCCCTATCCGCTGGCGGCCACCGATTTCTACCAGGTGCTGGACACCTCGGACGTGCCCGCCGGCGTGGTCAACATCCTGACCGGCAGCCACGAGGAGCTGGCCAAACCGCTGGCCGCGCATCTGAACGTGGATGCGGTCTGGTCCTTCTCGTCATCGGACCTGTCGGGTGAGATCGAGAAAGCCTCGGCCGGGAACCTCAAACGGACCTGGGTGAATAACGCGACGGCATTCGATTGGGGCATGGACCACACCCGCCGCTTCCTGCAGGCTGCGACCGAGATCAAGAACATCTGGGTGCCCTACGGCGAGTAGGGCTCCCGCCAAGGGAGGCCTATATGGACTTTGCGGGAAAGACGGTCATCGTCATCGGTGGCACCAGTGGCATCAACCGGGGCATCGCCGAGGCATTCGCGGCTTCGGGCGCGAAACTGGCCGTGGCCAGCCGCTCGCAAGAGAAGGTGGACGACACGGTCGCCGCGCTGAAAGCGGCCGGTGCGGCCGAGGCCATCGGCGCGGCCTTCGACGTGCGCGATGCCGAGGCGGTCGCTGAGGGGCTGAAACAGTTCCACGCGGCGCTCGGCGATTTCGACGTGCTGGTTTCGGGGGCGGCGGGCAACTTCCCGGCGCTGATGGCGGAAATGTCGGTCAACGCCTTCCGCACCGTGGTCGAGATCGACCTGATGGGCACCGTGCATGTGCTGAAAGGCGCCTATCCCTATCTGAAACGGCCCGGCGGCAACGTCATCAACATCTCGGCCCCGCAATCCTATCTGCCCTACGAGGGTCAGGCCCATGTCTGCGCGGCCAAGGCAGGCGTCGATCAGATCACCCGTACCCTGTCGATGGAATGGGGCGTGGAAGGTATCCGGGTGAACTCGGTGGTGCCGGGTTTCATCGAGGGCACCGAGGGCGCCAAGCGTCTGGCCCCCACCCCAGACGCGGGCAAGCAATTGCTTCAGGACGTGCCTCTGGGCCGCTGGGGCACCCCGCAGGACGTGGCCAATGCCTGCCTGTTTCTGGCCTCGGACATGGCCAGTTACATCAGCGGGACGGTTCTGGCCGTGGACGGGGCGCTGTATCAGCGCGGCTCGGGCCGGTTCGGCCAGATGATGGGGCAGATGCTGCGCGGCATGGCCGGCAACAAGGGCTGAGCACCGCCCAGCCCCGCGCCTCAGTTCGTGGTCTCGAGCCCCTCGGGTTTGCCCACCACCACGAAATGCAGCCCGTCCGGGTCCAGCAACTCGGCCGCGACGCGGTTCACCTCGTCCAGCGTCACCGCGTTCACCTTGTCGTTGCGGGTGGCGATGTAGTCGATCGGCAGGCCTTCCATCTGCATCCCCACCATGATCCCCGCGATCCGGGCATTGCCGTCGAAGCGCAGTGGATAGGCACCGGTCAGATAGGTCTTGGCGTCGTCCAGCTCTTTCTGGGTCACGCCTTCGGTCGCGGCGCGCCGCCATTCGTCGCGGATCACCGTGATGGCCTGCGCGATCCGGTCATTGGCCGAGGACACCGACCCCAGATAGACCGAGGCCAGATCCTTGGGCACCAGATAGGTCCCGACGCCGTAGGTCAGGCCGCGCTTTTCGCGCACTTCCTGCATCAGGCGGCTTTCGAAACCTCCGCCGCCCACGATGTGGTTCAGGATGTAGGCCGCGAAGAAATCCGGGTCGTCGCGGTCGATGCCTTTCTGGCCGAACAGCGCCACCGATTGCGGCGTGTCGAACTCGACCACCGTGACGCCGCCGGGGATGTTCACCTGCGCCTTGCCGGGGATCGGCTTGCCCGTCTCGGGCAGATCGGCCAGCAGATGGTCCAGCAGCGCGCCCAGTTCGTCGGGGGTGATGTCGCCCACGGCACCCACATACAGCCGGTCCTTGGCAAATACGCCCTTGTGGGCCGCCACGATGTCATCGCGGGTCAGGGCCGAAATGCTTTCGATCGTGCCCTTCCCGTCCGAGCCGTAAGGGTGATCGCCATAAGCCATCCGGGCGAAGGTCCGCCCCGCGATGGTGTTCGGGTCGGTCTGGTCGGACCGCAACCCGGACAGCACCTGCGCCCGCACCCGGTCGATCGCATCCTGGTCGAACCGCGGCTGCTGGATCGTGGTACGCAGCAGGTCCACCGCCTGGTCGCGGTTCTCGGTCAGGAACTGGGCCGAGATCGCCACGCTGTCATCCGACGCGTCATAGCCGAAGGAGGCCGCCAGCGACTCCAGCGCCCGCGCATAGCTGCGCGCGTCCATGTCGCCCGCGCCTTCCTCCAGAAGGCCGCTCATCAGGTAGACCGCACCGCGCTTGTCGGGATCGTCCAGCGAGGTGCCCCCACGGAACCGCAGTTCCAGCGCGGTGAAGGGGATCGAGTGATCCTCGACCAGCCAGGCCCGGATACCGCCGGGCGAGGTGACCTCCTGGATCTTGATTTCGGCCCAGGCGGGCAGCGCGAACAGCAGGGCAATCAGGGGGGCAAGGAAACGGATCATTGGGTCACCTCGTCATCACGCATCAGCCAACCGGTGACCGAAGATTCGGGGCGCAGAACCTCGCGCGCGGCGGCGATGATATCGTCGCCAGTGACGGCCTGCAGGATGTCGGGCCAGGCCTGCACGTCTTCGACCGTCAGGCCGCTGGTCAGCGCCCGCCCATAGCGGTTGCCGATTCCGTCGACATTGTCGCGGGCATAGATCTGCGCGGCGCGCAATTGCAGCTTGATCCGGTCCAGATCCTCTTGCTTGACGCCCTCGGCGATGAAATCGGCCACCGCCTGATCCATCGCCTCTTCGGCCTGTTGCAGCGACACGCCCTGCGCCGGTACGACGATCAGGTCAAAGGTCGTGTCATCCAGCGACACCCCGCGATAGAACGCCCCAGCATAGACCGCCAGCTGCTGATCCAGTTGCAGTTTTTCGTTCAGGTAGGATGTGGTGCTGCCGCCCAGCAGCTCGGCCAGCAGGTACAGCGCCGCGGCCTTCTCCTGCGCGCCGGCGTCGCGTTCGGGCGCCAGATAGCTGCGGTGGACATAAGGCTGCGATACCCGCGCATCCTTGAAGGTGAGGCGCCGGGCGGCGGTCTGAGGCGGCTCCTGCGAGCGGACCCGCTCGGGCAGGTCCGGGTTGGCCGGGATCACGCCGTAATAGGTTTCGGCCAGCGCCTTGACCTCGGCCGGGTCCACGTCACCGGTCACCACCAGGATCGCATTGTTGGGCGCGTAATAGGTCTGGTAGAAGGACAGCGCGTCCTCCATGTCCAGCTCTTCCATTTCGTGCTTCCAACCGATCACCGGAACGCCGTAGCGGTGGTTGAGATACTGCGCTGCGCTCATCTGTTCGCCAAACAGGGCGCGGGGGTTGTTCTCGGTGCGCTGGTTGCGCTCTTCCAGGATCACGTCGCGTTCGGTCGCGATGTCCTCCTGCGAGAGCCTGAGGTTGCGCATCCGGTCGGCCTCCATCTTCATCATCAGGCCCAGCCGGTCGGCCGCGACCCGCTGGAAATAGGCCGTATAGTCATACGAAGTGAAGGCGTTGTCATTGCCGCCATTGGCCGCGACGGTGGCCGACAGCTCGCCGGGGGCCATGCTGTCGGTGCCCTTGAACAGAAGATGTTCCAGAAAATGCGCCACGCCGGATGAGCCCACCGGCTCGTCCGCCGATCCGGCCCGGTACCAGACCATGTGCTGCACGACCGGGGCGCGGTGATCCTCGATCACCACCACGTCCATGCCGTTGTCCAGGGTAAACGTGGTCACGGCCTCGTGGCCTGTTCCGGCCAGAACCGGGGCTGCGATTGTCAGTGCGGCGCAAAACGCCAGGGCCCGAACCATGGGGCATCCTCCGTCTGTGTCGTTGGTCTTCAAACTACGGTGGCGCCGGGCGGGATCAAGAGCGATGACGGAAAGTTAAGGATTATTCATCCGGCGGGAAGGACGGGGTTTCGTACCCCTGCCGGCGGAAGGCTTCGGCCTGCTGCCTGGAATCGATGGACTCGCGCTTGTAGACCTGCGCGTAGCGGTCCACCTTGAACAGGCGCAGACGGGTCCAGCGCGCCTGGCGCGTGCGGAAGGCCTCGTCCTCGGCGGCCAGCGCCTGCCGGGTGTCGGGCGCCACGCCATAGCGGCTGGAGGCCGTGACCAGCGCCGCATCCGACGACGGGATGCCGCCTGCGGACTTCAGCGCCGCGGCGTTTCCGCCCAGCGCGGCCACCGCGTCACCTTTGGGGTTGGGATCGGTCAGGTTCTCGCCGCCCGGTGTGGGGGCGGGCAGAAAGGCATAATCCTTGGGCTGGGTCAGCGGCTTGACCGGCATCACCGAAAACTCGTCAGGCCCCGAGCCGGGCGCTTCGAGATGGCGCAGGCCAATATCGGAACATCCCGCGGCAAGGGCGGCGAGTGTCAGGGCAACAATGGCGCGCGGCATCCGCATCTTGGTCTCCAGCCTGTTTCAGGCGCTTTTATCGCATAACAACCAGCGCGTCACGAGGGCTTTTTGCCGTCGAACAGCACCAGCCCCAGCGCGCCGGCAAAGATGAACACGTCGGCCAGGTTGAACACATAGGGGTTGTTGATGCCGCAGCAGGACATGTTCAGGAAATCCAGAACATACCCGTACAGCACCCGGTCGACCACGTTCCCCAACGCTCCGCCGATCAGCAATCCACCGAAAACCAGCATCCGCCGCGATGCGGCCGTGCGCCAGAGCCAGACGAAAACGCCGATGCTGATGGCCAGCGAAACAGCGACGAGAAACCAGCGCGCGGCCTCGGAATTGCCCTGGAACAGGCCGAAATTGATGCCCCGATTCTCGCCGTACCGAAAGGTCAGCATCGGCGGCAGCACGTCGATGCCGCCGGGGTGGTCGGCCACGCGCAACACGTGGACGACCAGGTACTTGCTGAGCTGGTCGATCGCAAATGCGGCCAGCCCGGCCCAGAGCAGAACCCGGACCCGCATCAGTGGCGGAAGTGCCGCATGCCGGTGAACACCATGGCCAGGCCGGCCTCGTCGGCGGCGGCGATCACCTCGTCATCGCGCATCGACCCGCCCGGCTGGATCACGCAGGTCGCGCCTGCGGCGGCGGCCTCCATCAGCCCGTCGGGGAAGGGGAAGAACGCATCCGACGCCACGGCCGAGCCGATGGTCAGCGGTTCGGGCAGGCCCAGGGCTTCGGCCATGCGCTCGGCCTTTTTGGCGGCGATCAGGGCCGAATCCACCCGGCTCATCTGACCGGCGCCGACGCCCACCGTGGCCTCGTTCCTGACATAGACGATGGCGTTCGACTTGACGTGCTTGGCCACTTTCCAGGCAAACAGCAGATCACGCATCTGCTCGGGCGTGGGGGCCAGCTTGGTCACGACCTTCAGGTCATCCATCTCGACATGGCCGTTGTCCTTGTCCTGCACCAGAAGCCCGCCGGCCACCTGGCGGAAGGCCAGCCCGCCCGCGCGGGGGTCGGGCAGCGCCTCGGTGGTCAGCAGGCGCAGGTTCTTCTTGGCGGCAAAGATCTCTTTGGCTTCGTCGGTAGCGCCCGGAGCAATCACGACCTCGGTGAAGATGCCGGTGATTTCGCGCGCGGTTTCCGCGTCCAGCGGCCGGTTCAGCGCCACGATCCCGCCAAAGGCCGAGGTCCGGTCGCAGTCGAACGCGGCCTTGTATGCCTCGAGCAGCGTCGCGCCCTTGGCCACACCGCAAGGGTTCGCGTGCTTGATGATGGCACATGCGGCGCTGTCGCGCGGGTCGAACTCGGCCACCAGTTCAAAGGCGGCGTCGGTGTCGTTGATGTTGTTGTAGCTCAGCTCCTTGCCCTGATGCTGCACGGCGGTGGCGACACCGGGACGGCCCGAGCCATCGACATAGAACGCCGCCTGCTGGTGGCTGTTCTCGCCATAGCGCAGGGGCTGTTTCAGCTCGCCGGCGAACACGCGGCGCTTGGGCGTGTCGATCTGCAGCGCGTCGGCCAGCCAGCTGGACACGGCCGCGTCATAGGCTCCGGTGCGGGCATAGGCCTTCTGCGCCAGCCACTGGCGGAAGCCCAGCGACGTCTTGCCGTAGTTTTCCTCGAGCTGATCCAGCAGGGCCGAGTAATCCTCGACATCCACCACCACGTTGACGAACGCGTGGTTCTTGGCCGCGGCGCGGATCATCGCGGGGCCGCCGATGTCGATGTTTTCGATGCATTCGTCATAGCCCGCGCCCTTGGCCACCGTTTCCTCGAACGGGTAGAGGTTGACCACCAGCAGGTCGATCGGACCGATGCCATGCTCCTGCATCGCCGCCACATGGGCGTCATTGTCGCGCAGCGCCAGCAGGCCGCCATGCACCATCGGGTGCAGCGTCTTGACCCGGCCATCCATCATCTCGGGGAACCCCGTGACCTCGCTGACATCCTTGACCGCAAGCCCCGCATCACGCAGCGCCTTGGCGGTGCCGCCGGTCGACAGCAGCTCGACCCCGCGGTCGGCCAGGGCCTTGCCCAGATCGGTCAATCCGGTCTTGTCGGAAACGGAAAGCAACGCGCGGCGCACGAGGTGAAGGTCGGTCATGGGTCCAAAGATCCTTTTGGCTCAGTCGAAATCGGGCTCGTCCCGGTGCACGTCGCGCACGGCATAGGCTGTATCCTGCGCCTTGCTCAGCGTCCACCGGATGCGCGTCGCATACCCGATTGCGCGGCCGGAGAGAACGATCTGTTTTGTCGCGCGGGGCTTCAGGCGGCCTTTTTCCAGGTAAACGCTTGGCTCAAGCGCCAGTTTCGCCGCCCCATCATGGCGAAACACCCAGATCTCGCCGCTTTTCAGCGCCATCGACACAGCCGACCCGCCCAGATCCAGCGCCACGTCCACATCCGGGTGCAGGTGAAACCGGATGTCGAAACCGACCCCCTCGAGGTGCGAGGCCTCGAGCGCGCGGTCGTATTGGCGCCTGGCCTTGCCATCCAGAGACAGCAGGTTGTCTTCCCCGCTCAACTCGCGCCCGTCGAAGCGCAGTTCGAGGGTACGGGCATGGGTCAGGCCAAAAACCCGGACATAGCCGTCATGCCCGGCCATGAGACGCACCCCGTGGGGGCCGTGCTCGAACTCGGCCGGAACCAGGTGCGGGCCATCCACCAGCGCCTCGTGCGCGGACCCCTTGGCCGGAGCGGCCAGCCGCGCGCTGGAAAAGCCGCCCAGGCACAAAGTCGAATGCGACGGCGTGGCCCGTCCGGCCCGACGCCATTCCAAGCCAAAGCTGGCCCCCGAACCGCAGTTGACGATCAATGGGCGCCGCCCCGACGTCAGTTCGAAAGCCAGTGTGGACGCATGACCGTTGTACGATGCCGCCCCCGTGGGCGGCCGAGCCGCGTCGGCGATCACCGTGGTCCGCGCCGCCGACAACCGCGCGTAGCCCATGGCCAGCCCCCCGGTCGGCGCCGGTTTCACGCCACTTTGCGCCAGCGCCTGTTCCAGCCGGCCCTCGACCCCGCGCCCGCCGCCGTGGAACCGCGCAAGCGCGCCGTCGGCGTGGCGCAGGCTGCGCAGCGTCGGGGCAATCCGTTTGATGGCCTCCATCTGCGCGGCCGGAGTGCCCCGCCCCACTTCGCCCAGTGCGGCCGAGGTCCAGGTCAGCAGGGTGAACACGTCCAACAATTCTTCGGGGTTGCGGGTGGGAATGCCGCCCTGTGCATCGATCTGGGTCTGGCATTCCCGCGCCAGGGCGCGCACCGCCGGGTCGGCGATCTCGTCCATCCCCTCCAGCGCCAGCCCCGCCTGAACCAGGCCCGCCAAGGCCTCGAACCGCGGCAGCCCCGGTGTCGCCGCGTGCCAGCGTTTGGACAGGAACCAGGTCTGCTGTGACAGAGACCGGAAAAACAGGCGACTATGGGCCTCGTCCATACCGCGCAGAAGGAACAGCGCGTGATTGATCCAGCGGATCAGGCGGCGTCCGGTCAGGTCCGGGGCCCAGCCCGGACCCTGCCCCTTGCCGTGGGTCTCGATCCAGCCCCAGACCCAGCGTTGCGCCTTTTCCCGTGCCGCGGCATCACCCACTGCGGCCAGATCGTCCAGCCAGGCAAACCCGTGCCGCTCGTCGTCGAATGCGGCGTTGGGGGCCGCGACCTCCCACAAGCCCGTGTCCGGGGCTTCGACCAGGTAACCCGCAAACAAGAGATTTCCCGCCACCAGTTGCCGCCCGCGCGCAAAGGAACCGACAGTGCGCGGCTCGGGCTGACCGACAAAGCCGCTGACAGGTTTGCGGCGTTGGCTGAGGCGCGCGTAGAGACGGTTCTGAAACCGCACCCATCGGTTGGCCATGGTGTCCGAATTCGACATGACGTGTGTTGCTCTGCCCCTGCCGCTCTGCTGGCGTTTGAACCAACGATAGCCGGGCCGGTTCGTCAAGTCATCGAAAAGCGACCGGTCAGGCCGATTTGCTCAGGCAGGCGATGTAGAACCCGTCCATACCGCCCAGATCGGGCCAATAATCGGGACGCAGGCGCAGCCCGCCTTCCTCGGTCAGCCAGCCGGGTTGAACGCCGGGCACCTGCAACGCCGCGCGGTCCACCTGCATGTCGGGATGTTGCGGCAGCGCCTCTTCGATCTGCACCTCGCCTTCGTCGGGCAGCAGCGAGCAGGTGCAATAGACCAGTCGCCCGCCGGGTTTCAGCAGGGTCCAGGCATGGGCCAGCATCCGGGCCTGCAACGCGATCAGGCCACCGAATTCCGAGCCATCCTTGGCAAAGGGCAGATCCGGGTGCCGCCGGATGGTGCCGGTCGCCGAACAGGGCGCGTCCAGCAGGATCGCGTCGTACTGACCCCGATGGTCCAGCGCGTCACCGGCGACCACCAGGGCCGACAGCCCTGTGCGTTCGAGGTTTTCCCGCACCCGCGCCAGCCGGGCCTCGGAAATGTCCAGCGCGGTGACCTCGGCCCCCGCCGCCGCCAGTTGCAGCGTCTTGCCGCCGGGCGCGGCGCACATGTCCAGAACCCGCTCGCTGGGCCGAGGCGCCAGAATCCGCGCCGGCAGGGCGGCGGCGGCATCCTGCACCCACCAGTCTCCGGCCGCATAGCCCGGCAGGGCCGAGACCTGCCCCGCGTCAGCAACCCGCACCGAGCCGGTCGGCAGTTCGGTGCCCATTGGGATCGTTGCGCCGGGTTTCGGCGTCAGGTCCAGCGGTGCGCCGTTGAAATGGGCCTGCTCCATGCCCTTGACCGCCTCCGTGCCCCAGGCCGCGATCAGCGGCTCGCGCAGCCAGTCCGGCAGGCGCGGCACCCGCATCTTGGGCCAGGCCTCGGGGCCTTCGGCGGCGATCTTGCGCAGAACCGCGTTGACCAGCCCCTTGAGCCGCCCGTGCTTGCGCGAGCGGCCGATGATCTCGACCATCGCGTTCACGACGCCATGCGCAGCCTCGCCCTGGCACAGTTCGACCGTTCCCAGACGCAGCGCGTTTTGGACGGTCAAAGCCGGTGTGCGCCGCAGATGCCCCTCCAGCAGGCGGTCGGCGCGTTCAAGCCCGCGCAGGGTCTCCAGCGCCAGCCGCTGCGCCCGCGCGCGGTCTTCGGGGGCCAGGCGATCCAGCGCCCCGGCCGCCAGGCATTCGGACAGCAAGCGCCCCTCGCCCAGGATCTGATCCAGCAGATGGATGGCGCTGCGCCGCGCCGCCGTCGGGGTGTTGGTCATGAAACCGCCTTTGCAAGGTTTGCGCCCGCATTGCCATCAGCGGACGAGGGCGTATATCAAGGCCATGCACGGAAAGGAACCCGATGTCATGAGCGACGACCGCACAGACCTGCCGCCCGCCGCCCGGCGCGCCCTGGCCGAGGCCGAGGAGCGCCGGCGCAAGGCCGAAGCCGACGCCAAACCCCTGCCCAAGGAGCTGGGCGGGCGCGACGGCCCCGATCCCGCGCGCTTCGGCGATTGGGAGAAGAAGGGCATCGCGATCGATTTCTGACCGCTCAGACCGCCGCGCGCAGGGCCTGCAGGAAATCGCCGATCAGGGCCTGCTGCTTTTTCGACTGCGCCCGGTCCCGCGGCCAGGTCAGCCAGTATCCGTCGCGGGTTTCCAGATCGGGACGCCCCAGCCGGATCAGGCGGCCCGAGGCCAGATCCGCCGAGGCCAGGGCGACCGACCCCAAAGCGACCCCCAACCCCTGCCGCGCCGCGCCAAGGGCATGTTCCATCGAATCAAAGCTCAGACCGGCGCGTGGCAGATCCGTGTCGCCCGTCTTCTGCATCCAGTCCTGCCAGCCGGGCCGTTCGCCGCGCAGCTCGATCACGGGCGCGCGCCAGCTGACGCCCGGCGCTGCCATCGGAGTCAGAACCTCGGGCGCGATCAGGTCGGCGGCGCGCCCCGGCCAGTTGCCGCGCCCATATCGGATCTGAAGCCAGGTCCGCTCGTCCTCCAGCGAGGACCGCCGGGCCACCGAATCCGTGGTGACCTGCACCTCGGGTCGCAGGGCGCGAAAGGCCCCTAGACTGGGCAGCACCAGCGCCTGGATATGCGAGGACAGCCCGGCCACCCGCAGCGCGCGCGGGGCGGTGCCGAACAAATCCTCGGTGTTGCGTTCCAACGCCCGCAGACTGTCCTGCACCAGCGGCAGATAGCTTTCGCCCTCGACCGTCAGCGACACGCCGCGCGCCTCGCGCACGAACAGGGACCGGCCCAGCCAGGATTCCAGATTGGCGATGCGCTGGCTGACCGCCGCCTGGGTCAGGCCGAACTCGCGCGCCGCGGCCGAGAATCCGCCCAGCCGCCCGGCCGCCTCGAACACGCGCAGCCAGTCCAGCGGCGGCAGGCCGACCTTTTTCTTGCTCATTAGATTTTCCAACCCTCAGAGGAAACAAGCCTTAATTGTCGTAATGCCATATCCCGCGTATCTCCTCAACCAAAGCCCGCGCTGAACAGGAGAGCCCCATGCTGCGCCACGCCACCCATGACCCGGCGGTTGTTTCGGTTGAATTCAAAGACGGCACCCGCGCCCGTTTCCACGCCATCTGGTTGCGCGACAATGCGCTGGACCCGCAGACGCGCGACCCCGGCAACGGCCAGCGCCTGATCACGATCGGCGACATTCCGGCAAAGATCGCGATCCAGGCGGCCGAGGTGGCGGGCGGCGACCTGCAGGTGACTTTCGCCCCCGAAGACAAGACCGTCACCTTCCCCGCAAACTGGCTGGCCGCGCATGTCTATGATCGGGACCAGACCCGCCCGATGGGCTGGCTGTCGCCCGGCATCACCACCTGGGACGGCGGGTTCGCGGCCCCGGCTGGCGACTGGACGCAGGTGCATGAAAGCCCCGCCGCCAAGAGCGACTGGCTGGCGGCGGTCGCCGAATACGGCTTTGCCAAGCTGACCGACGGCCCGACCGAGCCCGGTTCGCTGCTGAAGGTCGCCGATCTGTTCGGATATGTGCGCGAGACCAATTATGGCCCCTATTTCGAGGTGCGGACCGAGGTGAACCCGACCAACCTGGCCTATACCGGCCTTGGCCTGCAGGCGCATACCGACAATCCCTATCGCGATCCGGTACCCACGCTGCAGATCCTCTATTGCCTGGAAAACAGCGCCGAGGGCGGGGAGTCGATCGTGGTCGACGGCTTTCGCGCGGCCCAGCGCCTGCGCGACGAAAACCCCGAAGCCTTTGCCCTGCTGGCGGGCTATCCCGCGCGGTTCGAATACCGCGGTTCGGACGTGGTATGCCTGCGCGCGCGCCGCCCGATGATCGAGCTGTCGCCCGATGGCGAATTGATCGGCATCCGCTTCAACAACCGGTCCTCGGCCCCGTTCGTGGATGTGCCCTTCGACCGGATGGAAGCCTATTACGCCGCTTACCGTCGTTTGGGCGAGATCATCGACGACCCGGCCATGGGCGTGGCGTTCAAGCTGGAACCAGGCGAGAGCTTCATCGTCGACAACACCCGCGTCCTGCACGCGCGGCTGGGCTATTCGGGTGCCGGGGCGCGCTGGCTGCAGGGGTGCTATGCCGACAAGGACGGGCTGCTGTCGACCCTGGCCGCGATGCGGATGGCGCAACCGGAGGCGGCGGAATGAACCCCGATTTCCAGACCCTGACCCGCGACAACATCGTGGCCTTCATCGCCGATATCTTCGACCGGCGCGGGGGCCAGGAATATCTGGGCGAGCCGGTCACCATGGCCCAGCACATGCTGCAGGGCGCCACCATCGCCGAGCAGAACGGCATGCCCGAAGAGATCATCGTGGGCGCCCTGCTGCACGATATCGGGCATTTCACCTCGGAATTCGGCACCTACCATCCCGACGACACCGAGGACCGCCACCACGAGGATGCCGGCGCCGAGGTGCTGGAGCGGTTCTTTCCCTCGGTCATCACCGATTGCTGCCGCTATCACGTCGCGGCCAAGCGGTACCTGTGTGCAACCAGGCCCGAGTATTTCAACCGTCTGTCGGCGGCCTCGGTCCATACGCTGGAATTGCAGGGCGGCCCGATGAGCGCCGAGGAAGTCGCGGCATTCGAGGCCAACCCGAACCTGAAGGAAATCATCCAGGTCCGGTATCTGGACGAGGCCGGCAAACGGCCCGACATGGACACCCCCGGCTTCGACCATTTCGCGCCGATGGTTCAGCGCATGGTCGACCGGCATCTGGGCGAGGATTAAAGGCCCAGCACATCCACCATGTCATATTGGCCGGGGGTCTTGCCCTGCCCCCACAGCGCCGCCTTCAGCGCGCCTCGGGCAAAGATCGCCCGGTCGGTGGCCACGTGGCGCAGCACGATCCGTTCGCCCGGCGCGGCGAACAGAACGTCATGTTCGCCGACGATGTCGCCACCGCGGATGGCGTGGAACCCGATATGGCCGCGTTCGCGCGCGCCGGTGATCCCGTCGCGGCCCCGATCGGCGACATCGGCAAGGTTCACGCCCCGCCCCTCGGCCGCGGCCTCGCCCAGCATCAGAGCCGTGCCCGAGGGCGCATCGACCTTGTGATGGTGATGCGCCTCGATCACCTCGATGTCGAAATCCTCGTCCAGCGCGGCGGCGACCTTTTTGGTCAGTTGCACCAGAAGGTTGACGCCCAGGCTCATGTTGCCCGCCCGCACGATCACCGCATGGCGCGCGGCGGGTTCCAGCGCGGCGATCTGTTCGTCGCTCATGCCGGTGGTGCCGATCACATGCACGCAGCGCGCCTGCGCCGCCAGCGCGGCGAACTCCAGCGTCGCCTCGGGCGCGGTGAAGTCGATCACCGCCTGCGCCTGTGCAAAGGCCTCGAGCGGATCGTCGGTGACGGTCACGCCCAGCGGCTGGCCGCCCATCGCGGTGCCCACGTCCTGGCCGATCCAGTCATGGCCAGTGCGCTCGACCGCGCCGACCAGCCGCGCCTGATCGCTGTCGGTGATGGTCTTGATCAGCATCTGCCCCATCCGGCCCGAAGCCCCGGTCACGACGATTCCCGGAATATGCGTCATTGCGCTGGTCCTTCTTCTGAAATTCGGCTCAAAGCCTCCTACCCGGTTCGGGGCCGCTTGGCAAAGCCCCGCTTTGCGCTTAGATCGGGGACATGGCTAAGAACAAATTCCACGACGGCCCCGGCCCCTCGCAACGGCAGCTTCGCGTCGGCGAACTGATCCGCCGCACCCTGTCCGAGGTGCTGGCGCGCGACGACGTGCACGACCCAGACCTGAACCGCCTGTCGATCACCGTGGGCGAAGTGCGCACCTCGCCCGACCTCAAGATCGCCACCGCCTATGTGCTGCCGTTGGGCGGCAAGGGGCAGGACACCGTGATCGAGCTGCTGACGCGCAACAAGGGCGAGCTGCGCCGCATGGTCGGCAAGAAGGTCGGCCTGAAATTCGCCCCCGACCTGCGCTTTCGCCTGGACGACACGTTCGACCGGATGGACGACACGCGCCGGATGTTCGAACAGGACGCCGTGCGCCGGGACCTGGACGAGTGATCCGCAGGACCGCAGCTGTGATCGCATTGCTCTGGGCCGGACAGGCCGGCGCGGTGACGTGCGAGCGTGTGGTCCACGAAGACCGGCGCTATACCGTTTGCGAGGTTGACGCCACCACCGAAGACCTGCGCCTGTTCCTGTATGACGAAGCGGGCCAGGTGCTGGGCCATTTCTCGTCGGTGAACGAAGAACTGGCCGGCGCGGGCCAGCGTCTGAGCTTTGCGATGAACGCCGGCATGTATCACGAGGACCGCTCGCCCGTGGGCCACTATATCGAAGACGGCGAAGAGCTCATGCGCGTGATTCCCAACGCCGGCCCCGGCAATTTCGGCCTGCTGCCCAACGGGGTGTTCTGCATCCGCGAAGGCCGCGCCGACGTGTTCGAGACGCTGGACTATCTGGACCGCAAGCCCGAGTGCCGTTTTGCCACCCAATCCGGCCCGATGCTGGTGGTCGATGGCGAATTGCATCCGCGGTTCCTTGAGGAGTCGACCTCGCGCTATATCCGCAACGGGGTGGGCACCAGCGCCGATGGCAGCCGTGCGGTGTTCGTGATTTCCGAGGATTACGTCACCTTCCATGAATTCGGCCGCCTGTTCCGCGACGTGCTGAACACGCCCAACGCGCTGTTTTTCGACGGCAACATCTCACGCATGTATGATCGGGCGGCAAACCGGTCGGACGTGGGTTTCTCGCTGGGGCCGATCGTCGGCGTGGTCGAGGACATCCCGGCAAATTGACAGCGCCGGGCCGATCCGCTAGGTCGCGCGCCTTAGCAGGAAACAAGGTGCATCATGGGACGCAAACGCAAGGGTCGCGACATTTCCGGTTGGCTGGTGGTCGACAAGCCCGCGGGCATGACCTCGACCGCCGTGGTCAACAAGGTCCGCTGGGCGATGGACGCCAAAAAGGCGGGCCATGCCGGCACGCTCGACCCCGAGGCCACCGGCGTTCTGGCCGTCGCTTTGGGCGAGGCGACCAAGACCGTTCCTTTCGTCACCGATGCGCTCAAGGCCTATAGCTTTACCGTGCGGCTGGGTCAGGCCACCAATACCGACGATGCCGAGGGCGAAGTGATCGCGGAAAGCGACCTGCGCCCCACCGATGACGAGATCAAGCAGGCCCTGCTGCCCTTCGTGGGCGAGATCATGCAGGTGCCGCCCAAGTTCTCGGCGGTCAAGATCGACGGCCAGCGCGCCTACAAGCTGGCCCGCGACGGCGAGGACGTGGAGCTGGCCGCCCGCCCGCTGTGGGTCGAGGAGCTGGTGCTGGTCGATCGTCCCGATCCCGATCATGTCGTGCTGGAAATGACCTGCGGCAAGGGCGGCTATGTCCGCTCGATCGCGCGCGACCTGGGTGAGGCGCTGGGCTGTTACGGCCACGTCAAGGAGCTGCGCAGGATCTGGTCCGGCCCGTTCGACGCCGAGGACGGCCTGAGCATCGAGCAGATCGACGAGATGGCGAAAACCCCGGCGCTGGATGACTACCTGCGCCCGCTGGAAGAAGGGCTGGCCGACCTGCCCGAGCTGAAATGCACCCCCGAAGGCGCCACCCGCCTGCGCAACGGCAACCCCGGCATGGTTCTGGCCGGCGACGTGGAATACGGCGACGAGGCCTGGGCCTCGTTCGACGGCAAGGCCGTGGCGGTGGGGATCTACAAATCCGGTGAACTGCACCCCAGCCGGGTGTTCGCCGGTTAGGTCCCGTGCTAAGCGAAGGCGCATGATCACCCGGTCCCATACCAAGGGCGACGCGCCCTCGACAGCCGTCTATTCCGACTGCGAACGCTATCGCTACAGCCTGACCCGCATCTGGGATCCGGCCGGGCGCCGGGCGTTGTTCGTGATGCTGAACCCCTCGACCGCGACCGAGGTGCAGAATGACCCGACCGTCGAGCGTTGCGAACGGCGCGCGCGGGCCTTGGGGTTCGGGGCCTTCCAGGTGACCAACATCTTTGCCTGGCGCGACACCAACCCGCGCAAGATGCGCGCGGCGGCCGATCCGGTGGGGCCGGACAACGACGCCGCCATCCTGGCCGGCGTGGACTGGGCCGACCAGGTGATCGCCGCCTGGGGCACCCATGGCGCGCATCTGGATCGCGGCCCAGCGGTCGAGCGTCTGCTGCGCGGCACCGGCCAGCCGCTGTTCCACCTGGGCCTGACCAAGGACGGCCACCCCAAGCACCCGCTGTACATCGCCTATTCGCAGCAACCGCAGCCCTGGGGCCGGTAACGAGCGGTTAACCACAGAATCAAGTAGCCCTTGACCAACGCCCTGATCGGGTGGGATATTTCACACTCGGAGCAATATCTGCCCGGAGGGTTTCATGTTCCTGTTCGGCCTGCTTGGGCTGGCCGCCATCGGCGGCGCCGCCTATGCCATGAGCGATGTCCTCTTGCCCTCGGAAGAGGACGAGACAGACACCGACGTGATCGAGGACGAAGAGACCGCCGACGTGTCCCAAGGCAACCTGCTCGAGACCGACGACATGCCCAGCGAGGGCAACCTTGTCGAACCCGACACCACAACCGCGACGGACGAAATCGCCCCCGAGGACAGCGCGCCGGATGCGGAAAAGACACCCTCGGCCGGCACCGTTCTGTCCGATTATGAAGGCAACCTGGTCATTGCCGGGGCGGAAGGCGACGATGTTCTGGCCGGCGGCGCAGGAAACGATCAGATCAACGGATATGGCGGCGACGATACCGTGGTAGGCGGCGACGGGAATGACGTTCTGTTCGGCGATCAGGGCACAGACAAGCTGACCGGCGGAGCGGGCGACGACACCCTGCACGGGCAGGATGACGCAGACAGTCTGGATGGCGGCACCGGAGACGACGCGCTTTTTGGCCATCACGGCGACGACAGGCTGACCGGCGGCTCCAACGAGGACGAGCTGTATGGCGGGCAGGGCAACGACATCTTGGCCGGTGACGCGGGCGAGGATTCGCTGCAGGGCGGCGCCGGCGATGACCGCCTGGCCGGCGGCGCGGGCGCGGACGCTTTGTTCGGCGGCGACGGGGACGACACGGTGGACGGGTCCGATGGCGAAGACACGCCGTCCACCGATTTTCTGAACGGAGGGGCCGGAGACGACACCATCCTGGCCGGCCTGGGCGATATCGCCACCGGCGGCGCGGGCGACGACACGTTCCTTTTGGACGGCGCCCCCGCCGGGCCGGAAGTGACCGTCACGGATTTTGCCCACGGACAGGACAAGCTGCTGGTGTCCTGGGACCAGCCCGAGGCACCCGAGATCTCGATCGAACAGAATGCCGACGACCCCGACATGACGCAGGTGCTGGTCAATGGGCAGTTGGTGGCACAGCTGCTCGGTGCCGAGGGGCTGACGCTGGACGATATCGAGCTGGTTTCCACCCTGTCGGGGCCCCAGTCCGCGGCAACCGGCTGACGGACCAGAAACCCTTTGCCATTCGCGCCAAATGCGCCTATACGCGCCCATCCGCATCGGAATCGGTGCGGTTCTCTCCATGGGCCTGCGCTGGACGACATCCCGGCCTGCGCCATCAACTCTAACCTGTAAAGGAGACCCCGATGTCGATCACTGCCGAAGAAAAAGCACGCGTCATGAAAGAATTCGCAACCAAGGACGGCGACACCGGTTCGCCGGAAGTCCAGGTTGCCATCCTGACCTCGCGGATCAACACCCTGACCGAGCACTTCAAGACCCACAAGAAAGACAACCACGGCCGCCGTGGTCTGCTGAAGATGGTCGCCCAGCGCCGCAAGCTGCTGGACTACCTGAAGGGCAAGGAAGAAGCGCGCTACCAGGACCTGATCAAAAAGCTGGGCATCCGCCGCTAAGCCCGGAACACCCCGCTTTCCAGCTCCAGACGCCCGCCATTTGGCGGGCGTTTTTCATACCCGCAGTCGCCGGACCATCAGGGCATTTGAGACTTGCCGCGAAGTCGCTGAATCCCTTCCGCAAAGCTGCTTGGATCACTCCTCCAGGGGTTGGCCCTTCTAGGCCCGGGCCACCCAATGAGGGTATTTTCAGACGAGCGAGATTCATCCAGATGGCACAACTTTGGAAGCCCGTCGCGGTTTTGGTCGCGGTAAACATTGCATGGATGTAAACGGCGGAAGCGCCGACAGCGGATGTTCAGCTTTCGCCACGAACCATGACGCAGATACGCGACAATCCAGACCAGTTCATCGAACACACGATTCCGCAACTGTTCAGTCTTGCTCCGAATGGAAAGCTTGCCCGTGAAGCTCTGGCAATTCGCAACCAGATGACGACGGCACGGCAACGCGCCAATCGGCTTGACATCGTCACCCCGGAAAAGATCGCGGCAGTCGTCAGGCAGATCGCACCGGACGCGCAGAAAGCCGAGCCTTCGGCGACGAGGCGGTCGTTGCCAAAGGCTTGGTCGCCTCAAAGCTCAAGCGCAGCGCGAACCATGTTGTGGGAAGCTACAGGCTCGGCGAAATCGGTCTTCCGTCCGGAAACATCTCGGGATCGAAACGGGGAAGCCAATCCGGCGGAAGCCTGACGATCCTCAAGGGCAACCGACAGTTCATCGCAACCGAGGACGGGGTCACCGAATTGGCGGAACCCGCCGAAGGTCCGGCGAAAGGGCTTGAGTTAAAGCTGGAGAGGCTTCTGCTCAGGTGCTCTCCCGGCGGGATCCTCGAGGTTGCACCCGAGGATGTCGTGTCGAACCGCGATGCCGAAGGGTACAGGGTTCTTCCGCAACAGGCGGGTTTGCTGCAACTCGCCCGCAACGGGGCGATCACCCAGACTTCGGAGGGGTATTTCAAGATCGTCAAGCCGATCCCCCGGTTTCCTGCCGGACCGAACGGCGGGCACAGCGTCCGTTTCATGCTGGGTGAAGGCGTAGCGATGCCCGGCGGGTCTCCGGGCCACTCGCGTTTCATCGGCGCGGAAACCGGCAAATGTGTGGCAGGACCGCGGCGCCGCTGACTGTCACAGGCATGTGGCCCGGAAGAACGCCGGTCAGACGGCGGGCGTACTTCCGCGCGATTGGGCCTGGCGCTGCGCGGCGCGACGGCGCGCCAGCGTGTCGGGTTGCGCCTTCGCCGATGGCGTCGTCGGCCGCATGACTTGAACGCCGGTCAAGCCGGAGAGCGGCTTCGGCGCGGTGCCGGCTATGGGCAGAAGCTTTCAGCGCCCGCCCACAAAAGGCAGGATCAGTCCGAGGCCCCGCCGGTCTTGCGCCGGGCACCGGCGCGCATCCGTTCGGCGGCATCCGCGGTCGACGGCGCCGTCTGCGCCAACGGCTCGGCCCCCGTCACATCAAGACGGAAGGTGGCGCGCATCGGCATAAGCCCGTCCACGACGACCATCTGCTGTTCGGACGGATCGATAACAAGCCGGCCCGTCAGGCGGACTGGCTCGTGATTTAAGGTGGGTGCCCAGTCATTGGATAGCCGAACCCGGATCATCTGGTTCGGTGGCGGCGGCGGCATGTGGCTGCACATGCCGCGCTCGGGCACCAGATAGGCCACCGCGCGCCCGTCGGCCTCCGGCGGCGCGGGGATGGCGAAACCCACCAAGGTCACGATTTGACCGTCATACGCCGGATTGCCCTGCGTGGCAGCACGACGGCGGCGCTCGGTGACCGCTTCGCGCTGATCCAGCAACCAGTCCACATCGATGCCGTCGGCGGCCAGGGCGTCCTCGGTTTCATCCAGCAGGGCCTGCCATTTCCGACGCTCCTCGGCGGTGCCGCGATCCTGTTGCAGGCGCCCGCGCAGGCGCACGGCGAACAGCAGATCGTCGAACTGTTCGGGGCTGAGGTCGCGATAGGGGTCCTCGAACTGCTGCACCGCGGGGTCGCGCAGGTCGGACCAGTTCAGCGGCGCGGGTCCGGCCAAGGTCGCCTGCGCCGCCATCAGCAAGGCCGCCAACGGGGCCAACACTCGTCCGACTCGCATACCTGTACCTCCGCCGGGGTCGAACCGGAGACAACGGAATGCCTCCTCCGTCACCTTAGCGCCGCGCCCCCGGTGCGTCCATGCCCCCACTTGCCCGTGCGGGCCAGGGCCGTTCGGTTTCTCTTTCAATCCCGCGCATTCTATTGTATGCGCGCAGCATCTGAGACGTTGTGCCCTGACCCCGGCACTCGAAACAAGGATGAATGGGGTCGGCGGCAATGGGGCCGCCACGCAAACGGGAGACCCGGGATGGGCCTGGGAGAGCTCCCTTCTAGGATACGCAAATGTTTGATGTAACGAAGAAATCAATTCAGTGGGGCGAAGAGACGCTGACACTGGAAACCGGCAAGGTTGCCCGTCAGGCCGACGGCAGCGTGATTGCCACCCTGGGCGAAACCAGCGTCATGGCCAACGTGACCTTCGCCAAGGAACAGAAGCCCGGTCAGGACTTTTTCCCGCTGACCGTGCACTATCAGGAAAAATACTATGCCGCCGGCAAGGTGCCGGGTGGCTTTTTCAAGCGCGAGGCGCGTCCGACCGAGAAAGAGACGCTGACCGCACGCCTGATCGACCGTCCGATCCGCCCGCTGTTCGTGGACGGGTTCAAGAACGAAGTGCTGGTGATGTGCACCGTCCTCAGCCACGATCTGGTCAACGACCCCGACATCGTGGCGATGATCGCCGCCTCGGCCGCCCTGACCCTCTCGGGCGCGCCCTTCCGCGGACCGATTGCAGGCTGCCGCGTGGGATACACCGACGGTGAATATGTCCTGAACCCGACCGTCGATGACATGCAGGACCTGCGACTGAACCCCGAACAGCGCCTGGACCTGGTCGTGGCCGGCACCAAGGATGCCGTGATGATGGTGGAATCGGAAGCCTACGAGCTGTCCGAAGCCGAGATGCTGGGCGCCGTGACTTTCGCGCATGAACAGATCCAGCCGGTGATCGACCTGATCATCAGCCTGGCCGAAGAAGCCGCGAAAGAGCCGTTCGAATTCACCCCGCCGGACTATTCCGCGCTGTACGAGGCCGTGAAGGCTGCGGGTGAAGAGCAGATGCGCGCCGCGTTCGCCATCACCGACAAGCAGGAGCGCACCGCTGCGGTCGCGGCCGCGCGCGAGGCCATCAAGGCCGCCCTGACCGAAGAGCAGCTGGAAGACCCGAACCTCGGCTCGGCGATGAAAAAGCTCGAGGCCGGCATCCTGCGCGGCGACGTGGTGAAGGGCGGCAAGCGGATCGACGGCCGTTCGACCACCGACGTGCGCCCGATCGTGGCCGAAACCGGTCTGCTGCCGCGCACCCACGGTTCGGCCCTGTTCACCCGCGGCGAAACCCAGGCGCTGGCCGTGACCACGCTGGGCACCGGGGATGACGAGCAGTTCGTCGACGCGCTGCACGGCAACTTCAAGTCGAACTTCCTGCTGCACTACAACTTCCCGCCCTACTCGGTCGGTGAGGTTGGCCGCGTTGGCCCTCCGGGCCGCCGCGAGGTGGGCCACGGCAAGCTGGCCTGGCGCGCGCTGCAGGCGGTGCTGCCGGCGCCGACCGACTTCCCCTACACCATCCGCGTGGTGTCCGAGATCACCGAGTCGAACGGCTCGTCCTCGATGGCGTCGGTCTGCGGCGGCTCGCTGTCGATGATGGATGCGGGCGTTCCGCTCAAGGCGCCGGTGGCCGGTGTGGCCATGGGCCTGATCCTGGAAGAAGACGGCTCGTACGCCGTTCTGACCGACATCCTGGGTGACGAAGACCACCTGGGCGACATGGACTTCAAGGTCGCGGGCACCGAAAACGGCATCACCTCGCTGCAGATGGACATCAAGGTCGCGGGCATCACGCCCGAGATCATGGAGAAGGCCCTGGCCCAGGCCAAGGACGGCCGTCTGCACATTCTGAACGAGATGAGCAAGGCGCTGAGCGAGACCGCCGAGTTCTCGATCCACGCCCCGCGCATCGAGACCATGCAGATCCCGACCGACAAGATCCGCGAAGTGATCGGCTCGGGCGGCAAGGTGATCCGCGAGATCGTGGAAACCAGCGGCGCCAAGGTCGACATCAACGACGACGGCATCATCAAGATCGCCTCGCCGAATGCCGAAGCCATCCAGAAGGCCTATGACATGATCCATTCGATCGTGGCCGAGCCGGAAGAAGGCAAGATCTATACCGGCAAGGTCGTGAAGATCGTCGATTTCGGCGCCTTCGTGAACTTCTTCGGCAAGCGTGACGGTCTGGTCCACGTGTCCCAGATCGAGAACCGCCGCCTGAACCATCCCTCGGACGTTCTGAAGGAAGGCCAGGAAGTGAAGGTCAAGCTCTTGGGCTTTGACGATCGCGGCAAGGTGCGCCTGTCGATGAAGTGCGTCGATCAGGAAACCGGCGAAGAAATCGCGCCCGAGAAGAAAGAAAAGAAAGAGGAAAGCGCGGAATAACCCGCCCTGCCCTTTGCGAAATCCAAGACCCCGGTTCCGGCCGGGGTCTTTTTTGTTCTCCCGGGGCCTTTCCCGGGTCGCAGCCCTGCTCTATGCACGGCATCATGCGATCCTTCATCATCCATATGTCCTCCAGCACCGCGCGCCGCCCGAATGCCGAGAAACTCTGCGCCGAGTTGCCCAATGCCGAACTGATCGAAGCGGTGGACGGGCGCGATCCGGCGCAGATTGCCGGGGTCACACTGCACCCGGGCAACCTGCATCGCCCGCGCTACCCCTTCGCCCTGCGCCCGGCCGAAATCGGCGTCTTCGAAAGCCACCGCCGGATCTGGCGCAAGATGGTCGACGAGGGGATCGATCTGGCGATCACCGCCGAGGATGACCTGCGCGTCGATCCCGGCCGGATATCAGCGGCGCTGGATCTGCTACGCCCGATCGCGACCCCTGACCATTATATCCGCATCCCGGTCAAGCAGCGCGAAACCGCCGCCCAAACCTTGGCCGAGCGCGACGGCTTGCGCCTGATCCTGCCCAAGGTCATCGGGCTGCAATGCTGCTGTCAGGTGGTGGGGCGGAAGGCGGCGGAACGTCTGCTGGCCGCCACCGACCAGATCGACCGCCCGGTGGACACGTTTCTGCAGATGCACTGGATCACGGGCCAACCCGTCCATTCCCTCTTGGGCAGCGGCAACCAGGAAGTGGCCGGTGAACTCGGAGGCTCGACGATCCAGACGAAACCGCCCCTGACCGACAAACTGACCCGCGAATTCAAGCGCGCCGCCTATCGCGCGCAACTGCACCTGCATCCGCAGCGCGCGCCCGCTTCATCTGGCTGAAAATATCCTCGGGGGAATCGCGCCCCTTGGGGCGCGATGGGGGCAGACAGCCCCCGACCCGGTCGCCGTCAGGCCGGCGCCTTGGTCTTGCGCAGATAGGGGAAGATCGTCTCGAACTCGCCGAACTTCTCCTTCGCGTCTTCGTTGGAAACCGTGGGCGGGATGATCACGTCTTCGCCCGGTACCCAGTTGGCGGGGGTGGCCACACCCTTGGCGCTCATCTGCAACCCGTCCAGCGCGCGCAGGACCTCGGCAAAGTTGCGGCCCACCGTCATCGGGTAGATCATCGACAGCTTCAGCTTCTTGTCCGGTCCGATGATGAACACGGCGCGAACGGTCGCGCTGTCGGCAGCGGTGCGGCCGTCGGGCAGGAATGCGTCGGCAGGCAGCATGTCGAATGCCTTCGAGACTTCCAGCCCTTCATCGGCAATGATCGGGAAGCCGGGGTTGGCCTTCCCATAGGCCTCGATGTCCTTCTTCCACTTCTTGTGGTCCTCGACCCCGTCCACGGACAGACCGATCACCTTCGTGTTGCGCTTGGCCCATTCATCGGCCAGTTGCGCCACCGCCGAAAACTCGGTGGTGCAGACCGGCGTGAAATCCTTCGGGTGCGAGAACAGGATCGCCCAGCTGTCGCCGATCCAGTCGTGGAACTGGATGGTGCCCTGGTCCGTTTCAGCGGTGAAATTGGGGACGGTATCGTTGATGCGCAAACCCATGATGCATCTCCTTTCCTGTGAAAACCCGAGTCGGTTGGTGCAAACCTAATCACTTTGCCCTCAGGTTAAACCATTGATGTGGCACAGGGGCAAAAAACCTGCGATCAATAATTTGATCAAATTTCCAGAATTGCCTTGCTCCAAGGGGGCCGCAGTGACAGAGTGCCCGGGAAAACCGACCGCGCGGTCGAATGAATGCGGATCAAGAGGACACGCCATGATCGAGAAACGCGATTTTTACATCAACGGCCAGTGGGTCGCCCCCAGCCAAGCCAATGATTTCCATGTGATCGACCCCTCGACCGAGGAGCCCTGCACGGTGATCTCACTGGGCGGTCAGGCCGATACCGACGCGGCCGTGGCGGCGGCCAAGGCGGCGCTGCCGGGCTGGATGGCCACCCCGGTCGAAGAGCGCATCGCGCTGGTGGAAAAGCTGATCGAGATCTACCCCACCCGCGCCGAAGACCTCGCGCAGGCGATGTCGATGGAGATGGGCGCGCCGATCGACATGTCGCGCACCCAGCAGGTGGGCGCCGGGATCTGGCATCTGAAGAATTTCGTGCGTGCGGCCAAGGATTTCCAGTTCGAACGCCCCCTGGGCGACCATGCCCCCAATGACCGGATCATCTATGAGGCGGTCGGCGTCGCCGCGCTGATCACCCCGTGGAACTGGCCGATGAACCAGATCACGCTCAAGGTGGGCGCGGCGGCGATCGCGGGCTGCACCATGGTTCTGAAACCGTCCGAGCAAAGCCCGCTGAACGCGATGATCTTTGCCGAGATGATGCACGAGGCGGGCTTCCCCGCCGGTGTCTTCAACCTTGTGAACGGGGACGGGGCCGGCGTGGGCACTCAGCTTTCGGGCCACCCCGACGTCGACATGGTCAGCTTCACCGGCTCGACCCGCGCGGGCACGGCGATCTCCAAGAACGCCGCCGACACGCTGAAGAAGGTGCATCTGGAACTGGGCGGCAAGGGCGCCAACGTGATCTTTGCCGATGCCGATGACAAGGCGGTCAAGCGCGGCGTGCTGCACATGATGAACAACACCGGCCAGAGCTGCAACGCGCCCAGCCGGATGCTGGTGCAGCGCCCGATCTATGACCAGGCGGTGGAAACCGCGGCCGAGGTGGCGGGCAAGGTCACCGTGGGGCCGGCGATGCAGGAAGGCCGCCATATCGGCCCCGTCGTGAACGAGTTGCAATGGACCAAGATCCAGGCCCTGATCCAGAAAGGCATCGACGAAGGTGCACGCCTGGTCGCCGGCGGCACCGGCCGCCCCGAGGGCTTCAACAAGGGCTATTTCGTCAAGCCGACGGTCTTTGCCGACGCCAACAACCAGATGACCATCGCCCGCGAGGAAATCTTTGGCCCGGTCCTGACGATGATCCCCTTCGACACCGAGGAAGAGGCCATCGAGATCGCCAATGACACGCCCTATGGCCTGACCAACTATGTCCAGACGCAGGACGGCGCCCGCGCCAATCGCATGGCGCGCAAACTGCGCTCGGGCATGGTCGAGATGAACGGCCAGTCGCGCGCTGCCGGTTCACCCTTTGGCGGCATGAAACAGTCCGGGAACGGGCGCGAAGGCGGTGTCTGGGGGCTCGAGGACTTTTTGGAGGTCAAAGCCATCAGCGGCTGGACCCCGGAATAACCCCCGCACGGGAACGCACAAAATGCGGGGCAAGGCGCGGTCCGGCGCCTTGCCCCATTTGCGTCAGGCCGGGCGCACCACCAGCTGCGGTTCGCCGTTCGACGTGTGTCGGGCCGAACGCCCGTCCCAGCCGATCTGACCGCTGACGCGCTGGCGAAAGGCCGAGAAGCTGTCAAAGGTCACCACGTCGACCGGGGAGTCGAACTGCAGCGTGATCCGCCGCTGCGCGCCGTCGCCCAACACCGTCAGGCCGCGGATTTCCCCGGTGAAGGGCTGGCCCAGATAGGTGCCCTGCACGCGGTCTCCGACCTTCAGGTGCAGCCGGTTTCCGGCCATCGCGTGCAACGTGTTCCAGTCGCGCGCGCCATGCTGATGGGCGATCATCTCAAGCGATTGCGCATGGCTCAGGGCCACGCCGGCACCACGCAGTTTCTCGCGCAGGCGTTTGGCCTGCACTTTCAGCTCACCCACGGGGGCGATGTTTCGGATCTGTGTCATGTCTTGCCTCGTTTCCAAAAACGGGCGCGCGTATTGGACGGGGCTCGCCTTGCCATCCGCGCGCCGGGAAAGGGCAACAGATGTGGTTTGAACCGGGTTTCACCAAAGCCAAAGGGCCGCGAGCGGCAGGAGACCCGAACCTGCTCGCCTTGTGGCAGGCGCGGAACCCCAAGTCAATCAGGCATCGGCCTGCGCCGCCTCATAGGCCAGCATGGCGCGTTTGACGGGCAACCCCCAGTGATAGCCGCCCAGCCCCCCCGATTTGCGCAGCGCACGGTGGCAGGGGATCAGCCAGCTGACCGGGTTGCGGCCCACCGCCGTGCCCACCGCCCGCACCGCCTGCGGCGTGCCCACGGCCTGCGCGATCTGGGAATAGGTCGTCACTTGGCCCGAGGGGATCTGCATCAGCGCCTCCCACACCTTGATCTGCAAGGGTGAGCCGATCAGGTACAGCGGCGTAGGCTCAAGCCGGTCGCTGGCCGCGCCGAAGGCCGACAGGACCCACGGGCGCAGGCGCATCGGATCCTCGACATAGTCGGCCAGGGGCCAGCGTGACAGCATGTCCTGCATCGCGGCCTCTTCGCCGGTCTCGGCGGCAAAGGCCATGCCGCAGATGCCCTTGGCCGTCCCCATCACCAGCGCCGGGCCAAAGGGGCTTTCGAACCAGCCCCAATAGATGGTCAGCCCGGCGCCCTTGCGGGCGTATTCGCCGGGGCTCATCGCCTCCCATTTCAGGAACAGGTCGTGCAGGCGGCCGCTGCCGGACAGGCCGACGCTGTGCGCGGTCTCCAGCGTGGTGAACCGCTCGCGCAGCAGCGCCTTGGCATGGCCCAGCGTCAGGTATTGCTGGTAGCGTTTCGGCGACACGCCCGTCCAGCGCGAGAACAGGCGCTGGAAATGCGCGGGGCTCATGTCCATCTGGCGGGCCAGTTCTTCCAGCGACAGGGACTCGCCGCCCTGGTCGATCAGATCGATCGCGCGCCGCATCACGTTGTAGTGGTAACCGGATTCGGATGTCTGGACGTTCATGGCATTCACCTTGCTGTGGCTTGCCCCATCCTAGCCGGGCCGGGCCCGACCGTGCGACCCGAAACTTGCGCATTGCCGGTGCAGCGGGCTTTGGGCTTGTCACCCGGCACCGCGGGCGGCATTAAGGCCCGGATGGCAAAGCAGCTTGATTATCACACGATCCGCGAGATCTTTACCCGGTTCCAGCAGGCCGACCCCGAACCCAAGGGCGAGCTTGAGCATGTGAACGTATACACGCTGGTCGTCGCCGTGGCGCTATCGGCGCAGGCGACCGATGCGGGCGTCAACAAGGCCACCCGCGCGCTGTTCAAGATCGCGGACACACCGCAGAAGATGCTCGACCTCGGCGAAGAGGGGCTGATCGAACACATCAAGACCATCGGCCTGTTCCGCCAGAAGGCCAAGAACGTCATCAAGATGTCGCGCATCCTGGTCGAGGAATACGGCGGCGAGGTTCCCAACTCGCGCGCCGCACTGCAGTCGCTGCCGGGCGTCGGGCGCAAGACCGCGAACGTGGTGCTGAACATGTGGTGGCGATACCCGGCGCAGGCGGTGGACACCCATATCTTTCGCGTCGGCAACCGCACCGGCATCTGCCCCGGCAAGGACGTGGACGCCGTGGAACGCGCCATCGAAGACAATATCCCCGTGGACTTTCAGCTTCACGCCCATCACTGGTTGATCCTGCACGGCCGGTACCACTGCAAGGCGCGCAAACCGCAATGCGGCACCTGCCTGATCCGCGACCTGTGCCAATTCGAGGACAAGACCCTATGAAAACCTATCACCTGACCGGCATCGGCAACGCCGTCGTGGACGTCATCTCTCAGGCCGACGACAGCTTTCTCGAGATGATGGGGATCGAGAAGGGCATTATGCAGCTGATCGAGCGGGAACGCGGCGAGGTGCTGTATGCGGCCATGGAAAACCGGGTGCAGACGCCGGGTGGGTCGGTGGCCAACACCATCGCGGGCGCGGGTGCGCTGGGTCTGGACGCGGCCTTCATCGGGCGGGTGCATGATGATGCGCTGGGCCGGTTCTATGCCGATGCGATGAACGAGGACGGCGTGGATTTCGTGAACCCGCCGGTGCCGGGGGGCGAGCTGCCGACCTCGCGTTCGATGATCTTCGTTTCGCCCGATGGCGAACGGTCGATGAACACCTATCTGGGTATCTCGTCCGAACTGTCCTCGACGGACGTACCGGCCGAGGTGGCGGGCAACAGCCAGATCATGTTCCTCGAGGGGTATCTGTTCGACAAGGAGAAGGGCAAGACCGCCTTCCTGGAGGCCGCGCGCGACTGCCGCAACGGCGGCGGCAAGACCGGCATCGCCATCTCCGACCCGTTCTGCGTCGAGCGTCACCG
Source organism: Ruegeria intermedia (assembly GCF_900129345.1). Taxonomy (GTDB): domain Bacteria; phylum Pseudomonadota; class Alphaproteobacteria; order Rhodobacterales; family Rhodobacteraceae; genus Ruegeria; species Ruegeria intermedia. The sequence continues at coordinate 291,297 of NZ_FQVK01000001.1, read as the reverse complement.
TACCGATTTCCTGCTGCTGATCGAACACGAGCTGGATTTCGTGATCGGCAACGAGGCCGAGATCAAATCGCTGTTCGAGACCGACGACCTGGAAGAGGCGCTGGCCAAGACCGCCGCGATCTGCCCGTTGGTGGTCTGCACCCGCTCGGGCGACGGGGTGACGGTTCTGCACGACGGCACGCGCATCGATGTACCGGTCGAGAAAGTGGTGCCGGTGGACGCCACCGGCGCGGGCGACCAGTTCGCCGCCGGGTTCCTGTTCGGCATGGCGACGGGCCGCGACATGGAAACCTGCGCCCGCATTGGCAACGTCTGCGCCCGCGAGGTAATCAGCCATATCGGCCCACGGCCGGATACCAACGTGCTGGAGTTGTTGAGGGAAGAGGGGTTGGTTTGAGGGGGGCTTGCGACTTTGCTACTTCTCGGGTCTCGACGTTCAGGCAGGATGCCGATGTCCTGCCAACATTTTTGACGAAGGGGAATGCGGCTGTAGGTCGAGGAAATGTTTGATGATGTGGAGACTTACATGCGCATTCAGTCTCCGATAGTGTCCAGCTCGTGACTCGGAAAAAAGAAAAGTCCTTCTTTCGCTGGATTGTTATGACCGTGCTTGCTTGGCTCGGCTTGGCCGGCCTGAGCGATGCGATAGTCGAGTGGCAGAATTGGTTCGAGCAGGGCGTAATGGAGCACTGGCGCTCTGTGAAAGAGTGGACAATCGCCGTGCTTCTTTGGTGGATGCCGTTTCGTGTACCTTCGTGGCTGATTGATTACTCGATCATCTCGATAATCGTAGTCCGTACATCACCAATTCCGAGTTGGGACGAAAACTGGCATTTCGGACCGGAAGACGCCTTGGAAGAGTATGGCTTCATTCCCTTTAGCTGGAAGATCGAATGGGCGATGAGCCAGGTGTTTATCCGGTGGCCACGTCGCGTTTTTCTGTTTCTTACGTGGCCTGTCGCTATCCCTTTTCTTTCCATCGAAGCAATTCGCGGGAAAGCATTCGCCCCAGAAATTGAAATTGACCCCAACGATCGAAGGAGCGAAATGGTCAATTGGTTGTCTCGGATAGCTTGGTGCTTCGTCAGCTTTATCCCTTTCCTCTTCGTTTGCTCAAACGTGCTTTATGCGCATGGATGAAGCACACTATGGACCTTCTTTGTATTTCAAAAATTTATTAAAATCAGGGCGTTAAGAAGGAAAACGATCCCTCACCCCAAATACCCCCCAAACGCCTCCATCACCCGCTCGTAGACCTCGCGCTTGAAGGGCACGATCTCGGCGATCAGGCGGTCGGGGTCCTGCCATTTCCAGCGGGTGAACTCGGGGTGGTCGGTCTGAATGTCGATCTGGTCGTCGGTTCCCAGAAACCGCAACAGGAACCATTTCTGCTGCTGCCCGCGATAGCGGCCCTTCCAGATCTTGGGCACGATGTCATGCGGCAGGTCATAGGGCAGCCAGCCGTCGGTCTCGGCCACGATTTCCACCAGGTCGGGGGTGACGCCGATTTCCTCCTGCAATTCGCGCAGGGCTGCTTCGCGCGGGGATTCGCCCTCGTCCACGCCGCCCTGGGGCATCTGCCAGGCGTCCTCGAACCGGTCGTTGCGCTGGCCGACGAAGATCTTGCCCCGGTCATTCATCAGCATCAGGCCCACGCAGGGGCGATAGGGCAGTTTGGCGATCTGTTCTGGGGTCATGGGCGGGCCTCGTGATGTGGTTGGCCAAGCTGTAGCAACTGGCAAAGCGGCGGCAAAGGGGGTGACGTCAGGTTTCGCGTGACACCGGAGCGGTGCGGCGCGATTGTCGGCCCCGAATTGAGGGAGAGTTTCACGATGACTGCGTACCCGAACCTGCTGGCCCCGCTGGATCTGGGCTTTACCACGTTGAAGAACCGGGTCCTGATGGGCTCGATGCATACCGGGCTTGAGGAAACCGGCGACTGGAACCGGGTGGCCGAATTCTATGCCGCCCGCGCGCGCGGTGGCGTGGCGCTGATGGTGACGGGTGGCATCGGGCCGAACCTCGAAGGCTCGGTCCTGCCGGGGGCGGCGATGATGGCCAGCGACAAGGATGTGGCCAATCATTCCGTCGTCACCGACCGGGTGCATCAGGCGGGTGGCAAGATCGCCATGCAGATCCTGCATGCGGGCCGCTATGCCTATGGCCCAAAATGCGTGGCGCCCAGCCCGATCAAGTCGCCGATCTCGCCCTTCCCGCCGACCGAGCTGGACGAGGAAGGAATCGAGAAGCAGATCAGCGACATCGTGAACGCCGCCGTGCTGGCCCAGAAGGCGGGCTATGACGGGGTCGAGATCATGGGGTCCGAGGGGTATTTCATCAACCAGTTCCTGGTGACCCACACCAACAAGCGCACCGACCGCTGGGGCGGGTCCTATGAGAACCGGATGCGCCTGCCGCTGGAAATCGTGCGCCGCACCCGCGCGGCGGTGGGCACCGACTTCATCATCATCTACCGCCTGTCGATGATCGACCTTGTGCCCAATGGCTCGACCTTCGAAGAGGTGGTGGAACTGGCGCGGCGGATCGAAGAAGCCGGGGCCACGATCATCAACACCGGCATCGGCTGGCACGAGGCGCGGATTCCGACCATCGCCACATCCGTGCCGCGCCGGGCCTTTGCCTGGGTGACGAAGAAGCTGATGGGCAAGGTGGGGATTCCGGTCATCACCTCGAACCGGATCAACACGCCCGAAGTGGCCGAGCAGGTGCTGGCCGAGGGCTGCGCCGACATGGTCTCCTTGGCGCGGCCGATGCTGGCGGATGCGGATTTCGTGGCCAAGGCGATGGCTGGTGAATCGGCCAGGATCGCGCCCTGCATCGCCTGCAACCAGGCCTGTCTGGACCACACCTTCAGCGGCAAGCTGACCTCGTGCCTGGTGAACCCGCGCGCCTGCCACGAGACCGAGCTGGTGATCGAAAAGGCAGCCACGCCCAAGCGTGTGGCCATCGTTGGCGCGGGCCCGGCGGGCCTGTCCACGGCGATGACCGCCGCCCAGCGCGGCCATGACGTGACCGTGTTCGACAAGGCCGACGACATCGGCGGCCAGCTGAACATGGCCAAGCAGGTGCCGGGCAAGGAAGAGTTCTGGGGCCTGGTGGACTGGTATCGCACCATGCTGGACGATCTGGGCGTCAAGGTGGAACTGGGCCGCGAGGTCGGCGCCGACGATCTGGACGGGTTCGACGAGGTGGTGATCGCCACCGGCGTCAACCCGCGCGATCCGCAGATCCCGGGCGAGGACCGCGACAATGTGGTGAACTATATCGACGTGCTGCGCGACAAGGCCCCGGTGGGCAAATCGGTGGCCGTGATCGGCGCCGGCGGCATCGGCTTCGACGTGTCGGAATACCTGCTGGAGGAGGGCCATTCGCCCACCACCGACCTGCCCCTGTGGATGAAGGAATGGGGCGTCGCCGACCCCGAACAGCACCGTTCGGGCCTGGCGCCCGAAGGTCCGCAGCCCGAGGCGCCCAAGCGGCAGGTCACCCTGCTGCAGCGCAAGAAACAGGCGCATGGCAAGGGGTTGGGCAAGACCACCGGCTGGATCCACCGCGCGACGCTGAAGATGAAGGGCGTGAATTTCGTAGGCGGCGTGAACTATGAGCGGATCGACGACGAGGGGCTGCATGTCTCGTTCGGAGAAGAGCGCGCCGATCCGACCGTCATCAAGGCCGATACGATCGTTCTGTGCGCCGGGCAGGTGTCCGAGCGGTCGTTGGCCGATGCGCTGATCGAACGCGGCATCACCCCGCATGTGATCGGCGGCGCGGATGTGGCGGCCGAGCTGGACGCCAAGCGGGCGATCAACCAGGGCACGCGGCTGGCCGCGACGCTCTGAATCCCGAATTCACTCGGTCCAAAAGCCGCTTCGGGGGAAGCGGCTTTTTTTGTTTTGAAACTTGACAACAGAGTTACCACGGTACATCGGTAACACCATGAACACCAAGATCGAACGCACCCAAACCGGCCTCCGGATCGAAAAACGCCTGCTGAAGGTTCTCAAGGGGCTGGCCGAGTCTCTGGACATGTCGCTGGGTGACCTGATCGAAGGCATCGTCCTGCACAGTTTCGAGAACAAGTCCCCGTTTTCGGACGAGACCCTGGCCAAGATCCAACAACTCAAAGCCGTCTACGAATTGGACTGGACCGCCGGAGACAGCCACAAGTTCAAGGAAACGGAAGAATGACCACCGCACTTGCCCGCGCCTTCGAGGCCCATGAGATCGACAATTCGACTTTTGACCACCCTGCCCATGTCCAGGTCGCCTTCGAGCTGCTGAAGAAATACGATTTCATCGACGCGTCGGCGATCTACGCCAAAGGGATCCGGGCGCTTGCGGCCAAAGCCGGCGCGCCCGAAAAATTCAACCTGAAGATCACCTACGCCTTCATGAGCCTGATTGCCGAGCGCATGGATCAAGCCCCCTACGAAGATCTTGATGCGTTCATCGCCGCCAATCCGGACATAATGGACAAGACGGTCCTGGGCCGGTGGTATGGCGCGGATCGGCTGCATTCGGCCACGGCGCGCAACATTTTCCTGCTGCCTGCGGCCGCCTGATCTCATCGGGGGCGGGTCTACTCGACGGTGATCGTGATCACCTCGGACACGACCGGCGAAGAATGCGGCACATGCCCGGCGTCGCCCAGAACCAGTTGCAGCGTATGCGGGCCGGGCGCGAGGTCCAGCGTGACCTCGGTCTGGCCGCCGCCGAAATGCATGTGATGCGCGTCTGACGGCAGGCCGTTGGACAACTCGTCCGCCCCGTCTTCGCCCTGCCCCAGCGGCGGGCGGTCGATCAGCAAATGATGGTGGCCGGTGTTCTCCTTTTCGGTTCCGGCCGGTGCAACCCCCATGCCGCTGAGACCAAAGACGATGGTCACCGGCGACGTCACCGTGTCGCCATCGGATGGCTGCACGAAATAGACCTTGGCGTCGGGGTTGGATGCGGTCGGCCCTCCGGCCTGTGCGACCGATGCCACAAGGCAGAATATGCACGCGAATATGATCCTCATCATCACCTCCCTGGTCAAGGAATTGCCGCCTTCAGCGTAGCATGTGCAGGCAAATGCTCCAAAAACCGCCGGAACATCGGGGCGTCGAACGCCCGAGGCGCCACTGTTTCCGCGTTTCCGAAGCGCAAACGATCCAATTCGAAACCCTGATATTATCCCATGTCTGCCCCGTTTCCGCCCAGATTCAAGGCCATGGTCGGGCAACGAACAGAAGACCTGGGGAACGAGAATGGACCGACTGACCGAAATGGAGGCCTTTGCCAATGTGGTGGACCAGGGTGGTTTCACCGATGCGGCCAAGAAGATGGGCATTTCCAAATCAGCCGTGTCAAAGCATGTGTCGAGCCTCGAGGCCCGGCTGGGCGCGCGGCTGCTGAACCGCACCACCCGCCGTGTTTCGCCGACCGAGATCGGGCTGGCCTATTACGATCGCGCCCGCCGTGTGCTGAACGACGCCGGAGAGGCCGACGCGCTGGTGACCTCGATGCAATCGGCGCCGTCGGGCCTGCTGCGGATCTCGGTCGCGACGGATTTCGGCGTGAATCACCTGTCGCCGGTCCTGTCGGAATTCCTGGCCGCCTATCCCGACATCACCGTGAACATGGTCTTGAACAACCGCTATGTCGAGCTGATCTCGGAAGGGTTCGACGTGGCCGTCCGCATCGGCGAGTTGGAGGACAGCACCCTGCGCGCCCGCAAGCTGACGGAAACGGTCAAGCGCATGGTGGCCGCCCCCAGCTATGTGGAACGCTTCGGACTGCCCGCAAAGATCGACGATCTGAACGAACACAAGCTGCTGCATTACTCCAGCCAGTCCTCGGGCAATGTCTGGAAGCTGACGGCGCCTTCGGGCGAAAAGCGGCAGGTGCGCACGGCCGGATGGCTGAGCGTGAATGACGGGCAGTCGCTGCTGAACGCGGCGATCTCGGGGCTGGGTATCGCCTATCTGCCCAGCTATCTGTATGCGGATGCGCTGAAATCGGGCAAGGTGGTGGACGCGATGCCGTCGCTGCCGGACGAGGTACAGGGCATCTATGCGGTGTACCCGCCGGGCCGGTTTACCCAGCCCAAGGTGCGCGCCTTCATCGATTTTCTCGTCGACTCCTTCGCGGAAAAGGGGCCGATGGACTGGTAATTCTCCCGGTGGCACCTGAACGGCCCGCGCGTCCTGCGTGGGCCATTTTTTTGCCGAGGTTCAGTTGACCAGCAGCACCGCCTCGACCCGGCGGTTCAGTTCGCGGCCTTCCGGGGTTGCGTTCGACGTCAACGGCGCCAGATATCCCACCCCCTGCGCCTGCACCCGGTCGGGGGAAACGCCGTGCCGTTCGATCAGGCGGGTCCGCACGGCCTGGGCACGGCGGGTGCTGACATCGATATTGGCCTGCAGGTCTCCGGTGTCGTCGGTGTGGCCGACCAGGGCCAGCCGTGCCCCCGGATTGTCCGCCAGATAGGCGGCCAACAAGGCCAACGAGGCAAACGGACCTTCGCCCAGTGCGACGGCACCGGATTCGAAGCTCAGATCATCCAGGATCACATGGCCGTCGCGCGTCAGATCGGACAGAAGGCCGCCTGCGCCCTGAACCGTCTCTTCAACCACCAGGGGCGGCGGCTTGGCGCCCTGGGGTGTGACGCGGATCATCTGCAGATACCCGTCGGGCGGGCTGCGGCTGACCAGCAGGGTCAGAACTTCTTCGCCGCGCGTCGCGGACAGAAAGCGGTAATCGTTGATGGACACGTTCATGTCGGGGGTCGGCACCACCTCGATGGCAAAGCGGAAATCGAAACCGCCGCAGCTGCGGGCCTCGCATTCGAACACGATGTCATAGCCCTGTGCCAGCAACTGGTCACGCAGCGGCGCCAGCAGCTGCAGCGTGGTGCTGGACCCCGCCTGCAGGCGCCAGGTGATCCGCTCGACCCGCCCTTCGACCGGACGCACCGGCACCGAGCCGTCGGCAAAAGGCCCGATCGGCATGTCATAGCTGTCCAACGGGCTGTTGCGTTCGCTGACCTGCCGGGCGCTGTCAGGCAACGTCAGGGTCTGGGCCGCAACCGGCCCGACCAGCAGGCAGAACAGCAGGGCGGCAAGACGGATCATCTCGATTGGGCGTGGTATTCGTCGTTCGGCTGCATCGCCGTCGCGCTGGCCACACGGTTGGTCATGTTGAAGAACCCGGCAACGTTGGCGATGTCCCAGATGTCGCGATCCGAGAACCCCACGTCGCGCAGGCGCTGGCGGTCGGGCTCCTCGATCTCGGCGCTGGCGATGGTCATCTTGGCGGCGAAATCCAGCATCGCGCGCTGTCGGTCACCCAAAGGCGCCACACGGTAGTTCATCACCAGCATCTCGCCCAGCTTGGGGTCGCCCGACAGTTGCCGCACCGCCGCGCCATGCGCCACCAGGCAATAGAAACAGCGGTTGATCGACGACACCACGACCGCGATCATCTCACGCTCGAGCTTGGACAGGTTGCTGTCGGCCAGCATCAGGTCGTTGTACATGGCCGTGAAGGCATTCAGCTTGTCGATGTCGAAGGCATAGGCCTTCAGCACGTTGGGGATCATGCCCAGCTTTTCGGTGCAGATGTCGAAATATTTCTGCGTTTCGGGCGGCAGCGGGTCCACCATCGGCAGGTTCAGCGCGGTGGGCATGTCGGTGTCGGTCACGGCTGTCGTTCTCCTCTCAGACCAGCTGGCGGTAGTGGTACTCTCCGACGGTCTCCATCCCCAGAGAGCGGTAGAGCGCGTTTGCCCCCTCATTCGCCTTGGTGCAGATCACGCTAAGGCTATCGGCGCCATTGTCCAGCGCCCAAAAGGCCGCGGCGCGCATCGCCCAGCGGCCCAGCCCCTGCCGGCGGTGCGCCGGCACGATCTCGAGCGCATGCAGCATGGCGATGCCGTCGTGGATGGCCACGAAACCGGTGCCCGCCGGCTGATCGCGGTGCCGCAGCAACAGGCCGGTCTTGCGGCCGGGGGCGCGCTCCATCACCGCCAGGCGTTCGGGGCCGATGCCCCCCTGCGCCCAGATCTCGCGCATGATGGCCAGCGGCTCCCACAGGGTAAAAACGGTGACCGGCGGCACCGGCTGGTCGGTCAGCCGCGCGACCGGGCAGGCATGGATGTTGACCGGATCGAGGATCTCATAGCCCCGCGTGGCCAGCATTTCGTCCAGTGCCTCATCACCCGGACGCAGGCAAAAGATGCGTTTCTGCCCCATCGCCTGCATGGCCGCCTCGGCCGCGTCGATATCCGGCGGGGTGACCGGGCCGGTGCGGCTGGCCGCCGACACGCGAGAGCCGCCCCCCTGCCCTTCGCGCAGCAGGAACGGACCCAGTTGCGAGTACCGAGCGGCAGGCCAAGTGCCGTCAACGACGGCGGCCCAGTCGACGCTCAAAGGTCAAGCTCCCTTGCCAGGCGGGTGATTGCGGCGTCGATGCGGGCGCCGTCGGTGCCGCGCACCACCACGTTGGCGCCGAACACGCCGTTGATCTGAAACGGATAGCAGCCGATCGACAGGTCGTCGAAATCCTGTGCCAGGGCCGACAGATTGGCGGCGATGTCGCCCTCGCCCCGGTTCACGCGCAGGGTCTGCGACAACAATGGCTTGCCTCCGGTCAGGGTAGGCAGCACGCTGGCCACCATCGCCCGGAACACCGAGGGCACCCCGGCCATCACGTGGACGTTGCCCAAGGTAAAACCCGGCGCGGTTGAGACCGGGTTGTCGATCAGCGTCGCGCCATCGGGGATGCGCGCCATGCGCAGCCGTGCGGCGTTCAGCTCCAGCCCGGACTGGTCGTAATGCGCCTCCAGCAGGGCGCGGGCGTCTTCGCGAACGTCGATACGGGCCCCGAAGGCGCGGGCGATGCAATCGGCGGTGATGTCGTCATGGGTCGGGCCGATGCCCCCGCTGGAGAACACATGGTCATAGGCCTGCGACAGCGCCTTGACGGCGGTTTCGATGGCCTCGGCGTCATCGCTGACGATACGAACTTCTTTCAGATCGATGCCATGCTTGGTCAGCTCCTGCGCCAGAAAGTGCATGTTGGCGTCGCGGGTGCGGCCCGACAGGATTTCATCCCCGATCACCAGCATTGCTGCGGTTGGGTTGGGCATGGCGCGCTCTCCTCTTGATCGACCTTTGAGGCAGGTATAGGCCCAGAGCCATGCGCTTTCAAACCCCTCTTGTCCCCGCCCGCCTGATCCGCCGTTACAAACGCTTTCTGGCCGATTGCAGGCTTGAGGGCGGGCACGAGGTGACGGCCCATTGCGCCAATCCCGGGTCGATGATGGGGCTGGCCGAGCCGGGCATGAAAATCTGGCTGGAGCCCAACGATGACCCCAGGAAGAAACTGAAATTCGGCTGGCGGCTGGTCGAGCACGAGAACGGCCATTTCACCGGGGTCGATACATCGGTGCCCAACCGGGCGCTGCGGGCCGCGCTTGAGGCGGGCGAGATCCCCGAACTGGCCGCCTATGGCACCGTCCGGCCCGAGGTGAAATACGGGGCCAGCAGCCGTGTGGACTTCCTGCTGAGCGAGACGGGGTTGCCGGACGCCTATGTCGAGGTGAAAAGCGTGACCCTGTCGCGCCAGCCCGGACTGGCCGAGTTTCCCGACAGCGTGACCGCGCGCGGCACCAAGCATCTGGGCGAGTTGGCCGCGATGGCCGAGGCCGGGCACCGAGCGATCATGCTGTACCTGGTGCAGCGCACCGATTGCGACAGATTCGCGCTGGCCGCCGATATCGACCCGGCCTATGCGGCGCAATTTGACGCTGCGGCAGCAAAAGGGGTTGAACGGCTGGTCTATGCGACCCAAATCACGCCCAAGGGCGTCTGGATCGGCGACAAACTGTGACGCCCGCGACCGCGCGCCCTCTGGCACTTTCTGCACAAGCAGCGTAAAGAGGGTTTCGCGCGCAACAATTGGAGCCCCGCGTTGATGAAAGACCATCGTGGCCGCCTGACCAAGGACGGCATCCGCATTTACGAACAGGCTGACTTTGCCGGCATGCACGCGGCAGGGGCGGTCGCGGCGCGCATCCTTGATGACATCGCCGAGCATGTCTTTCCCGGCCAGACAACGGGCGAGATCGACCGGATCATCACCCGGATGGTCGAGGAGGCGGGCGCGAAATCGGCCACCATCGGCTACAAGGGCTATCAGCACGCCAGCTGCATCAGCGTGAACCACGTGGTCTGCCACGGGATTCCGGGCGAGAAGAAGCTGAAGGACGGCGATATCCTGAACATCGACGTGACCGTGATCGTCGATGGCTGGTTCGGCGACACCAGCCGCATGTACGTGGCGGGCAAGCTGTCGCGCAAGGCCGAGCGGCTGATCCAGGTGACCCATGACGCCCTGTTCAAGGGGATCGAGATGGTCAAGCCGGGCAACACCTTCGGTGACATTGGCCACGCGATCCAGTCCTACGTCGAATCGCACCGCATGAGCGTGGTGCGCGATTTCTGCGGGCACGGGCTGGGCCGGGTGTTCCACGCGCCGCCCAACGTGCTGCACTATGGCCGCCCCGGCACCGGCGCGGTTCTGGAAGAGGGCATGTTCTTTACCATCGAGCCGATGGTGAACCTGGGCCGCCCCGAGACCAAGACCCTGGCCGATGACTGGACCGCCGTGACCCGCGACAAGTCGCTGTCGGCGCAGTTCGAGCATTCCGTGGGCGTCACCTCGGACGGGGTCGAGATCTTTACCCTGTCACCGGGCGGCACGTTCCACCCGACCTATTGATCCTGATCCTGCTGCGCGCGCCACAGCGCAAGCAACAGCGTTTCCCGCCCCCAAGGCGTCACCGCGTCCTGGATGAACACGGGCGCGCGGCGCGGTTTGGGTTCGGGGCCGGTCGTGGCCTCGGCTCTTTGCGCGGGTGCCAGCGGAAATATGGGCATGGCGCGGTCCATGCCCTGCAACATAGCATGGTGCGGCCCCGGGTCCAAAACCGGGCGATTCAGCCCCGCCACATCAGCGATATATGGGTGTCGCCGTATTTGCGCGCATCGTGCAGCGTGAAGCCTTCGGGCGGAGCCATCGGGGCGTTCTCTTCCCAGACCACAAGCGCATCATCGGCCAGCCAGCCGCCGTTCATGGCTGCCGCCAGTGCTTTTTGCCCCAGCCCCTTGCCATAGGGCGGGTCGAGGAAGATCAGCTCGAACGGCGCGCCGGGATTGTCGCCCAGCCGCGTCGCGTCGCGGCGGATCAGGGCGGTGCGGTCGGCGCTGCGGGTCATGTCGATGTTCTTGCGGATCAGCCCCTGCGCCACGCGCCCGTCATCGACGAAGGTGACATGCGCCGCGCCGCGCGACAGCGCCTCGAGCCCCAGCGCGCCGGTGCCGGCAAACAGGTCCAGCACCCGCAGCCCGTCGAAATCGATCAGGTGGTTCAGCACGTTGAACAGGCTTTCGCGCACCCGGTCGGTGGTGGGGCGCAGATGCGCGCCCGCATCCCCCTTGCCGACCGAGGCCAGCGCCCGGCCCCGGAACTCTCCGGCGATGATCCTCACGCCTTGAGCAGCGGCTTCAGATCCGCTGCGGGGTCGGCCACCACCGCCGGATCGGCGGTTTTCCCTGCGTCGATCAGGCGCTTGCCGACCATGTAGGCGCGCGGGTCGTTCATCGCATCCACTGCCAGCAACTGATCGCCCCGGTAATACCAGAACGAGGTGGTCGCCCCCTCGCCCGGCCGGGTCACCACCCGGTCGTAGCCCGTGTTCAGCCCGGCGATCTGCAGCTTCACGTCATACTGGTCCGACCAGAACCACGCCGTGGCCACGTAATCCTTGCCCGCGCCCAGCATGTTCTGCGCCACCACCTCGGCCTGGTCGATGGCGTTGGGCACGCTTTCCAGCCGGATGCGCCGGCCCTTGTAGGGGAACGAGGCGCAATCGCCCGCCGCCCAGATATCGGCGGCAGAAGTGCGGCCCTGCGCGTCGGTCTTGATGCCGTTCTCGATGGCAAGCCCGGCTGCCTCGGCCAGTTCGGTCGCCGGAGTGATGCCCACGCCCACGACCACGAAATCGACCGCCAGTTCCGTCCCGTCGCCCAGCACCGCGCCGGTGACCTTGCCATTCTCGCCGGTGATCCGCTCCAGCCCGACGCCTTCGCGGATGTCCACCCCGTGCGCGTGGTGCAGTGCGCGGAAATAGTCGCTGGTTTCGGGGGCCGCGACACGCTGCAGGATGCGGTCGGCCATCTCGACCAGCGTCACCTGCACGCCGCGCTTGGCACAGACGGCCGCGGCCTCGAGCCCGATGTACCCGCCGCCCACGATCAGCGCCCGGGCGCCTTCGGTCACGGCGGGGGCCATCGCGTCCACGTCGGCCAGCGTGCGCACCACATGCACGCCCGCCAGGTCTCCGCCGATGGCGGCGGGCAGGCGGCGTGGATGGGAGCCGGTTGTCAGCGCCAGTTGGTCATAGGCGATCACCTCGTCGCCGATGGTGACGGTCTTGGCCGCCGGGTCGATCGCGTTCACCTGCTGACCCAGCCGCAGGGTGATGTCATTTTCGGCATAGAAACTTTCGGGTCGCAGGAACAGCCGTTCCAGATCCATCTCGCCCAGAAGATAGGCCTTGGACAGCGGCGGGCGCTGATAGGGCAGCACGGGTTCCGCCCCGATCAGGGTGATCGCCCCGTCAAACCCGCCCTTGCGCAGCCCGGCCACCAGGGATGACCCCGCCTGCCCGGCTCCGATCACGACGATATGGCTCATCTGCGCTGCCCCCTGTCGATTTCCCGTGGCCTGTGCCACCCGCCAACCTATATTGCGGCAAGCAGCGCGTTTGCAATTTCAATCGACAGGAGCATGACGATGATTTCAACCGGCGACACCCTGCCCGAAGCAACCCTGATCCAGATGGGCGAAAACGGACCGGAAGAGGTGCGGCTCTCCAGCAAGGTCAAGGGCCGCAAGGTGGTGATCTTTGCCGTGCCCGGCGCGTTCACCCCCACCTGCCACTCGGCCCATGTGCCCAGCTTCATGCGCACCAAGGACCAGTTTGCGGCCAAGGGCGTGGACGAGATCATCTGCGTGTCGGTCAACGACCCCTTCGTGATGAAGGCTTGGGGCGAGGCCACGGGTGCGACCGCTGCCGGGCTGACCATGCTGGCCGATCCGGCCTCGGAATTCACCAAGGCGATCGGCATGGATTTCGACGCCCCGCCCGCCGGCCTGATCGCGCGTTCCAAGCGCTATGCGATGCTGGTCGAAGACGGCAAGGTCGTGGCGCTGAACCTCGAGGAAAGCCCCGGCGCCTGCGAGATTTCGGCCGGAGAAGGCCTGCTGGCGGTCATCTGACCGCCAAAAGGAAACCCAACCGCAAGCGCCCCGCCGGGCGCTTGCACATGGCAGAAAAACGGCAAGGAGGATCTTGATGGCCGACATGAAAACACTGGCCGGCATCGGCGCCATGGTCGCTCTGACCGCCTGCGAGGTGCCACAATCCCCTGTCGTCACCGGCCCCGACGGGCAGGCCCGCATCCAGATCAGCACATCGGGTCTGACCTGCTATCAGACGCGCTGCCTCGACATCGATCCGGCCGCGCGCAGCGTTCGGATGGTGGGCAATCGCACCACCGGCATTCCGCGCGGAATAGATGTCAGCGATGGCACCGTGACCCCGGCCGAGTTCCGGCGGCTGGGTGAGGTTGCCCTGCTGGCCGGCGGCACCGGTTCTCGCGGCGACCGCGGCTAAAGCAGGCTGTCCATCTTGCGCGCCAGCTTGGCGTCCTGAGACGACAGGCCGCCCACGTCATGGGTGGTCAAAACCACCTCGACCGTGCGGTAGACGTTCTTCCATTCGGGGTGGTGGTTCCACTTTTCCGCAAAGATCGCCACCCTGGTCATCCAGCCGAAGGCATCGACGAAATCGTCGAAGATGAAGGTCTTGGTGATCGCGTCGCGGTCCGCGACCATGGTCCAGCCGTTCCTGAACAGCGGATCCAGCAGCGGGCCGCGGGTCTCGGTGGACAGTAGTTCGCTCATTGCCGTTCCTCCGGGTTGGCTTTTCTGAACGGGCCGTAATCCGTCAGAATCTCGATCTCTTCGCCTACCGCCCGGGCCTCGGCCTCGAGGTACCGCGCGACGGCGTCGGCAAAGCCGGGATCGGCGATCCAGTGCAGGCTGTGCGTGCGCGTGGGCAGATAACCCCGCGCCAGCTTGTGTTCGCCCTGCGCGCCGGCTTCGACTCGGGCCAGACCATGCGCGATGGCAAAGTCAATCGCCCTATAGTAGCACAGTTCGAAATGCAGACAGGGGTGATGTTCGGTGCAGCCCCAATAGCGCCCGAACAAGGTCTTGCGCCCGATGAAGTTCAGCGCGCCGGCCACCGGGTATCCGCCCCGCTCGGCCAGCACCAGCGCCACGTCATCGGCCATGGTTTCGTGAACGATGTCAAAGAATTGCCGCGTCAGATAGGGCGAGCCCCACTTGCGTGCGCCGGTGTCCTGATAGAACTCCCAGAACGCGTCCCAGTGTTCGGGCCGCAGATCGGCGCCGGTCAGGGTGCGGATCTCGCCGCCAAAGGCATTGGCCTGCGCCCGTTCCTTGCGGATGTTCTTGCGCTTGCGCGAGGACAGGGCGGCGAGGAAATCGTCGAAATCGGCATAGCCGTCGTTCAGCCAGTGAAACTGCTGCGAATCGCGCGCCAGCAGGCCCATCTGCTGCCCGGCCAGCGCCTCGTCCTGGGTGCAGAAGGTGACGTGCAGCGACGACAGGCGATTGTCGGCGGCCAGTTGCACCGCCCCCTGCACCAGCGCCGACATGGCGGTCCCGTCATAGCCGGGCCGTGTCAGAAACCGCCGCCCGGTGGCCGGGGTGAAGGGCACAGCGATCTGCAATTTGGGGTAATACCGCCCGCCCGCGTTTTCATAGGCATGGGCCCAGCTGTGATCGAAGATGTATTCGCCCTGGCTGTGCGACTTGGCATACATCGGCGCGGCCCCGATCAGCAGGCCGTCCAGATAGGCGGTCAGGTATTGCGGCTGCCACCCGGTGCCCCGCCCGACCGATCCGCTGTCTTCCAGCGCGCGCAGGAACCGGTGCGTGGTGAACGGGTCCAGCGGGCGGGCGCCGTCGGCGGCCTCGGGGCAGGCACAACTGTCCCATTCGGCCGCCGGGATCCGATCCAGCGATGACAGAACCCGGATCTCGATCTGTGACTGGTCCATGTGGCCTCCTGCGTCCCCTTGAACCATCTGTGACGCCGGCAGCCGGGTTCAACCCGGAATGGCGGCCAGATAGTTTTCGAAGGTCACATTGTCGGCCACCTTGCGCGCCTCGGCCTCCTGTTCGGCCGAGCGCACCGTCCAGCACAGGATCGGCACGCCCTGCGCCTTCAGCTCGGCCACGCGGGGGCGGGACAGGTCCTGCACCTCGTGACTGATGAAGCTGGCCTCGACGCGGTCGAAATCGGGGATGTCGCGCAGGTGATCGCAGACCCCGACCGGAAGATGTTCGACCTTGGGCTGATAGGAACACGTCACGATGCCCCGTGGCAATTGCGGTGCCAGACGCGCCAGTTCGGCCACCGTGTGCGGGTTGAACGACATCAGCGCCACCGGCCCGGCATAGCGGCGCAGCAGCTCGACCACCGCCTGCTCGAGGGCGCCGACATTCGCGCCCATTTCGCCATCCTGATCCTTGAACTCGATCAGCAGCGGGACCCGGCCGGCGACCAGATCCAACACCTGTTCCAGCGATGGAATCCCCTCGTCCCCGTGCAGCAGCGGAATCTTCGCAGCCTCGGCCCGGGTGATCTGCTGGATGGCCCCCGTCTGGCCGGTCAGGCGCAACAGATCATAGTCGTGGAACACCATGGCCCGACCGTCGGATGTCAGCTGCAGGTCGATCTCGATCCCATAGCCGGACCTGACGGCGGCGGCGACCGCCGCCCGGCTGTTTTCCGGGCGGTTGTCGCGGATGTCGTGCAGCGCCCGGTGGGCGATCGGTGTGCGCAGAAACGCGTCGGGCAGCGGAGGTATCATCGGACTTCGAAAATCCCTTCGATCTCGACCGCGACGCCCAGCGGCAGCGACGCGGCGCTGACGGCCGAACGCGAATGGCGGCCGGCTTCGCCCAGCGCCTCGACCAGGAAGTCCGATGCGCCGTTGATCACCTGCGGCTGGTCGGTGAAATCGGCGGTCGAGTTCACGAAACCGGTCAGCTTGATCACGCGCAACAGCTTGTCGATGTCACCGCCGCAGGCCGCCTTGACCTGGGCCAGCAGGTTGATCGCGCAGACCCGCGCCGCCGCCGCGCCGGCCGCGACGTCCATGTCGGCGCCCAGCTTGCCGGTGATCAACGCATCGCCCTTCGAGATCTGACCCGAGACATAGACGATGTTGCCCACCCGCACGAACGGCACGTAATTGGCCGCCGGCGCGGGGGCGTCCGGCAGGATCACGCCCATGGATTCCAGTTTTGCCGCGATGCTCATGTTCTTGTCCTCAGCTCTCGGTCCGTTTTCGGGACGCTAACCGGGAACGGGATTCGCGAAAAGACGCAAAACCGTCATTTTCCCGTCGGCCTGCGAAACGACGCGCTCTCTTTTGTCCCCGAGGTGTTGAACGCCAACCACTTTACCTTGCGGATGCGCGCGGGTAACACGCTAGGAGTTTCAATTCGGGCGGAAAACCACTATCTGCCGGAGGATTGGGCCGGTGCAAACAGGCCAAGAGTATTGATCGAGTGTCCGGTTGCCTTACATCCGGGCGAACGGGAGTGAATGAGACCGTGTCGAGCCGGATCCGTTTCAGACATGTCGCCCTTGGCGCGCTTTTGGCGGTGCTGTCGGCCTGTGCCAGCCAGCCGCAGGATGCCGCGACGCGGGGCGAGGTTTTCGACCCCTACGAAAAAACCAACCGGGGCATCCACAAGTTCAACCGGGGCGTGGACCGGTTTCTGTTCCGCCCGGCGTCCAAGGGTTATGTCAAGGTCGTGCCCGACCCGATGGTAACCAGTTTCAACAACTTCGCCGAGAACATCACCCTGCCCGGGCAGGCCGTCGATTACCTGTTGCAGGGCAACCTGAAACAGTCCGGCAACGCCCTGCTGCGCTTCGTGATCAACTCGACGGTGGGCGGGTTCGGCCTGTCGAAACCGGCGGACGAGTTGAACCTGCCGCCGGTCGATACCGATTTCGGCGAAACCCTTTATGTGTGGGGTTTCGGCGAAGGTGCCTATGTCGAGCTGCCCTTCTACGGCCCGTCCACCACACGCGACGCGGTGGGCGTGGTGGTGAACCTGTTCACCAACCCGATCGACCTGGCGCCGACCCGCCCGGTCGACAACCTGGGCCTTTATGCCGAGGTCGTGCGCCGGATGGGCGACCGGGGCCGGTATTCGGACACGGTGGACTCGATCCTGTATGAAAGCGCCGACAGCTATGCGCAGGCCCGCCTGATCTATCTGCAGAACCGCCGGTTCGAACTGGCGCGCGACGATGAGGATGCCTATCTGGATCTGTACTCGGACCCGTACGCCGACCTTGGCGGGGATCCGGCCGCGGACCCCTATCTTGACCCCTACGAGGACCCCTATGCCGAATGACACATTGACCCGCCGCGGCTTCGTCTCTGCCGCCCTGGCCGGCGTGACGGCGGCCGCCCTTCCCCTGCCCGCGCTGGCCCTGACCGAAGCCGCGGCCAAGGCTCTGGTCGACAAGGTGGTGGCCGAGATCAACCGCGTCATCGAATCGGGCAAATCCGAAAGCGCGATGCTGCGCGACTTCGAGAAGATCTTCGTGCGATACGCCGATGTGCCGATCATGGCCCGCTATGCGCTGGGCGCCGATGCGCGCAGCGCCAGCAAGGCGCAGCTGCGCGAATTCATCAAGGCGTTCCAGGGCTATATCTCGCGCAAATACGGCCGCCGGTTCCGCGAGTTCATCGGCGGTCAGGTCACCGTGAAATCGGCCCGCAAGATCAAGGCCGGGTACGAGGTGCGCAGTACCGTCAAGCTGCGCGGCGAGGCTCCGTTCGAGGTGACCTTCCTAGTGTCGGACAAATCGGGCCGCGACAAGTTCTACAACATGTTCATCGAAGGGGTGAACCTGCTGTTGACCGAGCGCACCGAGATCGGCGCGATGCTGGATGCCCGCAAGGGCAATCTGGATCAGTTGATCCGGGATCTGAAAACCACCGGCTGACCCCGTCGACCAAAACAAACGCCGCGCAAAACGGATGCGCGGCGTTTTCGTGCTCGGGGCGGCTCAGTTCAGCCGCTCGCCCGTGTCTTTGGCGAAATACGACACCTTGCTCATGTCGAAGGCCAGGTTCAGCATCTGACCCGCTTGGGCGCTGGTTTCGGCATGCAGGCGCGCGGTGACCTGCTTGCCGCCCAGTTCCGACACGACATAGGTGTCCGCGCCCGCCGGCTCGACCATGTCGACCAGGCAGGCGGCCTCCTGCACGCCGGCGCCGGCGCGGAACCCGGCCTCGGCGATGTCCTCGGGGCGCAGGCCCAGGATCACCTCTTCGGGCAGGTGCAGATCGCGCGTATCGGTCAGCACGATCGGATCGCCCCCCGCACGCGCGATGGCGACCTGCGTGCTGGTCCCGTTGCGCTGGACCCGCGCCGGGATCAGGTTCATCGCCGGCGAGCCCATGAAATCGGCCACGAACAGGTTGGCGGGGCGATTGTAGATCTCGGCCGGAGTGCCGATCTGCTGCACCACACCGCCCTTCAGCACCACGATCTTGGTGGCCAGGGTCATCGCTTCGATCTGATCATGGGTCACATAGACGATCGAGGCATCCAGCGTCTGATGCAGCTTCTTGATCTCGGTCCGCATCTCGACCCGCAGCTTGGCGTCCAGGTTCGACAGCGGTTCGTCGAACAGGAACAGCTTGGGGTCGCGCACCAGCGCCCGGCCCATCGCCACGCGCTGACGCTGGCCACCCGACAACTGGCTGGGGCGACGGTTCAGCAGGGGCTCGATCTGCAGCAGCGACGCGACCTCTTTCAGCTTGGCGTCCTGTGTGGCCTGATCGACCCCGCGCACTTTCATGCCGAAAGTGATGTTCTTGGCCACCGACATGGTCGGGTACAGGGCGTAGGACTGGAACACCATCGCGATGTCGCGGTCCTTGGGGCTGACATGGGTCATGTCCTTGCCGCCGATCGACAGCGTCCCGCCCGAGATCGGCTCGAGCCCGGCGATGCAGTTCAGCAGGGTCGACTTGCCACAGCCCGAAGGGCCGACCAGAACCAGGAAATCGCCCGGTTCGATCGAGATGTTGATGTCCTTCAGAATCTCGGTTGCGCCGTAATTCTTGTACAGGTTTTTGATATCGAGGATGGGAGCCATGGGTTATCCCTTCACGGAACCGGCGGTCAGGCCGCGGATGAAATACTTGCCGGCAACGACATAGACGAGCAGCGTCGGCAGCCCCGCGATGATCGCGGCGGCCATGTCGACGTTGTATTCTTTGACGCCGGTGGTTGAGTTGACGATGTTGTTGAGCGCCACGGTCACGGGCTGCGTACCCGCCTGGCTGAACGAAACGCCGAACAGGAAGTCGTTCCAGATCTGGGTGAACTGCCAGATCACCGTCACCACGACGATGGGCAGCGACAGCGGCAGGAAGATCGACCAGAAGATCCGCAGGAACCCGGCCCCATCCACCCGCGCCGCCTTGGTCAGCTCGGCCGGAATGGTGACATAGTAGTTGCGGAAGAACAGCGTGGTGAAGCCCAGCCCATAGATCACGTGAACGAAGATCAGGCCCGGAATGGTCCCCGCAAGCCCCATCAGCCCCAGCAGCCGCGCCATCGGCAGCAGCACGACCTGGAACGGGATGAAACAGCCGAACAGCATCAGCGAAAAGATGATGTTGGCCCCGCGGAACCGCCACTGCGCCACGACATATCCGTTCAGCGCGCCCAGCAGGGTCGACAGGATCACCGCCGGCACCGCGATCAGCACCGAGTTCCAGAAATAGGGCCGCAACCCTTCGCACTGAATCCCGGTGCAGGCGCTGGACCAGGCGGTCTTCCACGCCTCGAGCGTGACGTCGCGGGGCAGGGCGATCAGGCTGCCGGTGCGGATCTCTTCCAGGCTTTTGAGCGAGGTCGTGACCATCACGAACAGCGGCATCAGGTAATACAGCGCAAACAGGCCCAGCAGCACATACAGCAGCCAGCGCAGCGCGGTCTTGCCGGCCGTGCCCTGCGCACGGGTTCGGGGCATCGACAGATCAGTCATTTTTCGCCCTCAGTTCTGAGTAAAGGTAAGGAACCACGATCGCGAAGACGACCAGCATCATGATCATCGCCGACGCCGCCGCCTGGCCGATGTCGCCGCGCGAAAACGCCATGGCGTACATGTAGGTGGCCGGCAGATCGGTGGCATAGCCGGGGCCGCCGCCGGTCAGGGCGATGACCAGGTCGAAGCTCTTGATCGCAAGGTGGGCCAGCACGATGAAGGCCGACAGGAAGATCGGCGCCATCGACGGGATGATGATCGCCGTATAGATCCGCCAGGTGGGGATGCCGTCGACCTGCGCGGCCTTGATGATCTCGCCGTCGACCGAGCGCAGCCCGGCCAGAAACAGCGCCATCACGAAGCCCGAGCTTTGCCAGACCGCCGCCATCACGATCGTGTAGATCGCGAAATCGGGGTTCACCAGCCAGTCGAAGGTGAAGTTTTCGAACCCCCAGCCCCGAACCGTGGATTCAATGCCCAGACCGGGGTTCAGGATCCATTTCCACGCGGTGCCGGTGACGATCATCGACAGCGCCATCGGGTACAGATAGATCGTGCGGATGAACCCTTCGACGCGGATCTTCTGATCCAGCAGGATGGCCAGCGCCAGGCCCAGCACCATCGCGATCACGATGAACAGCGCGCCAAAGATGTACAGGTTGTTGATTGCCGTGTCCCAGCGGGGCGAGTCGAACAGGCGTTCGTATTGCACGAAGCCCTTGATCTCGTATTTCGGCAGCAGTTTCGAGCGGGTCAGCGATACCCAGGCCGTCCATCCGATGAAACCGTAGACAAAGATCAATACGGCGATGAACGAGGGTGCCAGCACCACCTTGGGCAGGTGGTTTTCCAGCCATTCCGACATTTGAGCCTCCGGGGAGAAAAGGTGCCCTGCCCGCGCATGGGGGCAGGGCGGGTTGGAGATCAGTAGCTGTTGGCCACTGCGTCAGCCAGTTGTTGCACGGCCTCCTGCGAGGACATGTCCGAGTTGAAATGCGCGGTCACCACGTCGGTGATCGCACCGGCCTGCGCCCCGCGCAGTGCCATGCCGTGGGCATAGGACGGCAGCAGCGAGCCGTTTTCGGACGAGGTCGCCATGTCTTCGGCCGAGATCTTGGCGCACATGTCGAACTTGTCCAGCGACACGTCGGTGCGGGCCGGGATCGAGCCCTTGTTCAGGTTGAACACTTCCTGGAACTTGGGCGCGACGATCAGCTTGGCCAGCAGTTCCTGCCCGGCGCGCTTGTCGTCACCTTCCACGTCAAACATGGCAAAGCTGTCGACGTTGTACAGATATCCGTCGCCGGGGGTCGAGGCGCACAGGAAATCCTTGCCCGGTTCCTTGCCCGCGGCCAGAAATTCACCCTTGGCCCAGTCGCCCATGATCTGGAAGGCGGCCTCGCCGTTCATGACCATGGCGGTGGCCAGGTTCCAGTCGCGGCCCGAGAAATTCTCGTCAACGAAACCGCGCAGGGTGCGCATCTGGTCGAACACCTTGACCATCGTGTCCGAGGTCAGCGCCTCGGGGTCCAGCTCGACCAGCGCCTTGTTGTAGAACTCGGGGCCGCCAAGGCCCAGAACGACCGTTTCGAACACGGTCGCGTCCTGCCAGGCCTGGCCGCCATGGGCCAGCGGGATCACGCCGGCGGCCTGCAGCTTCTCGGCGGCGGCGTTGAATTCATCCCAGGTGGTCGGCATCTCGATGCCATTGGCCGCCAGCACGTCGGCATTGGCCCAGATCCAGTCGACCCGGTGCACGTTCACCGGCGCGGCACACCAGGTACCCTCGCACTTCATGTGCGCTGCGATCGAAGCGGGCAGAACCTTGTCCCAGCCTTCGGCCTCGGCCACGTTCGAGATGTCGGCCAGAACGCCCTCTTCGTACCATTCCTGGATCGCCGGGCCCTTCAGCTGAACCGCGGTCGGCGCGTTGCCGGCCAGAACCCGGGCGCGCAGCGCGGTCATCGCCGCGTCGCCGCCACCGCCCGCGACGGGCATGTCCGTCCAGGTGCCGCCATTGGCCGCGAATTCCTCCTGCAGAACGGCGACCGACTTGGCCTCGCCGCCCGATGTCCACCAGTGCAGAACTTCGGCCTGCGGCTCGGCCATGACCGACGACGCGGCCAGAACGGCCAGCGACGACGCCGTGGCGAATGCAAAACGTTTCATGTTCGGTATCCTCCCAGAACCTGTGTCATACCGCCGATTGGGCGGCGATGCCGGATATTACCGGAGACAAACCGCCCTCAGGCAACGGAAAATCGGGCCCGAACCCGCCGCCGGAGGCATTTTTTCCCGCCTTTTGTTACAGCATGTTACGTTGATCTTGAATCCGTTGCAGTCCGTTACAATTGAGGGCAGCGTCGTAGGGAAACTCAGGGAGGACGAACGTGAGCATTCCACGTTTGCTGGTTGTCGACGACGACCCGGAGATCCGGTCGATGCTGACCCAGTTCTTTCAGCAGAACGGGTTCATCGCCCTTCCGGCCGCAACCGAGGACCAGGTGCGCGCGCATCTGAAATCGGGCCGCATCGACCTGATCCTGCTGGACGTGATGCTGGGTGACGAGAACGGGGTCGAGATCTGTGCCCGCCTGCGCCGCGAACAGGACGTCCCGATCATCTTCGTGTCGGCCCTGTCGGCCGATCACCAGCGCATGGCCGGCTACGAGGTCGGCGCCGATGACTACATCGCCAAGCCGTTCAACCCGCAGCTGCTGCTGGCGCGCGTGCGGGCGGTAATGCAGCGCGCGCGGCGCACGCCGTCGCTGGCCTATCGCCGGCGGATCCGCACCTTCCGCTTCGGCGGCTGGGTCTATGACGGAAAGCGCGACGAGGTGCATGCGCCCGACGGTTATCAAGTGTCGCTGTCACAGCGGGAAACCGCGCTGCTCAAGGTGCTGTTGGCCAATCCCCACATCCCCCTGACCCGTGACGAGATCGCCGCCGCGCTGGACGTGACCGGCAGCGGCGACAAGCCCGAGGCGCAGGGCCGCGCCATCGATGTTCTGGTCGGGCGTCTGCGCTTCAAGATCGAGGCCAACCCCAAGGAACCCCAGATGCTGCGCACCGCGCGCGGGGTGGGATACGTCTTTGCCTGCGACGTGGCCGTGGAAGACGAGGCATGACCCTGCGCCTGCGCAGTCTCGGCTGGGTCTGGGCCATCGGAGCCTTCGCCGCCGGGCTGCTGGCGGCCGGACTGTGGTTTGCTTCGGCCCGCAACTGGGACCGTTACCTGACGCGGGCCTACGCGGCCGGGTTTTCCGTCTACGAAAACTTGCGCACCGGGCGCGGCGCCCTGCCCGACATCACGATCAAGCCGCTGTCTCCGCAGGCTGCACAGCTGGCCGAAGCCGGCGAGTTCGAACAGCTGCCCGGCCTGCAGGGGCGGCGCTTCGTGACCCACCTGTCGATCCTGACCGACAGCTCCGCGCCTCTGGGCGGGCGCGAACTGACATTGGCCGTGATGTCCGACCGGCTGGTCTATCCGGTGTCCGACATCGTGGCCGGCAGCGATCAGACCGGTCCGCAGAAAATGGGAAACCTGACCCGGCTGCTGGCCACCTATTGCAGCGAACCGGTCCTGATCGCCCGGTACGGCCGCGGCGACTGGCAGCAGTTGGACGGAACACGGGTCTGGGGGTGCCGCGCCGCGCCGGCCGATCTGCGGTTGCCGGCGATCCTGGTGGCGGTCGTGGCCCTGGCCGCCATCCTCACTTCGATCGGCAATGCCACCGACAGTTTCGCCCGCTTCGCCCAGGCGCTGCGCGACCGGCGCCGGCATGGCGGCCCCGAGAGCTATGAAACCGCCGGCCCGGCCGAGCTGCGCGACATCGTCTCGGCGGTGAACGACTATCTTCAGGATGAACGCGCGCAGCTGGAAAAACGTGCCACGGTCCTGTCGGGGGTCAGCCACGATCTGGGCACCCCCGCCGCGCGGGTCCGGCTGCGCGCGGCCCTGATCCCCGACCCCGTCCTGCGTGAAAAGCTGGAATCGGACGTCGACCAGATGACCGGGATGATCGAAAGCGTCCTGACCTATACCCGGTCGGAATTGAGCGTCGAGGAACCGCGGCAGATCTCGCTGACCTCGCTGGTCGAGTCGCTGGTGGCCGATTACCAGGACATGGACCTGCCGGTGAATCTCCAGCAGATCGCCCCGGTCGAAGTCGAGGGCGCCTCCTCGTTGTTCATGTCCCGGCGCGGCCACGCCAGCCTGCCGGAGAGCCGGCGCATCCTGGTGATGGCCCGCCCGATCTCGCTGCGGCGGGCGCTGACCAACCTGATCGACAACGCGCTGAAATACGGCCGGCACGCCAGGGTGTCGCTGGAGACCGACGCCGAAACCGCCACGGTCATCGTCGAGGACAAGGGCACCGACCTGACGGTCGCCGACATCGAGGCGCTGATGGCCCCGTTCCGGCGCGGATCCAACACCGGCTCGTCCGACGGGTTCGGCCTTGGCCTGACCATCGTCGCGACCGTGGCCGAGCAACAAGGCGGCTCGCTGCTGTTCGAGGAGGGCGAACAGGGTTTGCGTGCCCGGTTCACGATCCTGAGGTAACGCTCCGCCTCATGAATAGCTGCGCACCAGCGCTCCCGCGATCAACGACCACCCGTCGGCGATGACGAAGAACGCCAGCTTGAACGGAAGCGACACCGTAGCCGGGGGAACCATCATCATCCCCATCGACATCAGCACCGCGGCTACCACCAGATCGATGATCAGGAACGGCAGAAAGATCAGGAACCCGATCTGAAACGCGCGGGCGATCTCGGACAGCATGAAGGACGGCATCAGCACCGACAGCGGCGCCTGCGGCGACAGCTCCAACGTTTCGCCA
Source organism: Ruegeria intermedia (assembly GCF_900129345.1). Taxonomy (GTDB): domain Bacteria; phylum Pseudomonadota; class Alphaproteobacteria; order Rhodobacterales; family Rhodobacteraceae; genus Ruegeria; species Ruegeria intermedia. The sequence continues at coordinate 266,202 of NZ_FQVK01000001.1, read as the reverse complement.
TTCGGCCGCAGGGCGGCCATCGCCCGGAACGTATCGGCATCCAGCCGCGCGGCCATGAACTCGCGAAACGGCACCAGTGCACGCTCCAACGCAGGCTCGACGTCCATCGTTTCCTCGACCATCGGCCGGATCCCGGTGTCCCAAGCCTGGGTGAAGACCGGTTCCATGATGAAATAGGTCAGGAACAGCGCCAGGCTGACGATCAGCATGTTCGGCGGCGACTGCTGCAGCCCGATCCCCTGCCGCAGGATTGCCAAAACCGTGACGAGGAACGGAAAACAGGTGACCATGATCGCCAGCCCGGGCGCCAGGCTGAGCACGGTGATCAGAAGGATCAACTGGATCGTGCGCGCCGAGATCGAGCCGCCCTCGCCCAGAGACAACGACAGCTCCTGGGCCGAAGCCAGCGCCGGCGTCAGCAACACCGCCGCCAGGATCAGCCAGAATCCGCCGCGCATCATCCCAGCCCGGTCTTGAAATCCGAGATCTCGGTCAGGCGCACGGCCAGCTGGCCGGCATGCTCCCCCTCCATCTCCTCCAGCAGACCACGCGCGACCAGTTGATCGCCGACATACAGATCGACCGGATCCTCGACACGTTTGTCCAGCGTCAGAACCGCATTTTCGCCCAGGTTCAGCAGGTCGCGAACCAACGGACGCGCCCGGCCGACCGAGACGGTCACTTCAATCGGCACCGTCTCGAACGGGTTGTGTTTTTCCGGTTTGGGGGACGGGTTATCACTCATTTGACAAAGCCTCTTTTGCCTCGAATACATACGCGTCGAACGCTGCGGCGATCGTCTCCAACAGCGCTGCGCAATCGACCTCGGCGCGGGCCGTGCCGACCTGCAAGCGCGCCTGTCCCGGCTGCAGCGCCGGGTCCTCGTCCACCTTGGGTGCGGGGTCGATACCATCGGGCAGCAACGCCGAGACCTCCTCGGCCGCGCCCAAAGGTACGACCAGGTGCACCGGCTGGGCGACCTGTTCTCGTGCCAGTTCGCACAACTGTTCGACGACACGCGCGGCAAAACCCTGATCGATGGCCTGCGGCAGAACCGCCTGCACGAGCGACTGGAACATCGGCTCGAGCGACAAGGTCATGCGGGTCAGCGCCTCGTGATAGCTGAAAGACAAGGCAGCGAAGGCGGCGCGCAACTCTTCGGTCAGGGCGGCCCGGCCCTGGCCCTGCGCCTGCAGCGCGTCCTCCCAGCCGGCCCCGTATCCCTTTTCAAAGGCGGCGAGCCGTTCCTCCTCCAACGCTTCCTCGTCCAGAAGGCGCATCGGGGCGCCTTCGGCCTGGGCGGTGAAATCCTCGAGCAGATGGGCTATCGACATCACACCTTCTCCTCGCTTTCCTCAAGCCAGCTGCGCAGGATTTCGACCGTTTCTTCCTGCTTGTCGCCGATCATGCTGCGCAGACGCGCGACCGCATCCTCGGAAGTTGCTTGGGCAATTGCGGGGACCGCACCTTGGTCGGCGGCCGGGGCGAGCGGCGCGAATTCCTGGCCCTGGGCGTCGGCAATCTCGCCGACCAGATATTGGGCATCTGGTGCCGTCGACCGATCGGCCGCCGGCGGCAAGGCCGCGACCGGAGCGTTGGTCAGGATCGGGCGGATCACGAACAGCCCCAACACCAACGACACGATCGCCAACACCGCCATCTGGATCAACGACATCGTGTCCAGATGAATGTTCTGCCAGATCGAGGCCGTGGCCAGGGTTCCCTGCGGCTCCACCTGCGGCAATTCCATCGACTTGAGCGTGATTACATCCCCGCGTTCGGCATCGAAGCCGACCGCCGAGGCCACCAGTTCGCGCAGGGCCTCAAGCTCGGCGTCGGGCATCGGCTGGAACACCGACGCACCCGACGCATCCACCGTGCGCGTGCCGTTCACCATGACCGCCACGGTCAGGCGCTTGATCGCCCCCGGCGCACGATGCACCTCCAGTTCGGTCTCGGACACCTCGTAGTTCACACGCTCGCGGGTCTGGGTCGCGGTCGAGTTCGACTCGTCCCCGCCGGCGGCGTCGCCATCCGGCAGGTTCGACGCCACGGTGACGTCAGAAGACTGGTTGCGCGAGCTGTCCGTGCGTTCCTCGACATCGGTGCTGATGGCAACGCGGCCCTTGGGATCGAACCGCCGCTCTCGGATCGATTCGGTCTCGGTCACGGTATCGACGCTCACCTCGACCACGGCATTTCCGGGGCCGACACGCGCCTCGACCAGGCGCAACACCCGCTCGCGCAGTTGCTTGGCCTTGTCATCGGCCGTATCCGCGGCGACCGTGGCCTCTTGCGGACCGATGACCGCGCCGTTGGAGTCGATCACCGCAACATCCTCGGGCGCCAATCCGGTCACCGCCGAGGCGACCAGGAATCGGATCGCCTTTGCCTGCTCGGCCGTGACCCGGGCGCCGGCCGGCACAAGATAGACCGAGGCCGTGGGGGCGACCGACCGCTGGAACGGGTTGGACGACCCGTTGGCGATATGCACCCGCGCCTGGCTGACATGGGGGCTGCTGACGATGGTGCGGGCCAGTTCGCCCTCTTTCGCGCGCCAATAGGCGGCATCGAACATCTGCGACGTGGTGCCGAATCCGCTGAGCGAATCGAGCAGTTCATAGCCCCGGTTGCCATTGGCCGGCAGGCCCTCGGACGCCAGGGTCATGCGCAGTTCGTCCCGCTTGGAGGCCGGCACATAGATCGAACCGCCCCGGATCTCATACGCGACGCCGCGTTGATCCAATGCGCGCACGATGTCGCCTGCCGCGCCGCTTTCCAGCCCGGCATACAGCAGGGTCATCGATGGAGAAGTCACCAGCCGCGACATGGCCAGCACACTCAGGAATACCAGGATCGCGGCGCCCGCCACGATGATTTGTTTGCGCCTGTCCAAACTTGCCCAGACAGTTCCGATCTGCTGCACGCTCACCTCCGACTCGCCGACATTCTGTGCGGCTCGTCCCCTGTTTGGACGATTGCCCTTAACAATCGGTTAGTCCCTGCAGGGTTATGACGGTGTCCGAACGCAAGAATGAGGACGCCATGACGGACGCGACTGCAGAACAGGCAGAAGCCGTTGAAAAATCGGGCAAAGCAGGGCTGATCGTTGGACTCGTGCTGGCCTTGGCTGGCGCTGCCGGCGGGTACTTTCTGACCAGCTCTGGGCTGTTGCCGCCGGGCGGCGATTCGCATGAAGAAACGGCGGAAAAATCCCCCGTCGACCATGCTGCGCCGAATGTTCAGTTCGTCGACCTGCCGGAGGTGATCGTTGCGGTGACGACCGGCAGTTCGCGGCACCTGAAATTCCATGCTCAGCTCGAGGTCGAGGCCGGATACGCCTCGGAGGTCGAGGCGATGAAACCCCGAATCGTGGATGTGATGAACAGCTATCTGCGCGCAGTCGATCTGTCGGATCTCGAAGACTCGCTGGCGTTGGTGCGGATTCGCGGCCACTTGCTGCGGCGTATCGGCATGGTCGTGGGCGAGGGCCGGGTGCGTGACGTTCTGGTCATGGAATTCGTGTTGAACTAGGAGGCGAAATTGGAGCTGATTGCGGACATTCTTCTGGTGGCAGGCGCGCTTGGGGCGGGCTTGTACTGTTTCGTTCTGGCCCGGCGCCTCAAGCGGTTCACCGACCTTGAGAAAGGGGTCGGCGGGGCGGTTTCCGTGCTGTCCGCCCAGGCGGAAGAGCTGAGAAAATCCCTGGACGCGGCGCGAGCGGCCTCGGATCAGTCGGGGCAGCAATTGCAAGGCCTGACCGAACGCGCCGAATCGGTCGCCAAACGGCTCGAGCTGATCATGGCCTCGATGCACGATGTTGTGCCCCCGACTGGCTCGGACACCGAAAAAAAGGACGAACCGCCGCAACCTGACGACCTGGTTCGACCCGCCGAGCCGCCTGCGGCACCGGCCGAATCGGTATCCAACGCATCCGAAACGGGCGAAGCCGACGTCGGACACGACGAAGCGGAAAATGGCGCGGACGCTGGTGAAGTATCGGCGAAAGACGACTTGGGCGATGGTGATGCCGAACCGATGGAAGAGCCTGACGCAAAGAGCGATTCGGACACGGGCGCCGAAGAGGCGAAGCCGATGCCCAAAGGCGTCCTGTTCTTCCGTCATACGACTCAACGCGGCGAGGCGCGAAAATGACCTCGGCCCTGCAACATGCGAAACCGCGGGCGCGGGGAGGGGTATTGACCCTGATCTCCGCCTTGATGATCGGGTCCGCCGTCATCCGGTTGGGGCTCGAGGCGGGGCCCGCCCTTGCCCGCGCGCCCAAGGCTGCAGTCATGCATGACGAACCGCAACCCCAGGCCCCGGACCTGAACGCGCTTCTGGCCGAGCTGTCGCAGCGGGAAGCCGCGCTCCGACAGCGGGAAAACATGTTGCGCGAGAAGGAAAAGGTGATCGAGATCGCGGAAAAAACGGTCGCCGAGCGCCTCGCCGATCTGCAGAAGGCCGAAGAATCGCTGCGGGAAACTCTGGCCGTTGCAGACCAGGCGGCCGAGCGGGACCTGGCGCGTCTGACCGATGTCTACCAGAACATGAAGCCGAAGGACGCCGCGAAGTTGTTCGAAACGATGGACCCGGTATTCGCCGCGGGTTTCCTGGCCCGCATGCCCCCGGATACGGCCGCCGGCATCATGGCCGGGCTGAACCCTCAGGTGGCCTATACGATCAGTGTCGTCCTGGCAGGCCGCAATGCCAACGCACCTACGGAGTAGACCTTTGCCCCGCCACTCCAAATATCGCCCTGTCGGAGAGCAAGCATGATTGGAATTCTTGGTATTGTCGTAATTTTCGCGATGGTTTTCGGCGGATATCTTGCCGCCGGCGGCAAGATGGCCATCATCCTGAAATCTCTGCCTTTCGAGATGATGATGATCGGTGGAGCCGCCGTCGGCGCGTTCCTGATCAGCAACGACATGTCCGCGGTCAAGCATACGGTCAAGGATCTGGGAAAGGTGTTCAAGGGCCCAAAGTGGAAACCCGAAGACTATCGGGACCTGTTGTGCCTGTTGTTTTCACTGATCCGGCTGGCCCGGTCCAACCCGGTCGAGGTCGAGGGGCATATCGAGGATCCGGAAAACTCTTCCCTGTTCGCGGCGTATCCCAAGATTCAGGCCGACAAGGAGGCCGTCGACCTGATCTGCGACACCTTGCGGTCTGCGGCGATGAACTATGATGACCCGCACCAGGTCGAAGAGGTTCTGGAGAAACGCATGGAAGCCAATTTCCACCATGCCATGCATTCCAGCCACGCTCTTCAGACGGTCGCCGACGGCCTGCCGGCCTTGGGAATCGTTGCCGCGGTTCTGGGTGTGATCAAGACCATGGGATCGATCGACCAACCGCCGGAGGTTCTGGGCAAGTTGATCGGGGGTGCCCTGGTCGGGACCTTTCTGGGGGTGTTCTTGGCCTATGGCCTGGTCGGTCCGTTCGCCGGAAAACTGAAAGCGGTCGTCGAGGAAGACAACCATTTCTACCAACTGATCAAGGAGGTTCTGGTCGCCAACCTGCACCATCACAACGCGGCGATGTGCATCGAGGTCGGACGACAGAATACGCCGACCCACAACCGGCCGAAATTCACCGAACTGGAAGAAGCGTTGAAGGAAATCAAGCAGGCGGCGGCATGATGCGAAGGCTGGCTCTGGTAGTTGCTTTTCTGGGGGTCGCGACCGGCGGAGCAGTGGCGCAAACCACCGTTCCGGTGCGATCGGGCGAACATGACGGCTATACCCGGCTGGTCGTGCAGGTTCCGAGCGGAACCTCCTGGCGGCTGACACATCGCAAGAAGGGCGCCACTCTTTCGCTGGGCCTGACCGACGTGGTGTTCGACATGAAATCGGTATTCACGCGCCTGTCGAGCAACCGGCTTTCGGGCCTCACGCAAGCGCAGCCGGGCGCGCCACTGGAATTGGAATTCGGCTGCGACTGCGCGGCAAGCGCATTCTTGTTCAAGAACACGATGATCGTGGTGGACATCGCCCCCGGGCGGGCCCTGCCTGTGCCTGATCTCGATATCCCGCCGCCGGTTCTGCCACGCGCGGAAGTGGCGGCACCGCCCGAAGACCTGCCTTTGACCCATCTGGCCGAACCTTTGCTGCGCCTGAGCCGACAAGACATCGAAGACCGTCTGGCCACCCGTTTCCTGCAGAGCGCCGACCGCGAGATCGTCGATCTCGACCTGGCGGGCGTCGGCCCGCGCGCCTCGACGCCGCCTCCGCCGACTTTGCTTGCACCCGACCTGTCACCGAACCTGGCGATAACCTCGGTCTTGGACGACTTGGGCTCGATGGCGAGTTTACCGCTGCCAATTCTCGAACCTGGGCCGGCCTGCGTCTCGGACGCCGCATTGGACTTCGAGTCCTGGACAGATGGCCGTCCATTCCATCAGCAGGTGGCAGACTTGCGCCGCGCCTTGTTCCAGGAGTTCGACCGCATCGATCCGGACGCCGCGATCAGACTTGCCGAAGTCCTGACCTATTTCGGCTTCGGCGCCGAAGCGGTGCAAACGCTGGGCCTGCTCTCCCAGGTTCCAGAGGAAGCAGAGTGGGTCGCCGGCATTGCAACGGTCATCGATGCGCTTCCGTCCGATGGTCCGCCACCATTCGAAGGGTTGCAACGTTGCGACGGAGCAATCGCGCTTTGGGCCGCGCTCGCCCAGGAAGAGTTGCAACCCGAGGCCCGGCCGGAAATCATTGAGCAATCTTTCCAACGGCTGCCCGAACACCTGCGACGCCATCTGGGCCCCAAACTGGCGCAGGTTTTCACGAAGGCCGAAGAACTGGAAGCCGCCCGCAGGATTCTGCGGTCGGTGGAACGGATCGAGCCGGAAGTCAGCGCAGAAACCAACCTGGCCAAGGCTCAGGTTGCCTCGGCCGCGGAAGACGCGCAAAGCAGTACAACGTTGCTGAACAAGGTGATCGAGGACCCCAAGGCGCAGGTCGAAGCTCCGTTGGCTTTGGCGAGGTTGATCGAACAGCAATGGGCCGATCGCGGCGCGATCACCCAAAGCCAGCTGGACCTTGCTGGGGCCTATGCCGTTGAACTGAAGAACTCGGAACTCGGGCCCGTCATGGCCCGCAGCCATGCCGTAGCGCTGAGCCTGTTCAACGAGTTCGAACCGGCATTCCGGCTTTCCTCGGCTCATGTGGGTGACGCCGATTGGGACGGTACTCACAACCGAATCCTGCAATTGATGGCAGAGCGGGCGGATGACGGCACATTCGTGCGCATGACCTTTGCGATGGATCCGGCGCTGGTTCAACGGCTCAGCACTGACACTGCCCTGGCCCTGGCCGAGCGGTATGCCGACCTGGGTTTTGCCTCGCAAGTCCGGCGGCTGGTCGACAAAGGGCAAGACCGGACCCGCCAGCGTGACCGAGCGTGGCTGCGCGCCCGCGTCGCGATGATGGAAGGCCGGCCGCGACAGGCGCTGGAAGAACTGGCAGACGACCGATCCGAGCGGGCCCGGCGACTGCGGGCCGCGGCACTGACCGAGTTGGGCGAATTCGAGGAAGCCGCACAGATCCTGGCTGAGTTGGGAGAGGAAGCCGAGGCCGCCCGGCTGTCGTGGCTTGCGGGTTCGCCAGAGGCGCAGATCGACCTGCCGGACGGCCGAGTGGGCCGGTTGATGGCCCTGAGCGCTGCACTGGATGACACGGCGGAACGGTCACCGGAATCGCCCTTGAAGGACGCGCGGACACTATTGGAGACCAGCACCGGAACACGCGACCAAATCCGAGATCTGCTGGCTCTTGTCGAAACGGACGCAGAATGAAGACCGTGCATCGCGCATGTGCGTCACGCCGGGGCTTGCAAAGTTTGCCTGTCAGCCCAAAATGGGCTGACCGAAATACGAACCCATGAGTCAGGCCCCGAACCGGCCTGACGGGTCTGAACGAAATGCGCAGTTTTCTGGCCATTCCCGCAACGCCGAACGTGGTGCGCTTCTGCCATGGCCGACAATCCGAATTCTTCGACGGTCGCCCGGTTGCGGCGGAAAACTTGCACGTCACACTCGTTTTTCTGGGGAACCCGCCCGAAGAACAGCTTGCGGATCTGCATTTTGAACTGGAACGCGTACGGCACCCCGCCTTTTGCATCCGCTTCAACGGTTTGGGAATGTTCGGCAACACCATACATTTGGCCGTGGCGAAAAACCCGTCTTTACAGGAATTACAGACGAAAACTCTGCAAGCGGCGCGTGGGGTGGGCATCGACGTGCCGCGGCGCAGATTTCGGCCGCACATCACCATCCTGCGTGGCGCGAATCCGGCTCTGTTCACGGGTTTTTCCGGGTTCTCGCCGGATGCGCCAGACATGCGGGTAGACCGGTTCGCGCTTTTCTCCTCAAACCTGACTCCGCAGGGTGCGCGATATGATCGGCTTGCCGATTATCCCCTGTTGCCCGGCCCCTGACATCGGGCGGGGCGGACGTCACCGGTCATGGCCTGGGTAGAGAAAGCTGGCAACGCTGTCGAAGCGGACATCGGGTTCGACCAGGTCGAGAACCGCCTCGGCCAGCGTCTTGGCAGGGCCCCCCATCTGCGGCATCGCGAATTCCAGGAACTTGTCAATGACATCCTGGCGCAACATCGGCGCTTCGGGACCACCCCGAGCATGCGTGTCCCCCGAGTGCAACAACTGGCCGTCGCGCGTCGTGACCGAGACATCCGCCCAGCGTCCGGCGGGAAACCGGGCCGAGTGCCGATCGCATGTTCGAACCGAAATTCGTGACATGAACCGGGCCACGTCCGGGTCGGCCAGGCCCGACCCCGTCAGATGTTTCACCCCGATCCGGCCGTGCACCGCCTGCACCGCAACGGCGAAGGGCAGCGAATACTGCGCCTGAGACGTCGTTTGCGGCACGCCGGAAAACAGCTGGCACGCCTCGTGAAAGGTATGGACATCGACATGGGCAATCCGGTCATGGGTCAGGCCGTGCGTTTTCATCACCGCGCGCAGCCCGTCGATGGCGGCATGGGCCCAGCGGCAGATCGGATAGGGTTTCACATATTGATGTTCCATCTGCCAAAACGTGCCGAGGTCCTGCCAATAGGGTGCGGCGCGGTCCTCCTCGATGGTGATGGCGGGGGCGCCGGTAAAGCCGCGCTCGGCCAGAATTGCCGCCGACATGCCCACCAGCGCGCCCCAGCCCGAGCCATCATGCAGCATCGTGGGGTTGGCGATCTCGCGCATCATCTGGCTGCGGGGGCCGTGGTATTCGGCGATGCCCAGCGCCTGCCGCAACTGTTCCGGCGAATACCCGCGCAGGCGGGCCGCCATCGCGGCGACGCCCAGCGCGTTCCATGCGCCCGAGGTGTGATAGTCGCTGACAGTGGCGTGCAGGGCGATGCCGGCACGGCCCGCGACCTCGTATCCGACGATCACCGCCGCCAGCGCCTCGGGGCCTGTCAGGTCCGGGCAGTGCTGGGCCAGAACCGCCAGGGCGGGAACGACCACCACGCCGATATGGCCCTTGGTCGGGTTGTAGCCGTCGTGACCGTCGAGATTGTCGGTCTGCGTGGCGGCCGCGTAGGCCGCGCCCGCCAGGCTGACCCGGCGCCCATCGCACAGCATCCGCGCCGAGAACGCAGGATCGGTCGATCCGTACAGCAATGCCGCGGTGTCCCGCGCGATGACGCCGGCCTCCATCGGCGTCGAGGCGATCACGATGCCCAAAGTATCCAGCAGCATCAGGGCCGCCGCTTCGCGCGCGCTGTCGGGCATCTGGTCCGCCGGGCGGTTCAGCGCAAACTCGGCAACGCGGGCGAAGGTTTCGGTCACTTGGCGCCCTCCATCGCCGGTTTCTGGTCTCGCAGGCGCAGGCCTTTCGGGTCGAACGGAGGCGCATTCAGGATCCGCGCCCTGTGCGGCTTGCCCAGGATGAAGACATGCACCTCGTCACCCGGTTGAGCCATGGCTGGGTTGGCGTAGCCGATGGCCAGCGACTTGCCGACCGTATAGCCATAAGCGCCCGAGGTGACGCGCCCGACGGGCGTACCATCCGGGGTGAAGATCGGCTCGCCCCCGCTGGCATCGGCATCGTGGGTGACATCGATTTCGAAAATCGACAGCACCTCGCGCGCGGGATTGTCCTTGATCGCCAGCCAGGCCGCCTTGTGCAGGAAATCCTTGTCTGGCTTGATCAACCCATCCAGACCGACCTCGTGCGGCCAGTACTCCTGCGAATACTCGCGCCCCCATGAGCCATAGCCTTTTTCGATCCGCAACGCGCCCAGAGCTCGGCTGCCGACCGGCCCGCCACCGCAAGCGCGGGCAGCGTCCAGAAGCGCTGTATAGAGTCTGATCTGGTCCTCTTCGGCGCAGTGCAGCTCCCACCCCAGATCGCCGGTAAAGCTGACGCGGATGGCCAGGCAGGTGACCCCGGCAACCTCGATCGTGGCCGAGCGCATGAAGCGGAACGCCGCGTTCGACAGCTCGGCATTGGTCAGCCGTTGCAAGGCCTCGCGCGATTTCGGGCCGGCGACGTTGAAGCCGGCGATGCGGTTTGTGGCGACCTCAAGGGTTGTGCCTTCGGGCAGGTCCACCATGTTGAAGAACCGCTGGTGATAGCGTTCGGCCATGCCCGAGCCGATCATCATGTATTCGTCTTGGGCCGTCTTGGTGATGGTGAAATCCCCCGCCACGCCGCCACGCACGGAAATCAGCGGGGTCAGGCAAGACCGCCCCACCTCGGTCGGCACCCGGTTGGCCACCAGCCGATCCAGCCAATCATGGGCGCCCGGCCCCTTGATGACGTAATTGGCAAAGTTCGAGATGTCGATCACGCCCACGCTTTCGCGCAGCATCCGGGCCTCGTGCCCCACCGGTTCGAACCAGTTCTGGCGGGTGAAGCCGGTGGTCTCGACCGTTCCGGGCCGGTCGGCGAACCACAGCGGGTGTTCCCAGCCGCAGTTGAGGCCGAAGACCGCGCCCATCTGTTTCTGCATCTCGTAGGCCGGGCGCAGGCGGGCGGGGCGGCCGGCGCTGCGTTCCTCGTTCGGGAAATGGATGGCAAAACGGTGCGAATATTGGTCGGCGACCCGCGCCTTGGTGAAGTTCTTGTCGGCCCAGTCGCCGAACCGCGCCAGATCCCAGGCGAACATGTCATATTGCGGTTCGCCCTCGATCATCCATTGCGCAGCCAGCAGGCCCAGCCCGCCCGATTGCGAGAATCCGGGGATGATGCCGGTGCAGCAGAAATAGTTGCGCAGTTCGGGCACCGGACCCCAGATGGCGTTGGAGTCCGGCGACCAGATCATCGGGCCGTTGATCACCCGTTTCACGCCCGCCGTCGCGGCCACCGGCACACGCTCGGTCGCGCGGATCACGTTCTCCATGATCCGGTCCAGATCGTCGGGAAACAGGTCATGGGCGAAATCCAGCGGCGTGCCGTCCTCGGCCCAGAACCGCATGTCTTTTTCATAGGCGCCGATCAGCAACCCGTTGCCTTCCTGCCGGAAATAATACTCGCCGTCGCGGTCGGCGATCGAGGGCAGGCGGCGGCCAAGGGCTGCCACCTCGTCAATCGCTTCGGTCACGAAATATTGGTGCTCGGTCGGTTGCAGCGGCAGGTCCAGTCCCGCCAGCGCGGCCACCTCACGCCCCCACAACCCGGCTGCGTTGACCACCCATTGCGTGTGGATGTCGCCCTTTTCCGTGCGCACGATCCACGAGCCGTCGGGCTGCTGTTCAGTCCCTATTACGGGGCAAAACCTCTGAATCTCGGCCCCCAGCGCGCGCGCGCCGGCGGCATAGGCGTGGGTCACGCCCGAGGGGTCCACGTTGCCGCCGTCGGGTTCATACATGATGCAGCGAATGTCATCGAACTGCGCCAGCGGGTGCAGTTCCATCGCCTGTTCGCGGCTGATTTCATGGAAGTTCAGGCCATAGAACCGCGCCTTGGCCTCTTGCAGGCGCAGCTGGTGCTCGCGCGCCTCGGTCTGGGCGAGATACAGCGATCCCGGCTGGAACACGCCGCAGCCCTGCCCGGTTTCCTGCTCCAGCTGCTTGTACAGGTTCATCGTGTAGTGCTGGATGCGGGTGACGTTGTTGTTGTCGTGCAGCCCGTGGATGTTGGCCGCCGCGTGCCAGGTGGACCCGCTGGTCAGTTCGTCCCGTTCCAGCAGGATCACGTCGGTCCAGCCCAGCTTGGCAAGATGGTAGAGGATCGAACAACCGACAAGGCCCCCTCCGATCACGACGGCCTGCGCATGGGTTCTCATTGGGCTTTTCTCCTGACTGGTGAGGGCGCGTCACCCCTTTGCATCAGAAGTCAGCCACAGTGTCCGGACACCGTATGCTCTGTTCCCGACCCCAAATGTCGGGAACAGGGCAAGTTGGGTCGGAATCCCGGTTCGGGATCGTCTAGTAGGGTGCCTCGACGTCGTTCATCGAAACATAGACGGTTTTCATTTCCGAGAAGTGGTTGATTGCCAGCTTCGAGTTCTCGCGCCCGACGCCCGACATTTTCGACCCGCCGAACGGCGCTTCGACCGGGGCCAGGTTGTAGGTGTTGATGTAGCAGGTGCCGGCCTCGAACCCGGCCACCACGCGATGGGCGCGGGTCAGGTCGTTGGTGAAGACGCCGGCGGCCAGGCCGAATTCGGTGGCGTTGGCGCGGGCCATCACCTCGTCTTCGGTTTCGAAATCCAGCACCGACATGACGGGGCCGAAGATCTCCTCGCGGGCGATGGTCATGTCGTCGGTCACGTCGGCAAAGACCGTGGGCTGAAGGTAGAAGCCAGCGCGGTCCAGCCGCGCTCCGCCATGGACCAGCCGCGCGCCCTCGGCCTTGCCCTTCTCGATATAGCCCAGAACGATGTTCATCTGGGCCTCGCTGACCATCGGCCCGAAATTCACGGCCTCATCCATCGGGTCGCCGATCTTCACATTGGCAAGGCGTTCGGTCAGACGAGCCAGGAAGGCCTCTTTGATGCCCTTCTGCACGAAGACGCGCGTGCCGTTGGAACAGACCTGACCGGATGAGTAGAAATTGCCCAGGATCGCGCCCGAGACGGCGTTTTCGATGTCGGCGTCGTCGAACACGATCATCGGGGACTTGCCACCCAGCTCCATCGTCACATGTTTCATGCCCTCGGCCGCGGCGGCATAGACCTTGCGGCCGGTGGGCACCGATCCGGTCAGCGACACCTTGGCCACGCGCGGGTCGGTGACCAGCGCGGCGCCCACATCGCCATAGCCCTGAACCACGTTGTAGATGCCCTTGGGCGCGCCGGCCTCGATCAGGATCTCGGCCACTTTCAACGCCGACAGGGGCGTGGTTTCCGAGGGTTTGAACACCATCGCATTGCCGCAGGCCAGCGCCGGGGCACCCTTCCAGCAGGCGATCTGGGTCGGGTAGTTCCACGCGCCGATGCCGACGCAGACGCCCAGCGCCTCGCGGATGGTATAGACGAAATCGCCGCCGCCCAGCGGGATGTGCTCACCGGTCAGGGACCCGGCCAGCCCACCGAAATATTCCAACGCGTCCGCGCCCGAGGTCGCATCGGCCACCAGCGTTTCCTGCAGCGGCTTGCCGGTGTCATGGGTTTCCAGGATCGACAGCTCGCGGTTGCGCTCGCGCATGATGTCGGCGGCGCGGCGCAGGACGCGGCCGCGCTCGGTCCCGGTCATTGCCGTCCAGGCGTTTTGGGCGCGTTTGGCGCTGGTTAGAGCCTGTTCGATGATCTGCGGCGTGGCCGAATGCAGGCGCGCGATGACCTCGCCCGTGGCCGGATAGATCACGTCGATCGGGGTGCCTGCGGTGTCTTCAACATATTCACCATCGATGAAATGGCTGGCCGTGGGCTGAAATTTCATGGCGGATCCTTTTCTTGCGGGGCCGCCGGTCAGGCCAGCGGCAAATGGGTTCTTACCGCAGTTAAGGGTTGTTGATTGGCCAGTCAATAAAACACCGACATCGGCCAGTTTCCGCCGCTGAATCCGCAAGGAAACTTGAAAAAATTTGGTTAATGTTCTATTTATGTTCTGGATGATCGGAGGATTGCACGATGCAACGGTCCCGGCAGATTGCGGCCCGGATGGAGCCCACGAACGATTATCATCTGTTGCCGGTCACAGATCGGCAGATGCGCTATGCCCGCGCGATCGCCCATCAGGCCGCGCTGGAGATTCCCGTCGAAGCGCAGTGTGACCGGCGGTCGATGTCCGATTGGATTTCGGCGCACAAACCAAGGGACACGTCGCCCTTTGCGAACTATCCCACCGGCAAGCAGGTGGCCTTTGCCGAACGTATTTCGCGCAGCAAGCGCCGCCCGATCCCGGATGAGTGCTTTCGCGACAAACGCGCCATGTCGCAGTGGATCGACCGCAACAGGTAGGCCTCAGAGGTTTCGCCGGGCACGATGGGTGCGGCCGTACAGGCCCACGGCGGCGGCCACGAACAGGCCCAGCAGGATATATCCGGTGATGGCCTCGGCCACGGCCAGGGCTCGGCAGACGCCGATGGGCCGCAGGTCGCCGAACCCGACCGTCGTGAAGGTGACATACGAGAAATACAGTACGTCGCTGGGGCGGCGCGCGCCTTCGACGCACAGGTCGTGATACCCATACGATCCATAGACGGCAGCGAACAGGAACGGCACCGCCTGAATGAACGAGATCCCCATCAGCAGCAGCTGCCGCTTGGGGTTGCGGACCCGGGTCATGTAGTACCAGGTCTGCCACAACAGCAAAAGCGCCAGCCCGATCGTCGTGGCGGTCCCGATCGTCGTGCCCGCGGTCGCCTCGTTCAGATGCGACAGCAGATACCAGGCCATCGTACTGACCAGAATCAGCCCCAGCGCGGCCAGCAATGTGGGCTTCCAGTCCTCGAAGGTGGTCGGGTCGGCGGGCATCGGTCATCCTCGGCGGTTCGGCTTCGGCCATCCTTCACCGAAGCGTCCGCCATCACAAGCGATTTCGCGGTTCGCTACTGTCCGCCCAGATGCTCTTCGCCGCGCGCCCGCGCCAGCGCGATCTGTTTCTGCCGTTCGCGGAACCGGGCCTTGTCGGCCTCGGACGTCTCGTGGATGCATTGGTGGCAGGACACGCCGTGCTCGTATTCGGGGCGCTCCATGTCTTGGGGCAGGATCGGGCGGCGGCAACCATGACACAGCTGGTGCGGCCCCTCGACCAGCCCGTGCCCTACGGAAACGCGATTGTCGAACACGAAGCACTCACCCTTCCAGGTGCTGTCCTCGGGCGGGACCTCCTCGAGATAGCGCAGGATGCCACCCTTCAGGTGATAGACATCCTCGACCCCCTGCCCCAGCAGATAGTTGGTGGATTTCTCGCAGCGGATGCCGCCGGTGCAGAACATGGCGACGCGCTTGTTGTGGAACCGGTGCTTGTTCTGCTCCCACCAGGCGGGAAAATCGCGGAAACTGGCCGTTTTAGGGTCGATTGCACCCTCGAATGTGCCGATCGACACCTCATAGTCGTTGCGCGTGTCGATCACCACCACATCATCCGAGCGGATCAGATCGTTCCAGTCCTGCGGCTCGACGTAATGGCCGGTGCGGGCGCGCGGATCGACATCCGGCTGGCCCATGGTCACGATCTCTTTCTTCAGGCGCACCTTCATCTTGCCAAAGGGCGGCTGGCTGGCGGTGGCCTCTTTCCATTCCAGATCGGCACAGCCCGGCAGCGCCCGGATATGCGCCAGCACCGCGTCGATCCCGGCGCGGGGGCCGGCGATGGTGCCGTTGATGCCTTCATGCGCCAGCAGCAGCGTGCCCTTGACCGACTGCGCGCGGCACAGCTCCAGCAGCGGCGCGCGCAGAGCGTCCGGGTCGGCAAAACGGGTGAAGTGATACAGTGCGGCGATCGTATACATGGCCGCGATCTAATGCGCGCGCCCCCGCAACGCAAGAGACCGCATTGACGACCCCCGCCTGCCTGCCTACCGATAGGACACGCAAAGGAGGCCGCCATGACCCATGCCCTGATCGTGATCGATGTCCAGAACGACTTCTGCCCCGGCGGCGCGCTGGCGGTTCCCAACGGGGACGAAATCGTCGCCCCGATCAACGCGATGATGCCCGATTTCGACGCGGTGATCCTGACGCAGGACTGGCACCCGGCGGGTCATTCCTCGTTCGCGTCATCCCATCCGGGCAAGGCGCCCTATGATGTGGTCGAGATGCCCTATGGCCCGCAGGTCCTGTGGCCGGACCATTGCGTTCAGGGCACGCCCGGCGCCGAGTTCCACCCCGACCTGCGCACCGATGCCGACCTGATCCTGCGCAAGGGCTTCCGCAGCGCGATCGACAGCTATTCGGCCTTCTTCGAAAACGACCGGACCACGCCCACCGGGCTGGAAGGCTATCTGCGCACGCGCGGGATCGACCGGTTGACGCTGGTGGGGCTGGCGACCGATTTCTGCGTGCATTATTCGGCGGTGGATGCGGCCCGGCTGGGCTTTGACGTGACCGTCAGAACCGACGCCTGTCGGGCGATCGACCTGGACGGGTCGCTGGCTGCGGCCGAACAGGCCATGCGGACGGCAGGTGTGGCGCTGATCTGATCAGGGCGTCGCCCCGCCCGCCGCCAGGTATTTCAGCACGACGAACAGGATCACCGCCAGCCCCAGCGCGAATCCGACCCGGCCCACGATCGAGCGGCGGGCAGCCTTCTTTGCGTCGGCATCGACCAGGGCCGCCGGCTTTGGCCTCTCTTGGACCGGTCTGCGGGGCAGCGGCTGCGCCCGACGGACATGTTGCAGAAACGCCAGGATGTCGAACGCGCCGCAATACTGGCCCTGAACCCCCCGGTTCCGGATGTTGTCGAACAACCGGCGCAGGATGAGCGCGCGCGCCTCGGCATCTTCCGCGGGGTACAGATCGCACTCGAGCCCGGTCCGTCTGGAGTCCAGGCTGAAGCCGGCATCCACGAAAATCCTGCGGATTCTGGGCGAGGCCCGGCGCAGCGCATCCGCCGTGCGGATATCGCGGAACACGGCATAAACCTGCCGTCCCGCCACCTGGGCACCGGCCTCCGGGTTTTCCGTCTCGGACTCGTCAGCAATCGTTACAATATCAAAATCGTACGTCAGACCCATTCACCACTTACAGTCTTCTGGTTCCATCCCACCCCCTCACTAGATCGCGAAAGGATCAGACTTTATGCCCGGATTGTGACCTGTCCTTGGCATTGTCAACAGATCCGGGACTCTTGCCAATCCCCGCACCGATTGATCTAACAACGGAAATGGCAGGAGCTCCCCATGGTCGACATCGCGACCCGTGTCTACAATCACAAATGGAAGATCGACCCGATCGTGCGGTCGTTGATCGACACGGATTTCTACAAACTGCTGATGTGCCAGTCAGTGTTTCGCAACAAGCCCCAAACGACGGTCGTGTTTTCCCTGATCAACCGGTCGAATCACGTTCCGCTGGCCAAGCTGATCGACGAGGGCGAGCTGCGCGAACAGCTGGACCACATCCGCTCGCTCAGTCTCAGCCGGGGAGAAAGCACCTGGTTGCGGGGCAACACCTTCTACGGCAAACGCCAGATGTTCCGCCCCGATTTCATGGAATGGTTCGAGGGGTTGCGCCTGCCGCCCTATCACCTGGAGCGCCGCGGCGATCAGTACGAGCTGACATTCGAGGGCAAATGGCACGAGGTCATGCTGTGGGAGATCCCGGCCCTGGCAGTGCTGATGGAGCTGCGCTCGCGCGCGGTTCTGAATGACATGCGCCGGTTCGAGTTGCAGGTTCTCTATGCCCGCGCCATGACCCGCGTCTGGGAAAAGATCGAAAAGCTGCGCGCGATCGAAGGCCTCAGCATCGCCGATTTCGGCACCCGGCGGCGGCATTCGTTTCTGTGGCAGGACTGGTGCGTGCAGGCGATGATCGAAGGGCTGGGCCCGGCGTTTACCGGCACGTCGAACTGCCTGATCGCCATGCGGCGCGAGGTCGAGGCGATCGGCACCAATGCGCATGAACTGCCGATGGTTTATTCGGCGCTGGCCGAAACCGACGAGGAACTGGCCCGGGCGCCCTATGACGTGCTGAGCGACTGGCATGACGAACATGACGGCAACCTGCGGATCATCCTGCCCGACACCTATGGCACCAAGGGGTTTCTGGACCGTGCGCCCGACTGGCTGGCCGGCTGGACCGGCATCCGCATCGACAGCGGCGATCCGGCCAAGGGCGCCGAGATTGCCATCGACTGGTGGAAATCGCGCGGCGAGGATCCCAGCCAGAAACGGATCATATTCTCGGACGGGCTCGATGTGGACAAGATCCGCGAATTGCATGGCCAATTCGCGGGCCGGGTGAAGGTCTCGTTCGGGTGGGGCACGTTGCTGACCAACGATTTCCGCGGTCTGGTGCCGGGGGATGCGCTGGCGCCGTTCTCGCTGGTGTGCAAGGCGGTCTCGGCCAATGGGCGTCCGACGGTGAAACTGTCGGACAACCCTGAAAAGGCGATGGGGCCGAAAGACGAGATCGAGCGCTACAAGCGCGTTTTCGGCGTGGGGGACCAAGAGGCGATCGAAGTGATCGTCTAGCCCGGCTCAGCCGTGATGGGCGGCCACGGTTTTCAACTGGGAAAACCCATACAGCGCCTCGAACCCCTTTTCGCGGCCATGGCCAGATTTTCCGACCCCGCCGAACGGCAGCTCGACCCCGCCGCCTGCGCCGTAATTGTTGATGAACACCTGCCCCGCGCGCAGCCGTTTGGCCAGCCGCATCTGCCGCGCGCCGTCCCGCGTCCAGACCCCGGCCACCAGCCCGTACTCGGTGCCGTTGGCGATTTGTATGGCCTGTTCCTCGGTGTCGAAGGGGATCAGAACCTGCACCGGGCCAAAGATTTCCTGCTGCGCCAGCGGATGATCGGGCGGCACGTCCCCAAACAGCGTCGGGCGCACATAGGCCCCGCCCGGCGGCGCGTGATCCACGATCCGGCCTTGTGCGGCGATCTCAAGATCGTCCCCCTGCGCCAGAAAGCCGGTCACGATCTGCTTCTGCCGGTCCGAGATCAGCGGCCCGACGCGCAGATCCTCGGTCGCGGGGCCGACGGTCAGGTCGGCATAGGCGGCGGCCATGCGCGCCTTGACCTCGGCATAGACCCCGCGCTGCACCAGAACACGCGACCCGGCCGAGCAGGTCTGACCCGCGTTCTGGATGCCCGCGTTGACGAGGAAGGGAAGCGCCGCGTCGAGATCGGCGTCGTCAAAGACGAGCTGCGGAGATTTCCCGCCCAGTTCCAGCGTCACCGGCACCACGTTGGCCCCGGCCGCCTGTTGCACCAGCGCGCCCGTCGCCACGGATCCGGTGAACGAGATGTGATGCACACCCGGATGGCCGGACAGCGCCGCCCCGGCCTCGGCCCCCAGCCCCGGCACCACGTTCAGCGCCCCGGCGGGCAGGCCGGCCTCGGTGGCCAGATGGGCAAAGGCCAGTGCTGTCAGACAGGCCTCTTCCGCCGGCTTCAGCACGCAGGCATTGCCCATGGCCAGCGCCGCCCCCACCGATCGGCCGATGATCTGCATCGGATAGTTCCACGGCACGATATGGCCGGTCACGCCATGCGGCTCGCGCAGGGTGTAGACTGTGTAGCCGTCCAGATAGGGGATGGTCTGACCCATCACCTTGTCCGCCGCACCGCCGTAGAATTCGCAGTACCGCGCCAGCGCCACCGCATCGGCGCGCGCCTGGGTCAGCGGTTTGCCTACGTCCAAAGCTTCGAGCAACGCAAGCTCTTCGATCCTGTCCTGTACCAACTGCCCCAGCCGGGTCAGGATGCGGCCCCGCTCCAGCGCGGTCATCCGGCCCCAGTCGCCGTCCAGCGCCGCCTGCGCGGCCTGCACGGCGGCATCGATCTGCGGCGCCCCGCCACGCGCGATCCGGCACAGCGGCGTGCCGTCGGACGGGTTGGTCAGATCAAGCGTGTCGTCGGTTGCGACCCAATCGCCGCCGACCAGGCACAGGGTGGGATCAAACCAGATGGGATTTAGCATATCTGCCTCCAAAACAGGCTCTAACAAACGGGTTTCATGCCGCGCCCTGCCCGATCTCGGGCAATTTCGGCACGGCTTGGATCAGAGTTTGCGTATACGGGTGCTGCGGGTCCGCGAACACGCGCTCGGTCTCGCCCTGCTCGACGATCTTTCCCGACTGCATCACCATCACCCGGTCGGTGATGGTGCGCACCACGCTCAGGTCATGGCTGATGAACAGGTAGGTCAGGTCATAGGCCGCACACAGCTCGGCCAACAGGTCGAGGATCTGCGCCCGGACCGAAACATCCAGCGCCGAGACGGCCTCGTCGAACAGGATCAGCTCGGGCCGGATCATCAGGGCGCGGGCGATGGCGATGCGCTGCCGCTGCCCGCCCGAGAATTCGTGGATGTATTTTCCCGCATCGTCCGGCGAGAGCCCCACGGCGGTCAGCATCTCGGCGATACGATGCTGCCGCTCGGACCCGGTGGGCGGCGCTTCCAGCAGGTGAAAAGGCTCGGTGATCAGGCGGGCAACCCGGTGGCGGGGGTTGAAGCTGCCGAACGGGTCCTGGAACACCACCTGCATCTTGCGGCGCACGGCCAGATTGGGTTTGTGCCCGGTGAAAACCGGCTGGCCGTCCAGCAGGATCTGCCCGCGCTGAACCTCCTCAAGCCCCAAGATTGCCCGTGTCAGGGTCGATTTTCCGCAGCCGGACTCGCCCACAAGTCCAAGGCGTTCGCTCCGGTTCAGCGTGAAACTGACGTGATCCACGGCCCGGTGATGAACGGGCTTTTCAAACAACCGCGTGCGCGGCAGGCGATAGTCGCGCACCACGTTGCGAACCTCGAGCAGCGGCGCGGGCGCAGGCGGCGCAGGCAATGCGACCCTGTGGCCCGAGGCCTGAAACAGCATCCGCGTATAGGGATGCTGCATGTGGCGCAGCAGGTGGTCGGTGGCCCCGGTTTCGACCACCCGCCCCTTCTGCATCACCACGATCCGGTCGGCCATGTCGGCCACCACCGCCAGATCGTGGGTGATCATCAGCAGGCCCATGCCGTATTCCGTGACCAGCCCCTTTAGCAGGTCGAGGATTTGCGCCTGCGTGGTCACGTCCAGCGCGGTTGTCGGCTCGTCCGCGATCAGCAGCCGGGGGCGCAGAGCGATGGCCATGGCGATCACCACCCGCTGCCGCTGCCCGCCCGACAGTTCGTGCGGATAGCGCGACAGGGGAAAGCGGTCGGGCGGCAGGCCGACGCGGGTCAGAACCTCTTGGGCGCGCGTGCGGGCGGCGTCGCGGGGCATGGCCTTGTGGATCAGGATGGTCTCCATCACCTGATCACCGATGGTCTTCACCGGATTGAGCGCCGTCATCGGCTCTTGGAACACCATCCCGACGGCCGCGCCGCGCAGGCGGCACATCTCGTCCTCGGGGCTGTTCAGAACCGCGTGCCCGTCCAGGCGGACCGAGCCGGTGGCCACGGTCCCTGCGGGCAGCAACTGCATCACCGCCAGTGCTGTCATCGACTTGCCCGAGCCGCTCTCACCGGTGACGGCCACGATCTGCCCGGGGTCGATGGACAGGCTGACATGGTCCAGAACGGGGGCCCCGTGGATCGACAGCGACAGGTTATGGATTTCCAGCAGGCTCATGCGCGGGCCACCCGGATGCGGGGGTCCAGCCAATCGCGCAGCCCGTCGCCCAGCAGGTTCAGCCCCAGCACCGTCACGATGATCGCCAGCCCCGGAATCAGAGCCAAATGCGGGGCAAAACTGACCATCGTCTGCGCATCCGCCAGCATCCGGCCCCAGCTGGGCGTGGGCGGCTGCGCACCGAGGCCGACATAGGACAGCCCCGCCTCGGCCAGAATACCAAGGCTGAACTGGATGGTGCCCTGCACGATCAGCAGGTTGGCGACGTTGGGCAGGATGTGCTCGGCCGAGATCCGCGCCGCGCCCTTGCCCGCCACACGGGCGGCGAGGATGAACTCGCGCTCCCACAGGGACAGCGCCGCGCCGCGGGTGATGCGGGCAAAGACGGGGATGTTGAAGATGCCGATGGCGATGATGGCATTCACCGCACCGGGGCCGAAGACGGCGGTGATCAGGATCGCGATCACCAGCGAGGGGAAGGCAAACACCAGATCGTTGCCGCGCATGATCAGCTCGTCCAGCCACGACCCCTTGCGCGCCGCGGCCGCCAGCCCCAGCGGCGCGCCCAGCGCCATGCCGATGCCCACCGCCACCAGCGCAACGGCGATCGAGGTGCGCGCGCCCACCATGATCATCGAGAACATGTCGCGCCCGAAATGATCGGTACCGAACCAGTGTTGCGCATTGGGCGGCTGCAGCTTTTCGGGGATGTTCAGCGCGGCGTGGTCATAGGGTGTCCAGACGAAGGACAGCAGGGCCATCAGCACCACCACCGAGGACAGCGCCGCCCCCAGGATCAGCGCGCGGCTCATGTGCGGCTCCGCAACCGGGGATCGACCGCGGCATAGGCCAGATCGACCAGGAAGTTCACCGTGATGACCGCAAAGACCAGCAGCATCACCACCGACTCCACCACGATCAGGTCCCGCGCCGAAATCGCCTGGAACACCAGCCGCCCCAACCCGGGCAGGTAGAAGACCTGTTCGATGATGATCGACCCGGCCAGCAGGAAAGAAAACTGCAGCCCGATTATGGTCAGCACCGGGATCAGCGCGTTGCGCACCCCGTGCCGCCACAGCGCCTGACGGCGCGACAGGCCCTTGGCGCGGGCGGTGCGCATGAAATCCTCACCCAGAATGTCCAGCAGCGCCGAACGCATGACCCGCGCCAGGATCGCCGCCTGCGGCAGGGCCAGCGCGATCGCCGGCAGGGTCAGCGAATGCAGCCCGGCCCACAGGCCGTTGTCCCACCCCGCGAAGCCGCCCGCGTTGAACCAGCGCAGATTGATGGCGAAGATCAGCACCAGCATCATCGCAAACCAGAAGTTCGGCACCGCGATGCCCAGCTGCGTGGCTCCCATCACCGCCAGATCGCCCGGTTTCCCCCGGCGCGCGGCGGCGTAGATACCGACCGGAAAGGCAATCAGCGTCGACAATGTCAGCGCATAGAGCGCCAGCGGCAGCGACACCCACAGCCGGTCGGCCACCATCTGCGCCACCGGCGTGCGATAGGTGTACGAGGTGCCGAAATCTCCGGCCAGCATGCCGCTGACCCAGTTCAGATAGCGCTGCGGCCGCGACACGTCCAAGCCCAGCTCGGCGCGCAGGGCGGCCAGAGTTTCGGGCTGGGCGTTCACCCCCAGCATGAACGAGGCCGGATCCCCCGGTGCCACCTCGATCACCGCGAAGATGACCACCGAAGCGACGGCCAGGCTGAGTGCCAGCGAAATCAGACGTTTGAGCGCATATCGGAGCATTGCCGCCACGTTAGGCCGGGATTGGCCGCCGGTCCAGCGGCACAGCGCGTCAGGGCTGCATCAGAAACGCCCAGACCGCGTAGCCCACGATCGCGGCATAGCCCAGCGGATAGATCCATTTGATCGCATAGTTGTCCAGCTTGCGCGCCGTGTCCTCGCGCCCCGAAACCTTGAGCCGCCGCAGCATCACGTTGAACACCACCAGCGCCCCGGTCATCAGGAACATGCATTGCAGAATGAAATCCAGAAAGGTCAGATAGCCCAGCTTGGGCAGATCGGCCGAGATCGCCCAGTTGAAGGCGACAAAGACCAGCAGGTTGGCCCCGGCGATGTCGATCCGCTTGCGGTATTCGTCCAGAAAGAACAGCGCCCAGCCGACCAGAACCAGCACCAGCATGGGCAGGAACACCCGGATGACATAGTAGGTCAGATGGCGCTTGCCCTGAAAGACCAGCGACACCTGATCGCTTTCATTGCCCGACAGGCCGGTCGTGGTCGAGGCCAGCATGCGGGCGTTGCCCAGAATCCACTCCTCTTCGCCCAGCGTGTCGCCCAGCCCCGAAAACTGGTCCAGCGCGTAGTAATGCACGAAGTCGGACGGAAAGACCGAGACGACCTCGAAGTGGAACTCCTGCGTGTCGAAGGGGAACCTGAGGAAGTTGAAATGCGGCGCCTGCAGCGTCAGCGAAGATTTCTCGACAAAGGTCACATGCCCATCATGGCGCAGGGCGGCCGCGGATTCGTGCACCCAGCGGTTGGATTGCTGGTTGTGGATGACGAAGGCCGGAACCACCGCATCCCGCGTGGCTGCATGGCGCACGAAGGCCGGCGGATCGAACACGCGGAAATCGCGGCCCAGCTCATCCGGATCGAACGCCAGGGCCGGATCGCTCCATTCAAACCGCAGCACGACCACGGCTCCATAATTCTCGGCCTTCTGATCGACCGAGGTGATCTGGTCGATCTTGATGCCGACGCCGACCTCGACCTGGTTTTCCGGGGTACCCAACAGCGCGCTGTGGCCATCCTGAAACAACCCCTGCGCGCCCGAGGGCCCCGACAGGGCCAAGGCGACCATGAAGAAAAACACCGAAACCAGGCAACGTGTCATCTGAAACAGACCCTAATTTTGGGAAACGGGCCCGCCGGGCGGACCCGCAAGGCTCAGTCCGCCCAGCTGATCGCGGTCAGGTCGATGGCCGCCGTGGGCGCGTTTTCCCACAGACCCTGAACACCGGCCTTGGCCACGCCCAGTTTGGCAAGTTGGAACAGGTAGCCGTTGACGTAATCCTCGGCGATCATGCGCTGCGCCTCGCCCAGCAGGCGGGTGCGTTCGTCGGGGTCGGTGGTGGCGTTCAGCGTCGCCATCAGGGCCTGGAAGTCCGGGTTGTCATATTGGAAGTAGTAATCCGGCCGGGCATAGATGCCGATGTCCATCGGCTCGGTATGGCTGACGATGGTCAGGGCGAAATTCTTGCCCTTGAACACGGTTTCCAGCCACTGCGCCCATTCCACGTTGATGATCTCGGCCTTGATGCCCACCTCGGCCAGCTGCGCGGCCACGATCTCGCCCCCGCGGCGGGCGTAGGAGGGCGGCGGCAGGTGCAGCGTGGTTTCGAACCCGTCTGCGAACCCGGCCTCGGCCAGCAGGGCGCGGGCCTTGTCCGGGTCATGCGCCGACAGGCCGGTCAGATCGACATAGGCCGGGTTGTGCGGTGCGAAATGCGTGCCGATCGGCGTGCCGTAGCCGAACATCGCGCCGTCGATGATGGCCTGACGGTCGATCGCATGGGCCAGCGCCTGCCGCACCCGCACGTCGTCAAAGGGCGGCTTCTTGTTGTTGGTCGCCAGAATGGTCTCGCCCTCGGTCGAGCCGACAAGCACCTGGAACCGCGGGTCGGCCTCGAACTGCGGCAGGTTCTCGGGGGCGGGGAAATTGTCGAACACGTCCACGTCCTCGGCCATCATCGCGGC
This sequence comes from Ruegeria intermedia, assembly GCF_900129345.1. GTDB lineage: Bacteria > Pseudomonadota > Alphaproteobacteria > Rhodobacterales > Rhodobacteraceae > Ruegeria > Ruegeria intermedia. The sequence continues at coordinate 240,849 of NZ_FQVK01000001.1, read as the reverse complement.
AAAGGCGGCGGTTGGGTCCGAGATGAACTTGAACGTGGCCTGCTCCAGCGCGGGTTGGTCACCCCAGTAATCAGGGTTGCGCTCCAAGGTGATGCGGTCGCCCTGGACCCATTCGGCGAACTTGTAGGCGCCGGTGCCCACCGGGTTGGTCTTGATACCCTCGATGCTTTCGGGCGCCACGATCACCGCGTCGCCCCAGGCCAGGTTGAACAGGAAATTGCCGTTGGGTTCCGCCAAAGTGATTCTGACGGTCAGCGGGTCCACGACCTCGACGCTTTCGATCCCGGCGAACAGGGCCTTCTGCGCATTGGCGCTGTCCTCGGCGGTGGCGCGGTCGAGGCTGAACTTCACGTCCTCGGCATCCATCGTGGTGCCATCGTGGAAAGTGACGCCATCGTGCAGCGTGAAGGTATAGACGGTGCCATCCTCGGAGATCTCCCAGCTTTCGGCCAGCCCGGGCACGACCGAGCCATCGCCCATGAACCGGGTCAGCCCTTCGAACACGTTGGTGTAGACGACCGAATCGATGGCTTGTGCGGCGGCGCTGGTCGGGTCCAGATGCGGCGGTTCCAGCTGCATGGCGATGGTGATGTCCGACCGGGCCATGGCCTGCGAGGCGAGAAGCCCCACGCCCAGCGCCATGGCGCCGGCAAAGGTGCGAAAGAACGGCTTGGTCATGTAAATTCCCTCCCAGAATGTGCGGATGGGCGGCGGCTGACGCGGCCCTGACGGTAACAATGTCCCTGCAAACCTTGGGTCATTCAAGGAAATGTTCGCGCAACCGGGGTTTCTCTGGCCCCCGCCGATCTGCTATGCCGCGCTGCAACATGAACCCCGCGAGGAGCGAGCATGAGCGCCACCGCCCGCAAGAAAGCCCCGAATGCCGAGGATATCCGCGCCCGCAAAGGGGGCGATCCGCTGGTCAGCCTGACCGCCTATACCACGCCGATGGCCCGGCTGATGGACCCCCATTGCGATTTCGTCCTGGTGGGCGACAGCGTCGGCATGGTGCTGCACGGGCTAAGCTCGACCCTGGGCGTGACGATGGAGATGATGATCCTGCACGGGCAGGCTGTCGCGCGCGGGCTGGAGACGGCGATGATGGTCATCGACATGCCCTTTGCCAGCTATGAAGAAGGCCCTGCGCAGGCCTTCCGCAACGCGGCCCGTCTGATGGCCGAGACCGGTGCCGGCGCGGTCAAGCTGGAAGGCGGGGTCGAGATGGCCGAGACGATCCGCTTTCTGGTCAAGCGCGGTATCCCGGTGATGGCGCATGTGGGTCTGACGCCGCAGTCGATCAATACGCTGGGCGGCTACAAGGTGCAGGGCCGCGACGAACAGGCCGAGACGGTGCTGGCCGACGCCCGCTCCGTGGCCGAGGCCGGGGCGTTTTCGGTCGTGCTCGAGAAGGTTCCGCAGGGTCTGGCCGACCGGATCACCGCCGAGGTGCCCATCCCCACCATCGGCATCGGCGCCTCGGCAGGCTGTGACGGACAGATCCTGGTGGTCGATGACATGCTGGGCTTTTTCACCGCCTTCAAACCGAAATTCGTCAAACGCTATGCCGATCTGGGCCCGCTGGCCGAGGCCGCCATCGCCGAATACGCCGCCGAGGTGCGCGCCCGCACCTTCCCCGCGGCCGAGCATGTGTTTGCCGACCAGGCCCCTGCCAAGGGGGGCAAGGCATGACCGCGCCCATCCTGCGCACCCTTTCTGAGCTGCGCGCCAAGACCCGGGCCTGGCGCCGGGCGGGCCAGACCATCGGCGTGGTGCCCACCATGGGCGCGCTGCATCAGGGGCACCTGTCGCTGGCACAGGCGGCGCGGGCTGATTGCGACCGGGTGATCGTGACGATCTTCGTCAATCCCAAACAGTTCAACAACCCCGAGGATCTGGCCAAGTATCCGCGCACCGAGCAGGACGACGCGGCCAAGCTGGCACCGCTGGGGGTTGATGCGATCTATGTCCCCGACCCGGGCCAGATCTATCCGGACGGCTTCGCCACCACCGTGTCCGTCGCCGGGCTGACCGACGTGATGGAGGGCGAATTCCGCCCCGGACATTTCGACGGCGTGGCGACCGTCGTGGCAAAACTGTTCCTGCAGACGCAGGCGGACAGGGCCTATTTCGGGGAAAAAGACTATCAGCAGTTGATGGTCGTGCGGCGCATGGCCCGCGATCTGGACATCCCGATCGAGGTGATCGGCTGCCCCACCGTGCGCGAGCCCTCGGGGCTGGCGATGTCCTCGCGCAATCTGCGCCTGTCGGGCCAGGGGCTGGCGACCGGGGCGCGGATGCATGCGGTGATGCAGGACATGGCCGGGCAGTTGGCGCAGGGCGCCGCGTTCGCCGATCTGGTGGGGCCGGCCCGCGAGACGCTGCTGGCGGCGGGCTTTTCCGAGGTGGAATATATCGACCTGCGCTGCGCCGAAACGCTTGCGCCGCTGACCGCCGCCACCCGCCCCGCGCGCCTGTTCGCCACCGCCTGGCTGGAGGGCGTGCGCCTGATCGACAATATCGACGTGCCTGTGGCCTGAAACTGGGGTCTGGAACGGCCCCGACCAATCGCCTAAGGTCCCCTGAAAATGACGACTGGGGGAGCACGGGCATGACCCATATTCTGGCAATCGATCAGGGCACCACGTCCTCGCGCGCGATCCTGTTCGACGCGCAGATGCAGCGCGTGGGCACCGCACAGCAGGAATTCACCCAGTATTTCCCGCAGGAAGGCTGGGTCGAACACGACCCCGAGGAAATCTGGGACAGTGTTCTGAATGTCTGCCGGCAGGTGATGGACAAGGTGGGCGTCGCGGCCGACCAGATCGCCGGGATCGGCATCACCAACCAGCGCGAAACCACCGTGGTCTGGGACAAGACAAGCGGCAAGGCCATCCACAACGCCATCGTCTGGCAAGACCGCCGCACCGCCGAGATCTGCCAGCGGTTCCGCGACGCGGGCTGCGAGGATGACGTGACCGCCCAGACCGGCCTGCTGCTCGACCCGTATTTCTCGGGCACCAAGGTCAAATGGCTGCTGGACACCGTGCCCGGCGCGCGCGACCGGGCCGAGGCAGGCGAGCTGCTGTTCGGCACCATCGACAGTTTCCTGATCTGGCGCCTGACCGAGGGCCGCGTCCACGCCACCGACGCCACCAACGCCGCACGCACCCTGCTGTTCGACATCCACAAGGGCAACTGGAGCGCCGAGATCTGCGATCTGCTGGACGTGCCGCTTGCCATGCTGCCCGAGGTGCGCGACTGCGCGGCCGATTTCGGCCAGACCGGCCTGTTCGGCGGGATGATCCCGATTCTGGGCGTGGCCGGCGACCAGCAGGCCGCCACGATCGGGCAGGCCTGTTTCCAGCCGGGCATGATGAAATCCACCTATGGCACCGGCTGTTTTGCGCTGCTGAACACCGGCACGCAGCCGGTGGAGTCGAAAAACCGCCTGCTGACCACCATCGCCTATCAGCTGGGCGGTCAGCGGACCTATGCGCTGGAAGGCTCGATCTTCATCGCGGGTGCGGCGGTGCAGTGGCTGCGCGACGCGCTGCGGATCATCGACTCGGCCCCGCAAAGCGGCGAGCTGGCGGCGCAGGCCGACCCCAACCAGCATGTGGTGCTGGTACCCGCCTTCACCGGACTGGGCGCGCCCTATTGGAAGCCCGAATGTCGCGGCGCCATGTTCGGCCTGACCCGCAACTCGGGCCGGGCCGAGATCGCGCGGGCCACGCTGGAAAGCATCGCCTTCCAGACCCGCGACCTGTGGCACGCGATGCAGGGCGATTGGGGCGCCGAGGCCGACGTGATCCTGCGGGTCGATGGCGGGATGAGCGCGTCCGACTGGGCGATGCAGGGGCTGTCGGACATTCTGGGCGCGCCGGTCGACCGGCCGGTGATGCAGGAAACCACGGCGCTGGGCGCGGCCTGGCTGACGGGGATGAAGGCCGGGGTCTATCCCGATCAGGCCGGATTTGCCGACACCTGGGCGCTGGACCAACGGTTCGAACCGATCCTGCCCGAATCTGACCGCGAGGCGGCCTATGCGCGCTGGAAACGGGCAGTGCAGGCCACCATGGCGTTCTGATCCGTTCTGACCCGCGGCGCAGCCCGGGTCAGCCGTGATCCTTCAGCAGGCGCTGTTTCTGGCGCGACCAGTCGCGCTTGGCCTGGGTTTCGCGCTTGTCGTGGTTCTTCTTGCCCTTGGCGATGCCGATCTTCAGTTTGGCCCGGCCCTTGTGGTTGAAATACAGCACCAGCGGTACCAGGGTCATGCCCTTGCGCTGGGTGGCGGCCCACAGGTTCGACAGCTCTTTGCGGGACACCAGCAGCTTGCGCCGGCGGCGCTCGTCGTGCTTGAACGCCTTGGCCTGTTCGTAGGGCGCGATGTAGCTGTTGATCAGCCACAGTTCGCCATCCTCGACCGCGGCATAGCTTTCGGCGATGTTCGCCCCGCCCGCGCGCAGGGACTTGACCTCGGACCCTTCCAGCACGATGCCGCACTCGAGATCCTCTTCGATCGCGTAATCGAAGCGGGCCCGCCGGTTTTCGGCGATCACCTTGTAGTTGGGGTCTGTCTTCTGCTTGTGCTTGGCCATGACGCCGTGATGTATGCGGCTTCGTCAGCCCTTGCAAGATGGGCGCGTCAGGATTTGGCCGAGATGATCAGGTCGGGGCCAAAGATCGTGTCGGCGTGGTTGTGCAGATAGATCTTCAGCCACGGGGTGAACCGTTCGGGATGACGGCGCACTTCGGCCAGCAGGTCGTGATAGTCGATCCAGCGGATCTCCATCACCTCGTCGGGTTTGGGCTCGATCTTCAGGGGTCCGCGCACATGCGCCAGGAACACGTCCACGACCTCGTTCTCGACCATCCCGTTGCCGACATCCGCGTGATATTCCAGCCGGTGCCGGTATTCGGGGTACAGTCCGGTGATGCCCAACTCCTCGCGCAGGCGGCGCACCGCGCAGTCCGAGGAGTTCTCGTCCCAGTCGGGATGGGTGCAGCAGGTGTTCGCCCACAGGCCGGGCGTGTGATATTTGCCCAGCGCGCGGCGCTGCATCAGAATCTCGGTGCCCCGCACGACGAAGACCGAGACCGCCTTGTGCTTGAGCCCCTTTTCGTGGGCTTCCAGCTTGTCCACGGGTGTCAGCTTGCCATGAACCCAAGCCGGGATCATGATTCCCATCTGTCCTCTCCTGATGTGACTGCGTCGGTCTGGCGGCATCGGCGACTGGGCGCGATGCGCTGGCGGGTTTGGCGCAGCGTTTGTTGGTCTGCGTCGAATCTGGCGATGATCGAGGTTCCAATCAAGCGCACGAAAGGCCGCAGGGCTGCGGCCTTTTGTACTTGCTCCGGTTTTCTGGCAAGCGCGGCTTATTCAGCCGAAACGCTCTGCAGATAGGCAAAGACGTCCTCGCCACCCTTCTTCAGCTTGAAGGTCATCTTCGACTTGGCCGAAGTCTCACCCAGGTAGTCTTTCAGGAAACCCTTGGGATCCTGAACATAGGCGACGAAGCTTTCCTCGTCCCAGACCAGACCTTTTTCACCGGCCGCAACCAAGCTGTCACCATACTTGAAGCCTTCTTCGGTGCCGGCGGTGCGGCCGACCACGCCATAGAGGTTCGGACCGGTCTTGCCGCCCTTGACGATCGTCTCGCCCTCGGGCGTTGCGATCATGTGACAGGACTTGCACTTGTTGAAAGCCTTCTTGCCGGCTTCGGCGTCGCCTTCGGCCAGGGCCGGCACGGCCAGCAGGCCGACGATGGCAGTCGCGATGATACGTTTCATTGGCGTTGCTCCGATATGAATTGGCTGCCCCTTAACCAGTATCAAACGCGCGCAGAGTCAATGCGCAATTTGACGCGCGGCGGCGACCTGACGCAGCCGAAAAGGTATATTTTCAACGCGTATTTTGCAGATCCGACCAGCACGGCAACAGGTCGCCCGGCGCCGGTTTCGCATGGTAGACCGCGCGTGCGATGGCACGGGTCAGGCACAGAGCCGCGGCGTGACCCAGCAGGGCCAGATCGGCCTCGGCCGAAGGGATCCGCCCCGTGCTGACGCCGAACACCAGGTCGCCATCGCCCGGCGTGTGGGCGGGCAGGATGGCGCGGGCGATCCCGTCATGGGCGGCCACCGCCATGCGCTGGCATTGCGGTTTGGTCAGGGCCGCATCGGTGGCGACGATGGCGATGGTCGTGTTGGCCTTGTCGGGCGGGGGATGGCCCATCGCCCGGGCCTTGCGGCTGGGCGCGGGGTCCCCCAGACCGGACGCCGCATCCGGCCCCAGCCCGCCGAACTCGGCCCCGATCTCGAACGGGGCGGCCCAGAAATGCCGGTCGCCCGGGGTGGTGACGCTGCCCAGCGGGTTGGCCGCCACCAGCGCACCTACGGCCACGCCGCCCGGCAACACCGCCGAGGCCGAGCCCAGCCCGCCCTTGCACATGGCCGTCAGCGCGCCGGTTCCGGCCCCGGCGCTGCCCAGATCGAACGTGTCCGCCGCAGCGTCAAATGCGGCCCGGCCCAAGGCGCGGTACGGGTTTTCACCCCACGCCTTGTCGCCGCCGTTCAGCAGATCGAACAGAATCGCGCCGGGCACGATCGGCACCACGGCCGGCCCCACCTGAAACCCGCGACCCTGCGCATGCAGCGCGTCCATCACGCCCGAACAGGCATCCAGCCCGAAGGCCGAGCCCCCCGAAAGCACGATCGCATCCACCCGGTCAACGGTTTTGTCGGCGGCCAACAGATCGGTCTCGCGCGTGCCGGGGGCGCCCCCCATCACATGTACCGAGGCCCGCAGGGGCTGATCTCCGGTCAGGACGGTGACACCTGATTTCAGAGCCGCGTCCTGAGCGTTGCCCACCAGCAGGCCGGGCACGTCGGTGATCAAGTTTCTGGGTCCGGGGGTCATTTGGGTTTGTCCTTTTCTGCGGGAAAGCGCGCTGGTGCGCGCTGCCTCCGGCGGGGATATTTTGGGCCAGATGAAGGGGCAGTCAGATGCAGCGGCCCCCGTCCACCTCGAGCGCGGCGCCGGTGATCATGCTGGCCTCGTCCGAGCACAGGAAACAGGCGGCGTTGCCCATGTCCTGCGGGGTCGAGAACCGGCCCAACGGGATGGTCGACAGGAACCTGGCGCGAATTTCGGGCGTGTCCTCGCCCATGAAGGACTTCAGCAGGGGTGTTTCGCCGGCCACCGGGCAGATTGCGTTCACGCGCACACCGGACGGGGCCAGTTCGACCGCCATCGTCTTGGTTGCGGTGATCATCCAACCCTTGGAGGCGTTGTACCAGTTCAGGTTCGGGCGCGGCGACAATCCGGCGGTCGAGGCGACGTTCAGGATCGCCCCCGATCCGCGCGATTTCATATGCGGCACCAGCGCCCGCGCGGTCAGAAAGACCGACTTCATGTTCACGCGATAGACGCGGTCGAAATCTTCGTCGCTGACCTCCTCCAGCGGCCTCGGCAGGTGGGTCACGCCGGCATTGTTCACCAGGATGTCCAGATGGCCGTAGAGGTTCAGCGCCGCATCCGCCATCGCCTGGACCGTGTCGCCGTCGGAGACATCCACCTGGCAGTGGTCGGCCAGAGGACCCAGCGTTGCCGCCATGTGACGCGCGGCATCCCCGTTGATGTCGGCGATCATCACCCGTGCGCCCTCGGACAGGAACTTCTGCACGATCCCGGCCCCGAACCCGGATGCGCCGCCGGTCACGATTGCGGTTTTTCCCTCCAGCCTCATGGCCTTGCCTCCCTGCCGCCTGTCGCGGTCAGACTAGCAACGGCAGGGAAAGATGCCAGATCAATCTTCCGCCACCTTTCCGCGCAGCGCCTTGACGTCCGACCGGGCCTTTTTTGCCGCCAACCGGCGCTTGACCGAACCATAGGTGGGTTTCGTCGCGATCCGCCGCTTGGGTTTGACCAGCGCCTTGCCGATCAGCTCGGCCAGACGGGCGCGGGCGATCTCGCGGTTGCGGGCCTGGCTGCGGGTCTCGTCGCATTGGATGATGATCGCGCCATCCTTGGTCCAGCGCCGCCCGGCCAGCCGTTTCAGCCGCGCTTTGACCGGACCTGGCAGCGAGGGCGAGCGCGCGGCCTCGAAGCGCAGCTCGACCGCGGTCGAGACCTTGTTCACGTTCTGCCCGCCGGGACCCGAGGCGCGGATGAAGCTCTCGGTCATTTCCCAATCGTGCAGGGTGATATCGTCGGTGATGCGCAACATGGGCGCGACCTTACAGGCGCCACCCGGAAACAGAAAGGGCCGCCCCGGCGGGACGGCCCTTCGAAAGTTCAGGAGGTCGGGTCGGTTAGATCAATCGACCAGCCGGAGCGCGCGCTCCGCCAAGGGCTGCCCTAGCAGGCGGTCCCCCCGGTTGTTCCGACACCTCTCTCCAATCTCTTTCTCGACACTGGATCACCTCCTTTTCTATCTGTTGCGGTTGAAAAGGATGGTGACACAACTTGTGCCATTCTCAAAGCGTTTTTTACGCGGGCTGTGCGGTCAGGCGCGCGACGATCACCTTGAAGGGGATCAGTGCGACCAGGGCCAGCGACAGCTTCACCAGCCAGTCTGCAAAGGCCAGCGTCACCCACAGGGGCGCCTCGGGGCCCGACAGCATGAAGGGCACGGGCTCCCACGCCCAATTGATGGCCGCATCCGCGTCGGCGCCAAAGAAGGTCACCGAGGCCGAGAAGGCGATGGTGAAGAAGATCGCGGTATCCAACGCCGATCCGACCAGGGTGGATACCAGCGGCGCGCGCCACCAGCGGCCTTCACGCATGGCGTTGAACACGGTGACGTCGGTCAGCTGCGCGATCAGGAACGCGGTTCCCGAAGCCACGGCGATGCGCAACGGCACGGCGGCGTAGGTGAAGCCGTCGCCCTGCAGCATGATCTGGCTGCCGATCAGCGAGCAGATCACACCGGTGACGAAGCCGGCAAACACGACCTTGCGGGCCGGGCCCACGCCATAGACGCGGTTCATGATGTCGGTGACCAGAAAGGCCATTGGATAGGTGAAGGCACCCCAGGTCAGCAGCCCGTCAAAGATCAGGAACTGGACCAGGATGTTCGAGGCCACGACGATGGCGGCCATGGCAAGAATGCCGGGGATAAAGTTGCGTTGCATGTTCTGATGCCCGTTTTGACAAGGTAGCGGCGACTTGGCCCCGGGGGTATCCCAAGGCAAGCCGCGCTTTTAGGCCCGGGATCGGAACGTGTCAATCCGGCAGCAGATATTCGACCAGTTCGGTGCGTTGCAGCGCCAGAAAGTTGTCGTCCGATATCATCGTGGCCCGCAACCGCCTCTGCCCGTCGCGCCAGACCGACAGCCCCTCGAGGTTGTCATGGGTTCCGGTTCCAGTCTGGAAGAGGGTTTCTTCAGCCGCAGGTGTATCGCCGTCGATCCGCCACCGACGCAGCCGCGACCGGAACCCGATCAGAGCGACCGCGCGTTCCAGCACGTAGAACCGCCCGTCCGGGCCGAAATCGGCCGCTACGGGCAGAAAACCGTCCCGCTGCGCCAGGACGAAGGGCGTGGACCAGGCGCGCCCGTTCCAGCGATAGACCGGAATGTCGCCATTTGCCGTGCGGCTTTTCTCGGGCAACGTGTACAGGCGGCCCTGCGCGTCGATGGCCAGCCCCTCGAACGAACCGTTCTGGTCGAGCCCGTCAAAGGCCTTGGGGCGCGGCAGCACCTGAGCATGGGCACCGGGCGCGGCATAACGGGCCACGCGATGCACGCCTTCGAACGAGATGTAGAAGCTGCCATCCGGCGCCAGCGCCAGCCCCTCGGAATCACCCGAGCTGCCGGGCATGATCCGTCCCCGGCTGGACAGAACCGGCCAGTGGCCAACAACACCGATGCCGACAATCTGATCGCCATCCCGGCCGATGCGGACCGATACCAGGGTGGAGCGGTCGCTCAGCACCCATGCGCGCTGCCCGTCATCCGAGACATGGATGGCGGAAAACCCGCCGAACCAGTCATGGCCGGCGCGCCATGCAAAGCTGCCCAGATATTCGGCCGATTTGACTTCTACCGCCCAGGCGGAGCCGGCCAGAAACAGGCTGGCGATCAGTTGGACTGCAAGACGGCGGCGCATTGCTGGGGCAGATCCGCCAGAACATATTCGCGCCGTTTCTTCGGAGGCGGCGCGTTGGGGTCGGGCGGCGGCGGGTTCAAGATGTTGCGCACCCACTGCTCGGCCTCGGCGCAGCCGTCGCCTTTGGGCGGTGGATCCTGATTGACGCACCCGCGTGAGCCGCGCGGACAGTTCAGCCGGACGTGGAAGTGATAATGATGCCCCCACCAGGGCCGAATCTTGCGCAGATAGGCACGGTTGCCCTTCTCTTCCTTGCACATCTGCACCTTGGCGCCCGGAAAAACGAAGATGCGGGCCACGCGCTTGTCCTTGGCCGCCGCGCGCAGGATGGCGTGGTGCTGTTTCGTCCAGTTGCCGTTCACATAGGCCCCGTTCGCGCGCCGCAGAGAGATGGACGAGATGTTCTCGCGCGCCTTGCGCGACAGGCGCATGTTGTCACCGGGCAGCATCCAGATGTCGATGTCCAGGCCCAGCTGGTGGCTGCGGTGGCCCGAGGTCATCGGCCCGCCCCGCGGCTGGCTGATATCCCCGATGTAAAGCCCGTTCCATCCGGGTTGCTTTGCCGCAAAACGGCTGAGGTCCTGCACGAAGTCGATGGCCTGCGGATGGCCCCAGTTGCGGTTGCGCGACAGACGCATCGCCTGCCAGGTGGGTCCGGTCTCGGGCAGTTGCACCGATCCGGCGGCGCATCCGCGCGAATAACTGCCGAAAGCGGCCGGTTTTTGTTGCGAACCGACCTTCTGAGCCCCGAACAACTGCTTGGCCAGCGGTTGGGCCCCGGCCGCCCCGGCCAGCGCAACTCCTGTCAAAAATACCAAAAAACGTAATGAAATCATCTGCTCTGATCCCCTTCCGGTTTGACCCAGCGCATTAGGAACAATCCCAGAATAAACAACCCGACGATCGGAGACACCCCCAACCGCGCGCTGCCGGTCGCGGTTGTCGCAATTCCGATCAGCAAAGGCGCGGCAAAGGCGGTGGCGCGGCCCGACAGACCATAGAGGCCAAAGCTCTCGACCGGGGCGGCCGGGTCGGTGTGGCGCACCATCAGCGACCGGCTGGCCGATTGCAGAATGCCCCCCATCCCGCCGATCAGGATGCCGCAGCCAAAGAACACCATGTCCGGCAGGCCCGAGCCTTGGGGCAGGGCGATGCCGAAGATCTGCGTCCGGTCCATCGACACGATGGTGGTGCAGACCAGGATCAGAACCCAGATCGCGGTCAGGATCACCGGCTTGGGGCCGAATTTCCGGTCCAGCTTGCCGCCGATCCAGGCGAAAACTGCCGAAGCCAGCACGCTGATGATGCCGAAGACGCCGATCTTGATCAGGTTCCATTCCAGCACCAGCCGCGCATAGACGCCGCCGAAACTGTACAGCCCGTTCAGCGCGTCCCGATAGAACATCGATGACCCCAGATAGCTGGCAAGGCTGACCCGGTACCGCAAGGCGGCCACGGATTTGCCAAGCAGGCGCAGCGCCTCGGATACGCTGCCCTTTTTGTCGGCGGCGGGATCGTCGCGCACCCACAGGAAATACGGGACCATGAACAGGATGAACCACCCGGCGGTGAACGGCCCAACGAAACGCGTGCCTTCGCGCGCGCCGGCGTCCAGCCCGAACAGCGGCTCCATTCCGATCAGCGTCTTGCCGTTGGGCTGCTCGACGAACAGCGCCAGCATGATCGCCAGGGAAATCAGCCCGCCGAAATAGCCGAAGGCAAAGCCCGAGCCCGAGATCTCGCCCACCTCTTTGTCGTCCCCCAGATCGGGCAGTTGCGAGTTGATGAAGATCAGCGCGTATTCCGCCCCCACGAAGCCCAGACCGAAGGCCGACAGCATCAGCCACATGTTCGACCCGTCCGGCAGCGTGAACCACAGCGCCGCAGACCCCGCGGCATACATCACCGAAAAGGTAAAGATCCACGGGATGCGCCGCCCCGAGACGTCGGCCATCGCCCCCAAGAGCGGCGCGCCGAAAGCGATGATCAGCCCGGTGATCGTCAGGCAGTTGGCCCAGACCGTCTGCGCCTGCGCGGCGGCGGCTTCGGCATCCATCCCGGCGGTTGCGTAATATTCGGCCGCAACGCCGGCGAAATACGGGCCAAAGACAAAGGTCACCAACAGGATGTGATACGGCTGGCTGGCCCAGTCGAAAAACCACCAGCCCCAGATGCGCCTGCGCTTGGAAATCTCTGCCATCTCTGCCCCTTGCCTGCTTTTGAATTAATAAGACGGGCCTTTGGGGCATTTCGCAAGCGTTCTGTGACTGCGGGCTTGCCTATTGCCGCTTGGGCACTTAGGTCTCGGGCCGTACGGAAAACGAGGTGCCCATGCTGTCGCTGATCCAAATTTTGCTGCTGATCCTGGACATCGTCTGGTTCATCATCCTGGCCCATGTGATCATGAGCTGGCTGATCAACTTCCAGGTCCTGAACCTGCATCAACAGCTGGTCGCCCAGATCTGGTACGGCCTGAACCGCCTGCTCGAGCCGATCTACGGCCCGATCCGCCGCATTCTGCCCAACATGGGCGGTCTGGATCTGACGCCGCTGGTGGTGCTGATCGGGGTCTATGCCCTGCGGATCATCCTGATCAACAACATGGTCTATTTCTACTGACCTCTTGTTCCCCGATTCCGACTATGTGATTGTCCGTTCAAGAGCAGTCAAATCTTGAAACAGGGCACCCCCGCACATGTTCGACGCCGCGCCTCTGCTGCGAGATGTCTTTGGATTCGATGAGTTCCGCCCCGGGCAGGAAGAGATCGTCGATGCCGTGACCGCCGGCGAGAACGTGCTGGCCATCATGCCCACCGGGGGCGGCAAATCCCTGTGTTATCAACTGCCTGCCCTGCTGCGCGACGGGGTCACGGTGGTGATCTCGCCGCTGATCGCGCTGATGCGCGACCAGGTGCGCGGGCTGCAAGAGGCCGGGGTCGAGGCCGGTGCGCTGACCTCGGGCAACACGCCCGAGGAAACCGATGCCGTGTGGGAGGCGCTCGAGGCCGGGCGGCTGAAGCTGCTGTATATGGCGCCCGAACGGCTGGCGGCGGGTTCGGCGCTGGGGATGCTGCGGCGCATCAATGTCAGCCTGATCGCCGTGGACGAGGCCCATTGCGTCAGCCAGTGGGGCCATGATTTCCGCCCTGACTATCTGCGGATCGGAGAGCTGCGGCGCGCGCTGAACGTGCCCTTGGCCGCCTTCACCGCCACGGCGGATGCGGAAACGCAGGACGAGATCGTAGAAAAACTGTTCGACGGCACGCCCCCGCGCAAGTTCCTGCGCGGCTTCGATCGGCCGAACATCCATCTGGCCTTTGCCGCCAAGGACAGCCCGCGCAAGCAGATCCTGGATTTCGCAGACGCACGCCGCGGCCAGTCGGGCATCGTTTATTGCGGCACCCGCAACAAGACCGAAGTGCTGGCGCAGGCCCTGCGCGAACAGGGCCACAGCGCCTGTCACTATCACGGCGGGATGCAGGCCGAGGACCGCCGCATCGTCGAAACCCGCTTCGCGCGCGAGGACGGGCTGATCGTGGTGGCCACCGTGGCCTTCGGCATGGGCATCGACAAGCCCGACATCCGCTGGGTCGCCCATGCGGACCTGCCGAAATCGATCGAGGCCTATTACCAGGAAATCGGCCGCGCTGGCCGCGACGGTGGACCGGCCGAGACTCTGACCCTGTTCGGCCCCGATGACATCCGCCTGCGCCGCAGCCAGATCGACGAGGGGCTCGCCCCGCCCGAACGCCGCGCCGCCGACCATGCCCGCCTGAACGCGCTGCTGGGTCTGGCCGAAGCGCTGCACTGCCGCCGCCAGACTCTGCTGGGCTATTTCGGGGAAGAGGCCCAGCCCTGCGGCAAATGCGACCTGTGCGACAGCCCGCCCGAGCTTTTCGACGGCACCACCCCGGTGCGCATGGCCTTGTCTGCCATCCTGCGCACCGAGGAATGGTTTGGTTCGGGCCACCTGATCGACATCCTCTTGGGCAACGACACCGACAAGATCCGCGCGCGGCGGCATGACGAATTGCCCACCTACGGCATCGGCAAGGACTGGTCGCGCCCGCAATGGCAGGCGATCTTCCGGCAGATGATGGGCCACGACCTGGTGCGCCCCGACCCCGAACGCCACGGCGCCCTGCGCATGACCGAGGCCGCCAAGCCGATCCTGAAGGGCGAGGCGCAGATCACCCTGCGCAAGGACACGCTGCGCAAGGCCACCCGGCGGCCCGCGGTCAAGATGATGGTCTCGGACGAGGACGCGCCCCTGCTGTCGGCGCTCAAGGCCAAACGCCGCGCCCTGGCCGAGGCCGCCCGTGTGCCCGCCTATGTCATCTTCCCCGACCGCACGCTGATCGAGATGGCGGAAAAACGCCCCATGACCCTGGACGAGATGGCCCGGATCGGCGGTGTCGGCGCCAAAAAGCTGGACCGATACGGCGACACCTTCCTTGAGGTGATCGCGGGCGAGGCGCAGGCGCTGCACCCGGCGCGCCGCAAGCTGGCCGGGCGCGAACAAGGCGATATCTACGACCGACTGCTCGAGGTGCAGGCGCAGCTGGCCCGAGGCCCCAACGGGATCGACAAACCGCTGAGCTGTTCCGCCTCGCAACTGGCCAAGGTGGCACAGATGCGCCCCGACGACGAACGCGCGCTGGAGCAGGTGCTGGGCGACCGCCGCGCCGAACGTTTCGCGGCCGCCTTTCTGGACGTGCTGCGCGCGGCGGGCTAGGTATCGACGGGCAGGCACGAACACGGGGGCAGACATGCTGGTGGTGATCTCTCCGGCCAAACGGCTGGACTGGGCAGAACGGGACGTGGCGCCGACCCGGCCCGATTTTCAGGACGACGCGATCCGGCTGGCGAAGACCGCGCGCAACCTGACGCTGGGGGACCTGAAAAAGCTGATGAGCCTGAGCGACGATTTGGCCCGGCTGAACCGCGACCGGTTCCGCGCCTTTGCCGAGGCACCACAGCCCGAGGCCACCCGCCCGGCCGCGCTGGCCTTTGCCGGCGACACCTATCAGGGGCTCGAGGCCGCCTCGCTGGACGCTGACGAACTGGCCTGGGCGCAGGACCATCTGCGCATCCTGTCGGGGCTTTACGGCCTGCTGCGCCCGCTGGACGCCATTCAGCCACATCGGCTGGAGATGGGCAGCCGGCTGAAGACCCGGCGCGGCAAGAACCTGTACGACTACTGGCGCGACCAGCTGAGCAAGGCCCTGAACGCGCAGGCCGAGGCGCTCGGCACCGACGTCCTGGTGAACTGCGCCAGCCAGGAATATTTCGGCGCGGTCGATCCCAAGGCGCTGAAACTGCGGGTCATCACCCCGGTCTTCATGGAGGACAAGGGGGGCACGCCCAAGATCGTCAGCTTTTTCGCCAAGAAGGCCCGCGGCGCCATGGCACGGTACATCATCCAGCACCGGCTGACCGATCCCGCCTCGCTGACCGAATTCGACACAGGGGGCTATGCCTATCGCGCAGACCTGTCCGCGCCGGACAAGCCGGTATTCGTGCGCCCCTATCAAGGCTGACCGCTCCTCGCGGCACCCCGAGCCATCTGGACGATCGCGGCCGCGCCGGAGGTGGCGGCGGGGCACGACCCGTTGATCCCGACAGACCCCCCGTCTGCAGCCCCGAGCGTTTCGGCATTCGCGGCGCGGGCGGCATCTTGCGCGGCCCCGGCCTTCAGGACCGTTTGCCTGGGCCCGACGACAACGGCCAGCACCTTCGCAGCGGCATCGGAAGTCGCCACAGCCGACCCGCCACGCACAGCCATGACCGGCGTGAACGGACGTGCCAGCTTCGGCGGGGCGGCAGGTTGCCACGCACCCACGACGTCGGGACCGCTCAGCCCGCTTCGGCAGGTTCGGCGAGGACGGGCTGAGCTTCGTCGGGGCAATGCGTCTGGATCATCTCGCAGATCAACTTCTTTTGCAGGGGCTTGGTCAGGAAGTGATCCAGACCCGCCGCAAGGATGTTCTCTCGGTCGCCCATCATCGCATGGGCCGTCAGGGCCACGATCGGGACGTGCCGGCCCGTTCCGATCTCTTTGCGCCGGATTTCCTCGGTCGCCTGCTTGCCGTCCATCTTCGGCATCGAAATATCCATGAAAATCAGGTCGGGCTCAAATTCGTCATAGGCCGCGACCGCCTCGAGCCCGTTGGCCGCCAGCCGCAGCTCGATGTTCAGGCCCTTGGTCATTTTCGTCAGAATCAGCTGGTTTGTCCGGTTGTCCTCGGCCGCCAGAACCCGCATGAGCCGTCGGTCCCCGCTTGCCCTGCGCACCGGGGGCGGGGCAGCCTCCGCCGCCTTGGGCCGCGGCAATACCCCGCCGCCCAGATCCATCAGGCGCGAGAACAGTTCGGCCCGCGGGATCGGCTTTTGCAGAACGCCCTGGATCAGGTGGTGGTTGGGGTCGGCATGAATGATGCCCGGATTCGCCGAAATCAGCACGATCGGCACCTTGTCCCAGCCCCGGCTGCGCAGCGTCGCCGCCAGTTCCAAACCATCCATGTCGGGCAGATCATGGTTGCACAGCACCAGATCCACCGACCCCTGCATCGCCGACAAGGCCTGGGTGCCGGTGACGCAATCCGTCACCTCGGCCCCGAGCCGCCGCAGCTGCTTGCCCAGAATCGCCCGGTTGATGGCAAGATCCTCGACCAGGACGACATGTTTCAGCCGGTCCGCAAGATCCGGCGGCGGAGCGGGCTGCGCCCCCTCGGCGGTGGGCAGCGTCAGGCGGAACCCGAAACAGGAGCCTTTGCCCGGATCGCTTTCAACCCAGATGGCACCGCCCATCATCGTGATCAGCCGCTTGCTGATGGCCAGCCCCAGCCCGGTGCCATCGAACTCGCGGGATTTGGCGTCCTCGATCTGGTTGAACTCGCCGAAGATGTGGTCGATCTTGTCGGCCGGAATCCCGATGCCCGTATCCTCGATCGCGACGTGGATGTCGCATGTCTTCCGTTCGGCATTCGGCACCCCGGTGACCCGGATCAGCACATGCCCCTGAGGCGTGAACTTGACCGCGTTGCCCACCAGGTTGGTCAGCACCTGCCGCACGCGGCCCGGATCGCCCACGAACAGCGTCGGCAGGAACAGGTCGTAATCGACCAGCAGGGTCAGGCCCTTGTCGCGCACCGTGGGCTGCAGCAACGTCGCGACCTCGAGGATGCAGCGCTCCAGGTCGAATTTCTCGGGATGCAGTTCAAGCTTGTCGGCCTCGATCTTGGAATAGTCCAGAACGTCGTTGATGATGACCAGCAACGCCTCGCCCGAGGCGCGGATCGTATCGACATAGAGCCGCTGTTCGTCGTTCATCGGAGTTTCCGACAACAGATCGGTCATCCCGACGATGCCGTTCATCGGGGTTCGGATTTCGTGGCTCATGTTTGCCAGAAAGGCCGACTTGGCCCGGTTGGCCGCCTCGGCCTTGTCGCGCGCGGCCTGCAGTTGCGCCTCGTGCTGGACCGAGGCGGTGATGTTCAGCGCCAGGCTGACCACGTCGCCCCCTTGACCGCGCTGGTCGATCAGCTTGATGTACTGCCCGTTCCACAGCTGGATCACCTCGGGCGGCGGGGTCATCCGGGCCCAGCGCCGCCGCATCCGGGCTTTCCACGCCTCGGCCTGTTCGTCGGCGATGATGATGATCCCCTCGTCGGTCAGCAGATCGAGTATGCGTTGATACGAGACGCCCGGCGCGACCTCGTCCAGCCCTTCGAACACGCTCAGATAGGCGGTATTGGCGCTGATCAGGCGGTCATTGCCGTCAAAGAACGCGAACCCGTCCTGAATGGTCTGGATCGAATGCCACAGGCGACGCTCGGCCACCTCGATCTTGGCTTGAGCGATGGTCAGATCGGATTTGACCCTTTCGTTTTCGTCCCGGACGGTCTCAACCTCGGCCTGAGTTTCGCCGATCCGCTTGGTCAGCGCCAGGGCATACTCACCAAGCTTTCGGTTGGCCGATGACAATTCGGCCTGTTTCAATGCCAACATACGCTCGGCGGCCAGCCGCGCCCGCCGTTCCTGTGCCAGTTTTTCTGCAAGACCCATGATCACCTTCCCGGTCCGTTCGGACACAGGATTCCGGCAGAGCGTGAAAATCTGTTTAAGGCGCCTCAGCCGCGCCCTTCGCGCAACCAGCCGGCCAGCAGGAAGCCCCCGGCCAGCAACAGCACCAGCCAGGGCGGCAGCAGGCCCGCCTGGGTCACGTCGCGGGTTTCATAGGCGTTGCGCGGGGTCAGCCCGATCCAGCCGCGCCCGGCCGCCGGTCGCCCCGCGCGCACGTTGCGGATGGTCGGCAGCCCGTCCTCGACACGGATCGCGCCGCCACGCAAGGAGGCCATGACCGGCGCGAGGATCTCGGGGGTGGCGATGGTGCGCTCGAATTCCCGCGGCGCGGCCGGGCCCAGGCCGATCACCGCGGTCAGATCCCCTTCCTGCAGGCGATAGAGGCCGATCTCGGGGCCGAAATACTGCGCCTCGAACCGGCCGGGCGACATCTCGCGCAGCGGCACCTCGAACGTTTCGCCATTGGGTCGGGTGACGGTGACGGGGCCGACCTCTTCGTTCAGGGTCTGGCGGATGATGCGCATCGACTGGCCGTTGGCCTCGGCCCACAGCGCCTCTTCCTCCAGCTCGGGCTCTTTCATCATCCAGTGGGCCAGGCGGCGCAGCAGTTCCAGCTGCGGGCCACCGCCCTCGTATCCGCGGCTCCACAACCAGGCGTGGTCCGAGGCCAGCAGCGCCACGCGCCCTTCGCCCACCCGGTCCAGCACCAGCAGCGGGCGGTCGTCGACTCCGGTCATCAACACCTCGCCCGTGCGGTGTTGGACGTCGATCTGACGCAGCCATGCACCCCAATCCCCGTCCTCGCCCAGATCCGAGGTCACCGGGTGCCGCCGCCCCAGATCGGTCACCTTGGGCACATAGCGCTCCTCGATCACGCGGGCCGTGGGCTGTGCGGGCAGGATCGCGGACAGGGGCGATCGGAAGATGCTGTCGGCGGTCGCGAAATCCGGCCCGGCCGCGATCAGCACCGCCCCGCCGTCGTTGATGTAGTTGGTCACATTGTCCAGGTAGATCGCCGGCAGGATGCCGCGCCGCTTGTAGCGGTCAAAGATGATCAGGTCGAAATCGTTGATCTTCTCCAGAAACAGCTCGCGCGTGGGGAAGGCGATCAGCGACAGTTCGTCCACCGGCACGCCGTCCTGTTTCTCGGGCGGGCGCAGGATGGTGAAATGCACCAGATCGACCGAGCTGTCGGATTTCAGCAGATTGCGCCAGGTGCGCCCGCCCGGATGCGGCGCGCCCGAGACCAGCAGAACGCGCAGCCGGTCGCGCACGCCGTTCATCTGGATCAGCGCGGTGTTGTTGCGGTCGGTCAGCTCGCCTTCGGCCTGCGGAACGGTGAACTGGATGACGTTGCGCCCGCCATGCGGCAGGGTCAGAGGCAGCTCGACATCCACGCCGATCGGAATGCTGAACTGCTGTGGCTCCCCGCCGTCCACGGCAATCTCCAACGGGGCCGAGGCGGCACCGGCGGGCGCCGCGCCGCTGTCTTCGACCCGCAGGGTCAGCGTGACCGGCTCGCCGATGATGGCAAAGGCGGGGGCGTTGCGCACGATCAGGCGGCGGTCCCAGTCCTGCGCGCGCCCGGTCAGCAACAGGTGCATCGGCGCGGGCAGGTCCGGGGCCTGATCGACGTCATGCACGATGCCGTCCGACAGGACCAGAATACCGGCGATGCGCGCGCGCGGTTCCTCGGCCAGCGCCGCGTTCAGCGCCGCCATGACCTGGGTGCCTTCGTCCCCGTCGCCGTCGCCCACGGTGATGCGGCGCAGTTCGGTGTTGTCGCGGGCCTCGATCTCGGCGGCCAGGGCCTCGGCGGTCTGCGCGGTCTGGTCGGCGCGGTCCGACAGGGTCTGGCTGGCGCTTTCATCCTCGATCATCAGCACGATGTCGGTCAGCGGGGCGCGGTCCTCGATCTGGTAGACCGGGCCGGCCAGCGCCGCCAGCAGCACCAGCGCCGCCAGCCCACGCAACGCCCAACCCGACAGCCCGCGCCACAGCGCCAGAACCGTCGCGGCCAGAGCGACCGCCCCGACAACCGCCAGAACGGGCCACGGGATCAGCGGGTCAAAGATGACGGAACCGGTCATTGGCCCAACCTGTCAAGCAGAGCAGGCACGTGCACCTGATCGGATTTGTAGTTCCCGGTCAGCACGTGCATGACCAGATTGACGCCGAACCGGTTGGCCAGCTCGCGCTGGCGTTCTCCGGCATAGCCGCGCCCGACCGGCAGCAGCGCCTGCCCGTTCCGGTCGATCGCCCAGGCTCCGGCCCAGTCGTTGCCCCCGATCACCACCGGGGTGACGTTGTCGTTGAGGTTGCGGAAGGGCATGCCCTCGATCTGTTCGGCGTCGGGTGGCGCGGCCTCGACCCAGACCTCGGTTCCGGCATAGCGGCCCGGGAAATCCTGCAACAGATAGAAGGTTCGGGTCAGGACGTGATCGCGCGGAACAGGCTCCAACGCGGGGATATTCAGCGGGGTCGCCAGCTGTTGCAGCTTGCGCCCATTGGGGCTGGCCGCGCCGAACCCGGCGATGTCGGCATCGCGCGTGTCGAACAGGATCATCCCGCCCGATCGCAGATAGGCGTTCAGCTTGGCATAGGCCTCAGCCGAGGGCTGGGGCTGATCCGGCGTGATCGGCCAGTAGAGCAGCGGGAAGAAGGCCAGTTCGTCACGCTCGAGGTCCACGCCCATCGGCTCGGCCGGTTCGACGGATGTGCGATAGGTCAGGGTCTGCGACAGGCCGCGCAGCCCGGCATGGGCGAGGTCGTCGATCTGGTCGTTTCCGGTCAGGACATGGGCCAGCACCAGATCCTTGGTCGCCTGCAAGGCGAATTCGGTCTCCTCGGGCGTCTGCGCCTCCGCCTGCGGCGCGATCAGAACCGCGCCCAGCGCCACCGCCGCCGCCCGCGCCAGCCCCAGACGCCCCGACAGCGCCAGCGAGGCCACCACGTCAACCGCCAGCAGGATCAGGGCCAGGCTCAGCAGCAGGCCTCCGACCGGCGTTTCGGCGCTGACCTCCTGCCCCTTGATGGGCACATCCGCAGGCCAGCTGATCGGGCGCAGCACGCTGTCCTCGGTCAGCACGTTCAGGGCCAGCTTCTGCTTGCCGCTTTCATACAGACCCGGGCGCAGGTCGGGGCCCAGGGCGCCGGATACCAGCGCCGGGCCATCGACACCGGCCAGATTGCCGGCGTCGGACAGGGTTCCGAACCCGTCCATCACCTGAATCGGCTCCCATGTGGTGCCTTGCAACTGTTCGACCTGCCGCGTCTTGGCGGCCGAGGCCACGGCCAGCCGATCCAGCATTTCGACGAACAGGCCCGACAGCGGCAGCGTCGACCATTCGGCATCGGCGGTGACGTGGAACAACACCACCTGACCCAGACCCAGCGGCTTGCGCGTCACCAGCGGCGTGCCATCCGACAGCGCGGCGATCACCCGGTCGGCCAGGTTCGGATCGGGCTGCGCCATCACCTGGGTGCTGACGGTCACGTCGTCGGGGATGCGCAACCCGTAGAAGGGCGAGCCCTCCTGGAAGGGCGCCAGCCCCTTGGCCTCGCCCCAGCTCATCGCGCCGCCGACCGAGCGGCCACCGCTGCGCAGCCGCACCGGCAGCAGCGTGTCTTCGGCATCGCGGCCCAGATCGCTGGCGGCCATGTGCGGACCGGCAAAGCGCAGCAACAGCCCGCCCTGCTCGACCCATTCGACCAATCCGGCCTGTTCGGCGGGGGTCAGCTTGGCCACATCGGCCAGCACGATCACATCCGGGTTGGCGGGCAGAACCTCGGTCAGCCCGCCCTCGACGAAATCGGCGGTTGGGATCAGCACCTGTGTCAGGTAGTGCAGCGGCGACAGCAGCTCCAGCCCCTCGCGGTTGACGGTTCCGGCGATCAGGGCGACCTCGCGCCGGCGCAGGCTGTCATCGGTCAGCGACACCGCCCCGGCCGACCGCTGGCCCTGCAGCTCGAACCGCGTGATGCGGGCGCGCAGTTCGGATGGCAAGGCCAGATCGGCCTGTGCTTGGGTCGCGCCGCTGTCAAAGCTGACCTCGACCGATTGCAGCAGGCGCATCACGCCCGCCGGGTCGCGCCCCTGCGCATTGATGGTGACGGTCTGCGCCGGACCGGGTGTGGCGCGCACCGCGGTCAGCCGGATCGCCCCGTCCTGATAGGTGGCTGGCCGCAGCGCCAGGATGGGCGCCGCCGCGCGATAGACCGTGACCGCGCCCCGCGCCTCCAGCGCAGTCAGCAGGGTTTCGCGGCCCGGATAGTCCAGCTTGTCCGTGAACCAGTGCGTGTCGAAGCCGCCCTCGACCGCCGACAGGTCGGTCAGGGCCTGTTCGATCTGAGCCGTGTCCGGCTGCCACGGCTGCGGAACCAGTCCGGGCAGGCGATTGCGCCAGGCTTCGGCGGCCTGGAAGACCGGCGGTTCCGGCTCGGTCAGTCGCAGAATCGACACGGGGCGCCCGGCCCGTCCGGCTTCGGTCAGCTGCGCGTCGATCTGATCCAGCGTGGCGGGCCAGCGCGTGGCCCCTGCCCAGCTGGCATCCAGCACCAGCAGCAGTGGCCCCGATCCGGTCTGGTCGCGCGACGGGTTCAGAACCGGGCCGGCCAGACCGATGATGATCGCCGCCGCCGCCAGCATCCGCAGCAGCAGCAGCCACCACGGGGTGCGGTCGGCTACGCTCTCGTCGTCCTTCAGGCCCAGCAACAGGGTCACCGCCGGGAACAGCCGGCGGATCGGCGCGGGCGGCACGGCGCGCAGGACCAGCCACAGGATCGGCAGGGTCAGCAGACCCAGCAACACCCATGGCGCGGTAAAGCCGATGCCCGCCAGAACCGTCATCGCGCCCCTCCGTCCAGCGCACGATAGAGCCACAATAGTGCCGCCTGCGCGCTGTCGCTTGTATGGTGCAGCCCCAGCTGCCAGCCGGTCACTCGGCACAGGCGCGTCAGGTCATCCTTGCGCCGCGCCAGCCGCGCCAGATACCGCTCTCGCAGGTCGCCCGCCTTCAGTGTCTCGTGCCGGACCGTACCGCCGACGCTTTCGAAGATGGTGCGCCCGCGATAGGGGAAGTTCTCCTCGCCCGGGTCCAGAACCTGCAGCAGCACACCGCGCACGCCGCGGTCGGCGGCCTTAGTCAGGGCCAGTTCGACCTCATCCAGCGGGCCCAGAAAGTCAGAGATGAACACGGCGCGGGCATGGGGGATCATTGCGCGGTGCTCGGGCGGGGCATAATCGGCCTCGGTATCTTCGGAAAGGGCCTGCGCCAGCCGGATGATCTGGGCGTTGCCGCGCCGGGGCGGCAGGGTGGTGCCGGTCAGGCCCACACGCTCGCCCCCGCGCACCAGCAGGATCGCCGTGGCCAGCCCCAGAAGGCGGGCGCGGTCGGCCTTGGTCGGCAGCGGTTTGTCGGACGCAAAGCGCATCGAGGCGCCCTGATCGACCCACAGCATGATCGACTGCGCGATCTGCCACTCGCGTTCGCGCACATATTGCTGATCGCCGCGGGCCGAGCGCCGATGGTCGATCATCCGCCGGCTGTCGCCGATCTGGGCCGGCCGGTATTGCCAGAAATCATCGCCCAATCCCGAACGCCGCCGGCCGTGATCGCCCAGCAGCACGGTTCCGGCGAGGTGTTCGGCCCGCGCCAACAGCGGCGGCAGCCGGGACGCCTCGGCCTCGGATCTTTCGCGAAGGGTGCGGGCCGCGTTCACGCCGCCGCCTCGGCCCGGACAAGCCCGGCCGCGGTGGTTTCGATCAGGTCGGCCAGGCTGTCACCGCGCGCCCGCGCGGCGAAGTTCAGCGCCATCCGGTGGCTGAGCACCGGGCGCGCCATGTCCAGCACGTCTTCGGCATTGGGGGCCAGCCGGCCCTGCAGCATCGCCCGCGCCCGCACCGTCATCATCAGCGCCTGCGCCGCGCGCGGACCGGGGCCCCAGGCGACGGTCTCGGACACGCGCTCGGACACGCCGGGTTCCTCGGGGCGGAACGCGCGCACCAGATCGAGGATCAGTTCGACCACCGACTCGCCCACCGGCATCCGGCGCAGCAGAACCTGCGCGGCCAGCAATTCTTCCTTGGTGAAGATCTGGTGCGCCTCTTCCTCGGCCACGCCGGTGGTGGCCAGCAGGATGTCACGCTCGGTCTGGCGGTCGGGATAGTTCACGTCGATCTGCACCAGGAACCGGTCAAGCTGCGCCTCGGGCAGCGGATAGGTGCCTTCCTGTTCGATCGGGTTCTGGGTGGCAAGCACATGGAACGGCACGCCCAGCGCGCGATCCTCGCCCGCGACGGTCACCGTGCGTTCCTGCATCGCCTGCAGCAGCGCCGACTGGGTGCGCGGGCTGGCGCGGTTGATCTCGTCCGCCATCAAGAGTTCACAGAAGATCGGGCCAGGAATGAATCGGAAATGGCGGCTGCCATCCTCGGCGGTGTCCAGAACCTCGGACCCCAGAATGTCGGCCGGCATCAGGTCGGGGGTGAACTGGATGCGGTTGCCATGCAGGCCCATGACGGTGGACAAGGTTTCGACCAGCCGCGTCTTGCCCAGGCCCGGCAGCCCGATCAGCAGGGCATGACCGCCACACAGCAGCGCCGTCAGCGTCAGGTCGACGACCCTCTCCTGCCCGATGAAGCGGCGGGTGATCGAGGATTTGGCCTGTTGCAGTTTCTCTTCCAGCGCTTCGATCTCGGACACGAGGTCGGCGGGTTCGGTCATGACTTTCCCTTCCGTGGACTTATTATAGATGAAGTGTATCGCGCTGCGAGGAAATGGCAAAAACAATGAGCGGACAAAATCCTGTGAAACCGTCGCCCGAGGGTCTGGCGGCCTCGGTCAAGGCAGTCAAACCGCGGGGTCTGCCCCCTGTGGACAAGTGGAATCCTCCGTTCTGCGGCGATCTTGACATGCGCATCGCGCGCGATGGCACCTGGTATTATCTAGGGTCGCCCATCACCCGGTTCGAGTTGGTGAAGCTGTTTTCATCGATTCTCAAGAAAGAGGGGGATGCCTATTTCCTGGTCACCCCGGTCGAAAAGGTCGGCATCACGGTCGAAGACGCGCCATTCGTCGCGGTCGATTTTGACCGCTCCGGCGCGGGCGAGGATCAGGTTCTGACCTTTACCACCCATGTCGGCGATACGGTGACGGCCGGGCCGGATCATCCGATCCGGGTGGTCATCGACCCGGAAACAAACGAGCCCAGACCGTATATATTGGTGCGGTCGAACCTCGAGGCGCGGATCGACCGCAAAAGCTTCTATCGGCTGGTGGACATCGCCACCCATCACGACGGGCAGTTCGGCGTCTGGTCGGGCGGGCAATTCTTTGCCATCGCGCCGTCGGACGCGGTGGGCGACGGCTAGGCCGTCTGCCGCCCGGGTCGGTCCTGCGCCAGCACCACGGCCAGCGCCACCACCGCCGCGCCCAACGCACGGGTCCAGTTCCACTCCTCGCCCAGCACCAGCATGATGACCATCACATAGAACGGGGCCACGTTGATGTGGAACGAGGCCAGCGCCACGCCCAACTTGCCGACCGAGGCGATGAACAGAACCTGGCTGAGGCCCAGCGATATCAGCGCGTAGATGACCAGCATCCCGGCCTGCTGCGTGTCGATGGGACGTTGCGGACGAATGTCGAACCCGGCCAGGCTGGCCAGCCCGATCAGAACCGAGGCCACGATCGCGCCACCGGCCAGCGTGATCGTGGTGCGGCCGGTCTGGCTGAGGTCGGGGAAATCGCGTGACGTGGCCATGCTGCCCCAGCAGAACAACGTGGTCGACCCCACCGCACAGAGCGCGCCCAGCCCCAGCTGCGCGGGCGCGATGGCGCTGGTGGCGATCAGCCCGCCGATGATCGAAACGACCACGCCCAACGCGAAGTTCCACCGCAATCTGCGGGTTCCCGCCGCCAACTCGAGCAGCGTCGCAATCAAAGGCGCGCAGGAGGCGATGATGGCAACCGTCACGGGGTCGGTCAGCTTCTGCGCCAGGATGATCAGGAACATGCCCAGCCCCAGGCCGAAACCGCCGACCCGCACCGCATGTCCCCAGCGGGCGCGCAGCACGGCGCGGGGTCCGTCGATCCAGATCCAGACCGGCACCATCACCGCCACCGCCAGCAGCGCTCGCGCCGCCCACAGGGCGACGGGCGGCCAGGACTGCAACAGGATCTCGGCCGCCGGGAATCCGGCCGCCCAGGTCAGCATCGACGCCACCGCCAGCCCGTTTCCGGACAGGGCGGATTGCCGCGCGCCGGGCGCAGCGAAACTGGGCCCGCGAACGGGGTCCGGACTCATCGCCATCGGTTTCAATCCTTTTGTTGGTGCAGCGCCACGAAAATGATTCGCTGCAATACCCCGACCCTTCACAATCGGCCCGCGCCGGTCTGGCCGATTTTCGACATATTGTCGTTTTCAAACCCTTCCTCTGCACGCCGCACGCCACTATGGTCGGCGCGCCGTCGGACCGAGGGGACAATGCCCAGATTTGCCGCCAATATCTCGCTGCTCTTTGCCGAGCTGCCTTACCTCGACCGGTTCAAGGCGGCAGCGGATGCAGGGTTCAAGGCGGTCGAGATTCTGTTTCCCTATGACCTGGCGGCCAAGGAAACCCGCCGCGCGTTGCTGGCAAACGGGCTGGACCTGGTGCTGATCAACGCGCCGCCGCCCAACTATGCCGGCGGCCAGCCCGGCTATGCGGCCGTGCCCGGGGGCGAGGGGCGGTTCCAGTCCGACATCCGCCGCGTCCTGCGCTATGCCGAGGCGCTGAAGCCCGGCCTGATCCATGTGATGGCGGGCTATGCCTCGGGGGCGGACGCGCAGGACTGTTTCATGCGCAACCTGCAATGGGCCGCGGATTTTGCGCCGCATCAACGGTTCACGATCGAACCGCTGAACCCGGTCTCGCAAC
Source organism: Ruegeria intermedia (assembly GCF_900129345.1). Lineage (GTDB taxonomy): Bacteria > Pseudomonadota > Alphaproteobacteria > Rhodobacterales > Rhodobacteraceae > Ruegeria > Ruegeria intermedia. The sequence goes on along the minus strand of NZ_FQVK01000001.1, from coordinate 213,736 downwards.
CGGGATACTTCCTGAACGACTATGATCTGGCCGCCGCGTGCCTGGACCGGATCGACCGCCCGAATGTGGGCCTTCAATTCGACAGCTTTCATGCCCGGATGATCCATGGCGATGCACAGGCCGTCTGGGACAGATTCCGCGGCCGGATCGTACATATTCAGATCGGATCGGCCCCCGACCGCTCGGAACCCGGCCGGGACGAGACCGATTTCCCCGCCCTGTTCGCAGCGATCGACGACAGCGGCTATGACGGCTGGGTCAGCGCCGAATACACGCCTTCGACCCGGCGCACCGCTTCCTCTCTGCGCTGGATGCAATAGGCCTGTGCGCCTGCGCACTGGAAATCACATTTCGAGTGCTGCATATGAAAAGGCAAATCAGCAGAGGAAGTGCCGCATGATCCCCGCCCGCTTTGCCCCCGTCCTGTTCGGATTGATCCTGTCTGGGTTGATGTCCTGCATCGTGACCTGCATCGCAACGGTCAAAGAAATCGGGCTGGGCCCCGAGACCTTTGCCAGCTGGATGGGCGCGTGGAGCATCAGCTGGCCGGTGGCCTTCGCAGTGGTTCTGTTCGTGGCTCCGCTGACCCGTCGGCTGGTCGCGCTGTTGGTCAGGCCCGAGGCCTGACCTGCCGCAAAGATGGCCCGCCGGGCCTGATGAGCGGCACGGCGCTTGCCTAATGCGCCTCGGCCCAGTTGGCGCCCTTGCCCGCATCCACCGTCAGTTTCACGTCCAGCTTCACCGCCGGATCGGGCGCGTTCTCCATCACGTCGCGTGCAATCTCGATGGTCTTGTCCACCGCATCCTCGGCCACTTCGAACAACAGTTCGTCATGCACCTGCAGCAGCATCTTGGCCGGCAGCCCGTCGATCGCCTCGGGCATGCGTACCATCGCCCGACGGATCACATCGGCCGCCGTGCCCTGGATCGGCGCGTTGATCGCCGCCCGGCGCGCGAACCCCGCATGCGGCCCTTTGGCATTGATTTCCGTCGTGTGGATCTTGCGCCCGAACAGCGTCTGCACATAGCCATGCTCTTTGGCAAAGGCGATGGTGTCATCCATGTAGCGCCGGATGCCCGGGAAGCGTTCAAAATAGCGGTCGATGAAGCCCTGCGCCTCGGCCCGCGGAATGCGCAGGTTGCGCGCCAGGCCAAAGCCCGAAATGCCGTAGATCACGCCGAAATTGATCGCCTTGGCCTTGCGGCGGATCTCGGGCGTCATCTCGTCCAATGGCACGTCGAACATTTCCGAGGCGGTCATGGCGTGAATGTCCAGCCCGTCGGCAAAGGCCTGTTTCAGGGCCGGAATGTCAGCGACATGTGCCAGAATACGCAGCTCGATCTGTGAATAGTCGAGCGACACCAGAACATTGCCCGGCTCGGCGATGAAGGCCTCGCGGATGCGGCGGCCTTCTTCTGTACGCACCGGGATATTCTGCAGATTGGGGTCGGTCGAGGCCAGACGCCCCGTGTTCGCCCCGGTGATGGCATAAGACGTATGCACCCGCCCCGTGTCGGGGTTGATATGAGTCTGCAACGCGTCGGTATAGGTCGATTTCAGCTTGGACAGCTGCCGCCAGTCCAGCACCTTGCGTGGCAGCTCATGCTCGGTCGCCAGATCTTCCAACACGTCGGCGCCGGTCGAATACTTGCCGGTCTTGCCCTTCTTGCCACCTTCCAGGCCCATCTTTTCAAACAGGATCTCGCCCAGCTGCGCGGGCGAGCCGACATTGAAGGTTTCTCCGGCCAGCTCGTGGATTTCAGCCTCCAACGCGGCCATTTTCTGGGCAAAGGCGTTCGACATGCGGCTCAGCACGTCGCGGTCGACCTTGATGCCATGCATCTCCATCCGGGCAAGAACCGGCACCAAGGGGCGCTCGAGCGTTTCATAGACGGTGGTCACCTGAACCCGGTGCAGCTGCGGCTTGAACAGCTTCCACAGGCGCAGGGTGATGTCGGCATCCTCGGCGGCATAGGCGGTGGCCTCGTCGATCGGCACCTTGTCGAAGGTGATTGCCGATTTGCCCGAGCCCAGCAGCGGCTTGATCGGGATCGGCGTATGACCCAGATAGCGTTCCGACAGCGTGTCCATGCCATGCCCATGCTCGCCCGCATGCATGGCATAGGACATCAGCATCGTATCGTCGATCGGGGCCACCTCCACGCCATAGCGCGCAAAGATCTTGGCATCGTATTTCATGTTCTGCCCGATCTTCAGGATCGACGGATCCTCAAGCACCGGCTTGAGCAGCGCCAGCGCCTCATCCAGCGGCATCTGCCCCTCGGCCAGCGCGTCCGAGCCGAACAGGTCGTCGCTGGCCCCGTCGCGATGAGTCAGCGGGATGTAACAGGCCTCGCCCGGCTCGATGCACAGCGAGATGCCGACCAGATCGGCCACCATCTCGTTCAACCCGGTGGTCTCGGTGTCCACCGCCACCCAGCCGCGTTCCTGCGCCTGATCGATCCATTTCCGCAGGGCCGCGGCATCGCGCACGCATTCGTATTTGCTGGCATCGAACGGGATCTCCTCGGCCTGCGGCTCGTCTGCCGCCGGGGCCGGTGTATCCGCGATCACCGGCGGCTCGACCCTCAACTTGTCGGCGATCCGCTTGGAAAGCGTGCGGAATTCCATCTCGGCCAGGAACGACAACAGCTTGTCCGGGTCCGGGTCGCGCAGCTCCAGATCGTCCAGCGTGAAATCCAGCGGCGTCTTGCAGTCCAGCTGCACCAGCTTCTTCGACAGCTCGATCTGGTCGCGTTTCTCGATCAGGGTCTGGCGGCGCTTGGGCTGCTTGATCTCCTCGGCGCGGTCCAGCAGCGTCTCCAGATCGCCGAACTCGTTGATCAGCAGCGCCGCCGTCTTGATCCCGATCCCCGGCGCGCCCGGCACGTTGTCCACGCTGTCACCGGCCAGCGCCTGCACATCCACCACACGCTCGGGGTAGACGCCGAATTTCTCGAACACCCCCTCGCGGTCGATGCGCTTGTTCTTCATGGCGTCCAGCATTTCGACACCGTCGCCCACCAACTGCATCAGGTCCTTGTCGGAACTGACGATGGTCACCCGGCCCCCTGCCTTGCGCGCCTGACAGGCCAACGTGGCGATGATGTCGTCGGCCTCATAGCCCTCCAACTCCTTGCAGGGAATGTTGAAGGCCTCGGTCGCCTGCCGGGTCAGCGGGATCTGCGGGCGCAGATCCTCGGGCATCGCCTCGCGGTTGGCCTTGTAGAGGTCATACAGATCGTTGCGGAAAGTGTGCGAGCCCTTGTCGAAGATCACCGCCAGATGGGTCGGCGCATCGGGGCCGTGGTCGCCATCCACGTACCGTTGCAGCATGTTGCAAAAGCCCGAAACGGCGCCGATCGGCATCCCGTCCGACTTCCGCGTCAGCGGCGGCAGCGCGTGATAGGCGCGAAAGATGAAGGCCGATCCGTCGATCAGATGCAGATGGCAGCCTTTTCCGAATTTGCTCATGCGCGCTCTCCCTGTCGGTCAGGGACGGTTCTGCCACAGGGTCAGCCGGGTGACCAGTCAGGAACGCGCCCTAGCCGCCAAACAGACCGCTGAAAACATCCGAGAAACTGTTCAGCAGCGCCATGATGACCAGCACGCCGAGAAACGCGAAAAACGCCATCGCGAAGAACTGGAACAGGATCGCGCCCGTTCCGATGACCACACCGGCGATGGCCGGGCGGCGTTTTTCGTGCCGCAGGATGCCGATGACCGAGACGACGATCGCCAACCCGCCCAGCATGGCGACGCCGATCTGCAGAAAGTCATCCAGATCGCGGGTGGGGGCAACCGGCGGGGGCTGCTCCATCCCCGCGGCGGCCCGCAGGGTCGATTTACCCAACTCGGCGGCCAGTTCGCCCAGCGTCACGCCGTTGGATTGCTGCGGCGCAAACGGCCCCGCCCAGAACACGAACAGGGCTGCGAACAGGGCCAGTGCGGCAAGACAAAAGCCGGCCCAACCAAAAACCGGATTGCCGGAATCAGCAGCAGTCATATCGGACATCATGCGCACCCACGTTGGTCACACCAACGCACTAGGCGAAAATCGCGGCAAGATTTGGGCGGACTGCGGTTGGGCAGGCAATCAGTGTTGCCGTGCGTCCTTCAGCACGTATTTGCAATCGCAATAGGGGCACTCGACCCAGCCCTGATCCTCGGGGATCTGCAACCAGACGCGCGGATGGCCCAGCGCGCCCTCGCCGCCGTCACAGGCAACGCGGCTTGTCTCGACGATCTTGGTTTCCGGAGCTTCGATTGTCACGGCGTGCGATCCTTCACTGGTTGTCGGCCTCGCGGGCATGCATTAGGTGCGTTTATGAGGGATCAGGAAACCGGGGGCAAGAGCCAGCAATGACCGATGCAGCGATCAGCCTTCGCGGCCTGCGCAAAACCTATCGCGGCAGCAAGGGCCAGCCCGAGAAACACGCGCTGAAGGGCATTGACCTGGAGATCCCGCGCGGCTCGGTCTTTGGCTTGCTGGGGCCGAACGGGGCGGGCAAATCGACCCTGATCAACATTCTTGCCGGGCTGGTGGTAAAAACCGCGGGCCAGGTGACGATCTGGGGCTTTGACCAGGACCGCAACCCGCGCCAGGCCCGCGCCGCCATCGGCGTTATGCCGCAGGAGCTGAACCTTGATCCCTTCTTCACGCCGCGCGGCGCGCTCGAGGTGCAAGCGGGGCTCTATGGCGTGCCGAAATCGCAACGCCGCAGCGACGAGATCCTCGAACTGGTGGGCCTCAGCGACAAGGCCGAGGCCTATGCCCGCACGCTGTCGGGCGGGATGCGCCGGCGGCTGCTGCTGGCCAAGGCGCTGGTGCACCACCCGAAAATTCTGGTGCTGGACGAACCCACCGCCGGCGTGGACATCGAACTGCGCCAGATGCTCTGGGCCAATGTACGCAAGCTGAACCAGCAGGGCATGACCATCATCCTGACCACCCACTACCTGGAAGAGGCGCAGGAGATGTGCGACGAGATCGCCATCATCAACCACGGCGAGAAGGTCGCGCAGGACAGCACCGCCAACCTGCTGGGCCGCATGGACGGCCGCACCATGGTCATCACCCCCGAGGCCCCCGTGACCGCCCTGCCCGCCGCCCCCGGCGTTCAGGCCAGCCTGCGCGACGACGGCAGCCTCGCGCTGCACTACCGCAGCCCGGAAACCAGCGCCGAACAGGTGCTCGAGGCGGTCCGAAAGGCCGGCATCCGCATCCGCGACGTGCGCACCGAAGAGGCCGATCTCGAGGACGTTTTCCTTGCCCTGACCTCCTCACGCGCCGAGGACCCCCCCGCCGACGATCAGGACCAGCCGCGCCGGGGCCTGCACCGGGTCAAGCTGTGACCGTTGCTCCCGTCAGCCCTGCCTCTGCCGGGCCAGTTACCCCGTGAAATCGAACGGCGATGCTGCGTGTTGGACGCCCTTGCCCGATCTTGGCAGCCAAGGGTCGCTTCTCAAACACCACAGGACTGTTCGCTGCGCCGCCCTTGAAGGGGAGAAGTGCGGGACGAAGCGCCAAGTCGCTGCGTGCTCTGCCTGCAACGCTCTGAGCGGCAGTTTTGTACGGTTAGGGTAACGTCAAAACTACCTATCTTCGATATATTTCGACATATCATCATAAATAGAGCACATGAAATCTTGAAGGAAACTGTTTCCCCCCGAAGAGATTTGCCCCTTAATATCGGCTAAAGCGTGATTGAGATCATCACTACTGCGTGGCATTTTCCCGTTCAATATCTTGAAAGCCGCCAAGGGAGAAAGCGCAATGCTTCCAAACCCTTTTCGGGCCTTGGGGAGTCCGCCTTCGATTGGTCCAAAGCCGCTATTTGAACTTTTGTAGGTCGGGAATATTGCAATCCAAGAATCGGGGAAGTCTTTGAGCATGGTTCTGGCAGCAATGTGATCAGCGTCGAGTGCGCTCAAGTCATGAACATTATGGAATTTTTTGCCACAAACTTCATTGCCTTGCGGTAGTCACTGTAGGAGTTTTTTACCCACACTTGCTCCAGATAGGTGAAGCGCTGATCCGTTATTTCAACGCGAATTGCATTTTTTCCACCGAATAATGGTTGAACTTCATAATTGTAAAATTCATCAGTCAGCCATTTTTCCAGATCCATACGGCTTTCAAATGCAACCCTGGGCGGTTCCGCCATTTGCTCAAGAAAATATATGTAGTCCATTCTGCTTTGCGCTACAAAACCAGAATCCTCAGGCTCAAGCGGCGACCATGCTTCGTTCATTCTTCTTTTCCAACTGCTCAAGTTATGTCCCGGCGACGCTCCTAACTAAATATTCCCAATTTTGCCATAGTATTTCTTTGCCATAGTATTACAGTCCAATGTTCTTGAACAATAACGCCTGCCTCCAGTTTTGATCTGCGCAGCCAAAGCAGCTAAACAAGTCGACGGCAAGCTATCGACAACGACAGCCTTGGGCTGAGAGCGGGAGAATGCACCTGCAGGAAAGCTTCTGTTCAGTCGCGGTAATTTGGCCTCAAACCAGAACTTCACCGCACCTGAATCGACACCCTGCTTCCTGCGCAATGCAGACAAGGACTCGAAAAAGAACAAAACAAGAATATAATGACGACTCGCCATGTATGCCGAGCTGTCGATCACGTCGAACTTCACCTTCCTCACCGGGGCCTCGCACCCCGAGGAGTACATGGAGCGCGCCGTCACCCTGGGCCTGCCCGCCATCGCCATCGCCGATGACAACTCGGTGGCGGGCATCGTCCGCGCCCATACCCAGGCGCGCGAGATCGCCCGCAAGGTGCACGAGCGCCGCGCGTGGGAGGCGCAGAACACGCCCATCGGCCCGCCCTGCCCCGATCACATCCCGAAACCGCCCTCGTTCCCGGTGCATGCGGTGCCGCGCCTGATCCCGGCGGCGCGGCTGATCTTTACCGACGCCCCGCCCGTTACCGCCCTGCCCCTCAACCGGCAGGGCTGGGCCAGCCTGTGCCGCCTCCTGTCCACCGGACGGCTGCGCGCGGCCAAGGGCGACTGCATCCTGCACCTGTCCGACCTGCTGGAGTTTTCCGACGGTCTGCACCTGCTGCTCTGGCCACAGGCGGGCGGTCCGACCGGCGGCGCGAGCGGGTGGCGGACACAGGCGCAACAGCTGACGCGCCGCTTTGCCGGGCGCATGCATCTGCTGATGCATCCCCGCTATGACGGGGCGGATGCGGCATTTTTCTATTTGTTAGAGACTGAATCGCACCATCTGGGCCTGCCCACCATCGCCAGCGCCGCACCGATGATGCATCACGGCTCGCGCCGCCGGCTGGCCGATGTGCTGACCGCGATCCGGCTGCGCCGCAAGGTGGACGATCTGGGCCGCCATGCGCTGGCCAATGGCGAACAGCGCCTGCGGTCCAAGGCCGAGATGCTGCGCATCTTCAAGGGGCATGAAGGCGCCGTGGCCCGTGCGTATGCGCTCAGCGAACAGCTCACCTTCTCGCTGGACGAGCTGCGCTATGAATACCCCAGCGAGGTCAGCGGCACCGAAACCCCCGCCCAGCGCCTGCACCGTCTGGCACATGAAGGGTTGAAATGGCGCTATCCCGCCGGCGCACCCGAAAAGGTCAAGGCGATGCTGGCGCATGAACTGACCCTGATCGGCAAGCTGAAATACGAACCCTATTTCCTGACCGTCCGCGACATCGTGCAGTTTGCCCGCGGCCGCGGGATCCTGTGTCAGGGGCGCGGCTCGGCGGCCAATTCGGTGGTCTGCTACTGCCTGGGCGTCACCTCGGTCAGCCCCGAGATGGGCACCATGGTGTTCGAACGCTTCGTCTCCGAGGCGCGAGACGAGCCGCCCGACATCGACGTGGATTTCGAACATGAGCGCCGCGAAGAGGTGATCCAGCACATCTATGAACGCTATGGCCGCCACCGCGCGGGGCTGTGCGCCACGGTGATCCACTATCGCGGCAAGCGCGCCATCCGCGAGGTGGGCCGCGCCATGGGCCTGACCGAAGACACGATTTCCGCCCTGTCCTCGCAGCTGTGGGGGTTCTTCTCGGCTGCGGGGCTCGAGGCGGAGCGAATGCGCGAAATCGGCCTCGACCCCAAGGATCGCCGTCTGAAACAGACCCTAACACTGGTGCATCAGATCAACGGCTTCCCCCGCCACCTGTCCCAGCATGTGGGCGGGTTCATCATCACCGAGGGCCGTCTGGACGAGCTGGTGCCCATCGAGAACGCCACGATGGAGGACCGCACGGTCATCTGCTGGGACAAGGACGACATCGACTCTCTGGGCATCCTCAAGGTCGATGTCCTGAGCCTTGGCATGCTGACCTGCATCCGCAAGGCCTTCGACCTGATCGCCCAGCACCATCAGACGAGTTACACACTCGCCACCCTGCCGCCCGAGGACCCGGCGGTCTATGACATGCTGTGCCGCGCGGATTCGGTGGGCGTGTTCCAGGTGGAATCCCGTGCGCAGATGAACTTCCTGCCCCGGATGCGGCCGCGCAATTTCTATGATCTGGTGATCGAGGTCGCCATCATCCGCCCCGGCCCCATCCAGGGCGACATGGTGCATCCCTATATCCGGCGTCGGAACGGCGAAGAGGAGGTCAGCTTTCCCTCGGACGCACTGGGCGAGGTGCTGGGCAAGACGCTGGGCGTGCCGCTGTTTCAGGAACAGGCGATGCAGATCGCCATCGTCGGCGCGGGCTTCACCCCCGAACAGGCCGACCGGTTGCGGCGGTCGCTGGCGACCTTCAAGAAGCACGGCAATGTCAGCGAATTCCGCTCCCTGTTCCTGCGCGGGATGCAGCGCAACGGCTATGACGCCGAATTTGCCGAGCGCTGCTTCTCGCAGATCGAGGGGTTTGGCTCCTACGGCTTCCCCGAAAGCCACGCGGCCAGCTTTGCGCTGCTGGTCTATGCCAGCGCCTGGATCAAATGCCACCATCCGGGCATCTTCGCCTGCGCGCTGCTGAACTCTCAACCGATGGGGTTCTATGCCCCCGCCCAGATCGTGCGCGATGCGCGCGAACATGGCGTGCAGGTGCGCCCGGTCTGCATCAATGCCAGCTTCTGGGACAACGTGATGGAGCCCGACGGCCATGGTGGGCTGGCCCTGCGGCTGGGCTTTCGCCAGATCAAGGGCCTCAGCGAGGAAGACGCCAGCTGGCTGACCGCCGCGCGCGGCAACGGCTACCATCAGGTTGAGGATGTCTGGCGCCGCGCGGGCCTTGGCCCCTCGGTGATCGAGCGGCTGGCCGAGGCCGATGCCTTTGCCGCCTGCGGCCTGACCCGGCGCGAGGCGCTGTGGCAGGCCAAGGCGATCGCCACCGCCCGGCCTCTGCCGCTCTTCGCGCAGGATCTGGAGGGCGAAGCGCTGGACGAGCCCGCCGCCCATCTGCCGCAGATGTCGCTGGGCGAGCAGGTGGTCGAGGATTACGTCGCCACCCGCCTGAGCCTGCGCGCGCATCCCGTGGCCCTGCTGCGGCACCTGCTGACGCCGGGGCAGCGCGACAATTCCGCCCCTGCATCCGGGCCGGAAAACGCGGTATCTGCCCGGAACAGAGCCTGAATCGAAAGCCCCGATCATGACCCGGCCCGTGCTGCCTCCACGATTTCCCGCCACGCCCGACCAGATCCGGGCGCAGGTCGCCGCGTTCTACGCCCGCGTCCGGCAGGACGCCGTGCTGGGCCCGATCTTCAACCGCCACGTCACCGACTGGCCCGCGCATGAGGACCGGATCGCCGCCTTCTGGCGCAACGCCATCCTGTACGAGCGCGGCTACAGCGGCAATCCGCAGCGCGTGCATATCGAGCGCCCGGACGTGAAACCCGAAATGTTCGCCCATTGGCTGGACCTGTTCGAAGAGGTCGCCCACGGCACCCTGCCCCCGGAAACGGCCACGCCCTGGGTGGCGCTGGCCCGCCGCATCGGCACGGGGATGCAGGCCGGTGTCGCGGCTGCCCGCCAACCGGCCGGGGCGCCGCCGATCCTGCGCTGAACGGCCGGCCCCGCAGGGGTGTTAGCGGTAAAGTTTGGACTATCCGACTCTGCCGATTGGGTTTAATCAGGCCTCAGACACCTGTCACAGCATCCAACCGCCCGGGACCAGCCAGATGGGCACACAGAACTCGACCCTGCAGGGACTTGGCTTTGCCTTTCTCGGGTTTGCCGTCTTTGCCACCCATGACGCGCTGATCAAGACGCTGGGCGGCACCTATTCCGTGCTGCAGATCATCTTTTTTGCCACGCTGTTTTCCTTTGTGCCGATGGCGGTCACGATTCTTGCGGACAGGGCCACTGGAAACTTCCTGCCCCGCCATCCATGGTTGGTCATGCTGCGCTCGGGGCTGATGGTCACGGGTATGTCCTGTGCCTTCTACGCCTTTTCGGTCCTGCCCCTGGCCGAGGTCTATTCGCTGCTGTTTTCCTTTCCGCTGATCGTCACCGTCCTGTCGATCCCGATTCTGGGCGAGGTCGTGCGCGCCCAACGCTGGGCCGCGGTCGGCGTGGGTCTGATCGGGGTACTGATCGTCCTGCGCCCCGGCGCGACCGAGATCACCCTGGGCCATCTTGCCGCCCTGACGGCCGCGTTCTGCAGCGCGTTCGCATCCGTGCTGGTGCGCAAGATCGGAAACGAAGAACGCTCGGCGGTGCTGATCCTGTATCCGATGCTGCTGGCGATCGCGGTCATGAGCCTGGCGCAACCGGCGGTCTATCAGCCGCCTTCGCTGATCCATCTGGCGATGATGGCGCTGGTCGGCGTGTTCTCGGTGATCGCCCAGCACCTGATCATTCTGGCCTATCGGGCTGCGCCCGCCGGCGTGGTCGCGCCCAGCCAGTACAGCCAGATCATCTGGGCCACGATCTTCGGCGCGGTGTTCTTTGGCGAAAGGCCCGACAAATGGGTGGCCGTGGGGGCCGCGATCATCATCGCATCGGGCATCTTCGTCGTCTGGCGCGAAAGCCGCGCGGACGTGTCGCCGAATAAACCGGTTCTGCGCGTCCGCTCGCCGCGGTCCGACACCGGCGCCTCGGCGCGGCCGGGGGCGTAGAGTCACCACGCGGCCAGACGGCCGCGTTACCTCTCTTTGCAGCGGATCCTGATATTTCCGCTCTCGCCGGATTCCTCGAACTTTCCGATTTCACGAACCAGATCGCTCAGCCGGTTGAACCCGTAGGTCCGCGTATCGAAATCCGGGTAATTCATGCTCAGCTGGCGGCCGACCCAACCCAGGGTGACCCAGCCATCCGGCTCGTCGGATTTGAGCACGACATTGCGGATCAGCTGATAGGCATGGTTCAGGTCTTTCTTCGACGGAGCCTTCTTGGTCTTTTCGCCGCCGGCGCTTTCTTTCTTGATGTTTTCGATCAGAATGAACCGGTTGCAGGCCGCCACGAAAGCCTTGGGCGTCTTGCGCTCGCCAATGCCGTAAACCCTCAGCCCCTGTTCGCGGATACGGCTGGCCAGGCGGGTGAAATCGCTGTCGGACGACACCAGAACGAACCCGTCGAAGCGGCCCGAATGCAGAATGTCCATCGCGTCGATCACCAGGGCGATGTCGCCCGCGTTCTTGCCGGTGGTATTGGCGAATTGCTGGTGCGGTACGATGGCGTATTCCGCCAGTTTCTCGGCGCTCCAGCCCTGCGGGATACCGCCGGAAAAATCGCCGTAGATCCGGCGCAGGCTCGCCTCTCCCAATGTGGCGACTTCTTCGAAGATTTCGGCGACGTGTTTTGCCGGAACATTCTCGGCATCAATCAGAACGGCAAGGCGTTCTGTGGTGGTATTGGTCAACTTGGTCTCTCAATTCAGACGTAAAATTCTGAACTGAACATAGGCGGAAAAGCGGGCGGGTGTAACCCCGCCCTTGCAATTTCCGGCCTCAGTAGATCACCACCGACCGGATGCTTTCGCCCTTGTGCATCAGGTCGAAGCCTTTGTTGATGTCGTCCAGTCCCATGGTGTGGGTGATCATCGGGTCGATCTCGATCTTGCCTTCCATGTACCAGTCGACGATCTTGGGCACATCCGTGCGCCCACGCGCGCCGCCGAAGGCGGTGCCGCGCCACGACCGGCCGGTGACCAGCTGGAACGGACGGGTCGAGATCTCGGCCCCGGCAGGCGCCACGCCGATGATGATGGATTCGCCCCAGCCCTTGTGCGCCGATTCCAGCGCCGCGCGCATCACCTGCACGTTGCCGGTGGCGTCAAAGGTGTAATCCGCGCCGCCCTTGGTCAGGTTCACCAGATACGGGACAAGCTCGCCCTCGACCTCGGACGGGTTCACGAAATCGGTCATGCCGAACTTCTCGGCCATCTCGCGCTTGGCGGGGTTCAGGTCGACGCCGACGATCTGGTCGGCCCCGGCCAGACGCAAGCCCTGAATCACGTTCAGGCCGATGCCGCCCAGGCCGAACACGATGGCGCGGCTGCCGATCTCGACCTTGGCGGTGTTGATCACCGCGCCGATGCCCGTGGTCACGCCACAGCCGATATAGCAGATCTTGTCGAACGGCGCGTCCTCGCGCACCTTGGCCAACGCGATTTCGGGCAGGACCGTGTGGTTCGAGAAGGTCGAGCAGCCCATGTAGTGCAGGATCGGATCCCCATCCAGCGTCGAGAAACGCGAGGTGCCGTCGGGCATCAAACCCTTGCCCTGCGTCTCGCGGATGGCCTGGCACAGGTTGGTTTTGGGGTGCAGGCAGTATTCGCACTCGCGGCATTCGGGGGTGTAGAGCGGGATCACGTGATCGCCCGGCTTCAGGCTGGTCACGCCCGGGCCGACCTCGACCACCACGCCGGCGCCTTCATGGCCCAGAATGGCCGGGAACAACCCCTCGGGGTCGGCCCCCGACAGGGTGAATTCATCGGTATGGCAGATGCCGGTGGCCTTGATCTCGACCAGAACCTCGCCGGCCTTGGGGCCTTCGAGGTTCACCTCCATCACTTCCAAGGGCTTGCCCGCCTGAAGGGCAACGGCGGCACGAGTACGCATGTTGCTTGTCTCCCTGTCTTGTTTGACCCGACCCTGCGTCAAATACAGGGTGTTTTCAACTGCGCTTTCATGGCAGTCTCTGTAAGCTTTTGATATTTCAGAAACGACATTGCCGAAAAGAGGAGCGCCAATGTACCGGTTCATCCCGATCCTGATCGTCCTGGCCGCCTGCGCCGAAACCGACCTGCCCGAACCGGGCTCTGCCGAGGTGGATGCCGCACCGGTGGATCTGGCCTTCTGCAAGGGCGAACCCTTTGCCGATTCCGTGGGGCAACCGGTCTCGACCATTCAGGCCAGCCTGCCGGAACGGGCCCGCGTTCTGGGCCCCGATGACATCGCCACGCAGGATTACCGCATCGACCGGCTGAACGTGTATGTCGACGGGGCCGGGATCATCCAGCGGCTGACCTGCGGATAAGGGCGGACTCGACTCAGGCGGCGATTCTCATTTAGAACGAAATGAGAACATTTTGATGTCTGCCCGATGCCCAAACGCCGAATACTCTCGCTGTGGTTCCCCCGCCTGGGGGCCGAACGGCTGATCCGCGCCGCCCGCGGCCTGCACTCCGGCCCGCTGGCGGTGGTGGCCGAACAGTCGAACATGCAGGTCATCACCTCGCTGAACGCTGATGCACAGGCCGCCGGTCTGCGCGTGGGCCAGCCGGTGCGCGATGCCCATGCCATGTGCGCGGCCCTTGTCACCCGCCCCCGCAACGCCCCGGCCGAGGCCGCTTTTCTGACCGCGCTGCGCCGCTGGGCGGGCAAGTTCAGCCCCTGGGTCGCCGAAGAGGCGCCCGATGGCCTGATCGTCGATCTGTCGGGCTGCGCCCATCTGTTCGGCGGCGAAGAGGCGCTGCTGGAGGTGATCGAGACCGACTGCGCCGACATGGGGCTGAGCGTGCAGATGGGCATCGCCGACACGCTGGGCGCGGCCTGGGCGCTGGCGCGCTATGCCGGGCACACGGCCACCTCGGACCGCAATGGAGACGCCATTTCCCAAGAGGCCCGCGCCACCCGCGCCCGCGCTGGCAAACGGCGGCACTGGACCAAGGGCGGCACCGCGCCGCAGGTGGTGGCCGTGGGCGGCGGGGCCCGGATCGCACCGCCGGGGCAGGCCTATGGCGCGCTTGCCCCCCTGCCCATCGCGGCGCTGCGGCTGGACGATCAGACCGTGGCGCAGCTGAACCGGCTGGGCCTGCGGCGGATCGGCGACCTGCTGGGCCAGCCGCGTGCCAGTTTGGCCCGCCGGTTCGGGCGCGGGCTGGTGCTGCGGCTGGATCAGGCGATGGGCAGCGCGCCCGAGCCGGTCTCGCCCGCGCGGCCCCCGCATCACTTTGCGGTGCGGATGACCCTGCCCAACCCGATCGGCCTGGCCGAAGACGTGATGGCCGCCATCGACCGGATGCTGCCGACCCTGTGCGCCCGGCTGGAAGAAAAGGCGCGCGGGGCGCGGACCCTGCGGCTCGAGGCGCACCGCACCGATCAGGCGGCCGAGATCATCGAGATCGGGCTGGCCCGCCCGAGCCACGACAAACACCGCATTCGCCCTTTGTTAGAGATGAAAATCGACCAGATCGACGCGGGCTATGGAATCGACATGCTGCGCCTTGCGGCGGTGCAGACCGAGCCGGTGCATGCCCGCACCCTGACCGGCCATGCCGAAGCCAGCCGCGCCGTGCGCAACCGGCTGGAGGGGAACACGGCGCTGGATGACCTGATCGGCAAACTGGGCGCGCGGGTGGGGCTCGAGGCGATCACACGGCAACACCCGGCGGCCTCGCACATCCCCGAGAAAACCGCCCAGACGCTGGCGGCGGCCTGGTCGGAACCGGCGCGCGACTGGCCCGCCCCGCCGCGCCCGCGCCCCCTGCTGATGTGGCGGCCCGAGCCGGTGATGGCCCCTGACCACCCCGATGTGCCCGCCAATTTCCGCTGGCGCGGGCGCGACTGGCACCTGGCGCAGGCCACAGGCCCGGAGCGGATCGCCCCGGAATGGTGGCTGGACGACCCCAACTGGCGCAGCGGCGTGCGCGATTACTGGGTGGTGGTGACCGAACAGGGCGAGCGGCTATGGCTGTTCTACGGCCATGGCGGCACCATGTCGGCGGGCTGGTTCTGTCAGGGACGCTTTGGTTAGAGTCTATTTTCCGCGATAGACCAGAAGATCCGGAAGGTAATCGATCAGCCGGATGACCCACGAGAACGGCGCTGGGAAGTCGGTACGGAAGCGCCGGCGCGCCATTGCGCGCAGCACGCGCTGCGCGGCATCTTCGGGCTCCATCAGCATCGGCATCTTGAAGCTGTTCTTGTCGGTCAGCCGGGTCTTGATGAACCCCGGATTGACGATGCGCACCGTCACCCCGGTTCCGGCCAGGTCATGCCGCATCGTTTCGGCCAGCGAAATCAGCGCCGCCTTGCTGGACCCGTACCCGATCGCCGCCGGCAACCCGTGATAACCCGCCAGCGACCCGATCAGGGTGATGTCGCCGCGCCCCGCCTGCACCATGGCCGGCACGGTTTCCCCCAGAACCCGCAGCGCGCCTGAATAGTTCACGTCGCTGATGGCCAGCGCGGCTTCGGTCTGCCAGTCCTGCGCGCGCATCGGCTCATAGGCCCCGGCATTGTAGACCAGACCATCGACCGGGCCGATCTCGGCCACGGCGCGGCGCACCTGCGCCAGATCGGTCACGTCCAGCGGCACCGCACGGGCATGAGGCAGCGCGGCGCAGATCTGCTCCAGCCGCTCGGCATTGCGCGCGGACAGCACCAGGTGCGCGCCCTGACCGCCCAAGCCTCCGGCCAGCGCCCGGCCCAGCCCCTCGCTGGCACCGATGATCCAGTAGGTTTTTCCGTCAAAACTGCTCATGCCGGGCGGCTCAGATGTGCCGAAGCGTGAACTGCCGCGGTCTTGGAGTGGGTGGTCTTGATCATAACACCCCTTTTTACGCGGACGGGCAGGCCCCGGATCACCAGCAACCGCGATCGAGGCAATCCTGACGCACAACCCGGCTATCAGCGGCAATCAGGGAAAAACATCGCCCGGATTTGATCCGCTCCGGCCCGCCCTGCGTATCCCCTTGTAAACTGTCGCAGAATGAGGATGGCATGTTCGACGAAACCCGGGGCGTACGGAAAAAGATCGCAATTGTGGGTGCAGGCATCTCGGGGATGTCCGCAGCTTACTACCTGTCAGAAAGCCACGACGTCACCCTGTACGAGGCCGAACCCCGTCTGGGCGGACACGCGCGCACGGTGATGGCCGGGCGCAATGGTGACCAACCGGTCGATACCGGGTTCATCGTCTTCAACTATGCCACCTATCCCTATCTGACCAGGCTGTTCGGCGAGTTGGATGTGCCGGTCATCAAAAGCGAGATGAGCTTTGGCGCCACCATCGACAATGGTCGCATCGAATATGGCCTCAACAACCTGCGCACCATCACCGCGCAGAAGCGCAACCTCGTGCGGCCCTCGTACTACAAGATGATCGCCGACATCCTGCGCTTTGGCAAAGAAGCGCCCGAGGCCGCCCGGGATGATGACACCACGATTGGTGAACTGGTTGACCAGATGCGGTTGGGCCACTGGTTCCGCAACAATTACCTGATGCCGATGTGCGGCGCGATCTGGTCCACTCCGGTAGAGT
This sequence comes from Ruegeria intermedia, assembly GCF_900129345.1. Lineage (GTDB taxonomy): Bacteria > Pseudomonadota > Alphaproteobacteria > Rhodobacterales > Rhodobacteraceae > Ruegeria > Ruegeria intermedia. The sequence continues at coordinate 197,097 of NZ_FQVK01000001.1, read as the reverse complement.
TCGTCGATCAGTTCCCGGCGCGGTCGCTGGTGCAGTTCTTCCGCAACCATGCCTTGCTGTCCAGCAAACGCGGCGCCCAGCACCAGTGGTGGACCGTCAAGGGTGGCAGCATCGAATATGTCCGGCGGCTCGAGTCCGCGCTGCGCGGCCGGGGCTGCGACATCCGCCTCGGCGCGCCGGTCTCGAGCGTCGAGCGCGACGCCTTGGGCGTGACCGTACAGGCGCAGGGTCGCTCGGATCAGTATGACGAGATCATTCTGGCCACCCATTCCGATCAGTCGCTGGCCATTCTGGGCCAGAACGCCACCGCCGACGAGGCCGCGGCCCTGGGCGCGATCCGCTATCAGCCCAACCGCGCGGTGCTGCATTGCGACCCCAGCCAGATGCCGCGCCGCCGCGCCTGCTGGTCCAGCTGGACCTACCGCTCGCAGGCGGGCAACGTGGGCGTGACCTACTGGATGAACCGGTTGCAGAACATCCCAGAAAGCGACCCGTTGTTCGTCACCCTGAACCCGTCTTCCGACATCGCGCCCGACAAGATCTATGACGAGGTGGAATTCGCCCATCCGGTGTTCGACAAGGCCGCGCTGAAAGCGCAGGCCCAGATCCGCCAGATGCAGGGCCGCAACCGGACCTGGTTCGCCGGTGCCTACAACCGGCACGGGTTCCACGAAGACGGAATCGCCAGCGCGATGCATGTTGTCGGGCTGTTGACCGGCGATCCGCAAACCATCGGAGCTGAAAATGCGATACCTGATCCAAGCGTCGCTGTCCCGGTTACGGCCAGCCCGTAACGCAGCGATCCTGAGCCTGGTTCTGCTGGCCCCTGCCGGGCTGGCGGCCACGCCCGTCACCAACGTGCTGCCCGATGCCGAGCTGCGCGGCACCGCCACCTTCCGGTTCCTCGGTCTGCCGATCTATGATGCGCAGCTGTTCACCAAAGGCGGCGGCCCGCTCAGCTGGTCGCAGGATTTCGGGCTGAAGCTGACCTATCGGAAATCGCTGAAGCAGAAGGCGTTGATCGAATCCACGCTGGACGAGATGGCCCGGCAAGGCAACAGCGCCCCGATCGAGGCGCAGTTGAAAACCTGCTATCGGGCGGTCAACGCCGGGGACAGCTATGTGGCCGTCACCAAAGGCCCCGATGCGATCGAGTTCTGGCGCAACGGGCGCAAGACCTGCACCCTCTCCTATCCGGGGATCAAGCGCAGCTTCATGTCGATCTTTCTGGGCAACAACACCCGGTCCGCTGCTTTCACGCGCCAGCTGCGGGGTCAGTGATGCTGTATCCGCGTGTCAGCCTCTATGCGCTGATGCTTGCTGCGGCGGGTATCCCGCTCTACATCCACCTGCCGCGCTTTGCGGCGGTGAACCTCGGGATCGGCCTGGGCGTGATCGGCACGGTTCTGCTGCTGATCCGGCTGGTGGATCTGGTACAAGACCCGCTGATCGGCTGGGCCATTGACCGCTGGCCCGGCGCGCAGATGGGTTTTGCCGTCTTGGCCGCCGGAGGCCTGGCGGTCGGTTTTCCGCTGTTGTTCTCACTGCCGCAGGGGGCGAGCGTCGGCGCTCTTGTGGCGATCCTGATCCTGCTGTTTTCCGCCTACAGCCTGGGCACCATCCTGCTTTATGGCCGCAGCGCGACGCTGGCGAAACAGGCCACCCCGCGCGAGTTGATGACCCTCGCCGCCTTTCGTGAGGGCGGGCAGCTGGCCGGCGTGGTTCTGGCCGCCAGCGCACCGGCGCTGTTCGTGGCCTTGGGCGCGGGCGCGCAGGGCTATCCGGCCTTCGGGCTGTTTCTGGGCGCACTGGCGCTGGTCACCATGGTGCTGACATTGCCGATCTGGCGGCGCGCGCCCATCACCGGGCAGGGGCTGTCGTTCGACGGGCTGGGTCAGGCCGGGGCCCTGCGTCTGCTGGCGCTGGCGCTGGTCAACAGCCTGCCGGTTGCGATCACCTCGACCCTGTTCCTGTTCTTCGTCGAAGACCGGCTGCAATTGCCGGGCAAGGCCGGGCCGCTGCTGATCCTGTTTTTCCTCAGCGCCGGGGCGACCGTGCCGCTCTGGGCGCGGCTCAGCAACCGGATCGGCCCGAAACAGACTCTGATCATCGCGATGCCGCTGGCCATTCTGGGCTTTGTCGGCGCGGCCATGCTGGCACCCGGCAACCTGGCCGGGTTCGCGGTGATCTGCCTGGCGTCGGGGGCGGCGCTGGGGGCGGACATGGTGGTTCTGCCGGCCATGTTCTCGGTGGTGCTGACACGCGCGGGGCTGAATGCCTCGGCCGCCTTCGGCATCTGGTCTTTCGCCGGCAAACTGGGGCTGGCATTGGCCGCATTCTTCACCCTTCCGCTGCTGGAACGCAGCGGCTTCGTGCCCGGTCAGACGAATTCGGCGCAGGCGTTGGAAACGCTCAACCTGGCCTATGCCGTGCTGCCCTGCATCCTGAAACTCGGCGCGTTCGGAATGGTCCTGACGCTGCCTACAGAGGTACCCGCAAAATGACATTCCTTCTGATTGCCGCACTGGCCGTATTGGCCCTGATCGCGGTCAAAACCTGCCTTCTCAGCTTTCGCGCGCAATCGCCGTCGGACTATGCCGGAACCGGCCCCGATTTCTCGCTGAAGGACAACCTGAACGGGGAAATCCTGTCCGAAGGGCTGATCTATGGCCCGACCGGCAAGATGTCGAACAGTTTCGTGGCGCGGATGATCGGGGAATGGACCGGCAATTCCGGCACCCTGACCGAGTATTTCACCTATTCGAACGGCAAGCAGATGACCCGCAAATGGTACCTGACCATGGGCACAGGCAACAGCTTTGCCGCAACCGCCGAAGACATCGTCGGCGAAGGCCGCGGCGTGATCTCGGGCGCGACGGTCAAGCTGACCTATCGCATCGTTCTGCCCGAAGACGCCGGGGGCCATACCCTGGATGTGACAGACTGGATGTACCTGACCGAGAGCGGGGCGATCATGAACCGCTCGGAAATGCGCAAGTTCGGGCTGAAGGTGGCCGAGCTGGTCGCCACGATGCGCCCCGCCCAGCCGGAAAAGACGGCGCATGTGCCCGGCGCAAACGGTCATGACCGCACCGCCGACCCGAGGGCTCTGCAATGACCCGGCTTGTGAAACGACTGGCCTTCGCCTGCCTGCTGCTGACGGCGGCCTGTGCCTTCAAACCAAAAGTCCCGACCACTTTCCTGTCGGACCGCCAGCTGAACCTCGAAGAGTTCTTTGAGGGCCACACCGTTGCCTATGGACAGTTCCAGGACGTTCTGGGCAATATCCCGCGGCGGTTCACGGTCGACATCAACGGAACATGGGACGGCCAGACGCTGACCCTGGTCGAGGATTTCGTCTATGACGACGGCGCCACCGAACAGCGCATCTGGACCCTCACCAAAACCGGCGAGGATACCTGGACCGGCACCGCGCCCGGCGTTCTGGGCACCGCGTCGGGAACCGAGCGCGGCGACACGTTCAACTGGAAATACCGCATCGACCTGCCAGTGAAGGACGGCACGATGCGCGTCGATTTCGACGACTGGATGTGGCTGCTGGACGACGACCGCCTGCTGAACCGCGCCTATGTCTCGCGCTTTGACATCCGGCTGGGCGAAGTCGTTCTGTTCTTCGAAAAGAAGTAACTGCGCGGCGTCTTGGTCAGTCTTTGGAAAAAGTGGTGAGCCGTGCAGGATTCGAACCTGCGACCCACTGATTAAAAGTCAGTTGCTCTACCAACTGAGCTAACGGCCCACTCTTTTCATCGGATCGTTGCGATCCGTGGCGCTGTCTAAGGCATTTTCCCCACCGGGCACAAGCCCTTTTTTGCACCGCGTTCCGCCTGAAATCATTGTGTTCCCGGCGTCCCGATAGGCGGCCTAATTAGGGTTGAGGCGGCGGGGGGTCAACCCCTTTTTTCAGGAATCTTCGCGCCGGGCTGGATTCATGTCTGCGGCAAGGCTATATGCCCGCCATGCAACAACGATCCGACACCGGTTTGCCCTTCATGAAGATGCACGGGCTTGGCAATGACTTCGTCATTGTCGACGCGCGCGCGCACCCGGTGCAGATCACGCCGGCGTTGGCGCGCGGGATCGGACACCGGCAGTTCGGAGTCGGATTCGACCAGCTGGCCGTCATCGAAGACGGCGAATCGGATGCGCATCTGGTGTTCTACAATGCCGACGGGTCTATCTCGGCCACCTGCGGCAACGCCACCCGCTGCATCGCCCGGTTCCTGATGCAGGAAAGCGGCATGTCCGAACTGACGCTGACCACCAGCCACGGCACGCTGCAGGCGCGGGACGCGGGCGATGGGCTGACCTCGGTCAACATGGGGCACCCGCAGCTGGACTGGGCCGATATTCCGCTGGCCGAAAAGGTGGATACGCTGGAACTGCCGATTGAAGGCGGACCGGTGGCCACCGGCATGGGCAACCCGCATTGCACCTTCTTCGTCGAAGACGCCGAGGCGATTTCGCTGGCAGAGTTTGGCGCACGCTATGAGCATCACCCGCTCTATCCGCAGCGCACCAATGTGCAGGTCGCCCAAGTCATCGGGCCGGATCACATCCGCATGCGGGTGTGGGAGCGCGGCGTGGGCATCACGCTGGCTTCGGGATCGTCGTCCTGTGCCACGGCCGTGGCGGCTGCCCGGCGCGGCCTGACCGGACGCAAGGTGCAGATCGAGCTGGACGGCGGTACCATCTGGATCGACTGGCGCGAGGACGGCGTCTGGATGACCGGCCCCACCTGCCATGTCTTCTCGGGCACGCTGACGCCGGAATTCCTGAGGGCGCTGGGATGAACCCGCCGAAATTCACCACGCTGGGCTGCCGGCTCAACGCCTATGAGACCGAGGCGATGAAAGAACTGTCGCAGCAGGCCGGGCTGACGGATGCGGTGATCGTGAACACCTGCGCCGTCACCGCCGAAGCCGTCCGCAAGGCCCGGCAGGAGATCCGCAAGCTGCGCCGCGAGAACCCCAATGCACGCCTGATCGTCACCGGCTGTGCGGCGCAGACCGAACCGCAGACCTTTGCCGAGATGGACGAGGTCGATGCGGTGATCGGGAACACAGAAAAGATGCGCCCCGGAACCTGGAAGGGCATGGCCGCCGATTTCATCGGCGAGACCGAGGCGGTGCAGGTCGATGACATCATGTCGGTCACCGAAACGGCAGGGCACCTGATCGACGGGTTCGGCACCCGTTCGCGCGCCTATGTGCAGGTCCAGAACGGCTGTGATCATCGCTGCACCTTCTGCATCATCCCCTATGGCCGCGGCAACTCGCGCAGCGTCCCGGCGGGCTTGGTGCTGGACCAGATCAAGCGGCTGGTGGACCGGGGCTACAACGAGGTCGTGCTGACCGGAGTCGATCTGACCTCATGGGGCGCCGACCTGCCCGCAAGCCCCAAGCTGGGCGATCTGGTCATGCGCATTCTGAAACTGGTGCCGGACCTGCCGCGCCTGCGCATCAGCTCGATCGATTCGATCGAGGTGGACGAGAACCTGATGCAGGCGATCGCGACCGAGCCGCGCCTGATGCCGCATCTACACCTGTCGCTGCAGCATGGCGACGATCTGATCCTGAAACGGATGAAGCGCCGCCACCTGCGCGACGACGCCATCCGCTTTACCGAAGAGGCCCGCAAGCTGCGCCCCGAGATCACCTTTGGCGCCGACATCATCGCCGGCTTTCCGACGGAAACCGAGGCCCATTTCGAGAACTCGCTGAAACTGGTGACCGACTGCGACCTGACCTGGCTGCACGTCTTTCCCTATTCCAAGCGCGAAGGCACCCCGGCCGCCCGCATTCCGCAACAGGTCAACGGCAAGGTCATAAAGGAACGTGCTGCAAGGCTGCGCGAGGCGGGTGACGCACAGGTCGCCAGACATCTGGCGGCCCAGCTGGGCAAGACCCATCACATCTTGATGGAGAATCCCCACATGGGCCGGACCGAGCAGTTCACCGAGGTGACATTCACGACTCCGCACCCCGAAGGACAAATCGTGACCGCCCGGATCACCGGTCACAGTCAAACCCAGCTGATTGCATGACGGCGGCGTCGGCCGCCATTCATTGCCCGACCACGGCAGCAAGGGCGGCCGTGTCGTAGAACTCCTGATATTCGCAGACCCGGGCGCCGCGGAAGCTGCAAATGACAACGACCGGCGTTTCGACCGTCTGGCCGCTGGCCCTGTGGGTCCAGGCCGTGACGCCCACCCCGACGACCCGGTCGTCCTGAGCTATGGTGTCGTTCAGCGTCCAGTGGACCATTTCGAAGGCATCCGTCAATTCCTTCAGGTATTGATGCATCTGATCCCGCCCGTTGCGGGCGCAACTGAAGTCCAGCCCGTTTTTTCCGTCGGCAAGGGACCGGATGCACAGATCCTCGGTCGTGTAGTCGTCCCACATGCTCAGATCCGAGCCCTTGGTTTCGTTCCATCTGGCATAAGCCTCGCGCAGTTTCGCGGCATTCGACAAAGCGTTCATGACAATTCACTCCGAAATGACTTCTACAATGCACCAAGCGTCGCGCCGCACGGGGTCCGCGTCAAGGAAGGTGTCGTCGAACGGTGTCAAAGAAAAAGCCCCGCGCGACGCACGGGGCTCTTGAAGTGTTTGGACTCTTCCCTGGCGGATCAGGCGGATTTCTTGCCTTTGACCGGCGCCCACAGGCGCTTGTTCACCAGGTACAGCAGCACCGACAGGACAGTCAGGAACAGCACGCCGACAAAGCCGGCTTTCTTGCGGTCCATCATCTTCGGTTCGGCCGTCCACATCAGGAACGCGGCGACGTCCTGCGACATGGATTCGACGGTTGCTTCGTGGCCATCGGCAAATTCGACCTGATCATCCGACAGGGGCGGGGCCATCGAGATCCAGCCGCCGGGGAAGGCAGTGTTTTCATAAAGAATCGTGCCGGCCTCTTCCTTCTCCTTGCCAGTATAACCGTCCAGCAACGAGGCGATGTATTCCGCACCACCCATGCCTTTGACCAGCTGGTTGATTCCCAGACCGTAAGGCCCGTGGAAGCCCGCACGCGCCTTGGCCATCAGGCTCAGGTCCGGTGCGCCGACACCATCGTTGGCCGGGAAATGGTCGGTCGGAATGGCCGGGCGGAAATCGTCCAGCTCGGGGTCGAACACCTCGAAGTTGCCAGCCGCATAGGCGATGACTTCTTCTTCCGAATAACCCAGCGCCTTGAGGTCGCGCAGCGGCACGTATTTCAGGCCGTGGCAGGCCGCGCAGACCTCGGTATAGATCTGCAGGCCACGCTGCAGCTGGTTCTGGTCCCAGGTGCCGAACGGCCCCTCGAACGAGAACTCGAAGTCTTCGATGTGCTGTTCGCCGCCCCCGGCTGCGGAAACCGCAGCAGGAGCTAGAGCGATGGCAAACGCGGCGCCGATTGCAAGTTTCTTGAACATGGTTTCCCGTCCCTCTTCTTACTCGGCCGGCGTGGCGTTGGCGTCAGCCTTGCCATAATGCGCGTTGAAGTCTTCTTCGATGGTTTCCGGCTGCGGCTCGGGCTTCTCGATCACGCCCAGGATCGGCAGGATCACGAAGAAATAGGCGAACCAGTAGGCCGAACCAATCAGCGCGAAGGTCGCATAGGGCTCCTCGGCGGGCATCGCCCCCAGCCACATCAGGGCGAAGAAGTCGACGACCAGCAGCAGGAACCACCACTTGAACATGGGGCGGTACTTGCCCGACCGCACGCTGGAAGTGTCCAGCCAGGGCGCCAGCGCCATGGCCAGGATCGCGCCGAACATCGCCAGAACACCAAAGAACTTGGCGTCGATGATGCCGCCGGTGATGAAGCTGGCGAACTGCACGACCCAGACTTCGCCTGTGAAGGCACGCAGGATCGCGTAGAACGGCAGGAAGTACCATTCGGGCACGATGTGCGCGGGCGTAACCAACGGGTTGGCCTCGATATAGTTGTCGGGGTGGCCCAGGTAGTTCGGCATGAAGCCGACGATTGCCCAGAACACGACCAGTACGACGGCCAGTGCGAACAGGTCCTTGATCACGAAATAGGGCCAGAACGGCAGGGTGTCCTTCTCGGCCTCGGCTTTCGAGGTGCGGCGGACCTCAACACCGGTGGGGTTGTTGTTGCCGGTGGTGTGGAAGGCCCAGATATGCACGATGACCAGCGCCGCGATGACGAAAGGCAGCAGATAGTGCAGCGAGAAGAAGCGGTTCAGCGTGGCGTTGTCCACGGCGGGTCCGCCCAGCAGCCAGGTCTGGATCGCGTCGCCCACGAAGGGGATCGCGCCGAACAGGCCGGTGATCACGGTTGCGCCCCAGAACGACATCTGACCCCAGGGCAGAACATAGCCCATGAAGGCGGTGCCCATCATGCACAGATAGATCAGCATGCCGATGATCCAGGTCACCTCGCGCGGGGCCTTGTAGGATCCGTAGAACAGGCCGCGGAAGATGTGGATGTAGACGGCGACAAAGAACAGCGACGCGCCGTTTGCGTGCAGGTACCGCAGCATGTAGCCGCCGTTCACGTTGCGCATGATGTGTTCGACGCTGGCAAAGGCCAGGTCCACATGCGGAGTGTAGTGCATCACCAGAACGATGCCGGTGACGATTTGCAGCGCCAGGCAGAAGGCCAGGACGATGCCCCAGATCCACCACCAGTTCAGGTTCTTGGGCGTGGGGATCATGATTGTGTCGTAGATCAGGCCGAGGATCGGCAGGCGGCTGTTGAGCCACTTTTCGCCCTTGGTCTTCGGCTCGTAGTGATCGTGCGGGATACCGGACATGAGCGCGCCTCCTTAACCCAGCTTGATGGTGGTTTCGTCGAGGAACTCGGCGACCGGAACCGGCAGGTTCTCGGGGGCCGGGCCCTTGCGGATGCGGCCCGCGGTGTCATAGTGCGATCCGTGGCAGGGGCAGAACCAGCCATGGAAGTCGCCTGCACCGTCACCCAGCGGCACGCAGCCCAGATGGGTGCATACGCCCATCATCACCAGCCATTCGCCGGCTTCGTCCAGGGTGCGGTTCTCGTCGGTGGCCGGCAGGCCCGGCTTGTTGGCGTTGCGGTCGATCGGGTCCGGCAGCTCGTCCAGCGACACTTCGCGTGCCATCTGGATCTCTTCTTCGGTGCGGCGGCGGATGAACACCGGCTTGCCCAGCCATTTGACGGTGATCTGGGTGCCGACCTCGACACCGCTGACATCCACGCGGATCGAGGACAGCGCCTGAACGTCCGCCGAGGGATTCATTTGGTTGATCAGGGGCCATACGGCGGCACCCGTCGCAACGACACCTGCGCCGCCGGCGGCGTAGTAGAGGAAATCTCTGCGGGTGCCTTCGTGGTCTTCTGCGTGGGACACGAGGTTTTCTCCGATTCCAGCGCCCGGCTTTCGGGCAAACATGCATCAGCACCGCATCAAAGCGGCGTCTCATCGCGGGTATCTAGCCGGGAGAAAACGGTTCGTCCAGCGGTCATAGGCGCGCACTACGCCGCATCTGGGCATTCATGTCACAATGCGGGGGTCATTTTTCAAGAACTTTCCCTCGAAACGGCGAAAATCCCCGGGTGAACGCGCGAATCACGCGGCAGGTGAATCCCGGGGCGTCGTCGCTCGGGCCTGGCGGTGATCCCAGCGCGCGAACAAGGAGCGCCGGGCACCACCGCGCGGACCGGCAGGCCCCCGACCATCCGGGGCCATGGCCGACGGAAAATCCGCCAAACATTTATTTTCAAGTCATTTTTTCGACAACCATGGCGTGCATTTTCGGGTTGCGGACCAGTCAGATTTGACGCAAGTCGGCGCGCGCGCGAACGCAGTGATCGAGGAGTCCCATGACATCATTCAGAACCGCCGTGCTGCTGGCCACGGTCGTCGTCGCCCATCAAGCCTGGGCCGAAGGCGACCCCGCGCGCGGAGAGAAACTCTACAACCGCTGCTCGTCCTGCCACGCCATCATCAAGGATGGCGAGGTTTTGGTCAAAGGCGGCATCACCGGCCCGAATCTCTATGGTGTGGTCGGCAGGACCGCCGGAACCGAAAACGATTACCTGAACGGCAGTGAACGGCTGCCCATCGGCATGTTCACCGATGACATGATCCGCGCCGGTGAAAACGGCCTGGTCTGGACGCAAGAGAACATCGCCGCCTACGCCCGCGATCCGATCGGGTTCATCCAGGACTTCCTGAACGACGACACCGCCCGCCCGAACATGAGCGTCAAGCTGAAGAAAGGTGCCGAGGACATCGCCGCCTATCTGGCCACGTTCACCGACTGAACCCAACCCGGCACCGGTCAACTGTCCCGCATCAGGGCGGCCAGTTGACCAAGCTCGGTGCCGATCCCGGCCTGTTCGACATGCCCGGCCGCGGCCAGCCGCGCCGCCTCGGGCTTGTTCTGGTTCAGTTTCCAAGTGCCGTCGATCTGGGTGATCTGCATCCGGCAGGGCACGATCATGCGCATCATGCGCTCCAGCGCCGCCGGGTCCATCTTGTCGGCGCGCCAGGGCGGCTTGGGTTGCAGCCGCTGTTCGAAAAACGCCGATTGCCGGTCCAGAAGATCGCGCAACCGGTCGGGGGGCTGCAATTCCAGCCGGCCGGTCAGGTGGACCGCCACATAGTTCCATGTGGGGACCTGATCCGCGACCCCGTACCAATCGGGCGAAACATAGCCGTCGGGCCCCTGAACCGCGATCCGCGCCTCCTGCGGGTTGGCCAGCGCCCGCACGATCGGGTTAGACCGCACCAGATGCAGCTCGGCCACCGCGCCGTCCTTTGACAGCAGAAAGGGCACATGGCTGATCAATGGCGGGCCGTCGACCGACAGCGCCAGCACGCCGAACCCTCGGCCACGGGCAAACTCCACATGACGGGCGCGGTCCTCGGCGCGAAAGGCTGGGTTGGGGTGCATGGCCGTCCTCCTGCAGACAGGTCTTGCAGATCGCGCGCACGCTTGGCAAGGTCGCGCCGTTCTCAGGGCGGGGCGAAATTCCCCACCGGCGGTATGCGGGCCCCGGCCCGTCAGCCCGCGAGCGGCTCTGTCATCCAACCGACAGAGTGTCAGCAGATCTGGTGAGAGGCCAGGGCCGACGGTTACAGTCCGGATGAAAGAGAACGAGCAGCGCGCCCCGCCAAGGGCGCGTCTGTCCGTGATCGCCTTGGGTGACGTGTCATGCCACGCTGGCCGCGAAACCGTTCGCACCCGCCAGCAGGCCACCAAGCTGAAAGGAGATCACGATGACACACACCCGCTATGCTTTCGTCAAAGCCAATTGGCATGCCGATATCGTCGACCGCGCGCTGGACGGTTTTCTGGAGCTGATCCCCGCCGATCAGGTCGATGTGTTCGACGTGCCGGGCGCGTTCGAGATGCCCCTGCTGGCCCGCGACCTGGCCCAAACGGGCCGCTATGCCGCCGTGGCCTGCGCGGCCTTTGTGGTCGATGGCGGCATCTACCGGCACGATTTCGTCGCGCAGGCCGTGGTTGACGGGCTGATGCGCGCGGGGCTGGAAACCGGCGTGCCGGTCCTGTCGGTGTCGCTGACGCCGCACCAATACCAGGAAACCGACCATCACACCGCCATCTACCGCGCGCATTTCGTGGAAAAGGGGCGCGAGGCGGCCCGGGCGGCGCTGAAAATCGTCGAAACCCGCGCCGCACTGACCCGTGCGGCCTAGGCACACCGGGTTGGGGCAGCGATGCCCCAACCGCAAATCCGCTTGAGGCGGCAGGCTCTCGCCGTTAATCACGACCCTCAAAGGAGCACGCCCCATGTCGATGAACAGCTTTGGACACCTTTTCCGCGTCACCACCTGGGGTGAAAGCCACGGCCCCGCACTGGGCGCCACGGTGGATGGCTGCCCGCCCGGCGTCCCGATCGACGAGGGCATGATCCAGCACTGGCTGGACAAGCGCAAACCGGGGCAGAACAAGTTCACCACCCAGCGACGCGAGCCCGATCAGGTGAAAATCCTGTCGGGCGTGTTCGAGGGCCAGACAACCGGCACGCCCGTCCAGCTGATGATCGAGAATACCGATCAACGCTCGAAGGATTACGGGGACATCATCGACAAGTTCCGCCCCGGCCATGCTGACATCACCTATTGGCAGAAATACGGCATCCGCGACTATCGCGGCGGCGGGCGCAGCTCGGCCCGGGAAACGGCGGCGCGGGTGGCTGCGGGCGGGCTGGCGCGCGAGGCGATCAAACAGTTCGCGCCCAATGTCCAGATCACCGGCTACATGACCCAGATCGGCCCGCACCGGATCGACCGGGCCAACTTTGACTGGGCGCAGATCGAACAGAACCCGTTCTGGACCCCGGATGCACAAGCCGCCGAGGACTGGGCGGCCTATCTCGATGACCTGCGCAAATCCGGCAACTCGGTCGGCGCGGTGGTCGAAGTGGTGGCGCGTGGCGTTCCCGCGGGCCTGGGCGCGCCGGTCTATGGCAAGCTCGACACCGATCTGGCAGCGGCGATGATGTCGATCAACGCCGTCAAAGGCGTCGAGATCGGCGAAGGCATGGCCGCCGCCGAGCTTACCGGAGAGGCCAATGCCGACGAAATCTTCATGGGTCAGGACGGCCCGCAATACAGCTCGAACCACGCGGGCGGCATCCTGGGCGGCATCTCGACCGGGCAGGACATCGTGGTGCGTTTCGCGGTCAAGCCCACCTCGTCGATCCTGACCACCCGCAAGACCATCACCAAATCGGGCGAAGAGACCGAGATCATCACCAAGGGGCGCCACGACCCCTGCGTCGGCATCCGCGCCGTGCCGGTGGGCGAGGCGATGATGGCCTGCGTGATCCTGGACCACCTGCTGCTGCATCGCGGCCAGATCGGTGAGAACCGTGGACGGATTGGCTGAGCTGCGCGACCGCCTGCGCGCGGTCGTCGCGCAGCGGATGATCACCGACCCGGCCCATGACCTGGCCCATCTGGACCGTGTCTGGGTCAATGCCCGCGCCATCGCCGACGCGCAGACCGACAGGACCGTGCTGCTGGCGGCCTGCTATCTGCACGATCTGGTCAACCTGCCCAAGAACGACCCCGACCGACACCTGGCCTCGCGCCGGTCGGCCGAGGAGTCCGAGCCTGTTCTGCGGGAACTGGGCCTGAGCGATGCCCAGATCGCCGCCACCCGCCACGCAATCGAGGCGCACAGTTTTTCCGCCAACATCCCGCCCGAGACGCCCGAGGCGCGCATCCTGCGCGATGCCGACCGGCTGGATGCGCTGGGCGCCATCGGGATCGCACGGAATTTCTCGGTGTCCGGCGCTTTGGGGCGGACGCTCTATGATCCGGCCGATCCGTTCGCATCGCACCGGCCGCTGGACGATCTGCACTATTCCATCGACCATTGGAAGGTGAAGCTGCTGGCCCTGCCCGACGACATGCTGACCCAGGCCGGACGGCAGATCGCGCAGCAACGGGTCCGGCGCATGATCCGGTTTCTGACCGAATTCGCCGAAGAGATCGGCAGCCCCCTGCCCGACAGCTGGACACGCCCCAATCCGACCCGTTGATCTTTGCCGCGCAAAGGCGCAGGGTCGCGCCGATGGCCCAATCCCTGACCTCTCATCGCCCCGTGCTGGCCGTGACGCTGAAACTCAGCGCGCTGTTCCTGTTCACGGCGATGTCGGCGCTGGTCAAGGCGCTGTCGGCCGATTTCCCGCCGGGCCAGATGGTGTTTTTCCGTTCGCTTTTCGCGGTGCCGGTGATCGTGGCCTGGCTGATCTCGCGCGGGGAACTGGCGCAGGGCTTCGTCGTCAGGAAACCCATGGGCCATTTCTGGCGCGGAGTGCTGGGCACCACCGCCATGGGCCTGACCTTCACCGGGCTCAGCCTGCTGCCCCTGCCCGAGGTCACGGCGATCGGCTATGCCACCCCGATCTTCACCCTGATTCTTGCGGCGCTGCTGCTGGGCGAGCGCATCCGCCTGATCCGCATCGGCGCGGTGGCGATCGGGCTGCTGGGTGTGCTGATCATGATCTGGCCCCGGCTGGGCTCGGCCGATCTGGGCACCGGCGCCACGATCGGCGCGCTGTGCGTGCTGGGCGCGACCGTGGCCCGTGGCTTTGTACAGATCCACATCCGGCAACTGGTGCAGGTCGATCACCCCGCCGCGATCGTCTTCTATTTCTCGATGACCGCCACGCTGCTGTCAGCGCTGACCGTGTTCTGGGGCTGGACCATGCCGACCCTGAACCAGCTGCTGATCCTGATCACGATGGGGTTGATCGGCGGCGTTGCGCAGATTCTGGTGACCTCGTCCTACCGGTTCGGGCAGGCCTCGATGCTGGCGCCCTATGACTATACGTCGATGCTGTTTGCGATCTTCATCGGCTATGTCTGGTTCGACGAGCTGCCGACCCTGGCGATCCTGCTGGGGGCGGCGCTGGTGATCGCCGGCAATGCGGTGGTGATCTGGCGCGAACACCAGCTGGGTCTGGAACGCGGCAAGGCGCGGTCGCTGACCGATCACAAACCCTGACTTTACCTTTCGCGCCCATCGCCTAGGGTGGCGCGGACAATCAACGAGGTTTTGCCATGAGCGACGCACGGGACCACAAACAGAAGATGCAACAGGTGCAGGCCCAGCACCGCAAGAAAGTGTCCGAGGCCGTGGATCCCGGCCGCGGGCTGGTGCTGATCAACACCGGCAAGGGCAAGGGCAAATCCTCGGCCGCGTTCGGCGTGGTGATCCGCGCATTGGGCTGGGGCCACAAGGTCGCCGTGGTGCAGTTCATCAAGGGCAAATGGAAGACCGGCGAGCGGCGGTTCTTCGAAGAGCGCGATCTGGTCACCTGGCACACGATGGGCGAAGGCTTCACCTGGGACACCCAGGACCGCGAGCGCGACATCGCCGCCGCCACCGCCGCCTTCGACAAGGCGCGCGACCTGATGTCCAGCGGCGACTATGACCTTGTGGTGCTGGACGAGATCAACATCGCCCTACGCTATGAATATCTGTCGGTGGACGCGGTGATCGAGGGGCTGAAGGCCCGCTCGGACCGGACCAGCGTGTTCCTGACCGGCCGCGACGCGCCGCAGGCGCTGCGCGACTATGCCGATCTGGTCACCGAAATGACCGAGGAGAAGCACCCGTTCCAGGCCGGCATCAAGGCCCAGCGCGGCGTCGATTTCTGATCGGTCAACGCGGGACGGCACCACTTGCCGGTGCCGCCGGCGTGCTCTGTGGGACAGTGGCGATCCGGGCGTCCGCGACCCCGGCCGCCCGGTCACAGCGTCCGTCCTGGCATTTGCAGTCCAGGTAGGCCACCAGGTCGCCATCGGCGCAGCACCCGCTGCCAAGGGGCAGGTCTGAACTGGACAGAAGTTCAAGTATCGGGTCGCGCATCGCGGAGCCTTTCCGAGATCGTTTCCGAGACGGTGGCGCGCCCTCGCGGGTGTACGGCTTGGCGTGCAGGCCGTCTCGGAATCAAAGGCTTGATACCGGGGTATCTGGCGTTGGGCTAAAACTGACAGTTTCTGTCGGACTTTTCAAGACCAAAATTCGCCCCGGCCAAATGGCCGGAGCAAGGGGTCAGGCGGTGGCTGTCTGGTCAGGCGCGCTGAGCGAGATTACGGCCACCACAGCGGCGCCATTCAGCCAGTAGTAGACCGCATCCAGACCGGTGAAGCCGAACAGGCTGGGCGCGAACAGGAAGGTGAGCCCCACCAGCAGATCGACGGCCAGGTGAAACCTGTAGGGCAGCACGCGCCAGACGCCCAGGTGATGATCCGTCAGCACCGTCAGCACGAAAGCCGCCACGCCGGTGGCCACCGACAGCCACAGCGCAATCGGGTTCGACGCGCCCAGTCCCAGAAGAAATGGCAACCCCATCAGGGCCAGGGCAACCGGGTAGTCCAGATAGGCATGAATGGTGCGGGTAACGAAACGCAGAGACATGAAGTTTCCTTTCCTTGATTGACGATGGATCAAGGATATGTTCGCCAGCCCGAACGCAGCAGCCCAGATCGTTTGAAATATCTTGCAGATCGTCCGCCAGTTCGCCGGATCAGTGCATCGCCCTGTAGGCGGCCGGAGACAGACCGATCTGCTTCTTGAAAACCCGCGAAAACGCCGCCTCGGAGGCATAACCGACCTGAGCCGCCGCGTCGGCCACGTTCCAGCGGCTTTCGATCAGTCCGTGGCAGGCGATCTGCATACGCCAGTCGGTCAGGTATTGCATGGGCGTGGCGCCCATCTTCTGGGTGAACAGCTGCGCGAAGGTCGTGCGCGACATGCCGGCTTCACGCGCCAGCGATGCCACGCTCCACTCGCGGGCCGGGTCGCGGTGGAAGGCGCCCAGCGCGCGCGAGATACGTGGATCGGCGAAGCCCGACAGGGCCGCATCGGTGGGGCTTTGATGTTTCAGATAGGCGCGGATCGCCTGGGCGAACAGAACCTCGGACAGTTTCAGCGCGATCAGGTCCCCGCCGATCCGGGCGCCCGCAACCTCGGATTCGATCATCCGCAGCGTCGCCTCGATCCAGGCCCCGGCGGATTCGCCGTAATTCTCGATCAGGATATAGGGCGGCAGACGGTCGATCAGCATATGCCCGGTGCCGCGCCGCCCGGCCGGACCGGCAAACGAGAAATGCCCGCAGATCAGTTGCGTGTCGCGGTCCTGCTCGGCTCCGCCATAGACCAGCACACCGTCACCTTTGTAGCCGGCCCGGTCCAGGACCTGCTCCAGCGGCAGAGCATCCACGGGCCGGACCTCGTTGCACAGCAGCGCATGCGCGGCTCCGTGCGGGATCAGGATCAGATCCCCCTGCCGCAACCGCAGGGTCTCGCCGGTGGTGGACACATGCACCTTCAGCTCTCCGCGCTGGACGAAGTGAAACCGGGCGACGTTTTCGAATGCAGGCACCTGCACGCCGAAGGGCGGCGTGAACGAGGTGCGGAAATACAGGGTACCCCGCAGGGACAGGCGCGTCAGGATATCGCTGAGCAGGTCCAACATGCGCCAAGGATACGGATTCGCACCCGACCGTCCAGCGCAGCGGACGATCTGCAACAAACCCCGGACGGGCGGCAAGGCCGGTCGGCCACCGCCCGCGCGGATGTCGGATCAGCTGCGGACCAGCTGTTCGTAATCGTTGGCGATCTCGCGGGTCAGGTCGCCGACCTCGAAAGTATACTCTCCGATCTGGCCCACCGGCGTAACCTCGGCCGCGGTGCCGGTCAGCCAGCACTGTTCGAAATCGGCCATCTCCTCGGGCAGGATGTAGCGTTCGTGGACGGTGATGCCTTTGTCTTTCAGCATCTGGATCACCGTCTGGCGGGTGATCCCGTTCAGGAAGCAGTCGGCCAGCGGCGTATGCACCTCGCCATCCTTGACGAAGAACACGTTGGCACCGGTCGCCTCGGCCACATAACCGCGGTAATCCATGAACAAGGCATCCGAACAGCCCTTGGCCTCGGCCTTGTGCTTGGAGATGGTGCAGATCATGTACAGCCCCGCCGCCTTGGCATGGACCGGGATGGTTTCCGGGCTGGGCCGTTTCCATTCAGCGATGTCCAGCTTGGCGCCCTGCATCTTGGCGTCACCGTAATAGGCGCCCCAGGGCCAGACCGCGATGGCCATGCGCACCGGGTTGCGCGCCGAGGCCACGCCCATGTCCTCGCCCGAGCCGCGCCAGACCAGCGCGCGCACATATGCGTCCTTGAGGCCGCTTTTTTCCAGCGTTTCGGCCTTGGCGGCCTCGATCTGATCGACCGTGTAGGGCATCGGCATGTCCAGCGCCTCGGCCGATTTGATCAACCGCTCGGAATGTTCGCGGCTTTTGAAGATCTTGCCGTTGTAGGCGCGCTCGCCTTCGAAGACCGAGCTGGCATAGTGCATCGCATGGGTCAGGACATGCACCTTGGCATCGCGCCAGGGCACAAATTCGCCATCCATCCAGATGACACCGTCACGATCGTCATATCCCGCCATCCGAAACCTCCTGACCCGGGCCACATTTCCGATTGTTGCGTCAATTAGGTCCGACCCGGACACAAAATTGCGCAAAAACTGCGATTCGATACCTGTCCGCCCTTGGAATGTCAATAACGCTGACTTAAAGTCGGGGCGTGTAACGAATGAGGCCCGATATGTCCGAGATCCGCCCCGCCCCGGTCTTTGGCGGAGAAAGCCTGTTGTTTCTGACGGACGAACAGCTTCGGCAGGGGATCGAGGCGATGTTCTTCGCCTATCGCGGCTTTACCGCCGACCCCGACCGCATACTGAGCGAAATGGCCTATGGCCGGGCGCATCACCGAGCGATCCATTTCATCAACCGCGCGCCTGGCACCACGGTGAACAACCTGCTGGCGATCCTGGGGGTGACCAAGCAGTCGCTGAACCGGGTGCTGCGCACGCTGATCGACGACGGCCTGGTCGAGAGCCGGGTCGGCACCGTCGACAAGCGCGAACGCCACCTGTACCTGACCGAAAAGGGCAAGGCGCTGGAAGCGCAGCTGTCGGACGCCCAGCGCGCCCGGATGCGCGCGGCCTACAAGGATGCCGGCCCCGAGGCGGTTGCCGGATTCCGCAAAGTTCTTGAAGCGATGATGGATGCTGATATGCGTCGGGCCTATGTGAAACTGCGGGATTCAACTTCATGAGCGATGTGGACGCCCACCTTCTGATCGTCGATGACGATGAACGTATCCGCGATCTGCTCAAGAAATTCTTGATGCGCAGCGGATTTCTGGTGACGGCGGCGCGTGATGCCGCCCATGCGCGGCGGGTCCTGTCAGGGCTGGATTTCGACCTGATCGTGATGGACGTGATGATGCCGGGCGAGGATGGCGTCAGCCTGACCCGGGCCCTGCGCGAGACGCATGACACGCCGATCCTGCTGCTGACGGCACGCGGCGAGACCGAGCACCGGATCGCCGGGTTGGAAGCCGGGGCCGATGATTACCTGGCCAAACCGTTCGAGCCCAAGGAACTGTTGCTGCGGATCAACGCGATCCTGCGGCGGATGCCGGAAACCACCGCGCAGAACACCGCCACCAAGATCCTGCATCTGGGGCCGATCCGCTATGACATCGAACGCGGCGAGATGTGGCAGGGCGAAGAGCCGGTGCGGCTGACCGCCACCGAAAGCCAGCTGATGAAGATCTTCTCGGCACAGCCGGGCGAGCCGATCAGCCGGTCGAAGCTGGTCGAGGAACTGGGGCGCGACAAGGGGCAGGCGCAGGAACGTGCGGTGGACGTGCAGATCACGCGCCTGCGCCGCAAGATCGAGCAGGACCCCAAGCAGCCGCGCTATCTGCAGACGGTTCGGGGCGCGGGCTATATGCTGGCGCCGGATTGATTTTGCCGCTGCGCGGCGTTTTCTTGCCTTCGGCGAGGATATTTTTGGCCAGATGAAGTGGGGGAGTTTCATGAAGACTGCTGTTTTGACGCATGCCGACTGTCTGGGTCATGTCACCCCCGAAGGGCACCCCGAGCGGGTGGCCCGGCTGGAACATATCCTGCATGCGCTGGAGCCGCTGGACCTGCAGCGGGTGACCGCGCCGCTGGCGGCGGATGATGATCTGCTGCGCATCCATCCCGAGAGATACATCCGCGAAATCCGTGACAGCCGCCCCACCGAGGGATTTCGCCAAATCGACGGGGATACGTTCATGTCACCCGGCTCGGTCGATGCGGCCTATCGGGCGGCGGGGGCCGTGGTGCGGGCGGTGGACATGGTGCTGGGCGGTGAGGCGCCGAATGCGTTTTGCGCCATTCGGCCGCCCGGCCATCACGCCGAACGGGAAACCGCCATGGGGTTCTGCCTGTTCGGAAATGCCGCTCTGGCGGCGAAACATGCGCTGGATCATCACGGGCTGGATCGGATCGCGGTGGTGGATTTCGACGTGCATCACGGCAATGGCACGCAGGATCTGCTTTGGGACGAGGCCCGCGCGCTGGTGATCACCAGCCAGCAGATGCCGCTGTGGCCGGGTTCGGGACGGCCGGATGAAACCGGGGCGCATGACACCATCTTGAACATCCCGCTGGCCCCCGGCACCGGCGGGGCCGAGATGCGCGCGGCCTACGAGGCGCAGGCCTTTCCCCGGCTGCGCGCGTTCAAGCCCGAGCTGATCATCATCTCGGCCGGATTCGACGCCCATCAGGACGATCCGCTGGCCAATCTGAACTGGTCCACCGACGATTTCGCCTGGATCACCGCGCAGCTGTGCCGGATCGCCGATGAATTATGTGGGGGCCGTATCGTCTCGACTTTGGAAGGCGGGTATGATCTGAACGCACTGGCCGAGGCCACACGCGCCCATGTTGAAGAACTGATGAAGGCAGCCCGATGACCGAGACCCCCGTTGAACAGATGACATTCGAACAGGCGATGAAAGAGCTGGAGGCCGTGGTCGGCCAGCTGGAGCGCGGCGACGTGGCGCTGGACCAGTCGATCGCCCTGTACGAGCGCGGCGCCAAGCTGAAGAAACGCTGCGAGGACGAGCTGAAGCGCGCCGAGGAGAAAGTGGCCGCCATCACGCTGGATGCCGATGGTCAGCCCACCGGGACGACCCCTGTCGAAGGTCTGTAATGTTTTCCGAAAGGCTGGTGCAGGATGCGGCGCTGATCCAGGCGCAGTTCGATCTGGTTCTTGGCGCGCTGGACGATGTCGATGTCACCCACGCGATGGCCTATGCCACGCAGGGCGGCAAGCGGCTGCGCGGATTCCTGGTGCTGGAAAGCGCCCGGCTGCACGGAATGGACGAGACCTGCGCGATCTGGCCCGCGACCGGGATCGAGGCGCTGCACGCCTACAGCCTGGTGCATGACGATCTGCCCTGCATGGACAATGATGACCTGCGGCGCGGTCGTCCGACCGTGCACAAGCAATGGAACGACGGCATCGCGGTTCTGGCTGGCGACGCTTTGCAGGCGCTGGCGTTCGAGCTGTGCGCCCGCCCCGAAGTGGGGCCGGCCGAGATCCGTGCCGACCTGGCCCTGACGCTGGCGCAGGCGGCGGGCGCGCGCGGCATGGTGCTGGGGCAGGCGCTGGACATTGCGGCCGAGACGGCGCAGCAACCGCTCTCGCTGGAGGACATCACCCGGCTTCAGGCCGGCAAGACCGGGGCCTTGATCGAATGGTCCGGCTGTGCCGGAGCCCGGCTGGCCGGCGAAAACCCCGAACGCATGCGTCAGTATTCCCGGGCGCTGGGTCTTGCTTTCCAGATCGCCGACGACATCTTGGATGTCGAGGGCGATGCCCAAAAGGCGGGAAAGCGCCTGCAAAAGGATGCCGAGGCGGGCAAGGCAACTTTCGTTTCGCTGCTGGGTCTGGATGCGGCGAAGGCGCGCGCGGCTGAGCTGGTCGATGAAGCCTGCGCCGCGCTCGACAGTTACGGAGAGCGGGCCGAAACCTTGAAGGAAGCCGCCCGCTTCGTTATTGCGCGTGAAAGCTGAACCGTAAGGGATGCCATGTCAGACCGTCCGAACACCCCGCTTCTGGACCTTGTGAACCGCCCGGCGGATCTCAAGCAGTTTTCGGACGCGCAGCTGCATCAGCTGGCACACGAGTTGCGGGCCGAGACGATCTCGGCCGTATCGGTGACCGGCGGGCATCTGGGCGCGGGGCTGGGCGTGGTCGAGTTGACCGTGGCCCTGCACGCGGTGTTCGACACGCCGCGCGACAAGATCATCTGGGATGTCGGGCACCAGTGCTACCCCCACAAGATCCTGACCGAGCGGCGCGACCGCATCCGCACCCTGCGCCAGAAGGGCGGCCTCAGCGGGTTCACCAAACGCAGCGAAAGCCCCTATGACCCGTTCGGCGCGGCGCACAGTTCAACCTCGATCAGCGCGGCGCTGGGCTTTGCCGTGGCGCGCGACCTGGGCGGGGTCACGCCCGAGGGGCTGGGCGACGCGATCGCGGTGATCGGCGACGGGTCGATGTCGGCCGGGATGGCCTTCGAGGCGATGAACAACGCCGGCCACCTGAAAAAACGCCTGATCGTGATCCTGAACGACAACGAGATGAGCATCGCCCCGCCCGTGGGTGCGCTGTCGAACTATCTTTCGCGCATCTATGCCGAAGAGCCGTTCCACGATCTGAAGGCCGCCGCCAAGGGGGCGGTGTCGCTGCTGCCCGAACCGTTCCGCGAAGGCGCCAAGCGCGCCAAGGAGATGCTCAAGGGCATGGCCGTGGGCGGCACGCTGTTCGAAGAGCTGGGATTCTCCTATGTCGGCCCGATCGACGGGCATGACCTGGACCAATTGCTGCCGGTGCTGCGCACGGTCAAGGCGCGGGCGACCGGGCCGATCCTGATCCACGCGCTGACCAAAAAGGGCAAGGGCTATGCCCCGGCCGAGCAGGCCCGCGACAAGGGCCATGCCACCGCCAAGTTCGACGTGGTCACCGGCAAGCAGCAGAAGGCGCCGTCGAACGCGCCGTCCTACACCTCGGTCTTCGGCAAGACCCTGGTGGACGAGGCCAGCCGCGACGACAAGATCGTGGCGGTGACCGCGGCGATGCCCGACGGCACCGGGCTGAACCTGTTCGCCGAACGCTACCCGTCGCGCTGTTTCGACGTGGCGATTGCCGAGCAGCACGGGGTCACCTTCTCGGCCGCGCTGGCGGCGGGGGGGATGAAGCCGTTCTGCGCGATGTATTCCACGTTTTTGCAGCGCGGCTATGACCAGGTGGTGCACGACGTGGCGATCCAGCGCCTGCCGGTGCGCTTTGCCATCGACCGCGCGGGGCTGGTGGGCGCCGATGGCGCGACCCATGCCGGGTCGTTCGACATCGCCTACCTGTCCAACCTGCCGGGCATGGTGGTGATGGCCGCCGCCGACGAGGCCGAGCTGGTGCACATGGTCGCCACCGCCGCCGCGCACAACGACGGACCGATCGCGTTCCGCTATCCGCGGGGCGAGGGCGTGGGCGTCGATCTGCCCGAACGCGGGCGGGTTCTGGAAATCGGCAAGGGTCGCCTGATCCAGTCGGGGGCGCGGGTGGCGATCCTGTCCTTCGGCACGCGCTTGGCCGAGGTACAGAAGGCCGCCGAATCTCTGGCCGCCCGCGGCATCACGCCGACCATCGCCGACGCCCGGTTCGCCAAGCCGCTGGACCGCGACCTGATCCTGGACCTGGCCGCCAACCACGAAGCGCTGATCACCATCGAGGAAGGCGCCATCGGCGGGTTCGGCAGCCACGTGGCGCAGCTGCTGGCGGATGAGGGCGTGTTCGACCGCGGCCTGAAATACCGCTCGATGGTATTGCCGGACATTTTCATCGACCAGGCCAGCCCCGCCGACATGTACGCGGTCGCGGGCATGAACGCCGAGCATATCGAGGCCAAAGTTCTCTCGGTGCTGGGTGTGGCGTCGATCGGCGAACGACGCGCCTGAATCCCGGCGTCTTTCATCAAGGGGCCGATTGCGCCACGCCACCGACCCAAGGTCACGGGTCAGGCCGCCAATCGCTCTTGCAAGGCGGCAAGCCTTGGTTTAAGGGACGCCCCGAGGTCGCCTCCACCGACGCGTCCGGCCACGATTGCCCCGGTCGGACAAGGTGCAGGGACCCGCAGGGCCATCACGGCCCATGACGCAAGAAGGATGCCGCTGTAGCTCAGCTGGTAGAGCACGTCATTCGTAATGATGGGGTCGGGGGTTCGAGTCCCTTCAGCGGCACCATCCTTCTTTGGACCCAGAGACATTCGGCAGATCGCGCGGCGGGACACATCGGTTTCGGCCATTCCGCAGGACGGTTCGGGACCATGTCACCGGGCCGAGGCCATCGACTGTCGGAACCGGCGCAGGGCCAGCGCGAAGAAAGCCGCCCCCAGACCTGCCATGATCGCCATCTGCGGCCAGACAATCGCAGGACCGGCCCCGCGATAGAGGATGGCCTGGGCAAAGGCAACGAAATGGGTCGAGGGGGACATCTGCATCGCCATGCGCAGCCAGTCCGGCATGCTTTCCATCGGGGTCGTACTGCCCGACAGCAGGTTCATCACGATCAGCACCGGCAGCGCCAGCAGGCCGAACTGGGGCATCGACGACGTGAAGGTCGCCAGCAGGATGCCCAACCCGGTCACCGAGGCCAGGTAGATGACGGCGCCCAGCACGAACAGCGGAACCGAGCCCGCAACCGGCACGTTCAGGGCCGTCTGAACCACCAGCCACAGCGACAGGATGGCGGCCACGATGATGGCCAGACCGTTGGCGCAGATCTTGGCTGTCATGATCTCGGACGGGGTGACGGGCATGACCAGCAGATGTTCGATGGTTCCATGCTCGCGCTCGCGGATCAGCGCGGCGCCGGTCAGCAGGACCGACAGGATCGAGATGTTGTTGATGATCTGCATGACCGACGAGAACCAGACGGCGTTCAGGTTCGGGTTGAACCGGATGCGCACGACCATATCCATGGGCGCCTGCACGTCGCTGCCCGTCTCCGTCAGGAACCTGACGGTTTCCTCGCGGATGATCTGCTGCAGAAAGGCCGCCCCGTTGCCGGCCTGCGCCATGGCGGTTGCGTCCACGTTCAGTTGCACGGCAGGGGTGCGGCCGCGCAGGACGTCGGCTTCGAAAGATGGCGGAAAGGACAGGACGAAAACAAAGCGGCCCGAATCCATCGCAGCGTCCACCGCGTCGGCGCGGATCTCTTCGGGGGGTTTGAAGTTGGGGGGCAGGATCGCCCCGACGATCTGCCGGCTCAGCGCCGACCGGTCCTGATCGACATAGGCGACCGATGCGTTCGTCACCTCGAGCCGGACGCCGGTTGCCACCAGATAGACCGCGACGCTGAACACATAGAAGATCAGGACGAACATCACCGGATCGGCCCGCAGGCTTCTCAACTCTTTCC
Source organism: Ruegeria intermedia (assembly GCF_900129345.1). GTDB lineage: Bacteria > Pseudomonadota > Alphaproteobacteria > Rhodobacterales > Rhodobacteraceae > Ruegeria > Ruegeria intermedia. The sequence continues at coordinate 172,271 of NZ_FQVK01000001.1, read as the reverse complement.
GGCTCAGCAGCAGAACGTTTCGGACCCAGGCGCGCATCTCAGGCCTCCTGCTTGTTCAGCAACAGAATCGACGCGGTGACGAACAGGACGAAGAACCCGGCCAGAACCAGGTGGTTGGGCCACAGATCGGCAAAACCCAACCCCTTGGCGAAGGTGCCGACGCTGATCTGCTCGTACCAGGCCGACGGGAACAGCCGCCCGGCCAGCTGCCCACCCGTGGACAGCGAAGACACGGGCACAAGCAGGCCCGAGAAGTTGATGGCCGGGATGATCGAGACGATGGCCGCGGCGAAGGTTGCGGCGATCTGGGTCCGGGTGAAGGTGGAAATCAGCACTCCGAAGCCCGTCGTCGCCAGAACATACAGCAGGCTGCCGACGACAAGGGCCGACACCGACCCTTTGATGCTGCCCCCGAACACAGCGTAGGACACCGCGACCAGGCTGAAGAAGCTGATCATCGCAACCGCCGCATAGGGCAGTTGCTTGCCCAACAGGAACTCGGTCCGGGACGCGGGCGTCGAGCGGAAATTCGCGATCGAGCCGGTTTCCTTTTCGCGCACCACCCCGATGGCCGACATCATCGACGGGATCAGCACCAGCATCAGCATGATCACAGACGGGATCATCGCAAATACGCTCTTGAACGCCTGATTGTAGCGGAACCGCGTCTCGACCGAGACCGGAGCGGCCGACATCGCAGGGATCCGGCCTTGCGCGGCAAGCCCGGCCAGATACGAGGCCCCGGCGCCCTGCAGGTAACCGCGCACGGTTTCCGCCCGAAACGGCATGGCGCCGTCGATGTCCACGCGGATTTCGGGGGTTTCGCCACTCAGCAGCGACCGCCCGAAATCGGGCGGGATATCAAGGCCTAGAACGATCCGGGCGCTTTGCAGCCGGGTGGCCAGTTCGGCCGGTGTTGCAACGGGGGGCTGCTCGACGAAAAATCGCGACCCCGAGAACGCCTCGGTCAGGGTGCGGCTTTCCGCACTCTGATCCTGGTCCAGAACCGCAAAGGGCAGGTCCTCGACATCGAACGAGATGCCATAGCCGAAGGTCAGCAACAGGATCACCGGCCCCAGCAGCGCAAAGGTCAGCCGCAGAGGATCGCGCAGAATCTCGATGGCTTCGCGTCGCGCGAAAGCCCACAGGCGCATCGGATCGAACGACCGGTCCGACGCGGCGCCGTTGCGGTGGGGCATTTCGGACGGCTGCACAGGGCTTGCCGTATCGGGGCCGGCGGCCTCTTGCAGATAGCCCACGAAGGCGTCTTCCAGCGTCGCCGCGCCGCGCTGCCGGACCAGCTCGGACGGGGCGCCGACCGCCAGAACCCGGCCCGCATGCATCAACGAGATCCGGTCGCACCGTTCCGCTTCGTTCATGAAATGGGTGGACACGAAAATCGTCACGCCCTCGTCGCGGGACAAGCGGATCAGGTACTGCCAGAACCCGTCGCGGGCCACCGGATCGACGCCCGATGTCGGTTCGTCCAGAATAAGCACCTCGGGCGCGTGCAGAACCGCGACGGCCAGCTGCAGCCGCTGACGGATGCCCAGCGGCAGGCCGTCGGGCAGCTTGTCGGCATGCGGCTGCAGGTCGAAATCCTGCAGCATCTGCGCGACCCTTTCGTCCCGGCGATCCGGCGGCAGATGGTACAGCCGCGCATGCAGGTCCAGGTTCTGGCGAACGCTCAGTTCGGAATACAGCGAAAAGGATTGCGACATGTACCCCACCCGCCGTCGGGTGGCCATGTCGTCGGGGTCCAGCGGCTCGCCGAACAGCAGGGCCTGGCCCTCGCTGGCGGTCTGCAACCCGGTCAGCATCTTCATCGTGGTGGTCTTGCCGCATCCGTTCGAGCCGAGAAACCCGAAGATCTCGCCCGGCCGGATCTGGAAATCGACGTGATCCACGGCGGTGAAATCGCCGAACCGCCGGGTCAGGCCGCGGGCCTCGATGGCGGGCGGTCCGTCCCGGTCCGGGCGCGGTGGCACCTCGACCGACCGGTGATTTCGGCGTTCGGCTTCCGGCAGCAGGTCGATGAACGCCTGTTCCAGCGTCGGCTGGCCCGTCCGTGCGCGGATCTCGTCCGGGGACCCGGTGGCGATGATGCGGCCGGCGTTCATCGCGGCCAGCCAGTCGAACCGCTCGGCCTCTTCCATGTAGGCGGTGGAGACCAGCACGCTCATGCCGGGGCGGGTTTCGCGGATCGTCGCGATCAGGTCCCAGAACTGCCGGCGTGACAGGGGATCGACGCCGGTGGTCGGCTCGTCCAGGATCACCAGATCCGGGTCGTGGATCAGCGCCGAACACAGCGACAGTTTCTGCTTCATGCCGCCCGACAGCTTGCCGGCCGGCCGATCGGGAAAAGGCGCCAGCCCCGTGGCCTGCAACAGGGTCATGATGCGGGCGTGACGTTCCGCCCGCGACTGGCCGAACAGCTGGCCGAAAAAGTCCAGATTTTCATAGACCGACAGGGTGGGATACAGGTTGCGCCCCAGCCCTTGCGGCATATAGGCGATCCGGCGGCTGCAGACCCGGCGATGCGCCGGGGCCGTTATGTCTCCGCCCAGAACGGTGATGCCGCCGTCCTGCAGCTTGCGCACCCCCGAAACCAACGCCAGCAACGTGGACTTGCCGACGCCGTCAGGGCCGATCAGGCCGGCCATGCAGCCGGACGGAATGTCCAGCGAAAGGTCGCTCAGGGCCGCAGTCGCACCGTATCGGTGCGAAACTCCGGTCAGGCTGGCGACGGCATCCCGTGTCATTGCGGAAGCTTCACCTGCAGCCACTCGGGCCAGTCCACGGTCTCGTCCAGCCGCACATAGCCCATGCCCAGAACCCCGGCCTTGGCCCGGTCGCGATACCGATTGGCAAGCTGTTCGGGAATGGACAGCTTGACCCGGAACATCAGCTGATCGCGCTCTTCGGCGGTTTCGACCGATTTCGGGGTGAACTGGGCCTTGCTGGCAACGAAGGTCACGGTGGCGGGGATCACATAGTCGGGGACAGGGTCCAGGATGATCCGGGCCTCGGATTGCAGAGCCAGCAGACCCGCCTCGCGCGCGGGCAGGTAGATGTTCATGTACAGATCGGTCAGGTCGGTCAGGGTCACCACCCGGCCGCCGGCGGCCACGACCTCGCCGGCATGAGCCAGAATGTACTGCACACGCCCGTCGATGGGCGCAGTCAGATCGGCGTCCGAACGTATGCTTTGCAGCCGCGCGACGGTGGCCTGGGCCGATTTGATCGCCGCATCAGCCAGATCGATACCGGCCTCGGCCGCCACGACGCCGGCCTCGGCCGTGGCCAGTACGGTCCGAGCCTGGTCCACCTGTTCCTGCGAAACATGCCCCTTGTCGGCCAGCTTGCGGGTCCGGTCATATTCGGATTTGGCAAAGTCCAGTTCGGCCCGGCGCTGCCGCAGCAAGGCCTGGGCCTGCAACTTCTGCTGTTCGGCCTGAACCACGGCCGCTTCGGCCTCGAGCAGCTGGGCATCGACCTCGGATGCATCCATCCGCGCAAGGATCTGGCCGGCCTGCACCCATTGCCCTTCGGTCACCAGCACCTCGGCCACCCGCCCGGGATATTTCGACGCCACGTCGATCCGTTCCGCCTCGAGCCGGCCATTGGACCCGGCGATGCCCTGCGGAAGCGTCGGCGACAGAGCGTATTGCCAGTATAGATAGGCCCCGCCCATGACGGCGATCAGTGCAATGGCCAGCGCGCCCAGTTTCTTCATACGCATGGTCAATCTCCTGACTGGGGTCCGACGAACCCCGCCGATTTCGGTCGATCCGCACCGAACACGCGACGTGCAGGCAAAGCCCGACCCGCCCGACGCTGTCATATCCAGGTCCCGGTTCCGGGGAATTGATCCCGATCAACAACAAACCCATCTTCGGGTATAAGTATTGATGCTGCAGGTGCAAAGAGGAGCGTGCCGCCATGACCGCCAAAGAGGCAAAAAACGCCGACCCGCGGACCGGTCCGATCAAATCCATGGCAGCCCGCCCCGGCAATGACACCAGCGCCCCGGGGTCACCGGCCTGCGCCGCCGAAGATCAGACAAGCGCGGCGGTCCCGGTTCTGGACCGGGCGGTCAAGGCGCAGATGGCCAAGGTCACCGGGGGGCTGTCACCGGCGGCGCTGGCCGGGGCCTATCTGGACTGGGCGACCCATCTGGCGGTCTCGCCCGGAAAACAGGTGCAGTTGTGGGAGAAGGCGATCCGCAAGGGTCTGCGCCTGTCGGGTTTTGCCGCCAAGGCGGCCGTACCCGGTCAAACCTGCGAACCGTGCATCGAGCCGCTGCCGCAGGACCGCAGATTCGCGGACGCGTCCTGGCAGACATGGCCGTACAACCTGATCCACCAGTCCTTTCTGCTGAACCAGCAATGGTGGCACAATGCGACCACGGGCGTGCGCGGGGTCACCAAACCGCATGAAAACGTCGTGGAATTCGCCACCCGGCAGATGCTGGACGTATTTTCGCCCTCGAACTTTCTGCTGACCAACCCGCAGGTGCTGGCCCGAACCCGCGAAGAGGCCGGGGCCAATCTGGTTCGGGGCTTTCAGGCCTGGCTGGACGATCTGAGACGGCAGCAGGGCGGCATGCCCCCCGCCGGGGCCGAGGAGTTCCGCCCCGGGCACGAACTGGCCGCAACCCCGGGCAAGGTGGTCTATCGCAACCACCTGATCGAGCTGATCCAGTACACGCCCACAACCGACAAGGTCCGGCCCGAGCCGGTGCTGTTCATTCCGGCCTGGATCATGAAATACTACATACTCGACCTGTCGCCGCACAACTCGATGGTCAAGTTCCTGATCGCGCAGGGATATACCGTGTTCATGGTGTCCTGGCGCAACCCGGGCGCCGAAGATCGCGACCTGGGGATGGACGACTATCGCAAAATGGGCGTTCTGGATGCGATCGACGCGGTCCGGTCCATCACCCCCGACCGAAAGATCCACGGCGTCGGCTACTGTCTGGGCGGAACCCTGCTGTCGATCGCCGCCGCGGCGCTGGAACGCGATGGGCAGCACCCGTTTGCTTCGCTGACGTTTTTCGCCTCGCAGATCGACTTTACCGAACCCGGGGAATTGCAGCTGTTCATCAACGAAAGTCAGGTCACCTTCCTCGAGGACATGATGTGGGACCAGGGTTATCTGGACACGACGCAGATGTCGGGGGCGTTCCAGATGATCCGTTCGGTCGACCTGATCTGGTCGCGGATGGTGCATCGCTATCTGATGGGCGACCCGCCGGTGATGTTCGACCTGATGGCCTGGAACGCCGACGGTACCCGGATGCCCTTTCGGATGCATTCCGAATACCTGCGCAAGCTGTATCTGAACAACGACCTGACCGAGGGCCGGTTCGTGGTGGATGGCCGGCCGATCTCGGTGTCCGACATTCGCGTGCCGGTCTTTTCGGTGGGAACGGTCAAGGACCACGTCGCGCCCTGGCGGTCGGTCTACAAGATGCACCTGTACCTGGACACCGAGCTGACATTCGTGCTGACCACCGGGGGCCACAACACCGGGATCGTGTCCGAGCCGGGACATGCCGGGCGTAGCTATCAGATTGCCACGGCCAAGCACGACGACCGCTATGTCGACCCTGAAACCTGGCAGGCCTCGGCCCCCAGAAAAGACGGGTCGTGGTGGCTGGACTGGGTCGCCTGGCTGGACGCCCGGTCGGGGGCGCCGGTGCCGCCACCGCCGATGGGGCCGGCTCTGGCCGATGCGCCCGGAATCTATGTGCTGCAGAAATAGGCCCGCAGCCGGCTGACGCCCTGCGCCCGCGCGCTCAGGCCGGGGCGTTTTGGGCCCGCGTGCCATTCGGTGCATGCAGGCGCAAGAGCTCGGCCAGTTCGGGGCGGCAGGACCCGCAATTGGTTCCCGCCTGCACCGCGGCGCCAAGTTCGTCCAAGGTCCGGGCCGCACCTGACCGGATCGCCTGCGCGACCGTCTTTCGCCCGACCCCGAAACAGGCACAGACGACGGGCCCCGCATCGGCAAGGCCATGCGCCGCCCGGCCGCTGAGAACCGCGCCCGCCTCGCCTCCCAGCAGCGACGCCACATGATCGCGCATCAGCGCGACGGGCGATTTGGCCACGAACAGAACGGCGCTGAGCCGCGCGCCCTCGGTAAAGACCAGCCGGTGCGCGCCGCGCGCGGCATCCGAGACGGTCACCACCGGGGCCTCCGGCAGGTCGAACCAGGTTCGCGCGGTCGCCTCCCAATCGAGGATCGGATTGCAGCCGGCCAGTTCGGTTCGGTACCCCCCCGTCGTTCGGGCACGGGCCCAATACTCGACATCGGGCGCAATCGCGGTTCCCGAGACCGCAAAGCCGTACCATGCGGCCTGCATCCGCCGAACTGCGACCGGGGCCGCCTTGCTTTCGGGTTGGCCCGAGACCGGATCGGTGGGGCCGGGAACCAGCGCGTCCACCCGCGATGCGGGCGCCGTCTCGGCGGTCCAGTGCATCGGCGCGAAAACCTGGCCCGGGCGGACCGTGTCCGTGATCCGCACCCGGAACAGACCGCGCCCGACGGGGCTGGTGACCTGGGCCAGATCGGCCACCTGCACGCCGAGGCGCAGCGCGTCGTCGGGATGCAGGTCCAGAAAGGGTTCCGCCAGATGGCCCGACAGGCGCGGCGACAGGCCCGACCGGGTCATCGTGTGCCATTGATCGCGAATGCGCCCGGTGTTCAGCACGAACGGATAGTCCCGCGTCGGGCGTGCGGCCGGCCCGCGATGCGTCACGGGTACGAACCGGGCCTTGCCGTCCGCGTGGAAGAACCGCCCATCGCCGAACAAGCGGCCGTCCGCCCCAGGCCCGTTGACCGGCCACCGGGTCGGGGTCAGCGAGGCATAGTCGTCATCGGACAAGTTGGACAGGCCGGATATGTCGAAATCCTTGCCCAATGCGGCGGCAAGCGCGGACAGGCGCGCATGTTCGCGGAAGATCTGCGCCTCGGACCGATAGCGAAACGCGGGGCCGAATCCCATTCTGCGGCCGACCTCGGACAGGATCTGCCAATCGGGTCTGGCCTGACCGGGGGGCGGCAGAACCGCGCGCTGGCGGCTGATGGTCCGGTCCGAGTTGGTGACAATGCCGTCCTTTTCCGCCCAGCCGGTGGCAGGCAGCAGAACATGCGCCAGGCGGGCGGTGTCGGTCTGCCGGGTGATGTCGCTGACCACGACAAAGGGGCATCGGGCGATGGCGCGGCGCACGCGGTCGGCATCGGGCATGGTCGCAGCCGGATTGGTGTGGATGATCCACAGCGCCTTGATCCGGCCCGTCTCGACCGCGCGGAACATGTCGACGGCCTTCAGGCCCGCGCGCTCGGGCATTTTCGGCGCTTGCCAGAACTGTTGCACAGCGGTCCGGTGATCGGGGTCTTCGATGTCCAGATGGCAGGCCAGCGCGTTGGCCAGCCCGCCCACTTCGCGCCCGCCCATCGCATTGGGCTGGCCGGTCACGGAAAACGGCCCCATGCCCGGATGCCCGATCCGACCGGTGGCCAGATGGCAGTTGAGGATGGCGTTCACCTTGTCGGTGCCGCAAGAGGACTGGTTCACCCCCTGGCTAAACACCGTTACGACCCGCCGGGTCTTGATCCACAGATCGCAGAAGGCATCGATTTCCGCCTCGGTCAGGCCCGTGGGTATTGGGTCATCCCGCCGTGCGGCGTGCAGAGCGTCGGAAAAGCCCTCGGTCCGGGTCAGGAAATCGGGCTGCACATGACCGCCCTGATGGATCCGCGCAAGAAGGCGGTTGAACAGCGCCACGTCGCTGCCCGGGTTCAGCGCCAGATGCAAATCGGCCTGATCGCAGCTAGCGGTGCGCCGTGGATCGATCACCACGATCCGGGTGCCGCGCGCCTGCCGTGCCGCCAGGACGCGCTGGTACAGAACCGGGTGGCACCACGCCAGGTTCGACCCGACCAGCACCACCAGATCGGCCTGATCCAGGTCCTCGTAGGTGCCGGGCACGGTGTCGGTGCCAAAGGCCCGCTTGTGCCCGGCCACGGTCGAGGCCATGCACAGCCGCGAATTGGTGTCGATATTGGCCGATCCGATGAAGCCCTTCATCAGCTTGTTGGCCACGTAGTAATCCTCGGTCAGCAACTGCCCCGAGACATAGAAGGCCACGCTGTCGGGACCATGCGCGGCAATCGTTTCGCGGAACCGGTCGGCCACCAGTTGCAGCGCCTCGTCCCAGCCCACGTCCCGGGCAAAGGCGCGCGGGGTCAGCAGGCGGTGCTCCAACCCGACCGTTTCGCCCAGCGCGGTACCCTTGGAACACAACCGTCCGAAATTCGCCGGGTGGTCCGGGTCGCCCCGCACGGTCAGACCGCCGGCCCTGTCCGGGCGCAGCAGCACGCCGCAGCCCACGCCGCAATAGGCGCAGGTGGATCGGACCTCCGGCAGGTTCGAGCCGTCCATCACGCGGCGCTCCGCTCGGTGACGGCGCGAGCGTCCAGCAGGATGCGCCCGGCCTCCAGCCGAACCGGATAAGTGGTGATCCGGCCTTCATCCGCGCCTTGGGCCTCGCCCGTATTCAGGTCGAACACCCAGTTGTGCAGCGGGCAGGTCACCGACTGGCCATGCACGATGCCTTCGGACAGCGGGCCGCCCTTGTGGGGGCAGGCGTTGCTGGCCGCGAACAGTTCCGCCTCGGCCGTGCGGAAGATGGCGATGCAGCCAAGACGGGTTTTCACCAGACGTGCGCCCCGCAGCGGCACGTCGTCGATACGTCCGATGTCGATCCAGCTCATTCCGCGGCCTCCAGGGTGAAATCCGCAATCGGCGCATAGCTCGGCGCCTTGTCGCGCACATGCTCGGCCCAGGGGTCCTTGCGATAGATGCTCTGCGACAGTTCGAACCGCGCGACCAATGCCCGCCGGTTTTCGAGGTCGTCGACCACATTGGCCCTGACCCAGTCCATGCCGACCTTGGCCAGCCATTTGTACAACCGGTCCAGATACTTGCCGCCCTCGCGATAGGCTTGGGTGACGGCCATCACAACCTCGATCGCCTCGTCCTCGGTCGGGACCTGGCAGAGCAGCTCGGTTTCCTTTACGTCCATCCCGGCCGCCCCGGCGATACCGATCTGATAGCCCGAGTCCACGCAGACCACGCCGATATCCTTGCAGGTCGCCTCGGCACAGTTGCGCGGGCAACCCGAGACCGCGAGCTTGAGCTTGTGCGGTGTCCACGAGCCCCACAGGATCTGTTCCAGCTTGATGCCAAGGCCGGCGCTGTCCTGGGTTCCGAAGCGGCAGTGATCGGTGCCGACGCAGGTTTTGACCGTGCGCAGACCCTTGGAATAGGCGTGCCCCGAGACCAGGCCGGCCTTGTTCAGATCGGCCCAGATGGCGGGCAGGTCCTCGCCCTTGACGCCCAGCAGGTCGATTCGCTGACCGCCGGTGACCTTGACGGTGGGCACGTCATATTTCTCGGCCGCGTCGGCGATGGCGCGCAGCTCGGCCGGGTTGGTGATGCCGCCCCACATGCGGGGCACGACGCTGAAGGTGCCGTCCTTCTGGATGTTGGCGTGTTTGCGTTCGTTGACGAACCGGCTTTGCGGGTCGTCCTGGTATTCCAGCGGCCAGTCGGCCAGCAGGTAATAGTTGATCGCCGGCCGGCAGACATGGCAGCCATTGGGCGTTTTCCAGCCCAGCTCCTGCCAGACGGCGGCCTGGCTTTTCAGCTCTTGCGCCTTGATCAGGCGGCGCACGTCCTCGTGGGTCAGGTCGGTGCACCCGCAGATCGGTTGCGCCGCCGGCATCTGGAACTCATCACCAAGCGTGACCTGCAGGACCTGTTCGACCAGACCCGTGCAAGTTCCGCAGGATGCGCTGGCCTTGGTGCTGGCGCGCACGGCGGTCAGATCGGTGGCCCCGGCGGCGATCGCCTCGACGATGGTGCTCTTGCATACGCCGTTGCAGCCGCAGATCTCCGCCTCAGGCGGCAATGCTGCAACGGCTGAGAGAGGGTCCGCGGTGTCGCCCCCCTGATAGGCCGGGCCAAAGATCAGCGTGTCGCGCATCTCGTCGATGTCGGTGCCGTCCTTGATCAGGCCGAAAAACCAGCTGCCATCGGCGGTGTCGCCATACATGACCGCGCCGATCAGGCGGTCGTCTTCGATCACCAGCCGCTTGTAGACCCCGCGCGCCGGGTCGCGGAACACGATGTCCTCGCGTCCCTCGCCCTTGGCGAAGTCTCCGGCGCTGAACAGGTCGCAGCCGGTGACCTTCAGCTTGGTGGCCAGTTCCTTGACCACGAAGGCATCGGGCTGGCCCAGCAGAGTATTGGCCACGACCTTGGCCTGATCGTAGAGCGGCGCCACCAGGCCGAACAGGTGGCCGTCGAATTCGGCGCATTCGCCCACGGCCAGCACATCCGGGTCCGAGCTCTGCATCTGCGCGTTCACCTCGATCCCACGGGCCACGTCCAGCCCGGCATCGGTGGCCAGCCGGGTTTCGGGGCGGATGCCGACGGCCATCACCACCAGATCGGCGGGCAGCGTCTCGCCGCTTTCCAGCAGCACCGCCTCGGCGCGACCCTCGCCCAGAATGGCCTTGGTCGAGGCCTGGGTCCGCACGGTGATGCCGCGGCGTTCCAGATCCTTGCGCAGCAGGTATCCGGCGGCCTCGTCCAGCTGCCGTTCCATCAGGTGGCCCATCAGGTGCACGACGGTAACGGTCATGCCGCGCTCGGCCAGCCCCGCCGCGGCCTCGAGCCCCAGAAGCCCGCCGCCGATCACCACCGCGTTGCCACCCTTGGCGGCCGCGTCGATCATCGCGTTGGTGTCGTCCAGATCGCGATAGGTGATGACGCCGGGCAGGTCCTTGCCCGGAACCGGAATGATGAACGGCGCCGAGCCGGTTGCGATCAGCAGCTTGTCATAGGGCACATGGCCGTTTTCGCCCTCGACCACCTTCATCTCGCGGTCGATCTTCACCACATGCTCGCCAAAGCGGCAGGCGATGCCCCGCTGCGCGTACCAGTCGCCGTCATGGGTGACGATGTCCTCATAGGTCTTCTCGCCCGACAGAACCGGGCTGAGCATGATGCGGTTGTAGTTTCCGCGCGGTTCAGCGTTGAACAGGGTGATGTCGAACGCATCCGGCGCGGTCTCGGTCAGATGTTCAAGCACGCGGCCCGACGCCATCCCGGCACCGATCACGACAAGTTTCTGTTTCATGGGGTCACTCCGCTGCAATGGCCTTGGGGGCGGGCGATTTCGGCTTGGCGCCGTGTTCGTATTCTTCGAGGAAATCCAGCACTTCCTGCCGGTAGGCGTAATAGTCGGGATGTTCGAGCAACGCCTTGCGGGTGCGCGGGCGGGGCAGATCAACGCGGGTGATCTTGCCGATCGTGGCCTGCGGGCCGTTGGTCATCATCACCACCCGGTCGGCCAGCAGGATCGCCTCGTCCACGTCATGGGTGACGCAGATCGCGGTGACCTTGGTGCGCGACCAGACCTCCATCAGAACTTCCTGCAGCTCCCAGCGGGTCAGGCTGTCGAGCATCCCGAAAGGTTCATCGAGCAGCAGCAACTTTGGCGACAAGGCAAAGGCGCGGGCGATGCCGACGCGCTGTCGCATGCCGTTCGACAGGTCGCTGGCCTGCTTGTCCATCGCATCCGCCAGACCGACGCGTTCCAGGTAGTATTCCACCACGTCCTGCCGCTCGGACTGGCTGGCGTTCGGATAGACCTTGTCGACCCCGATCGCCACGTTCTCTTTCGCGGACAGCCACGGGAACAGGTTGGGAGACTGGAACACCACCGCGCGTTCAGGGTCGGCGCCTTCGACGTGGCGGCCATCCAGCTTGATCGCGCCCTTTGAAATCTCGTTCAGCCCCGCCGCCATGGTCAGCACCGTGGATTTGCCGCAACCCGAATGGCCGATCAGCGAGATGAACTCGCCCTTGTCGATCTTCAGGTCGAAGTCCTCGACCACGGTCAGCGGCCCCTTGGGCGTGGGGTAGACCTTGTGCAGCTGCGAGAAATCCAGGAACCGGCTGTCGATCATGCCCTTCTGCGCCTCGGTCACGGCGGCGGGCACGCCGTGGATCGGCGTGACCTCGGGCAGGATGCGGGTGCCTTCGACCTTGGCTTCGATCCCCACATCCATCAGGTATTTGGTGACCTCGGCGCGCAGGCGCTTGAAGGTTTCATCGGTGTTCATCGCCGCCCGGTCGCGCGGGCGCGGGATCGAGACGCGGAACTCCTGCCCCAGCGTGCCGTCGGGGTTCAGGGCGATGATCCGGTCGGCCAGAATGATCGCCTCGTCCACGTCATTGGTGATCAGCACGCAGGTCTTGCGGTCGGCTTCCCAGATGCGCTCGATCTCGTCGGCCAGGTTGGCGCGGGTCAGCGCATCCAGCGCCGACAGCGGCTCGTCCAGCAACAGAACCTCGGGGTTCATGGCCAGCGCCCGGGCCACGTTGACCCGCTGGCGCATCCCGCCCGACAATTCGGCCGGACGGCGCGACGCCGCGTGACTGAGGCCGACCATCTTGACGTAGTGGGCCACTTTCGCGGCCTTCTCGGCTTTGGGCAGGCCCGGAAAGACCGTATCGACCGCCAGCCCGACATTGCCGCTGACCGTCAGCCACGGCATCAGCGAGTAATTCTGAAAGATCACGCCGCGTTCCGGCCCCGGTCCGTTGATCGGCGCGCCCTTGAAGGTGACCTGCCCGCGGCTGGGCATGTCCAGCCCGGCCATCAGGTTGATCAGCGTGGTCTTGCCGGTGCCGGAAAAGCCCAGGATCACCAGGAACTCGCCCTCCTGCACCTGCAGGTCGATGCCGTTCAATACGTCGGTGCGCCCGGTGTCTTCGCCGAAGGATTTCGAGACGTTTTCGAAGCTGAGGATGCTCATCACGCTCACCGGTTGTTGGTAAAGGTAAACAGGGACTGCAGTGCGTACATCACCCGGTCCAGCAGGAAACCGATGATGCCGATGGTAAAGACCGCCACCATGATCCGGGCCAGCGAGCTGGACGAGCCGTTCTGGAACTCGTCCCAGACGAATTTGCCCAGGCCAGGGTTCTGCGCCAGCATCTCGGCCGCGATCAGGACCATCCAGCCCACGCCCAGCGACAGGCGCAGCCCGGTGAAGATCAGCGGCAGTGCCGAGGGCAGCACCAGCTTGGTAATCTTGGTCCAGGTGTTCATCTTCAGAACCTTGGACACGTTCACCAGGTCCTTGTCGATCGAGGCCACGCCCAACGAGGTGTTGATCAGCGTGGGCCACAGCGAACACAACGTCACCGTGATGGCCGAGATCAGGAAGGATTTCGCGAACCATCCGTCATTGGTGACATAGACGGCCGAGACGATCATCGTCACGATCGGCAGCCAGGCCAGCGGCGAGACCGGCTTGAACACCTGGATCAACGGGTTCAGCGCCGCATTTGCGGTGGGCGACAGCCCCGCCGCGATGCCCAGCGGCACCGCCACGACCGTGGCGATCAGGAACCCGAAGAACACGGTTTTGATCGAGGTCCAGATCTGCTGGTAGTAGGACGGCGCGCCGGTATAGGCGACCTGCTTGACCTCGTCCGCGCGTCCGGCCTCGATCAGCTTCTGGTTCCGCTTTTCGACCATCGCCTCGAACTTGGCGCGTTTGGCGGCCTTGGCCTGCGCGTCCTGATTCAGGTTGACCATTTCCTCCCAGACCTGCGCCGGGCCGGGTACCGCCCCAAGCGAGGTCTGCACCTTGGGCGCCAGCGTGGCCCACAGCAGCAGGAAGGCGCAGATCGACAGGATCGGCACGATCAGCAGCCGCCAGATCTTGGCCATCTGGGCGCGGGGATTGTCGCCGGCGGCGGCCTTCAAAACCGGCGTGGCCCAGCTGAGGCCCAGCACCAGGAACCATTTGTCGGCGGCGTTGATGCGGGTGAAAAGACGGGCGCGGCGCGCGTCCCGTGCGGCGTCTGCGTTGAATTCCGGATCGACCGTTGTCATCTGATGCGTCCTTGCGATGGCGGGGCGTTTCAGGGGCCCTGCCCGACCGCGGCCGGGCAGGACGGTTCGGGGTCAGCCTTGGACTTCGGTCCCGACGACCTTCTGGTCGCCTTTCAGGCCGATCGGCAGGCTTTCGAGATAGGCGTTCGGCGCACGACCATCGAAGGGAATGCCGTCGATGATGTCCTCGGCCGGGGTGGGTGCCTTGTAGCCGTCGCTGTCCCAGGGGAAATCAGCCTCGTCCGCCAGGCCTTCCTCGACCAGAAGGCGCGCGGCCTGCAGATAGATCTCGGGCTTGTAGACCGACTTGGCGACCTCGTCATACCAGCTGTCCGGCTTGGCCTCGGGGATCTGCCCCCAGCGGCGCATCTGGGTCAGGTACCAGACCGCGTCGGAATAGAACGGATAGGTCGCGTTGTAGCGGAAGAACACGTTGAAATCGGGCACCTCGCGCTTGTCGCCCTTTTCGTATTCGAACGTGCCGGTCATCGAGTTGGCGATCACCTCGTAATCGGCCCCCACATATTCCGGGCGGCTGAGGATCTCGACCGCCTCGGGACGGTTGGCATTGTCGTTCTCGTCCAGCCACATCGCCGCACGGATCAGCGCCTTGGTCACGGCCAAGGTGGTGTTCGGGTATTCCTCGGCGAATTCGGCGGTGATGCCGAATACCTTTTCAGGGTTGTTCTTCCACAGCTCGTAGTCAGTGATGACCGGAACGCCGATGCCCTTGAACACCGCCTGCTGGTTCCACGGCTCGCCTACGCAATAGCCATGGATCGTGCCGGCCTCGAGCGTCGCGGGCATCTGCGGCGGCGGGGTGACCGACAGGAACACGTCCGCGCCGATCTGGCCGGTCACGTTTTCGGGGCTGTAATAGCCCGGGTTCAGGCCCCCGGCGGCCAGCCAGTAGCGCAGTTCGTAATTGTGGGTCGAAACCGGGAACACCATGCCCATGTTGAAGGGCTTGCCCTCGGCCTTGTACTTCTCGACCACCGGAGCCAGTGCCTCGGCGCTGATCGGGTGCTGCGGGCGGCCGTCGTCCATCACCGGAATGTTTGGTTTCATCTCGGCCCAGACTTCGTTGGATACCGTGATGCCGTTGCCGTTCAGGTCCATCGAGAACGGCGTGATGATATGCGCCTCGGTTCCATAGCCGATGGTCGCTGCCAGCGGTTGACCGGCCAGCATATGCGCGCCGTCCAGCTGGCCGCCGATTACGCCGTCCAGCAGAACCTTCCAGTTGGCCTGCGCCTCGAGCGTCACGAACAGTCCCTCGTCCAGGAAATACCCCTGCTCATAGGCCACGGCCAGCGGCGCCATGTCGGTCAGCTTGATGAAGCCGAAGGTCAGTTCGTCCTTTTCCAGCTCCAACATTTCGGCCAGCGCCGGCGCGGTCAGCGACGTGGTCATGGCCAGGCTCAGCATCAGTTTCTTCATTTCGGTCCCTTTCGTCCTGCGCCGATGCGCGGGTGACAGCCCGGCGCGAGTTCCGGGCAAACAAAAAAGCCGCCGACACGAACCGCCGGGAGGAGATGGCGGTCGGTCGAGCGGCTTTGCTCGTGCTGGGTGCCCGGTCTGTCGGGCAAATTCCTTCGGAGGACTCCGTTGCCTTCCGATGGCCTCAGTAAGCCACGCCATCCCGGCCCGGTCACCATGAATCGACAGGGAACACGGGCTTTTTCTGCATTGCGGCATCGCCTCATGCTGCGGTGCAAAAATTTTGTGCAGCCCTAGCTGTCCGGCTCAAAAATGCGTCGGTCGAAAAACTGGTTTCTGGGCAGAATCAGGCGGCCCCGCGCCGAGGCGACGGCGGTCGGGCCGTCCAGCGCGCCCTCGACCTTCTCGGACGCGCCAGGCAGTTCGGCGCCCGTGCCCTGCAACGCCTTGCGGTACAGATCGCTGCGGAACACGCCGGCGGCCCGGCTCTGCGCCAGCTGCGGATCCAGACCGTACCGCGCCGCCATCCGGTGCGCGATCCACTTGGCCTGGCTGCGCCAAGGAAAGGTGGCAGCGCCGTCGAAGAACTCGACAAATCCGGGAACGTGCCGCTGTTCGCCCCGCGTCGAAACGGCGAATGTGCCCAACAGGGCGCGGTCGATCACCTCGGGCGGCAGGTTCAGACAGGTCCGGCGCGACAGCATCTCGGATGCGGCCGTCCGGCTGTCGGGGCGGGCCAGCCAGCGCCCGGCGCGCCACACCGCGCGTAGCAGCCTGTTCAGCAGATCCGGTTCCGCCTCGACCCAGCCGTCCCTGACCGCCAGAACCTTTTCCGGTGCGGCCGACCAGATGGCGGTGCCCGGCAACAGCAAGGCCCCCGCATGGTCGTCGACCGCAACCGACCCCCAGGGCTCGCCCACGCAAAAGGCGTCGATGTCCCCGGCGGCCAGCGCCTGCGCCATCAGCGGCGGCGGAACCGTGCGGATCTCGACCCGCCTGGCCGCCAGGTCGGTACCCGCGACCCAGTACCACAGCAGTTCCACATGCATCGAAAACGGGAAGGGAACCCCGAAGACCAGAACGTCATCGGCCACGCGGGCCAAGGCCGCGCCGGCCGCCCGCGCATCACGGAAATCAAATCCGTACCCCAAGCTGTCCAGCCGGTCCGCCAGCCGGGTGCCGACGCCGATCACCGTGCCGTTGGCGGACAGAACCGAAATGGCGGACAGGGGTGTCGCGATGCCGCCCAGCCCCAGTGCCATGGCCACCGGAACCGGCGCCAGCAGATGCGCCGCCTGGACGTGCCCAAAGACCAGCATGTCGCGCAGCGACGACCACGAGGGCGCCGCCAGCAGATCCAGCGCGATGCCCTCGGCCAGATCGAACCCCATCTCTCGCGCCACGATCAGGGGCGCCGCATCCACCAGAGGCATGTAGGCCGCCGTGAGAGGGACCGCATTCATGACAGCAACTCGGAGGCGGTGACCAGGGCCTCGGCCACGTCGGCCACCCTGCGGTTCCGGTTCATGGCGGTTTTGCGCAGCAGCGCATAAGCCTCGTCCTCCTGCAGGCCCTTCGACTTCATCAGAAGGCCCTTGGCCCGGTCGATGACCTTGCGCTCTTCCAGAGCGCGGCGGGTTTCGGCCAGTTCGGCGCGCATCTGGCGCAGAATCTGAAACCGCGCGATGGCGATGTCGATGACGGGCTTGATCCGCTCGGCCTTCAGCCCGTCGACGACATAGGCGGAAACGCCGGCCTCGACCGCCGACCTGGCCAGCCCGCCGGCCGCGCCGGATACGAACATCGCCACCGGCCTCTCGAGCGGACCCGAGGCCATGGTCAGTTCTTCCAGCATGTCGCGCGACGGGTTGTCGATGTCGATCAGCACGATATCGGGATCGTGCCGGGCAATCTGTTTCGCAAGGCCTGAAACCGAACCGATCACACGCACGTCCACGTCTCCGGTTTCGGTCAGCGCATCGACGATCGCGATGGCGCGATCCCGGTTCTGCTCGACGATGACGACTGTCAGTTTCCCGCTCATGCTGTACCGATCGTCCATATCCGGGACTGGCCGCAACGCGACCGAGCGGATCGGCCGCGCGCGACCGGGGTATCGCCTTTTTTTTGAGCACCCGAAGCCTTTCTGCGCAAGAATTGCGCGCCCTTCCGGCCGAAACCCGGCAATCACCCGGTCGGCGACCACAATGCCTTCATCTGACGCGCCCGGTCGGCGGCCTGCCCCCGCACGCGGTTGCCAAAGGCCGGGGGGAAACCCGGGCCGCGGGCCGAGCCGAACGCCGCGCTGGCCGGATCGCCGATCAGCCCGGCATATCGGACCCAGGTGCAGAAGGCGAAGACACCGCGCAGGCTCAGGGTGGGGCGGGTGTTTGAGCGGCGCGCGGGCACCGGTGTGCGGGCATTTCGGAAATGGCGGCGCTCGATCTCGGGCCATTCGGGCGGGGGCGCGAATGCGGGGGCGGCTTCGTCATCCGAGTATTTGAACTCGGGGTACTTCTGCCCGTATTCCGAACATCCATGCGAGATCTTGCTGGACACGCCCGTCACCCCGCTGGCCGCCTGCAGGGTGCGAAAGGCCTGCAGACAGGCGTGGGCCTCGTCCGGGCCCTCGCAATAGACATAGGCCTTGTAGGGGGCGTCGATGCCCTCGCGAAGCTCGATCATGCATTTGCGGGCATTGTCGCCGGGCAGGTCGAGTTTCAACAGCAGGCCGAGCGTCTGGAACATGGCGTTCAGGTCATGCGGCAGGATCTGCACCTTGTAGCAGTCATGGCACAGGGCGGGAATCACACCGGTATCCTTGAAGAACGCCAGCCAGGCGCCGCATTGCGCAACCGCTCCGCCGATCGTCAGAACCCGGCCCGAAAAGACCTGCCCGATCGGAACCGCGTGGTGCAGACCGTGCGCCGACAGAATCCGCATCCACTCGGCGTAGCGTTCCGCCAGGCGGTCGGGCGCCAGAAGGTCCTCGTGCCAGTCGGGGCCCCGAAGGGCCGCAAGCTGGGCCTGTGCGGCCGAATATGGCCCGACAGGCGCCACGCCCGAAGGTGCGAATTCCAGCGCGGTGACCAGTTGACGGATGGCCTGGCGGTCAGTCGGGCGGACCGTCAGCCACTGTTCCAATTCGCGAATCTGCGCTGCCTGTGGCACGGGCCTCTCCTGCTGGCTGCGTCTGCGGACCCGTCCTGCATAGCCTGCACGGGAAAATCGTCAACAGCGCAACCCGACCCATTGGGGCCGCCGCCCGCCCGGATGGGCGGACGGCGGGATGGCGCGGCGGTCAGTCGCTGATCGCGCCTTCTTCGTCGCGGCGCTGGTGCATCCGGGCCTTGACCCGCGCGCCCACGATCAGCGGCAGGACAAAGCCGATCACGGCGATGGTCCACAACCCGATGGACAGCGGGCTGTCGATCAGGGTCCACCAGTTGCCGTTGTCGATGGTCACGGCACGGCGCAGGTTGTTTTCCATCGCGTTGCCCAGCAGGGTGCCCAGGATGATCGGCACCAGCGGCACGTCCAGTTTGCGCAGAACCCAGCCCATCACTCCGAAGCCGATCATCACCAGCAGATCGAAGGTCGACCCCGAAATGCCGTAGATGCCGACAAAGCTGACCATGGCCACGATCGGCATCAGGATGCGCGAAGGGATCATCAGCACACGGGTGAACAGGCCCACCATCGGGATGTTCATGGCCAGCAGCATGAAGTTGGCGATGAACAGCGCGGCCACCAGCCCCCAGACCACATCCGGGTTCTGGGTGAACAGCAGCGGCCCCGGCGTGATGTTCAACGCCAGCAGCACCGCCAGCAGCACCGCCGTGGTGCCCGACCCCGGCACGCCCAGCGCCAGCATCGGCACCAATGCACCCCCGGCGGCGGCGTTGTTGCCGGCCTCGGGCGCGGCCACACCGCGCGGATCACCGGTGCCGAAGGTGTTCTCCTTGTCCACCAGCCGCTTTTCCATCGTGTAGGAAATGAACGACCCCAACGAGGCGCCCGCGCCCGGCAGAACCCCCGCGATGAAGCCCAGAAACGAGGTGCGCAACATCGTGGGCGTGCAGCTTTTGATCATCGACATCGGCGGATACAGCTTGCCGATGTTCAGCTTGCGGCCCTCGGCATCGGACCCGCCGTGGCGATGTTCCAGAAAGATGAACACCTCGGACAGGGCGAACAGGCCGACGATGGCCACCAGGAAATCCAGCCCGTCATACAGGTGCACTTCGCCGAAGGTAAAGCGCGGCACGCCGGTCTGGGTGTCCACCCCGATGGTCGCCAACCCAAGGCCCAGCGCGGCGGCAAAGGCCGATTTCGCCTGGTTGGTCGAAGACACGCCGCCCAGCGTCATGAAGGCCAGCGCGAACAGGGCGAAATATTCGGCCGGGCCGAACAGCAGGGCGATCTTGACCAGCTGCGGCGCCAGCACGATCAGGCCCCAGGTCGCAAGGAACGCGCCCACGAACGAGGCGATCCCCGACAGCGACAGCGCCTCGCCCGCAAGGCCCTTCCTGGCCATGGGGTGCCCATCTAGACAGGTCATCATCGCGGGTTCGTCACCAGGGATGTTCAGCAGGATCGACGAGATCCGCCCCCCGTACATCGCCCCGTAATAGACACTGGTCAGCAGGATCAGCGAGGGCGTCGCGCCCAGCCCCAGCGTGAAGGCCAGCGGGATCAGGATGGCCACGCCATTCGACGGGCCCAGCCCCGGCAGCGCGCCCATGACCGTTCCCAGAAAACAGCCCAGCAGGGCCAGCATCAGGTTCTGCCAGGTCAGCGCGATGGCGAACCCATCGCCCAAGGATGCAAGAGTTTCCATGATGCCCCCCTAGAACCCCAGCGGCCCTTTGGCCAGCGACAGGCCCAGAACCAGGTGAAAGATGACGTAGATGCCCAGCGAAGTGCCAATTCCCACAAGGATGCACTCGATCGGGCCTGAACCCAGCCGCCAGGCCAGATAGGTGGCGGCAAAGGCCGTGGCGATGACGAACCCCGCCACCGGCAGCAGTTCGGCATAGAGGATCAGCACGACCACGGCGGCGCCGACCTCGACCAGCCGGCCCAGCGCGGGCCATTCGGGTTCGGCGTCCGGGCGCAGCGCGATGATGGCGCTGGACAGGCCCAGGATGGCGGCGATGATCAAGGGAAAGGCCTTGGGCCCAACGGCATCGGACAGAAAGCTTTCTTCGATCGCCAGCGCGGATATCGCGAATCCGACGGCGAGAAGCAGTCCGACGACCCCGAAGATGCGGTCACTCATCGGTGTCTCCTGTTGTTCGGGTAAAAGGATGGCGGGCGCCACACGGTTGCGGCACCCGCCTGCACGTGAGTGGTGCGGTTACTTGATGATCCCGATCTCTTTCGAGATCGCCTGGATCTGGGCCACCGAGTCGGCGACGAAGTTCTGGAAGTCTTCGCCCTGCAGGTCCAGCGGGGCCAGGCCGTTGGCGGCCATCACGTCTTTCCACTCGTCCGAAGCATAGAGCTGAGCGATCTTGGACACCCAGTCGTTGTAGGCCTCGTCCGACATGCCGCCCGGGGCATAGAAGCCACGCCAGTTGGCGCCGATGGCGTCGACACCCTGTTCCTTGGCGGTCGGGAAATCGGCGAATTCGCCGGGCAGACGTTCAGGCGCCAGAACCGCGATCACCTTGATGTCGCCGGAGTCCACGAAGCCCTTGGCCTCGGAAATGTCGCCGGTAAAGGCTTGGACCGAGCCGGCCAGCAGCTGGGTCACCGCCTCGCCGCCGCCGTCAAAGGCGATGTACTTGACCGAGCGGACATCGTCGATGCCATAGGCGTTGGCCGCGATCAGCACCTTCAGGTGGTCCCAGCCGCCCACGGCCGAACCGCCCGCGACCGAAACCGAGGACGGGTCGGCTTTGATCTGGTCCAGCAGCTCGGGCAGGGTGTTGATCGGGCTGTCGGCAGCCACGGCGATCACGCCATAATCGGCGCCGATCGCGGCCAGCCAGCGGACCTGATCCATGGTGTTGCCCGGATAGGCGCCTTGGGCCAGACGGGTTGCGGTTGCGGCGCTTGCGGCGACGATCAGTTCGTTGTCGTCATTGCGCTTGTTCACTACCTCGGCAAAGGCCACGCCCCCGCCGCCACCGGCCAGGTTCACCACCTGCATGGTCTGGTCGATCAGGCCCAGATCCTGCAGCGACTTGCCCACCTGACGGCAGGTGAAATCCCATCCCCCGCCCGGGTTGGCCGGAGCGATGCATTCCGCCGCGTTGGCGGAAAAGCCGGTCAGGGCAAAGACTGCGGCGGCTACGACGCCGCCGGTTCCAAACAGTTTCATTCGGTTCTCCTCCTCAGGTCATTCTGGCCGTCTTGCGTGCGGCCGAAACCGATCCCCGCAGGGGCCGCATGGCGCAGCCCTTTCTTGCAGGTTGGTTTTCTTTACCGAATAATGCTGTCACGAACCTGTCACGGTGCGAGGGGCGTTTCGGGGGGGCCATGCGCGTATTGATGATCGAAGATGCCGAGGATCTGGCCGAGGGCGTCGTGGCCCATCTGGGCCGGTCCGGTGTGGTGTGCGATCTGGCCACCTCGGTCGAGGCGGCCCATGATTTCCGCGCGGTCCAGTCCTATGACGCGATCCTGCTGGACATCAACCTGCCCGACGGGTCGGGCCTGGGCTTTCTGGACCGGATCCGCGCCGCCGGAGATCGCACGCCGGTTCTGATGCTGACCGCGCTGACCGCGGTCGAGGACCGGGTCGCCGCGCTGGACAAAGGGGCCGACGATTACCTGGGCAAGCCCTTCGACCAGCGCGAGCTCGAGGCGCGGTTGCGCGCGCTGGTGCGTCGCGACGCTGACCGCAAGAGCGAGCAGTTAACGCTTGGCCCGCTGGTCTATGCCCCCAAGGACCGCAGCGCCACGCTGGGCGGCAAACGCCTGAACCTGACCGCACGCGAGGCCGCCGTGCTGGACGCCCTGATCCGGCACGAGGGGCAGTTCCTGTCCAAGGCGCGGCTGTACGACTCGCTTTATGGTTTCGAGGATGCCGATGTGGGCGTGAACGCGATCGAGCTGTATATCGCCCGGCTGCGCAAGAAATTCTCGGGCAGCGGCGTGACCATCACCACCCAGCGCGGGGTCGGGTACCGGATCGGCCTGCATGTTTAGGCCGCCCTTGCCCCACAGCCTGACCGCCCGGGTGCTGAGCGCGGTGGTGCTGATCCTTGTTCTGGGCGGCGTGCTGGTCGGCCTGTCGATCTGGGCCAACGGCCGGTTGGCGGCCCGTCAGGCCTATGACCGGCTGCTGCTGGGCGCTGCCAGCGACATCGCCGAATCCGTGCGCATCCAGGAGGGCCAGCCCATCGTTGACCTGCCGGTTTCGGCCTTTGAGCTGCTGGCCCAGGCCCCGGATGACCGGATCTATTACGCGGTGCGCGGGCCCGACGGGCGCTTCATCACCGGGCTGGACCCGGACACGGTGATCGCGCCCCCGCAGCCCGTCAGCCAGTCGGCCCAGTATTTCGCGGCAGACCTGAACGGGGAACCGGCCCGGTTCGTCCGACTACCCCGCCTGTTCGCCGAGCGCGACTTTTCCGGCGAGGTCGAAATCGTGGTCGGGCAGACCTTGCTGGCGCGGCGCGCGATGACTGCCGGGCTGATGCTGGACGCGCTGCTGCCGATGGCGGTGGCGGGCGCGTTGCTGCTGATCATGTCCTGGTTCGTCACCCGTTCGGCGCTGCGCCCGCTCGAGGCGATGTCGGATGACCTGATCCGCCGCGACCCCTATGACCTGACGCCCGTGGCCAGCGACGGGCTGCCACGCGAATTGCAGGTCATGATCGCGGCGATGAACCGGTTCATGGGGCGGCTGGACCGGCAGGTTCTGTCGATGCGCAACCTGATCGCCGACACCGCGCATCAGTTGCGCACCCCGGTCGCGGCGATCCGGGTGCAGGCCGAGATTGCCCAGGCGGACCCCGACAGCCCCGCCGGGCGCCGCGCGCTTGACCGGCTGCTGAACCGTACGCGGTCGCTCGGGACACTTCTGGATCAGCTTTTGTCGCGCGCGATGGTCATCCACCGCATCGACAGCGCCCCGCGCCTGCCGGTCGATCTGCGCGAAGTGGCGCTCGAGGCGCTGGAGCAGAGCGACCACGAGGTGATCGCCCCCGGTGTCGAGGTGCATCTGAAAATCGGGGAAGACCCGGTCTGGGTGCGGGGCGATGCGTTTTCGCTGGGCGAGGCCACCAAGAACCTGCTGGGCAACGCGCTGCGCCATGGCAAGGCCCCGGTCAGCATCGGCGCCAGCCTGGTGGGTGGCCAGGCCGTGCTGTGGGTGCGCGACAGCGGCCCGGGGCCGGAAACGTCGGTCTCTGCCCGGCTGGGCGACCGGTTCAACCGCAACGCAGGCTCGGGCGAGGACAGCAGCGGGCTGGGCCTGTCGATCGTCAAATCCACCGCCGAAGCCTTTGACGGCACCGTCGAGATGACCCGCACCGATGACGGGTTTCGCGTGTCGCTGAACTTTCCGGCCGCCACCGAAGGACCAGGCGCATGATACGGTTTCTGATCCCCCTGGCCCTGTGCCTGCTGATGCCGGGTACCCGCACTGCTGCGCAGGAAGCAGTGACCGAATTCGGCACCGGACCCACCCCCCTGCTGGTGCGCTCGACCACGGATATCGGCATTATCCGCCCGGTGATGGAACAGTTCGCGGAGCAAAACCCAGACCTGACCATAACCTATGAACAATGGGGCTCGAACGCGCTGTTCCAGCACAGCAAGACGGCCTGCAAGACCGGCGACAGCCCGGCGGATGCGGTGTTCTCCTCGGCGGTTCAGCAGATGGTCTGGTTGGTCAATGCCGCCTGCGCCCACCGCTACAGCTCGGCCCTCATGCAGGCGCTGCCCCCGGCCCGGCGCTGGCGGGACGAGCTGTGGGGGATCACCACCGAACCTGCCGTCATCGTCTACAACAAGGACCGTCTGGACGATCTGGAGGCGCCGCGCAGCCGCTTTGCCCTGCTGGACGCGATGCGCACCCGCCCCGACCTGCTGCGCGGCCGGGTGGCGACCTATGACATCGCGGCCTCGGGGCTGGGGTATCTGTTCGCCTATGGCGACAGTCTCGAGGCCACCACCTTTGGCTCGTTGATCGAGGGCTTTGCCCGGATCGACGCGGTGGCCACCTGCTGTTCGGCCGAGATCATCCGCGACGTGGCCCGGGGACGGTTCCTGATCGCCTACAACGTGCTTGGCTCATACGTGGCCAACGCGCAGGACCCCGCGGTTGGGGTGATCCTGCCCGAGGATTACACGCTGGTGCTGTCCCGCGCCTACATGATCCCAAGAAACGCGGCCAACAGCGCGGGCGGGCAGCGGCTGCTGGATTTCCTGCTGTCGCCGACGGCGCAGGACCTACTGGCCCGATCGGGGTTGGTGGCGCGGATGGATGCGGCCGAAACCGGCCTTGCGCCCAGCGCGCGCCGGTTCATTCCCCTGTCGCCCGCCCTGCTGGTGGCCAGCGATCCGAACCGCCGGGCGGAACTGTTCAACCTGTGGAACGACGCCTTCGACGTGGAAACCGCCCGCTAGGCGGTTTTGCCGGTATCCTCGGGAACCGGCTCTGCGCCGCCTTCGTCCGGTGCCGCCGCGCCCTCGGGTTCGGGTTCGATCGCCTCGGGCGCTTCGGCATCTTCGATCTCGGCCTCCTCGACCGCGTCCGATTGATCCTCGAGCGCACCCACGATCAGCGGCAGCATGTGCACGCCGGTCGCAGTCGCGATCTCGGGCGTTTTCGGCCGCTGCCAACTCAGCGTGTCGAAGCTGTGGCAGGTCGAGCAGACCGGCGCCCATTCGGCATGGATGTCGTGGCAGTTTTCGCAGACCCATTGCGGGCCGCGCGGCGCGTTCAGCGCCTTGGCCAGCCAGCCTTGAACCACCGCGTCCGACGCCCCCTCGCCCCGTTCGATCGCCGCCATCAGCGTATAGGCCCGCGCATCGGCGCCCTTCTCGACCAGATCGCCCAGCGCACGGCGGGCTTCGGGGAAGTCCTCGGCCACGATGTTCAGCTCGGCCCGGATCAGGCGGGTCTCGGGGTGGTCGGGGTGAATGCGGGTCAGGGTGGCAAAGCGCTTGATCCGCTCTTCGGGGGTCTCGTCCGGGACGATCTCGGCAAAGGCATGGGCCAGGTCGGGATGCGGCTGCGCCTCCCACGCCTTTTTCAGAATTTTGGTCGCCGCGCGCGGCTTGCCCTTGGCGATATAGGCCCGCGCGGCCATCGCGGCGGCGGGCACCAGATCGGGCGACAGGCGGTTGGCCTCGATCGCGCGCTCCTGCTGTTCGACGGTGGCGGACTCGTCCAGAATGTCCCTGGCCTCGGACAGGGCCAGCACCGCGTCGCGGCGACGG
Organism: Ruegeria intermedia; assembly: GCF_900129345.1. Taxonomy (GTDB): domain Bacteria; phylum Pseudomonadota; class Alphaproteobacteria; order Rhodobacterales; family Rhodobacteraceae; genus Ruegeria; species Ruegeria intermedia. The sequence continues at coordinate 146,445 of NZ_FQVK01000001.1, read as the reverse complement.
TAGACGTCGCGCGGCAGGTATCCCGCCTTCAGCTTGGCGGTCAGGGTCGAGCGCGCCCCGGCCCAATCCTGCGCCTTGGTCTGAAGGTTCAGCAGAACGTCCTGCGTTTCCTCGTGCCGTGGCTTCAGCTGCAACGCCTTCTCGGCCAGCTTGCGGGCGGTTTCCTCGTCCCCCTCGGCCAGCTTCTGTTTCAGGATGCCCCGCACCCCGACAAAACGCGTGGCCGGATCGCTCACCAGCTTCTTGTAGGTCTCGGCTGCCTTTTTCGTGTCGCCGGTCATTTCGGCCGCCTGGGCCACCAGCAGGTTGGTCAGTTCCGGCTTGTTCAGCAGCTTTTCGGCCTTGCGGGCCTTGGCCAGCGCGATGCGCCCCTCGCCCGAGGCCAGCGCCATCAGCCCGTCGGCCAGCGCCTGGTATCCGCGCTGCTCGCGGCTGCGGTCGAAATAGCGCGACAGGGCGGTTTCGTCACCATTGATGAATTTCAGCGTGGCGATCAACAGGCCCAACAGCTTCAGCCCCAGCCAGACGGCAAAGACCAGAACCCCCAGCGCGATGACCGACTGCAGCGGGCTGAGCGTGATTTCCAACCCCAGGGCGGTGATCTGAACGCCGCCGCTGGATTCCATCAGGTAACCGGCGCCCATCGCCAGCAGGCCGACGATCACGACAAAAACAAGGATCTTCAACAATGACCACAGCATGACAGGCCCTTCAGTTCGAGTTCACGCCGGAAACCAGCGCATTGACGGCAGTCTCGGCCTCCAGCCGGATCTTTGCCGCCTGTATCCATTCGGCCATGGCCGGTTTCGCGGCCTCGGGCAGCGCGTCCAGTTCGGCCAGGGCCGCCGCCAGATCGCCCTTGCCCACCGCGGCCTGCGCACGCGACAGGATGGCGTCGGGGTCGTTGCCCTCTTTCGGCGTGACCGAACGCGCCCCGGTCTGCCGTTGCAGAAACGCGATCAGGCCCGTGCCCTTGTCCGCAGCGCGAGCATCAGCCAGCGCCGCGCGGGCGGCGGGCGGGAAGCCATCGCGCAGATCGGCCAGGGTGGCCACGCCGTCATCGGCCGGCCCCGACAACGCATCCGGCACGGAAACACCGCCGGCTTGCAGATGGGCAACCAGGTCCGAATACGGGGCACCTGCGTCCAGCTGGCCCCGGATCCTGGCCAGCGTCGCCAGGTTTTCGGCCGCCTGAGCCTGAGCCTTGGCCTGCGCTTCCTGCGCCTGGGCGTCGGCCACCATCTTTTCGACCTCGGCGCGCTGGGCGGCCAGAGAGTCCTGCAGTTTCTTCAACTCGGCCTCGACCGCGGCAACCGTTTCGGGCGACGCTGCCTCGGTCAGCGGGCGCGCCTCGAGCTTGGCGACCCGCTCGGTCAGAGGGTCGATCTTGCCGGACAGGGTGTCGAGGCTGGATTTGATGGTCGAGATCTCGCTTTCGATCGGCCCCAGTTTGGCGCGCAGCGCCGCGATCTCGGCGGCCGGGTCCGGGGCCGCGGCCAGCTGCTTGCCCAAGGCGGCCAGTTGGTCGGCTTGATCGGACAGCTTGGCCTCGAGGCCCGCAATGGCCTCGGACGGGTCCGATCCCGCGGGCCACAGCAGGTCGCTGCGCCCGGCGGCAAACCCGATCGCGGCGGCAACCACCCCACCGATCAGGGCCGGCAAGAACCCACCGCGTCTGGCTGCGGGGTCCGGTTTGTTTTCGCTGGGCCGTGTTTCCGCGACAGGGGTCGGGGCTTCGGCTTCGGCTTCGGCTTCGGCTTCGGCTTCGGCTTCGGCTTCGGCTTCGGCTTCGGCTTCGGCTTCGGCTTCGGCTTCGGCTTCGGCTTCGGAAGGCTCCTGTTCCACCTTGTCCGACGGGTCAAGCGGGTCCGAGTCCATTTCGGCATCCGCCGCTTCGATCACGTCTTCGACCTTGGGGTCATCCACCGGTTTCTGATCCGTGTCTTTCCTGGCAGCCACCGTCACTTCCCCCTGTCGAATCCTAAAAAGCCTTGTGTTCAGACGGCCCCAAGTTAATCCGCCCCCTGCCCGCCCTCAAGCTGGATCGCGTATTTCACAAGTTTTTTCACGGCTTTCCGCATGCTCTTCGGCGTCGGGTGTTTGGCAATCCGCAAGCGGGCAATGGCCAAGTTTTCAAGGGGCTCGGCGGTCGGTCCGCTCATCGCGGCGACCAAAAGCGGCGCCGGTCCGGGCCAGAGGTCGGCAAATTGTCGCGCAGTGCGCGGCGAGAACAAGGGCGCAATCACCGCGGCCGATCCGGCCGCCGCGGCCTGGGCCTCGGGCGTCAAAGGCAGCAGCTGCTGGCGATAGACCGGCTGTTCCCGCACGGTCAGGCCCAGTTCGGTCAGCCGGGCCGCGATGTTTCCGCGGCTGTGCTCTCCGCGCAGATGCAGCAGCGGGCTGTCCGGGCGCTGTTTCAGCAGTTTGGCCACCAGTTCCTCGGCGGTTTCGCCGGCCATACGGGCCTCCCACCCGGCCTGGCGGGCCGTCTCGGTGGTGGCCGGCCCCACGCAATGGGCGGGCAGATCCCGGCGCACATCCTGCGCCGCAGCGGCCGCCACGCCATTGGCCGAGGTGAAGATCAGCCCCCGGACTCCGGTCGTGTCCACCGCCTGTTCCATCGGCCGGATATCCAGCAGCGGGGAATAGATCACCTGGACCCGCGACCGCAAACGTTCGGGCAGCTGCGCCACGAACCTTTCCGAGGCGGCGCGGGGGCGGGTCATCAACAGGTACACGGGCGGGCGTTCAGGCCTTGAGGATTGTTTGCTGCGGCGCGGGGTGATACCCCGCGACCAGATCATGATGCAATGGTTCAGGCCGATGGTGCAAACACTTACCGTTCTGGGATTGGAAAGCAGCTGCGATGACACGGCGGCGGCCGTGGTGCGGCAGACCGAGGGCGAACCGGCGCAGGTTCTTTCCTCGGTCGTGCATGGCCAGACGGAGCTGCACAGCGCCTTCGGCGGCGTGGTGCCCGAGATCGCGGCCCGCGCGCATGCCGAAAAGCTGGATGTCTGCGTGCAACAGGCGTTGGAGCAGGCGGGCCTGACTCTGCAGGATATGGACGCCGTGGCGGTGACCGCCGGGCCGGGACTGATCGGCGGGGTCATGTCCGGCGTGATGTGCGCCAAGGGGATCAGCGCGGCCACCGGTCTGCCGCTGATCGGCGTCAACCACCTGGCCGGCCACGCGCTGACCCCGCGGCTGACGGACGGGATCGCCTTTCCCTACCTGATGCTGCTGGTGTCCGGCGGGCATTGCCAATACCTGATCGCCCACGGTCCCGAGCGGTTCACGCGGCTGGGCGGCACCATCGACGACGCCCCAGGCGAGGCCTTCGACAAGACCGCGCGCCTGCTGGGCCTGCCCCAGCCCGGCGGCCCCTCGGTCGAGGCCGAGGCCCGCAACGGGGACCCCAAGCGCTTTCGCTTTCCGCGGCCGCTGCTGGACCGGCCCGGGTGCGATCTGTCCTTTTCCGGGCTCAAGACCGCCTTGATGCGGATGCGCGACCAGATCGTGGCCGACAAGGGCGGGCTGACGCGTCAGGACCGCGCCGATCTGTGCGCCGGGTTCCAGCAGGCGGTCGTGGATACGCTGGCCGAAAAGACCCGCCGTGCCATCGCCCTGTATCTTGAAACCAACCCGGCCGAGCCGGTGATCGCGGTGGCCGGGGGCGTTGCGGCCAATACGGCCATTCGGTCTGCGTTAGAGTCTGTTTCCGCGGATGCCGGCGCGCGGTTTACCGCCCCGCCGCTGCACCTGTGCACCGACAATGCGGCGATGATCGCCTATGCCGGGTTGGAACGGTTCCGGCTGGGCGCGCGTGACGGGCTGGACCTGACCGCCCGGCCCCGCTGGCCGCTGGACCAGACCAGCCCGGCCATGCTGGGCGGCGGGCGCAAGGGGGCCAAGGCATGAACGTCTCGGTCCTTGGATCGGGCGCCTTCGGCACCGCGCTGGCGATCTCGTTGGCGGGCAAGGGTCCGGTCACCTTGTGGGCCCGGTCGGGCGAGCGGGCGCAGACGATGCAGGCGACCCGCCGCAACGACACGCGCCTTCCGGGTGTCACCCTGCCCGACGCGATCACTGTGACCGCTGAAATCGCCCTGGCCTGTCAAAGCGACGAGTTGTTGCTGGCGGTGCCCATGCAAAAGCTGCGCGATGTCCTGTCGGACCATGCGGCGGACCTGCAGGGTCGCAGCCTGGTGGCCTGCTGCAAAGGCATCGAACTGTCCACAGGCCTCGGTCCGATTGCCGTGATCGAACAGGTGCTGCCCGGCGCCCGCACTGCCTTGCTGACCGGGCCCAGCTTTGCCGATGACATCGCCCGCGGGTTGCCTACGGCGCTGACCCTGGCCTGCGCCGACGCGGACCTGGGCGCCCAGTTGCAACAGACGCTGACCACCGCCAACCTGCGGCTCTACCGGACTACCGACGTGACCGGGGCCGAGCTGGGCGGCGCGTTGAAGAACGTGATGGCCATCGCCTGCGGGGCCTGCATCGGCGCGGGTCTGGGGGACAGCGCCCGCGCGGCCCTGATGACGCGCGGCTTTGCCGAGATGCAGCGCTTTGCCGCGATGCGCGGCGCTCGGCCCGAGACGCTGATGGGCCTGTCGGGTCTGGGCGATCTGGTCCTGACCTGCTCGTCCGAATTGTCGCGCAACTTCCGGTTCGGCTTGTCGCTGGGCCGCAGCGAGTCCTTTGACGCCGCGACCACCGTCGAAGGCGTGGCCACGGCAAATGCAATGGCCGCCATCGCCGCGGCCGAGGGGCTGGACATGCCCATCTGCCAGACGGTGGCGCAGCTCAGCCGTGGCGCCTACAGTGTCGCCGAGGCCCTGCAATCCCTGCTCAGTCGCCCACTCAAGGAGGAATGACATGCTTATCGCCCTGATCGCCCGCGACAAGGACGGCGCCCTGCAGACCCGTCTGGACAACCGCGCCGCGCACCTGGCCTATATCGAAGAAACCGGCGTGGTCGCACAGGCCGGGCCGTTGCTGGACGGCGATGCCATGATCGGGTCGCTGGTCATCCTTGATGTCGAGGATCTGTCCGCCGCACAGGCCTGGGCCGACAACGACCCCTATGCCAAGGCCGGTCTGTTCAAATCGGTCGAACTGATCCCGTGGAAGAAGGTCATCGGCTGATGGCGCATTGGCTGTTCAAATCCGAACCCTCGACATGGAGCTGGGACCAGCAGGTCGCCAAGGGCGACGCGGGCGAGGAATGGGACGGGGTGCGCAACTATCAGGCCCGCAATTTCATGCGGCAGATGAAGCTGGGCGACCGGGGGTTTTTCTATCATTCGCAGAAGGACAAAGCGATCGTCGGCATCGTCGAGGTCTGCGCCGAGGCCCATCCCGACAGCACCACCGATGACGACCGGTGGGACTGCGTGGACATCAAGGCAGTGCGCCCCTTCGCCAAACCGGTCACGCTGGACCAGATCAAGGCTGATCCCCGGCTGGCCGACATGGTGCTGGTCAAGAACTCGCGCCTCTCGGTGCAGCCCGTCTCGGATGCCGAATGGGCGGTGATCTGCGAATTGGGCCAGACCGAACCGGATTGAAAAAAGGGAAGGCCCTGACGATGCAGAACCTTCCCTACCCCGCGTGCTCCCTACTCACCACACGCAAAGAAATCTCTGGTTCTGACCGTCCTGGTCACGGGTTGAACGTAGCCCAGAGCACGGCGGTTTTTCAAACGCCAAATCAATAGAGTATGATTCAAATGCAAAACGCCCGCCGAACCAGTCGGACGGGCGTTTCCGAATGTCGCGGCGGGATCAGCCGTAGACGGACTCTTTGCCGAAATGCTTGGTCAGCATGTAATAGACCACCGCGCGGTATTTGTTGCGCTCGGACTTGCCGTAGGTTTCGATGACCTTGTTGATCGCTTCCATCAGCTCGGGGCCATCCGACAGGCCCAGTTTCTTGATCAGGAAGTTGTTCTTGACCGTCTCCAGCTCGCCTTCCTGGCTGGCGGCCACGGTTGCGGCATCCGCGTCATAGATCGAAGGCCCGCAACCGATCGTCACCTTGGTCAACAGGTCCATGTCGGGGTCCATCCCGCACTTGTTCTTCAGATCATCCGCGTATTTGGCGATCAACTCGTCACGTTTTCCCATTGTCCTCTCCTGTATGGGTTGGGGTCCGGCCTTTGCGGCGCTGGAGGAACGGTAGCGGCTGGCAGGAAAAGCACAAAGGGAAAAATCGGGCATGTTCCCCGTAGACCACGCCGTGCAGCCCGCGCCTTGATCTGTTCGGGCTCTTTATTTAACATAGCAGTTAAATAATGATCCAAGGAGACCCGTCATGCCCGTCGCCCTACCCAACGAAAGCGCCGCGTACCGAACCGCCCGAAATGCCCTGTTGGCCGCCGAAGCCGATTTGCGTGCGCGGGTCGAGGACGTGGCCGCACTGCGCCGCGCCCTGCCCAAAGGCGGCCGGATCCCGCAGGACTATGCCTTACGGGATCTCGGCGGCAACACTGCCCCGATTTCCAGCCTGTTCGGCGACCATGACACTCTGGTCGTGTATTCGCTGATGTTCGGCCCCAAGGCGCAGGACCCCTGCCCCATGTGCGCGGCCTTTCTGGACGGGCTGACCGGGCAGGTCGCGCATCTGACCCGAAAAACCGCCTTTGCGGTCGTGGCGCAGAATACGCCGGATGCCCTGGCCGCGCTGCGCCGGCGCATGGGCTGGCAGGATCTGCCGCTGTATTCCGCGTTGGACACGACCTACCAGCAAGACTATCTGGCCGAGACCGAGGACGGAAGCCAGTTGCCGATCCTGACCGTGTTTCAGCGCGATGCGGATGGCATCCACCATTTCTGGAGCTCCGAGCTGTTCTTTGAACCCAGCGACTGGCATCCGCGCCATGTCGACGCGGTCTGGCCCCTGTGGAACATTCTGGACCTGACGCCGCAGGGGCGCGGCGATTTCGTGCCGCCGCTGCGCTGACCGCAACAAAAAAGGCGGCCCGGATGGCCGCCTTTTCCGCGAACTTCCGACCGATCAATACCGGTAATGCTCGGGCTTGAACGGGCCTTCGGGCGTGACACCGATGTAATCGGCCTGCTCTTTGTTCAGCTTGGTCAGCTTGACGCCGATCCGGTCCAGATGCAGGCGCGCGACCTTTTCGTCCAGGTGCTTGGGCAGGATATGGACCTTGTTCTCGTACTTGTCGCCACGGGTCCACAGCTCGATCTGGGCCAGAACCTGGTTGGTGAACGACGCCGACATCACGAAGGACGGGTGCCCGGTGGCGTTGCCCAGGTTCAGCAGACGGCCTTCGGACAGCAGGATGATGCGGTTGCCCGAGGGCATCTCGATCATGTCCACCTGATCCTTGATGTTGGTCCATTTGTGGTTGCGCAGGCTGGCCACCTGAATCTCGTTGTCGAAATGGCCGATATTGCCGACGATGGCCATGTCCTTCATCTCGCGCATGTGCTCGATGCGGATCACGTCCTTGTTGCCGGTGGTGGTGATGAAGATGTCGGCGGTCGAAACCACGTCTTCCAGCAGAACCACCTCATACCCGTCCATCGCGGCCTGCAGGGCGCAGATCGGGTCGACCTCGGTCACCTTCACGCGGGCACCGGCGCCGCGCAGGGACGCGGCCGAGCCCTTGCCCACGTCGCCATAACCGCAGACCACGGCAACCTTGCCGGCCATCATCGTGTCGGTGGCGCGGCGGATGCCATCGACCAGCGATTCCTTGCAGCCGTATTTGTTGTCGAATTTGGACTTGGTGACGCTGTCATTCACGTTGATCGCCGGGAACGGCAGGTGGCCGTCCTTGACCAGCTGATACAGGCGGTTGACGCCGGTGGTGGTTTCCTCGGACACGCCCTTGATCTGATCGCGCACCTTGGTGAACCAGCCCGGGCTGGCGGCCATCCGCTTGTTGATCTGCGCCTTGATGACTTCTTCCTCTTCCGAGGACGGGACGGGGATGATGTCCTCGCCCGCTTCGGCGCGCGCGCCCAGCAGGATGTACAGTGTGGCGTCGCCGCCATCGTCCAGGATCAGGTTCGGGCCGTCTTCGAACAGGAAAGACTTGTCGAGATAGTCCCAATGCTCTTCCAGAGTCTGGCCCTTGATGGCAAAGACCGGAATGCCCGCCTCGGCGATGGCCGCCGCCGCGTGGTCCTGGGTCGAGAAGATGTTGCACGACGCCCAGCGCACATCCGCGCCCAGCGCGACCAGCGTTTCGATCAGAACGGCGGTCTGGATCGTCATGTGCAATGACCCGACGATGCGCGCCCCTTTCAGCGGCTTGCTGTCGCCGTATTCCGCACGCAGAGCCATCAGGCCCGGCATTTCGGTTTCAGCAATATCCAGTTCCTTGCGGCCGAACCCGGCCAGTGAAATGTCTTTGACGATGTAGTCGCCGGCCATCAGATGCTCCATTCCGATCAACAACGGTTTGGGCAGGCCCTAACACCGTTGGGGAAAAGTGGCAATGTGGATGGCGGGCGCGTCGCCGGCGTCAAGTCAACTGGGCGCCCCTTCAGCCGGGGCCTTGGGCGTCACTTCGAAGAAATCGGTGCCGGCGGCGACAATGCAGCTGATGCCGTTGGCGTGGGTCATCAACACGGTATAGGTGCCGGTGGCGCGCGAGGCCCATACCTCCATGACCGTCAGACCGCCCCGCGTGTTCTGCAATCCGCCAAAGGCCAGCTCTTCGGAATAGATCTGCTGCAATTTGGCGATCACATCCGCGCGCAGGGCGCAGTTCTGAGCCGATGCGGGCGGCGCAGCCGCAGCCATTCCAAAGACCAGGGCCATTCCCAACAAACGCTTGAACATGACAAGCTCCTTTCGGTTCGGGTTTCGATCCGAGAGGGGCACGCCGGGAGGAACGCGCGCCCCCCTCAGCCTTGATGTCGTGATCCCCGCGTGCCGGTTCAAAGCACGATTGCTCAAGAAACTGTTGGCAGCCGGTGATCAGGATGGCTTAAGCATAGCACGAACCCGCGTTTCAGGCACATTCGGCACGAAAGGGGCATGGCAGAATGGCAACACAACCCAGGGCATGGCAGAGGATGCTGTCGGGCCGCCGGCTGGACCTGCTGGACCCGACGCCGGTGGATATCGAGATCGAGGATATCGCCCATGGGCTGGCTTTCGTGGCGCGCTGGAACGGCCAGACGGCGGGCGACTTCGCCTATTCCGTGGCCGAGCATTCCCTGCTGGTCGAAGAGCTGTTCGGCCGGATCGCCCCCAAGGCGCCGGTGAAATGGCGGCTGGCGGCGCTGCTGCACGATGCGCCGGAATATGTGATCGGCGACATGATCTCGCCGGTGAAGGCGGCGGTCGGCCCCGGTTACGGCGCGCTGGACGACCGGCTGGCGGCGGCAATCCACATCCGCTTCGGCCTGCCCGCCGCGGTGCCGAAAACGGTGAAACGTCAGATCAAGAAGGCCGACCGGATCAGCGCCTGGATGGAGGCCACCCAGATCGCGGGGTTTTCCGAGGCCGAGGCAAGCAAGTTCTTCGGCCGACCGGACGCGGCGGTGATGGAGGGGTTGCAGATCACGCTGAGGCCACCGGTCGAGGTGCGGCAAGCATATACGGCGCGGCATGCGGAGCTGCTGGCGCTGCTATAGAAAATGACTTTGGCTGGAGGTCTGCTTTGAGCCCATACCTGCTGAATTCCGCGTCGCACCCCAATGTCGCTATGGATACATACCTTTCAGGTATGCTTCGGTTCCTGCTATTGTGCGGATCGAGGGGGATGTTTCTATGAGCCGAATTGCGTTCGAAATGCGGGACCAGATGGATGACATGTCGGAAGCCGATTTCAAAGACGCTATGGGCTTGAGCAAATCTGCATTCCGCGACTACCTGAGGACGGCTGCAGACCAAGAGCATCGGTGTCTCGCTCAAGTGGGTGAAACCGCCCCCGATTTTGCCGCTCACACTCTGAAAGCCGAAGGCGGTATCTCTTCTGGACTTCTGGCCCTCTCCGATCTGCGCGGCGCTCCTGTCTCGCTGATATTTGGGTGTTACACTTGCCCGGTTTTCCGTCGCCAATCAGATAGGATGAAGCAACTGATCGAGCACTACGGTGGTCGAGTGCAATTCGTTTTTGTCTATGTATTGGAGGCGCATCCAACAGATGGGTGGAACACAGAATCGAACAGAGCTGCCGGCATACTGTATTCACAGCCCATCAATTTGGAGGACCGTGCCAAGGTCGCTAATGACTGGCGAAGGGCATACGAATTCAAAAATCCGGTTGTGCTGGATTGGCCAGACAATCGAATAAACGCGGATTATGCAGGAGAACCAGAACGGCTTTATGTGTTGGACAGTGACGGCATCGTGACGTTCAAGTCGGAACAGGGACCCTACTACGACAGCCATCTCGAGGACTGGGCCGCTGCCTTGGAAAGGGTCGCTCGCTCAAACTAGGCGCACGAGCATCCGCGCAGTCCCGGGGCGTCAATGTTTGTTGACGGCCGATTTACCTCACAGCCTGGAAGCGGCCATTGATGGGAAAACGTCGAATGGCAGTTTCGTCCGCAGAGCCGCCATTCCAGCCTGCTTCCAATCCTACCCTGAATTTCCAACCGGCGTAACGCGACCCGGTGTTAACGCGGGCTGCGTTTCGCCAGAATCCGCTGCAAAGTCCGGCGGTGCATGTTCAGACGCCGCGCGGTTTCCGAGACGTTTCGGTCGCACAGCTCATAGACCCGCTGGATATGCTCCCACCGCACGCGGTCGGCGCTCATGGGGTTTTCGGGGGGCGGGGGCAGTTCGTCGCCCTTGGCCAGCAGCGCGTTGGTGATGTCGGTGGCATCGGCCGGTTTCGACAGATAGTCGGTCGCGCCGATTTTCACCGCCGCCACGGCGGTTGCAATCGCGCCGTATCCGGTCAGAACCACCACCCGGCAATCGGGGCGCTTTTCCCGCAGCACCTCGACCACGTCCAGCCCGTTGCCATCCTCGAGCCGCAGGTCCACCACGGCAAAAGCGGGCGGGCGGGCGGTGGCGATGGCACGTCCGGCGGCGACCGATCCGGCGGTTTCCACCTCGAACCCGCGCTTTTCCATCGCCTTGGCCAGACGCCTCAGAAACGGCTCGTCATCATCCACCAGAAGCAGGGATTTGTCGGGGCCGATGTCAAGCTGCGCACTGTCTGCCATGTGGGATCTTTCTGCTATGTCCTGCCGATAGGCTTGATGTTGAATAATAGCAGCGCCACACCAAAGGTCAAACCACCCTCTATTTCCCGGCCTGGTCCAGGAAACAGGCGACCCGGTCTGCCATCTGCTCGGCCGTGTCGTCGCGCTTGAAGAACTCCAGGAACCCGTCCTGCGGCGTGACGAAATAGGTAAAGGTGGAATGATCGACCAGATAATACTCGTCGCTCTTGTCCTGGGCCTTGTAATAGGTCTTGTAGGCCTTGCTTGCGGCTTTGACCTGCTCGGGCGTTCCGGTCAGACCGATCATCTTTTCATGCAGGTTGTAGGCAAAATCGCCGACCACCTCGGGGGTGTCGCGATCGGGGTCGATCGAGATGAAGATCGGCGTCACCGAATAGCCGCGCTCGGCCAGGATATCGACGGCCTCGGCATTGCGGGTGGTGTCCAGCGGGCAGACATCGGGACAGAAGGTATAGCCGAAATAGATCAGCGACGGCTCGGTGATCACATCCTTGTCGGTCACGGTTTCGCCCTTGGAATTGATCAGCTCGAACGGGCCGCCGATGGCGGCGGAGCCGCCGGCGATCTGGCTGGTCCGGCATTGGGCGAACTTGTCCTCGGGCCCGCCACGCGTCATCAGCCACATGGCGCCCAGGCCAAGGGCCAGAACAACGGTTGCGAGAATGGCGTAAAGACGGGTCATGGCGTAATTCCTGACGCAAGGGGCTGTTGATCGGTTCGGCCGCGACACCTATCAAGTTGACCAGCCGCCGCAACAGGACATAATCGCGCGATGACGGATTCCAACACCAGCCTCTGGCGCGGACAGGAACGCAGCAGCTGGATCCGGCTGCGCACGCTGATCCTGCTGCGATGGGTGGCCATCATCGGCCAGCTGACCGCCATCACCGTGGCGCAGCAGGTCTATCACGTTCAGCTGGAACTGGGCCTGTGCTATCTGGCCATCGGCATATCGGTGATGGGCAACCTGACCGCCATGCTGCTGTTCCCGCAGAACAAGCGCCTGACCGAGTTCGAGAACTTCCTGATGGTGCTGTTCGACCTGCTGCAGCTGGCCATTCTGCTGTACCTCACCGGCGGGCTGAACAATCCGTTCGCGCTGCTGCTGCTGGGGCCGGTGACCATCGCCGCCAACGTCATGAGCACCCGCTCGACCCTGATCATCGGCGGGGCGGCGATCATCGTCGCGACGCTGCTGGCCCGGTTCCACCTGCCGCTGCGCACCAATCTGGGGCTGGTGCTGGACATCCCCGAGATCCTGCTGTTCGGAAACTGGGCCGCCATCGTGATCGCGATCGTGTTCATCGGCGCCTATTCGCACCGCATCAGCGCCGAGGTGCAGTCGATGTCCGAGGCGCTGGCCGCCACCCAGATGGCGCTGGCCCGCGAACAGAAACTGACCGATCTGGGCGGGGTCGTGGCCGCCGCCGCGCATGAGCTGGGCACGCCGCTGGCCACCATCAAGCTGACCAGCGCCGAGCTGATCGAGGAACTGGACGACCGCCCGGACCTGAAGGAAGACGCCGCCCTGATCCGCGAGCAGGCCGACCGCTGCCGCGACATCCTGCGCGACATGGGCCGGGCCGGCAAGGACGACCTGCACCTGCGGCAAGCGCCCCTGTCCACCGTGATCCACGAGGCCGCCGAGCCGCATATCCACCGCGGCAAACAGGTGCATTTCGCCGAAGGGCCGGGGCCGGATGGCGACGTTCAGCAGCCCTCGATCCTGCGCAAACCCGAGATCATCCACGGGCTGCGCAACCTGATTCAGAACGCGGTGGATTTCGCCCGCGGGCAGGTCTGGGTCGAAGCCGAATGGACCCCCGACCGGATCACCGTCAGCATCATGGATGACGGGCGCGGGTACCCGGCCCAGATCATCGGGCGCATCGGCGACCCGTTCATGCGCCGCAAACGCGCCGAGACCGACCTGCGCACGCGGCCCGAATACGAGGGCATGGGCCTGGGTCTGTTCATCGCCAAGACGCTGCTGGAACGCAGCGGCGCGGAACTGACTTTCGCGAACGGATCCGATCCGTATCAGGACCTCACCGACGACCCCGAGCGCCGGGGCGCCATCGTTCTGGTGTCCTGGCCGCGGAAACTGATCGACGCCCAGAGCGGCGAGTCGCCGGTTCCCTCGGGCGCCAACAAGCCGTTCCGGGTCTGAGTTAAGACGCCGTTAACCATTGGCGCCGATAGTTGTGTCTGGTTTGGGTTTTCGGGTGCATGGGATATGGCAGACTGGATCATTCTGGCCGCGATCAGCCTGGTTTCGTCCAGCCTGGCGCTGCAGTGGCTGTTGCCGCGGCGCCGGCCCCGCGATGACAGCTTTGGCCTGTCGGCGCCCGAATCCCTGTTGGACGCGGTGTTTCTGTTCGATGGCGATCGCCTGATCAGCCATTCCGACATCGCCCTGTCGGGATTCGAGTCGGTGAATGACTGGAACGATCTCAGGCGCCTGTTGCAGAGGGACTTTCCCGCCTTTCCCGAATCTCCCGAACTGGTGCGCGAGCAGGGCAGCATGGTGGTGTCTGCCATTGACTGCACTGTCGAGCGCGAAGTGCTGTGCGAATGGATCGACGGGATCGTACGGGTGCGCCTGCGCGACCGGACCGGCGCACCCGAGCCCATTCGCCGCGACCCCAGCGACCCGATCCGCCTGGCCATGGACAAGGCGCCCTATCCGGTATGGCTTCTGAACCGGTCGAACAGGGTCAGCTGGTGCAACGCCGCCTATGTGACGCTGGCCCGCAAGGTGCGGGGGCCCGATGCCGACCTGACCGACCCCATGTTTCCCGATCTCGCGGGTGAAACCCGGCCCGGACGGAAGACCCGCGTTTCCATTCCGGTCAAGGGCAACGACAACAAGCTGTGGTTCGATCTGACGCAGATCGAACTGGACGAGGGCATGCTGCACTATGCCGTCGACGTGAACGCGATCGTCGAGGCCGAGACCGCACAGCGCAAATTCGTCCAGACCATGACCAAGACCTTCGCGCAGTTGTCGATCGGGTTGGCGATCTTCGACCGCAACCGGCAGCTGGCGCTGTTCAACCCGGCCCTGATCGACCTGACGGCGCTGCCGCCCGACTTTCTCAGCTGCCGCCCCAGCCTTTCCAGCTTTTTCGACAGGTTGCGCGACCAGCACATGATGCCCGAACCCAAGAACTATCGCAGTTGGCGCAGCCAGATGAACGACCTGCTCGAAGCGGCCGAAGGCGGCAACTATCAGGAAACCTGGTCGCTGCCGTCGGGATCGGTCTATTCGGTCAGCGGCCGCCCGCATCCCGACGGCGCCGTCGCCTTTCTGTTCGAGGACATCACCGCCGAAATCACTCTGACCCGGCGCTTCCGGTCCGAGATGGACCTGATGCAATCGGTCTTCGACAAGCTGGCCGACGCGATCGCCGTTTTCGCCGATGACGGGATACTGGCCTTCACCAACCAAGCCTATCACCAGCTTTGGAACGACCCGGAAGAGGAGGGCTTCCAGCCCGCCACCGTGTTGGAGCTCATCCGCAGTTGGCAGGAAAAATGCCAGGCGACTCCGGTGCTGGGCGAAATTCGCGACTTCATCGAAATGCGCAATGACCGGGCCGAGTGGAGCGCGGAGATCCGCAAGACGGACGGCACGCCCGTATCCTGTACGGTGACACCGGTCCAGAATGGCGCGACCATCGTCCGTTTCTCGGTCGAACCGGTGGAAAACCCGGCCAGAGGAATGATGCAGATCCCGGCCTGAACCGGGTTGCAGCGGGGGTGCGGCGCGTCCATTGTGGCGCCATGAATTCGCCTGTTTCGATAACCCTGGACTCGCCCGAAAAAACGTCGCGCCTGGCGGCGGAACTGGCCCGTCGGCTGGCCCCCGGCGACGTGGTGCTGCTGGACGGACCCATAGGCAGCGGCAAGACCCATTTCGCCCGCAGCCTGATCCGGTCGGTTCTGCCGGTCCCCGAGGATGTTCCGTCACCGACCTTCACCCTGGTTCAGGTCTATGACGGCATCACCGGAGAGATATGGCATTCCGACCTGTATCGTCTGACCTCGGTCGACGAGATCGTCGAACTGGGCCTGACCGAGGCGTTCGACACGGCGATCTGTCTGGTCGAATGGCCCGAAAAGCTGGGCGATCTGCGGCCGGACTCGGCCTTGTCGGTCACGTTTCAAAACGACGCGGCCCACGAGGAAACGCGACATCTGACTCTGTCCTGGTCCGATCCGAAATGGGCTGACAAGCTGGAGTTTTCCGTATGACGAACCGCGCCGATCTGATCCAGGCGTTCCTGGCCCGAACCCCGTGGTCCGGGGCACGACGCCAACCGCTGGCGGGCGACGCGTCCAACCGCCGCTACGAGCGGCTGACCGATCCCGAAACCGGCGGGACGGTCGTGTTGATGGATGCGCCCCCGGACAAGGGCGAGGACGTCCGGCCCTTTGTCAAGGTCGCCCGCTACCTGCACTCCATCGGCCTGAGCGCGCCTGAAATCCTGGCCGAGGATGCCGAGCACGGCTTTCTGCTGCTGGAGGATTTCGGCGATGATCTGTTCGCCCGGGTGCTGGAGCGCGCACCCGAGAAAGAGCGCGCGTTGTACGACGCCGCCACCGACGTTCTGGTGCATTTGCACGCCGCCCCCCTGCCCGCGCTGGACAGCTATGATCCATCCCTGATGACCGAGCTGTCGGCCCTGGCCTTCACCAAATATGCAGAGGGAATTCTGGGCACTCACGATGCCGACGCCCGGGCCCGGTTCGAACACCGCTTTGCCGACATTCTGCATCAGGAAACCTCGGGCACGCGGGTGGTGACGCTCAGGGACTACCACGCCGAGAACCTGATCTGGCTGCCGGATCGCGACGGGGTCCGCCGGGTCGGCCTGCTGGATTTCCAATGCGCGATGCTGTGCCATCCGGCCTATGATCTGGTGTCGCTGCTGCAGGACGTCCGGCGCGCCGTGCCGGCCGGTGTCGAGATGCAGATGATCCAGCGCTACATCGCGGCCAGCGGCGTGGACGATCACGATTTCCGCACAGCCTACAGCGTTCTGGGTGTCCAGCGGAACCTGCGCATTCTCGGCGTGTTCGCCCGGCTGGCCATGGACTATGGCAAGCCGCACTACATCGACCTGATCCCCGCCACTTGGGCGCATCTGATGCGCGACCTCGAGCATCCGGCGCTGATCTCGGTGGCTGATCTGCTGCGCGAAGCCTTGCCCGAACCCACCCCGGAAAACCTGGCTCGTCTGAGGGGCGCATGACCACAAGACCGCAGGCCGTGATGCTGTTTGCCGCCGGGTTCGGCACCCGGATGCGAGAATTGACCCGTACCCGGCCCAAGCCGCTGATCCCAGTGGCCGGACGGCCCCTGATCGACCATGCGCTGGAGTTGACGGATGCGGTGCGGCCGCGCCGGGTGGTCGCGAACCTGCATTACCGGGCCGACCAGTTGGCCGATCATCTGGCACCGCGCGGCGTCCTGCTGTCGCATGAACAGCCGGACATCCTGGAAACCGGCGGCGGATTGCGGGCGGCCTTGCCGCTGCTGGGTCCGGGGCCGGTTTTCACGATGAACACCGACGCGATCTGGTCCGGGCCCAACCCTTTGGAATTGCTGTTGGATGCCTGGGATCCGGCGCGGATGGACGCGCTGTTGATCTGCGTGCCGATCGCACAGACGATCGGACATGCCGGCCCCGGTGATTTCAGGATCGACCCCCAAGGCCGGCTTGATCGCGGGCCGGGTCACGTCTATGGCGGCATTCAGATCCTCAAGACTGACGGTTTGGCGGACATTCCTGAAAAGGCTTTCTCGCTCAATGTCTTGTGGGACCGTATGCACCGCGATGGACGGCTGTTCGGGCTGCGGTATCCCGGGCGCTGGTGCGATGTGGGCCGCCCCGAAGGCATCGCCCTGGCCGAGGAGATGCTGGCCGATGTTTGAACCCGGCGCCACCCCTCGGGTCTTTGCGGTGCCGCCCGGCGCGGATTTTCCGCAGGCACTGGTGCGCGGGCTGCGGGCGCGCTGCGGCGGCCACCCGCCCGAGGCGCTGGCCCGCGTGCAACTGGTGCTGAACACCCGCCGCATGGCCCGCCGCGTGCGCGAGTTGTTCGATCAGGGCCCGCCCTGTCTGTTGCCCCGCATTTCGCTGGTCACCGATCTGGGCGAAAGCGTCGATCTGGATCAGGTGCCGCCCGCCGTGCCGCCCCTGAGACGCCGGCTGGAACTGACGCAACTGGTGGCGCGACTTCTGGACCAGCAACCGGACCTGGCCGCGCGGTCGTCGCTGTTTGACCTGTCCGACAGCCTCGCTGCCCTGATCGAAGAGATGCAGGGCGAAGGCGTCCCGCCCGAGGCGATCCGGCAACTGGACGTGACCGACCTGTCGGGCCATTGGGCACGGGCGCAGGCCTTCATCGGCATCGCCGACCAGTTTCTGAAGACCGAGGATGGCAGCCTGGACGTGCAGGCCCGCCAACGCCGCGTGGTCGAGAACCTGATCGCCCGCTGGCAGGACGCGCCGCCGCAACACCCGGTGATTCTGGCCGGGTCCACCGGCTCGCGCGGGACCACGCTGATGCTGATGCAGGCGGTGGCGCGGCTGCCGCAGGGGGCGCTGATCCTGCCGGGGTACGATTTCGACCAGCCCGCCCATGTCTGGGAACGGCTGGATTCGGCAATGACCTCGGAGGATCACCCGCAATACCGGTTCCGCAAGCTGATGACCGAACTGGGGATCGGGCCGGCCCAGATTGCAGCCTGGACCCCGGACCAGCCCCCCTCGTCCGCGCGCAACCGTCTGGTTTCATTGGCATTGCGCCCGGCCCCGATCACCGATGCCTGGATGAGCGAAGGCCCGCAGCTGCGCGATCTCGATGCCGCGACGCGCGACATCACCTTGGTCGAGGCGCAATCGCCGCGGGCGGAAGCGCTGGCCATCGCCCTGCGCCTGCGGCAGGCGGCCGAGACCGGCCAGACCGCCGCCCTGATCACCCCCGACCGGATGCTGACCCGCCAAGTCAGCGCCGCTCTGGACCGCTGGAACATCCTGCCCGATGACAGCGCCGGCCTGCCGCTGCAACTGTCGCCGCCGGGCCGGTTCCTGCGCCATGTGGCCGGGCTGTTCGCGCGCCGTCTGAATGCCGAGGCGCTGCTGACCCTGCTGAAACACCCCTTGTGCCACAGCGCGGGCGACCGCGGCGCGCATCTGTTGCACAGCCGCGATCTGGAACTGCACCTGCGCCGCAACGGCCCGCCCTTCCCCGACAGCGCCAGCCTGACCGGTTTTGCCGTCGAAAAAGACGTGCCAGACACGTGGGTTCGGTGGCTGATCCGCAATTTCTGCGACCAGCAGATCAGCGGCACTCTGCCCCTGACCGACTGGGTGCAGCGCCTGCGCGATCTGGCCGAGGCGATTGCCGGTGCCGGAACCGACGGCGCGGGCGAGCTCTGGGACAAAAACGCTGGCCAAGCGGCGCTGGCGGTGATCTCGGGCCTTGCGGACGAGGCCGAGCACGGCGGCGAGATGACGGCGCTGGATTTCGCCGATCTGTTAGGTGCGCTGCTGGCCGGGCAAGAGGTCCGCGACCGCGACGCCCCCCACCCGCGGATCATGATCTGGGGCACGCTCGAAGCGCGCGTGCAGGGTGCCGACATGCTGATCCTGGGTGGGCTGAACGAAGGCAGCTGGCCCGAGGCTCCCGCGCCCGACCCCTGGCTGAACCGCCAGATGCGCGACCGTGCCGGCCTGCTGCTGCCGGAACGGCGCATCGGCCTGTCGGCCCATGATTTCCAGCAGGCCATCGGCGCGCCCGAGGTCTGGCTGACCCGCGCCGTCCGCTCGGATGATGCCGAAACCGTTCCATCACGCTGGCTGAACCGGTTGACCAACCTGTTGCAGGGCCTGCCGGATCAGGGCGGCCGCGCGGCGCTGGAACAGATGCGCGACCGGGGCAAGACATGGCTGCGCTGGTCCGAGATGCTGGAACAGGCGCCCCGGATCGCCGCCGCACCGCGCCCCTCGCCCCGCCCGCCGGTGGCCGCGCGCCCGCGCAGCCTGTCGGTGACCGAGATCAAGCGGCTGATCCGCGACCCCTATGCGATCTATGCCAAGCACGTTCTGCGGCTAAAACCGCTGGACCCGCTGGTACAGGCGCCCGACGCCCTGCTGCGCGGCATCGTGATCCACGAGATCTTGGAACATTTCGTCAAGGACAGCGTGCTGGACGGTGCGCTGCTGACCCGCGACAACTTCCTGAAACGGGCCGAGGCACTGCTGGATCAGCATGTCGCCTGGCCCACCGCGCGGAAACTGTGGCTGGCGCGGCTCGAGCGGATCGCCGATGACTTTCTGCGCGCCGAGATCAGCCGCCGCAGCGACGGCGGCCCGATCGCATTCGAGGCCAAGATGCGCCTGACGCTGGAACCGCTTGGGTTCACCCTCAATGGCCGAGCCGACCGGATCGACCGCAACAGCCGCGGCGCCCTGACCATCATCGACTACAAGACCGGCACGCCGCCCTCGGAATCGCAGCAGGCCAAGTTCGACAAACAGCTGCTGATCGAGGCCGCGATGGCCGAGCAGGGCGGGATCGATGGATTTGACCCAATGGCCGTGGCCGGCGCTGTGTTCATCGGTATGGGCGGCACCTACAAAGAGGTCCCGGCGCCCCTGGACAAAGAGCCGCCCGACAAGGTTCTGGCCGAGCTGAAAGAGCTGATTTCCGCCTATTTAGAGCCTGATCAGGGATTTTCGCCGCGCCGGATGATGCACAAGGACAGCGACGTGGGCGACTATGACCACCTGGCGCGGTTCGGCGAATGGGACCGCACCGCCGAAACCAGGCCCGAGGATCTGACATGACCCCGCGCGACGAAGCGACCGAACGGCAGGTTCAGGCGGCGCGGCCCGATGCGTCGACCTGGCTGGCGGCCAATGCGGGCTCGGGCAAGACGCGGGTTCTGACCGACCGCGTGGCGCGGCTGCTGCTGGACGGCGTGCAGCCGCAGCACATCCTGTGCCTGACCTACACCAAGGCCGCCGCCAGCGAGATGCAGAACCGCCTGTTCAAACGGCTGGGCGAGTGGGCGATGCTGGACGACGCCGCGTTGCTGCGGCAACTGACCGAACTGGGCGTCGAAGGGGTGATCGACCCCGACCGCCTGGCTCGCGCCCGCACCCTGTTCGCGCGTGCCATCGAAACGCCGGGCGGGCTGAAGATCCAGACGATCCACTCGTTCTGCGCCTCGCTGCTGCGGCGGTTCCCGCTCGAGGCCGGGGTCAGCCCGCAGTTTTCCGAGATGGAGGACCGCGCCGCGGCAATGCTGCGCGAGGAGATCGTCGAGGATTTCGCCGAAGGCCCGCAGGCCCGCCTGATCGAGGACGTGGCCCGCCACATCACCGATACCGGCTTTGACAAGCTGACCGCCGCGATCACCCAGAAGCGCACCCTGTTCACGCCCGCGTTGCACTGGCCCGACCTGCTGGCCCGTTTTGGCCTTCCCGAGGGGTTCGACGAGGACGCGCTGCTGGCGCAGGTGTATCTGGGCGGCGAGGTCGAGCTGATCCGGTCGATCCTTCCGGCGCTGGCGGGCGGCGGCAAGACCGACGCCAAGGCGGCCGGGAAACTGGCGGGCTTCACCGAACCCGCCTTGGGTCAGTTTCCGGTGCTGGAAGACGTGTTTCTGACCGGCAAATCCGCCAAAGAGCCCTTTACCGCCAAGATCGGCAGTTTTCCCACCAAGGCGCTGCGCGAGGGGGTTCTGGCGGGGCAGATGGATTCGCTCGAGGCGTTGATGCGGCGGGTCGAGGCCGCGCGGGAAGGGCGCCTGGCGCTGGCAGCCGCGCGCAAGTCCATGGTACTGCACCGCTTCGCGGCGGCATTCCTGCCGGAATACGAACGCCGCAAGCAACTGCGCGGCTGGCTAGACTTCGACGACCTGATCCTGCGCGCGCGCCTGCTGCTGAACGATCCGGCGGTGGCCGCTTGGGTTCTGTACCGGCTGGATGGCGGCATCGACCACATCCTGGTGGACGAGGCGCAGGACACCAGCCCCGATCAATGGGACGTGGTCGAGAAACTGGCACAGGAATTCACCAGCGGCGAGGGCGCGCGGACGGGGGTCGAGCGCACGATCTTCGTGGTCGGCGACAAGAAACAGTCGATCTATTCCTTCCAGGGGGCCGACCCGCAGGCCTTTGACCGGATGCAGGCCGAGTTCGGGCGGAAGCTGCAGGAATCAGGCTCTAAACTGTGGGATTGGACGCTGGAATATTCGTTCCGTTCCTCCAGCGCCATCCTGTCGCTGGTCGATATCCTGTTCGAAAACCGCGCCGAGGCGGGGTTTCAGAAAGAATCTCAGCACCGCGCCTTCAAGGCCGATCTGCCGGGCCGGGTCGATCTGTGGCCGGTGGTGGAAAAGGTCGAGGACGCGGACGAGGGCGACTGGACCGATCCGGTCGATCGGCCCGCGGCGCAGCATCACACGGTGATCCTGGCCAACCAGATCGCCGCGCGCATCAAGGCCATGATCGACGCCGGCGAAACCATCCCCGAAGACGGCCCCACGCGCGGCACATTCGTGCGCCGCAAGGTGCGACCGGGGGATTTCCTGATCCTGGTTCAACGCCGCTCGGACCTGTTCGCCGAGATCATCCGCGCCTGCAAGGCCCAGGGTCTGCCGATCGCAGGGGCCGACCGGCTGAAGGTGGGCGCGGAACTGGCGGTCAAGGACCTGGCCGCGCTGCTGAGCTTTCTGGCCACGCCCGAGGATGACCTGTCACTGGCCACGGTGCTGAAATCGCCGCTGTTCGGCTGGTCCGAGCAGATGCTGTTCGACCTCGCCCATCGCCGTCAGGAAAAGTATCTGTGGGCGGCGCTGCGCCAACGCGCCGGAGATTTTCCCGAAACCTTGGCTGTGTTGAACGATCTGCGCGGGCAGGTGGACTTTCTGCGCCCCTATGACCTGATCGAACGGGTGCTGACCCGCCATGACGGCCGCCGCAAACTGTTGGGTCGTCTGGGCGCCGAGGCCGAAGACGGCATCAACGCGCTGCTGTCGCAGGCGCTGGCTTATGAGCGGTCGGACATTCCCAGCCTGACGGGGTTCCTGGTCTGGATGCAGACCGACGACCTTGAGATCAAGCGCCAGATGACCGGCGTGGGCAACATGATCCGGGTGATGACGGTGCATGGCTCGAAAGGGCTGGAGGCGCCGATCGTGATCCTGCCGGATACCGGCAAACGGCAGCCGCCCCGTGACACCGAGATCATGGTCGCCGACGGAACGCCATTGTGGAAGGTGCCCGCGGACCTGTCGCCCGACCTTGTCGCCCGCGCCCGCGAAGACGCACGCCAACGCGAGGAAAACGAACGGCTGCGGTTGCTGTACGTTGCGCTGACCAGGGCCGAGAAATGGCTGATCGTGGCGGCTGCCGGCGATCTGGGCAAGGACGGGTCCAGCTGGTACCAGCTGGTCGAAGAGGCGATGGGCCGGGCAGGGGCCACCGAGATCCCCGGCACCGGCATCCGCCGTCTGGCGCATGGCGATTGGGAGGGTCTGCCGCTGGACCATTGCCCGACGCCGGAACCGGTGCAGGATAGCCTGCCGGATCTGTTCCACCGGCCTGCGCCCGAGCCGATACCCGATCCCGAGACGCTCAGCCCGTCCGATCTGGGCGGGGCCAAGGCCCTGCCGGGCGAAACCGGGCTTGAGGAAGAGGCCGCCAAGCTGCGCGGCACCCGCCTGCACCTGCTGCTCGAACATCTGGCCCCGGCGCCGCGCGACCGGTGGGATCAGCTCTGCGCCCGGCTTCTGCCCGATATGCAGGACGATGACCGCCGCGACCTTCTGGCCGAGGCGGCGGGCGTGCTGACCGCGCCGGACCTGGCGCCCGTCTTTGCGCCGGACGCGCTGGCCGAGGTGCCCGTCTCGGCCAGCCTCGACGGGCGTCGGATCCACGGGGTGATCGACCGGTTGATCGTGACGGATGACGTGGTTCAAGTCATTGATTTCAAATCAAACGCTACGGTTCCCGATCGCGCCGAAACCTGCCCCGAGGGCCTGCTGCGCCAGATGGGCGCCTATGCCGCCGCGCTGTCGCAGATCTATCCCGGCCGCGAGATCCGCACCGCGATCCTGTGGACCCGGACGGCGCGCCTGATGTGGCTGCCGCACGATCTTGTGACGGAGGCCCTGGGGCGTGCCCAGATATCTTGACCTCCCTCTTGGGGACACCTACGTTCGACTCCCAAGCGCATGTCATTCAGGAGACAGAATATGTCGACCGTAGCCGTAACCGACGAAACCTTTGACGCCGAAGTCAAGAACTCGGACGTCCCCGTCGTGGTGGATTTCTGGGCCGAGTGGTGCGGCCCCTGCAAGCAGATCGGCCCCGCCCTGGAAGAACTGGCGGCCGAATACGGCGACAAGATCAAGATCGCCAAGGTCGACGTGGACAGCAACCCCAACTCGGCCGCGGCCATGGGTGTGCGCGGCATTCCGGCGCTGTTCATCTTCAAAGACGGTCAGGTGGTTTCGAACCGCGCAGGCGCCGCGCCCAAGGCCGCCCTGCAAAGCTGGATCGAAGAATCGATCTGATCCCCGCCGGATCCCGATCGTGCAAGGCGCTCCGAACCGGGCGCCTTTTTTCGTGCCCGCCGCCCGGACAAAAGAAAAGACCGCCCGAAATCTCGGACGGCCCTTTCTGGGGAGATAACTTTGCGTGCCGCTCAGATCTTGGCGATGTCGGCGCGGGTCAGGCCGATATCGTCCAGCTGTTCGTCGCTCAGGCGCGACAGCAGCTTGCGGGTCTTGCGGCTGGTGTTCCATTCAACAACCGAGTCATAGACGCGGATGAAAGCGTCCACTACGCGCAGGATGGTAGCTGCTCCGAGCGGCGCATGGATGTTTGCGGTGGTTGCCATTTTGCGCATTCCTTCAACTGAAACAGCCGACCCCGTGTCGGTTGCAGGCCCCATCTAGTCCTGCCGGGGGCGACTCAAAACTGCCGCTGCGGCAACCCCGGAATGCGCCCGTTGCATATCTTTTAGGCAGTTTGAGAACGGGTTGCGCGGATCGCCCGCCCGGCCCATATAGGTCGGCAACGGATACGGAGGCTTGGATGGCTGAGAACGACTTTCCCGGATGGCATGGCACCACGATCATCGGCGTCAAGAAGGGCGGCGAGGTCGTCATTGCGGGTGACGGGCAGGTCAGCCTGGGCCAGACCGTGATCAAGGGCACCGCCCGCAAGGTGCGCCGCCTGTCGCCCGGCGGGTTCGAGATCGTCGCCGGCTTCGCCGGATCGACCGCCGATGCCTTCACCTTGCTGGAACGGTTGGAAGCCAAGCTGGAGGCCACGCCGGGGCAGCTGGCCCGTGCCTCGGTCGAGCTGGCCAAGGACTGGCGCACCGACAAGTATCTGCAAAAGCTCGAAGCGATGCTGATCGTCACCGATGGGGCGGACATGTTCGTCATCACCGGGGCGGGCGACGTGCTGGAGCCTGAACATGACGTGGCCGCGATCGGGTCGGGCGGCAATTTCGCGCTGGCGGCGGCGCGGGCGATGATGGACAGCGACAAGAGCGCCGAACAGGTGGCCCGCGACGCCATGGCGATCGCCGCCGATATCTGCGTCTACACCAACGGCAACCTGACCGTGGAGCGGATCACGAAATAGCAGGGCCCCGCCTTGTGTTTCCGCACCCCATGCTTAGGTTGCCCGCGAAACAACGGGATTTGAAAGCACATGACCGACCTGACCCCGCGCGAAATCGTCAGCGAGCTGGATCGCTTCATCATCGGCCAGAAGGATGCCAAGCGCGCCGTGGCCGTGGCCCTGCGCAACCGCTGGCGGCGCAAGCAGCTGCCCGATGACATCCGCGACGAGGTCTATCCCAAGAACATCCTGATGATCGGTCCCACCGGCGTCGGCAAGACCGAGATCAGCCGCCGCCTGGCCAGGCTGGCCCGCGCGCCCTTCATCAAGGTCGAGGCCACCAAGTTCACCGAAGTCGGCTATGTCGGCCGCGATGTCGAGCAGATCATCCGCGACCTGACCGACGCCGCCATCGTCCAGACCCGCGAGTTCATGCGCGAAGAGGTCAAGGCCAAGGCGCACCAGGCCGCCGAGGACCGGGTGATCGAGGCCATCGCCGGCTCGGACGCCCGCGAAAGCACCCGCGAGATGTTCCGCAAAAAGCTGAAATCGGGCGAGCTGGACGACACGGTGATCGAGCTCGAGGTCGCCGACCATTCCAACCCCATGCCGATGTTCGACATTCCCGGCCAGCCCGGCAGCCAGATGGGCATGATGAATCTGGGCGACATCTTCGGCAAGGCCTTTGGCGGGCGGACGGTCAAACGCCGCATGACCGTGGCCGAAAGCTATGACATCCTGATCGGGGAAGAGGCCGACAAGCTGCTGGATGACGAAACCGTCACCCGGACCGCGCTGGACGCGGTCGAGCAGAACGGCATCGTGTTCCTGGACGAGATCGACAAGGTTTGCGCCCGGGCCGATGCGCGCGGGGCCGATGTCAGCCGCGAGGGCGTGCAGCGCGACTTGCTGCCGCTGATCGAGGGCACGACCGTGTCCACCAAGCACGGCCCGGTCAAGACCGACCATATCCTGTTCATCGCGTCGGGCGCCTTCCACATCGCCAAGCCGTCGGACCTGCTGCCCGAACTTCAGGGCCGCCTGCCGATCCGGGTCGAGCTGCGCGCGCTGACCGAAGAGGATTTCGTGCGCATCCTGACCGAGACCGACAACGCTCTGACCCGCCAATACACCGCGCTGATGGGCACCGAGGACGTGACCGTCCGTTTTGCCGAGGACGGGATCGCCGCGCTGGCCCGGATCGCCGCCGAGGTGAACCAGAGCGTCGAGAATATCGGCGCGCGGCGCCTGTACACGGTGATGGAGCGCGTGTTCGAAGACCTGTCCTTTGCCGCCCCCGACAAGGCCGGTGCCGAGATCGTCGTGGACGCGCAATTCGTGAACGACAATCTGGGCGAACTGACCAAATCCGCCGATCTCAGCCGTTACGTCCTGTAACAGATCACACCTAAAATCGGCGGTCTGTCGCCACCCGAGCATCTGGACCCTGCCGCTGGTTCCGTTATGCGTTAGCCATTCGTTTGTTCCGAGGCAGGTTCCGTGCTGCGCATTCTGATCCTTCTTGTCTGGGTCGCCACATTGGGCGCCTGTGTCGACAGGTCCGTTTCCGTGATCCTGCCGCAGGCGCTCGAGGTTGGCACCGCGCAGACCGTCTTTGCCGCCACGACCCGTGCGCGCGAATCGGACGGCAGATATGGCTATCGGCGGGCCGAAGATCTGAGGTTTCTGGAACTGACCGTGTCGATCCCGCCGAACCACCGGCCGGGAACGCTGGATTTTTCCTATTCCAACCCCGATCCCGCAAAACAGTTCGTGCTGGCCGGGCTGAAAGAATTCGACGGGCCGCAGGACCTGAAGGCGCGGCTGAACGGCGCGCAGGAGGTCACGATTTTCGTGCACGGCTTCAACGCCACCCAGACCGAAACCGCGTTTCGCGCGGCACAGCTGGCCCATGACATCGGGCTGCCGGGGCAGACGCTGATCTATTCCTGGCCCAGCCGGGGCAGCGGCACGGGCTATGCCTATGATCTGGACAGCATGCTGTTTGCGCGCGACGGGTTGCAGGAAACGGTTGCAACGCTAAAATCCATCGGCGTTCCGCGCATACTGATCGTGGCGCATTCGATGGGCGGCGCGCTGACCATGGAAATGATGCGCCAGGCCGAACTGCGCGAACCCGGCTGGTCACGGCGCAACCTCGAGGGCGTCGTCCTGATCTCGCCCGATCTGGATGTCGATGTGTTCCGCTCGCAGATGGCCAGCATCCAGAACCCGCCCGATCCGTTCCTGGTAATAGTGTCAAGGAAAGACCGGGTTCTGGGCATCTCGGCCCGGCTGCGCGGCACCGCCAAGGGTGAACGGCTGGGCAATATCCGTTCGACCGACCGGATCGCCGAATACCCGATCAGCATCATCGACACGACCGCGTTCGACCGCGATGCCGAATCCTCGCATTTCGTGGCCGCGACCTCGCCGGCGCTGCTGTCGATTCTGGGCGCACTCCGCCGCGTCAGCCGGACTTTCGGCAAAGACAACGGAGGAATCGACCTTCTGGTGCCTCCGTCCGCACGCAACGAAGATGGCGCGACCGAAGTGGTGTTGACGGAAACCGGGCAGGTCCGGGTCAGTTCTCCGTGACCGGGCGGGGGCTGCGCCATTTTCTGGCCGGGAATGCGCCATGGCTGGGTGCCGGGGTGCTGCTGACCTTTCTTTCCAGTTTCGGGCAGACGTTTTTCATCTCGATCTTCGCAGGCCAGATCCGGGCCGAGTTCGGCTTGAGCCACGGCGCCTGGGGCAGCCTCTATGCGCTGGGTACTCTGGTTTCGGCCGGGGTCATGGTCTGGGCCGGTGGGTTGACCGACCGCTACCGCGTGCGCGCGCTGGGGGCTGCGGTGCTGGGCGGCCTGGCGGTGGCGGCCATGGCGATGGCGGTCAACCGCTGGGTAGTCCTGCTGCCGGTGGTGATCTTTCTGCTGCGACTGTTCGGCCAGGGCATGTGCAGCCACATCGCGATGGTGGCGATGACCCGATGGTTCACCGCCGCGCGCGGGAAGGCGCTGTCGATCGCGACACTGGGCTTTGCCGTGGGCGAGGCGGTTCTGCCGATGCTGTTCGTGGCCGCGATGGCGCTGATCGACTGGCGCCTGCTGTGGGTCGCCTCGGCCGCCGTGGCGCTGTTGGGCATACCCGCGTTGATGCGGATGCTCGGGAACGAACGCACTCCGCAAAGCCTTGCCCAGCAGCATTCGGCCACCGGCATGTCGGGCCGTCACTGGACCCGGTCCGAAACCCTGCGGACCCCGCTGTTCTGGTTTATGGCGCCGGCGCTGCTGGGGCCGTCGGCCTTCATCACCGCCTTTTTCTTCCACCAGGTTCATCTGGCGCAGATCAAGGGCTGGGCGCATCTGCAGCTTGTGGCACTGTTTCCGATCTATACCGAGGTGTCGATTTTGGCGATGTTCGCCTCGGGCTGGGCGCTGGACAGGTGGGGGACCGCCCGGATGATGCCGTTCTATCAACTGCCGCTGGCGATCGGGTTTGGCCTGTTTTCCGTCGTGCAGACGATCCCCGGCGCGGTGCCGGCACTGGCCTGCCTGGCGCTGTCGGTTGGGGCCAACAGCACCTTGCCAGCCGCGTTCTGGGCCGAGTTCTACGGCACCCGCCACATCGGCGCGATCAAGGCCATGGCCGCCGCCGTCATGGTGCTGGGCTCGGCCATCGGGCCGGGCCTGACCGGGGCGCTGATCGACATGGGCGTTTCGCTGACCACCCAGTTTCAAGGCATCGCCGGGTTTTTCGTACTGGCCAGCGCGCTGGTCTGGATGGGGATCCACCGGGCGCGGCGGCTGTTCTAGCGGATCCGGCGCAGATAGACGTAATAGGCCCCTTCGCCTCCATGGCTGACATGGGCCGGCGCCACCTGCAGCACCGCCTGCGCCAGCGGCGGCAGCGCCAGCCATTGCGGCACCTGATTGCGCAGCACTCCGCGCGGGGTCGGAATCGGGCCGGGCGCGTCGCGGTGCTTGCCCTTGCCCGTCACGACCAGAACCAGCCGCTTGCCCGAGGCCTGCGCCGACAGGATGAACCGGATCAGCGCCGGATGCGCCGTATCGACCCGCATGCCGTGCAGGTCCAGCTTGCCCTCGGGTTTCAGCTTGCCGCGCTTCATCCGGGCAAAGGCCTTGCTGTCCATCTGCACGGGCGCAGCCCGCAAGCTCTCGGCGACCGAAGGCTTCAGGCGATGGCCCGGCGCCGGCGCGGATCGGTTCTGACCCAGCTGGAACGGCTCGATCCGGGGTTTGGGCGGTTTCTTGGGCGTGGGCTTGGGCAGGATGGTCGGATGCACCGACTGCGGCAGTTCGGGGTGCAGCCGTTCGGTCTGACGGGCCACCTTGCGCCACAGCTCGATCTCGTCAGCGGTCAGTTTGCGGCGCGTCATCAGAATTCATCCGGCAACATGGCATAGGCGCGCTGGATCGGCAGCAGCACCACCATCCGGCCCGGATCCTTCAGCCGCCCGGCCGCTTGGCCCGCAGCATCCCCCGTACCGAAAAAGATATCGGCCCGCTGCGCACCCTTGATCGCAGCGCCGGTGTCCTGCGCGATCATCAGGCGGCGCAAGGGCGCGGCCCCGTCTTTCTCGACCCAGACCGGCGCGCCCAGCGGCACAAAGGCCGGATCCACCGCCACGCTGCGCATTGCGGTGATCGACCGGTTCATCGCGCCCAGAGGGCCCCGGTCGGGCGCCACGCGCGAAACTTCGCGGAAGAACACGTAGGACGGGTTGTGCATCAGCAGTTCGGCCCCGGCTTCGGGGTTCTTGCGCACCCAGGCGCGGATCATCCGGGCGCTGACCTCGTGCGCGCCCAGCAGGCCGCGCCGCACCATCTCGACCCCGATCGAGCGATAGGGATGCCCGTTCGCGCCGCCATACCCCACCCGCAGCGCGGTGCCGTCGGGCAGGCGGATCCGACCCGAGCCCTGAATCTGCAGAAAGAACAGCTCGACCGGGTCATCGACCCAGGCGATCTCGAGCCCGCGGCCCTGCATGACGTCGCCGGTCAGCAGTTCCTGCCGGGTCAGCCAGGGGCCGTCACCGCGGGCCTCGGGCGGCATCCGATAGACCGGAAAGCGGAACCGGTCGGTGCGATGGCGCGCGCCATCCAGTTCGGGTTCGAAATAGCCGGTGAACAGGGGCGGGTTGCCGTCCTCGATCAGAACCGGGCGGAAGAACAGTTCGAAGAAGGCCCGCGCGGCCTCGGGCTTGTGGCTGCGCGCGGTGGCGCACAGCGCCCGCCAGTCAGGGCCGCCCAGATCGCCGCATGTGTTCAGGAATACCGACAGGGCCGCCGCGTGATCGTCTTCGGCCCAGCCGTGCAGGTCATCGAAGGTCAGGATCGACCGCGTGGTCTCGGCCCCGGCGGCGGGCGCGGCGGCCAGTATCGCCGCCGCAATCAGCGACCGGAGCCATCCCGTCATGCGTCGGTGGCGACAAGCAGCCAGTTCGGATCGTCCGCGCCCATGACGCGGGCAAATGTCCAGCTGTCCTTCTGGCGCTTGATCGTGTTGGGGTTGCCCTCGACGATGTTGCCGTCGCGGTCGCGCACGACCGAGGTCAGTTCACCGACGAAGCGCACGGTGATTTCGGCCCGGTTGGTGTCCTTGTCGAACTGCGCGTCCACCAGCGCCATCTCGCGGACGCCGATGAACTCGGCCTCGATGGTCAGGCCCTTGTCTTCGCGCTCGGCCACGACGGACACGAATGTTTCAAAAACGTCTTCGGCCAGGAAGGGCTGAATTTCGTCCAGGTTGCCGCGCTCGAATCCCATCACGATCATCTCGTAGGCGCCACGCGCGCCCTGCAGGAACTCGCTGACCGAGAAGCTGGGTTCGACCCGCTTCATCGCGGCCAGGGTCTGGGCGATTTCGCTGTCTTCGGGGACATGATCGGTGATGTCGCGGTCGGGTCCGCCGTCGATCACCTCGAAATCCCGGCGCGACTTGCTGGGGGCAGGCTGCTGCGGCACGGGCGGTTTCTCGAAACCTTCCCGCGTGCCCAAGACGCTTTTCAGGCGCAGGATCAGGAAGATGGCAATGCCAGCCAGCACCAGAAGCTGGATCAGGGGTGAATTCATTTCGTCCTCTTTTCAGCACCGAGACTTTGTACACGCGGCCTCAGGTCACTATGTAGGTGACTGTTGGTGGCAAGTCCACAGCCCGGCCTATGGGAAAGGATAGCGCAAATGTACCTGTTCTTGGCATTTTTGTTGGTGCCGATCGTCGAAATCGCCCTGTTCATCCAGGTTGGCGGGCTGATCGGCCTGTGGCCGACGCTGGCGATCGTGTTGCTGACGGCGGTTCTGGGCACCGTGATGGTGCGCAACCAGGGGCGGATGGCGCTTGAGAAGCTGCAGCGCAGCTTTGCCGAACTGGACGACCCGACCGAGCCGCTGGCCAGCGGGGCGATGATCCTGGTCTCGGGCGTGCTGCTGCTGACGCCGGGGTTCTTTACCGATGGGCTGGGATTTGCGCTGCTGATCCCGGCGGTCAGGGCCGGCGTCTTCCGTTGGCTGAAGTCGCGCGTCACCGTCACGCAGTTCCAGATGGGCGGCGCAACGCGGCACGGCCCCGCGCAGGACCCGTTCGCGCCGGGCGACATCATCGACGGCGAATTCACCGAGATCCGCCCCCGTTCGAACCCGTCGCGCCCGTCGAAATGGGTGGAAGGCCCCCACCGGCATTGAGGTGCCGCGCCCAACTTGCTAAGCAGTGGCGAATTTCATTTTTGGAGCCGTTCCATGACCGAAGACACCGCCGCAGGCAACACCGAAGCCCCCGCCAACCCGCAAGTCAAAATGCGGGTTCTGGGCCAGTTCATCCGGGACATGTCGTTTGAAAACGTGATGGCGCAGAAGGGCATTGCGGGCGACGTTCAGCCCGAAATCTCGGTTCAGGTGAACCTGGATGCAAAAAAACGCCCGGTCGAACATCAGTTCGAAGTGTCGATCAAGCTCAAGCTGACCTCGAAGGCCAAGGGCATGGAGGACGTCCTGTTCCTGTGCGAGATCGACTATTGCGGGTTGTTCCACGTGGAAGGCGTGCCAGAGGACCAGCTGCACCCGTTCCTTCTGATCGAATGCCCGCGCATGCTGTTCCCGTTCCTGCGCCGGATCGTCAGCGACATCACCCGCGATGGCGGCTTCCCGCCGGTGAACCTGGACAGTATCGATTTCGTCGCGCTGTACCGCAACGAACTGATGCGCCGCCAGGCCGAACAGGCCAACAAGACCGAAGCCTGATAGGGATCCCCGCGCCTGGCTCGGGTCAGGTGCGGGTCCACAGGGCGTTGTCGCCCAGTTTCTTCACGAAAGCCTCATGCGCGGCGCGCTCCTCCGCGGTGATCCGCGGGGGCAGGGGCGCAGGCCGCGGGCCCGGGCGCCAGGTCTCGCCGCCACCGCTGGAGTCAGAGCGGGCTGCCGACAGGCCGAAATCGGGCTGCCGCCCGCCGATCAGCTCAAGATAGACTTCGGCCAGGATTTCCGAGTCGAGCAAGGCGCCGTGCAGAACCCGGTTCGAGTTGTCGATGTTGAACCGCCGGCACAGCGCATCCAGCGAGGCGGGCGAGCCGGGAAACCGCTTGCGCGCGATCGCCAGCGTGTCCAGCGCCTGCTCCATCGGGATCAGGGGCAGACCCATCCATCCCAGCTCGGCATTGAGGAATTTCATGTCGAAGGCGGCGTTGTGGATCACCAGCCGCGCATCGCCGACGAAATCGCGGAAGGCCTGCCCGATCTGGGCAAAAACGGGTTTGTCCTTCAGGGTGATCTGGCCGGGTTCGGGCTTTTGCGGCGGCTCCAGCAGGTCGGGGCCGATGCCGTGCACGCCGAAGGCCTCGGCCGGCATCGAACGTTCGGGGTTGATGTAGACGTGATAGGTCTCGCCCGTGGCGACGTGGTTCCACAGCTCGATGGCGCCGATCTCGACGATCCGGTCGCCGCTTTCGGGGTCGAATCCGGTGGTTTCCGTATCCAGTACGATTTCACGCATCTGCCAATCCTGCCCTGATCTGCCTGACCACATCCTGCACCTGTGCGCGGGCATGGTCCAGAGTGTCGGTGACGATCACGAAATCCGCCCGCGCGCATTTTTCGTCATTCGGCATCTGCTTGGCGCGGATCTGCTCGAACTGCGCCTCGGTCATCGTGCCCCGCGCCATGACGCGGCGCTTCTGCTCGTCTGCGGGAATGGAAACGCAGGCCACCGCATCCATTTGCGCGTCGCCGCCGGTTTCGAAAAGCAGCGGGATGTCAAAGACAAGTATGTCTGCCTTGGCCGCCTGTCGAAACGCCTCGCGATCCCGGGCCACCAGCGGGTGGACGATGGATTCGATCCGTTTCAACGCGGTCGGATCGGCGCTGATGATCCGTTTCAGGGCGTCGCGGCTGACCGCGCCATTCTCGATGGCCTCGGGGAAGGCCGCGCGGATCGGCGCGACCGCCGCGCCGCCTTCCGCATACAGCCGATGCACCGCGGCGTCGGCATCCCACACGGCGCAGCCTTCCTGCGCGAACAAGTCGGCGGTGGTGCTTTTGCCCATGCCGATGGACCCGGTCAAACCCAGAGAGAAGCTCATGCCAGAACCGCCGCGCGGGTTTCTTCGGTGACCTCGGGGCGCAGGCCGAACCACCGCTCGAACCCCGGCACCGCCTGATGCAGCAACATGCCCAGCCCATCGACGACCGTACAGCCGGCAGCCTCGGCCTGTTCCAGAAGGCGGGTCTTCAACGGTGCATAGACCAGATCGGTCACCACCGTTCCCGGCTGCAACCCGTCCAGCGGGACGCGCAGCTCGGGCTGACCCTGCATGCCCAGTGACGTGGTGTTCACCACCAGCTCGGCGTTTTCGATCACGTTTCCGGCCTGGACCCAATCGACCACGGTGATGCGCTGGCCGAATTCCTCTTTCAGGTGATCGGCGCGCGACCGCGTGCGGTTGGACAACAGGATCTCGGGCACGCCGGCCTCGGCCAGCGCCTGCAGCACCGCCCGCGCGGCACCGCCCGCGCCGAACACCACCGCCGGCCCGTCTTGCGGCACCCAATCCGGCGCACCCGCGCGCAGGTTCTGCATGAACCCGTACCCGTCGGTATTGTCCGCGTGGATCGAGCCATCGGCCCGGAACACCAGCGTATTCGCCGCCCCGATCACCGAAGCACGGTCCGACACGTGATCGGCCAGGCGCAACGCGGCCTCTTTGTGCGGAACGGTGACATTGGCCCCGACGAACCCGGCCTTGGGCAAGCTGCGCAGGACCGTTTCAAGATCGGCGGGTGCGACATCCATCGGCACATAATGGCCCGGCAATCCATAGGTCTTCAGCCAATAGCCGTGCAGGGCAGGCGATCGGGAATGGGCAATCGGGTGTCCGATGACCCCGGCCAGTGGAATGCGGTTGTCGGTCATTGTTCGATCACCCCTCGGACCGCAAGAAAGTTGAGCAGCTCCAGCAGGGGCATACCCAAGACGTTAAAATAGTCGCCGTCAATGCTGGTGAACAGGCGCACGCCTTCTTCCTCCAGCTTGTAGGCCCCGACGGCGTGGCGAATGCTGTCCCAGTTGCGCGCGACATAACCCTTCAGATAGGCATCCGAACTGGCGCGCATCCGCAACCGCACCTGCCCGACATGGCGCCAGAGCGGTTCGCCGTCCTGATAGATCACCGCCGCCGACAGCAGCATGTGACGCTTGCCGCGCATCGCCTTCAACTGCGCCAGCGCGTCCTCGGGCGTTTCGGACTTGGACAGCAGACGTCCGTCGAAATCCAGAACCTGGTCACAGCCCAGAACCATCGCGCCGGGCGTCTTGTCACTGATCTTGCGCGCCTTGAGCTCGGCCAGAGCGTCGGCGATGTCGCGCGGCGGCGCGCCCTCGGCCAGAAGCGCGCGTTTGGCGGTATCCTCGTCCACGCGGGCGACCTGGACGGAAAACGGCACCCCGGCGTTCCGCAGCAGCTGCGCGCGGATCTCGGACCCCGAGGCAAGGACGATGGGGACAGTCATGTGGAAAACCCCGTGGGCAAGTGGATCATTGGTCTTGAACGGTTTGTATGGTTTTCCGGTTGACACGCAAGCCCGCGATTTCGGCCTGAAACTTCCCTGAGTCGCCCGAAGACTGTCCTGTCGGGACAAGGATAACTCGGGATCTTGGGATTTCCTGTTCATCAAAAGATGTCCCTTGAGTTATCCCCAGAAAAGTTTGGACATCCTCATTTCAAATAATTGAATTTGCTTGCAAAAATTTGGTTTCAACAGAATCACGTAAAATCGGGATTCATTCATCCACCTGGGGAAAACTGGCGGACAAAACAATAATCCACGGATTTTGCCCACCCTACAAAACCATCATCCTTTCTCTTTTCTATTTTTTTTATTAGGGAGGGTCCGACCAGTGCCGGGAAACCCGATGACCGATCTTCTCTTCACGCTGTACCCTTGGGTGAAATCACTGCACATCATGGCGGTGATCTCGTGGATGGCGGGGCTGTTCTATCTGCCGCGCCTGTTCGTCTATCACGTCGAAAAGGCGCAGGCCGTCGACGGCGCGCCCGAGATCTTCTTTGAAATGGAAGAAAAACTGCTGCGTGTGATTATGCGACCGGCAATGATCGTGGCCTGGGTCTGCGGCCTGATCATGGTGTTCACGCCCGGCATCGTCGGGTGGGACTGGGCCTGGCCCTGGGTCAAGGGCGCGGCGGTGATCGGCATGACCTGGTTCCATCACTGGCTGATGGCCCGGCGCAAGGATTTCGTCGAAGGCCGCAACACGCTCACTGGGCGCCAGTACCGTATGATGAACGAGGTTCCGACCGTTTTGATGGTCATCATCGTTCTGGCGGTCATTCTGAAGTTCTGAGGGCCATTTCCGCAGCGGTTTGACTCGGGCGGCGACCGGCCTTATGTAGGGGGCAACCCATCCGTCCGGATGGCGCATCTTCCTGTTTGAAATTCAACGCTGTGCCGCACCCTTGCGGCCAAGGTCCGTATCATCATGACAACCGAATCCCTGAATCTGTCCGATCTGAAGGCCAAAAGCCCCAAAGACCTTCTGGCCATGGCCGAAGAGCTCGAGATCGAAAACGCCTCGACCATGCGCAAGGGCGAGATGATGTTCCAGATCCTGCGCGAACGCGCGGATGAAGGCTGGACCGTGGGCGGTGACGGCGTGCTCGAGGTGCTGCAGGACGGTTTCGGCTTTCTGCGCTCGCCCGAGGCGAACTATCTGCCCGGCCCGGATGACATCTATGTCTCGCCCGAGATGATCCGCCAGCACTCGCTGCGCACCGGCGACACGGTCGAGGGCGAGATCAAGGCCCCCGAAGAAAACGAGCGCTATTTCGCGCTGACCAAGGTCACCAAGATCAATTTCGAAGACCCGGAAAAGGCCAGGCACAAGATCCTGTTCGACAACCTGACGCCGCTTTATCCGAACGAACGGCTGAAGATGGAGATCGAGGATCCCACGATCAAGGATAAGTCCGCGCGGGTGATCGACCTGGTGGCGCCGATCGGCAAGGGCCAGCGGTCGCTGATCGTGGCGCCGCCGCGGACCGGTAAGACGGTGATCCTGCAGAACATCGCGCATTCGATCGAGCGCAACCACCCGGAATGCTACCTGATCGTCCTGCTGATCGACGAACGCCCCGAAGAGGTGACCGACATGCAGCGTTCGGTGAAGGGCGAGGTGGTGTCCTCGACCTTTGACGAGCCCGCATCGCGCCACGTCGCCGTGTCGGAAATGGTGATCGAAAAAGCCAAGCGTTTGGTCGAGCACAAACGAGATGTTGTGATTCTTCTCGACTCGATCACAAGGCTTGGTAGGGCCTTCAACACCGTGGTGCCGTCCTCGGGCAAGGTTCTGACCGGTGGTGTGGACGCCAACGCGCTGCAGCGGCCCAAGCGGTTCTTCGGCGCGGCCCGGAACATCGAAGAGGGTGGTTCGCTGACCATCATCGCCACCGCGCTGATCGACACCGGCAGCCGGATGGACGAAGTGATCTTCGAAGAATTCAAGGGCACCGGCAACTCGGAAATCGTTCTGGACCGCAAGATCGCCGACAAACGCGTGTTCCCGGCCATCGACATCCTCAAATCCGGCACCCGGAAAGAGGATCTGCTGGTCGACAAGGGCGATCTGCAGAAAACCTTCGTGCTGCGCCGGATCCTCAACCCGATGGGCACGACGGATGCAATCGAGTTCCTGCTGTCCAAGCTGAAACAGACCAAGACCAACTCCGAGTTCTTCGACTCGATGAATACCTGATACGGTCTTGTAACCGACGCGAGGCCTTCGAATGGATACGATATTCGCCTTGGCCAGCGCGCAGGGCAAAGCTGGCGTGGCGGTCATCCGTCTGTCCGGGCCATTGGCGCATCGGGCCGC
Organism: Ruegeria intermedia; assembly: GCF_900129345.1. Taxonomy (GTDB): domain Bacteria; phylum Pseudomonadota; class Alphaproteobacteria; order Rhodobacterales; family Rhodobacteraceae; genus Ruegeria; species Ruegeria intermedia. The sequence goes on along the minus strand of NZ_FQVK01000001.1, from coordinate 109,205 downwards.
GGCGGAGCTGTCGGGTGGTGACTTGCCGGCGCGCGGGATGCGGGTGCGCGAATTTCGCGCGCCTGACGGCTCGCGCCTGGACGATGGCCTGGTGTTGACCTTTCAAGGACCGGCCAGTTTCACCGGCGAAGACGTGGCCGAACTTCAGATCCATGGCAGTACGGCCGCGGTCAATGCGGTGTTGCGTACGCTGGCTGACATGGATGGGTTGCGGATGGCCGAGCCCGGCGAATTCACCCGGCGCGCGCTCGAGAACGGCAAGCTGGATCTGGCCCAGGTGGAAGGCCTGGCCGATCTGATCGACGCGGAAACCGAGGCGCAGCGCAAACAGGCCCAGACGATCCTGGCCGGAGAGTTGGGGAACCTGGCCGAGCGCTGGCGGCGCGACCTGATCCGGGCGGCCTCGCTGCTCGAGGCGGTGATCGATTTTGCCGACGAGGAGGTTCCCACGGATGTGACGCCCGAGGTGCGGCAGTTGATTGCCGGGGTGATGGGCGATCTGGACCGCGAGTCGCGGGGGGTGAGAATTGCCGAGCGCATTCGGACCGGTTTCGAGGTGGCGATCGTCGGGCCGCCGAATGCCGGTAAATCAACGCTTTTGAATGCCCTGGCCGGGCGCGAGGCGGCGATCACCTCGGAATATGCCGGCACCACGCGCGACGTGATCGAGGTTCGGATGGATCTGGCCGGCCTGCCGGTGACTTTGCTGGACACGGCCGGCTTGCGCGAAACCCGGGATCACGTCGAAAATCTGGGTATCGCATTGGCGCGGGACAGGGCGGACAAGGCCGATCTGCGGGTTTTTCTGACCGAGGATCCTGATCGGTTGGGAATCGCTTTTCAGCCCGGGGATATTCATGTTCTGCCGAAATCCGATCTGCGCGGTGAATCCGAATTCGGTGTTTCAGGAAAGACCGGGCAGGGTGTGGATCAGTTGATTGACCAGATATCGCGTGTTCTGAGCGATCGAACCGCAACATCTGGAATTGCAACGCGAGAACGCCATCGAGCCGCCATGCAACGCGCATCTGCGGCTTTGACCGAAACGTTGAAGGTTCTGGAATCGGGTCCCGACCTGTATGATATTACAGCGGAAGAATTGCGCACTGCCATCCGCGCGCTGGAATCGCTTGTGGGCCGGGTAGATGTCGAGAACCTGCTGGACGAGATCTTTGCCAGCTTCTGTCTTGGAAAATAGGGAGTGTTTCACGTGAAACATTCACAGTTTGATGTCGTGGTGATCGGGGCCGGCCACGCCGGTGCCGAGGCCGCTCATGCCGCCGCGCGATTGGGCGCGAATACGGCGCTGGTCACGCTGTCCGAGACGGACATCGGTGTCATGTCGTGCAATCCGGCCATCGGAGGGTTGGGCAAGGGTCATCTGGTCCGCGAGATCGATGCCTTGGATGGAGTCATGGGCCGAGTCGCGGACCGGGCAGGTATCCAGTTTCGCCTGCTCAACCGCCGAAAGGGGCCGGCCGTTCAGGGGCCGCGCGCTCAGGCTGACCGGGCGTTGTACCGGGCGGCCATGCAGTCGGAAACGCGGAAACGTCACAACCTGACCGTCGTGACCGGAGAAGTCGTTGATTTTCGGATGGATGGTCCACGTGTTGTCGGGGTTGTTCTGGGCGATGGTTCGGAGATTCCCGCAAAAGCGGTGATCCTGACGTCTGGCACGTTCCTTCGGGGGGTGATTCATATCGGAGATGTCCAGCGCCCTGGCGGACGTATGGGCGACCGACCTTCAGTCAGGTTGGCCGAACGTCTGGACAGCTATGACCTTCCGATGGGCCGTTTGAAGACTGGAACCCCGCCGCGTTTGGATGGACGTACTATCGACTGGAGCGGTCTGGAGCACCAGGAAGGGGATGCGGATCCCACCTTGTTTTCTTTCCTGTCGAAGGCGGTAGAAGCGCCTCAGATCGCGTGCGGAATCACTCATACCAACAGCCGCACCCATGACATCATCGAGAAAAACCTGAAGCGCTCTGCCATGTATGGCGGCCATATCGAGGGCGTCGGCCCGCGTTACTGCCCGTCGATCGAGGACAAGATCGTGCGCTTTGCGGAAAAGGACTCGCACCAGATTTTTCTCGAGCCCGAAGGTGTCAATGACCATACGATCTATCCCAACGGGATTTCGACATCGCTTCCGCAGGATGTACAGGTTGAATACGTCCGGACGATCAAGGGATTGGAAAACGCCGAAATCCTTCAACCCGGCTATGCGATTGAATATGACTATATCGACCCGCGCGTATTGACGGCATCTTTGTCGTTGCCAGATATCCCGGGCCTATATCTTGCAGGCCAGATCAACGGCACCACAGGATATGAGGAGGCGGCAGCGCAAGGTCTGGTTGCCGGTCTGAACGCCGCACTGGTCGTCAAAGGGCGAGAGCCGGTCCATTTCACCCGTTCCAACAGCTATATCGGCGTGATGATCGATGATTTGACCACCCGCGGCGTTGCAGAACCCTATCGGATGTTCACGTCCCGGGCCGAGTTCCGCCTGTCGCTGCGTGCGGACAATGCCGACCAACGGTTGACACCCGTCGGTTTGGAAATCGGCTGCGTGGGTGAAGCGCGCCGGGCGGCATTCCAAGACAAGATGGAGAAACTGGCCTCGGTGAAGCAGAAGCTTTCCGGCCAGACCTTCACGCCAAAACAAATTCAATCCGTGGGAATTGACGTCAACCAGGATGGAAATCGACGTGACGGTATGGCGATCCTTGCTTTCCCATCAGTATGTTTTGAAGACCTGATGCCTTTGGTCGATGGTCTGGATGATGTCGCGCCCGATATCCGGCGGCAGATTGAGCGTGACGCGCTGTATGCGAACTACATCGCGCGTCAGCAGAAAGATGTTGAAGCATTGAAGCGGGATGAAGCCTATGAAATCCCAATGGATTTCGACTATTTCGCGCTCGACGGGCTGTCCTCTGAGATGAAGCAGAAGCTGTCTCATGCGCGCCCGGCCAATATCGCACAGGCCAGCCGGATCGAAGGGGTGACGCCCGCTGCGCTGACCTTGGTTTTGGCAAAGCTCCGCCGGGATCAAAAAGCGCGCCCGGCATGACCACCAGTTTCACAGCAACGCCGGACAGCTTGAGTGTTTCACGTGAAACATTCGATCGGTTGCGCCTGTATGTCGACCTGTTGAAGAAATGGAACGCCAGAATCAACTTGGTGTCGCGCAAAACACTGGCTGAGGTCTGGTCGCGTCACATCCTGGATTCGGTTCAGGTCTTTCGTCAAGTGAACGAATTTGACCACTGGGCGGATCTTGGAAGCGGCGGGGGCTTTCCAGGGCTCGTTTGCGCTGTCATGTCCATTGAGATTCAGCCCCAGGCCCGGTTCACTCTTGTCGAAAGCGATCAACGAAAATCGGCTTTTCTGCGCACGGTCATACGCGAGACGGGTGCAAACTGCTCGGTCATCTCCAAGCGAATCGAGATGGCGGACCCGCTGAAGGCCGACGTTCTGTCGGCCCGGGCCCTGGCCGATCTGACGACGCTTTTGTCTTTCTGTGACAGGCATTTGCAAAAAAACGGCGTTGCACTGTTCCCAAAAGGCGCCATCTGGAAAAAAGAGCTGGAGGATGCGCAGCGGGAATGGAAATTCGACGCCGAGCCGATTAAAAGTTTGACTGAACCTCAGGCTGTCATCCTCAAGATCAAAGGAGTCTCACGTGGTTGATCTGTCGCGCCCGGCCGGACCTCGGATTATCGCCGTGGCCAACCAGAAAGGCGGGGTGGGAAAGACGACGACGGCAATCAATCTGGCAGCCGGTCTGGCCGAAGCGGGCTGCAAGGTTCTCGTGGTCGATCTGGATCCGCAAGGCAACGCGTCCACGGGGCTGGGCGTCGAGGATCGGGATTGGACGACCTATGACCTGATTCTCGATGAGGCGCCCCTGGCAGCGGTTGTGCAGGAGACCGAACTGGAGAACCTGTACATCATTCCGGCAACCGTTGACCTGAGCTCGGCCGATATCGAGCTGATTTCAAATGAAAAACGCAGTTATCTTCTGCATGACGCCCTGCGTCAGCCGGCCATTGATGCTTTTGGGCTGGATTTCATCCTGATCGACTGTCCGCCATCGCTGAACCTTCTGACGGTCAACGCGATGGTCGCGGCACATTCGGTTCTGGTTCCCTTGCAGAGCGAGTTCTTTGCGCTGGAAGGTCTGTCGCAATTGATGCTGACGATCCGCGAGGTTCGTCAGACTGCGAATCCCGATCTCAGAATCGAAGGTGTTGTGTTGACCATGTATGACAACCGCAACAAATTGTCCCGGCAGGTCGAAAAGGACGCCCGTGACAACTTGGGCGAGATGGTATTTAAAACCAAGATACCCAGAAACGTCCGGGTCAGCGAGGCACCGTCTTTTGCAATGCCGGTGTTGCAGTATGATTCGGGGTCTTTGGGCGCCATGGCTTATCGGCACCTGGCGCGCGAGATCATGCAGAAGAACAAGAAAATGGCTGTCTGAACGGCTGTCAGGAGGGCGAAATGAGCGCCAAGAAAGCAAAACCAAGGGGGCTGGGGCGCGGGTTGTCCGCATTGATGGCGGATGTCACGCAGGAACCGCAGGGGCAGGAACCAGCCGCGCCGCGTCGACCGGACATGAAAGTTCCGATCGAAAAGCTGCGGGCCAATCCGAACCAGCCGCGCCGCACCTTTTCGCAAGAGCAGTTGGACGAACTGGCCGCCTCGGTCAAGGAAAAGGGCATCATCCAGCCCCTGATCGTGCGTCCCGTCGGGGGGGGCCAATACGAGATTGTCGCCGGTGAGCGCCGGTGGCGCGCCGCGCAGATGGCGCAACTGCATGACATTCCGGTCATCGTGCGCGAGTTCGACGACACCGAGGTGCTGGAAGTCGCCATCATCGAAAACATCCAGCGGGCCGATCTGAACGCCGTGGAAGAGGCTGCCGGTTACAAGCAGTTGATGGATCGGTTCGGCCACACGCAAGAGAAACTGGCCGAAGCCCTGGGCAAGAGCCGCAGCCACATTGCCAACCTGTTGCGTCTGCTGTCCCTGCCCGCAGACGTTCAAGCCCTTGTCGTCGAAGGAAAATTGTCGGCCGGACACGCCCGTGCCCTGATCACGGCCGAAAACCCGTCTGAATTGGCAAAGACCGTGGTCAAAGAGGGGTTGTCGGTTCGGGCGACCGAAGCCTTGGTCAAAAAGCAGCAGCAGAACGACACGGACAAGGCAGCGCCGCGCTCCCGCAACCTGTATGCGGGAAAGGATGCCGATACCCGGGCGTTGGAAAAGGATCTGTCGGCGATCCTGGCGATGAAGGTGGTCATCAACCACAAGCCGGGAACCGAGACGGGGCAGGTTGTGCTGACCTATGAAAACCTGGATCAGCTGGATGATCTCTGTGCCAAGCTCAGCCGCTAGGGCGTGACCAGATAAAGATCATGACCGCACCCAGGGTCACGGCCTGAATGATCAGGACATGAACCGGAACCGAGACCAGAACGGACAGGCCAAAGACGGCGGCAACCGACAGGGTGGCCGCCTTTTTTGCCGCCGGCCGGATCGCGCCCGAGCTTTGCCAGTCGACAATCAGCGGGCCGAAGGTCCGGTGCGTCAGCAACCAGGTGTGCAGCCGGGTTGAGGACCGGGCAAAGAAAAACGCCGCCAGCAGCAGGAACGGAACCGTGGGCAGCAGGGGCAGGACGACCCCGATCATCGCCAGCGCGACGCAGATCAATCCCATTGTAGCCCACAGATAGTGCATCTCTACTCCAGCAATTCCCGGATCACCGCATTTAGGACGGCGCGGCCGTCCGCGGTGGCTGCCAGACGGTTTTCCTGTTGGGTGATCATCCCGATCTCTTGCAGATAGTCCAGTTTGGTCTGCGGCAAAGAGCGCCCGGCCAAGCGACAATACCGATCTATATCTAGACCTTTTGTCAATCGAAGACACATCATGAGGTATTCGTTCGCCTGTTCTTCGGCGGTCAGGGGGGTCCGCAGCTTTTCGCCATTTCCGCGCGCGGTGGCCTTCAGCCACGCGGTCGGTGCCAGATGGGTTTCGGTTGCGATCCGTTGGCCATCTACCGTGATCCGCCCATGGGCGCCCGGTCCGATGCCGACATAATCGCCATAGCGCCAATAGATCAGGTTGTGCCGCGACTCGGCCCCGGGAACGGCGTGGTTCGACACCTCGTAGGCGGGCATGCCGTGGGCTTCGCAGATCTCTTGCGTGGCCAGATACATGTCGGCTGCGCTGTCGTCCTCGGGCAGGCCACGCAGCTTGCCGACTGAATAGCGGTCGCCGAATGCGGTGCCGGCCTCGATGGTCAACTGGTACAGCGACAGATGGTCGATCGCCATCGACAGCGCCTCGGTCAGCTCGGCGCGCCAGTCCTCAAGCGTCTGGTACTGGCGGGCATAGATCAGGTCAAAGCTGACCCGGTCGAAACAGCTGCGGGCGATGTCGAAGGCGGCGCGGGCCTCGGCCACGCTGTGGATGCGGCCCAGCCGCCGCAGATCTTCGTCATTCATTGCCTGAATGCCCATCGAGATCCGGTTCACACCGGCATCGCGATAACCGGCGAACCGTCCGGCCTCGACCGAGCCGGGATTGGCCTCGAGCGTGATTTCCATGTCATTGGCGGGCCGCCAAAGGCTGCGGGCGGCGTCGATCACGGCGGCGACGGTTTCGGGCGCCATCAGCGACGGGGTGCCGCCGCCAAAGAAGATCGTGTTCAGAACCCGCTCGGGGGTTTCGGTGGCCGAGCGTTTCAGCTCGGATAGATAGGCGTCAAGCCATTGTTTTTGATCAATATTTATGGAAACATGGCTGTTGAAGTCGCAATAGGGGCACTTGGCCTCGCAAAAGGGCCAATGCACGTACAGGCCAAAGCCCCCGTTGCGCCAATCATCCGCCAAAGCAGCCTTTCACGAACAGCTCGACCGCGCGGGCGCGGTGGCTGATCTTGTTCTTTTCCCACCGATCCATCTCGGCGAAAGTAACGTCGTACCCATCGGGGACGAACATCGGGTCATAGCCGAACCCGTCCTTGCCGCGGATCGGCCAGACCAGATGACCGGGTGCGACGCCCTCGAACACCTCGTCATGGCCGTCGGGCCAGGCCAGCACCAGCGTACAGCGGAACTGGGCGGTGCGTGGATGCGGGGCGTTGCGCGCCTCAAGCTCTTCATGCGCGCGGGTCATGGCCATCAGGAAATCGCGACCGTTTCCGGTTTCGGCCCAGTCGGCGGTGTACACGCCCGGCGCACCGTCCAGCGCATCGATGGTGATGCCGGAATCGTCGGACAGGGCGGGCAGGCCGGTGGCCTGTGCGGCGGCGTGGGCCTTGATGCGCGCATTGCCGACGAACGTGTCCTCGGTCTCTTCGGGTTCGGGCAGGTTCATCTCGGCCGCGCCCAGGACGGTCACGCCAAAGGGCTCGAGCAGATGGGCCATCTCCTCGAGCTTGCCTTTGTTGTGCGTGGCCACCAGCAGCCGATCGCCTTCGAACCGGCGGGTCATGCGGTGGCGGCCTTTTGCGCGGCCACCAGCTCGGACACGCCTTTTTCGGCCAGTTCCATCAGCTGATCCATCTGCGCGCGGCTGAAGACGGAACCTTCGGCGCTCATCTGCACCTCGATCAGCTTGCCGGATCCGGTCATGATGAAGTTGCCGTCAACGCCGGCCTCGCTGTCTTCGGGATAGTCGAGGTCCAGAACCGGCTGTCCGGCATAGATGCCGCAGGACACGGCGGCGACCGGATCGACCAGCGGGTCCGTGATCACGTCGCCGGTCTTCATCAGCTTGTTCACCGCCAGCCTCAGCGCGACCCAGCCGCCGGTGATCGAGGCGCAGCGGGTGCCGCCATCGGCCTGCAGCACGTCACAATCGACGGTGATCTGGCGTTCGCCCAGGGCGACACGGTCGACCCCGGCGCGCAGGGCCCGGCCGATCAGGCGCTGGATTTCCACGGTCCGGCCACCCTGTTTGCCGCTGGCGGCCTCGCGCCGCATCCGGGTGTTGGTCGCGCGGGGCAGCATGCCGTATTCGGCGGTGACCCAGCCCAGGCCCGACCCCTTGATGAAAGGCGGCACGCGATCCTCGATCGTGGCGGTGCACAGAACATGGGTGTCGCCGATCTTGATCAGGCAGGAACCTTCGGCATGTTTGGTGAACCCGGTCTCGATTGAAACCGGGCGCATTTCGCTTAAATCTCGTCCAGAGGGTCGCATGAGATATCCTTTGTCTGCTGGCTTGGGGATACCGCCCGGCGCGGCAGCGATGCAACCCCGATTGACCTTTCTGTTGGCAGCTATTTAATGACCACCCAGCAAAAGGATCGCCGATGAGTGAAGCGAGCAAAATTCTGGACGAGATGAACGACCGGTCGCGCGAGGTGTTCCGGCTGATCGTCGAGAACTATCTCGAAAGCGGCGAGCCGGTGGGAAGCCGGACCTTGACCCGGTCGCTGAGCGAGAAGGTCAGCGCCGCGACCGTGCGCAACGTGATGCAGGATCTGGAATTCCTGGGCCTGTTGGACAGTCCTCATGTCAGCGCCGGGCGGGTGCCGACCCAAATGGGGCTGCGCATGTTCGTGGACGGGCTGCTGGAAGTCAGCGACCTGGGCGAGGAAGACCGGAAGAAGCTGGACGAAACCTTGGGCAGCAACGCCGGCGACGTCAGCGGCATGCTCGACCGGGTCGGCGCGGCGCTGTCGAACGTGACGCGCGGGGCGTCTCTGGTTCTGACGCCCAAGCACGAGGCCGGGATCAAGCATATCGAATTCGTGTCCCTGGGCCATGACCGGGCGCTTGTGGTTCTTGTGTTCTCGGACGGGCACGTGGAAAACCGCCTGTTCACGCCGCCGCCGGGGCAGACACCCAGCTCGATGCGCGAGGCGGCCAATTTCCTCAACGCCCTGATCGAGGGCCGAACGCTGTCCGATGTGCACCGCATGATCCAGACCGAGATTGCCGCGCGCCGGCAAGAGATCGACGTGCTGGCGCGCGAGCTGGTCGAAAGCGGCCTTGCGGCCTGGGAGGGCGAAGAGACGGACTCGGCGCGGCTGATCGTGCGCGGGCGGGCGAATCTGCTGGGCGACACCGGTCAGGAGGAAGAACTGGAGCGGATCCGGGTCCTGTTCGACGACCTGGAGCGCAAGCGCGACATCGCCGAATTCCTCGAATTGACCGAGGAAGGCGAAGGCGTGCGCATTTTTATAGGGTCCGAGAACAAACTTTTCTCACTTTCGGGTTCCTCTTTGGTGGTGTCTCCTTATATGAACGCTGATCGAAAGATAATCGGCGCCGTTGGCGTGATCGGGCCGACACGTCTGAACTATGGGCGGATCGTGCCGATCGTGGACTATACGGCGCAGCTGGTCGGCAAGCTGATTTCCGACCGGAGCTAGAGGGTAAAAGATGGCAGAGCCGAAGAACGAAGAATTTCTGGACGACATTGCAACTGCCGAGGCGGAAGAACTGGCCGAGGAATTGGCCGAGATCAGCGAGGAAGCGCTGGAACTGGATGCCCTGAAGGCCGAGCGCGACGAGCTGCGCGACAAGTTCATGCGCGCCTTGGCGGATGCGGAAAACGCACGCAAGCGCGGTGACAAGGCCCGCCGCGAGGCCGAACAATACGGCGGGTCCAAGCTGGCGCGCGACATGCTGCCTGTCTATGACAGCATGAAGCGCGCGCTCGAGGCCGCGAGCGACGAGCAGCGCGAAGTTGCCGCCGGTCTGATCGAAGGCGTCGAGCTGACCATGCGCATGCTCAGGGACGTGTTCAAGAAACACGGGATCGAGGTCATCGCGCCCGAGGTCGGCGACAAGTTCGACCCGAACCTGCACGAAGCCATGTTCGAAGCCCCGGTGCCGGGCACCAAGGCGGGCGAGATCATCCAGGTCTCGGCCGAAGGATTCATGCTGCATGACCGCCTGCTGCGTCCGGCGCAGGTGGGGGTCAGCTCGACCCCGGCCAGCTGACGGGCCAGTGGTTGTGAAAATTGAATGGGGCGGTCAGGATCTGGCCGCCTCTTTCAGTTTGTAGATCAGGTCCAGCGCCTCGCGCGGGGTCAGCTCGTCCGGCATGATGTCCTTGAGCATCTCGTCCACTGCCGAGGTTTTCGGCGCGGGCGGCGGCGGTGGTGCAGCAGAAAACAGCGGCAGATCGTCGATCAGGGCCTTCTGCTTGCCGCCTTCGCGCTCGGTCTTCTCCAACTGGTCCAGAACCACGCGTGCGCGCTCGACGACCGAAGCCGGCAGGCCGGCCAGCTGCGCGACCTGCACGCCATAGGACCGATCGGCCGCGCCCTTGTGGACCTCGTGCAGGAAGATCACTTCGCCCTCCCATTCCTTGACCGCGACGGTCGCGTTTTCGACGCCCTCCAGCTTGCCGGCCAGCGCGGTCAGTTCGTGGTAATGGGTGGCGAACAACGCCCGGCAGCGGTTGGCGGCGTGCAGATGTTCCAGCGTGGCCCAGGCGATGGACAGGCCGTCATAGGTGGCGGTGCCACGCCCGATTTCATCGAGGATCACCAGCGCCCGGTCATCGGCCTGGTTGAGGATGGCCGCGGTTTCCACCATCTCGACCATGAACGTCGATCGGCCCCGCGCCAGATCGTCCGAGGCACCCACGCGGCTGAACAGCTGGCTGACCAGCCCGATATGCGCGCGCTCGGCCGGAACGAAACTGCCCATCTGCGCCAGCAGGGCAATCAGCGCGTTCTGGCGCAGGAAGGTCGATTTACCCGCCATGTTGGGACCGGTCAGCAGCCAGATGGCCGCACCATCCTCGGCGCTGAGGTCGCAATCATTGGCGATGAAGGCATCACCGGATTGCTGGCGCAGCGCGTGTTCCACCACCGGATGACGGCCGGCGACGATATCGAAGGCGCGCGAGCCGTCCACCTGCGGGCGGCACCAGTTCTCGCCCCGTGCCAGATCGGCCAGCGCGGTGGTCAGGTCCAGCTCGGCCAGCCCTCGCGCGGCCTGGTTGATGTGGGCAGCCTGCGCCAGAATCTCGTCAGAAAGCCTTTGATAGAGCCGCTTTTCGATCTCCAATGCCAAATTTCCGGCGTTCAGGATGCGGGTTTCGATCTCGCTGAGTTCGACCGTGGTGAACCGCACCTGGTTGGCGGTTGTCTGACGGTGGATATAGGTCTCGCTGAACGGCGGGTTCAGCATCTTCTCGGCATGGGTGGCCGTGGTTTCGATGAAATAGCCCAGCACGTTGTTGTGCTTGATCTTCAACGAGGCGATGCCGGTATGTTCCGCGTATTTCTGCTGAAACCCGGCAATGACCGAGCGCCCCTCGTCGCGCAGGGTGCGGGCCTCGTCCAGTTCTGCGTCGAAACCGGGGGCGATGAAGCCGCCATCGCGCGCCAGCAGCGGCGGGTCGGCGACCAGCGCCTGATCCAGCAGGTCGAGCAGGTCGTCGAAGCCCACGAGGTTCTGCACCGCGGTTGCCAGCAGCACCGGCAGGTCCTGCCCGGCGCAGATCTCGGCAATGGCCTGTGCCTGCGCCAACCCGTTGCGGATGGCGGCCAAGTCGCGCGGGCCGCCACGCTCGAGCGACAGGCGCGACAGGGCGCGGTCCAGATCGGGGGTCTTGCGCAGCGCCTCGCGCAGATCGGCCGCGATCAGGCTGTCCTGGGCGGCAAAATCCACCGCATCCAGCCGGGCATGGATCACGTCCAGATTGCGCGAGGGGCTGGACAGGCGTTGTTCCAACAGGCGCGCGCCGCCCGGGGTCACCGTCCGGTCCACCACCGACAGCAGCGATCCGGCCCGTCCGCCCGACAAAGATCGCGTCAGTTCCAGGTTGCGGCGGGTGGCCGCGTCGATCTGCACGACGCGATCCTCGGATTCCTTCATCGGCGTCTGCAGCAGCGGCAGTTTGCCCTTCTGCGTGATTTCCAGATAGTCGATCAGCGCGCCCATGGCCGAGATCTCGGCCCGGCCAAAGCTGCCGAACGCGTCCAGCGTGCCCACGTGAAACAGCCCGCAGATGCGTTTTTCTGCCGCAGTGCTGTCGAAACTGGCCCGCCCGATGGGGGTGAGCGCGATGCCCAGGTCTTGGACCGTGTCGCGCAGATTGGCCTCGGCGCCATCGGCCACAATCAGCTCGGACGGGGCCAGCCGGGCCAGCTCGGGGCTGAGGCGCACCGAGGTCAGCGGCATCACGTGAAACGCCCCGGTCGAAATGTCGGCCCAGGCCAGCGCGGCCTCGTCGCGCACCTCGGCATAGGCGGCCAGAAAATTGTGGCGGCGCGCCTCGAGCAGGGCGTCCTCGGTCAGGGTGCCGGGGGTGACAAGGCGCACGACATCGCGCTTTACCACCGATTTAGAGCCTCTTTTCTTGGCCTCGGCCGGGCTTTCCATCTGTTCGCAGACGGCGACGCGAAAGCCCTTGCGGATCAGCGTCAGCAGATAGCCCTCGGCCGAATGCACCGGCACGCCGCACATGGGGATGTCTTCACCATTGTGCTTGCCGCGCTTGGTCAGGGCGATGTCCAGCGCCTCGGCGGCGTTCACGGCATCCTCGAAGAACATCTCGTAGAAATCGCCCATGCGATAGAACAGCAGGGCGTCTTTGTTGGCCTCTTTGATTTCCAGGTATTGCGCCATCATCGGCGTGACGTTGGACAAGGCTGCTCCCCTCTGGCGTATTCCGGGCGCGACCTTACAAATCCCCCAACCGCGACGAAAGGTGAAATCGCATAGTCGTTGAGGCGCGCCCCCGCCTGCGGTATGAGGCGAAAAGCCCCGAAGTCATGGAACCGACCGTCAAAATGCCCAAAGCGAAGATCACCAAAGAAGAGGCGCTGGCCTTTCACCTGGAACCCACCCCCGGCAAGTGGGAGGTGCAGGCCACCGTTCCCATGACCACGCAGCGCGATCTGTCGCTGGCCTACAGCCCCGGCGTGGCGGTTCCGTGCGAAGCCATCGCCGAGAACCCCGAGACCGCCTATGACTATACCAACAAGGGCAACCTTGTGGCCGTGATCTCGAACGGTACGGCGGTTCTGGGGCTGGGCAATCTGGGCGCGCTGGGGTCCAAGCCGGTGATGGAGGGCAAATCCGTCCTGTTCAAACGGTTCGCCGACGTAAACTCGATCGACATCGAGCTGGACACCGAGGACCCCGACGAATTCTGTCGCGCGGTCAAGCTGATGGGGCCGACCTTCGGCGGCATCAACCTGGAAGACATCAAGGCGCCGGAATGTTTCATCATCGAACAGCGCCTGAAGGAAGAGATGGACATTCCCGTCTTTCACGACGACCAGCACGGCACGGCGGTGATCTGCGCGGCGGGGCTGATCAACGCGCTGCACATCTCGGGCAAGAAGATCGAGGACGTGAAGATCGTTCTCAATGGGGCCGGGGCGGCGGGGATCGCCTGTATCGAACTGCTCAAGGCGATGGGCGCCAAGCACGAGAACTGCATCGTCTGCGACACCAAGGGCGTGATCTATCAGGGCCGGACCGAGGGCATGAACCAGTGGAAGTCGGCCCACGCGATTGCGACCGAGCTGCGCACGCTGGAAGAGGCCATGAAGGGCGCCGACGTGTTCCTGGGCGTATCCGTCAAGGGCGCGGTCACGCAGGAGATGGTCGCAAGCATGGCCGACAATCCGGTGATCTTCGCCATGGCCAACCCCGACCCGGAAATCACCCCCGAAGAGGCGCACGAGGTCCGCGTCGACGCCATCGTGGCCACCGGGCGCAGCGACTACCCCAACCAGGTCAACAACGTTCTGGGCTTTCCCTACCTGTTCCGTGGGGCGCTGGACATCCACGCCCGCGCCATCAATGACGAGATGAAGATCGCCTGCGCCCACGCGCTGGCCCGTCTGGCGCGCGAGGATGTGCCCGACGAGGTGGCGCTGGCTTATGGCAAATCGCTGACCTTCGGGCGCGACTACATCATTCCCACGCCGTTTGACCCGCGCCTGATCTATCGTATTCCGCCGGCCGTGGCGAAGGCGGGGATGGACACCGGCGCGGCCCGGCGGCCGATCATCGACATGGAAGCCTATGAGCTGAGCCTCAAGTCGCGCATGGACCCGACCGCCAGCATTCTGCGCGGCCTGAACGCCCGGGCCCGCGCGGCGCAAAGCCGGATGATCTTTGCCGAGGGCGACGATCCACGGGTTCTGCGCGCGGCGGTGATGTATCAGCGCTCGGGCTTCGGCAAGGCGCTGGTCGTGGGCCGGCCCGACGACGTGAAGACCAAGCTGGAAGCCGCCGGTCTGGGCGACGCGGTGCGCGAATTGGAGGTGGTCAATGCCGCCAACACCACGCATCTCGATGCCTACAAGGACTTTCTGTACCAGCGCCTGCAGCGCAAAGGCTTTGACCGCAAGGACATCCACCGCCTGGCCGCGCGCGACCGGCATGTGTTCTCGGCCCTGATGCTGGCGCATGGGCATGGCGACGGTCTGGTGACCGGGGCCACCCGCAAATCGGCGCATGTGCTGGACCGCATCAGCCATGTGTTCGACGCCGACGCCGCCCACGGCGCCGCCGGGATCACTGCGCTGCTGCACAAGGGCCGGATCGTGCTGATCGGCGACACGCTGGTGCATGAATGGCCGGACGAGAACGACCTTGCCACCATCGCCGAACGCGCCGCCACGGTTGCCCGCCACATGGGGCTGGAGCCTCGGGTGGCCTTCGTCAGCTTCTCGACCTTCGGCTATCCGGTCTCCGAGCGGACCGAAAAGCTGTACAAGGCTCCGCAAGTGCTGGAGGCGCGCGGCGTCGATTTCGAATACGAAGGTGAGATGACCGTCGACGTGGCGCTGAACGCCCAGCAGCAAGAGGCCTATCCCTTCTGCCGCCTGACCGGGCCGGCCAACATCCTGATCGTGCCTGCGCGGCACTCGGCCTCGATTTCCACCAAGCTGATGCAGGAAATGGCCGGAGCCACGGTGATCGGCCCGATCCTGACCGGCATCGACAAGCCGATCCAGATCTGTTCGACCGGCTCGACCGCGAATGACATCCTGAACATGGCCATCCTGGCCTCGTGCGACATGGCGTGATCCGATGGCAATCTGGAACCTGGGCTCGATCAATGCCGACATCGTCTATGCGCTGCCGCACCTGCCGGCGCCGGGTGAAACCCTTGCGGCCAGCGGTTTGCAGCGGTTTCTGGGCGGCAAGGGCGCGAACATGTCGGTTGCCGCGGCACGGGCCGGGGCGCATGTGCGCCACATCGGCGCCGTGGGGGCCGACGGGCTGTGGGCGCGCGACCGGCTGACCGAATACGGGGTCGACACGCGGCACATCGCGCAGGTCGATCAGCCCACGGGCCATGCGATCATCGCGGTGGATTCGCAGGGCGAAAACCTGATCATCCTGTACCCCGGCGCCAACCACGCGATCGGCGCCGATCAGGTTTCCGCCGCGCTGGCAGGCTCTGACACGGGTGATCTTCTGGTGTTCCAGAACGAAACCACCGCACAGGTCGAGGCCGCGAAGCTGGGCCGCGAGCGGGGTCTGACCGTGTGTTATGCCGCAGCCCCCTTCAGCGCGGCGGCGGTGCAGGCGGTGCTGCCCTATCTGGATTTCCTGATCCTGAACGAGGTCGAGGCGGCCCAGCTGCAACAGGCCACGGGGCTGGCCCCGGCCGATCTGCCGGTCGAACATGTGATCGTCACGCTGGGGTCAAAAGGCGCCCGCTATCATCAACGCGGGCAGGCGGCGGCAGAGTTTCCCGCCCACAAGGTCAAGGCCGTGGACACGACCGGGGCCGGGGACACCTTCACCGGATATGTCCTGGCCGGGATGGACCGGGGGATGCCGATGGCGCAGGCCATCACCCAAGCCAACCGGGCGGCCGCACTGATGGTGATGCGGCCCGGTACGGCAGACGTCATTCCCGATCTGAAAGAGGTACGCGAGGCCGCGCTGGATTAAGATCCGGCAAACGGCGCGGCGCTGCCCCACAGCTGCCGGACCCGTGCATCGCGGCCGCAGGCCTTGCGATAGGCCTTGTAGGCATTCAGCTGGCGTTTCGGCCCGAACCGGGTGAACACCAGCTTTTTGCCCTTGTAGTAATCCTGATGATAGGCCTCGGCCGGATAGAACGCCCCAAGCGGCAGGATCGGGGTCACGACGGCCCGCCCCAGCGCACGCTGCGCTTCGGCTTTGCTGCGTTCGGCCAAAGCTTTTTCGCCTGTGTTAGAGACGAAAATCGCGGTGCGATAGCTGTCGCCCCGGTCACAGAACTGCCCGCCCGCATCGGTGGGATCGACCGAGCGGAAGAACAGGTTCAGCAGGGTTTCACGGGAAACGCGGGCCGGGTCGAAGGTGATCTGCACCGCCTCGTAATGGCCGGTGCCGCCGCTCGTGACCTGGCTGTAGGTGGGGTTCGGAGTCGTGCCGCCGGTATAGCCCGAAACCGCTTCGATCACGCCGGGCACGGATTCGAAATCAGCCTCGACGCACCAGAAACAGCCGCCCGCCACGGTCAGCGTCTCGGTTCCGGCCGCCGGGGCCGGTTGAGCGCGCAGAATCAGCGCCAGCGCAATCAGCGCAAACAGAAGGGTCAGCTTGATCTGGTCGAGGCAACGGGCCATGGCGGACCTCCTTTCCGCCTCAGGCTGCCGCGCAACGGGGCGGCTGACAATCGGCTGAAACCGTTTGTCACGCGGTGGTGAGTCGAGTTTATCGCCTAGCCCAGCAGTTGCCCCAGCTTCATCGCGACGCCCATGTCGCCCGAGATCTTGAGCTTGCCCATCATCACCCCGGTCATCGGGTTCAGCTTGCCGGTCAGCAGTTTGCCCAGATTGTCGCGCGAGATGCGGATGGTGCAATCGGTCTCGCGGTCCTGGGTTGTGGCCGTGTTGTCGGCCAGAACGATCACGCCATCGGCGCCGCAATCGAATTTCAACGAGCCGTCAAAGCGTTTGTCGGCCAGCCCTTTCTGGATTCCCTCGGCGATTTCCTGCAGCATCCCTGCCTCCCTGTTTCGCACTTGCGTTCGGGGTGACAGAGGGCAGGGGCCGGGGCAAGCGTGACCTTACGTGTTCAGCCCAGGGCCTGCTGCGTGCGCGGGCAGGGCTGACCGTCGTAGAACGCGCCCAGAACCTCCTGGAATTCGGGAGGCGCATCGGGCACGGCGGCGAACAGGGTCATGGAAGACCGCAGCTTCTTGGCATCGACCTTGCCCAGAATCTCGGCCGGGTCCTTGCCTGCGTGGGTCAGCATCAGCCGGGCCACCTCGGTCAGGCGGCGGCGCAATTCGGGGTGGGCCAGATAGGCGGCAGCCTCGTCCAGATCCTCGATTCCATAGAGCTGCGCCATGTGCGACTGGCCCAGCTCGGCCAGTTGCGGAAAGACGAACCACATCCAATGGCTGGTCTTCTGCCCCTGTTCCAGTTCGCGCAGGACATCGGACCAGACCGTGTCCTGCGCTTCGATGAACATTTCCAGTTCGTCGTTTATGCCGTCATCCTCGGTCACTTGGACAACCGCTTGTCGCGCGCCGCCAGCAGCTTGAGCCGCAGCGCGTTCAGCTGGATGAAGCCCGCGGCGTCTTTCTGGTCGTAGGCGCCGGCGTCCTCCTCAAAAGTCACATGCGCCTCGGAATACAGCGAGTGATCCGACCAGCGGCCCACGGTCGAGGCCAGACCCTTGTAAAGTTTCACGCGGACGATGCCGGTGACGTGTTCCTGAGATTTGTCGATGGCGGCCTGCAGCATTTCGCGCTCGGGGCTGTACCAGAAGCCGTTGTAGATCAGCTCGGCATATTGCGGCATCAGCTGGTCCTTCAGGTGCATCGCGCCGCGGTCCATGGTGATGGATTCGATGCCGCGATGCGCTTCCAGAAGGATGGTGCCGCCCGGTGTTTCATAGATGCCGCGCGATTTCATGCCCACGAACCGGCCCTCGACCAGATCCAGACGGCCGATGCCGTGCTTGCCCCCGTATTCGTTCAGCTTGGTCAGGATGGTGGCGGGGCTCATCGCCTCGCCGTTGATGCTGACCGGGTCGCCTTTTTCAAAGCCGATCTCGATATATTCGGGCTCGTTCGTGGCGTCCTCGGGGTGGACGGTGCGTTGATAGACATAGTCGGGCGCCTGAACGGCGGGGTCTTCCAGAACCTTGCCCTCGGACGAGGTGTGCAGCAGGTTTGCGTCCACCGAGAAGGGCGCCTCGCCGCGCTTGTCCTTGGCGATCGGGATCTGGTGCGCCTCGGCAAATTCCAGCAGCTTGGTGCGGCTGGTCAGGTCCCACTCGCGCCAGGGCGCGATCACCTTGATGTCGGGGTTCAGCGCATAGGCCGCCAGTTCGAACCGCACCTGGTCATTGCCCTTGCCGGTGGCGCCATGGGCCACGGCGTCGGCGCCGGTTTCCTCGGCGATTTCGATCAGGCGCTTGGAAATCAGCGGACGTGCGATCGAGGTGCCCAGCAGGTACAGCCCCTCGTACTGCGCATTGGCGCGGAACATGGGGAAGACGAAATCGCGGACGAACTCCTCGCGGATGTCCTCGATATAGATGTTCTCGGGCTTGATCCCCAGCAGCTCGGCCTTCTGGCGGGCGGGCTCAAGCTCTTCGCCCTGACCCAAGTCGGCGGTGAAGGTCACCACCTCGCAGCCATACTCGGTCTGCAGCCATTTCAGGATGATCGAGGTATCAAGGCCACCGGAATAGGCCAGAACAACTTTCTTGGGCGCGGACATCTGACTTCCCCTTAAACGTAAGACGATTGGCCCCTAGCGGGTTTTCGACGTGGGGGCAAGAAGCAGTGGGTTGACCGGGCGCTGCGAATAAGCGCACACCAGAGACAACCAAAGATTGTCAAAGGGGTTCTTTGAATGCTTGGATGGAAGATTTTCGCACATTCGCTGCGGATGGTGTTCGGCAATCTGCCGCAGGTTCTGCAAATCGTTCTGGGCCCGGCCGTGATCGGAACCGTCGCCATAATCGGGCTGTTTCTGGTGTCCGGCATTCCGGTCGAAGCCTTTGACGACGGCGCCACGGGATTGCCGCCCGAGGTGAATCCGGCATCATTCATCCTGTTCCTGATCCTTCTGGCGATCGTGATGCTTGTCACCATGGGCTGGATCGCCGTGGCGTGGCACCGTTTCATCCTGCTCGAGGAGTATCCCAGCGGGCTTCTTCCGACCTTCCGTTTCGATCGCATCCTCGCCTATTTCGGGCGCGGGCTGATGCTGGTAATCCTGTTTGCGATCGGATACCTGCCGATGCTTGTGATGATCGGAATGCTGGGCGAGGGCGCGATCGCGGTTTCGATCTTTCTGACGATCCTCTACATCGTGTTCCTGACCGTCTGCTTCTATCGGTTGTCCATCATCCTGCCTGCGGCCGCCATCGGCCGTCCGATCACGCTGGGCGACGCGTGGAGCAACACCCAAGGCACCTGGGGCGCCATTCTCGTTCTGGTTCTGGTTTCGATCCTGTTCCAGTTCCTGGTGCAGCTGGCCGGCGGCGTTCTGTCGATGATTCCGGTTCTGGGGGTTCTGATCGCCGTGTTCTTCGGCATGGTGATCCTGCCGATGATCAATGTCAGCATCCTGACCACGATGTACGGCGTGTTCATCGAAAAACGCGAACTGGATTGATCGCCCGTACACCGATGTATTCCTTGCCCTTGTCGGCCTGATGGGGCAGGGAATGCGGCATGAGTGATTTCATGACCCGCGCCCGCGCCGCCGAACAGGCCATGCGCACCGTGTTTCCTGCAACCCCGTTGCAGCGCAATGCCCATCTGTCAAAGAAATACGACGCCGATATCTGGCTGAAACGCGAAGACCTCAGCCCGGTGCGGTCCTACAAGATCCGCGGCGCGTTCAATGCCATGCGCAAGCAGCAGGGGCAGGACCTGTTCGTCTGCGCCAGCGCGGGCAACCACACGCAGGGCGTGGCGTTCATGTGCAAGCACATGGATGTGCGGGGCGTCATCTTCATGCCGGTCACCACGCCGCAGCAGAAAATCCAGAAAACCCGGATGTTCGGCGGCGACAACATCCAGATCCACCTGACCGGCGACTATTTCGATCACACGCTTGCCGCGGCTCAGGACTGGTGCGCGCAGCAGGGTGGGTATTTCCTGTCGCCCTTCGACGATGACGACGTGATCGAGGGGCAGGCCTCATTGGCCGTCGAAATCGAGGAACAGCTGGGCCGCCTGCCCGATCACGTGGTGCTGCCGGTGGGCGGGGGCGGCATGTCCTCGGGCGTGGCGACGTGGTTCGGCGACCGCACACATTGCCTGTTCGTCGAACCCGCCGGCGGGGCCTGTCTGCGCGCGGCGCTGGCGGCGGGCCATCCGGTGGCGCTGGACAAGGTGGACAATTTCGTCGACGGCGCGGCAGTGGGCCGGATCGGGGACAAGCCGTTCCAGCTGTTGCGTGACCGGCATCTGTCGGACGTGATCGTCCTGCCCGAAGACCGCATCTGCACCACCATGATCGAGATGTTGAACGTCGAAGGCATCGTGCTGGAGCCCGCCGGCGCCCTGGCGATCGAGGCGGTGGGCGATGTCCAGAGCTTTGTGCGCGGCAAAACGGTGGTCTGTGTCACCTCGGGCGGGAATTTCGATTTCGAACGTCTGCCCGAGGTCAAAGAGCGCGCACAGCGCTATTCGGGCGTCAAGAAATACTTCATCCTGCGCCTGCCGCAGCGGCCCGGAGCGCTGAAGGAATTTCTGAACATCCTCGGCCCCGAGGATGACATCGCCCGGTTTGAATACATGAAGAAATCGGCGCGCAATTTCGGCTCGGTCCTGATCGGGATCGAAACCGCCAAGCCCGAAAACTTTCTGCGCCTGTTCGCCCATCTGGACGATGCCGGTTTCGTCTATACCGACATCACCGACGACGAGACGCTGGCGCAGTTCGTGATCTGACCGCTCACAGGTTCTGCGCCAGTTCGGCCAGGAACATCTTGCGCGACTCGTCGAAGGCGGCCAGGACCGCGTCCAGATCCACCTCGGCGCCCTGGCCCGCCGCGGCCCGCCGCTCGCCATCCTGGCACAGTTTGGAGAAGGTTTCGAACCCGAGGCTCAGCGCGCTGCCCTTCAGAAAATGCAGGTTCTGTTCAAGTTCGCGCCGTTCGGTATCGGCCTGCAGGCGGTCGATGACCTCGCCGACCTCGTCCAGAAAGATGCGAACGACTTCATCGAACTCGTCCGGCCCGACCTCGTCGCGCAATTGGCGCACTCTGGGCCAGTTTATCATGCCCGTTCTCCGCGTTGACCCGTTTGTGACCTGACTATCTGAGCCGGGTAAAGAGCAGGTTAAGCGCGGCGCCGCGTGGTGTTGCCGGGTTTTCACCGATTGTTAAGATTGGGCGCCTAGCGTTTCTGCACCCCGAACAGGAAGCGCAGAGGTCGGCGTGCGATTGCCCAGCCAACCAGAGATCAAGGCTGATCTGGATTTTGGTGCCATCCGGAACGTGCTGGTGGTGGATGACAGCCGCCTTCAGCGCCGGATCCTTGTGGCGTCGCTCAAGAAATGGGGGTTCACCGTCATCGAGGCCGACAGCGGCGAAGAGGCGCTCGAGCTGTGCCGCCAGGGTCTGCCAGATCTGGTACTCAGCGACTGGGTGATGCCGGGGATGGGCGGGTTGGAATTCTGCCGCGCCTTTCGCGAATTGGAAAAGGACGCATACACCTATTTCATCCTTCTGACGTCCAAAAGCGAAAAGCAGGAGGTGGCGCGCGGCTTGGATGCGGGGGCGGATGATTTCCTGATCAAGCCGCTCGAGGCGGACGAGTTGCGCGCGCGGATCTCGGCCGGTGCGCGGATCCTGGGCATGCAGCGTGAATTGTCGGAAAAGAACCGGCTGATCGAAAAGGCCCTGTCGGAACTGCGCGTCGCCCATGACCTGATCGACAAGGATCTGAGGCAGGCCCGCCACATACAGGAATCGCTGGTACCCGAACTGACCCGGGAGTTCGGCCGCTCGCGCGTCAGCCTGTTGCTCAAGCCCTGCGGCCATATCGGCGGTGACCTGGTGGGCATGTTCTCGCCCGGTCCGAACCGGATCGGGTTCTACAGCATCGACGTGTCCGGGCACGGCATCACCTCGGCCATGATGACGGCACGGTTGGGCGGCTACTTGACCAGCCAGCATTTCGACCAGAACGTGGCGATGGAGAAGCGGTTCAACAAGTTCTATGCGCTGCTGCCCCCCGAACAGGTGGCCGAGACGCTGAATGCCCGCCTGATGGCCGATACCGGGATCGAGGAATATTTCACGATGGTCTACGCGATCGTCGATCTTCGGTATGGCCATGTGAAGATGGTTCAGGCCGGCCACCCGCACCCGCTGTTGATCCGTGCGGATGGGGCGATGCAGTTCATGGGCGACGGCGGTCTGCCGATCGGCCTGATCGATGGGGCGACTTTTCGACAGACCGACTTCTACATGCAGCCGGGCGACCGGTTGCTGTTGTATTCCGACGGGTTCACCGAATGCCGGGTGGCCGGCGGCGGGCTGCTTGACGAAGACGGGCTGTGCCGGCTGGCGGGGGAGTGTCTGGCCCAGCACAACGGCCCCGAATTTCTGGACGACATGTTCTGGCGGCTGACCCAGTCGATGCCGCCCGGCGAGACGATGGATGATGACGTTTCGGCCGTGTTTTTCGAGTTCAACGGGAACTAGCGCCCCGAAAGATACAAGCGGGCGAAATGGCGGTCGCCGGCATTGCCCAGCATGTGAACCGCGTCGCCCGCGTTCATCCAGACGGCCTCGTGAAAGGCTTCGGTCGGCGGGCCCTGGCGCCGCACCGGGTGGGCGCGGTAGATCAGGCAGATTTTTTCGGCCCAAAGGTCGTATTCGGGCATGTAGGTAAAGCGCCGGAACGCGCCGATCCGGCGGGGGGCGGCAATCGACCAGCCGGTTTCCTCGAACACTTCGCGATGCAGGGCGGCGATCGGGGATTCGCCCGGATCGATCCCGCCGCCGGGCAGCTGCAGGTCAGGGCCGGGCTCGATCTGGCAGGTCAGAAGCAGGCTGCCGCCCCGGGGCAGCAGCGCGTAGACGCCCACGCGCCGGGTGTATCTGCGCCCCGGTTCCGGGGTTTCGCCGAACCGCCTGATCATGTAAGAGCCCTTTCAACTCTGGATCTTCGACCTATATGGTGGCGGTATGCCAACCCGTGGCGTTTAAGGAAACCCCATGTCTTTTGGAACGAAAATCGCGTGGGACGATACCGTCCTGCCCTTTCAACTCGATGTCTCGGATATGCGTGGCCGCGTGGCGCGGCTGGACGGGGTGCTGGACGGCATCCTGAAACAGCACGACTATCCCGAGCAGGTCGAGGCGCTGGTGGCCGAGATGGCCCTGCTGACCGCGCTGATCGGCCAGACCGTCGCGCTGCGCTGGAAGCTGTCGCTGCAGGTGCAGTCGAACGGACCGGTGCGGATGATCGCCACCGACTACTACGCCCCGCGCGAAGAAGGCCAGCCCGCGCAGATCCGGGCCTATGCCAGCTTTGACCGCGACCGGCTGACCGATGGCGCGCCGTTCGATCAGGTCGGCGAGGGGTATTTCGCGATCCTCATCGACCAGGGCAAGGGGACGCAGCCCTATCAGGGGATCACGCCGCTGACCGGCGGATCGCTGAAGGCCTGCGCCGAGTCTTATTTCGCCCAGTCCGAGCAATTGCCGACGCGGTTTTCGCTTAGTTTCGGAAAATCGACCGAACCCGGTGCCGGCGAACGCTGGCGCGCGGGCGGCATCATGCTGCAGCACATGCCCAAGGCCTCGCCCTTCGTGGCCACGAATGACGGCACCGGCGACATCCTGACAGCGTCGGACCTGGTGGATGGCGATGAAGGCGAAAACTGGGACCGTGTGAACATCCTGCTGGATACGGTCGAGGATCTGGAAATGATCGGGCCGTCCGTGGCGCCGACCGACCTGCTGGTGCGCCTGTTCCACGAGGAACAGCCCCGCGTGTACGAGGCCCAATCGGTTCAGTTCGGCTGCACCTGCTCCGAGGACCGCGTGCGGCAAAGCCTGTCGATCTACTCGGCCCAGGACATCGAGAAGATGACCACGGACGAAGGCACCGTCACCGCCGACTGTCAGTTCTGCGGCGCGCATTACGTGCTGGATCCGAAATCGGTCGGGTTTGAGGCCGAAGACCCGGATGACGGCTGACCTGATCCCGCGTCTGAGCGAAGCGCTGGCCCGTCCGGGTGACGGGTCCAGCGACTTCGACCTCAATCCAGGCACGGTTCTGCCTGCGGGACGCAAGCTGCGCCCCGCAGGTGTTCTGGTGGCCGTGGACCTGGCCCGCGGTGATCCGCGCCTGATCCTGACCAAGCGGTCCTCGGCCCTGAAACACCATCCGGGGCAGATCGCCTTTCCGGGCGGCAAGCAGGACGACACCGACGCGGATGTGACCGCCACCGCCCTGCGCGAAGCGCAGGAGGAGATCGGCCTGCCGCCGGACCTGCCGCGCATTCTGGGTACCTTGCCGGTGCATGAAACCGTCACGTCATTCGCCGTGACGCCGGTGGTGGCGGTTCTGGAGCGCGGCTTTGACCCGGTGGCTGAACCGGGCGAGGTGGACGAGGTGTTTTCGGTTCCGCTTGCGCATGTGCGGAACCCTGCGAATTATGTGGTTGAATCGCGCATCTGGCGCGGAACACGGCGGTATTACTTCGCGGTGCCCTATGGCCCCTACTACATCTGGGGCGCCACGGCCCGCATGTTGCGCGGGCTGGCGGCACGGATGAACGAATGATGCGGATCACCGAAGACTGGATCACGAACCCGGCCACGCAGAACGTGTGCAAGGCGCTGACCGAGGGCGGCGCGCAGGCGCTGTTCGTAGGGGGTTGCGTCCGCAATGCGCTGCTGGGGGCACCGGTCTCGGATCTCGACATCGCCACCGATGCCCGCCCGCAACAGGTGATGGACCTGGCCGAAAAGGCGGGGCTGAAGGCGATTCCGACCGGGATTGATCATGGCACCGTGACCGTTGTCAGCGACGGCATACCGCATGAAATCACCACCTTTCGCCGCGACGTTGAAACCGATGGGCGGCGCGCCGTCGTGGCCTTTTCGGATCAGGTGGAAGAGGACGCCGCCCGCCGCGATTTTACGATGAACGCGCTTTATGCCCGCCCCGACGGCACCATTCTGGATCCGCTGGGCGGCCTGCCTGACCTGCAGGCGCGGCGCGTGCGGTTCATCGGCACGGCCCAAGATCGCATCCGCGAGGACTATCTGCGCTCGTTGCGGTATTTCCGCTTCCACGCCTGGTATGGCGACGCGCAGGCCGGGATGGACCCGGATGCTCTGGCGGCGATTGCGGCCGATCTGGACGGGCTCGACCGGCTGTCGCGCGAGCGGGTCGGGGCCGAGATGCTGAAACTGCTGGCCGCGCCCGACCCGGCCCCGTCGGTGGCCGCCATGCGCAGCATCGGCGTTCTGGCGCATCTGCTGCCCGGCGCCGACGATCGGGCGCTGCCGATCCTGATCCATCTTGAATCGCAGGCCGGGCTTGCCCCCGACGCGCTGCGCCGTCTGGCAGCCATCGCAGGGCCCCAGGTTGCCGGGACCCTGCGCCTCAGCAAGGCGCAACTGGCCCGCTTGACCCGGATCCGCGACGGGGCGCAGGGCGGTGCCGGGGCGGCCGAATTGGGGTATCGGCTGGGACAGCCAGACGGGCAGGACGCGGCCCTGCTGCGCTGCGCCTTTCTGGAACGGCCCTGGACGGCCGAGACGGGCGCGGCCGTCGAAAAAGGGGCCGCGGCGACATTCCCGGTCAAGGCCGCCGATCTGCTCGGGCGTTACTCCGGCCCTGCGCTGGGCGCCAAACTGGCCGAACTGGAAAGCAACTGGATCGCCTCGGATTTCACGCTGGACCGGGACGCGCTGCTGCAAGACTGACGGGAAGTCTCAAAAGGGGATGACAAGCCCGCAGGTGTTCGGATAGGGTGCGCCTGTCACATGGATGGAGGACTGCGAATGTATTACGGGATCTGGTTCGGCTGAAGCCGGAACACCTGACCCGTACGGGTGGTGTTTTGGCGCCATCTGCTTTCGCATTTTCAATTTTCCTGCTCAATCGGAGCACCTCCATGTTTCGCTATTTCGAAAACCTCGTAGACCCTTTTGTTGCCTATGAAGAGGTAGACAAGCCGCCGACGCGGCTGTGGCCCTTCATGCTGGATTATTCCCGCCCTTTTCGGCGCGTCTTCTTCTGGGCCGCGCTGATGTCGATCATCGTGGCCGCGGTCGAGATCGGGTTGATCTATTACATGGGCCGGGTCGTCGACCTGCTGGGCGGATCGCCGTCCGAAGTCTGGCAGGCCCACGGGACCGAGCTGGTTCTGGTCGCGCTGTTCATTCTTTTCCTGCGGCCCATCCTGCATGTGCTGGACGTGCTGTTGCTGAACAATGCGATCCTGCCCAATTTCGGCACGCTTATCCGCTGGCGGGCGCACAAGCACGTTTTGCGCCAATCGGTCGGCTGGTTCGAGAATGATTTTGCCGGGCGCATCGCCAACCGCATCATGCAGACCCCGCCCGCCGCGGGCGAGGTCGTGTTCCAGGTTTTCGATGCGATTTCGTTCTCGCTGGCCTATCTGATCGGTGCGGCGATCTTGCTGATGGCCGCCGATCCGCGCCTGCTGCTGCCGTTGCTGATCTGGTTCGCGCTCTATGCGCTGCTGGTGCGCTGGACGGTGCAGCGGGTGGGGCCGGCGTCGCAGGCCGCGTCCGATGCGCGGTCCACGGTGACGGGCCGGGTGGTCGACAGCTATACCAACATCCATTCTGTGAAGATGTTCGCCCATGCCCAGCAGGAGCTCGACTATGCGCGTGAAGCGATCGAAGAGACCCGGCGCACCTTCCAGACCGAGATGCGCATCTTCACCATCATGGATGCCGTTCTGGTCGCGCTGAACGGCGTGCTGATCGTCGGTGTGGTCGGTTGGGCCATTTACCTGTGGATGCAGGGCAGTGCCTCGGTCGGGGTGGTGGCGGCGGCCACCGCGCTGACGCTGCGGCTGAATGCCATGACCGGCTGGATCATGTGGGCGCTGACCAGCTTCTTCCGGCAGCTGGGCGTCGTGGCCGAAGGGATGGAGACCATCGCCCAGCCCGTCGACCTGCTGGATGCGCCGGGCGCCAAGCCGCTGCAACTGACCGAGGGCCGGATCGAGATCCGTGACCTGTCGCACCACTATGGCCGCGAGACCGGCGGGCTTGATCACGTCAATCTGACCATACAGCCGGGCGAGAAGGTCGGGTTGATCGGGCGCTCGGGGGCCGGGAAATCGACCTTGGTCAAGCTGCTTCTGCGGTTCTACGACGTGGAAAGCGGTGCGATCCTGATCGACGGGCAGGACATCCGAACCGTCACCCAGGACAGCCTGCGCCGCAATATCGGCATGGTTCAGCAGGACAGCGCGCTGCTGCACCGCTCGGTGCGCGACAACATCCTGTATGGCCGTCCCGATGCCACCGAAGAGCAGATGATCGCCGCTGCCAAACAGGCCGAGGCGCATGACTTCATCCTCGACCTGCAGGACCCGCAGGGCCGCACCGGCTATGACGCCCATGTGGGCGAGCGCGGCGTCAAGCTGAGCGGCGGGCAGCGGCAGCGGGTGACGCTGGCGCGGGTGATCCTGAAGGACGCGCCGATCTTGTTGTTGGACGAGGCCACATCCGCCCTAGATTCCGAGGTCGAAGCCGCAATCCAGGAGACGCTGTACGGCATGATGCAGGGCAAGACCGTGATCGCCATCGCGCACCGGCTCAGCACCATCGCCCAGATGGACCGCATCCTGGTGATGGACGGAGGCCGGATCGTCGAGGAAGGCACCCATGCCGATCTTCTGGAGCAGGGCGGTCTTTACGCCCAGTTCTGGGCGCGCCAATCTGGCGGCTTCATGAACCCCGAGGCCGCGGACGAGGCAGCAGAATGACGGTCGCAGACCTGATCAAACCGTTTGAACCCACCCAGACGCCCCCGCCGCAACGGCTGGGGGCGTTCATTCGCTGGTGCCTGGCAGGGGCCTGGCCCATGTTGTTCGCCGCTGCGCTGTTTTCGGCCCTGGCAGGTGCAATGGAGGCTGGAACCGCCTGGATTCTGGGCTGGGTGATCGACGTCGCGACCGCCAGCGGCCCCGAGAACTTTCTGACAGCGCGAAACCTGTGGATGATTCTGGGTGCCGTGGCGTTCTTCATGCTGATCCGGCCGCTGCTGTTCGGGCTGTCCTCGGTGTCGAACAATTATATCGTCATGCCCAACATCCCGCCGCTGGTGCTGGCCAAGCTGAACCGCTGGACGCTGGGGCAGTCGGTCACCTATTTCGACGACGATTTTGCCGGTCGCATCGCCCAGAAACAGATGCAGACGGCCAATGCGCTGACCTCCGTCGTGTCCGAGACCATCAGCGCCATCGTCTTTGCCTTGGCCTCGCTCGTGGGCTCTTTGCTTTTGTTAGGGTCTATTCACCCCCTGGTCATGCTGCCCTTCGTGGCTTGGCTGGCGGTGTATTTCCTGCTGGTGCGCTGGTACCTGCCACGGATCCGCACACGTTCGGCCGCGCGGGCCGGGGCGCGGGCGATGGTGTCGGGGCAGGTGGTGGACACGATCACCAACATCAAGACCGTCAAGCTGTTTGCGCATTCAGAGTTCGAGGATCAGGCCGCCCGCGACTCGATGGTTGCGCTGCGCGACAAGTCGCTGGCCTTTGGCAAGCTGTCCGCCAGTTTCCGGTTCATTTTGATGACACTGGCGGGGCTTCTGCCGGTTCTGCTGTTGGGCGCCACCTTGTGGCTGTGGCAGGCCGGGTCGGCGACCACCGGGGATATCGTGGCGGCGGGCGCCATTTCGATCCGTATCGCTCAGATGACGGGCTGGGTCAGCTTCACCCTGATGGGGATCTACGCCCATGTGGGCGAGATCGAGAACGGCATGAAAACCCTGGCACGGCCCGACCGGGTCGAGGATGCGCCGGACGCCACCGAGCTGACGGTGCCCGAAGGCCGGATCGAATTTTGTGATGTCAGCTTTGCCTATGGTCGCGACGTGGGCGGAGTCTCGGACCTGACGCTGACGGTGCAGCCGGGCGAAAAACTGGGAATCGTCGGTGCCTCGGGGGCGGGAAAATCCACCTTGGTTTCGCTGCTGCTCAGGCTCTATGACAGGGAAAATGGGCAAATTCTGATCGACGGGCAGGACATCGCCCGCGTCACGCAGGACAGCCTGCGCCGCCAGATCGGCATGGTCACGCAGGAAACCGCGATGTTCAACCGCTCGGCCCGCGACAACATCCTGTACGGCCGGCCAGATGCCACCGAAGACCAGATGATCGCCGCCGCCAAAAAGGCAGAGGCGCATGATTTCATCCTCGATCTGCAGGACGGGCAGGGGCGCAAGGGTTATGACGCGCATCTGGGCGAGCGCGGCGTCAAGCTGAGCGGCGGCCAGCGTCAGCGCATCGCTTTGGCCCGCGCGATCCTGAAGGACGCGCCGATCCTCGTGCTGGACGAGGCCACCTCGGCGCTGGATTCCGAGGTCGAGGCCGCGATCCAGACCGCGCTGCACCGGGTGATGGAGGGCAAGACCGTTCTGGCCATCGCCCACCGCCTGTCCACCCTCAGCGAGATGGACCGGATCATCGTTCTGGATCACGGGCGCATCATTGAAAGCGGGCCGCATGACACTCTGCTGGCGCAGGGCGGCTTGTATGCGCGGTTCTGGCACCGTCAGTCGGGCGGGTTCATCCAGACCGAGGCCGC
The DNA here is from genome assembly GCF_900129345.1 of Ruegeria intermedia. GTDB lineage: Bacteria > Pseudomonadota > Alphaproteobacteria > Rhodobacterales > Rhodobacteraceae > Ruegeria > Ruegeria intermedia. The sequence continues at coordinate 79,460 of NZ_FQVK01000001.1, read as the reverse complement.
CGAATAAGGGTTTTGTTGGCGCATCAGCCCGGCTATCAGGCAGGCCATGACGCAGGAATACACCATTCTCCGCCTCGGGCATCAGGGCGACGGCATCGCCGAGGGCCCGGTCTATGCCCCCCGAACGCTGCCCGGAGAGCGGGTCAGCGGCGCGTTGGACGGCTCGGTGCTGACCGATTTCAAGGTGCTGACGCCGTCGGACGATCGGGTCAAGCCGCCCTGCCGCCACTACAAAAGCTGCGGCGGTTGCCAGTTGCAGCACGCCTCGGACGCCTTCGTGGCCGATTGGAAGGTCGAGGTGGTGCGTACCGCGCTGGCCGCTCAGGGGCTGCAGGCCGAGATGCGCCCGATCCTGACGTCGCCACCGCAGTCGCGTCGCCGCGCCACCATCGCGGTGCGCCGCACCAGGAAGGGCGCGCTGGCGGGGTTTCACGGCCGCGCCTCGGACGTGATCACCGAGATTCCGGATTGCCAGCTTCTGGACCCGGCGCTGACCGCCGCCATCCCCGTGGCCAAGGCGCTGGCCGAACTGGGCGGCAGCCGCAAGGGCGTGTTGTCGGTTACCCTGACCCTGTCCGAAGCCGGTCTGGACGTGGCGGTGCAGGGGGGCAAGCCTCTGGACGGCCCGATGGAACTGGCCCTTGCGCAGGCGACCGAGCAGCACGGGCTGGCGCGACTGGCCTGGGACGGCGAGGTGATCGCCATGCGCAACCCTCCCACACAGCGGTTCGGGCCGGCCACGGTGGTCCCGCCGCCGGGGGCCTTCCTTCAGGCCACGAAAGATGGAGAACAGGCTCTGACACAGGCTGTTTTGGAGATCGTCGGCCCAGCCAAACGAGTGGTTGATCTGTTCGCGGGCTGCGGCACGTTCTCTTTGCCGCTGGCGCAACGGGCCGAGGTTCATGCCGTTGAAGGCGCGGCTGACATGACCCGCGCGCTGGATCAGGGCTGGCGCAAGTCCACGGGATTGAAACAGGTCACGACCGAGGCGCGCGACCTGTTCCGCCGCCCCTTGATGCCGGACGAGCTGCGCCGTTTTGACGCCGTGGTTCTGGACCCGCCGCGCGCCGGCGCCGAGGCCCAGGTGGCCGAGCTGGCCCAGGCCCGCCGTCCGGTCATTGCCTATGTGTCCTGCAACCCTGTGACCTTTGCGCGGGATGCAAAAATTCTGGTTCAGGCGGGCTATGCCCTTGAATGGGTCCAAGTGGTTGACCAATTTCGATGGTCATCCCACAGCGAACTGGTGGGCAGCTTCAAACTGGCAGAGAAACCATGACCCGACAGGAGACCCTCCGCATGACGATCCGGCAGCGCCTGCAGGCCTTTGTCGAAAGCCCACGGTTTTCGCAGTTCATCACCGGCGTCATCCTGGTGAACGCGGTCTTGCTGGGCATGGAAACCTCGGACGGCCTGATGGCGAAATTCGGGCCGGTGATCGTGCTGCTCGACAGCCTGTGCCTGGCCATCTTCGTGGCCGAGATCGTGATGAAACTGGTGGCCCGCGGGGGGCGGTTCTTTCTGAACGGCTGGAACGTGTTCGATTTCGTGATCGTCGGCATCGCCCTGGTGCCCGGCGGCGCGGGAATTTCGGTTCTGCGCGCGTTGCGGATCCTGCGGATTCTTCGCGTGATCTCGGTCGCGCCGCGCCTGCGCCGGGTGGTCGAGGGGTTCATCCAGGCGCTGCCGGGCATGGGCAGCGTGTTCCTGCTGATGGCGATCCTGTTCTATATCGGCGCGGTGATCTCGACCAAGCTGTTCGGCGACAGCTTCCCCGACTGGTTCGGCGATCTGGGCCGGTCGGCCTATACCCTGTTCCAGATCATGACGTTGGAAAGCTGGTCGATGGGGATCGTGCGCCCGGTGATGGAGGTCTATCCCTATGCCTGGCTGTTCTTCGTGCCCTTCATCATGGTCACGACCTTTGCGGTGGTGAACCTGCTGGTGGGTCTGATCGTGAATTCGATGCAGGATGCCCACCACGCCGAGGAAGGCGTCAGGACCGACGCCTATCGGGACGAGGTGCTCGAGCGGCTGGAGTCGATCGAACGCCGCCTGACCGAGCATATGAACAGCAAAAAGTGATTTCCGTTTTCGCCGGATTTTGGCATGATGCGCCAAAACGAGCAGGCAGTGAAATCATGGATCGTCGAGCATTTGGACTGGGTGCGTTGGCAACGCTGAGCCTTTCGGCCTGCGGTACCTCGGGGCCCCGTTTCCTGACCTATGATGGCCCCGAGGTGACATCCATCGTGGTCAACAAGGGCGCGCGCAAGATGTATCTGCTGCATCACGAACGGATCCTGCGCGAATATGATGTCGACCTGGGCTTTGCCCCCGATGGCACCAAGATCAAACGCGGCGATGGCCGCACCCCCGAGGGCACCTATCTGATCGACCGCCGCAATCCCCGCAGCCGGTACCACCTGTCGTTGGGGATCTCGTACCCCAACGCCCAGGATATCGCCAAGGCCAAGGCGATGGGGGTCGATCCCGGCGGCGACATCTTCATCCACGGCCAGCCGAACCTGCGCAAGGAGCTCAAGCGCGCGAAAAAGACCCCGGACTGGACCGCGGGCTGCATCGCCGTCAAGAACGACGAGATCGAAGAGATCTATGCCATGGTCAAGCCCGGCACGGTCATCACGCTGCGCCCATGACCGGCTGCCAGTCGCCGAAACCGAACTGGGCATAGTCGCGCTGATAGGCATCGGCCGCCAGCGATTCGAGCCGGGCATCGTAGATCTGTTCCAGCCGATAGGGCGCATCCGGCTCTGACGGGGGCGGCGCGGGCGGTGCATCATGGCCAAACCTGCGCGCCAGATCCGGCAGGGCGGTTGCCATCTCGTCCTCGCGCAGGATCAGGTCGGGTTGGGCAAAGGCGGAAATACCCTCCAACACCTGCGCCTGGCTGCACCACAGCCCATCCACCCGGATCGGGGTCTGACCTGCAAGGTTCAGCTTCAGAAACTCCAGAAACGCGGCAAAGGCTGCATAATGCTGTTCCAGCGTATAATTCCGTTCGCGCAGCTGCCCCGGAAGGGGCAGTTTGAACCGATTGCGCAGCGTGGACCGGATGGCGGCATAGCCGCCCGGCCCAGTGGGCAGGATCTTGTCGCAGAATACCGCATGGGCGCGGGCCAGCGGGTGTCGCAGCACGGTGAACTTGCGATGCCCCGGGCGCGTCTTCATCCAACGGCGCACCTGTTGCTGGTTGCGCCGGGTCAGCAGCCCGTCGGGCGGGCAGCCGTCCAGCGCGGCCAGCCAGCGGGTCACCGCCTGCTCGGGTCCGCCGCGCACCGGCAGGTATATCAGCGGCGTGTCCGGGGCCGCGACATAGCGGGGCACGCCGGGGCCGCGTCGCGGTTCGAAATTCGGCGAGCGGTGCAGGTTGAACCAATCGGTGTCGCGCAGCGCCTGTTGCAGTTCCTCGGGGTTCGAAACCTTGGACAGGGCGGGCGCCGGATTCTGCGGTTTGAGGTCGGAGGACAGCCGGTCCAGCCGTGCCGCCACGCCCAGCCAGGCGGCCAGCCCGTTCAGAACCTCCAGATCGGACAGGTCGTCATATCCGATGTGGAAGGCAACCTGCCCGGTGCGCTGCAGGTGGTTCAGAACCGCAAGGCGATGCTCCTGCCGCTGGTCCAGATAGTCGGCGAATTCCTGCGGATCGAAGGGTACCAACGCATCGCGCCGCTGCTTCACGTTGGTCAGCTTCCACTGCTGGGTGACGCGGGCGATCTTCAACGAGATGTAGCTGTCCAGCGGGTTGCGGGTCAGGACGATCTTGGCGCAGCGCGGATCGTCCAGCGCCAGCGCCAGAGCGCGCGGGTCGTGCGACGGGAAAAACCGGAATCCGTGCAGGCCGCCCGGTGCCGTGCGCACGGCCCGGATCACCGCTGCGGGGTCTTGGTCGCGCTGGTCGATGGAGAAACCCAGAACATGGGTTTCCTTGGGATACCCGATGAAGTGCGGGTTGAACAGCTCGCCATGGCAGGTCACGCCATCCAGCGCGTTCAGATGCGTCTCGAGCAGGTTCGAGCCGGTGCGCATGTCGGCCAGGACGATGAAATGGTCAAACGGGTCGGGCATTCCGGATCATTGCACCAGATAGGGCTTGTGATAAGGCCGGGTCTGGCCGCCAAACACGTCGTCGACCGGAAAATCCCCCATCAGGAAGGGGTGCATGCCTTGGTTCTTGAGGTTCTGCAGGAATTTTCCGAACCCGCTCAGATCGACCATCCTGGGCGCTTCGATCAGGTGGCCCGGCTGCGACACGCCCATCTCGTCGATGACGGTCTGCAGGTGTTCGATCGGGGATTCGACGAATTCCGCCATCGACCAGATCCGCACCCGTGCCTTGGTCCAGACGGAATCGAGCACCTCGAGCTGCTCGCTTTCGATCTTCTGCAGCCGCGCGGCCTGGGCGCGGATTTCCGCGAAATTCTGGTTCGACCGGAACAGGGGGACCGCCCAGGCGCCGGTCACGACCGAAACCTGCGCGTTCTTGTCCCGCGCCAGGAACCAGTTGATCTTTTGCGTGTCGGCCGGGCCGAACTGAAAGCACTGCCGCTCGCCGCGGGTGTTCCAGATCAGGTTCGACAGAAAGGCGGTCGGGTTGTAGTCGCGCAGAGTCGCGCTGTCGCTGAGCGCGCCGTTGACCAGGGTTTCGCGGCCTGCGAACTCGGCCCGCTCGGGTGCGAACAGATGGCCGTGCACCCGCGCGCCGGTGGTGTTGGCCAGCCAGTCCTCGAAATCGATGAACAGTTCGGAAAACCCCTGAAACACCGAATAGGGGAACGCGGTCAGACCGTTCTCGCTGCCGTGGCGGGGAAATCGGCTTTGCATGTACAGCCCGTCGCGCCCGCGGGTGCGACGCTCGACCGCGCGGGAAAACACCCGGTCGATCTTGCCCGGATTGGGTTCGGCCGGTTTCAGCGCGCCGGGCTGGTCGGACAGAAACGTCCGGTACAGCCGGTCGGCCTGAGGCCAGATCTTGCGGGCGACGAAACAGTCGGACCGGCGCAGCAGCTGCAGGTGATCGTCATCGAAAATGTGCGGCCGGCCCTGATAGTCGAATTTCGACAGGGTCAGCGAGCGGCTTTCGATCTGGGTGGAATACAGCCGCGCCAGCGTCTGGAAATAGCTTTCGTCCGGAATCCAAACATGCCGGAAATAGCGATCGTAAATCGGGCGTTTCGGGTCCTGCAGGATTGCCGACAGCGTCTGGCGGGTCAGGCACCACCACTGGCTGCCCATGTGGGGCACCAACCCGTCGGGGATGCGCCGCCGATAGCCGACCGCGCGTTGCAGTTTGACGAACCGGTCGAACAGCTTGCGGTGCTTGCGCCACGAGAACGGAAACCGCAGCGTGAACCGTTCGGCATCCAGCCCGCCCACGGTCCAGCTGACATCGGCGGTGGTGGCGCTTTCGATGAAGTCCACGCGCGGCCGGTCGGCCAGATAGTCGATCAGGTCCTGCACCGGGCGCAGCGGCAGGCACGCGCCCGAGGACAGAAAGACGTGACGCACATCCGGGAAGCGGTCCAACATCTGTTCCGCGGCCGTCTGGGTGGCCGCCACGATCCCCCAGCCGCCCCAGTGACAGACATGGCGGTCACAGAACACGATCAGCGGGTCATCGGCGCAGGCCGACACGAAATCGTCATGCACCTGTCGGGCGACCTTGCGGTCGACATGGATCACCACCGGACATCCTGCCGCCGTCCAGTGCCGGGCCACCTGTTCGGCCCGGTCCAGCGCGGTATGGACCAGCATGATGATGCCCAGGCTGCTGCTCATGCCCAGTTCCCCTTGGACATCAGGCCCAGAATCTCGAGCTGGCGCCAGTTGATGTATTTCTCGGACCATTTGCACCAGAAGACAGGCCGGTTCTCCAGCTGGGCCAGATAGGCCTTGTATTCCGCCGACCCGCGATAGTGCTGGCCCCGCTTCAGCTCTTCCTGCACCTTGGTGCCCAGGGTGTTGATCAACTTGGCATGCAGCAGGGCACCGCTGGCCTTTTCGCCGCCCCATTCGTCATAGACCTGGTTCAGGCCACGTGGCAGCAAGGCGTGGGTCGAACTGACATAGACATATCGCCGGTCCCATCTGACCAGCGGGATCTTGTTCAGGGCCGGGGCTTTTTCCGGCCGGTCCCGGAAGAACATGCGCGCGCGTGGGCCACCCTGGATCCAGAGATTGCCGTAATCGGGGTTCTTGCTGATCACATAATTGCCCGAGTCGAACCAGGGCGCGATTTCGAACGGGTCCTGACCTTCGTGATACGGGGCGTCCTGGATCGGGCCTTCGGGGTACATGTCCAGCAACATGGTGCCGAAGCTGCGCACCCCGGTGCCGTCCAGCCAGTCGGTCAGCGCGCGCAACGGGCGCGTATCGCAGAAGGGATAGACGAAGAACTCATCCGGGTCGACGGTCAGAACCCAATGGCCATGGGCGTATCGGCGCAGCAGGTGGTTGGACCAGTCGATCCCGAAGGTGGCCCGGCGATAGCTGGACGCCGTATGCCAGACCGAGACGTCGGGCTGCTGCGCCAGGAATTCCAGCGTGCCGTCATCGCTGTCATTGTCCACGAACAGAAAGTGGTCGATGCCCAGCTTGCGATAGTAGGACAGGAACCAGGGCAGGCGGATCTTTTCGTTGCGCACCACGCTCATCAACAGGATGTCATCGGGGCGGATCTGGCGGGTCTTGTCCTGAACGGGTGTCAGATCGCGGCGGCGTCGGGCGCAACGCAACAGACGGCGCTTGCGCCGCAGTCTCATCCGATAAGAGTCCAGAAGGCTCACGCGACTGCCCAACCTTTTTTCCTTACGCGAGCATGCCCGGGGCTGGCTGCGGCCAGAGTGGTGCCGGGCAATGACGTTTTATGACACTTTCGCACCTTGCAAGGCAATCTATTTAAATGGCGTTAGTCAGACAGGGGTTTTCCGGGTTCGGCCTTCCCCCTTCAGCGCCAGCCGCCCGAAGACATCAGCCCCAACGTTTGCAGATGCGCCCAGCCCGCAAAGCGCTCGGAACGGGCGGTCCACAGGTCGGGTCCGGCGATGATGCCATCATAATATGGCCCGAATTGGTCAGGATCGTGAAAATGCTGGCGCCTGCGCTTTTCCTCCTGCGATTTGGCGACGACCTGCGGCAGGAACTTGGTGTGCAGCAGCACCCCCGAAGGCGCCTCTCCGCCCGGCCCGTCATAGGCATGGTTCAGATGCCGGGGCAGCGCCGAGTGGCAGGAATTCACATAGGCGAACCGGCGGTTCCACCGCACCAGGGGGATCTTGTTCAGCGTCGGCGCCCGCTCGGGCCGGTCGGCAAAGAACACCCGGTCGCGCACCCCGCCCTGCACCCACAGATTGCCCAGCGGCTGTTGCCGCCGCACGCGATAGGGGCCGGGGTCGAACCAGGGCAGGGTTTCGGTCGGGTCGGTGTCGGGGTCGTGCGTCTGGCTGCCCAGCGGTCCCTTGGGATAAAGGTCGAGCATCAGCGCGTCGAAGGCCAGCTGCCCGTTTCCGTCCAGCCATCGGGTCAGGTCATGCAGGGTGCGGCTGTCGTGATGGGCATAGATCAGCAGCTCGTCGGCATCCACCATCAGGGTCCAGTGGCCATGGCCATAGCGCATCTGCAACCAGGTCAGCCAGTCCAGCCCGAACCGCGCCTGGCGATAGCTGGCCTGCGTTTGCCACAGCGACACGTCCGGCTGGTTCAGCAGATAGGTGACCGAGCCGTCATCGCTGCCGTTGTCGACCATCAGGAAATGATCGACCCCCAGCCGGCGATAGTGGCGCAGGAACCAGGGCAGGCGCTCGATCTCGTTGCGCAGGGTGGTAAAGGCCAGAATGTCGGTGGGCGCGATCAGCCGGGTCTTGTCCGAAACCGGCGTCAACGCGTGGCGGCTGCGGAAGGACCGCCACAACAGACGCTTGCGTTTCAGGCGCAGGCGGTATCTGCGAACCCAGCCCGGGGCGTTTCCGTCGGTTGTCGAAGCTTTGCCCATGGCAAGATCACTTCTCGTAATGGCCATTCTGATGCCAACGCCAAGCATCGCCGATCATCACCTCCAGCCGCGACCGTTTGGGCCGCCAGCCCAGCTCGGCCTCGGCCCGGGTCGAGCCTGACACCAGCTTGGTGCAGTCGCCCGGCCGGCGCGGACCGATATTGAAGGGCACCTCGCGATTGGTCACGCTGTGCGACTGCGCGATCACCTCTTTGACCGAAAACCCGGTGCCGGTGCCCAGGTTGAACACCCGGCTGCCCTTGCCCTGTTCCAACCAGCGCAGGCCCAGCACATGCGCATCCACCAGGTCGCAGACATGGACATAGTCGCGGATGCAGGTGCCGTCGGGCGTATCGTAATCGGTGCCAAAGACAGTCAGCGCGTCGCGCTTGCCGTCGATCGCGTCCAACAGCAGCGGAACCAGATGCGTCTCGGGGCGGTGAAACTCGCCCACGTCGCCGTCAGGGTCGGCACCGGCCACGTTGAAATAGCGAAAGATCACGTGGTTCAGCCCGTGCGCGGCTTCGAAATCGCGCAGGATGTCCTCGATCGCGCGTTTCGAAGCGCCATAGGCGTTCAGCGGGTGTTGCGGCGTGGTTTCGTCCAGCACCACGTTGTCGTGGTCGCCATAGGTCGCGCAGGTGGACGAGAACACGAAATCCAGGCAGCCTGCGGCCACGGCCGCCTCGATCAGGTTCAGGGATCCGGTGACGTTGTTGCGCCAGTACCGACCCGGCTCACTCATGGCTTCGCCGACTTGGCTGAGCGCGGCGAAATGCATCACCGCCGCCGGTTGGTATTTGGCAAAGACCTGATCCAGCCGCGCGCGGTCCAGCAGATCGCCCTGTTCGAACGGGCCGAATTTCACCGCATCCTGCCAGCCGGTGACAAGATTGTCATAGGTCACGGGCACATAGCCCGCCTGCGCCAGCGCCTTGCAGGCATGAGATCCGATATATCCGGCGCCGCCGGTCACAAGTATGTTGGTCATCCGTGGTCCTGCCGAATGTCTGCCCGTCATGGATTAGCTGCCAGGCTGCCTGCGCGGAACGGGGAATTTGCGCCTATTCCAACCCCATCGCGGCCATCATGCTTTCGATCTTGGCCACGTCCTGCGGATTGTTCAACTCCCAGAACTGGCGGCCTTTGGCCTCGACCTCGACACACAGAACCTTGCGCCCGTTTTCCATGAACCGCAGCTGTTCCAGCCCCTCGAGCCGTTCCAGCGGCCCGACCGGCCAGCCCGGATAGGCGGCCAGCGCGTCGGGACGGTAGGCGTAGACGCCCACATGGTGGAACACCGGCGTCGGGTCCGACCCGGCATAGGTATCGGCGGTGAAAGGGATCACTTCCTTCGAGAAATAGAGCGCGCTGTGATCGGCTGCGAAGACGGCGGTGGTGCCGCCCACCCGGCCATGCCTGCGGTCGTTCAGCAGCCCGTTCAGCGCCTCGCCGTCGCACCGCAGCACCGGCGTGGCCACGCCGGCCTCGGGCGCGGCGCGCAGGCCCTTGACCAGATCCTCGATGAACCAATGCGGGGTCAGGGGGGCGTCGCCCTGCAGGTTGACCACGATCTCGTATCCACCGCCCAGCCTGTCATGCGCCTCGGCGCAGCGTTCGGTGCCGTTGGCGCAGCTTTCCGAGGTCATCACCACCTCGGCGCCAAAGCCCTCGGCCGCGGTGCGGATGCGGTCGTCATCGGTGGCCACCACCACACGGTCGACGTCTGAGACCGACATGGCCGCGCGCCAGGACCTTTCGATCAGGGTCATGGGCTTTCCCGTTGCGCCGGTCAGCGGCACCAGCGGTTTGCCCGGATAGCGGGTCGAGGCATAGCGGGCGGGGATCGCGATCAGAACCGACATCAGGCCTCCTTGAGTTCGACGCCGGGGGCATAGGCGATGAAGAACGGGTTGGCATAGCCCTCCTTGCCGTAGGTCAGCGGCCGGTGGTCGTCGAAACGCACCACATGGCCCCCGGCACCGGCCAGCACCGCGTGGCCTGCGGCGGTGTCCCACTCCATCGTGCGGCCGACACGCGGGTAGAGGTCGGCCTCGCCCGTGGCCACAAGGCAGAATTTCAGCGACGAGCCCGCCGACTTGCTGTCCTTGACCTGGTATTTGTTGATGTAGTCATCCGTGGCCTGATCGCGATGCGATTTCGAGGCCACCACCAAAAGCGCCGAATTGTCCGGTTCAGAGACTGAAATCGGGGTCAAAGTGCCCGGTTCGTCCTTGTCCAGGGCACCGGTTTCCTCGACCGAGCGGCCATCGGCCAGGGTGTAGAACATGCGCCCGCGGGCCGGAGCATAGACCACGCCGCGGGTGGGCACGCCGTTTTCGACCAGCGCGATGTTCACGGTGAAATCCCCACGCCGGTTGATGAATTCCTTGGTACCGTCCAGCGGATCGACGATCAGAAAGGTGTCGCCCTGCTGGCTGTGCGACGCGGCCTGTTCCTCGGTCACCAGCAGGATGTCGGGAAAGGCGGCGCGCAGCCCGGCCGAGATCAGCGCATCGGCGGCTTCGTCGGCTTCGGTCACGGGGCTGGAATCGGATTTGACCTTCACGTCAAAATCATCGGCATCGTAGATCTCCATGATCTTGTCGCCCGCTTCCAGGGCCAGGCGTCTGATCACGGGGATGAGGTCGTCATAGGTCACAAAAATGCTCCGTTTCCATGGTTTGTTGATCCGAAAACCTGACGAACTTATGCTGTGCCGGATACGGAACGGCAAGGAATTCGTGCCAGGCTGTCGGAACAAACCCGGGAAAGAGCGTTCGAGTGTTCTATTACAAGCGCAGCAGCAGCCTGCTTGGCAGCGCCTTCACCACGGCGGAGCTGGTGTTCCACGCCGTCGTGCGCAACATCCGCTCGCAGCACAGCAACGCCGTTCTGGCCATCGTGATAAACATCGTGCAGGTGGTGCTGCTGGCCAGCGTGTTCTATTTGATCATGTCCTTCATGGGGCCGCGGGTGGCCAAGATCCGCGGCGAATTCATCCTGTACCTGCTGTCGGGCATTTTCCTGTTCATGACCCATATCAAGGCGGTGGGCGCGATAGCCTCGTTGGGGGGCACCAACAATCCGATGATGCTGCATTCGCCGATGAACATGATGGTGCTGCTGCTGGCGGCGGCTTTCGGTGCGCTGTACACGCAGATCGTGTCGATCCTGGTGATCCTGTTCGTCTACAGCGTGGCGGTCAACCCGATCGAGATGCAGGACCCCGGCGGTGCCTTCGCGATGCTGGTGCTGGCCTGGTACACGGGCTGTTCCGTGGGGCTGGTGTTCATGGCGCTGAAGCCGTGGCTGCCGACGGTTTCCCTGATGCTCAGCAACGTCTACCGCCGGTTGAACATGGTGTTTTCCGGCAAGATGTTCGTGGCCAACGCGTTGGGCGGCTATTTGCTGGCGATGTTTGCCTGGAACCCGCTGTTCCATGCGATCGACCAGTGTCGGGGGTTCATTTTTCGCAACTACTTTCCGCGCAACACCAGTTGGGAATACGCGTTGTGGGTCGGCATCGCGCTGATGATGATCGGCCTGTTGGGCGAATTCTATACGCGCAAGCACATCTCGAAAAGCTGGGAGGCCCGGCGCTAAGCCGCCACGCGCAGGGTCAGGTTGATGCGGCCCCCCTTGGGCAGCAGACGCGACGACCCGAACCGGATCCGGTCGATTCCGTGATAGGCCAGCCGGGCCGGCCCGCCCATGATCACCACGTCGCCCGAGTTCAGCCAGACGGATTCGGTCTTGCCGCCGCGGGAGGTGTTGCCGATGCGGAACAGCGCGTCATCCCCCAGCGAGATCGATACGACCGGCCACGAGAAATCGGCCTCGTCCCTGTCCTGGTGCAGGCCCATCCTGGCGCCTTCGCCGTAATAGTTGATCAGGCAGCAGTCCGGGTCGCGGTCCAGACCGGTCACCTCGTGCCAGATGGACAGGATCGGCTGCGGGATGTCCGGCCAGGGCATGCCTTTGGGGTGCGCGCCCTGGTATCGGTATCCGCGGCCGTCCGACACCCAGCCCAACGGCCCGGCCGAGGTCATCCGCACCGACATCCTGCGTCCCGAGGCCGTGCTGGGGTGAAACAACGGCGCGGCTTTCAGAACCGGGCGCAAGGCGTCGATCAGCCGTTGCTGGGCGGCGCCGTCCAGATGGCCTTTTCTGATGTCGAATCCGCGTAAATTCAGGCGCGTCACGGCAGAAACCTCATTCCTTTCGAAATCCTTGCCAAAAAAGGCCCAAGATTCCCGAAAACCTGCATTTCACAGTGCTTGCAGGCCTCGGGCCTCGCCCTTATATACGCCGGGACGCGCGATGGTGTAGTGCCGCCGCGCCCAACAGATCGGGGCCGGGATGCCATAACGGGTTCTGGCCTCGGGACATCGCCTTGAAAAGAAAGGGATCAAATATGGGAAAAGTAATCGGGATTGACCTCGGGACCACCAACTCGTGCGTGGCCATCATGGACGGCGCGCAGCCGAAGGTCATCGAAAACGCAGAAGGGGCGCGGACCACGCCCTCGATCGTCGCCTTCACCGAAGACGAGCGACTGGTCGGTCAGCCGGCAAAACGCCAGGCGGTCACCAACCCTGAAAACACGATTTTCGGCGTCAAGCGCCTGATCGGCCGCCGCGTCGACGACCCCGAGGTCGAAAAGGACAAGAAGATGGTGCCCTATCGCATCATCGACGGCGGCAACGGCGACGCATGGGTCGAAGCCCGCGGCGAAAAGTACTCCCCAAGCCAGATTTCGGCCTTCATCCTGGGCAAGATGAAGGAAACCGCCGAAAGCTACCTGGGTGAGGAAGTCACGCAGGCCGTCATCACCGTTCCGGCCTATTTCAACGACGCTCAGCGTCAGGCCACCAAGGACGCCGGCAAGATCGCCGGCCTGGAAGTGCTGCGGATCATCAACGAACCGACCGCCGCCGCGCTGGCCTATGGCCTGGACAAGAAAGACAGCCAGACCATCGCGGTCTATGACCTTGGCGGTGGTACCTTCGACGTGACCATCCTGGAAATCGACGACGGCCTGTTCGAGGTCAAATCGACCAACGGTGACACCTTCCTGGGTGGTGAAGACTTTGACATGCGCATCGTCAACTACCTGGCCGAAGAGTTCAAAAAGGAACACGGCGTCGATCTGAGCCAGGACAAGATGGCGCTGCAGCGTCTGAAGGAAGCCGCAGAAAAGGCCAAGATCGAGCTCAGCTCGACCACCCAGACCGAGATCAACCAGCCGTTCATCTCGATGGGTTCGAACGGCCAGCCGCTGCACATGGTCATGAAGCTGACCCGTGCCAAGCTGGAATCGCTGGTCGGTGACCTGATCAAGAAGTCGTTGAAGCCCTGCCAGGCCGCTTTGAAAGACGCCGGCATCTCGGCCAGCGACGTGGACGAGGTGGTTCTGGTCGGTGGTATGACCCGGATGCCGAAGGTCATCGAAGAGGTGACCAAGTTCTTCGGCAAAGAGCCGCACAAAGGCGTGAACCCCGACGAAGTGGTTGCCATGGGCGCCGCCATCCAGGCTGGTGTTCTGCAAGGCGACGTCAAGGACGTGGTTCTGCTGGACGTGACCCCGCTGTCGCTGGGTATCGAAACCCTGGGCGGCGTGTTCACCCGCCTGATCGACCGCAACACCACGATCCCGACCAAGAAGTCCCAGGTCTTCTCGACCGCCGAGGACAACCAGAACGCGGTGACCATCCGGGTGTTCCAGGGTGAGCGTGAAATGGCGGCCGACAACAAGCTGCTGGGTCAGTTCAACCTTGAAGACATCCCGCCGGCCCCGCGCGGCATGCCTCAGATCGAGGTGACCTTCGACATCGACGCCAACGGCATCGTCTCGGTTTCGGCCAAGGACAAAGGCACTGGCAAAGAGCAGAAGATCACCATCCAGGCTTCGGGCGGTCTGTCGGAAGAAGACATCGAAAAGATGGTCAAGGACGCCGAGGAAAACGCCGAGGCCGACCGCAAGCGCAAGGAGCTGGTCGAGGCCAAGAACCAGGCCGAAAGCCTGATCCATGCGACCGAGAAATCGATCGAGGAGCATGGCGACAAGGTCGATCCGTCGACCATCGAGGCGATCGAACTGGCCGTGGCCGCGCTCAAGGACGAATTGGAATCGGACAATGCCGACAAGATCAAGTCGGGCATCCAGAACGTGACCGAAGCGTCCATGAAGCTGGGCGAGGCGATCTACAAGGCGCAGTCTGAAGAGGCCAGCGAAGAACCGGCCGCCGCCGATGCGGGCCCCGGCGATGACGACATCGTCGATGCCGAGTTCGAAGATCTGGACGATGACAAGCGCACCTAACGGCTAACCGGGCCAGTTCGGGCCGGTCCGGATACCGGGCCGGCCCGTTTTACGTTGAGGCAGAAGGAAACACCGATGTCAAAACGCTGCTATTACGAAGTGCTCGGCGTATCCAAGGGCGCTTCGGCGGAAGAGATCAAGAAGGCGTTTCGCCGGAAGGCGAAAGAGCTGCATCCCGACCGCAACAAGGACAACCCCGAGGCCGAGGCGCTGTTCAAAGAGGCCAACGAGGCCTATGACATCCTGCGCGATGCCGACAAGAAAGCCGCCTATGACCGGTTCGGTCACGCGGCCTTCGAGAACGGCACCGGCGGTGCGCGTCCGGGCGGCGGTTTTGGCTCGGGCGATTTTTCCAGCGCCTTTTCCGACGTATTCGACGATCTGTTCGGCGATTTCATGGGCGGCCGTCAGGGCGGTGGGCGCCGGGCTGCGCGGGGGTCCGACCTCCGCTACAATCTGCGCGTGACGTTGGAAGAGGCCTACTCGGGGCTGCAGAAAACCATCAACGTGCCGACCGCCGTGGCCTGTTCGTCCTGCGAAGGCACCGGCGCCGAAGGCGGGGTCGAGCCCACCACCTGCCCGACCTGTTCCGGCATGGGCAAGGTCCGCGCGCAACAGGGCTTTTTCACCGTCGAGCGCAGCTGCCCGACCTGTGCGGGTCTGGGCCAGATCATCAAGAACCCCTGCAAATCCTGCCACGGCTCGGGCCGGGTCGAGAAGGAACGCGCGCTGTCGGTCAACATTCCCGCAGGTGTCGAAACCGGCACCCGCATCCGCCTGGCTGGCGAGGGCGAGGCCGGGATGCGCGGCGGCCCTCCGGGCGATCTGTACATCTTTGTCGAGGTGACGCCGCACAAGCTGTTCGAGCGGGATGGCACGAACCTGTATTGCCGGGTCCCGGTCAGCATGGCCAAGGCGGCGCTGGGCGGTTCGATCGAGGTGCCCACCATCGACGGTGGCCGCGGCCGCGTACAGATTCCGGCCGGCAGCCAGTCGGGCCGGCAGATGCGTCTGCGCGGCAAGGGCATGCCGGCGCTGCGGGGCGGCGGTGTCGGGGACATGTTCATCGAGCTTGCGGTCGAGACCCCGGTCAACCTGACCGCGCGGCAGAAAGAACTGCTGAAGGAGTTCGACGAGCTGGGCGAAGACAACCACCCGGAATCCAAGAGCTTTTTCTCGTCCGTCAGATCCTTCTGGGAGCGGATGCAGGGTTGATCCCGGCGTTTCAGACAGCCAGGGGCCGGCGGAACACCGCCGGCCTTTTTTGTTTCTGAGTCCAGTTTGGTCGGAAACTGCGCGGAATTGGCCCTTGATTCTCGGCCTCAGCCTTGAGAATGTCCGCGCCAACCGTTGGGGTGCCCCTTGCCCGGGGCTGAGAGGCGCGCGCGTCAACCCATCGAACCTGATCCGGGCAATACCGGCGGAGGGAACGGTCTAAAACATGCAGACGTTTTCCATGCCGGAATTGCCCCTGACGACAAATGGGGGTGGCATGGCATCTATCGCTTTGACAATCGCAGGATCCGACAGCGGCGGAGGGGCTGGCATTCAGGCCGATCTCAAGGCGATGTCGGCGTTGGGTGTGTTCGGTGCCAGTGTCATCACCGCCGTCACGGCGCAGAACACGCAGGCCGTCACCGCCGTGCATGGCATTCCGCTGGACGTGATCGCCGCGCAGATCGATGCGGTTCTGTCCGATCTGGACGTGCGCGCGGTCAAGATCGGCATGCTGGCCACGCCCGAGATCATCCAGACCGTCGCCGACGGCCTGTCCGGCTTTGCAGGCCCAATCGTGCTGGACCCTGTGATGATCGCCAAATCGGGCGATGCCCTGCTGGCGCGCGAGGCGGTGCAGACGTTGCGCGAAGTGCTGCTGCCCCGCGCCACCGTCCTGACCCCGAACCTGCCCGAGGCCGCCTGTCTGCTGGACCGGCTGGTCGCCGAAACGCCCGAGGAAATGGTCGCGCAGGGCCACGATCTGTGCTCCCTGGGGGCTGGGGCTGTCCTGATGAAAGGCGGGCACGGCAAGGGCGATACCTGCCACGATCTGCTGATCGACCGGAACGGCATCATCGGTGAATTCACCGCGCCCCGTCAGGACACGCGCAATACCCACGGCACCGGATGCACCCTGTCCTCGGCCGTCGCGGCCGGTCTGGCCAAGGGGCTGTCGCTTGTCGATGCGGTGGCGCAGGCGCATGACTACCTGCAAGGCGCGATCACCCGCGCGGACGAGTTGCAGGTCGGCTCGGGCCACGGGCCGGTGCATCATTTCCACCGGGTATGGCCGGCGTGACGGTCTGGTCGGTCATAGGCGCCGGTGTTGCCGGTCTGGCCGTGGCCTCGGAACTGGTCGCGCGGGGCGCGCGGGTACAGGTGTTTGATCCCGCCGGGCCTCCCGGTCCGCATGGCTGTTCCTGGTGGGCGGGCGGCATGCTGGCGCCGTGGTGCGAATACGAAAACGCCGAGGAACCTGTGCTGAGGCTGGGCCAGCAGGCGATCGACTGGTGGGCGGCCCGCACCCCGGTCGCGCGGCAGGGAACGCTGGTCGTGGCCAACACGCGCGACCTGCCCGACCTGCGCCGCTTTGCCCGCCGGACCGAGGGGTTCACGCAGGTCGATCAAGCGAAAATCGCTGAATTAGAACCTGATCTGCACGGGTTTTCCCAAGGCCTGTTCTTCACCGACGAGGCCCACCTGGACCCCCGCCGCGCGCTGCAGGACCTGTATCGCGGCTTGCAGGACAAGGGGGTCGAATTCCACCGCAAGCTGGCTCCGTCGCGGCTGGACAACGCCATCGACTGCCGGGGCCTGCACGCGCGCGACATCCTGCACGACCTGCGCGGCGTGAAGGGGGAAATGCTGGTGATCCGCTGCCCCGACGTGACGCTGTCCCGGCCCGTGCGGCTGCTGCATCCCCGGATGCCGCTCTATGTGGTGCCGCGAGGCGAGGGCATCTACATGCTGGGCGCCACGATGATCGAATCCGAGGACAGCAGCCGGATCACTGCGCGCTCGATGCTGGAACTGCTCAGCGCGGCCTATGCGCTGAACCCGGCCTTCGGCGAGGCCGAGGTGCTGGAGATCGGCGTCGATCTGCGCCCGGCCTTTCCCGACAACCTGCCGCGCATCCGTCGCCTAGGGCGGACGATCTATGCCAATGGCCTCTTTCGTCACGGCTATCTGCTGGCCCCGGCGCTGGCCAAGGGCGTGGCCGATCTGGCGCTCGAGAACACACATTCGGAGATGGTCGATGAAGATCGTGCTTAATGGCGAGCCGCGCGAGGTGCGCGCCGAAACCCTTGGCGACTTGCTGGCCGAATGCGGCTTTTCCGGCCGCGTCGCCACCGCGGTGAACGAGGAATTCGTGCCCTCCAGCCTACGCATCGCGCACAAACTGGCCGAGGGCGACCGGGTCGAGGTCGTCGCACCGATGCAGGGGGGCTGAGGATGAAAAGGTTTTACGGCACCGAACTGCCCAACCCTTTGATGCTGGGCACCGCGCAATATCCCAGCCCGGCGATCCTGGAACAGGCGTTCCGGGCCAGCGGCGCGGGTGTCGCCACCGTCTCGCTGCGGCGCGAGGGCGCCGGTGGGGCAGGGCAGGCCTTCTGGTCGATGATCCGCGATCTGGGCGTGCTGATCCTGCCCAACACCGCCGGCTGTCACACCGTCAAAGAGGCCGTCACCACCGCCCACATGGCACGAGAGGTGTTCGACACGCCGTGGATCAAGCTGGAACTGATCGGCCATACCGACAGCCTGCAACCCGACGTGTTCCAACTGGTCGAGGCCGCGCGCATTCTGACCGACGAGGGGTTCCAGGTGTTCCCCTACACCACAGAAGACCTGATCGTGGCCGAGCGTCTGCTGGCCGCCGGGTGTCAGGTGCTGATGCCCTGGGGCGCGCCGATCGGGTCCGGGCGGGGCCTGAACAACGAATACGCCCTGCGCGCCATGCGGGCCGAGTTTCCCGACGTGCCGTTGGTCGTGGATGCGGGCATCGGTCTGCCCAGCCACGCCGCCCACGCGATGGAGCTGGGCTATGACGCGGTGCTGCTGAACACCGCCGTTGCCCGCGCAGGCGACCCGGTGGCAATGGCGCGGGCCATGGCGCAGGCGGTGCAGGCCGGGCAATTGGCGCATCAGGCCGACCCGATCGAGCCGCGCGACATGGCCGAACCCTCGACCCCGGTGATCGGAAAGGCCTTTTTGTCATGACGCTCGACCGCTTCTATCCGATCTTCGATCACACCGACTGGCTGCGGCGTATGCTGCCCTTGGGCGCGAGGCTGGTGCAACTGCGCATCAAGGATCAGCCCGACGCGGTGGTGCGCGCGGAAATCGCCGCCGCGCTGGCCCTGTGTCGGGACCACGGCGCGGTGCTGGTGGTGAACGACTATTGGCAGGCCGCCATCGACGCGGGCTGTGACTGGATTCATCTGGGGCAGGAGGATCTGGACGACGCCGATCTGCCCGCCATCCGAAAGGCCGGGCTGAAACTGGGCGTGTCCACCCATGACGATGACGAGCTTGAACGCGTGCTGTCGATGGATCCGGACTATGTGGCGCTGGGGCCGGTCTATCCGACCATCCTGAAAAAGATGAAATGGCACCAACAGGGCCTGCCGCGCGTGACCGAGTGGAAACGGCGCGTGGGTGACATCCCGCTGGTCGGCATCGGCGGCATGAGCGTCGAGCGCGCGCCGGGCGTGTTTCAGGCCGGGGCCGACATCGTCTCGGTCGTCACCGACATCACCCTGAATCCCGACCCCGAAGCGCGGGTGCGGCAGTGGATCGAGGTCTCGCGATGAGCCGCTACGCCCGCCAGGTGATCCTGCCCGAGGTCGGGGTCGAGGGGCAGAACCGCCTTGCCCGCGCGCGGGTTCTGGTGGTCGGCGCCGGGGGGCTGGCCGCGCCCGTGCTGCCGCTGCTGGCCGGGGCCGGGGTTGGGCGTCTGACCATCGTCGATCCCGATACGGTGGACCTGTCGAACCTGCACCGTCAGACGCTGTTTGCCGAGGCCGATTGCGGCCGCCCCAAGGCCGAAGCCGCCACCGAACGCTGCCGGGCGCTGAACAGTGAGATCACCGTTGAGGCGCAGAATCAGACTCTAACACCAGCAAATGCCGCCGATCTGGTGGCCGAGGCCGACCTGGTTCTGGATTGCGCCGACAGCTACGCGGCCAGCTATACGTTGTCGGATACCTGCCTGGCGCAGGGCAAGCCGCTGATCAGCGCATCGGTGCTGGGCCTGTCGGGCTATGTCGGCGGGTTCTGCGGCGGCGCGCCGTCCCTGCGCGCGGTGTTCCCCGACGCGCCCGACAGCGGGGCCAGTTGCGCCACTTCGGGCGTTCTGGGTCCGGTCGTGGCAATGATCGGCGCGATGCAGGGGCAGATGGCGCTGGGCGTGATCCTGGGCCTCGATCCCTCGCCGCTGGGCCAGATGGTGCAGGTGGACGGGCGAACTTGCACCAGCAGCGGTTTCCGCTTTGACACCGCGCCGGATCCGGACAGGCATTTCCCCTTTGTCGCCCCGTCGCAACTGGCTGCCGATGACCTGATCGTCGATCTGCGCAGCGTCGATGAAGCCGTCCAGCCGATCCACCCCGACGCCCGCCGAATGACGGTCGAGGCACTGAGAACAGACCCTAACAAGGGCAAAACGCTGGCTCTTTGCTGTGCCACCGGGCTACGCGCCTGGCGCGCGGCCGAGGAACTCCACCCCCATTGGCGCGGCCGGATCGTTCTGGTCGCCGCCGCAACGTCGTGAAGCAAAAGGAAACGCAAACCATGAAGAAGCTGATCACCGCCATTGCCCTGCTGGCCGCCGCGCCCGCCTGGGCGCAGGACAAGATGACCGTCCTGCTGGACTGGTTCGTGAACCCCGACCACGGGCCGATCATCGTGGCGCAGGAAAACGGCTATTTCGCCGAACAAGGGCTTGAGGTCGAAATCGTCCCGCCCGCCGACCCGTCGGCCCCGCCGCGCCTTGTGGCCGCCGGTCAGGCCGATCTGGCCGTGTCCTACCAGCCGCAGCTGCATCTGCAGATCCACGAAGGCCTGCCGCTGAAACGGGTCGGCACGCTGGTCGCCACGCCCCTGAACTGCCTTCTGGTGCTAGAGGATGGCCCGATCAAGACGCTGGCCGACCTCAAGGGCAAGAAGATCGGCTTTTCGGTCGCCGGCGTCGAAGAGGCGATCCTGACCGCGATGCTGAATGCGCATGGCGTGTCGCTGGACGATATCGAGATGATCAACGTCAACTTCTCGCTGTCACCGTCGCTGATGACCGGGCAGGTGGATGCCGTGATCGGTGCCTTCCGCAATTTCGAGCTGAACCAGATGGATATCGAGGGCGTTCCGGGCCGCTGCTTCTACATCGAGGAAGAAGGCGTGCCGCCCTATGACGAGCTGATCTATGTCGCCAACCCCGAGACGATGGACAAGGACAAGATCGCCCGCTTCCTGGCCGCCACCGAGAAGGCCACGCAGTTCATCGTGAACAACCCGGAAAAAAGCTGGGAGATCTTCGCCGCCACCTCGCCCGAGCTGCAGGATGAACTGAACGCCCGCGCCTGGGTCGATACCCTGCCGCGTTTCGCGCTGCGTCCCGCGGGGTTCGATGCCGGCCGCTATGCCCGGTTCGAGGCCTTCCTGAAAGACTCGGGCATGATCGACAGCATCAACCCGGTCAGCGCCATCACCATCGACGTGACGGCGCAATGAACGGCTATGGCAAAGCCTTCGCACTGATGCGCGACGCGGCGCAGGGGCCGTGGCGGGACTATACCCGCCACGCCTTTGTCGAGGGGCTGAAGGACGGCACCCTGCCGCGCGCGGCGTTTCTGCATTACCTTCGGCAGGACTATGTGTTTCTGATCCATTTCTCGCGCGCCTGGGCGCTGGCGGTGGTGAAATCGGAAACCCATGCCGAGATGCTGGCCGCGTCGCGCACGGTGAACGGGCTGATCAGCGAAGAGATGCAGTTGCATATCGGCATCTGCGAGGCCGCGGGCATCAGCCAGGACGAGCTGTTCGCCACCCCCGAACGACCCGAGAACCTGGCCTATACCCGCTATGTGCTCGAGGCGGGCTACAGCGGTGATCTGCTGGATCTGCTGGCGGCGCTGGCGCCCTGCGTGATGGGATATGGCGAGATCGGCACCCGGCTGGCGGCCGAGGCCACCTCGGACACCTATCGCGATTGGATCAACGCCTATTCCAGCAGTGAATATCAGGAAGCCTGTCAGGCTGTGGGTGAACTGCTGGATTCGGCTCTAACAAGGCGACTCGGGGCGGATTTTCGTACCACACCGCGTTGGGATCGCCTGTGCCAGACCTTCCGCACCGCGACCGAGCTCGAGGTGAATTTCTGGCAGATGGGTCTGACCCCATGACCCCGCCCCCCGATCTGATCCTCAGTGGACAGGCCAGCATCGACGGCGCGCCTCTGTTCGCGCCGCTGACCCTGTCGCTGAAGGCCGGGCAGTGGACCTGTCTGCTGGGCGGATCGGGGGTCGGCAAGACCACGGTTCTGCGCCTGATCGCCGGGTTGGCGACCGGGGCCGCGTTCACCGGCGAGATCCGCGCCAGCGACGGGCTGCCGGTGGCCGAGCGCGTGGCCTACATGGCGCAGGACGATTTGCTGCTGCCCTGGGCGACCGTCGCGCAGAACGTGGCGCTGGGCGCCCGGCTGCGCGGCGAACGGGTCGATCAGGACCGCCGCGCCCGGCTGATCGAACGGATGCGCCTGCAGGATCACATGGCCAAGAAACCCTCGGAACTGTCGGGGGGGCAGCGGCAACGCGTGGCGCTGGCCCGCACCCTGATGGAGGACAAGCCGATCATCCTGCTGGACGAGCCGTTTTCGGCGCTGGATGCGCGCACCCGTGCAGACATGCAGGACCTGGCCGCCGAGGCGTTGCAGGGACGGACCGTTCTGCTGGTCACCCACGATCCTGCCGAGGCCGCGCGTCTGGGCCAGTCGATCATGGTGATGACGCGACACGGCCTGACCCCGTGCCAGCCGCCTCATGCGCCGGTACCGCGCCGAGTGGACGATCTGGAAACGTTGGAAACGCAGGGCGCGCTGCTGAAGCTGCTGCGCGAGGAGGTGGCATGAAGACGCTCTCGGCCCTTGCCGCGACGCTGTTTGCGCTGGCCCTCTGGCAGGCGATCGTCACCCTGACCGGCCTGCCGAAATTCATCCTGCCCGGCCCGGCGGTGGTGGCCGAGACTTGGTGGCAGAACCGCTGGCTGATCGCCGAACACACCTGGATCACTGCCATCGAGGTGCTGATTGGCCTGGCCTGCGGCACCGTGCTGGGCGTGGTCACCGCGCTGCAGTTGGCCAATTCCCGCGCCGCGCGGGTGCTGGTACAGCCGATGCTGGTGTTCACCCAGGCGTTGCCGGTCTTTGCTCTGGCGCCGCTGCTGACCCTGTGGCTGGGCTATGGGCTGTGGTCCAAGGTCGCGATGGCGGTGCTGATCATCTATTTCCCCATCACCTCGTCGTTTTTCGACGGGCTGATGCGCACGCCGCCCGGCTATCTGGACCTGGCCCGCACCATGCAGGCCAGCCCGCGCAGCGTGTTGTGGGATATCCGCATCCCGGCGGCGCTGCCCTCGCTGGCCTCGGGGATGCGGCTGGCGGCGGTCTATGCCCCGATCGGGGCCGTGATCGGCGAATGGGTCGGCTCGTCGCAGGGGCTGGGATACCTGATGCTGCTGGCCAATGGCCGCGCCAAGACCGACCTGATGTTCGCCGCGATGCTGACGCTGGGGGTGTTCTCGATCCTGCTGCACCTGGCAGTGCGCCGCGCCACGGCCCGCATGGCCGGTGAGGCGCGTTAACCATTCGGAAACCGATTCTGAGGCAATCATGGGCGCATGACCAAGGACGCCTTTGCCGAAGCCCCATCGCTGTTCGAAAGTGACGAAGCGCCGGTCACGCCGCTGCCCACGGGTCGGTTGCCCTCGTACATCAAGGATCACCGCAAGCGCCTGCGTGAACGGTTCATGTCAGGTGGTGCCGGGGCGATGCCGGATTACGAGCTGCTGGAACTGGTCCTGTTCCGCTCGATCCCCCGGCAGGACGTAAAGCCGCTGGCGCGGCGGCTGCTGGATGCGTTCGGCGACTTCAACCGGGTGCTGACCGCCCCGGTGGAACGCCTGCGCCAGATCAAGGGCGTGGGCGATACGGTCATCACCGATCTGAAAATTCTCGAGGCCTGCGCCCATCGCATGGCCCGCGCCCGAGTGATGCAGCGGCACGTGATTTCCAGCTGGGACGCGTTGCTGGACTATTGCCACACCACCATGGCGCATCGCGAGATCGAGCAGTTTCGCGTGTTCTATCTGGACCGCAAGAACGTGCTGATCGCGGACGAGGAACAGGCCAAGGGCACCGTCGATCACGTACCCGTCTACCCGCGCGAGGTCGCCAAGCGCGCGCTGGAACTGAACGCCTCGGCGCTGATCCTGGTGCACAACCATCCGTCGGGTGATCCAACCCCGTCGCAGTCGGATATCGACATGACCAACCGCATCAACGATGCCTGCGCCGCACTGGGGCTGACCTTGCACGATCACCTGATCATCGGAAAATCGACCGAACTGAGCTTCCGCTCGGAAGGTTATCTCTAGCCGCTAGCGCACCCAGACTTCGACCCGGCGGTTGGCCTTGCGGCCCCAGTCGGTGTCGTCGCAGGCCAGGGGCATCGCCTCTCCGAACCCCTCGACCGAGATGTCGACGGAGTCGGGCACCGATGTCTGCACCGCCGCCAGAACCGCGTTGCGCACGGTCTGGGCGCGGCGCAGGGCGATCCGGGCATTGGACTCGGCCGGTCCGTCGCCGTCGCTGAAGCCGACGAAAACCAGTTTGCGCCCGTCATACTGGCCCGATTCAAGCGCCTGTGCCATTTGCAGGATGTTTGACCGCGACTGCGCGTCGGGCCGTGACGAACCCGGTTCGAACCGGAAGGACAGCGACAGGCGCGACAGGGGGCGCAGGGTTTCGACCATGCGTTGCAGCTCGGCCAGCCCCACTTCGGATCCACCTGATGTGATGGCGTTGGCCAGCCGGTCCCCCTGCAGCCCGATCCGAACGGTCTCGTGCGACTGGTCGGTGAACCCGGCCTTGCGGATCACCATCTGCGCCTCGGGGCCCAGGGCATAGGCCAGAAACTGCCGGGCGATCTTGGGCAGGCGCCGCTGTGGCAGATACAGGAACATCGGCAGGGTCAGGGGGTAGTCCTCGGTCTTGATGGCCGGGCGGGTGGCCCGCAGCGCGTGGCCGCAGCCCCCCGCCAGCGGCAGGGCGCGCAAGCCGCTTGCTTGGGCCAGCGTGGCGATTCCGATGGCAAACGGATCGCGCGCGACGGCCGCGACCAGATCGCTGCCCCGCGCATGGCGGATCGCGGTGTCGGCGGGCTGTGCCTGGGCGGGCTGCATCAACCGGTCCCGCACCGCCTGCGCCAGGCCTGATCCGGCATCGGGCAGATGCAGGGAAATCGGCGCGTCCGGGCCGCCGAGTTCGGCCCAGTTGGTGACCGCGCCGCTGAACACCCGCGCCAGATCCGCCGGTGAGATCTGCGTCAACGGATTGTCCGGCGCCACCACCGGCACCAGCGCGTCCAGCGCCACCACCCGCGAGCGGCGCGGCCGGGTCAGGTCACCCAGACCGGCCTCGCGCGCCCCGGCGATCTCGGGCGCGCGGATCTCGCGCAGCGCCAGGGCGATGTCGGTTTCGTCGGCGATCAGATCGGCAAACGCCTGGCCGGTCGGGGTGGCGTGCAGGGTAAATCGGGCCAAGGGCGCATCGCGTCCGGACCGATGCAGGGCCAGTTGAACCCGGTCGGCGCCCAGGTCGGTGCGTGTCACCGTCAGCCCTTCGCGCGCGGCAAAGCCTTCGATCAGCGCAGGAAACAGCGTTTCGGCCATCACCGGGGCGCCCGACAGGTGCAGTTCGGTGACGAAATCGGTCAGGCTGGGGCAGGCCGGACCATCGCAGGTCACGCCCGAGCCGTCCACCGTCAGCTCTCCGAACCGGGTCTCGACGCGATAGAACTCGCCGTCATATCCCAGAAGGGTGCCGGTGATCTCGACCTGGCCGTCATGCGAGGTCAGCGTGATGTCCTGTGCCTGGGCGCTGGATATACCAGTGAACAGCGACACCGCCGTCACCGCCGCGCGAAGAAATGCCATGAAGTCCGTTGACCTGCCTGCCAATTAGTTTGCGGCGATTTTCAGGTCTTGGAACAGATTATTCAACACCAGAAAATCCTGGCCGCTGTCGCAGGCGGGCAGAACAAGTGACAATTCGCGCGACCGCAGATCCTGGTCGCTCAGCAGTTCGAGCGATTGCATGCTCAGCTCCTGCCCGCAATTTTCGGGGGTGATTTCGGCCTCGACGGTCAGAGCCACCGACCCGTCGGTTCCGTTGCCGTCCTTGGGAATCGAGTAGATTTCGACCTTGCGCCCGCCGCCGGTGCCATAGTGATCCACCCGGCCTGCGCCTTGCGCTACGGCGTTCGACCAGACATGCCCGGCCTCGCCATACGAGGCGCCGAATTCCAGCGCGTGCAATTGCAGGTCGGTGTTGCCCGACCATTGAAGGGCCACGCGGTCAAACCCGGTGATCTCGGGCACATGGGTGGTGGCCACAGTGCCCAGCTTGTCGTCGAACGAGATCAGGAAGATCGCGTATTCGGCCAGAACGGGGATGGTCAGATCCAGACGCCCGTCCTGGTCGGTCTGGCCGGTGAAGACCATGCCGCTGTGCAGCAATTCGACCGTTCGGTTCGGATGGCAGGGCGCCGTCACGACGACGCGGGCGGAAGCCAATGGCGCGGTCGTCGCCCGGGCACGCAGTCCGCAATCGGCCGCTGCGGTCGGGGCGGCGGGGGCAGGGCGCGCGGTGTCCGGGATAGGGGTGTCGCCGGTGGCCGGAGAGGCGGATGTCAGGACAATGTCCTGGAGACCTGCGATCATCGTGCTTTCGGCAACGGCCGTGTGTCCCGCAGAACGGGATGCGGCCGACTGTGCGGCCGGGCCGTTCTGCATCAGGTATCCGATGGCCAGCGCGCACGCGACCGTGCCGCCGGTGGTCACATAGTTTCGAATCACGAACAAGACACCCTCCCCAGTTGAAGGAGCGAAGGAGACTGTCGTTAAAGATCGCGGCCAATATGTGGCCGCGACGCGGAGTCATTGTGTCGGAAATCTGGCCGGATCAGGCCAGTCGGCCGTGGCAATGCTTGAATTTCTTGCCCGATCCGCAGGGGCATTGATCGTTGCGCGAGGGATTGCCCCAGGTTGACGGGTCGTCCTCGACGAAGCCGGGGCGCGCATCGCCCGAGGCCTTGGCCTCGGCCACCGCTTCGGCCTGCTCCGCGGCCTTCTGGATCTGGGCCTGCTGCGCCTGCATCTGGGCCAGCATCTCGCGCTGTTCTTCCTCGGTCAGCGGGCGCACGCGGGCCAGCTGCTGGGTCACCGTCTCGCGCATGCCGTCCAGCATGTTCTCGAACAGCTGGAACGCCTCGGTCTTGTATTCGTTCAGCGGATCGCGCTGGGCGTAGCTGCGGAACCCGATGACCGAGCGCAGATGTTCCAGCGTCAGCAGGTGTTCGCGCCATTTGCTGTCGATGGTCTGCAGCAGCACCTGCTTTTCGATGTTGCGCATGTTTTCGGGGCCGAAGGCGGCAGCCTTCTTGGCCATCATCTCGTCGGTTTCCTTGATCAACCGCTCGCGAACCACTTCGTTGTCGACGCCGTCCTCGGCCAGCCAGTCAATCAGCGGAACATCGATGCCCAGCTTCTCGATCACGGCGGCATAGAAGGCTTCGGCATCCCATTGATCGGCATAGGTCTTGGGCGGCATGTACTGGTCGACCAGATCATCGATCACCTGCTCGCGCATGTCCGACACGATGTCGGACAGGTCGTCGGAGGACATGATCTCGCGGCGCTGGCTGAAGATCACCTTGCGCTGATCGTTCATCACGTCGTCGAATTTCAGGACGTTCTTGCGCATGTCGAAGTTGCGGCCTTCGACCTTGGCCTGCGCACGCTCCAGCGATTTGTTCACCCAGGGGTGGACGATCGCCTCGCCTTCCTTCATGCCCAGCGTGGTCAGAACCTTGTCCAGCCGTTCCGAGCCGAAGATGCGCATCAGGTCGTCTTCCAGGCTGAGGAAGAACACGGTGCGGCCCGGGTCGCCCTGACGGCCCGAACGGCCGCGCAGCTGGTTGTCGATGCGGCGGCTTTCATGGCGTTCCGAGGCCAGAACGAACAGGCCGCCGGCCTCCAGCACCTTCTGCTTTTCCTCGGCGTGGCGCGCCTCGGCCTGGGCGCGCAGTTCGGCCGGATCGGCGTCGGGGTTTTCGGCCAGCGCCTGCATCACGCTCATTTCCACGTTGCCGCCCAGCTGGATGTCGGTGCCGCGGCCGGCCATGTTGGTGGCGATGGTCACCGCGCCCAGACGCCCGGCCTCGGCCACGATCTGGGCCTCCTGCTCGTGCTGGCGGGCGTTCAGGACATTGTGCTTGATGCCTTCCTTGGTCAGCATCTGGCTGAGCATCTCGGACTTCTCGATCGAGGTCGTGCCCACCAGAACCGGCTGACCCTTGGCGTTGGCCTTCTTGATCTCTTCGATCATGGCCGCGTATTTCTCGGCGGCGGTGCGATAGACCTGATCGTCCTCGTCCACGCGGGCGATCGGCTTGTTGGTCGGGATCTCGACCACGCCCAGGCCATAGATCTCGGCAAATTCCTCGGCCTCGGTCAGGGCGGTGCCGGTCATGCCGGCCAGCTTGTCATACAGGCGGAAATAGTTCTGGAAGGTCACGCTGGCCAGGGTCACATTCTCGGGCTGGATCGGCACGCCTTCCTTGGCTTCGATCGCCTGGTGCAGACCTTCGGACAGGCGGCGGCCCGGCATCATCCGGCCAGTGAATTCGTCGATCAGAACCACGTTGCCATCGCGGACGATGTAATCCTTGTCGCGCTGGAACAGCTTGTGCGCGCGCAGGCCCTGGTTGACGTGATGCACCACCGTGGTGCTTTCGGGGTCGTACAGCGACTGGCCCTCGGGCAGCAGGCCGCGGGCCTGCAGCTGTTCTTCCAGGAACTCGTTGCCTTCGTCTGTGAAGGTCACGCTGCGGGATTTTTCGTCGATCGTATAATGATCTTCCTGCAGCTCGGGGATCAGCGCGTTGATGGCGGTGTACAGATCCGACCGGTCCTGCGACGGCCCCGAGATGATCAGCGGCGTGCGCGCCTCGTCGATCAGGATCGAGTCGACCTCGTCCACGATCGCGAAATTGTGGTGTTTCTGATAGACGTCCGCCAGGTCCGACTTCATGTTGTCGCGCAGATAGTCGAAGCCCAGCTCGTTGTTGGTGGCATAGGTGATGTCGCAGGCATAGGCGGCCTTTTTCTCGGTATCGGGCTGGCCCGACCAGATCACGCCGGTGGTCATGCCCAGGGCGCCGAACACCTTGCCCATCCATTCGGCGTCGCGCTTGGCCAGGTATTCGTTGACCGTGACCACATGTACGCCCTTGCCGGTCAGCGCGTTCAGATAGGCGGGGAAGGTGGCCACCAGGGTCTTGCCTTCGCCGGTCTTCATCTCGGCGATGTTGCCCTGATGCAAAAAGATACCGCCCAGAAGCTGCACGTCGAAGGCCCGCAGACCCAGCGCACGCTTGGCGCCCTCGCGCACGTTGGCGAAGGCTTCGGGCAGCAGGTCGTCCAGGCTCTCGCCCTCGTTGGCCCGCTTGCGCAACTCGTCGGTCTTGGCCTTCAGATCGTCATCCGAGAGCTTTTCGAACTCCGGCTCCAGCGCGTTGATCTTTTCGACCAGCGGGCGGGTTGCCTTGATCTTGCGGTCGTTCGGTGTTCCGAACACCTTTTTGGCAAGCGTACCGAGTCCCAGCATGTTCACTCCAGCGGATCTTTTCTTGTCTTGGTTGCGACAGGCTTGCCCACCTTGCGCGCAACCCATAGATAGCTGGGAGGAAAGATGGTCCTGTCAAAGGCTTCAAGCGATGTAAGCGGCAGGTTCCAGAGTGTCAACGCCACGCCCTGTCGCGGCCAGAATATAGGATGAATTCATGCCCAAAGGTCTCACTTTTCTGCCATCGCTGGCGCTTGCGGCCATGATGGCCCTGCCGGTTGCCGCTGACTCCCAGCCGTCGGCCGACACGGTCGTGGCGCGCGTCAACGGCGACGAGATCACCTTGGGCCATGTCATCGCCACCGCGGCCAGCCTGCCGCCGCAATATCAGCAGCTGGACGACGAGGTGCTGTACCAGTTCATCGTCGAGCAGCTGATCCAGCAGCAACTGCTGAGCCAGGAGCAGGAAGACCTGACCCGCCTGAACGCGCTGATGCTGGAAAACGAGGAACGCTCGTTGAAGGCGGTGCAGACGGTGAACCAGATCACCGATGCCCAGGTGACCGACGACGCGATCCAGGCCGCCTATGACGCGCAGTTCGCCGAGTTCCAGGGCGAGGACGAGTTCAACGCCAGCCACATTCTTGTCGCGACCGAGGAAGAAGCCAAGGAGATCAAGGCGCAACTGGATGACGGCGCCGACTTTGCCGAACTGGCCAAAGAGAAATCCACCGGCCCGTCCGGCCCCAATGGCGGCGCGCTGGGCTGGTTCGGCAAGGGCCAGATGGTGCCCGAGTTCGAACAGGCCGTGATCGGGCTGGAAAAAGGTCAGGTCTCGGACCCGGTGCAGACCCAGTTCGGATGGCATGTGGTGATCCTGAACGACAAACGCAAATCCGAAGCGCCCGAGCTGGCCGAAGTGCGCGATGAGCTGGCCCAGTCCGTCCGTCAGGAGGCCATTCAGGCCAAGATCGACGAGTTGACCCAGGCGGGCAGCGTCGAGCGCCCCGAGGTCGAGGGCCTGACCCCGGATGTGGTCCGCAAGCTGGACCTGGTTCAGGAGTAACCCGGCGTGGCCAAGATCACCAAGGTGTCTCCGCTGGCCCCTGCGGCCTTCCCTGATCTGCCGGTCATCGACGGTGTGCGGTTCGCCACCGTCGCCGCCGGGGTGCGGTATCAGGGCCGCACCGACGTGATGCTGGCGGTGCTCGATCCGGGCACCGCGGTGGCGGGGGTGTTCACCCGCTCGGCCACACGCGCGGCGCCGGTGCTGGATTGCCAGGACAAGATCGGCGGGCCCAGCGACGGGCCGGCGGCGATCCTGGTGAATTCGGGCAATGCCAACGCCTTTACCGGGCAGTACGGGCGGGCCTCGGTCGAGCAGATCACCGCAGCTGTGGCGCAGGCGACCGGTGTGGCGCAGAACCGCGTGTTCACCTCGTCCACCGGGGTGATCGGCGAGCCGCTGCCGCATGACCGGATCGTGGCCCGGCTGGACGAACTGACCGCCGGCCTGCGCGCCGACGCCTTGGAGC
This sequence comes from Ruegeria intermedia, assembly GCF_900129345.1. Lineage (GTDB taxonomy): Bacteria > Pseudomonadota > Alphaproteobacteria > Rhodobacterales > Rhodobacteraceae > Ruegeria > Ruegeria intermedia. Next base: position 48,693 of record NZ_FQVK01000001.1, on the reverse strand, counting down.
AGGCCGCGCGGGCGATCATGACCACCGACACCTTCCCCAAAGGCGCCAGCGCGCGGGTCGAGATTGACGGCAAAACAGTCTCTGTTGCAGGGATTGCCAAAGGGTCGGGCATGATCGCACCCGACATGGCGACGATGCTGGTCTATATCTTCACCGATGCGAAGATCGACCAATCTGCGCTGCAACGGATGTTGGCCGAGCAGACCGACCGGACCTTCAACTGCATCACCGTGGACAGCGACACCTCGACCTCGGACAGCCTGCTGCTGTGCGCGACCGGCGCGTCGGGGGTGGAGGTCACCGGCAATGCCGATTTCGCGCGGGCGCTGGAATCGGTGATGCTGGATCTGGCGCATCAGGTGGTGAAGGACGGCGAAGGCGCCACCAAATTCGTCGAGATCCGCGTGACCGGCGCCGCCTCGGACGCCGATGCCAAGGTCCACGGCATGGCCATCGCCAATTCACCGCTGGTCAAGACCGCCATCGCGGGCGAGGACCCGAACTGGGGCCGCGTCGTCATGGCGATCGGCAAATCCGGCGCGGCGGCCGATCGCGACAAGCTCAGCATCCGGTTCGGCGATATCCTCGTGGCCGAAAAGGGCTGGGTCAGCCCGACCTATCGCGAGGAAGACGCCGCCGCCTACATGAAGGGCCAGGAACTGGTGATCGCGGTCGATCTGGGGCTGGGCGAGGGCAAGGCCACCGTCTGGACCTGCGATCTGACCCACGGGTACATCGAGATCAACGCGGATTACCGGTCGTGACATCAGAGCAATTCCAGCAGAAGTGGAGCCCGGTTTTGCGTCCGGGACTGCGACCATGAAAACGGTTCTCGTCTCTGCCGTCGCGTTGATCGACGTGGATGGGCGGGTGCTGCTGGCGCAGCGCCCGGAGGGCAAGGCCATGGCTGGCTTGTGGGAATTTCCCGGCGGCAAGATCGAGCCGGGCGAAACCCCCGAAGCCGCCCTGATCCGCGAATTGCACGAGGAACTGGGCATCGACACCTGGGCCTCGTGCCTGGCGCCGCTGACCTTTGCCAGCCACAGCTATGACGATTTCCACCTGCTGATGCCGCTGTTTGCCTGCCGCAAGTGGCAGGGCATTCCGCAGTCGAAAGAGGGGCAGGCGTTGAAATGGGTGCGCGCGAATGACCTGCGCAACTTTCCGATGCCGGCGGCGGATGTTCCACTGATCCCGATTTTGCGGGATTGGTTGTAACAATTCGTAAGATTCCGGAAAACATCACGAAAAAGTTGACGCTGATCGTCCTCCTTGTCCTTAATCGGGGCAGCGGCGCGCGGGTCTGACCCGGCGACGTCGTTCCGGCCCACACCGGGGCCGGATGGGGAGGAGAGATAGAATTGGCTCAGACGCAGTCGGGCGCCGAGGGGATGCACTCCCTTCCGGCGCTGCTACACCGCAATGCGACGCAGTTCGGGGATGCCCCGGCCTACCGCGAAAAGGAATTCGGGATCTGGCAATGCTGGACCTGGGCGGAAACGGCCGCCGAGATCCGTGCGCTGGCTCTGGGATTCCTGGAGCTTGGCGTTGAAAAGGGCGACCATATCGCCGTGATCGGGCGCAACCGTCCGGCGCATTACTGGTCGATGGTCGCGGCCCAGATGGTGGGCGCGGTGCCGGTGCCGCTGTATCAGGACTCGGTCGCCGAGGAGATGGCCTATGTGCTGGAACACTGCGGCGCGAAATACGTGGTCTGCGGCGACCAGGAGCAGGTCGACAAGGTCATCGAGATCCAGGAGAACCTGCACCAGGTCAAGCACATCCTCTATACCGACAAGCGCGGCATGCGGAAGTATGACCACAGCCAGATGAACGCGCTCGAGGACATCATGGCCGAGGGCCGCGCCGGTCACTACCGTTTTGACGCCGAACTGGACCGCCGCATTTCCGAGATCACCTATGACGACACCTGTGTGATGCTCTACACCTCGGGCACCACGGGCAAGCCCAAGGGCGTGGTGCTGTCGAACCGCAACGTGATCGAAAGTGCCAGGAACTCGGCCGAATTCGACCACCTGACCCGGAACGAGGACATCCTGTCCTATCTGCCGATGGCCTGGGTGGGCGATTTCATCTTTTCGGTCGGTCAGGCCTATTGGTGCGGATTCTGCGTGAACTGCCCCGAAAGCGCCGACACGATGATGACCGACCTGCGCGAGATCGGCCCGACCTATTTCTTCGCGCCGCCGCGGGTCTTTGAAACCCAGCTGACCAACGTGATGATCCGCATGCAGGATGCCAGCGCGCTCAAGCAGCGGATGTTCAACTATTTCATGGATCACGCCAAAAAGGTGGGCGGCCGCATCCTGGACGGCAAGCCGGTCGGCCTCATTGACCGCCTGAAATACGCCCTCGGCAACGTGCTGGTCTATGGGCCGCTCAAGGATACGCTGGGCTACGGCCGCATCCGCGTGGGTTACACCGCGGGTGAGGCGATCGGCCCCGAGATCTTCGAGTTCTACCGCTCGCTGGGGATCAACCTCAAACAGCTGTATGGCCAGACCGAGGCGACCGTGTTCATCACCGTCCAGCCCGACGGCGAGGTGCGGGCCGACACCGTGGGCGTGCCGGCCCCCGACGTTGAGATCAGGATCGACGACAAGGGCGAGATCTACTACCGCTCGCCCGGCGTGTTCGTCGAGTATTACAAGAACCCCGAATCCACCGCCTCGACCAAGGACCCCGAAGGTTGGGTGGCCACGGGCGACGCGGGCTTCATCGAGGAAAGCAGCGGCCACCTGCGGATCATCGACCGCGCCAAGGACGTGGGCAAGATGGCCGACGGCTCGATGTTTGCGCCGAAATATGTCGAGAACAAGCTGAAGTTCTATCCCGACATCCTGGAGGCGGTGCTGTTCGGCAATGGACGCGACCGCTGTGTGGCCTTCATCAACATCGACCTGACGGCGGTGGGCAACTGGGCCGAGCGCAACAACATCGCCTATGCCTCGTACCAGGAACTGGCGGGCCATCCGCGGGTGCTGGAGACGATCCGCAGCCATGTGGAAGAGGTCAACAAATCGGTTGCCGCCGACGAGATGCTGTCGGGCTGCCAGGTGCACCGGTTCGTGGTGCTGCACAAGGAGCTGGACCCCGACGATGGCGAGATCACCCGCACCCGCAAGGTGCGCCGCAAGTTCGTCGAGGACAAATACGCCGACATCATCGCCGCGCTCTATGACGGGTCCGAGACGGTCTCGACCACGACCGAGGTGACCTATGAGGACGGGCGCAAGGGATCGATCAGCGCCACGCTGCAGATCGTCGACGTGCCGGTCGTGCCGGTGTCGCATCAGAAGGTGGCCGCGGAATGAGGCCGGTCGTGCGCCGCTCGGCCTGCGGCCATCGCCCCGCCCGCCGTCCCGTTCACCCGCAGTTTGAGGAGTAGACGATGCTGGATGCATCCGACGACGGATATGTCACCGAGGATGGCCGCAAGATCGGCGGCGTGGTGATGGAGATGAAGAACATCACCCTGCGGTTCGGCGGCGTGGTTGCGATCAAGGACATCTCGTTCGACATCCGGCAGGGCGAAATCCGCGCGATCATCGGACCCAACGGCGCGGGCAAGTCCTCGATGCTGAACGTGATTTCCGGGTTCTACGTTCCGCAGGAAGGCGAGGTCTGGTTCCACGGCAAGAAACGCCCGCCGATGAAACCCTATGAGGTGGCCCGCCAGGGCATCGCCCGGACCTTTCAGAATATCGCCCTGTTCGAAGGCATGAGCGTTCTGGACAACGTGATGACCGGCCGCCTGAATTTCATGAAGACCAACATCGTGCAGCAGGCGATCTGGCGCGGCAAAGCCGAGGCGGAAGAGGTGGAAAACCGCGAGGCGGTGGAGAAGATCATCGACTTTCTGGAAATCCAGCACATCCGCAAGACGCCGGTTGCGCGGCTGCCCTATGGCCTGAAGAAACGCGTCGAACTGGCGCGCGCGCTGGCCGCCGAACCCAAGCTGCTGCTGCTGGACGAGCCGATGGCGGGCATGAACGTCGAGGAAAAAGAGGACATGAGCCGATTCATCCTGGACGTGAACGACGAGTTCGGCACGACTATCGCCCTGATCGAACATGACATGGGCGTGGTGATGGACCTGAGCGACCGCGTGGTCGTGATGGATTACGGCAAGAAGATCGGGGACGGCACGCCCGACGAGGTGCGCAACAACCAGGAAGTCATCGACGCCTATCTGGGGGTCAGCCATGACTGAGCACCGTACAGAATTGAGGGGAGGCGCAGATGCCTGATCAGTTGATTTTCGCGATGGAGGTCTTTCTGAACGGCCTCATGGCCGGGGTGCTGTATGCGCTGGTCGCGCTGGGCTTTGTGCTGATCTACAAGGCATCGGGGATCTTCAACTATGCCCAGGGGGTCATGGCCCTGTTCGCCGCGATGACGCTGGTGGGGATCATGAACGGGCAGGTGCCCTTTGCCCATCTGATCAACGCCACCTTCGGCACGCATGTCTATACGTTCGGCTGGACCGTTCCGGCGCTGCTGGCGATCATTCTGACGATGGGCGTCATGGTTCTGCTGGCCTGGGCGGTGCAGCGTTTCGTCATGCGCCACCTTGTGGGGCAGGAACCGATCATCCTGTTCATGGCGACCATTGGTCTGGCGTACTTCCTTGAGGGCGTGGCCGACCTGATGTGGGGATCCGAGATCAAGACGTTGGACGTGGGCCTGCCGCAGGGCATCAACCTGTGGATCGACGAGACCACCTACAACGTCTTCGGCTACGGCTTCTTCATCGACAATCTGGACATCGTGGCGACGATCATCGCGGCGCTGTTGGTGGCGGCGCTGGTGGCGTTCAGCCAGTACACCAAGCAGGGCCGCGCCATGCGGGCGGTGGCCGACGATCACCAGGCCGCGCTGTCGGTGGGGATTTCGCTGAACTTCATCTGGATCATGGTTTGGTCGGTGGCCGGGTTCGTGGCGCTGGTCGCGGGTATCGTCTGGGGCACCAAGTCGGGCGTGCAGTTCTCACTGTCGCTGATCGCGCTCAAGGCGTTGCCGGTGCTGATGCTGGGCGGGTTCACCTCGATCCCCGGCGCCATCGTCGGCGGGCTGATCATCGGCGTGGGCGAGAAGCTGTTCGAGTTCGCCGTGGGCCCGCTGGTAGGCGGCGCGACCGAGAACTGGTTTGCCTATGTGCTGGCGCTGATCTTCCTTGTGTTCCGGCCGCAGGGTCTGTTTGGGGAGAAGATCATTGAAAGGGTTTAGGTTAAAAACACTGTATACTTTTTTTTGCTCCATTGCGGCTACCGTTTTGATCGCTGGTTTCGCTTCGGCAGGATGCACCGCAATCAGTGAACCGGAAGAAAACGCAGGCTTGGAAACGGTCAAGATTCGCATGCAGGAAAGGCGCTTCCATACCGCCTTTGGGTCTTTTGAAATCGAGGATGCGGCCAAGAAAAGCCTGGCAGATCAGATCTCGAGTTTGTCCGGCAAGGGGGAACTTAAGTGTGTGACCCTAAGACGCGTTCGCCAGAGCGAATACTTCATCAGTGAAGTCGTGATGTTCGAAAGTGATAACACGATATTCTATTTCATGGTCTCAGGCGAAACCGCTTCAGATGAATTCCGAATGATCAATATTTGGGCATCTACGGACTTCGACGAAATCAGAGGGCTTTTGTACTGATGACTAAGCTGATCGCCATCATCAACATCATTGCATGGGCCGGGTTCTGGGCGTTTGGGTATATCGCCCTGACATCGGATGATCTGACGGACGGCCAACTGACCATCGCGGCAATCCTGGCCTTTGCAGGGCTGATCATGGGTATTCTGGCCTACATGAAACTGGTGCGCGCCTCGGAGGCGAGCGGATATGCCAAACGGTCCAGCCAACTGGACGCCGAAGCCCGCAACCGGGCGCAGGAACAATGGGGAAAGTAAGACATGTTCTATCGTGAGGCCGGAGACTTCAAGACCTCCTACAGGGACGACAACCAGACTTTCCCGATCAAGTTCGACCGGTATCGGTATTATGTGGTGCTGGCGGTGGCGTTCGGGATCATCCCGTTCATCATCAACGACTACTGGGCCAACGCGCTGTTGCTGCCCTTCCTGATCTACGCGATCGCGGCGATCGGGCTGAACATCCTTGTGGGCTATTGCGGGCAGGTTTCCCTGGGTACCGGGGGGTTCATGGCCGTGGGCGCCTATGCCTGCTACAAGCTGATGACCGCTTTCCCCGACGTGTCGATGTTCATCCATGTGATCCTGGCCGGCGGCATCACCGCCATCGTGGGCGTGCTGTTCGGCCTGCCCAGCCTGCGGATCAAGGGGTTCTACCTGGCGGTGGCGACGCTGGCGGCGCAGTTCTTCCTGGTGTGGCTGTTCAACCGGGTGCCGTGGTTCTACAACTATTCGGCCTCGGGGCAGATCAACGCGCCCGAGCGTGACGTGTTCGGCATCATCATCACCGGACCCAACGCGCCGGCCTGGGCCACCTATCTGTTCTGCCTGATCTTTCTGACCGCCTGCGCGATCATCGCCCGCAACCTGACCCGCGGCACCACCGGGCGCACCTGGATGGCGATCCGCGACATGGACATCGCCGCCGAGATCATCGGGGTGAACCCGCTGCGCGCCAAGCTCAGCGCCTTTGCCGTCAGCTCGTTCTTCGTGGGCGTGTCGGGCGCACTGTTCTTCGCCATCTACCTGGGCGCGGTCGAGGTGGGCGAGGCCTTCGGCATCCAGAAATCCTTCCTGGTGCTGTTCATGGTGATCATCGGCGGGCTGGGCTCGATCTTCGGATCCTTTGCCGGCGCGGCCTTCCTGGTCCTGCTGCCGGTGGTTCTGAAACTGATCGGCGTGGATCTGCTGGGCTGGCCCACCGACATCGTCGCGCATCTGCAACTGGTGATCGTGGGCGGGCTGATCATCCTGTTCCTGATCCTCGAACCGCACGGTCTGGCGCAGCTGTGGCGCGTCGCCAAGGAGAAACTAAGACTCTGGCCCTTCCCGCACTAGGGACCGGCCCAATCAAGAAAGGGGCGCAAAGCCCCGAACAACATCGGACAAATCAAGGGAGGAGACACCCGATGAACAAGAAACTGGCAACCCTGGCGCTGGGCGCCCTGATGGCCGCCGGCCCGGCGATGGCCGACCTCGTGTTCCCGTCGCTCAGCTACCGCACCGGGCCTTACGCCGCGGGCGGCATCCCCTTCGCGGATGGCTACGCGGATTATTTCACCCTGCTCAACGAGCGGGACGGCGGCATCGGTGGTGTTCCGGCCAAGGTCATCGAGTGCGAAACCGGCTACAACACCGAAAAAGGTGTCGAATGCTATGAATCGACCAAGGGTGAAGGGGCGCTGGTGTATCAGCCGCTGTCGACCGGCATCACCTATCAGCTGATCCCGAAAACCACTGCCGACGACATCCCGATGCACACGATGGGATATGGCCGCACCTCGGCCAAGAACGGCAAGGTGTTCAGCCACACGTTCAACTATCCGGCCAACTACTGGGACGGTGCCTCGGGTGCGATCAACTATCTGCTCGAGGAAAACGGCGGTGACCTGAGCGGCAAGAAGATCGCGCTGGTCTATCACAACTCGGCCTATGGCAAGGAGCCGATCCGCACGCTGGAAGAGCTGTCGAAAAAGCACGGCTTCGAGCTGGTGGCCCTGCCGGTCGATCACCCCGGCCAGGAGCAGAAATCACAGTGGCTGCAGATCCGCCGCGACCGTCCCGACTATGTCCTGATGTGGGGCTGGGGCGTGATGAACCAGGTGGCCATTCAGGAGGCCGCGAACATCCGGTTCCCGATGGAGAATTTCATCGGCATCTGGTGGTCGGGCGCTGAACATGACGTGATGCCGGCCGGTGCGGCTGCGGATGGTTACAAGGCGCTGACCTTCCACAACGTGGGCTCGGACTATCCGCTGTATGACGACCTGAAGAAATACGTCGTCGATGCAGGCAAGGCCGCCGGTGCCGGCGATCAGGTCGGTACGGTCCTGTACAACCGCGGACTCTATGCCGCGATGCTGGCCGCCGAGGCCGCCAAGAAGGCGCAGGAAATCTCGGGCAAGGCCGACATCACCGGTGCCGACATGCGGGCCGGCATGGAAGCGCTTGAGATCACCGAAGAGAAGATGGCCGAACTGGGCCTGCCGAACTTTGGTCCGGCCTTCACCGTGACCTGTGAAAACCACGGCGGCAACGGAATGGTGGGCGTGACCCAGTGGGATGCGGACACCAAGACCTGGTCGCTGATCTCGGACTTCAAGCCGACCGATGGCGAAGTGATCGGCGCGCTGATCGAGGAAGACTCGGCTGCCTATGCCGCCGAGAACAACATCGAACTGCGCTGCAACTGAGCGGCACGAAAACCGGGGCGGCGGCTGACTGCCGCCCCGAACCGGACAAGCCCCGAACGGGGCAGGCATGAGGACACGCGCTGATGCTGGATGCGGCACAAACCACTGACGTGCAGGCGGAAACCCTGCTTGAGGTCAACAATATCGAGGTGATCTACAACCACGTGATCCTCGTGCTGAAGGGCGTCAGCCTGACCGTGCCCAAGGGCGGGATCACCGCGCTGCTGGGCGGCAACGGGGCCGGCAAGACGACGACGCTCAAGGCGGTGTCGAACCTGCTGAAATCCGAACGCGGCGAGGTCACCAAGGGCTCGATCAAGTATCGCGGCCAGAACGTGCACGAGCGCGACCCGGCCGACCTGGTGCAGAAGGGCGTCATCCAGGTGATGGAGGGCCGCCACTGTTTCGAACATCTGACCGTCGAGGAAAACCTGCTGACCGGGGCCTATACCCGCAAGGACGGCAAGGCCGCCATCCAGCAGGACCTTGAACTGGTCTACAACTATTTCCCCCGCTTGAAAGAGCGGCGCCGCAGCCAGGCGGGCTATACCTCGGGCGGGGAACAGCAGATGGTCGCCATGGGCCGCGCGCTGATGAGCCGCCCCGAGACGATCCTGCTGGACGAGCCCTCGATGGGCCTTGCGCCGCAGCTGGTCGAAGAGATCTTCACCATCGTGAAGGACCTGAACGAACAGGAAGGCGTGTCCTTCCTGCTGGCCGAGCAGAACACCAACGTGGCGCTGCGCTTTGCCCATTACGGATACATCCTGGAATCGGGGCGCGTGGTGATGGACGGCCCCGCCGCCGAATTGCGCGAGAACCCGGACGTCAAGGAGTTCTACCTCGGCATGTCCGACGAAGGCCGCAAGAGCTTCCGCGACGTGCGGTCCTATCGTCGCCGCAAGAGGTGGCTGTGAGCGGATGGAGGATCTGGCGATGACATTCTACGACGCTCTGGAAACCCGTTCGGCCGATCAGCGCGCTGCCGAGCAATCGGCCGGTCTGCGCGAACAGCTGGCGCGGGCGAAATCCGCGCCCGGTTTCGCGGCCCATTTCGCCGATGTCGATCTGGACGCGATCCAGACCATCGCCGATCTGCCCCGGCTGCCGGTTCTGCGCAAATCCGACCTGAGCAGCGCGCAGGCCAAGCACCCGCCGTTTGGCGGTTTTGCGGTCAAGCCCGCGCATGGCTTTGCCCATGTGTTCCAGTCGCCGGGGCCGATCTATGAACCCGGCGGAGTCGATCACGACTGGTGGCGCATGGGCCGGTTCCTGCATGCGGCGGGCGTGGGCCAGGGCGATATCGTGCAGAACTGCTTTGGCTACCACCTGACGCCCGCCGGCATGATCTTTGAAAACGGCGCCCGCGCCGTGGGGGCCGCGGTTCTGCCCGCCGGCACCGGCCAGACCGAGCTGCAGGTGACCGCCGCGCGCGACGTGGGCTGCACCGCCTATGCCGGCACGCCGGATTACCTCAAGGTGATCCTCGACAAGGCCGACGACATGGGCGTCAGCCTCAAGTTCTCCAAGGCCGCCGTGGGCGGCGGGGCGCTGTTCCCCTCGCTGCGCCAGGCCTATGCCGATCGGGGCATTTCCTGTCTGCAATGCTATGCCACGGCCGATCTGGGCAACATCGCCTATGAAAGCGCCGCAATGGAGGGCATGATCATCGACGAGCATGTCATCGTGGAAATCGTGACCCCCGGCACCGGAACACCGGTGGCGGAAGGCGAGGTCGGCGAGGTCGTGGTGACCTCCCTCAACCCCGACTATCCGCTGATCCGCTTTGCCACCGGTGATCTGTCGGCGGTGCTGCCCGGGCAGTCGCCCTGCGGCCGCACCAACCTGCGCATCAAGGGCTGGATGGGGCGTGCCGACCAGACCACCAAGATCAAGGGCATGTTCGTGCGCCCCGAACAGGTGGCCGCGCTGGTCGCCAAGCATGACGAGATCGTCAAGGCCCGCGTGATCGCCGCCCGGCAGGGCGAGATGGACACGATGACCGTGCAGATCGAAAGCTGCGGCGGTGATGCCGATACCTATGCCCGATCGGTGGTCGAGGTTCTCAAGCTGAAGGGTGCGGTTCAGGTGGTGCCGCCCGGCTCGCTGCCCAAGGACGGGCTGGTGATCGAGGATCAGCGCGTCTACGACTGATCCGGCGCGGGGTTCTGCGGCCAAATGCGCCGCAGAATCCTGTGCCTGCCCACTGGCGTTTCCGAGTTTTTTGGTCGATTAAAGGGGACCCGCAACCTTTGCCGACCCGAGGCCATGGCCCAGATCGAATATTCAGAACATGGATCGCGCAACCGTGGGGCCTTGGGCACCCGGTTCGTCGGGATCCTGGCCTATCTGGTGGCCGCGGCCTGTCTGTTGCCGATGGTCGCCGTGGTGCTGGCGGCCGTCACCGGCGGCACCGACACGATCCGGCATCTGCTGGACACGGTCCTGCCCGGCTATGCGGCGACCACGGCCATTCTGGTGGTTCTGGTTTCGGCCGGTACCTTCGCCATCGGGGTCGGGGCCGCGTGGCTGGTCACCATGACCCGCTTTCCCGGCGTGCGCCTGTTCGAAGTGGCGCTGGTGCTGCCACTGGCCTTTCCGGCCTATGTGCTGGCCTATGCCTATACCTTCATCCTCGATCATCCCGGCATCGTTCAGACCACGCTGCGTCAGGTGACCGGCTGGGGCCCGCGCGACTATTGGTTCCCCGAGATCCGCTCGACCGAGGGCGCGGCGGTGATGCTGATCCTGGTGCTGTACCCCTATGTCTATCTGCTGGCGCGCGCGGCCTTTCTGCAGCAAAGCGCCACCGCCTTTCTGGCGGCGCGGGCGCTGGGCAGCAGCCCGTGGTCTGCCTTCTGGCGGGTCTCGCTGCCGATGGCGCGGCCCGCGATTGCCGGCGGCGTGCTGCTGGCGGTGATGGAGACCATCGCCGATTTCGGTACGGTCGCCTATTTCGGGGTTCAGACCTTTGCCACCGGCATCTACACCAGCTGGTTTTCCATGGCCGACCGCGCGGCGGCGGCGCAGCTGGCGCTGTGCCTTCTGGCCTTTGCGCTGGTCATGGCCGTGACCGAGCGCACCCAGCGCGGCAAGGCCAAATACTACCAGCCCGGCAAACGCCATTCGGCCTTGCCAGCGGCGCAATTGTCCGGCTGGCAGGCCGTGGCGGCGTGGGGTCTGTGTGCCATCCCGGTTCTTTTTGGGTTTCTGCTGCCGGTGGTCGTTCTGGTGCAGATGGGGCTGGAGTCCGAGCAGAACCTGCTGTCGGCCCGGTATCTGGGGTTCATTCGCAATTCTCTGACGCTGGCGGGAACGGCGGCGGTGATCACCGTCTGTGCGGCGGTCTGCGTGGGGTTCTATCAACGGCTGCGGCCCGGGCGCGGCTCGGCCACCGCAGCCTATCTGGCGCGGCTGGGCTATGCCGTGCCGGGCGGCGTGATCGCGGTGGGGCTGATCGTGCCCTTTGCCGGGTTCGACAACGCGCTGGATGCCTGGATGCGGCAGACCTTCGGCGTGTCGACCGGGTTGCTGGTCACCGGCTCGATCTGGCTGTTGGTGGCGGCCTACATGGTGCGCTTTCTGGCGGCCGCGCTCAGCGCTTATGAAAGCGGGCAGAGCACCGTTCATGCCAACATGGACGCCGCTGCCCGGTCTTTGGGGCAGACGCCGCTGGGCACGTTGCGGCGGGTGCATCTGCCGATTCTCACGCCCTCGCTGCTGACGGCGCTGCTGATCGTGTTCGTGGACGTGATGAAGGAACTGCCGGCCACGCTGATCATGCGGCCGTTCAATTTTGACACGCTGGCGGTGCAGGCCTATCGGCTGGCCTCGGACGAACGGCTTGAGGGCGCTGCCGTTCCGTCGCTGGTGATCCTGGCCGTGGGGCTGCTGCCGGTGATCCTGATCTGCCGCCAGGTCGGTCGCAGGCCCTGAGGGTCGGTTCAAAAATACCACACCCTGTCGTGACGGGCTTGATCTGATCCCCGTTTCCGGCAAGGCTGAAGACATGAACATGCAGCCTCCCAGCCGGAACCCTGCAGGTCCGGCCCAGATGCCGGTGGCCTTCAACCGGCAAGAGATGTCATTGATTCTTTCCGTCTATGGACGGATGGTCGCCGCCGGAGAATGGCGTGACTATGGGATATCCAACCTGCGCGACGTGGCGATCTTTTCGATCTTCCGGCGCACGGCCGAACACCCGATCTATCGCATCGAGAAACACCCGCGTCTGCGGCAGAAACAGGGCATGTTCTCGGTGGTGGGCATGGACGGGCGCATCCTGAAACGCGGGCACGACCTGCGCACCGTCCTGCGGGTGCTGGAGCGCAAGTTGATCCGCTCGGTCGACCCGGATTAGAGCCGCTTGTGCGCCGTGACCGGCCCGTCGCCTTGGGCTTCGATCCGGGCAATGGCTTGATCCATCGGCTCGAATACCACGGCCATGTGATGGGCATTGGCATGCAGCAGCATGTTGTCGCCGGACACCCAGGCCACATGGCCTTTCCAGAACAACAGATCGCCACGCTGCGCCGGGGTGCCTTGGGGCAGTGCGGTGCCAAGCTCCCACTCCTGGTCGCCGCTGTCGCCGGGGCAGGCCACGCCGCAGGCCAGCAGCCCGGCCTGAACCAGCCCCGAACAATCCAGCCCCCACCGGCTGTTGCCACCCCACAGATAGGGCGTGCCCAGAAACAGCTCGGCCACGGCGACCGGGTCGTTCAACAGGGTTCCGACCGGTTTGACATGCGCGGCTGGGATGAACCCAAGCTCGGTCTCGACAAAGCGGTCCTGCTGCGACAGCACCACGATCCGGCTGCCAAAGCTCAGGCTGACGCGGTCGGGGCTTTTGATGTCGGGCTGCGCATAGGCATGGGTCGCCGGGGCCCATATCCAATGCGTGGCCGGCGCGTCGGGGCCCAGCTGGTCGGCACGCAGCCAGCCTTGATACCCATCCTTGTCGGAAACCACCCGGCACCAGCCGCCGGACTGTTCGGTGACGTCAAGGCCGTCGCCATACAGCAGCTGCCGGTCGCGCGGGCCCTTGGGTTTGCGCAGCAGGTCCACGACGGGGCGGATGACGCGCGCGCGGGTCACAGGTCCAGCATCCCGGGCAGGGCGGTCAGCAGGGCGCGCGGCCCTTGTCCCAACCCGCCCTTGCTGCGGCCGGGCTCTTTGGCCTTTTGCCAGGAGTAGATGTCGAAATGCATGTACCGGCTGTTTTCCACGAACCGCCGCAGGAACAGCGCCGCGGTGATCGACCCGGCGAACCCGCCCGCCGGCGCGTTGTCGAGATCGGCGATGCCCGGCTCGATCAACGTCTCATAGGGCGTGTGGAACGGCATCCGCCAGACCGGGTCAGCCGCCTGAAAGGCGGCCTGCGACAAGGCCTGCGCGGCGGCATCGTCATCGGTGTAGAACGGGGCCAGATCCGCCCCCACCGCCACCCGCGCCGCGCCGGTCAGCGTCGCCATCGAGATCACCAGATCCGGCGCGCCCTCATCCGCCAGCGCCAGCGCGTCGGCCAGCACCAGCCGCCCTTCGGCATCGGTGTTGTTGATCTCGACCGTCAGGCCCTTGCGCGAGGTCAGGATGTCGCCGGGCCGGAACGCGTTGCCCGCCACCGCGTTTTCCACCGCCGGGATCAGCACCCGCAACTGCAACGGCAGATCCAGTGCCATGATCATGCGCGCCAGTCCTAGCACGTTCGCCGCGCCGCCCATGTCCTTTTTCATCAACCCCATCGCCGCGGCGGGCTTGAGGTCCAGCCCGCCGGTGTCGAAACAGACGCCCTTGCCGACCAGGGTCAGTTTCGGACCGCTTGTGCCCCAGGTCATTTCGATCAGGCGCGGGGCCTGTTCGGCGGCCCGGCCCACGGCGTGGATCATCGGGAAATTCCGTTCCAACAGCGCATCGCCTCGGGTCACTTCAAACTGGGCGCCGAACTCCCCGGCCAGCGCCTCGGCCGCGGCCTGCAGCTGATCGGGGCCCATGTCGGCCGCGGGCGTGTTGACCAGATCGCGGATCAGCGCCTCGGCATTGGCCATGATCTCGACCCGCGCGGCGTTCACCCCGTCCGGTGCGACCAGCCGGGCCTTGGCGGCCGATTGCGTGGCATACCGGTCAAAGGCATAGCCGGTCAGCAACCAGCCCAGCGCCTCGATCTCGGCGCGGTCGGCGGGCAGGCCCGACGCGATGGCATAGGTGCCCTCGGGCAGCGCCTCGGCCGCGGCGGCCAGCGGGAACCGGACCCGCGCGCGCCGGTCGGTGGTACCATAGCCCGCCAGTGCGCGATCGGGCGCCCCATCAGCCCCCGGGATCAGCAGCACCTGCCCCAACGCCCCGGTGAACCCGTTCGCCGCCACCCAGGCCTGAACCTGCGGCGGCTGCGCTTCGAGCCATCCATCGCGTGCGTCCTGGTCGATGACATGCAGCGCGATGGCCGGTTGGTCGGGGGAAGCGAATGTCAGAGTCATAGGGGCCTCGGTCTGATCTGGGTCGTGCACAGACTAGCCGCCCGCTTGGCGCCCGCAACCCCCGTCAGATCGAAAGATCCTGCTGGTCCCACACGGCGGTCAGCGACCGTTCGCCCACCCGGATCAGCCGACAGAGCGTGGCGCCGGCGGCCGCCGCATCGCCCGCATCCACGGCCCGGGTCACGTCCGCAGCCACCCGCGCCAGCAGGGTCATGCCGACCTGTTCGGCGATCGCGATCAGAGACCTGGCGCATTTGCGCAGATCGGTCCAGTTGCGCTGACGCCAGTGCCGTTCGCAGTTCGACAGGCGCACGGCCAGTTCCTCGACCGTGCGGCACAGTACGTCCATGGCGTTCTGGTCGCCCAACTGCCGGTACAGCCCGCTCAGGCAGTCCGGGTCCAGACGGACGGATTCCTTCTGTTCAAGCGTGACAATCTTGTCCACCACATTCACCCCAATCTTCGTGCCCCCACGGCACCGACGACCCTGCCACAGTGAACCTTTGCAATTCCTTGAGGCCAACCGGCAAAATCGCTCGAATTTTTCTTGAATCTGGGTTACAGCGGCCGCCAGAAAGACAATCAGGGACAGCCCAATGCAATTTGCCAAACCTCTGCCGAGCTATCTGGTTCAGCGGTATCACGGCTGGAAGGCCACCACCTATTCCGAGAACCAGGCCTGGTACCGACGCTTGGCAACCGAGGGGCAACGCCCGCGCGCCATGGTGATTTCGTGCTGTGACAGCCGGGTGCATGTCACCTCGATCTTCGGCGCCGACCAGGGTGAGTTCTTCATCCACCGCAACATCGCCAACCTGGTTCCACCCTACGAGCCCGACGGCGAGCGCCACGGCACCAGTGCGGCGATCGAATACGCGGTGACCGCGCTGAAGGTGGCGCATCTGATCGTACTGGGCCATTCGCAATGCGGTGGCGTGCAGGGCTGCATCGACATGTGCAAGGGCAACGCGCCGCAGCTGGAGGCCAAGGAAAGCTTTGTCGGCCGCTGGATGGACATCCTCAAGCCCCGGTTCGAGTTGGTCGCCGAAATCGACGACAGTACCGAACAGGCCCGCCAGTTCGAGCGTCAGGCGGTCGTTGCCTCGCTCGAGAACCTGATGACCTTCCCCTTCGTCGAAAGCGCCGTGAAAGCCGGCGAGCTGTCGATCCACGGGCTTTGGACAGATATCGGCGAGGGCGCGCTGGAATTCTACGACCCCAAGGAGAAGAAGTTCGCCTTGGTCTGAGCGACGGAACGAAACTTGTTCGACCGCCGGCCAATCCCATTTGTCGGCGATCGTCCGTTGGGTCCGTGCCGCATCAATGTTGGGCGCCGCGTCGAACGAACCCGTATGCGGCGGAGATTGTGGTTTTTCGGGGCCGGCCGCGAGTGCCGAGCCCCAGCCATCGTTCAGGAAAGATACCTTGTGACGAATGTATCCCGCATTGTCTTCGCGCATTGATTGAGTAGAGTTGTCGTTGAAGAACAACGAATTTTTTCAGAGGAACAGAATTGCTTGTTTCAGGAACTGAGGGCGGAGATGAATTGGATGCCCTTGCCGGTGGCAGCACTTTGGTTGGCTTGGGTGGAGATGACACGCTGCGGGGGGCAGAGGGCGACGACAGTCTGGACGGCGGTACCGGCGCAGATTCGCTTTTTGGGTTTGATGGGAACGATACGCTCCGGGCGGGGGCGGGAAATTACACGATTTATGCCCACGAAGGCAATGACGTTCTGACCGGAGGGGCAGGCGATGATTTTCTGGCCGGGGGGCGTGGGGATGACGAATACGTCTTTGACCAGGGCTGGGGAGACGATGTGGTCGAGTCGGGCTCGGCCTTTCATGGACAGGATTTCATTACGTTCGGTGCCGGAATTCTGGCCGCCGAGTTTTCCGGCCAGTGGAGCGGAAACGACCTGATTCTGACCTATTCCAGCGGCGACAGCGTGACGATCCGGAACCATTTCCTGTCAAGTTCACGCTTTGTCGAAGAAATTCGATTTGCCGACGGCACGCGCTGGGATGAGGACGATCTGGTGCTGCTGACCAACAACCCCACCCAGTCCGCGGATACGTTGCGCGGCGTCGCAGGTGACGATTCGCTGTCGGGCCTGGGCGGGGATGACAAGATCTATGGCTATGCCGGAAACGACACGCTCCGGGCGGGAGCGGGCAACGACTCGGTCTATGCCCACGAAGGCGATGACGTTCTGTCCGGTGGGGCAGGCGACGACCTTCGGGTTGGCGGCGCCGGGGATGACCAGTTCATCTTTGACCCTGGCTGGGGGCAGGATGTCGTGAACGCCGGGTACACGTCGAATGAGCACGACCAGATTCTCTTCGGCGCTGGAATTCTGCCAACCGATCTATACGGCGCGCGCGACGGGAACGATCTTGTTCTGACCTATTCCAGCGGCGACGGTATTCGGATCAAGAACCACTTTCTGGGCTTCGGTTACGAGGTCGAGGAAGTGCGGTTCAACGATGGAATGGTCTGGGACACCGACGACCTTGCCTATCTGGCGCGGTTCGGCCAGTTGTACGGGGAAATCGAACATTTCGCCGAGCAACTGACCGACGGGTACTGGGAAAGCATCGGTCTGTCGCGGATGACATTCGATCTGAACGGTTCGAACCGGATCACGTATTCTCTGTCTGGTCTGGACGCCAAGGGCTCCTATTTCGCCCGCGCCGCGCTGGATTCCTGGGCCCAAGTGTCGGGTTTGGAATTCGTCGAAACCGCGAATGCCGCACAGATCGTCTTTGATGACAGCGAAACCGGCGGTGTCACCTATCATTGGGTGACCAACAACAGGATTGACCAAGCATTGGTCAATGTTCATTCCAGCATTTCGGCGGCATATCCGAACGAACCTTGGGGCTATGCCTTCGAAGTCTATCTGCATGAAATCGGCCATGCGCTGGGCCTCGGCCATGCCGGGAACTACAATTTCACCGTCACGTATGGTGACGACAACGTATTCATCAACGACAGCACACAGTATTCGGTGATGTCGTATTTCTATCCCGGAGACCACCCGTACGCGACTGGTACGAACGCCTATTTCTTCAAACCGAACGCAGCCGACATCCTGGCCGTGAACCAGCTTTACGGGCTGAATCCCCAGATCAATTCCGATGACACGGTCTACATGCTGGCCGGGCAGGCCGGCGATGTTCAGGTCACGCACGAGTACTTCCCGTTCTTTTTCGCGGTGCAGGATTCGGGCGGTATCGACCGGCTCGACCTGAGCGGAAGTTCGACCGGCCAGAGGATCAACCTGGTGGAAGGCGCATTCTCGGATGTCGGCGGCTTGACGCTGAATCTCTCCATCGTTCCCGGAACGGTGATCGAGCACGCGACGGGCGGTTCCGGCAGCGACCGGATCACGGGCAACACCGAGAACAACGATCTGCTGGGGGGGCTGGGCAATGACACGCTGTTCGGCGCTGCCGGAGACGACACGTTGCTCGGTGGAGCAGGCGGAGACGATCTGACCGGTGGTCTGGGAGACGATTTGCTGCGCGGCGAGGCGGGCAGCGATGTCTTGCGCGGTGACGATGGGCACGACACCCTGCTGGGGGGCGACGGCCTTGACACTTTGATCGGCGGCGCGGGCGATGACAACATTCAGGCGGGAGAAACCGGCACGGATCTGCGCGACATCGTCTATGCCGGGGCCGGAAACGACACGGTCGATGGCGGCTATGGCAACGACAGTCTGCGAGGCGATGCCGGCGACGACCAGCTGACCGGAGGTTTCGGTGTCGATGAGTTGATCGGCGGCACCGGCAATGATGTGGTTTCGGGCGGTGCGTGGTCAGACCTGATCTTTGGCGGCGACGGTGATGATTTCATCAATGGCGGTTTCGGCTTTGATCGGGTCAATGGCGGAGCAGGCGCCGACCTGTTCTATCATCTGGGTGTCGTCGGGCATGGTGCGGACTGGATTCAGGATTTCGACTCGGCCGAAGGCGACCGCCTGTTCTTCGGTGGACCGGCCTCGGCGACGGTGGATGATTTCCTGCTCCAGCGCGCCAACACGCCCAACGCAGGTGATGCCGCCGCTGACGAGTTCTTCGTGACCTATATTCCCAGTGGAAACATCCTGTGGGCGTTGATCGACGGTGCAGTTCAGGAGTCGATCGAACTTCGGATCGGCGGCGAGGTGTTCGACTTGCTGGCCTGAACGACGGACCGATTCACTCTGACGGGCCACACAAGGAAAACCCCGCTGCCGGCGGTGACAGCGGGGGATATTTGTTGCTTGCTTTCATCAGGGCCGGATGTCAGCCCTTTTTCAGAACCTCGCGGCCCAGCAGCTCGGCGATCTGAACCGCGTTCAGGGCCGCGCCCTTGCGCAGGTTGTCCGACACGCACCACAGGTTCAGGCCGTTTTCCACGGTCGAATCCTGACGGATGCGGCTGATGAAGGTGGCGAAATCGCCCGCGCATTCGACCGGCGTGACATATCCACCGTCCTCGCGCTTGTCGATCACCATCAGGCCGGGGGCCTCGCGCAGGATGTCGCGGGCCTCGTCCTCGTCCAGGAATTCCTCGAACTCGATGTTGATCGCCTCGGAATGGCCCACGAAAACCGGCACGCGCACGCAGGTCGCGGTCAGCTTGATCGACGGATCGACGATCTTCTTGGTTTCGGCGACCATCTTCCATTCTTCCTTGGTCGAGCCGTCCTCCATGAAGACGTCGATATGCGGAATGACGTTGAAGGCGATCTGCTTGGTGAATTTCTTCGGCGGCACATCGTTGATCGGGTTGTAGACGGCCTTGGTCTGCTCCCACAGCTCGTCCATGCCTTCCTTGCCGGCGCCCGAGACCGATTGGTAGGTCGAGACCACGACGCGCTTGATCCTGGCGCGGTCATGCAGCGGCTTGAGCGCCACCACCATCTGCGCGGTCGAGCAGTTGGGGTTGGCGATGATGTTCTTGTTCTTGTAGTCGTGGATCGCCTGCGGGTTCACCTCGGGCACGATCAGCGGGATCTCGGGATCGTAGCGATAGAGCGACGAGTTGTCGATCACCACGCAGCCCGCCGCGGCCGCCTTGGGGGCGTAATCCTTGGTCGCGGCCGAGCCCACGGCGAACAGCGCCATGTCCCAGCCGGTGAAATCGAAGGTGTCCAGATCCTGGGTCTTGAGTGTCTTGTCGCCAAAGCTGACCTCGGTGCCCAGCGAACGGCGGCTCGCCAGAGCGGCGATTTCGTCAACCGGGAACTGGCGCTCGGCCAGGATGTTCAGCATTTCGCGGCCCACGTTCCCCGTGGCGCCGACGACAACGACGCGATAGCCCATGTCTAGTCTCCTGAATTAAGGACGCGCGTTCATAGCCGCGAAACCGAAAAGAAAAAAGGGCCTTCGCGGCGGAATTGATCGTTTGACGCAGTTTTGCGGCGACTCAGGCCTTCAGCAGCTGCTGATAGAGCGCAACAAGGGCCTGCGCCTCGCCGTTGATGTCGAAATTCCGTTCCACATGGGCGCGGGCGGCCCGGCCTGCGCGGGCCAGGGAATCACGGTCCGCCAGCATCTCGGCCGCGGCCGCGGCCAGCGCCGGAATGTCGCCCGGAGGCACCACCCGACCCAGCGTCGGGTCGGTCACGATCTCGGAGAATGCGCCCACATCGGTGGCCACCACCGGCACACCGCAGGCCATCGCTTCGAGGGGGGTCAGTCCGAACCCCTCCCAGCGTTGGGGGGCGATGAACAGATCCAGCACCTGGTACCATTGGGCAATCTTGTCCACGGTGACCTCGGGCTTGAACAGGATGCGGTCGGACAGGCCGGCTTGGGCCACCTTGTCCTTCAGTTCGGTCAGGAAAGCGCTGTGTTTCTCGGTCGCGCGGCCCATGACGATGCCATGTACGTCGGGGACCTGCCCGCACAGGTCGATCATCGCATCGACGAAGGCGTCGGTGCCTTTCTGGTGGCGGATGCGGCCATAGCAGCCCAGCAGCAGCCCGTCGGGCAGGCCCATTTGCGTCCGCAGCCCCGCCTTGTCGGCGGGTGGCGCGAAATCCTGCAGGTTGATGCCGTGCATGATCACCTGCGCGTCGCGCTCGAGGTACCCGGCCGTCTTGCGCGAGGTGGCCACCACCGCGTCCATCTTGCCGATCAGCCACTTGGTATAGCCTGTATGCGCCCGCTGCGAGGCGCTGGTGAACAGCAGTTTCAGCCTCAGCCGCAACAGGTCGCGCAGGATCAGGCCCAGCAGCATCTCGGTGTTGCGGCGGGCGTGCCAGACCCGCAGCGTCTTGCGTGACAGAAAGGGCAGGCGGCCCAGCGGGATGTGCGGGATGTCCGCGGGCAGGCCCGGGCCGGTGGCGGCAATGTCGATCCACTGCGCCTGCAACGGCACCAGCCGCGCGATCGTGGCGGTCACGCCGGACAGGCGGCGTTTCAGGTTGGGGGCGATAACAACGGGGTCGTTCACGAGATGCGCTCCGGCGGGGTCTCAGTCCATGCTGTCACGGCTGAACAGGTAGATCACGCAGCCGATCGTCAGCGTGACGGCAAAGAAGGCGAATATCGCTGTGTAGGGTGCGGTTGGCCCCATGTCCACCGTCGCCGCATGGATGCGGCCGGTGGCGAGTTGCGCCAGCCCCACGCCGCCGATCCCAAACAGGTTCAGCAGGGTCACGCCGCGCCCCACCAGATGCGCCGGGATGAAGGCGCGCCCATGCGCCATGATCACCGGGAAGGATGCCCCCAGAAACCCGATCAGCGCCATCAGTAGAACCGACAGCCAGACGGCCTCGGCGACCCACAGCCCCAGCAGCCCCAGCGCCAGCACCGCCACCGCGTTGCCGCCGAAGATCACCCATTTTCGGGTGTTCAGCAGCCGGTCCAGCGGCCCGTAGGCAAAGGTGCCCGCGATCATCGCGGCGCCCATGACCAGCGTGGCCTGCCCGATCTGGGTGGCGCTCAGCCCGAACACGTCCAGCAGATAGGGGCCGGCCCACAACCCCCGCAGCGCGGCCGAGGGTGCATAGGCGACCAGCATCAAAGGCAAAACCGCCCACAATGCAGGCTCACGCAGCAGGTCCAGAACCGACCCTTTCTGCTCGGACACCACCCGCGCGGGGTCTTTGACCGTCACCCAGATGCCCACGGCCACGGCGCCCGAGATCGCGGCCAGCCCCGCCAGCGTCGTGCGCCAGCCCATCAGCTCGACCGCCAGCGCCGTGGGGTACGAGGCCACGAGGTTGCCGACCGACCCCACACCCAGCATCACAGCGGCCAGGGTCGCGAACTTCGCGGGCGGGTATTCGCGGGCAAAGATGAAATACGAGGCCATCAGAACCGGCGAACACCCGACCCCGATCAACGCCATCGCCACCGCCACATGCCGGGGCGTCGCGGCCAGCGCGAACACTGCGGCCCCACCCGCGCCGCCGATCAGCAGCAGAACCGCCGCCGTCTGCCGGGGGCCAACCCGGTCCAGCGCCCAGCCCACCGGGATCTGCATCGCCGCAAAGACCAGAAACCACAGGCCCGAGGCCCAGGCCAGATCCTCGGGCGTGGCACCGATGTCGCGGGCCAGATCGGCGGTCAGAACCGCAAGGAACGCACGGAAGAACTGGCTGAGGACATAGGCCAGACACAAGATCACCAAACCTGCTTGCATGTCGGTCTCCCCGCCGTTCGCCCTGCCAGGATGCTTGGCACGTCCCGACGCCATGCACAAGCGCGTGTGATATGTTGCAATATCGGGACAGGCACGCGGACTGCGCTAAAATGATCGCAAGGAAATGGGAGGGACGATGAAGGACTCCGATCCGGGATTCTATGACCGGGTTCCCGTCACGCGCGATTTTCTTGCCCTGTCGGACCCGGCGCGATTCACGCCGGTGCCGGACGGCTGGATCGTCGGCGTGGCCGATATCGTGGACTCGACCGGCGAAATCGCCCGTGGCCGCTACAAGACCGTGAACACGGTGGGCGCGGCGGTGATCTCGGGCATGATCAATGCGCTGGGCGGTCAGAACTTCCCCTATGTCTTCGGCGGCGACGGGGCCGGATTCGCCGTCGCGCCCGAACACGAACCCAAGGCGCGCACCACGCTGGCGGCGCTGCGCAGCTGGGCCGCGGCCGAGTTCGACATCGCCCTGCGCGCGGCCCTGGTGCCCGTGTCCGACCTGCGCGCGGCAGGGCATGACCTCCGGGTGGCACGCCATGCGCCGTCCACGGGGGTGGATTACGCCATGTTCACCGGCGGCGGGCTGGCCTGGGCCGAGGCGCAGATGAAGGCTGGCCGGTACGAGGTTCCGCCCGCCGGACCCGAGGCGCAGCCCGACCTGACGGGTCTGTCCTGCCGCTGGTCCAACAGCCCGGCGCGGCATGGGCAGATCGTGTCGCTGGTCATCCAGCCGACCGCCCGCGCGACCGAACGCGATTTTGCCGATCTGGCGCAATCGGTCCTGTCCGCCGCCGAGGAGTTGGAGCGCGCGGGTCATCCCGTACCGGCCGGAGGACCGCCAATGAAATGGCCGCCGCCGGGGCTGGCGCTCGATGCCCATGTCTCGCGCGCGGGGCGCAACCTGGCCGTGCGCAAGGCCGCGCTGCTGATGCAGAACCTGCTGATCTGGCTGTTGTTCAAAACCGGCAAGCGTCTGGGCGGCTTCGAGCCGGGCCACTACAAGACCATGGTCAGCCGCAACGCCGATTTCCGCAAATTCGATGACGGGCTGAAGATGACGCTGGATTGCGACGACGAGACTTTGCAGCGGATCACCCGGCTGCTCGAGGACGCGCGTGGGCGCGGCAAGGTCCGGTACGGCATCCATTCCCAGCACGAGGCGATGATGACCTGCGTCGTGCCCGCCGCTACCCGCGACGATCACGTGCATTTCGTCGATGGCGCCTCGGGCGGCTATGCGCAGGCTGCCGCCGCGATGCGGGGCTGAGCCGCCCTCAGGCCTTCCATTTCGCGGCCAGCCCGCGCGCCGCCTGCGCCAGAAGCATGACGTCGATGCCGACCGCCAGAAACTGCGCGCCCATGTCGCGATAGGTCTGAACCGCTTCGTCATTGGTGCCCAGAATGCCAGGCGCCTTGCCCGCGGCCCGGATCCGTTTCAGCGCATCGGCGATGGCCGCGCGGACCTCGGGCGCGGTGCTGTCGCCCTGGTATCCCATGTCGGTGGACAGATCGGCCGGGCCGATGAAGACGCCATCCACGCCCTCGACCTGCAGGATCTCGTCCAGCGCGGCCAGGCCCGCCCGGTTTTCAACCTGCACCAGTAGACAGATCTCGTCATCCGCGGTCTGTACATAGTCGCCGACCTGACCGTACATCGTCGCCCGCGACGCCGCCGCCCCGACGCCGCGCGCGCCCGTCGGCGGATAGCGGCAGGCCCGCACCAGTTCGCGCGCCTGATCCGCGCTTTCGACGATCGGCACCAGAACGGTCTGAGCGCCGGCATCCAGCACCATCTTGATCAGCCAGGTCTCGCCCACGGGCACCCGCACCACCGGATGCGCGCGGCTATTGGCCAGCGCCATCAGCTGATCGCGGATCGAACGGATGTCATTCGGGGCATGTTCGCCGTCGATCACCAGCCAGTCGAACCCTGCCGTGCCCATGATCTCGGCGGTGACGGGTTCGGCAAAACTCATCCAGCAGCCGATCTGCATTTTGCCCTGTGTCAGAGCCTGTTTGAACGGGTTTTTCGGGGCGGGCATCAGCGGTCCTCCTGCGGGGTCATGGGCAAGGTGCGGGCGATTTCGGTGATCACGTCAAAGGCCATCCGGACGTCCTCCTCGGTGGTTTCGAACTGGCCGGCCTGAAACCGGATGACGATGTCGCCATCGACGCGGGTCTGGGTCAGATAGATGCGCCCGTCGTCGTTGATGGCGTTGACCAGCCGCAGGTTCAGGTCGTCCAGATCCGCGGCGCCGGGTGGCTCATATCGGAAGGTCCACAGGGACCACATGGGCGGGGTGACGATCCGGAAATCCGGCTCGGCCGCCAGCCGGTCATGCAGGTCGCGCGACCAGTTGACGTGGTTGCGCAGCCGCGCGCGTAGCCCCTCCAACCCGTAGGCGCGGATCACGAACCACAGTTTCAGCGCCCGGAACCGCCGGCCCAGCGGCACGGACCATTCCGAATAGTTGATGATCCCGTCCTTGCCATGGGTTTTCAGGTATTCGGGGCTGATCGCCAGCGTCTGCACCAGATCGTCGGGGTTTTTCAGGAAATGCGCGCAGCAGTCGAACTGAACCCCCAACCATTTGTGCGGGTTGAACACGATGCTGTCGGCCTGGTCGATCCCCGGCCAATAGTGGCGGTATTCGGGGCAGATCATCGCCGACCCGGCCCAGGCCGCATCCACATGCGTGTACAGCCCGTATTTCTGCGCGATTTTCAGGCACGCATCCACCGGATCGGTCGCGCCGGTTCCTGTGCCGCCGACGCACAGGATCACCCCCGCGGGGTGAAGGCCGGCGTCCAGATCGGCCCGGATCGCGGCCTCGAGCGCTGCCGGGTCCATGCCGCGCCAGTCACCCTTGATCGGGACGCGCACCAGGTTGTCCTGGCCGATCCCGGCCACCCAGATGGCGCGATCGACCGATGTGTGCACCTCGGACGAGCAATAGACGCGCAAGGGTGTCTGCCCAAACAGGCCCTGACGGTTGCCCTGCCAGTTCAGCGCCTTTTCCCGCAGGGTCAAAACGGCGGCCAGCGTGGCCGACGAGGCCGAATCCTGGATCACACCGGCAAACCCTTCGGGCAGGTCCAGCGCCTGCCGCAGCCAGTCCATCATCCGGGTTTCCATCTCGGTCGCCGCGGGCGAGGTCTGCCACAGCATGCATTGCGGGGCGATCGCGCTGGCCAGAAACTCGGCCAGTACCGAGGGCGCCGAGGCGTTCGAGTTGAAATAGGCGAAGAAGCGCGGATGCTGCCAGTGGGTGATGCCGGGCATCACGATCCGTTCGAAGTCTTCGAAGATCCCCTCGATCGGCTCGCCGGTTTCGGGCGGGGCGGGGGGCAGGGCGTTCAGCACGTCGCCCGGCCGGGTCCGGGCACGAACGGGGTGGTCGCCGACGGTTTGGTGATAGTGCTGAGCCCATTCGGCGACCCGCTTGCCCCAGTCCGAGAATTCATTCCATTGCATCGGTCACCTTTTTCGTCGCATCGTTTCCGTGACAGTGATGGACACGCCGCGGCGCAGGTCAATCGAAATTCCGAACGGCCCCGCGCGCACCACCGCCCGGACGGCTTGATCGTCCCGGTGTCATGCCTATGCTGCGGGCAACGGCCACGAACGGACACGCCATGACCCGACCCCTGTTTTCCCTGCCCGAACCCGTGGCGATTCCTGTATCAGGCGAGGATACCACCTATCCGGTGGGGCGCATCTTTTGCGTCGGCCGGAACTATGCCGCCCATGCGGCCGAGATGGGAAACGAGGTCGACCGCGAGGCGCCGTTCTATTTCACCAAGTCCCCGCAGAACGCCATTCTGACCGGGCAGACCGTGCCTTACCCGCCGGGCACCGAAAACTACCACCACGAAATGGAACTGGCCCTGGCCATCGGACGCCCGGTGTTTCAGGCGACGTCGCGGCAGGCTTGGGACGCGGTGTTCGGATATTGCTGCGCGCTGGACATGACGCGGCGCGACCTGCAGATCCGCGAGCGCAACAAGCAGCGCCCCTGGGATCTGGGCAAGGATGTGGAAAATGGCGCGGTGTTCGCGCCGCTGACCCGCGCCGCCGATTGGGGCCCGGCCGACAATGCCCGCATCCATCTGAGCGTCAACGGTGAGGTCCGGCAGGACGCCACCCTGTCCGAACTGATCTGGAAGATCGACGAGATCGTCATGCACCTGTCCCGGTTCTATCACCTGCGGCCCGGCGACCTGATCCTGACCGGAACGCCCGCCGGTGTCGGCCCGGTCGTCGCCGGAGATGAGCTGACCGGCGGCATCGACGGGTTGGCGCCCATCCGTCTGACCCTCGGACCGGCGGAATAGACCCTAGATGGGGATTTTTTGGCCACTCAGACCGGCGCGCGCAGCCAGTCTGCGTCAAAGGCGACCCGATCCAGCCCGGCAAAACGGCGTACCCGGTCCAACTCGGCCTCGAGCCGCCGGGTGCGGGCGTGCGACCACCGGACCCCACGCTCGGGCCACAAGGCGCGGACCCGCAAGGTGCCTTCGTCGCGATGGGCCTTCATGTCGATCCGCCCGATCAGACGGTCTTTTTCGAGCAGCGGAAAGACGTAGTAGCCATAGATCCGCTTGGCCTCGGGCACGAACACCTCGATCCGATAGTGGAAGCCGAACAAGCGCTGGGCACGGTTGCGGTCGCGCAGCATCGGGTCGAACGGGCTGAGCACACGGATCCGCCCCGGCGCGGGGGCAGGGTCGGCAGCCTGGTCCGCCAGGCCGGGCCGTGCAACCGCGCGGCGCATCCGGCCATCGGCGCATTCTATCTCGATTTCCTGCAGATCACCCCGTGTCAGAGCCTGTTTGCACCACTCCTTCGCCTCGGCAGCGGTGACCGTGTCCCAAAAAGCGGCCAGTTCGCCCGAGGTGGCAAAGCCCAGCCGGTCGAGCGCCGCGTTGCACAGCCAGTCCACCGTCGCCTGATGGTCGCACTCCATCATGCCGGGGCAGAGATGGGTGTCGATCACACGCTCGGTCAGGTCGTATCGCTTTTGAAACCCCCGGCGCCCCACCACCGTCAGCGCGCCCGAGCGCCACAGGTATTCCAACGCCGTTTTCGAGGGGTGCCAGTCCCACCAGCCGCCCGCGCTCTTTTTCTCATCTTGGCCCAGATCGGCCGAGCACACCGGGCCGTGGTCGCGGATGTGCCGCAGCACGGTCTCGAACTGCTGCTCGAACCCGTCGCGCCGCCAGTTGCGCCAGCGGGCCCGCAGCATCTCGGCGTCACGCCGGAAGCGCAGATGCCAGTGCGGGTAGAACGCCATCGGGATCATTGCGGCGTCGTGGGTCCAGTGTTCGAACAGGCCGCGGTCGTGTTCGTACAGGCGTTTGAGGTCGTTCGGCCGATAGGACGGGCGGCGCGAGAACAGGATCATGTCATGGGCGCGCGCCACGGTGTTGATGCTGTCGAGCTGCACGAAGCCCAGCCGGTGGATCAAGTGCAGCAGATCGGGCCCTTTGGCCGGACCTGCGGGCTGTTCCGCCAGCGCGTGGCGGTCCATGAACAGCGCGCGGGCGGTTCGGTTGTCCAGCCGGGGTCGCGCGCGCGCCTCAGCGCCGCTTGAGCGTGTCGCCATAGCTGATCTTGGGCGTCAGGGTGATGCGGGTCTCGATCTCGGTCTCGGGATCGGCCCGCTTGGCGGCGATGATTTCGGCCGCCTTGCGCCCGATTTCCAACCGGCAGGCATCCATCGTCGCCAGCTTGCGCGGCAGACCCTGCAGCAATTCCACGTTGTTGAATCCGGCCAGACCGATCTGACCGGGAATGTCGATGCCCTGCTCCAGCAGGTACAGCAGCCCGCCCGCGCCGATCATGTCGTTGGAATAATACAGGAAATCCAGATCCGGGGACCGGTCGAGCATGGCCTTGGTCATCTCGCGCCCCTTGGCCAGGGCCGAGCCGCCGGAATAGAACTCGCGATCCTCGATCTCGATCCCGTTCTTGCCCAGCACCTCGGTAAAGCCCTCGAACCGTTTGCGCGCGCGGTGGTCCAGCGGCATCTTGGTGCCCATGAAGCCGATATGCTGATACCCGGCCTTCAGGATCGCCTGCGCCATCTCGCGCCCCGCACGACGATGCGAAATGCCCACCATCGCGTCCACAGGCTTGCCGTCCGTATCCATGATCTCGACCACCGGAATGCCCGCCGAATCCAGCATGGCCCGCGCGGCCTCGGTATGTTCCAGCCCGGCGATGATCACGCCCGACGGCCGCCACGAGAGCATCTCGTACAGGACTTTTTCTTCTTTTTCCGGCAGATAATCGGTGACGCCGACCACGGGCTGCAGCTCGGTATCCTCAAGCACCTGGTTGATGCCGGTCAGCACTTCGGGGAAGACCATGTTCGACAGCGACGGGATGATCACCGCCACCAGGTTCACCCGGCTCGAGGCCAGCGCGCCGGCGATCTTGTTGGGCACGTATCCCAGCTCTTTGGCGGCGGCCAGAACGCGGGTGCGGGTGGCCTCGGACACGTCGCCTCGATTGCGCAGGACCCGGCTGACCGTCATTTCCGACACACCGGATGCTTCCGAGACATCACGGAGGGTAAGCGGGCGTTTCTTTTCTGTTGTCACCGGGGATACCTGCATTGTTGTTTCCCCGATGCTAGCGCGAACGGGGCAATCTGTTCAACTGTTGCGCAAAGGTCATGACAAGCGGGAAAAACCCGGCTAGAGAAGGCACCGCGCGGCCCCGTGGCTCAACTGGATAGAGCAGCCCCCTCCTAAGGGGCAGGTTGCAGGTTCGAATCCTGCCGGGGTCGCCAGCAACTCCGTTTGTTGTTGCTGCCAAAGCAACCAGAATTAGGCGCAAAAGAACGAATTAGTGCGCGCAAGGTGGTTGGCCGAATGATGCGGCAGTCTGCTGCACACGAATAATGTGACGCAAAAGCAATGGCTTGTGAGGCCTCACCCTGCACCCAACCTGCCTGCCACCTGCTCCCCGTCACCCCCTGATTTGACTCGTCGCCCCGGATTGCGTCACTGGAGGCAATCAGGTTCCGGAACCTTTCACACCCATCAGCCCGCCCGCCTCGGCGGTGTGGACACCAGCGCGGCAAGCCCTGTCGCGCCACGAAAGGATTCTGCGATGCCCCGTGCCACCACCACGATTCCATTTCATGCGCTGCGGTTCGAAGACGACCTGCCGACGCTGCACGAGGTCGAGCGGCGCCTGAAGACATTCCTCCGCAGCCTCCGCAGGCAACGCCAGGGGGCGCAGACCGGTGACGATGACGGCCGCGACAAGATGGATCAGTTCTTCGACTATCTGAATGAGGCCGAGCGGAGGAAGATCCGGCGTCGCGCGCACCGCTACGTGCAGCGGCTGGACGCCCTGTCCGGTCTGTCTCATCTGAGCGAGGAGAGCCGTGCGAAGCTGACGCCCTTGCGCGGCGGGCTGCCGGTGACAAAGATCACAACGGAACACGAGGCCGACGAGATCGCCGCCGCGCTGCAAGCCGAGATGCCCTGGATGGCGCCCGCGACCGAAGCGGTCTGGCACGGGCTGCGGGCCTCGGCGCGCTTGGGCCTGCCCGGAGTCCGGTTCACGCCGCTGGTCCTGATCGGCCCGCCCGGCATCGGAAAGAGCTTCTGGGCGCGACGGCTGGCGCATCATCTGGAGGTGCCCGCAACCAAGATTGACGCAACGGGCGAGCCTGCGTCCTTCGCGCTCACCGGATCCCAGCGCGGCTGGGGCAGCGCCCATGCGGGCAAGCTGGTCAACACGGTCCTGAACAACCGGCATGCCGGACCGCTGGTGATCATCGACGAGATCGAAAAGGCCGACGAGGTCTACTCCAACAAAGGCACGCGGCACACGCTCACCGACGCCCTGCTGCCGCTGCTGGAGCGGATGACGGCGGCGACCTGGCAATGCCCTTTCTTCCAGGTCAAGATGGACATGTCCTGGGTCAACTGGGTGATGACGGCGAACAGCCGGCAAGGCCTGCCGGAACCATTCCAGAGCCGCTGCGTGGTGCTGGACCTGCCGGACCTGACCATGGGGCAGTTGAGAGACTTCGCCATGAACGAAGCCGCGCGGCGGGGACTTCCCGAGCCTGCCTCTGACGCCCTCGCCGCCATCTTCGAGACCGGCGCATTGTCCCACCGCCGCCTGAGCCTGCGCACCGTCGCCCGGATGCTCGACCGCGCCGAGATGCTCTCCAACCGTCCATTCTTGCATTGAGGATGCGTGGGATAGGCTGTCAGGCGTGCCCGTTCCGCTGAGCGGGTGCGACATCTTCCAGACGGTAGATCGGGCCGAGATCCTCTCCGCCGGGCCGAAACCGCGGGACGCCGGCCTTGCGCAGGCGCAGCGCCACCTCGCGACTGCTTTCGCCCAGCGTGGTGGACAGCAGCTTGTGCGTCGTGAACCGCGCGTAGAACGCCGCCGCGTCTTCCGGGGTGACGTATCGGTCGTGCCGGCGGGTCTGCGGATTGTAGAGGACCGTCACACTGGCGTGGCCGTGTTCGACAAGGCGTCGGAACGCGCCATGCCTGACCAGCCCGACCTCTCTGGCAAAGTCCGACATGGTCTGGTGCGCAGGTTTTGGGGGCCGAATGACCGCATCCACATCCTCCTTGCGCACGAAGATGGCGGCATAGCCTTTGAGATCTGACCGTCGGCCTGTTTCAATCTGGCCAGCGCGGATCGCCGCGATGACCACATCGATCCCCACCCGGGCGCGCAGCGCGGCCCGGTGGACATGCTCCCAATCGGTGTCCGTCTCCGCAATCGACTCCGCGCCGTGCGACAGATCGGCAAGCAAATTCTCGGCATCCGCCTGATCCCATGCTCGCCGCGTCGCCTCCGGCGGAAAGCGCGGCGTCAGGACACCCGCAAGGGCCAATGCCTCCAACTGCTGGTCTCCACAGCCCAGACGTCGCGCCAGTTCCTTCGGTCCGACCAGCCGCCCGATCGCGGCAAGAAGGGACTCCAGCGCCTCTGCCGGAAAGGTCAGACGCGCATCGGGGCGCGGGTCGTCCTCCTGCACCACGCCTTCGGCGACCAGAAGCCGCCGCATCAGGGCGGGCGAGACCCGGGCTTCTTCGCCTGCGGTTACGACGGAATGGCGCAGGCGTTTGTCCAGTGAAACGCCAAGAACCTTCGTCCCGGCGGCCACCGGCCAGACATCCAGCACCACCTCGCGCAGCATGTCTCGAAACGGGTCGTATCGATGATCCTCCAGCGCGCTGTTGGAGAGCCAGTCATGCAGGCGCCCGAAGGCCTTGCGGGATTCGTCATTCGGTCTCGAGGCGCGGTCGGCCAGCTGGCGAAAGGCATCCCGGATGGCCTCCGGTCCCTGCCGCGCCACCTCGAACCCCACCGCGCGCGCCGGGCTGTCCGCGGGAAACCCAGCCGGCACGATCCGGCCGCGTATGAGTTCTCCCCCCAGCAGCTGGCAGATCTGTGCCGCGACGTCGATCGGGAACTGCGCCAGCCACGTTGGGTCCGTGCCCGAGGACAGACGCGTGTCGAGCCATTGGTCATATTCCGTGATTTCAGTGGCTTCGGTATCCACGCGTCCATCCAACAGATCGGGTAGAAGCCGCCTCAACCGGGTGGCGAAGTCAAATCGGCTGGCTTGTCGTGTCTCCGTCCACAGCGGCGCAAGCGCCATCCGGTGCCGGACACAGACCGTCACATGCCGGAACTGCCAGTCTCCGCGCATGACCATCCCGTCCGTCGGTGCATGGTCCGACAGGTCGGCGTCTTCACGCAGGCATTCGGGGCAGCCGCGTATCGTCGGGTTCACGACCGCGCGCGAGACGACCTGTTCGTTCCGGAAATGCATGCGCACCCCGGCAACAGGTCGAGGTGACCAGGAAACAAGCTCCGTGATCTCGTCAGGTGACAGTTCGAACAAAGCACCAACCTCGCTCACCGCATCCGGATCCAACGCAATCAAGGCCTTCTGCGGTAATCCGTGTTCCGAGGTGAACTCCCACAACCCCAGCCCCCGCATCGCCGCCGCACGCGACAAGTACGACAGAAGCGTCTCGCGATCCCGAGGCGTCGGGCGAACAGTGATTGTTGATAGCAGCGTGCTCATTGCCTCAGCAATCTAGCCGCTTGATCGGCGGATCATAGACCGGAGGAGACAGAATCCATTCCGTTCAACTTCGATAGGTGTGGATTGGCGTTGGTCTTATCCTGTCGCTGGATGCGTTGTTCAGGCGAAAGAAGTTTACTGTTGGGCTGAGAGACGGTTCTTGCTCGCTCAACGGTAAGTATGCATTTCTTCCTCCACTTGCCCCGGCGACTGCGTTCGCTAGATCCGTTCGCGTCCGAGTTTTTCCCTTGTTATTGGGGGCTATGTGGAAGGTGATAGTCACCTTCGCCCGTGCGAATGGTCTGGAATTGGTGTCCCCGGACCGAAATTCTATGAGCTTGTTGAGCGTGCGGACTAGGTGAAACCCTCTCAAATTATCAAAAGGAAATGATGTAATGGTAATGTCAAAGCGCTACGACCCCGGTGGATTTCGCCCGAGATAGGGCTGGAAAAAACTGCCTATCCGGCGCACGGGATGGCCAAAAGGAAGGTTTTTGGGCAAGGGGTAAAAGCCATATTGCTAAGACTTTCAACGGCGCGATCGGTTCACGACAGCCCGCGCTCGAAGGGTCTGCAAAACGCTTTGCTCTCGACCACTCTGCACGACAACATTATTGCTGTCCGTAACCAACACAGCAGATTAGGCAAGACCTACTTATTCGGGAGTCAACATGCCTCAACCAATTGATCGGATAGATGTCCATTTGGACGGAATCGGCCACCTGATTTCGGACAAGAAGATTGAAGTACCCGCTTATCAGCGGTCCTTCGCATGGGAAAAGGATCAGGTTACAGACCTGTTTCGGGACATAAATGATGCAATCCGCGCCAATGCGCCGGAGTATTTTCTTGGCACGATTGTTCTTACTCCTGCCGAGAACGACAAAACGCATGTGATTGATGGTCAGCAGAGAATCGCCACGACTTTGGTGTTTATTGCCGAAGTTCGAAATTTTCTACGCGCTCGCGGCGATGTTGATCGCGCAGAGACGATCCAATCCGGATATATCGCCAAGCGCGACCGAAGAACGTTAGAGACGCAGGCTAATGTTGTTCTGAATGAGAGTGACAACCCGTTTTTTCAGACGGTCGTCGTTGAGGATGGCGCGATGGAAACTGGTACCGAGGCCCACACTAGGATAAAGGACGCAAAGACCATCGCGAGGGAGTTTGTGGACCGCATCGCGGCACAATCTCACGAGCCAGTAGAAGCGCTGAATGACTGGCTGGACTACATCGACAACAAGGCGAAGGTCATCGTTGTCAACGTCAGCAGCGAGGCCAATGCCTATACGATCTTCGAGGTTCTGAATGATCGAGGGATCGACCTGTCAATTGCTGACCTGCTCAAGAACTATTTGTTCAGGATCTCTGAGACTCGCCTGCGCGATGTGCAGGATGCCTGGTCCAGTATGCGCAGCCGGATAGAGAGCGTTGAGCGGGAACAAGCGATCAAGACCTTTATCCGTCATGTCTGGTCGTCGCGGCATGGCCTCACGCGCGAACGCGAGCTTTATGACCGCATCAAAGAGCGTGTAACTAGCAGACAGCAGGCCGTTGATCTGGCGGTAGAACTGAACAACGCCGCCGCCGACTATGCAGCGTTGTATAACCCAGCTAACCCCAAATGGCGGGCTCTAGGTCCCGCTGTGCAAGATGCGATATATGCACTCGGCGAACTGCGGGTTATCCAGAACCGTCCGCTTGTTCTGGCGATCCTGCGCCACTTCGAGGACGTCGAAATCCGCCGCGCTTTGCCGATGCTGGTGTGCTGGACGGTGCGCTTTCTGATTGGAGGATCGGGCGGGAGTGGCACGTTGGAGAACCTGTTCTCGACAACGGCGCAGAAAATCTCAGCCGGAGAAATAATGACTGCACGGCAGCTTTTTGAGGCGACACGGGGCTCTCTCCCCAGCGATGCCGTCTTTCGTGATGCCTTCGCGGCGGCGAATGTCTCGAAGAATTTCTTGGCGCGTTTCTATCTCCGCGCGATTGCGACCCACGACAATCCCGATAGCGAGTATCGGATCAGCCAGCACCATGATGAAGTGAACCTGGAGCATGTTCTCCCGCAGGAGCCGGGCGATAACTGGAACCATATATCGGCAGAAGATGCGAAGAGTTGGCATAAGCGTCTGGGAAATTTGACTATCATGGACAGCGCGCTCAATGTCGCCGCCGCAAATGCTTCCTTCGACGACAAGAAAGCGATCTATGCGCAGTCGCGTATTGAGATAACGCGCTCGCTCTCGGAGCTACCCGATTGGACGCTGGACCGGATTCAGGACCGTCAGAACGCGCTTGCCGAAAAGGCCGTTCAGGTCTGGCCGCTTGCGCCTCGGGGATAGGCTCAGGGTTTAGTGATGAATTCGCGCAACCGAGAGTGCCGAACCATTTCGGGGATAGTCTGGAGAGTGAAGACTTTGCCCTGCGTGGCCTCAAGAAGCTTCTTCATGTCCTGCCGCCGCTGCTTGAAGCCGCGCCCGGCGATGCAGGCAATCACCTCATAGCGCGGCCCTTCTTCGGGGGTGCGGTCTCGGACGCTCATCGTACGAAGATGCTGCACCCGCGTTACCTTGTCCCGCGCGGTACCATCGTCTTCGGCGAGCTTCGCCTCAATGATGACCTGGGGATTGAATTCATCGGGGATGATGAAAACGGGGGCTTGCTCGAAGCCGGCGATGCGCTCTGCGCGCTTGGTCTTGCGGAAGCTGATCCCGTGCCGCGTTAGCAGCTTCTCGATGGCGGTTTCGACCAGATCCCCGACAAGTTCGCTGACCGAATCCCGATGACCAGCAAAAGGACGGCCCAAGTAGCGCTCGTAGAGCAACATGGAGTAAGGAACGCCCATGTCGGCCAGGGGACCGATGCTGGTAAGGCCACTTGCCGTATCAGCTTTATTCAGACGGTGGATCAGGGCCGCATCAATCTCCGGCGCTCCTTCGGTCAAGAGTTTGCAGGCCGAGCGCACCAGAGCCTGTACTCTCTCCCCCGTCTTACCCGTTGGTCTCAGCGGTTTTTTCGGAGAAAGCCTGACATTCCGGTCGATGCTGCGCGCCGCACTCTGGGTTACCACGACATCCGTATTCTCGGTTGCGGCTTCCGCCCATTCGGACGGGGTAAAGCCCAGCATGGCGCGCAGCACGATAAGCGTGATCGGCGTCTGGAAGGCGAGCATGACCACAGGCTCGGGATCAAGATCCGAAAAGCCTTTCGTGATCTTCTTCAGGGCTTCGTAGCCGCCTTCGAACACCGGATAATCAATGAACCCGTCCCCTTTGGGGAGGGTCATGAAGCCTGACTTCAAGGTCGCGAAAACCTCATCAACGTAGGTCTCGATGTCGGCTTCAATCTCGGGATAGGAAACTTCAAAAGGCGACGGCATCTTGTTCGCGCTTGTCCTTTCTTGAATGATCAAATAATGAACCAAAATCTTGTGGCTGGACCTCAAGCGCTTCTGCGCGGGCGATGATATCGTCCGGCTCGCCGAATGCAGTTAGCGCCGTACCAAATCGCTCAAGCTTGGCTGCGATTGGCTGATCACGGTCCCAGCTTTCCCGCAACCTCCAGATCGCAAGACGGGTTAGATGGCCGAAGGTGATACAGCGAATATCCCCCTTGCGCGGGTTCATTCCCGCCTCGGTCAGTTCGGCAAGCTCCTTTGCCACCAGCGCGGCAAGCTCTTCGGTATTCCGACAAAGCGTGTCTTTGGATGCGGCTCCCGTTGAACGGCAAACGAAGACGCTATCAACGATGGACGAGCCTGTGCCGTGAATATGGATCGAGCCGCTCATTTCCGCCGGACATGGGAGCGACGCGGAACAGGTCAGGCCCGCATCAAGGATCGCGACACCGATAGCCGCATAGGCTTCGAGTTTGTTGTGGTGGTAGGTGAAAGCCAGAGGCGCACCAGGTTTCAGCGCTATCGCCATCTTCGAGTAGACGGCAGCAAGACCCTTCGTGAAATGCTCCAGCGTGCGGCCCAATGTCTGATTGCCCGTCAACTCTCCCGCGTCACGGGAGGAAACGCGCTCGAAGCCCTCCGCCTCTTCACCGAGAAGAGCACGGAGCCAGACATAGCAGAAGTCCATCAGTTCGCCGTACTGAACATTCCCGAAATACGGCGGATCGGTGAACACCGCGTCAAGGCTCGCTGGTTTGATGTCGATGTCGGTTGAGTTGGCACACCGAATGGCGATCTTGTGGGGCCGATGGCCGTTTAGTCGTTCCCCGATCCATTCCCCGACGATGGGAACCTGAACCTTCTTCTTGCCGTCGCGCCGCACTTCGAATGGCGCATCGCAGTAGCGTTTTGCGCGCGAATATTTCTCAATGATGTTCGACCATCCACCCGAACCGACATTGGTGCCACCACTATTGACGATCCCGAGTAGATTGGATTCGACGGGCATCAGGCCCACCGGAAAACCATGCAACGAGAATATGTCGAGGGATTTCAACGCCATCGTATCGTAGCGGCAAAGCATGTTCTGGTAGCGCAGAAGGTCTGAGAGATTGGTCGCAAGCGCGTGCCGGATGCGCTCATTTTCAATCGACGCTATGAAAGCCGCGCTCTTTTCCAGCCCATAGAGCTGCCGCGCGTTAAATAGTTCGCGGTACCGCTTATAGCCCCAACGGTGAAGGCGGTCGGTTTCATCGCCTGGCAAAATTTCCTGTTCCGGAACGAATTTCGGCTCGTGAGCCTCCCATAGACGTTCAACCTCCTGAGCCCGTTCGATGTCCTTTGAATCGGGGGCTTTGAAGAAGCGGCCTTTGTGGTCCTTCTTGCGTTCGGGGTTGTAGTATTCAATCGCGACCAGTCGATGGCGCAGAGGCCCGTCCTCGGGGCGGGGATATTTGTTGATATGGCCGCACGAGGGGCAAGCGCAGCGGCTGCGCTTGGCGGGCCCCTCAAGGACCAGTTCGGCATCACACGTCTTGCAACGACCAGGCTCTCTTGCCGAGGCGCATTCGTTGAGCGCGTAGCACTGGCTGCACACGATCACATGGGCCGGATGGCGCGTATCGTCCGCGATCCGATATCTTGGGAAAAGCGGCACGCCTTCACCGCAGGCCGAACAGTCAACCTCCTTGACCCAGATGAAGTATTTAACCGGAACATCCTGCTCGCCATAGATCGGGCAATCGGTCCTGTAGAAGCGGTCGAGGTCGGCCTTCAAAGCGTCGATAAGTTCGCCTGCCGCTTTCTGGTAGGCCGACAGATCAAGGTGTTCGATTTCTTCGCGGACGATCCATGCGGCCATAGGGTTGATGTCGTAGCCCTGCACATCACAGCCGACGCGGTTCGCTTCGATCAAGGGCGTGCCGCCACCCATGAACGGGTCGGCTACAGTCTTGTCGCTGAAATCATTAGCCACGAAGAACGTCTCGGCAACCGGGCGGTCCGAGAATTCTGAAAGTGTCAGCGCACGGAAAAGCGTCCCTGGCCTGCGTGCAAACCATTTATGCACAGCTATGATCGGTCGGTAGTTCTGCTGGATCTGCTTCTCCTTGAGAGCAAGCGCAGCCACGAAGCTGATGTTGTAGTTGTGCTCGATGGTCATGGGGTAGCCAAGATGCGGGACAGCCGCCACAAGCTTTAGAGGCTCGGAGACCCAGGCGCAACAACTTCTAGGTGCTCTCGCATGCTTAGTGCTGACCAATCGGGAGTTTGATCGGCTCTGAGGTAGCCGCGTCGCTCAATCAAGTGGAAGTAGTTGCTTCGGCCACTCCATCAGCAGAGCCGCCCGCAACCGCCCAAGCGTTGCCTCCGACCCCCGCCGACCGTCCCGGGTTGCCTCGGCGATGCCTAGCGCGAGCAGAATAAGGTACAGAATCTAGGTCACGTAGAGGGCGGGCGATCCCCCTGCAATTGACGACGCGGATCGGCACATGCAGGGTGATGCGCCAGCTAACAAGCGCGCCGGCGGGCTAAGGGCATAGAAAAAAGCCAAAGCTTGTGCCAGACCGAATGGCAGATTAGAATGTTGAAGCTGGCATTTTCCAGCAATTTTCCAATAACATAGACAGAGATTTCTGGGCCGATGACAACGATCAAACTTATCCCGTGTCCCGCGTGCGGTAAGAAGATATCTGTCAACTCCAGCGCTTGCCCGAAGTGCGGAGAGCCTATGAAACCGGTTGCTGTAAAACGTGCTATTCGCCAAGAAGAGGCGGCAAACAAGTTTGGTCTATTCGTTGGGTTTGGATTTCTTCTCCTTTTAGGGTTTTGTGTGGTGGCTGGATCAAATCGAAGCCCTGGAAAATGCGAGCGGGAAGCCACCATCGCTGGGGAGTTTGTAACAAGCCTGTATAATGCTTGTTTGGAGCGAGAGCGCCTGTCGTCGTATTAGGTTGTTGGCATGGTCGATCCGCCTGACGCACCATAGCGAGGCCTTTTAGACCGTCTTTGGATGGTGTAGCTGCCGCCTCTTGGATCAGGAAAATCCGCCGTCTCACTTCAAGGGGGCAGAACAACGAGAAAAAAAATCCCCAACAGTCTTGTGACAGCACAGGAAAAATTCGCACCCCAAACTTCGCTAAGTATTTCATTTACTAGAGTTTGTGCGGCGGATCCCCTAGCGCCACATTGAGACAACGAAATAATCAGGAATTTGCCAGTTTGAACGCTGTTCGGCAGAGTTGCGATTGACCGATTCTCGGCTTGGGGCAACAACTCCGCGTGATGCCTTTATGGACAAGGTGACCTGCCAGACCTGTCACGCCCAGACTTGGGTCTGCAGCGCAAAACCTGATGTCACCAGATTCGCGCCCGAGCGTTTCACGAGGCACGGCTGGATGCACTCCTCAATCTCGGCCGTGAGGATCCGCGATCCAACAGAATCCATCCTGATCTTCCTGGGGAAGCCCGGCCATTCGCGTTTGGCCTCCCTATCCCTCGATTTTCGGATTAGGAGGTCGCGCGGAGTGCTCACGGCAGACAAGATGTGCAATCGCACCGTGCAGGGTGACCCAAAATGCTCCTTGTAACTGGCATGCAAAAGTCCCCAGCTTCTCAGGGTGCGAAAACCCTTCCTCGACCGCAAATCCCACGGCCATTTTTTGCTGCGTCCGGCAATGGCATCTTCCTGACCGTCGGCCGGTTCGCGGACATGAATGCGAAAGGCTGAGAGACCTGCAAGTCGTGCAGGGTGGGGGTTGCCCACGTGCTTGCAGCGGTTAGAAAGACCCTGCCGGGAACGTCCAAGCGATGACTACGCCGACCCGCAGGGGACTACCCAAACCCTCGGGTATCAATGCCGCTGTTCCTTTCGGCTTCTACATCTGACGCAGCCGGAATCCACGACCGCAAGATATTGATCCGCCTCCTTCGACGCGTCTGTACCGACCTCGAAAGCGAATGGTTCCAATTTCGCTGAACAACCCCGGCCCATGGCCGGACCGAAAAGGTTATCCACATAAACCATCCGAATTTTGCGCCGGGGGACTTTGAGGACGAAAATTTTCCTCATAGGTCGTCGTTACCGAGCAGCGGCAAGACCGGTTACCACATGGGTGACCGCAGAATTCGCAGGCTGTTCGGAGTGCGAATTTCTTGGTGGGAAGGGAAGTCTAACTGCATGAAATAAAATAATAATTGACTCGAATCGCAACGCCCTGAACGTTGCGCTTCGTCTCGCCCCGAGGGGGTCCGCGCCGGGTTCCAACGGGGACAAAGAAAAAGGCACGCCCGAAAGCGTGCCATCAAGGTGGGGCAGATCGCCCGTCAACTCTTGCCAGACTAGAGGCCGAAAACGGTCCAGGCAAGCGCGATCCCTGTCCCGACGATGGAAATGCATGAACTCGATCGCACCGGCGTTCGGGAACGGAGAAGTCATGGCAAATCAACAGGACTGGGATACTTCACTCGGCGAACAAAAGAAGCAGCCTGCCCTGCGGGTGGGGCCGATCTTCGGCGTCCTGCCTTATGATGGCTATCGTAATCCGCTGACCCGCAGTTCGACGACCTCTCGGGTATCAATGGCAATCGCAACGCCTGCGACCGGCGGTCAGCGCAAGGTCTATCACTTCGATGGGCAGCGCGAGATGGCGGTTGCACTGGAAGCGGTGTTGAGCCCTGAACTGTATAAGCTGGAGGTTCAGCTTCCGCCCATCTCGTATCGTGGCCGCAACGGAAAGCTGCGGTCCCACAGTTTCGATCTGCGGATTACCTTTCGCGACGGGTTTCGGCGGGCGGTGTTCGTACGCAACGGCCGGAGCCTCGCGCGCCCGGAAACCCAGGCCGAGATCGAAGCGATCTTCGAGGCGACACCAAAATCTTTCGCCGATGACAAGGTCGTCGTGAACGGGGATCAATACACGCGAGGATACCGGGACAACCTGCTTCGGGTCTGGGAAGCCTCGAAAGCCGCGGACCCGGACGTTGACGCGTATGTTCTGGATCGCGCCCGCAGCACCACGTTCTGGCTCATGAAAGACCTGATCGCGCGCTGCGATCTGCCTTCGGGCAAGACCTTTGACGCCATCCTGCGGCTGATTGGCCAAGGGCTCCTGGGCGCGAACTGGCACGCGGTCATCTGGCCGCATTCCCGCATCTGGCTGGCCTGATGGCGCCGCGTACCCGTTACAAGGTTCCGCAGGGGTCCGAACTGATCCTAGACCGGCGGCGGTGGCATGTCGTCGGGAAGGATCCGGACGGGTATGCCGTGGAAAGCCTCGAGGATGGCGAGTGCATCACGCTGTCCTTCGATCGGGTGGACGAGGCCCTGAAGTGTGGCGATGCCCAGCTCATCACCCCGAAAGAGGCCGAGAGCAAAAGGAAGCTGCTGGAGTATACGGGCGGCTATGAGCGCGTTGAGCAGCTTCCGGAACAGGAGCGCCGGGATGTGCGGGTCCGATTGGGCCTCGTGCATGCCATGGAAAAGCTCGAGGCCAGTGGAGCGAAGCTCACGCAACGCTATCTCGATCGCAGGGATGTCAGGAAGCGTCTGCGCAAGATGGCCGTCAAACTGTCGGGAGACACGAAGCTGTTCCGCTGCGCGAATATCGGGAGTGCGTCCAACCCACACGCGCTCCCGAAAGGGCGGAAACTCCAGGAGATGCGCCAAGTTTTCCTGAAGTTCGATCGCAACCCCGTGGTCCTCATGCGTCGGCATCACATGAAGGGTTGGCAGAAAGGGAGGAGCCGCCTCTGCAAGATTCAGGAGCGGTTCATCGATTTCGTCCTCAATAGTTACCTCGACCTCAGGCAACCCAAGCTTGGCACGCTCTACACGGACGCCAAGGAGGTATTCGACGTTCCTGAGGAGGCGGTTCTGCAGGGGTTTGAGTTTCCGTCGATCACTACTGTCCGGAAACGGGCAAAGGCGGAGAGCCCGCTCGTCAAGGAGATTGGCCGCAATGGCGGGCGATACGCCCAAAACAAGTTCGGCGCCGGTTCCACCGACATTCGGGCCCTGAACTTCGGAGAGACCTGCGTGACAGATCAGGTCTATTTGTCGATCTTCACGGACTCATCGGGCGAAGAAAAGATCAGGGAGATCGACCGGAAAAAAGAAGGTACGCCGTTGGAGGAGGGCGAGGTCCGGCGCCTGTGGCTGTTCTACATGATGGATCTGGCAACGCGCCTGCCTCTGGCCTGGTTGCTTTCCGAAACCGCCGATGGCGATCACCAGAAGAAACTTCTGCGGATGGCGATGCGCGACAAGACGCGAGAGAAGATCCGCTATGGCTGCACGCACGATCCGGCCCCACCAGTCCGTCCGAAGCTTGTGAAGTCGGACAACGGTACGGCGACCAGGAACGAGGACATCTATGCCAGCCTGCTTGGCATGGGCACGACCATCGTGACCGGCCGTGCATACAACTCGGTCGACAATTCCTTCGGGGAACGACCGTTCGGCACCCTCCAGTGGAGGCTTCTCAACTTCCTGCCCGGTTATGTTGGAAGTGGCCCCGGGGAATTGAATGGATATGACGGCAAGAAGAATGCGGAACTCACTCCGGAGAAACTGATGGGGTATGTTTCGCGCTTCTTCGTCGATGAATACCCGCATGATCGTCACAACGGCACCGGCATGTTCGGCGCGACACCGATGCAGAAGTTCGACGAAGTCACCAAATACTTTGGCGAAATCGACGCGCCGGATGCCGAGATGCTGCGCATCCACCTGGGGGAAAAAGCCACGGCAACAACCTCGTCCGAAGGGGTCAAGATCTTTGGGATCCCGTACAACTCGGGTGAGCTGCAGAAATTCGCAGGCGGCAAGCGGAAACGCGTGACGGTCTTCCTGAACCCGGACGATCTGCGACACGTCACGGTGATCAGCGATGAGACCAAAGACGTGATGACCGCAGATTTGCGGATGACCACCTTTGCCGACCTGACCCTGGAAGAGGCCATTGCTGTCATGCGGGCGGCGGTTGAAGACAACCCGGAAAAACGCGCGTTGCACGAAGAGCATCTAAAAAAGGCCCGCGC
The DNA here is from genome assembly GCF_900129345.1 of Ruegeria intermedia. Taxonomy (GTDB): domain Bacteria; phylum Pseudomonadota; class Alphaproteobacteria; order Rhodobacterales; family Rhodobacteraceae; genus Ruegeria; species Ruegeria intermedia. The sequence goes on along the minus strand of NZ_FQVK01000001.1, from coordinate 5,675 downwards.
CCGTCGCGTCAGGGAGTCCGGTTACTTTCCGGATTCCAACCTGCCTTCATCCTATGAGCGGATGGAAAAATACCGACGGCTGGCGGAAGAGATGGCGCATGTGGAATTGGTTCCGCTGCCACGTTCCGCACCCACGACACTTCCCGGCCAGGTCATGAAGCGCGACGAGAGTACCCCTCCCGCAGCCTTGCCTGCTTCAGAAATCGAAAGCCCGCCGGCAAGTATGCGTGAAGACGCGATGCCTGAATCTCGGAAGGACCATGGCCACGATCAGAAAGGTCCGCCCGAAACCCCGGACACCGTCTCCAAGTCAGGCCGGACCTTCAAACCCATAAAGGAGAGCAAACTGTGAGTGAATTCATCGTGCCCGGTATCCGCAGCACGGCGGCAAGCACCGCCGATCGGGTTTTTCCCCTTGAACGGGCCACGCGGCTCAAGACCGAGTTCGCCCGGGTGTTCAGTCAGCACCTCGGCAGCCTGGAGAGCGGAGCGCGGTTCGAGACCGAATGTATCCTTGTGACTGGGAAATCCGGAAGCGGGAAGACCAGAGAGATTGCCGAACTTCTCAAGCGGTTCAACGCAAGCGGCATTCCGTTGCCGGGCGGCCGCCCGGCCCGGTTTGCCGAATGCATTCTGAGTGGAACGCAGAGCTGGAAGGATCTGGGGCGCAACACAATCCGGGCCTTGGGTTACCCGCTCCACGACAAGTCGCGATTGACCCGGAACGAGATCTGGGAGCGCATCGTGACCGAGGCCAGGCTCGCCGGGGTCGTGGGGATCCACTATGATGAGGCACAGCACATCTTCCGCAAGAAGAGCGAGCTGGAACTGTTCGCAATTCTCGACTCGTTCAAGACGCTCATGAAGTCCCATGACTGGCCCCTCATCCTGATCTTTTCGGGGGTACCGGAACTGGAAGACTACCTGCTTCTGGAGCCCCAACTCCACCGGTTGGTCAATCGCATCGAGTTTGAAGATGTTTCACTGCCAGAAGACTATGACACGGTCCATGAGATCGTCGGCAGTTATGCCCTGCAGGCCGGTCTCGAGGTGGATGAGGCCATCCTCACCGAAGACTTCTACCACCGCCTTGCAACGGCCGGCGCTTTTCGTTGGGGCCTGATCATCAAGCTGACCATCGGCGCCGTCGGAGTTGCGCGCGTTGCCAGGGCAGTTGAATTGCAAGTGGGGCATTTCATCGACGCCTGGGTCTCGAAAACGCAGGCCAACCGCGCGGCGACCCCCTTCACCCACAGAGCGTACGAGACGATGTACCGCAAGGATCATCCCTTCCTTGAAGCGCTGCGGCAGTAGCGCCACCCACAATCCGACCTTCATGCAAGCCCGTGTCCCAGACACGGGCTTTTTTCATGCTGGCAGTGAGGCCGGCGGCATGCAAAAAAACTTCGAAAAAAGTTTGCGCGGGCTTATTGTTGCCTGCGCGAATTTATTGTTTTCGAGCAAATTTCTGGTTGAGTAACACATTGAAAAAACGTGGTTTTTCGAGGTCTCCGAATCACCCTTTGTTCTTTTTGCGCGCACTTCTGGTTGCTTTGGCAGTTGCCAAAGCAACCAGAATTATGCGCAAAAGAATGAAATAGTGCGCGCAAGGTGGTTGACCGGGTGATGCGATAACCGGCTTTCGACGAAGAATATGGCTTAAAAGCAAAGGCTTGTGAGGCGTCACCCTGCGCCCGAGCTGCTCGCAACCCGCGCACGCTAGCCCACTGATTTGACACATCGCCCCGGATCGCGTCACTGGAGGCAATCAGGTTCCGGAACCCTTCACACCCATCCCCCGCCCGCCCCGGCGGTGTCGACACCAGCGCGGCAAGCCCTGTCGCGCCTCGAAAGGATTCTGCGATGCCCCGTGCCACCACCTCGATTCCATTTCATGCGCTGCGGTTCGAAGACGACCTGCCGACGCTGCACGAGGTCGAGCGGCGCCTGAAGACATTCCTGCGCGGCCTCCGCAGGCAACGCCAGGCGGCGCAGACCGGTGACGATGAAGACGGCCGTGACAAGATGGATCAGTTCTTCGACTATCTGAATGAGGCCGAGCGGCGGAAGATCAGGCGCCGCGCACACCGGTACGTGCAACGGCTCGACGCCCTGTCCGGCCTGTCTCATCTGAGCGAGGAGAACCGCGCGAAGCTGACACCCTTGCGTGGTGGGCTTCCGGTCACCCGCGTCAGCTCCGAACACGAGGCGGACGAGATCGCGGCTGCGCTGCACGCCGAGATGCCCTGGATGGCGCCCGCCACCGAAGCCGTCTGGCACGGGCTGCGGGCCTCGGCGCGCGAGGGCCAGCCCGGTGTCCGGTTCACGCCGCTCGTCCTGATCGGCCCGCCGGGCATCGGCAAGAGCTTCTGGGCCCGGCGACTGGCCCATCATCTGGAGGTGCCCGCGACCAAGATTGACGCAACGGGCGAGCCAGCGTCCTTCGCGCTCACCGGATCCCAACGCGGCTGGGGCAGCGCCCATGCGGGCAAGCTGGTCAACACGGTCCTGAACAGCCGGCATGCCGGACCGCTGGTGATCATCGACGAGATCGAAAAGGCCGACGAGGTCCACTCCAACAAAGGCACGCGCCACACGCTGACCGACGCCCTGCTGCCGCTGCTGGAGCGGATGACGGCAGCGACCTGGGAATGCCCGTTCTTTCAGGTCAAGATGGACATGTCCTGGGTCAACTGGGTGATGACAGCGAATAGCAGGCAGGGCTTGCCGGAGCCATTCCAGAGCCGCTGCGTGGTGCTGGATCTGCCGGATCTGACCACGGGGCAGTTAAGGGACTTCGCCATGAATGAAGCCGCGCGTCGTGGACTACCCGCACCCGCTGTCGAGGCACTCGCCGTACTTTTCGAGACCGGCGCATTGTCCCACCGCCGCCTGAATCTGCGCACGGTCGCTCGGATGCTCGATCGTGCCGAGATGCTCTCCAATCGTCCGATGTTACATTGAGGATGCGTGGGATAGGCTGTCAGGCGCTCAAGTTCCGCATTGCCGGCGCGACATCTTCCAGACGGTAGATCGGGCCGAGATACTCTCCGCCGGGTCGAAACCGCGGGATGCCGGCCTTGCGCAGGCGCAGCGCCACCTCGCGGCTGCTTTCGCCCAGCGTGGTGGACAGCAGCTTGTGCGTCGTGAACCGCGCGTGGAACACCGTCGCGTCTTCCGGGGTGACGTAGCGGTCGTGCCGGCGAGTCTGCGGGTTGTAGAGGACCGTCACGCTGGCGTAACCGTGTTCGACAAGGCGACGGAACGCGCCATTCTTGGCCAGCCCAACCTCTCTGGCAAAGTCCGACATGGTCTGATGCGCGGGCTTTGGGGGCCGAATGACCGCGTCCACCTCCTCCTTGCGCACGAAGATGGCGGCATAGCCTTTGAGATCTGAGCGTCGGCCTGTTGCAATCTGGCCTGCGCGGATCGCCGCGATGACCACATCGATCCCCACCCGGGCGCGCAGCGCGGCCCGGTGGACATGCTCCCAATCGGTGTTCACTGAAGTTATTGGATCGGCCCCGTGCGACAGATCGGCAAGCAGCCGCTCTGCATCCGCCGGATCCCAAGCGCGCCGCGTCGCCTCCGGCGGAAAGCGCGGGGTCACGACGCCCGCCAGGGTCAATGCCTCCAGCTGCTGTTCTCCACAGCCAAGGTGTCGCGCCAGTTCCTTGGGCCCGACGAGCCGCCTGATCGCGGCAAGAAGCGGTTCCAGCGCATCTACCGGAAAGGTCAGGCGCGCGTCGGGGCGCGGGTCGTCCTCCTGCACCACGCCTTCGGCGACCAGAAGCCGCCGCATCAGGGCGGGCGAGACCCGGGCGTCCTCGGCCGCAGTCACGACGGAATGGCGCAGGCGCTTGTTCAGGGACACGCCCAGAACCTTCGTTCCGGCGGCCACCGGCCAGACATCCAGCACCACCTCGCGCAGCATGTCACGAAACGGGTCGTATCTGGGATCTTCCAGCGCGCTGTTGGAGAGCCAGTCATGCAGGCGCCCAAAGGCCTTGCGGGATTCGTCGTTCGGCCCCGAGGCGCGGTCCGCCAGCTGGCGGAAGGCATCCCGGATGGCCTCCGGTCCCTGCCGCGCCACCTCGAACCCCAATGCGCGCGCAGGGCTGTCCGCGGGAAACCCAGCCGGCACGATCCGGCGGCGTATGAGCTCTCCCCCCAGCAGCTGGCAGATCTGTGCCGCGACGTCGATCGGGAACTGCGCCAGCCACGTTGGGTCCGTGGCCGAGGACAGGCGCGTGTCGAGCCAGTGGTCATATGCCGTGATCTCTGTTGTTTCCGCATCCACGCGCCCGTCCATCAGGTTGGGCAGAAGCCGCCGCAACCAGGTGGAGAAGTCAAATCGGCTGGCTTGTCGTGTCTCCGTCCAAAGTGGCGCAAGCGCCATCCGGTGCCGAACACAGACCGCCACATGCCGGAACTGCCAGTCTCCGCGCATGACCATCCCGTCCGCCGGTGCATGGTCCGACAGGTCGGCGTCTTCGCGCATGCATTTTGGGCAGCCGCGTATCGTCGGGTTCACGACCGCGCGCGAGACGACCTGTTCGTTCCGGAAATGCATGCGCACCCCGGCAACCGACCGGGGTGACCAGGAAACAAGCTCCGCGATCTCGTCAGGTGACAGTTCGAACAAAGCACCAACCTCGGTCACCGCATCCGGATCCAACGCGATCAAGGCCTTCTGCGATAGCCCGAGTTCCGAGGTGAACTCCCACAACCCCAACTCCCGCATCACCGCCGCACGCGACAGGTACGACAGAAGCGTCTCGCGATCCCGAGGCGTCGGGCGAACAGCTATGGTAGGCAGGTGCATGGTCATTGCCCGCGCAATTTAGTTGCTTGTTCTGCGGATCATAGATAAGCGGATCCAAGAACTGCACCGTTTGGCATCTAAAGATGTGGATTAGCGTTGGCTGTGTCCTGTCGTTGGAAGCCTTCTTCGGGCGAAAGAGGTTGCTCGTTCGGCCGCGAGACACCTCCTTTTTCCCAACGTTTCGAATCCATCTCGCTCCGCCACTTGCCCTTGGGAAAGCGTTCTCTCGATCCGGCCGCGCCCGAAATTTTCCGTTGTTTTCAAGGGTTATGCGAGTGGGGCTGTTAACCGGCCCCGGCGCGAGATGGCCAGAATTGGTCTCTCCGGGCCGATATTCTCTGAACCTGATGACTGCGCGGATTTGGTGAATTTTCCGTAAGCTACTGATTTAACTCGAAAAATATGTAATGCAACCTGAACACTTCGCTGCGGGTGGCAACCGGCGAGAACCGACCGAGATCGGACGTTCGCCAGCGTCCCGACAGGTGTAGAGCGCGCTGCCAGGTGTGCCGCGCCTCGCGGTGGGTTCAAATCAACATTGTTTTCTCGAACCAACGGCACTCAATTGGCCCATTGCGAAGACAGCGCTTCCGCCTGTTGCAGAACGGTCCTGATCGCAGCGTCCTGCAGGTCTGGAGGATACCCGTACTTACGCAAGATGCGTTTCACCAGAACCCGCATGCGCGCCCGCGCAGACTCGCGATGGGACCAGTCCACCGTCACGTTTGACTTGAGGCTCTCAAGAAGCTCGTGCGCAATCAGCTTCAGAGAGTCGTTCCCGAGGACCTCGATCGCGCTCTCATTGGTGGCGAGAGCGTCGTAGAAGGCGATCTCTTCCTCGGTTAGACCT